>NZ_VJYD01000002.1 GCF_007341385.1 Flavobacterium daemonense
CTTCCTTTCTCAATCATAAATCTACTCAAAATTTCAAAAAACAAATCTAAAGGAGGAACGAGGAATCTCCACGAGTAGCTCTACAAAGATTGTCGATTTAGATTGTCGAGTTTCTTGCAGAGATTCCTCGTTCCTCGGAATGACAAAAATGAAGATTATGATAGTGAAAATGGATATTAAATTTTCAAAACAAAAAACCTCAACTATCTATTTTTTATATTAGTCTGTATCGTTATTTTTACTTTCTAATAAATCATCAAGCAAATCAAATTCGCCTTAAACTTATCGTTATGTTCAAAAAATCAACTTTTGCTATTCTTCTTCTTTTAGTTCTAAATTCATGTCTCGTTCAGCGAAAAAGTTTAGAAATAAACGATTGGTATGCTTTTACAAAATCTAATACAGCACAACAAGAACCATCAAAAGTATATGAGTTCACAGACGGAATGATTCGTATGCACGGTGAAGACCCGAGTTGTTTGATGACCAAAAAAAGCTATAAAAACTTTGAGCTTGAGCTTGAATACAGATGGAATCTTGACGAAAAATACAAAATGAAAGGTGTAAAAAACAGTGGCGTTATGTATAATATTCCATTAGACGCCTCTGACAGAATCTGGCCAAAAGGAATTCAATTTCAAATAAAAGAAAACGTTACTGGAGATTTTATTTTTTTAGATCAAGTTACGGCAAAAGTAAACGGAAAATTGGTCGAAGCTGGCGCAAGTGTGGTTTCTCCTAAGTTTTTAGAAAACGAAAAACCGTATGGCGAATGGAATTTGGTTGTCATTAAATCTTTAAACGGAAAAATAAAGCAATATTTGAACGGAAAACTAGTAAATGAATGCACTGAAGCTTCTTCGACCGAAGGTAAAATTTCTTTGAATTATGAGCGTTCTCCAATTGATTTTAGAAATATCCAGATAAAAAACATTTCTAAGGAGTAAAGATTTAGTCGAAAATCTTATGAAAAAGCTAACATGAGAAACTTCATGAAAAACATAATCTTGATTTGCTCTTTGATTTTTACAGTTTGTGTTAATGCGCAGAAATATTCTGAAAACACATTTTTAAAAGTTTCAAAAAAAATAGAACCTCAAAAACTTATTGAAACTAAACTTGTAAGGAGTAAACTACCCAAGAAAAAACCAAAATGTATTACTTATCAATGCAATACTAATTTAAAAACCTCATTCTGCAATGATGATTCAGATGAGAATTATGTCGAATTTCAGGAATTAGGTTATATCATGAATACTGACATTTTTGTAATAAATAAATTTACTTACAACGAAGAATTTTATATCCTGCTAAACAAGAAAGAGTGCAAAAGCTTAACTTTAGATGGATTTCCTCTAAAAATAGAAAACACTAACTTTTCTATCGTTTATAATGATCCATCAACTGACCAAAGAAAAAAAATAGAAATCCTTAAAATGGAAAATGGAAAAATGAGCCAATTTGGCAAGATTGTTTTTCCTGAGAAAATCAAGCTTAAAAAGTTTATTCGTTTAGACTCAAATGAGGTTTATATTCTTGATGAAAAAAATCAACTTTGGAAAACAATAATTTCGAAGTAATTTTTCGGCTAAAGCCATTCCCTTTAAAACACAAAAACCTCCAGTTAAAACTGGAGGCAATTTAATTTACTCATTTATTTAAATGAACTTATATTTCTTATATGGTTTTAGAATTTAGCTGTTTAACAACTCAATTATCTTATCCACATTAATCTCACTATAATCATTAATATAAAAATCGCATGGCGGAAGTTCTTCTTTTGTATGCGTACTCAAAACGCCAACCACCTTCATTCCCGCATTTAATCCTGCAGAAGCACCCGAAAAAGAGTCTTCAAAAACGACACAATCAGAAGGAGAAACACCAACACGCTCTGCCGATTTCAAATATACTTCGGGATTTGGTTTATGAAATTTCACATCTTCACTAGACATCATAGAATCCATTTTGTCTGCAATTTTCAAAGTATTTATGATCAAATCCAGATTCGCACGTGGCGCCGATGTTGCGACCGCCGTTTTAAATCCGCGTGATTTTAATTCGCTTAAAAAATCTAAATAATACGGAATCGTATCGACTTTGTCTTTGTAAATCTCACGAAACATTCCTTCTTTTTCGTCTTCTAGTTTTAGAAGTTCTTCTCCTGCAATCGGGCGTTTGAAAAAATGCGTCATGATATAACTATTGTGTTTTCCGTACATATGTTCTTCAAATTCTTCTTTCGTGTACGGAATATTATATTTATCGAAAAACTTTTTAAAAGCGATTACATGATGCGGATTGGTATGTGAAATCACACCATCCATATCAAAAATTACACATTGCTGTTTCATTTTATTTTTTTGTTTTTTAACGAGTGCAAGATAGGGGAATAAAGTGTTATTCCACAGAGATTCACGGAGGTTTTTCGCGGAGATTCGCTAAGATTTTGTTTTAATCTCGCAAAGTCGCAGAGGCGCAAAGATTTATTTTAAAGCCACAGATTAATAAGATTTAAAGGGTTTTCTTTCACGCAGATTCTGCAGATTTTTGCAGATTTAATTTTAATAATTTTCTACGCTGATCTGCTTAAATCATTTAAAATCTGTGTGAAATAAAACTTTGCGACTCTGCGTCTTTGCGCGAATAATCAACAAAGATTGGTAAAAACTTGAAACATTAAACCTGAAACAAAATCTCTACCCAATCCAAATCTTGCTTTTAACCAAAGTCATAGTTTGTCTCAAATGCTGATTACACGCAATTAGAATAATCAAAACCAGCAAACCATAACCAACAACCGTATAAATCTCCATATCGGCCAGTAAAGTCGCTTGTTTGGCAACTGTTCCGAAGACTTTTTTCAAGGCTAAAGTATTCGCATTATCTGCAGAATAACCTTTTGCCATAAAACTTTGTGTTGTTGAAGCAATAGTTTGTTGCGCTTCCGGGTTTTCACTGGTTACAAACTGACTTAGTTTTAAAAAGTGTTTTTTATTAAGAAAAACGACCGCATTCTGCATCACACAAAAACCAATCGTACTTCCCCAAAAACGTCCGGAAACCCCAACAATTCCCGAAGAAACCGCCATTTTTGCAGGAACCGATGATGTGGTAAATAAGATGAGCGGAACAAATAAAAACCCAACACCGATTCCTTGCAAAATATAGGGAATGATAATATCGCTCAGCGCAACATCTGGCACAAAAAGAAACGTAAACCAGAAGTGGAAAATAGCAATGAGCGTAAAACCAATTATAAAAATGATTTTGGTTGAAACGGATTTCATCAGAAAATAAGCCGCTAAAATCAAACCTATTACATTTCCTAGTCCGTTAATGTATTGCACGCCCGCAACGCGCGATGGATCCCAATTCCAAATGGAGAACATTGCTGAGTGACAAAGACTCAACGTAGCTCTGCTGATGTAAAAAAGGAAAAACAGTAAAAACCCGATTCGGAGGTTGGCGTATTTAAAAACTTCAAAATCAAAAGTGGGTCTTTTTACTAAACGTTCTTTAAATATGAATAAACCACCCGTAATCAAGGCAATCATCAACATCAGAACCATTTCAGAAGAATCAAACCAGTATTTTTTCTCCGCATACACAAAAAAGTAGGCACCGCAAAGAATGGCAGTTAAAACCAAAAAATAACTCATCCAGTCGATTTGATACAACGGAATTTTCTTTGTGATTCGGTGCCCACGAAAAGTAACTAAGATTAAAAAGACATTCAAAACCTGTAATCCACCTGAAACATAAAGCATGTATTTCCAGTCGTAATGATCCAGAAACCAAACCGCAATGTTCATAATAAAAGGCGTTGACAATAATAGCGAACCGTAATAAAACGAAAAACCAATTATTATGGCGTTTTTCGAATTAAACTGCTCGATCAACAATTGTCGGATTGTAATTACCGGAAGCGCCATCAAGATTCCTTCGGCAATTCTCAGCATTAAAAAAAGATAAAAATTGGTGATATATGCCGATGAAACAATCGTAATCCCAATTAAGGAATAAACAGCCATTAGGTAATTTTTTGCCGGAAAAAAACTCGAAAATCGGCTTTCTATCAAAATCGTAGCCAGCAAAGTTCCATACGTAACGCACATCGCAAACTGCAAATCTTCGGGCTCAATGTCCAGAAAACTTGCTGCGTAGGTGACGTTTGAAGTATAAACTCCCAATAAAATCATGGAATGCAAAAGGCAGACAAACAAAATTGTAATGATTGCCCATTTTGGAACCCAGGATTTAAAAATACTTTTATCTTCCATTTTAGTGTGCTGCGATCACAGTGATATTCATTCCCGCTCTTAAAAAATCGGTTAGTTTGTCGTTGTCTTTTAATTGAATTCTAACCGGAATTCTTTGCTCAATTTTAACGAAGTTTCCGGTTGCATTATCCGGAGGAAGAAGCGAAAATCTAGCCCCGCTTGCTGGCGACAACGAAGCTATTGTCCCCACAAAAGTTTTGTCGCTCAAAGCATCGGCTTTAATTTCAACCTCTTGCCCCACGGTTAAATACTGCAATTGTGTTTCTTTAAAATTGGCGGTAATCCATTTTTCTTTGCTTACAATTGAAAGCAGTGATTGACCTTCTTTTACTAATTGTCCTGGTTGCAACGTTCGTTTTCCAACCCAACCATCATAAGGAGCTGTAATTATAGTGTATGAAAGAAACAAGGCTGCATTATCAGCAACGGCTTGTTTTGATGCTATATTCGTTTGCGTTGTCGGCACATTCGCTTCTGCAACCGATGTACTTAAAGTAGCCGAATGAATTCTGTTTTTCATTTCTTCAAAATGTGCCTGAGCCGACTCGTAATCTGCTTTTACTTTTTCTAATTGTTGTGAAGTTGCTGCTTCATCTTTTACCAAAGCTTTATATCTTTCGTATTCTAGTTTTGTTTTCCACAGATTCGATTTTGCACCCTCTAACTGCGATTCATTAATAGCCGTTGCACTTGCTGTTGTTACTGCATTTTTTTGCGCCACAACATTGTTTTGTTTTGCATTTTGAACATCGGCAAGCGCCACATTTAATTTTGATTGATATTCACGATTGTCAATTACGACCAAAGTATCACCTTTATGAACAAACTGATTTTCGTTAAAACGAACTTCCTGCACATAACCCGTAATTCGTGACATAATTGGCGTTACATATTGCTCAACCTGCGCGTCATTGGTTTCTTCGTGGTTTCTGTTGAACACATAAAACCAAATTCCCAAAATAACACCACTTGCCACAAGCGCGCACGCAATAATTGTTATCAGTATATGAAACGTTTTATTTCTTTTAGTTTCATTTTTTATCTTAACCATCTTTCTTATTCTCTTTTATCTTAGTTCTTTTTTAAAAATCTTTCCTCTTGCTTCTTTCTTCTATCAAGTCTAATATTTAACTCTGAGGCATAATCCCTGCAGTATGAAGCAACTCATAATGTTTTAAAACCGCATCCAATCGGGTAGAAATTTTATTGTATTTCGCCTGAAGCAAAGCATTATCAGCATCAACCATTTCAGTAATTAAAACCAGTTGATTTAAGTATTTCAGTTTTACGATTCGGTAGTTTTCATTGGCCAAATCCAAAGCTTTATCAACTACCACAAACTTTTCAAGGATTTCTTGATATTGCGTATGTTCTTTATACAGTTTGTCCTGAATTTGATCTTTTACAATTTCAGACTGCATTTTCTGCCATTCGATTTTAGTATTTGCCTGATCCATTTTGGTTTTATTTTTATACAAAGACGAAAGGTCAAAAGTGGCTGCAATCCCGACTTGTCCTAAAGTGTACAAATACGGATTTGGCGGAAAAAATTTATAGTTAGGATAATAAAAACCATAATTCCCGAAGAAATGAACGCTTGGCAAATAATTTCCTTTAACCATTTTCAGCTCCGTTTTGCTGATGTCTAATTCTTGGCTTGCAATTCGCATTTCTTCGTTTTGAAACGCTTTATTCATATAAAAATCATATGGATCCAAACCATTCATTTCATCTAAAGCTGACGTTGTGTCGATTGCGATTTCTTCGTTTTCCGGAATCTGAATTAAGGTTTTCAAATCATGAAGCGCAATTTTTATGTTTTTAGAATTTGTAAGCGCGTTCAACTCACGATCTGAAAGCTGTAGTTCGGCACGAATAACTTCATTTTTCGTAACCGTTCCATGTTTTTGAAGTGACTGAACTTCTTTCAAACGGCTTTTTTCTTCTTTGATATTTTCTTCAAAAATCTTCTGAAGTTCCATCATCTTATAAATTGAAAGATAATTTGCTACAACTTCAAGTTCGATGTCATTTTCAGTTTTTTCGGTTTTAATTTTGGCAATTTCGTTTTCTTGGTTGGCAATTTTGATAGCGTTATTAATCTTATTACCTGCATAAATGGGCATTTTAAAAGTCGAATTCACTTCATAAATTTCAGGAATTGCCTTTGTCACTTCTTTCCCATTCAAGAAACCGTCTCCTTTGAATTCGGTAATATTCGTAATTCTGGAATACATCCCGTTCAGTTGCACATCAGGAAGTCGAAGTTCTTTTCTTTCTTTGATGTTTTGCTCTGAAAACGTAACCTCCAGTTGAGATCTTAGGATTTTTTTGTTGTTTTCTTTTGCCAATTTCAAAGCTTCTTGCAATGAAACTGAATGAATTTCCTGTGCTTGTAAGCCACTAAAACCTAAGAAAATTAGAAGCAACAACAGGATTTTGGGAAAACAATCGTCTGTAGAATTTGTTGTTTTAAGGAACATGAATACATAAATATTTTATGCTGCAAAGTTCCTTCATTTTTACGATGACTGATAATTCTAAAAAGTCAATAACGTATTCATTTCGGACAAACGTTAAAATTGCATTTTTCGAAAACGTTATATTAAAACACTGAAAAACAATTTGTTGTAAAATAGATTCTTTTAGGAGGTTTCACGCAGATTTAAAAAGGATTTAAGCAGATGTACGCTGATTTTATTTTTTTTCCATACAAAATCAGTAATTATTTAACACATAGAAACATAGGTTTATTTTAATTGCATAAAAGATTAAAAATAAATGACACATCATTTACGCATAGCTCTATGTGTATTAATACAAAGCGAAGCGTCTTTCAACACAACGAAAAACTATGTTTCTATGTGTTAAAATTATCTGCACGATCTGCTTAAATCTTTTTAAATCTGCGTGAAATAATTTTATTTAACTCGTTCCAAAATCTCCTCACCATTTAAGTAATCAGAAGGTCTTTGGCCTAAAATCTTGAAGAATGTATTGCTGAAAGTTGGAACGCTATTATAGCCAACTTCTTGAGCTACCTCTTTTACAGAAAGTTTTCTTTCTAATAAAAGTTCTATCGCTTTTAAAATTCTTCGAATGGTATAATATTGAATAAAGGACATTTGGAGATCTTTTTGAAACAAGCGATACAAAGAGCGTTCGCTATAACCAAATTCATGAGCAACATCGGCAAATAAAATTGTTTCTCCGAGATTATTTTCGATATAACGTAGAATTTTCCCAAGTCGTTTGTCTTTTGGTTGTGGCAATTCCAACGGTAGATTGTTGGCACAAATTTGCGGAAGAATCGCTTTAATCGCTTTAGCAATAGCAAAATTTGGAGTTCCTTTTTTAAGATCGCCGTTCCATCGATTGGTAAAAAGCATCATTTGCAAGAGTAAATTATTGACCGGATAAATGCCTTCTACTTTATAAAAATCATCTTCGTCTTTTTCTACCGGAAAATATAAATTCCGCATTGTCACACTTTCCGATTTTGGCTCAATACTATGCTCCACTCCACTCGGAATCCAGATAAAATGTCTTGCTGGCAAAAAATAGGTTTTGGTTTCGGTGGTCACGAAAACAACATCGCCCTCAGCATACAACATCTGCGCCTTAACGTGTCTGTGTGGCGGAATGAACAATTCTCCCATCAAATCATGGTGACAATAAATGCTTTTTTTATCGGCATCTACTTTCTTGATGTAATACTTGTCTAGTTTTTGACCTGAATGTTCCATTGAAGTTTAATAAAACACATTTGTGATATTAAAGATAGAGAAAATTAAAATTCCAATATCTGAAATTCCAAATTTCAATTCCACAACGTTTGTCATTTCGACGAAGGAGAAATCTCCGTAAGTAGCTCCGTCGCTATAATCCAATCTTTGTGGAGCTTCTTGTGGAGATTTCTCCTTCGTCGAAATGACAAATCAGAGTGAGTAATACAAAACTTTGTTAAATAACAAAAACAAAAATGCCTTTCCGTTAAGAAAGGCATTTTTAAATTTAAGCGGTCTGGACGGGACTCGAACTTATCAATAAATTGTTAGTAAATCCAATACTTTACAGAGGTTGAAAATTTACAGGGAATGGTCTAGGGGATGTTTCCTGTAAATTTCAATAAAATAACTTTATTAATTATTTATTACTACAAAAGACTATTTACCCACTCCAAAAATACATTTTACACTTATTCCTGTAAGATTTAAGTGTTAATAAACGTTAAAAATGTTAAATTAATCAGCCTTGATTCGGTATTTCGGATTTAAATAAAAAATGCAATTGCCAATAAATCAATTGATTAAGCATTATTTGTAAGATTTATATTTATAATTTAGCCGAAAATTCCGTGAGAGAAAAAAAAGCTTACTAGAGTTTATTAAAAATATAATTAAAAAATACATTTATATGGAAACAAATTATTTTACAGTGAGAGCTGTTTTAAGAACGGACAAAACCCGAAAAGACGGAACTTGCCCAATTCACATTGTATTACAACGGAATAATGTAACGCAAAAATTCTCTTCTTCTGAGTTTATAGAAGAAAAGTATTGGGATAAAAATACCGAACAAGGTATTGGAAAAGGATTTGGAAATCTAAATGCTGTTATTAAAAAAAAGAAGCAAAAACTTGAAGACTTTATTCGGGAAAGTAAAAGCCTTGGTAAATCACTTTCTAAAGATGAGATTTCTAATTTTTGGAATGGAAAATCCGATTCAGAAGATGATCTATTGTTTTCCAAATTTTATGAATCATTTTGTAAAAGACATTTTCTTACTATAAAAGAAAGTACGCAAATACATTATGTAACCTTAGGAAAGAAACTGAAATATTTTAAGCCAAATTTAAAACTCTCAGAAATCGATTATTCATTTATGATTGAATTTGACAACTATTTAATTGAAACTAATAGTGGAAGATACAATATGATTAAGTTTCTGAAAAGGGCTTTGAAAGAAGCGGTAAAATTAGATGTTCTAAAAAACGAATCTTGGAAAGGATTACAGAATGTTTCTCCTAGAATAAGAGAGGAATATTTAACAGTTCCTGAAATTAATCAAATTATCAAATGTGATCTCTCTTTAAAAAAGCATCTAGAACTAACCAGAAATATGTTTCTATTCAGTTGCTATACTGGAATGCGTTTTAGCGATGTTGTTGCTTTGAAAAAAGAAAACTATAAAAATGGAATAATCACTTTAAGGCAAATTAAAACCAATGTAGATTTAAAAGTACCAGTTAATGTTAATGCAAAAAAAATAATCTGCAAATTTTACAATCAAAGAGAAGATGATGAAAACATTTTCCCTACGATAGAAAACCAAACTGTAAATAGATATTTAAAAACAATTGGAGAAATTGCTGAAATAAAAAAGAAACTTCATTTCCATCTTGCTCGTCACACCTTTGGTACTACATTATTAAATAATAATGTAAATGTATTTTATATCTCTAAAATGATGGGACATAAAAAACTAAGTCAAACTTATTCTTATACTGGCGTAGATGTTACTCAGATGAAAAACATAATGAATAATGTAAATTTTAACTCTAAAAACTAAAACAATGGCAAATATTAAAAATTATAACATAAAAATATGTTCCCAAAATTATTATCTAAATGAAAAAGAAATAAAATGGAAGTTAGCTCCGACTAGTAAAACTAAATATAAATTTAGCCATGGCTTGCTTTACCTAACAAAAAAGAAAACTCTATATAAAACTAAATTTTATAATAGCAGTAATAAAAACAAAATATACTACATGCGAATTTATATACTTTTTTCCAAGCATAATGTTTATGGTACTTTATATGTAGAAGGTAATTTGAGCGATTGGTATTACCAAACATCTCTAGGGCGAAACTTAAGTTGTGAAGAATACGAAAATTGCATGAACTTTTTATTATCAGAAATTGAAATTCCAAAAATGGACGCTAAAGATATAGAAGAATCACTCACTTCATTTGAATATGAAAAAACTATACACTATATAACGAAACACAAAGAATTTAAAGATAAAAAAAGACACAAGCGAATTTCTAAAATAAGACTTACATAAATTATAAATCTTTAAAAAACTCATTAAGAGTCAAATTATGAATTGCGAGAACTTTGATTAGGGTCTTAAGTGTAATATTATTACCCTTTTCAATTCTCCAATATTGAACTCGATTAATATCGTACTCGAAGGCAAAGGTTTCATAGCTAGTGAAACCTTTTTCTTTTCTTAATGCTTTAATCTTTTCAGCAATTTGCAGGATTATAGTGTCTATATCTTTGTCCAAATTTTCCATTAAACGAAATTTGACATTTTACCGCATAAAATTTACCTCATAAAATAAACCGCATATAATATACTTTTTATTATTTTAGCTGAAAAGTAAACATATGAAGCATTTAATATTTACAATTTTAATAATTGTTTTCCCCACTATACGAGGTAATTCACAAGTCAACAATCTAAAAGATTTATTAGAAATTTCGGAGCTTAACGCAAAAGAAATGGTTAATGAATTGCAATATACTTGGAAGTTGCAACCTCCTATTCAGGATACATCAGAAAAAGGTTTTGTTACAGAACGATATACTTTTACATTTGATAGAGACAACAAGAAACAAGTTCTAAAAAAGTGTGGCAAGATGGATCTAGACACTGGACAAAAATTTTGGCTTACAAATTTTATTTCTGATGATAAGGATTTATTAAATAGGATTACTAAAAACTTAATCTATCAAGGCTTTGCCTTAAAAGGAAAACCCACAACTAATTCAATGTATGAAGATGGAAATAGAATTGTAACGATACAAACGAAATCTGATAATGACTACCCGTTACCAAAGAATTGTTACTCCATTAATGTGATTATAAACAAAAAAACTAATAGTAGCTATCTATCAGGGAGCAACGAAAGAAAAATAATAGTCCCTGAAAAGACAAACCCTTTAGATAATATTTCTAACTCAAAAAGCAATACAACTAAAAAAATTAGTCTATTGACCAAATTATCCGACTTGCTTCAAATATCTAAAACTTCTTCTGATAAAGTATCTACAGTATTAAATTCTGATTGGAAATTTGTTGAATATCCTAAAAACTTAGAGCCTGTTGATGAATGGTACTCTTATAAAAATTCTGATCAATTAATCGAAAGTTATATGGGATGGGATAATGGAATTGGAAAAGATTTAAGAATAACTTCGTTTGAATTTTCTCAAAAAAAACTATTAGATGAAATTCTTCTTGAATTAAATAATTCCGATTTTAAACTTGTAGAGAAAACCAAAGATTATTATAATTTCGAGAATAACAATAATATCATTGGGATATATTTAAACAGAAAAATCGAAGAAAAAGAAGTCTACAAGATTGAAATATCAACAGCAATTATTAGTAATTTTAAAGGGGTAGCAAAGAAAAAAATATAGACAAAAAATGATGATCAAATTTACTTACCCATTCCTTCCATTTGTAAAAACATTATCGCTTTACAAATCCTTACTAACTTTAATTTATTGGACTTGATGAAAATAGAAAATGATATTACAGAAAATCTTAATCAAAATGAATAAATACAAAATTGGAAACCAGCATGAAATAGAGTTAGAAAAAAAAAGTTTGTAACAAATAACCCCATTGGCTATTAATGGTAAAAACATAAATAAAATGGATACAAATATAAACCCTGCGGTACTTAAAAAAGAGTCATTTGACAATCTCGCTTTTATACTTTCCAATTCTATGAGAGAAGGATATATTGTTAATTCCAAAATTGAACTTTTACTTAAATTTGGATATATTTTGTATTGAATTTGTTTCAATCCGGCATCAATTAACTGATTAAAAGCCATATATGTTATAGTAAAATAATAACAAATAACAGACAGAAAAGAAATCCCCACAAGTAAAACTTTTTTATTTTTTAAATTAACATCAAGAAAATTTATTTCCTTAATTATAGAACAATCAACAAGAAACCAAATAAATATCAAAACAACAGTTGTAAAATAGAAAGTATACATTTGTTTTATACTTGATTTACAATTCTCTATTAATATAGGTTCAATTGCTTTTAATTCCTCCAGAGTAGTTTCATTATTATTAATTGTATTATAAACTTGAGTATTGAAATTTGGACTTTGTTTCATCGATAATTGTTATTAGCTATGACAATTTTAAAAAAAAATAATTCGCTTTATTTTTTAATTTTAAAAATCATCAAACTCTTCAATAATATTCTTAGACTCAATTGGGTTACCAAGACTTACTAAAGCATCAATGATTGTAGCAGGTGGAATTCGATCTTTTGTTTTATAAGCCAATAAATACAGTAATGCTTCGGAGGATAATAGAATAAATCTTTTAATGTCAGTATTCCAAGTTATCTCATTGATAAAACTATCAAAATTAGATTTGAATGAATTACTCACTATTATAAACCCTATTTTCTTATATCCTTCTTTCTGTAATTTTGGACAATAATGATTAATGTATTCCTTAATGGCTCTATCATCAATACCTAAGCTATATCCATTTGTATATGCTTTAGCATCAACTAAAAAAGCAGTATTCTCCTCTCTATATCTAATAATAGCATCAGGATTTCGTCCACTTCCTTGTCCTAATATTTCAACATCAAAATCCAGTTGTTTAAAAATTTCACTTACTAGCTTTTCATAAGCGTTTCCTTTGGATGAAGATGATTTATTTATCTCACTACCTAATTCTATTAACTTTGCTACTTTAGGAATAAGATAATCTGATAAATCAAATGAAGCGTTAACAGTAATTATTTTTTCTTCTTCAATTTCTTTTCCGGCTATAATGTTATGCCCTTCTTTTTTTGGCGCTTTTAAATTTGGTTTATTGGGATTTCCTTTAAAATTCCAAAAAGCATGCTCTGCATCCCAATTAGTTATTTCTCTCTGAGAATGATTTCTTAAAATTTCTTTTATCTCATCATTTAAATCGTAAAAATATTTATATGTATCTACTTGGTTTGCACTTTCTTTCCAAATTTCCAGTTCTGAATAAGCATTAATTAATGAAGTGTATAAAATAGGCCATTTTTGTTCATCTTGAATTTGCCAAAAATAGGATAGAAAATAACTAACCGAACCAGGATTAGGTACTTTTCGTTTATCTTTTGCTTTATTGTAAATAGTTGCACAATGTTTTTCTAATGTCCCTATTTTAGATAATGATTCCTCTATTGATTTAGGTATAGCAATACATTGTTTTAATAATGACGTCAAATTTTCAATATTCGTTTCATTGTTTTTAACTAGCTGGTTAAAAAACATTTGGCCTTTTGTTGCCGTAAATCCCCAAAGATTATTTCGTTTATTATAACTATCTATACTTGTTTTAAATTCATAAATATTCGAATTCCCTTTTTGAAATTCATCGATAATTTTTTTTAATTCAATAATTGCAAAACGTCTTGCTTCATCGATATTAACCAATTCTTTTCCTTTTGCATCAAGAACTATTCTATTTGTTTTGATGTAATTATCCCAAATAGTGTTTACTAATTGTATTTTGTCTTTTGGTATCATAAATCTATGCTGGTTATAAACATATTTAAAAATGTTGGCAATGAACAGTAATCAAATAGTCATAATTTTTCTAATCCAGTTAGCCAACTTTTTAATTCTTCCATAATTTTTAAATCCCTAATACTTTCTAGAGAAGGATTTGGAGGATCATATTTTGTGACAAAAATGTTTTTAATCAGCCAACCTGTAGAAAAGTTATAATTATCTGCTAGATGTTTACGAGAAATCCCCTTGGTGCGACAAGTATTAACGATAATATCTATAGTGCAATCTATTTCTAAAATAGAATCGTTCCCTAATATACAATCCAAATCATCTCCAGCTGATACAAAACCAATTTTAAGCTTATTAATTTGTACAACGCCTAATATATCTCCCTTCGTAAAGTCTATCCCATGATTGATAGCGTGAGGATAATTTGCTAAAATCCAATTTGCAATATCTTTTACTTTTGAAGATTTACCACAATGACTCACACCACGAAGTGTAAACATTTTTTTCATATTACCTTAATTTTTCTAAAATTATTTTTAAAACGTGAAATGCTGCTGAATAGACTTTTTGCGCATCGCGATTTGGAACCAATTCACCATGAAATACTACATTTCGTAACTGATATAGTATCTCAATTAAAGATTTTACAATATTATGTGCATAGCAAGTTGTATTCGAAGTATCTCTTTTTAATCTATAATTATCGCACTGGTAATAATTCTTTGGACTTTCAATAGTATTGGTTTCAATTACAGATATTTTAGTAAAAGGTAATAATTCTTGAAAGTACAATCGTACCTGTGTTTGCACTTGAGCAGATAAAGATTGATAAGCTGGGAAATTTAGTAAATGCTCCATGTCATAATCATTATGAGTATAACTAAAAATACTTGAGTTGTCAGAAAGTTTTTTAACATTTATCTGAAACTGAGTGACGTTACCAATATAGGTTCCATCTGTTCTTCTCAAAAAATATTGGTTTCTATTAAAGGGCTCATTTTTTTGATTTATAGTATTCTTAACCCTTATTATATTCTCAAAATTGATGATACCATCTCTACCTTGTATATTTAGCTCAGCTGTGTGAAAAATTAAGGATGCTAAATAACTTTTAAACTCCATTGAGAGCGAAGAATCTCCTTCCATTAAAGTATTTATTGCATTTCGAACTGTATTAGCATTATTTTTAATTTCATTTATTTTTTCCCTATCTGTTGAAAGTGTTTGAAATGTGTTATTATACCAAGCATTAAAAGGAATCCAAGCTTTTATATAATGCCCAATATAATCAATATCAGATTGTTCAATCCAACGGTTTATGTTTTCTTGACTTATTGTAGCCATCTTTTTAACTATTTTGATTAATGAATGTCATAGCATTTTTTTCATTCTCTTCTATAGCGATTTCTACAGCACGTTTTGCAACTTCTAATAATTGCTCACCTTTTGCTTTTACTGCAAAACTTTCTTTAATTAAACTGGCTATTTTTTCTTGAATTTCTTTTTCGATAATTGGAATTGATAAGTCTGCTACTTCATTCAAATTCAAATTAGTTTGCAATCCTTGTCTAGAATATTTAGAAACAAAAAGCTTTCCTATTTTTGAATTAAAAAAAGCCACTAGATACATTCTATTAACTAAAGTTTCCTCAAATCTTAATATTGCAACAGCTTGATTTATATTAGCTTCAAATTTATGTTGGAAAATTGCAGTTCTACCAACCGTACCTGCAATTGAGAACAAAACATCATTTTGCTTCAGTTTGGTTCTTTTTAATAAATTATCATGAATTGGGCTTTTTATGTAATTAAAATTATTTGGATTTACTTGCCCATTTTGCAAATCAACGGCTCTAATAAATGGGATTCCATCGAAAGCATCTGTGTAATCGTCACCACCAGCCTTAGGAGTAACACCACTTGAGATAGGATATTCAACTAAATTACCTAATCGGATTCTTTTAAATTCGTTAAATTTTGCTTCAATTGAATCATACTTCGGCTGATAATATTCAGCATCAAGACGACCTGTTGAAATGAAACTACTTTTAAAAAATTTGACATTTACGGCTTCTGTAGAAGGTTCAAAATCCTGTAATCCTAAAGTTTCTAATAACAAAGTTTCTGCTTCAGCGTACTTTTGTTGGGAAATAATAAGACTTTTATGTGCTTTTTCAAAATTATTAGATATTGATTTTTGTAATTCTAGTCTTAGTAATGGTATCTTTATCTCTTTAACTTCTTCAGGATTTACATTTGTTTGATTTATTGATTGTCGGGCTCTTCTTTTAATATCAATAATACCATATTTAGTATTTAAAAAGGTAGTTAAATATTCTGGCAAAATGATTTTTTGATTGGGTATAAATCGAACTAAATAAGAAGCAAATACATAATCACGATTATCTAATTCATTTTTATAATAGATACCTGTTCGACCAACCCACTCAAAAGAATTTGTTCTATTAAATAAAACATCCTTATTGTTTAACTTAAATGTTTTTAATTCATTTAAATCAATATCAGCACTCTTACTAACTTCTAAATCACACAACATATTATGTATTTCATTCATTCTATAAATGGGGTAACCTTTTTCCTCTTCATTCATAGAAATAGAAATGCCATATTGTGCATTTTCTAAACAATTACCTATTCTTTCATAATTTAATTTAGGATTATAGTATATTTTTTCTGTCCAAAATTGAGTATCTATTCTTCTGTCCTTATTAAAAAGAACTTCTTGGAGTAAAACCTCATTTATCTCAAGCCCTTTCAACAATTCGTTATAACGTTGCTCGTTGAAAGGGCTATTTAAAAAAAACTTAATCGCTCTTTTTTTGCAAATTCAGCAAATGCCTCTGCAATACCGTCTTGTGTTAATTGATCATGGTTAAACAAATCGTGCTTTACAATCAAATGTCCGTGTGTGTCAAGTAAATATTGGTCCAGATCTTCTGCAACTTCATTATACACATCTACAGCTACATCTTCTAATTCTTCATTATTTGTGATACGAGCGGATACAGGATAATCCCTTTTCCTCACGTAGATTTTCTCACCGCTATTGTCCTTACTAGTTTCTTGCATGGTAGCAAAAAAAATAGGATAGTCGTCTACTTTAGGGCATAAAGCGCCAGCTTTAGAATCATCATTCCATTTTTGTACCAATAGTACTGATGTTTTAGTGCCTGTATGTGGTTTGAACACATTCCCGTGCAAACCTACTACACCCAAAATGCGACAACGATCCGCAATATACTCGCGAATTTGCTTGTCACTACTGTTATTAAAACGACCTTGTGGCAAGACAACTGCCATACGTCCACCTGGTTTTAAGAAATCTAGATTGCGCTCTATAAATAAAATATCACGACCTACTTTGGTTTGATATTTTCCATCAGGTTTTTTACCCAATTCGTATTTAGCCAGAATGCGACTTTCTTTGATATCACCCGCAAACGGCGGATTTGCCATTAATATATCAAACTGGAAATCACGATTACTGTTTTTGTGGGTGCGTAAATTTTTTAGTTTTTTCCAACCTTCGTTATAAGTATCAATCCAATCTTCATCTTTTGTATTTTCATCCCATCTCTCGTAATCCAATGTGTTTAAATGTAAAACATTGGTTTGTCCGTCACCCGCAATAAGATTTAAAGTACGTGCTACACGTACAGCTTTTTCATCAAAATCTACTGCAAATACATTGTTTACTACGTAATCGGTACATTCAGTAGGCTTTTCTTCTGATGTAAATAAATGACTTTTTGTTAAACCTTTTTCTTTCAGAATTTGTTCCCATACATAGAAAATACTGTGTACAGGAAAACCACAACTTCCTGCAGCTGTATCAATTACCGTTTCCTTTTTTGTAGGATTCAGCATACGTACACACATATCGATCACATATCTAGGTGTAAAATACTGGCCTTTTTCTCCTTTACTGCTTTTGTTTATCAAGTATTCAAATGCTTCGTCGACTACTTCTAAATTCGAATTGAAAAGTTTCACATCTTGCAAAGAAGAAACACAAACCGACAAATGCGAAGGGGTAAGCATCAAACGAGCGTCTTCAGAAAAAACACCTGCCCATTTGTTTTTAGCTTTATCAAAAATATTTTGAAGCTTTTCTTTTAATTCACTTTCAGTATCGCCATAATTTCGGAATTCTAAATGACGAGTTCTATTTCTTCCACTTTCCATTTCGTCAAACAACTTGGTAAAGATCAGTTTGAATAATTCTTCAAATACATCTACACCTGCATTTGCCAAAACTTCGTCTTCCATTTCTCTAATTAGATCTTTCAAAGATTTTCTTTCGGTAACTAATTTATCCTTAGCCATCAAATCATCTATTGTCCAACGGTCTTTTAGAATATCAGATAATTTTTGATGTGATGCGGGTAATTCGGATATGTCTTCAAAGTAATTGGGATCTTTTCTGTGATAATATGAAATAGATTCTCCATTAGACCATACCCCAATTGGCGCACCTGTAGCATTACAATATGATTTTAGTTGTTCTTTACCATCTTTAAGTTTAGGTTTTTTCAACTCTACCATAATATATGGAGAAGTGGTTTTATCTTTATCAAAAATTACAATATCTGCTCTTTTCTTTTCACGACCAAAAGAAACCGCATATTCCAATTCAATACGATCTGTTGGATAACCTAGATCCTTCGTAAGTTTCATCAAATATAATTGTCTAACAGCTTCTTCAGGAGTTAGCTTAATTTCCTTTTTTCTAACAATGCAAGTAATGTAAGGAATTTGCTTCTCTTTTAAATCTTTGAAAAAAATTGTGTTTTCAAATTCAGCGATCTGTCTGTCTGAAAATTGAGAGAGTTTATAATTAGAGTCCTTTAGGAATTCGGATAATTTCATTTTTTTTTATTTCGTTGACTTGATAATTCTACAACACTTTTAATAATCTTAGAGTTGTTCTTTTAAATATTTATTTGGCTGGCATTAAGCCCCAATTATTCTGGAAATTGACCCTGATATTAAAAGTGCTAAAATATCGATTAAATATGGAAGAGTAAACAATATAAATTTAAAAAATAGAGAAATATCTTTCTTCTAACTTCTTTAATATGGTTTTAGTTGTAATTAAACTAAAACAGCCTTAATTAAGTTTTACGTTGTAACAAATGAAGAAAATTATTATTGTTTTAAAATCAATGCAGAATTACTCAACTTGTATAGAAATCTGGATGGCAAGTTAGATATTCAGCATCATACTATTTATGTATTTAAATGCTAGTTTTCATAATACATAAAACAATATTTCTTCAAACAATTTCAACGATCTGTTCATGGGAAATCTCCATATAATTTCACATAAAATTCCTGAAGATATCTCAAAAAATGATTTTAATTATGTAATCTTTTTCTCTCTACGTAAGTGATTGATTAAGTGATGATTAAAAAAAAACAGGTGTTAATTTTTCACTTTAATCAAACAAAAATATTGTTATCCGAGTATTATCATAGAAAAGTATAAAACTGAAAAACTATGTGTACAAAAATTTTAATTGACAAAAAAGTCTACAGTAATCTTGTTAAATGTGTTATTGAAACAAGAAGACTATTATTGGAATTATCAGATCGCCCTGAATTTAATAAAGAATGGTTATCGATACATGATATTGAAACCGAATTCGGATTAAGCAGAAAAATCATTGATAGTTACAGAAAAAAAGGTTTAAAAACTAATCAAAGAAATCGTAATGGAAAAATTCTAATCAGACGAAACGATTTGGAAAAATTCATCCTAAAAAAATAATCAAATGGTAGATCGAATTAAAATAAAGATATCAAAATTTACTGTTGTAAATGATTATCCCTTATGGGGAAACTATAGACCTAGTAAATTTCCCAATAGACATATTTTTAGCAGAGAAATCTCTAACGAAAAAGCGAAAGTTAAAAGACCATTTGAGATAACTCTAATGCTATATTACGATGATGAAAAGGACAAGTTTACCATTGGTTTCAATGGAAGTATAAGAAAATGGTATTTTGGAAAAAACACCAGAAGAAACCTAACTCCAACTCAACTAAAAGATTGTATTAAACTCTTAAGCGTTAAAATAGGAATTAGAGAACAAGATTTATTAAATGCTCGAGTAACTCAACTAGAAAGCGGTGTCACACTCTTATTAAAATCTGATTTTAAAGAAGTTATTAATTGTTTTGCTAGACATCGCACTTTCAGCAGAGAAGTTGATGGAACTACAGTTTATTTTAAAGGCAAAAAAACAAAGGAAGGGAAAGATAGTATTTACAAATATAAATTTTATGAAAAATATCTAGAAATAAATAAGAATGATAAAAATTTCCGAGAAAATCCCATCAAAATGAATGTACATAAAAAGTTTTTGTTTTTCCGTTTCGAAATAGTCATAAAAAAAGTTTCTGGAATGGATTTTTATAAAACAAAAGCAAAAACTCTTAACAACATAATTATTAATTGGGAAGAAATAAATCTAGAATTAATAAATCGCTTTCAGGCTATCCAATTTATAGATTTAATTTCTGATGAAAAAATTATCGATTCTACTAAGCTAGGCAAGAGAGATTCTGAAAAATATTTAAACTTCCAAAGAATAAGAAAAAATGGCTTTCTCAGAGAACTAGAAAAATTTGAACTTACTAATACCTCTACAAACAGAACTACAAAAACCAAAGCTTTTTTTAAAAATTACGAAATGTTCTTAGATAAAAAGATCGATTATAAAAATGAACTATATCAAGCGTTAAAACGAAAAATAGACAGTTTAGTATAATAAGAGTAATATTTATTAGAATAAATCAACTAACCTACTACAAGAAAGGATAAGCGAATATAAGTAAACCAACTTTGAAATGATAAGTATGATTGATCCCTAACATAAGTAAAAACTACCTAGACAAGTTTCTAATTATATTAATCCTTTTACTTGTTATAAGAACATCTTGACAACTTAAAAATATAAGCTTTTAAGCAATAATTTTATGCTAATTACAAATTATAGCTTTCTGCTATAAAAACCAGCTTAAATTGATTGTATATTAGTACTTAGTTAGCGGTCAGCATATAACGACCCGCCAGTAATTCAAGAACCTAACGATATAATCACCATGAAAACAAGATTAATCACATTGATTTTTGTATTATTTGCAACGATTTCGTTTGCGCAAAGTACATCACAAGCTCCTATTCAAAACATTTCTACAGACAGTGATGTTACATATAGGCTTTTCGCGACACGAAATATGTATACATTTATAAAATTGAATACAAGAAACGGACAGATGCGACAAGTTCAATGGAGCACTGAAAACGAAACCAGGTTTGAAACGATACTATCCGACATATCCCTAGTAAATAAAGAAGAAGAGAGAAATGGTAGATTTTTTCTTTACCCCACAACCAATATATATAATTTTATCATGATTGACCAAATTGACGGTAGAGCGTGGCAGGTTCAATGGTCAACTGAAGAAAAGAATAGAGCAGTTATGCGTATCTACTAAAAATTGATCTTTTATAAAATCCCAAGGTAACGGATTAGGGAATACAATCTTGGCTAAAAATAGCAAAAGAAGTAAAAAGAACTTCGCCAAAACTGAAGAGATAATTTTATTTGAAAAATAATAAAATATAAATTCTGAAACTTAACTATCTTTTTTTGTTAATTTTAAGAGGGATATAAAACAAAAAAGCCTTTCCGTTAAGAAAGGCATTTTTAAATTTAAGCGGTCTGGACGGGACTCGAACCCGCGACCCCATGCGTGACAGGCATGTATTCTAACCAACTGAACTACCAAACCCACTGCTTTTGTGAGTGCAAAAATACAACAGAAGTTGGATTCTGCAAGGGTTTTTAGCAATAAAATTCAAGAAATTTTTAATTGGCTAAATTCCAATATTTTATCCCGAAGCCTCGGGATGCTAGCTAAATCAAAAAACAAGAACTTTCTTTCTTTTTAACTGCTGAACTTTCAAAACCACAAAATATAACGATCTTGTCATTTCGACCAAAGGGAGAAATCACACAAGAAACTCTGCAATCAAAATCACCAATCTTTGTAGAATACTGGATGCGATTTCTCCCTTTGGTCGAAATGACACACTATACGTTAAATTTGGAATTTGGAATTTTTCCCGAGTTTTAGGAATTGGAATTTGCCTTTTGCAAATAGTCTTAAATCAAAAAAGCCATCCACAAAAGTGGAAAGCTTTTCATTGGTCTAACTACTAAACCAGCTGCGAGTTACAAAGTCGCAGCAAAACAACACAACTAATCTTAGATACCGTATTTGGGCAAAAAAGCCTTTCTGTTAAGAAAGGCTTCTCCCAATATTGCGGTCTGGACGGGACTCGAACCCGCGACCCCATGCGTGACAGGCATGTATTCTAACCAACTGAACTACCAAACCTCTGCGTTATTGCGGTTGCAAAGATAGTACAGAATTTCATTTCTGCAAGTGTTTTTGTGAAAAAATTGAAATATTTTTTCACAAAATCAACCAAAGTTCTGTTTTTCAACTAAATAAGTAGTCAATATTTTTTCAAAATTATCGCCAACATTTACTGGAACATACTTAATCTGGTTCTTTGCGCAGGTTAAAGCCAAGTTTTTAAAATAGGCTTCTACCTTTTTTTCGTATTCAACTTTAACATTATCAGCAAAAATAGAAACCTCTTCGCCTGATTCTAAGTCAATAAACTTTCTTGGCGCATTGTCAAAATCAAATTTCAATTCGGTTTCATTATCAACTACATGAAACAAAACCACCTTGTGTTTGTTGTGTTTAAGATGCTGTAAAGCATTAAAAAGCTTTTCATTATCTTCAGTCTGAAACATATCGGTAAACAAAATAATCATTGAACGGCGATGCATTTTCTCTGCAATTTGGTGCAAATACGTAATCGTATCGGTCGTTTTTTTGACTTTGGGCTGTACCAATAATTCTTCCAGTTTGTTCAAAAGCATTCTGTGATGGCGGTCACTTCCTTTTTCTGGCGCGTAATATTCGTATTTATCCGAGAAAACGCTTAAACCAACGGCATCGCGCTGTTTCTTCAAAATATTCATTAAAACCGCCGACGCCAAAACCGCAAATCCTATCTTCTTTTCATAAAATGGCTGATTTGATTTGAGCTCTGGATAATGCATTGACGACGAATTATCGACAATCAAATGACAACGCAAATTGGTTTCTTCCTCAAAACGTTTTGTGTACAAACGGTCCGTTTTGGCGAATAATTTCCAATCAATATGTTTAGTGCTTTCACCTGCGTTATATACTTTATGCTCCGCAAATTCAGCCGAAAATCCATGAAACGGACTCTTGTGCATTCCTGATATAAAACCTTCCACAACCTGATTTGCCAGCATTTCAAGATGCTGAAAACTGGAGACTTTCTCTATTTCCGATTCAATTTTCATTCGGTTTCTTTTTTGATATTTTGCGCTTTATAAAGCAAATCTGTTGACATCAATAATTTACGTTTCAAGATCGGACTAAAATTAGGGTTTTCTTTCAAGAATCGCTGTACTTCATCAAAAGCATATTTCGATGAATATCTTCCAACGGTATTATCCAGCCAATCTTTCGGGAAGAAAATATCTCCCGTGCGCTGGATTTTCTCTACCAAATCTAGTGAAAATCTAATATATTTTTGCGCACTTTCCTGACGAAGCGGGTGATTTACATTGGCCAATCCTACAGAAACCCATGCTTCTTTCTCGCGATTTGCATCGTCTTTCAAGGATTCTATAAACGAATTTCTAACGGATTCATTTTTTGATAATGAGGGAAGCAAAAATTCAAATCGTTTCTTTTTGTCTGGATTTGTGATCGTAGTTCTCGTTTTTTCTAAAATTTCATCGGCTTTTTCATGCTTGAAAATCGCCAGATTCATTGCCATATTGGTAAAATCATCTTCATTTAATTTCAAATTCGGAATCACAATTTCTTTGTTCCAAATCTGATATAATTTGGTCTTCGCCGAATCTGAATACGCAATCGAACTGAATAATCCGAATAAAGTCTTTTTGATATTTGCCGATAGATTAGCTTGCAAACGTTCGTTTAAAACATCTTCAAGTTGTTTCTGAACTTTAATTTGTTGTTTTTCGTTTAAAAATCTCCAATAAATAGTATTCAAATTGTTCGAAACTATTCGTAAAACCAATTCATTTTCTTCAGTCTGAATTCCTTTAAAAAAACAATCAAATGCTTTGTCCGGAGAAACGTTTCCAATTAAAGTATTTTCGTAAAGATTACTATAAGAAGATGCTCTCGCAACCTCATCTTTTAAAGCAGAAATAAAATTCAAATTATTCCCGTCAAGCGGAAAAACGCCGTACCCATAACCATTATAATTATAAATGATAGTAAGCGGTTTTTCAAGTCCGATGGCTTCTTTTACAATCAGGTTTTTGTCTTTAATATTGACATTTAAAACTTTCACATTATTCGCATAAACTAAACCAATCTGAAAAATCTGCGGCCAAACATTCGTTGATTTATCCTCGGCTTGCTGCGTGATTTCAAACTTTTTGATTCGGTTTTTAGAATCATATTCTATTTTATCTGTAAAAATCGCTCTACCCGATTTGTTTACCCAAACCTCGCTCCATTTTTTCATATCTAAAGGCGTTTCGGCATCTAGAATTTCTACAAGATTGTTCCAATCTGCATTGTCGTTGGCATATTTTTTAATATATTTTTCAATTCCTTTTTGAAAAGCTTCCTTTCCCATCGAAGCTTCTAATTGGCGCATCATAATTGGTGCTTTGTTGTAAATCATAGCACCGTAAAGCGATCCCGCATCTTTCAAATTTGCTAAATGTTGCCTTATCGGATGTGTGCCCAAAGAACGATCTTCCGCATAAGCGCTGGCATAATGTGTACTAAAAAACTGGAGATTATGATTGATTTTCGGGAAAATCGGATTCATGATTTTGTCTGCCATGAAGTTGGCAAAAACCTCTTTCATCCAAACATCGTCAAACCATTTCATCGTAACCAAATCGCCAAACCACATATGCGAGGTTTCGTGTGCGATGAGTTTTGCTCGGTTTAATTTCTCACTATCGGTTGCGCTATTGTCCAGAAACAAAGTCGATTCTCGGTACTGAATTGCCCCAACATGCTCCATTCCGCCATATTGAAAAACCGGAATTGAAGCGAAATCCAGCTTTTGGAATGGAAATTTATGATCAGTATATTTTTCTAAAAATTCCAATGATTGCTGATGCAATTTAAAAATCGTATCAACACTCATTTTTATCTTTTCAGCATTATTTTCACGATAGAGCAACGTCATTTCCATTCCTGGTTTTTCTGTTGCGCTTGTAAATTTTCCGGCAACAAATGAGAACAAATAAGTACTCATTTTATCTGATTCGCCGAAAGTGTACGAAGTAAAATCTCCATTTTCAACTTTCTCTTTTACATCGGCTCCAGCCAAAACCGACCAATCTTTTGGCACTGAAAGACTCAATTTATAAGTTGCTTTTAGATCAGGCTGATCAAAACACGGAAACAAAGTACTCGCACGGTCTGGAACTAAAAGCGTATATAGAAAATCATCATTTCGATTCAGGGATAAATTTCCAGCGATGAAGGAAATTGAAATTGTATTTTTCCCTGAAATCAAATTTTCAGCAGGAATAATAATATGTCCGTTTTCGTGAAGAATTTGGATATTTTTTCCGTTTGCCGAAACTGATTTTATATTTTGAGATTTCTCTTTAAAATCTAAAACAAGCGGTTTACTTATGTCTAATAAATTCAGATTTACCGTTAAACTCGAATTAATATCTTCGTTTTTCTGATTCGGGATTTCAAAAGATAATCCGTATTGGATATTTGAAATCTGTTTTTTTCGAAATTGAGCCAACTGCTCTGAAACGCCATTTTCGACAATAAAATTTTCTTTTGGTTTTGATTGAGAAAAACCAATCGTCGTGATTATAAAAAGAGCAAAAAAGCTGTGAAGAATTTTCATTTTGAAGGAATATAAGATTCGTTAAAAATAAAAAATAGTTTGCCACGAATTTCACCAATTTACACGAATTAAAATTTAAGTCTCATTTTTTTGCCACAGATTAAAAGAATTAAAAGGATTCTTAATCTGTGGAAATCCATTAATCTGTGGCAAACTTTTTAAATCAATTCGTGTAAATTGGTGAAATTCGTGGCAAAAAAAGAAAATAAAAAAGGCTTGACTTTCGCCAAACCTCTTTTATATAAATCATAATCTTTCGATTACAACAAAGCGTCTAAACTATCTGCGTAGGTTTGTTTTGGAGCAACTCCAACTTGTTTTCCTACTACTTCACCGTTATGAAAAACCAAAACGGTTGGTATGTTGCGCACACCATATTTTGCAGCGAATTCTTGGTTAGCATCTACATCTACTTTACCAACAACTACTTTACCAGCGTACTCGTCGCTTAATTGGTCAATGATTGGACCAACCATTCTACAAGGACCGCACCATGCTGCCCAAAAATCTACCATTACTGGTTTATCTGACTTTAAAACTACTTCGTCAAAAGTAGCATCTGTTATTGCTAATGCCATAATAATTTGTCTTTAAATGTTATTTCAGCTTTAGTCTCGAGAGACTCGTTTTTTGTTATTTCCTAAACTGAGGTACAAAGTTAGAAATTAAAAACAAATCATACACCATTCATAAATTAGTTTTGATTATAAAAGTATTGTAAATAATTATATCATAAATTCAATTGCAATACACAAATTTAACCTTACAGTAATTTGAAAATCAGAAATTTAAATATGATTGTTTTTTGTAGTATCTTTAATCAACCATTAAAATTTTCCAGATGAAAGAAACTTTGCATCGAATAAAAGTCTTTTTGCAATCGGCTGGTTTTAGAAAATACGCCAAACGTTTTGGGTTTTTTATTTTAGGATTAATTGCGCTTCTCTTAATTGCTTGTGGCGGATTATCGATTTATTTCAACAGAAACAAACCCGAAATTATTGCTAAAATCAACACCAAAATAAATGAAAACATCAACGGAAAATTTCATATTGGTGATTTTCATTATAAATTTTTAGCTGGTTTTCCCAATTTTACTTTGGCTTTAAAAGATGTCGAGTTAAAAGACAATAAATGGGACACGCACAAACATACTTTGCTGAAAGCCCAAGAAATAGAAGTTCGCTTGAACGTTTGGAGTTTATTGCAAAAGGAAATCGACATACATCGAATTCTCATAAACGACGCCCAGATTTATGTTTACAAAGCCGCAGATGGTTACTCTAACTCCGATATTTTTAAGAAAAAAAAGAAAAAGACTCCCGAAAACAAGGCTAAGCCCGAAACAACAATTAATCAGATCGACCTCAACAATGTTCGCTTTACAATCGACAATCATGTTGGGCATAAATTATTTGATTTTGAAGTGGCGAGCTTAAAATCAAAAGTAAATTATGAAGGCGATGATTGGCAGACAGATCTTTTCTTGGATACTCAAATCAACAGTCTGGCTTTTAATACCGTTCACGGAAGTTTTGCAAAACAAAAGCGCCTCAAAGGAACATTAGCCGTAGCTTATTCTGCTGAAAAACAAAAAATTGATGTAAAAACAGACGGTTTAAAAATTGGAACCGATTCTTTTGACATTACTGCATTTTTTAATTTAGGAAAAACCAATTCGCTTTTCGGAATCAATATCGGAACCTCTATTTTATGGCAAAATGCATCTAATTTACTTTCGGGGAATATTAGTTCTAAGCTGAATCGTTTCAATTTAAAGAAACCAATTGACGTAAATTGCGACATAAAAGGCGACTTGAATGCCGAAGGTGATCCTAAAATCGTAGTTCAGGCTATTATAAAAGACAACGAATTAAGTATTCCCGACGGACAATTGAACGATTGCAATTTTAAAGGAATTTTTACCAATAATTTTAAACCAAATGAAGGTTGTACCGATGCCAATTCGGCTGTGATTTTGACACGATTTTCGGCGACTTATGAAAATATTCCGCTGAAAATTGCCCAATTATCGATCAATAATCTTGAAAAACCGATTGCAACCGGAACTGTAAATTCAGATTTTGATGTTGACCGACTCAATCAAATCAGCAACGATAAATGGATTCAATTCACGGAAGGACATGCGACTGCGAACTTGAATTTTCAGTTTGATATTGTTGATTTATACATCAATAAACCAAAATTTATAGGAAATGTAAACGTAACAAATACTTCATTTGATTTTATTCCGAAGAATATTCATGCCGAAAAAGTAAACGTTCAACTTGAATTTACGCAAGAAGCTTTGTTGATCAAGAAAATCGCGTACAAACACAAAAAGAACACGATTTATATTGAAGGAAAAATTGATAATTTCTTGAATCTGTATTATGATGCTCCTGAAAAAATGGTTGTGAACTGGAAAATTCATTGTCCGAATATTGATATCAGACAATTTCTGGGCGTTTTGGCTTCTTCTAAAAAACAGAAACCCGTGGCTAAAACAACCAAACCGACTATTTCTCGTCATTTACGAACGGTAATCGAAAAATGTTCTGTAGTAATCGACATTAAGGCCGATAATATTACGTACAACAAACTCACTGCAACTAATACAACGGCTACAATTCAAATGCTGAATTCAAAATTGGTGATTAAAAATGGTTTTCTGCAAACTTCCGGAGGCAGTATTGCTTTTAATGCTGAAATTTCGCCAAGCGGACAAAACTATGCTTTTGGTTCAAACGCTCAAGTAAACCGAGTGGATATTGCGAGTTTTTTAAAGTCGTTCAACAACTTCGGAATCAAGTCTTTTTCTCCAAATAATATTCACGGAAAATTAACCAGCAATGCGAATGTTACCGGTTTGATGAACAGCAAAGGCGAGTTAATTACAAATTCAACACACGGAAGTTTGAATTTTAATGTCAGCCAAGGCGCTTTGGTGAATTTTGAACCAATTATGAAAGTAGGAAAATTTGCTTTTCCGTTCCGCGATGTTGAGAACATTACGTTCAGTGATTTATCAGGCGATTTTAAATTGCGTGGTGAATTGGTCGATATTAATAAATTGACAATTAGTTCGAGTGTTTTAAATCTGGATGCAAAAGGTATTTATTCTTTTGGCCGAGGTACTAATTTGGCACTTACGATTCCGCTTCGAAATTCTAAAAATGATGCCAAACTCGCCACAAAAGAAGAACGTAAAGCCGTTCGCGAAAAAGGTATTATACTGCGTTTAGTTGCGTATGATGATAATGGGAAGATGAAGATTAAGTTTGGGAAGAAGGAGAAGGAGAAATAAAAAAGCTCATCTTTGTAGAAATAATACAATTTTACCCCAACAAACCTATAACCAATTAAATACCACTAATTATTAAATTTAAAACCTTTAATAATTAAATTTCCATGGACTGTTTTACGCCAGAACAACGTTCCAAGGTCATGAGCAAAATTCGTGGCACTAATACCAAAGACGAAGTTCGTTTGGCAAAAGCGTTATGGCATATTGGATACCGCTATCGTAAAAATAATAGAAAGGTTTTTGGCACTCCGGATTTGACTTTTACTGCCTTGAAAATTGCGATTTTTGTTGATGGCGAATTCTTTCATGGAAAAGATTGGGAAACGCGAAAAAAACCGCAGAGCAATACCGAATATTGGATTAAAAAAATTGAACGCAACATGAAAAGAGATCTCGAAGTCAATGCTTACTTAGAATCTCATAACTGGAAAGTTTTGCGTTTTTGGAGCAATGATATCAAGAAGAATTTGGGGGCTTGTATTTCAGAAATTCAGAATACGATAATTCTGAGAACAGAAATGTTAACGAAAATTCCACCCTTTTCAGAATGATAAAAAACGATTAAAAATTTCATAATGTTTTATTAACTCACTTGATTTTTTCCCTTAAAAAAGATAGCTTTGAGAGACAATCATAAAATTTAAACCATTATGAAGATTCAAATCAACACCGACAAAAACATTGAGGGACATGCAAGATTAGAAAGCTACTTTTCTGCAGAATTAGAAAAAGGTTTAGCTCGTTTTGAAGACAAAATTACTCGTATTGAAGTTCACTTTGGGGATGAAAATGGGGAAAAATTTGGTTTACATGACAAAAAATGCTTAATCGAAGTACGTCCGCAAAAATTACAGCCAATCACTGTGACAGAACACGCCGAAACATTAGAAAAAGCTTTTAGCGGTGCTTTAAGCAAAATCAAAAAATCACTAACTACAACCTACGAAAAACAAAAAGCTTTTTAAATTCAAAAATTTTATAAAAAGTTACAAAGGCACAAAGGTGCAAAGTTACAAAGGGTAAAAAACTTAGAACCTTTGTCGCTTTGCACCTTTGTTACTTCTTTACGATTTCGGTAAAGGCGCTCCAACCGCAATATCACATCTGTGTCCTGCTTGTCCGTGAGGCGGATTCATACCTTCAGCAACTGTTTGAGTTTGCGTTGTTTCTGTACTTAATAACGCCGGAGTTGGATTGCTTTTTACGTTAAACGATTGTGAAACAGTACCGCTTTCTCCAGCTGTTGGCGATGGCGAATTTAAAGGTGCCCCAACAGGAATATCACATCTATGATTTGGCTGACCATGTGGCGGGTTCATTCCTTTTGCTACTTTTACAGGCGCTGCAACTGTTGCAACTACATTTTTCTGATTTGGATTTACTTGAACCACTTGCGACGACTGAGTTGCTACAACTTGACCTTGTTGTGGCGGCGCCGAATTTAACGGAGCGCCAACAGCTATATCACAACGATGTCCTGGTTGTCCGTGCGCAGGATTCAATCCTTTTGTTTCTCCAAGAACTGTATTTGGATTTGCGGTCTGCGTTTGAACGGCTGGCGCTGCTGTTGCAGCTTTGGCAGTATCTTTCGCAAGTCCGAGTCTTACTAATTCTGATGTTGCTGTATTTTCCTGAGGCTCTAATTCTTTTTTACAAGAAATAAAAAGCAAGGACGAAAAAGCCAACGAACTTATAATGATTTTCGGATTCATATTTGTGGTATTTTATAGCATTCAAATATAAAAATTTTTAAACCATATAAGTAATGCAAGGTAATTTTAGTTTTACTGGGAATTTCTTTACCTATTAATCTCGCAAAGGCGCAGTCCCGAAGCTTCGGGAGCAAAGTATTTTTATATAGATTTAAAAAAGAATTAAGTTAATTATATCTCTATATTATATGAGCTTATATTACTTATGTGGTGGAAAAACTTTAACTTTAAACCTAAATAATCTATCTCATGAAAAAAACTATTCTACTCCTTTTATTCGTTGCTTCTTTTGCAAATGCACAAACTGACAAAGACAAAATCAATCAGACTTTAGATGCTTGGCATAAAGCTGCAGCCGATGTTAAATTTGAAACCTATTTTGATTTAATGGCGGATGATGCGATTTTCATTGGAACTGATGCTACTGAAAATTGGACAAAAAAGAACTTCAAAATTTGGGCAAAACCGTATTTCGACAAAGGAAAAACATGGAAATTTACGGCCATAGAGCGACATATCTTTTTTGATAAAACAGGAACTATTGCCTGGTTTGACGAATTGCTGAATACGCAAATGAAAATCTGCCGTGGATCAGGAGTTTTGGTCAAAGTTGGCAAAGATTGGAAAATTCAGCATTATGTGCTTTCCATGACAATTCCGAATGAGGATGTTGATGCGATTACTAAAATAAAAGCGCCAATTGAAGATGCCTTGATTGGAAAGCTTCAAAAAAAATAAACATTTTCAAGTTTTATTCTGATAATCCTAACTTTTAGAGCGCTTTACAAACTGAATTATTAAAATAATTATAATGCAATTGACAATTTTAGGCACAATTTAGAACTTCAAAATAAAATACTCTCAAAAAATCAATCCATAATTTATAAAATCGACTAAAATACACGCAAGACCACTATTTTAACAGCCCTTAAAATCTAAATATTTAATTTTTTTTAACTTTGACCCCAAAAAAAATAGGGTTCAATAAAGTATTTGAAAAATGAAAATAGAAAGACGCTGGATCATTTCCTTTATTATTATTAGCATTGTTTGTATTACAGGTGCATTTTGGCCGGCAATGACGGAGAATAGTTATGTATTGTCTGAATTTGGTACCAAAGATCATATTGTCCCAGCAGATGTTGCTTGGATGCTTACCTCATCTTGCTTGGTTTTGATTATGACACCAGGATTATCTTTCTTTTATGGCGGAATGGTGGGCAAGAAAAACGTGATTTCGACTATGCTTCAAAGCTTTATTTGTTTGGGAGTTGTTACACTTTTATGGGTTGTAGTCGCATTTAGTCTTGCTTTTGGAGAACCGGTTGGTTTTGGTTCTGGCGAGCATTTTTATAGTTTCTTCGGAAATCCAACTACTTTTGCTTTTATGGATTATGTTGGTGTATTGCCTCATAAACAATTGGCGAGCACAATCCCGTTTATGCTTTTTGCTTTGTTCCAAATGAAATTTGCCATTATCGCTCCGGCAATTATTACAGGTTCATTTGCAGAACGTGTTCGTTTTATCTCTTATTTAATTTTCATTAGTTTATTTACTCTTTTTATATACGCTCCTTTATGCCACGCCGTTTGGTATCCAACAGGTATTTTAGGAAGCTATTTTGGAGTTAAAGATTTCGCAGGAGGAACTGTAGTGCATATGAGTTCTGGTTTTGCCGCTTTGGCCGGAGTTATTGTTTTAGGAAAAAGAAAAAATAGCCAGCATATTCCAACTAATATTCCGTTTGTATTACTAGGAACTGGAATGCTTTGGTTTGGCTGGTTCGGATTCAATGCCGGATCTGCACTTGCTGCAAACGGAACTGCCGCTATGGCTTTTGCAACTACTACAACTTCATCGGCTGCAGCCATGCTGACTTGGATTTTCTTTGACCGAATGAATGGCCGAAAAGTCTCCGCACTTGGTGCCTGTATTGGCGCTGTAGTTGGTCTTGTAGCCATTACTCCAGCTGCTGGTTTCGTTTCTGTTCCAGAAAGTATGTTTTTCGGTTTTGTGACAGCTTTGGTTTCAAACACTGCAGTAAATTGCAAATACTCAAAAAAATTCGACGATACGCTTGACGTTTTCGCTTGTCACGGTGTTGGAGGAATTATGGGAATGATTTTAACTGCCATTTTCGCTCATGGCGAAGATGCAAGCTTGCTTCACGGCGGATGGAACGTATTCGGACACCATATGATGGCGTTGGTTTTGGTTTCAATTTTTACTTTCTTCGGAGCTTATTTCTTATTCAAAGTGACCAATTTTATTATTCCGCTGAGAGTTTCTGAAGAATCAGAACATATTGGACTTGATTTATCGCAACACGACGAAACACTTGACCCCAAGACGAAAGCAATTACAGAACCTCATTACGGTTAAAAAATAAAAGTTGCCACGAATTTCACAAATTTTCACGAATTAATTTATGCGGTTTGAACGAAAAAAAAATTCGTGAAAATTTGTGAAATTCGTGGCGGAAAACTTTTAAACCTAATTCCGCTATTTTCATTCGTTTATATTCCTTAATTTTGCGGAAAATTTTTGTAAAAGTGGGAAGTAAAAATAAACTTAAGAGATTCAGAGAAAACGAAACATTTCAAAACGTTTTTCAGCCAACCAGAGAAGAAGTTGTAGGCGATTTAATGCCTTTAAAAGGAAAATGGAATTCTGATTTCTTTAAAAATGACAATCCATTAGTTTTGGAATTAGGATGTGGAAAAGGAGAATATTCTGTTGGATTAGCTGAAAAATACCCAAACAAAAATTTTATCGGAATTGATATTAAAGGAGCTCGTTTCTGGCGCGGTGCTAAAACTGCTGTTGAAAATGGACTTCATAATGTGGCTTTTGTTCGTACTCAAATCGAATTGATCAATCATATTTTTGCTGAAGGCGAAGTAGATGAAATCTGGATTACTTTCCCAGATCCGCAGATCAAATATAAAAGAACAAAACACAGAATGACCAATTCTGAGTTTCTTCAATTGTATAAAAAAATCCTTAAAAAAGACGGTGTCGTAAACTTAAAAACCGACAGCGAATTCATGCACGGTTATACACTTGGCTTATTGCATGGAGAAGGACACGAAGTGCTTTACGCCAATCATAACGTTTATAAAAATGAAGGAAGTCCTGAAGTTGTGACTTCAATTCAGACATTTTACGAAAAACAATATTTAGAAATTAACAAGGCAATTACGTATATTCGTTTTAAAATTAAAGACTAATTTAATTTCAAAAAAACAAATATTCTAACTGATCCAGCAACTGAATGGCATTATTTACTCCATTACTTTCGGGCTTTATTGCTGCTGCTATTGGGACAATTCCACCGGGATTACTCAATATGACGGCTGCAAAAATAAAATTGAAAGAAGGAAAAAAAAATGCTTTATCATTTGTACTTGGCGCTGTTTTAGTTATTTTTTTTCAGGTTTATATCGCAGTATTGTTTGCTCGTGTTATAGACAATCGGCCAGATGTTATTACCTTATTGCGTGAAGTTGGCTTTGTAATTTTTTCGATTTTAACCATTTATTTTTTGTTTATTGCCAAAGATCCAAAAACAAAGAAAAAGACAAAAATTAAACAGAGCAGCAAAAAAAGCCGTTTCTTTCTCGGAATGCTGTTATCTGGATTGAATTTTTTTCCGATTCCATATTATGTTGTCGTAAGTGTGACATTGGCTTCGTACAATCTTTTTGCATTTGAAAACACTGTTATTCTAACATTTGTATTAGGCTCTGTTCTTGGAGCTTTTGGAATTCTGTACAGTTATATCGCTTTCTTTGGACGAATCGAAAAGAAAACCGATTATTTCATGCGCAACATGAATACGATTATTGGAAGCATTACCGGTTTAGTTGCTGTCGCGACGCTTTTTAATATTTTGAATTATTATTTCGGATAAAAGTATTTGCATATAATATTTCATGCAGATTCAGCCGATTTAAATAGATTTTCTTATTTAATTTATCTGCTTAAATCTGCAATATCTGCGTGAAACAAAAAAAACAAAATCATGGCTGAAGAAAATTTTTTCGAAAGAGTTTATGCGATCGCTAGACAAATTCCGTACGGAAGAGTAACTTCTTATGGCGCAATTGCAAAAGCTTTAGGAACAGCTCGTTCTGCCCGAATGGTCGGCTGGGCGATGAACGCCTGTCATAATATGGATGATGTTCCCGCACACAGAGTCGTTAACCGAAAAGGACTTTTGACAGGAAAACATCATTTTGACGGAACAAATTTAATGCAGCAACTTTTAGAAAACGAAGGTGTGAAAGTTGTCGATAATCAAATTGTTGATTTCGAAAAACATTTTTGGGAACCGGAAGTTGATTTTTAAACCATATAAGTGATATAAGTTCATTTTATGTGTTGCGCATAAATCTCTCGCAAAGTCGCGAAGTCGCAAAGAAAACTTTAAAGAAAAGACTTTGCGACTTCGCGACTTTGCGAGATTAAATCACACAGTCACGCAGTACAAAAATTTAAAATGAACTTATATAACTTATATGGTTCATTTTTTAAATCAGGCAAATCACAAAACTCGTTTTATCTTCATCGGTTTGATAGCTTAAGTAACCGCCGTGTGCTTCGATGATGTTTTTAGAAAGCGTTAAACCAATTCCGGCGCCATCTTTTCTGGTGGTGAAAAATGGAAGGAAAACTTTATCTTGAATTTCCGGCGCAATTCCTTTTCCGTTATCCGAAATCGAAATGAAAAAACGATTATTTTCTGTGTAACTAGAAACATACATTTTCTTTTCTTCCCTTTCTTTCAAGGCATGAATACTGTTTGTAATCAAATTTATAATCACTTGTTCCATCTGGTTTTTATCAATTAAGATGGAACGCGAACTGTGAATTTCATTAATTAATTCAATATTTTCAGCTTTCAAGATGGGACTCATGATGCGGAGACAATCCTCAAAAAGCGCATTTATTGGCGTCATTTGTTTTGTTGGCGTTGGCAACATGGCAAGTTTACGGTAATTCTCAACAAAAACCTGCAAGTGGTCGCTTCGGTTTATAATGGTCGAAATACTGCTTTTAATGTCGTCAAAGTCATCTTCTTCCAAATTTTCCTGGTCGACAATGTGAAGTAAATTCTGCGAAAGCGCACGAATTGGCGTCAAAGAATTCATTAATTCGTGTGAAATAATTTTCATCAAATTAATCCAAGCTTCTTTTTCTTTTTTCTCAATAACTCGCTGAATACTATCCAATAAAATAATAAAATATTCTTTGTTATAACTCTGCGTTCGCGAAGTTTGGAGCATAAACGTCTGCAAATCCTGCTCTTCGATTTTTATAGAAATAGCCGATTTAAGTTCGCTGAAATCTGTTTTTTCAATTTCAAAACAAAGTGATGGAAGGTAATTTTTAAGGTATTTCCAATGACTTACTTTAGGCACTTTAAAAAGATCTGAAAAACAATCGTTCATCAAAAAAACATTCCAATCTTCATTTTCTTTTTCCAAAATCAAAGCCGCACTTTCAATATTATTTAAAAGAGAACGGTAAATCAATTCTTTCGAAATTTGCTCCTGTTGTTGTACTTTCAGCGTTTCATACAAAAGGTACAAACTTTCAAAATTGTCTTTTCTATTCTCTTCAGGGAAATTGGTTGTGAAATCATTCTGAAGAATCGAAAGCACTGTTTTGTCATAAAACAGCAGTTGATTTTTTACAAAAAAATACATTTCGGCAAGCATTATCAAAACAAAAATGCCAACCAAAAGCGCATTATAATAAAACGTTTTATAAATCAGAAAAACGCAGAAAAAAAAGAGTATCATTACAAACAAAACTCTCACAAACAAAGCGTTATAAAATTTCCAGTTTTTCATTGTATTTATTTTTTTTTATGCTGATGAAAATCTAACCGCAAAGGTCGCAAGGATTTTACGCAAGGAACGCTACATATAGCTTTGCGAACTTAATAAAGCAATTACAAACACTACAAAAAAAATACTTTGCGTACTTTGCGGTTAAATTAACGCTTTTACTTTAATTTTTTAGATCGTATTTTTCAATTCTTCTATACAGTGCAGCTCTTGATAATCCTAATTCTTCCGCGGTTTTTGAGATATTTCCGTGATGTTTGAAAAGTGCTTTTTCGATTGCTGTTTTTTCCAATTCAGATAATGGATTTTCGTCATTTTCCTGAATTTCCTCAAAATCTAAAATATCTAAATCATGAACTGAAATTGTATTGTTGTCCGCCAAAATTAGCGCGCGCTCAATCTTATTCTCCATTTCACGAACATTTCCCTTCCACGGATATTTTTCTAGATAAGAAGCCACATTTTCTTCAAAACGCCAATTGTCTTGATTATATTTTTCAGCAATCTGATCCAGAACAAAATGCGCCATTGGCACAATATCTTCTTTTCGTTCGCGCAAAGGCGGCAAATTGATTTCCATGGTATTGATTCGGTACAACAAATCTTCTCTGAAAATCTTATTTTTCACTTCAGCTTTAATATCATTATTTGTAGCTGAAATAATTCGGACATTTAAAGGTCTTGCTTTGCTTTCGCCCAAGCGCGTCACTGTTTTTGTCTGTAAAACGTGCAGCAATTTAGATTGCAGATGAAGTGGAATATTTCCAATTTCGTCCAAAAAAATAGTACCGTTTTGAGCCAATTCAAATCTTCCCGGCGTATCTATTTTTGCATCTGTAAATGCTCCTTTTGCATATCCAAAAAGTTCACTTTCGAATAAATTATCACTCAAAGAACCCAAATCAACATGTACAAACGGTTCGTTTTTTCGTTCAGAATTCTGATGAATAAACTCAGCAAAAACATATTTCCCGGTTCCGTTTTCACCTAAAATCAAAACATTCGCATCGGTTCTTGCTACTTTTTCAGCAATTGAATAGGCTTGTTTTATTTTTTGAGAAGTTCCGGTAAAATATCGTTTTTCTGTCTTTTCAACAACTGGTTTTTTATTGTTTTTTCGACTTTCGGCGACAGCCTTATCAATTGTTTCAAGGAGTTTTTCGTTGTTCCAAGGTTTTAGAACATAATCAAAAGCACCGATTTTTATCCCTTCAACAGCAGTGTCAATTTTTCCAAAAGCGGTCATCAAAATCACAATTGTATTTGGCGAAAGTGTTTTGATTTCTTTCAGCCAATGAATTCCTTCGCGCCCATCTTCAAACCCAATTCGGTAATTCATGTCTAATAAAACAACATTGATGTCATTTTCGGTTAAAGCCGCAATGATTTTTTTCGGACTATTTTCAGTAATAATCGTTTCAAAATGCTTTTTGAGAATCATTTTTGCCGAAAAAAGAATTTCTTCTTGATCGTCAACAATTAATATTTGGGCTTGTTTTTTTCTCATGCTTTATTTTTTTGTCCGATTTTGAACGGTCAACTGTTCATTATCGAACACTCTTTGATTTGGTTGTTTTAAAAAGCTTCTTTAAAATCAATGCTTTACAAATTATAAATTTTGTGGCACAGTATTTACCTATTGGTAATCAGTAAATTATTTAAAAAATGGACACCGTTATTCCTCGTAAAAATAGAAAATTTAGATATCTCACAATAGTAATTGGAGTTTTTTTAGTTTTGGCCACAATTGTCTTTTTTTCGTTTAATACCAAAAGAAGTTTAAATGTAAAAGCTGAAGAACTTTCTGTTCAAAAAGTCGAGAAAGCTTTTTTTGAAGATTTTGTGGTTTTTCAGGCAAAAGTTGAACCTTTGAACGTAATGCTTGTAAACGTTACCGAAGGCGGATCTGTAAAAGAGATTTTTGTTGAAAACGGAGCAATGGTAACAAAAGGCCAATCGCTTGCAAGACTTTACAACCCAAATACCGAACTGAATTACTTGACTCAGGAAACGGCTATTATTGAGCAAATCAACAATTTAAACACAGGAAAACTGAACATCAGAAATCAAGAATTGAATTTAAACAAAGATTTGGTTTTGATCGAACACGATTACAACGACGCCAAAAGATTGTACGACATGAATGCCAAATTGTATGAAAAAGAAGTGATTTCGAAAAACGACTGGAATACTTTTAAAGAAAGCTTGCGTTTTCAGGAAGAACGAAAAAGAACGATTCAGCAAAGTATTCAGAAAGAAAAACAAACCAATCAAATTCAGATTTCACAAATCAATCGTTCTATCCAGACAATGGAAAAAAGTTTGGATATTTTGAGAAACAACAAAAAGAATTTCTTGATAACTGCCCCAGAATCTGGCCGATTAACTTCTTTTGAAGCTGTGTTAGGGCAAAATTTTCAAGCTGGTCAAAGCATTGGAAAAATCGATTCAAAACGCGGTTACAAACTTGCTGCCGATGTTGACGAATTTTATTTGGAAAAAGTTCGCGAGGGCTTAAAAGGTCAAGTAGAATTTAAAGGAAAAACACTTGAAGTTCTTGTAACGAAAGTAATTCCAGAAGTAAAAAGCGGACACTTTACAGTAGAATTGGCTTTTACATCTAAAGAAAATATTGTACTGCAAGACGGACTTAGCTTTGGCGTGAAATTGATTTTATCAGAAAGAAACAAAATTTTAGTGCTGCCAAAAGGAAGCTTTAGCCAAGAAACTGCAGGGAAATGGATTTTTGTAGTAAAAGGAAATAAAGCTGAAAGAAGAAATATAAAATTAGGAAGAGAAAATCCTTCATACTTTGAAGTTCTTGAAGGCTTAAAAGAAGGCGAATCTGTGGTTACTTCATCGTATTCAGACTATAAGGACATTGAGGAACTTTCTATTAATAGTGATCAGTGATCAGGCATTTAGTAGTCAGTTTTCAGTCACAGTTTAAAGTTTTTCAATTTACAATTCATAATTCACAATTATAAAAGTTTCAATCATCAATCAAAAAACGTAATCAACAACATTTAACACCTTTACAAAAATGATAACAATTCAAAATTTAACCAAAGTTTTTAGAACAGAAGAAGTAGAAACATCAGCATTGAGCGGAATTTCTTTAGAAATTAAAAAAGGTGACTTTTTAACTATCATGGGGCCGTCTGGTTGTGGAAAATCGACTTTATTAAATATCATTGGGCTTTTAGACAGCGCTAATGATGGAAGTTATAAATTATTGGATCAAGAAATGATTGGCCTTAAAGAAAAAGGAAGAGCGCAGGTTCGCAAGGAAAATATCGGATTCATTTTTCAGAATTTCAACTTGATCGACGAGCTTTCTGTATATGATAATATTGAACTGCCTTTGTTGTACAATAACGTAAAAGCATCTGAAAGAAAACAAAAAATTGAAGCTATTGCTGAGAAATTGAATATCTCACATCGTTTGAAACATTTTCCGCAACAACTTTCTGGAGGTCAGCAACAAAGAGTTGCCGTTGCAAGAGCTCTTGTAAATGACCCGAAAATAATTCTTGCCGATGAGCCAACAGGAAACTTAGACAGTAAAAACGGTAATGAAGTAATGGAACTTTTAACCGATCTGCACGCAAAAGGCGCAACAATTTTGATGGTAACCCACTCTGATTATGATGCTTCGTTCTCACAAAGAACCATTCATATGAAAGACGGTGTGATATTCTCTGAAAAATTAAACCAGAGAAATGTAGATGTTTTTATGGACGCTAAATAAAGAAAAGATGGTAAAATTTATCGTAGCAGCAATCGTAATTCTGGTAGAATTCGTCTGCAAAATATGGGCTTTGATTTAAAAACTAATCGGGTTTAAAAACCTCAATAACTACAAAACACAAATACCATGATTTCTAACTGGTTTAAAATATTTATTTATCATTTAAAGCAGAGCAAACTTTTTTCGCTTTTAAATGTTTTAGGGTTAAGCATTGGGATTGCCAGCGTAATCTTTGCGATTTTATATTGGAACAACGAACATTCATACGATCAATGGAATCCAAATAAGGAAAACGCTTATATGGTTCTGAATAAAATTGGTCAAACAGGTGATACTTGGGGATCAAACTCTATTCCGTTTGGAGAAACTTGTAAAGCGACAATTTCTGAAATTGAATCTGTTTGTTTCTTTAATACTTGGTATGACGAAGATATCATCAAATCTCAAGGCCAGAAATTAATGGCTAAAAAAATTACCGTAAGTGATGAAAATTTCTTTGATTTTTTTCCTTTCGAAATTCTGAAAGGTGCAAAAACTAATATTTTAAAAGAAAAAAACAGTGTTGCCATTTCGGAAGAACAAGCAAAATTGATTTTCAAAGATGAAAATCCAATTGGAAAAGCGATCGCATACAATACCAAAACATATACTGTTAAAGCTGTTTATCGCATAACTTCGCCTTCATCAATTGAACCAAATTATGTTTTTAGCGGTGTAAAAAAAGAACGCGACATAAACAGCTGGGGAAATTTCAATTACGGCTTGCTTGTAAAAATAAAAAAGGATGCTGATCCTGTTGCCGTTTTAAAGAAAATGCAAAATGTAAATTTTGTGAACCGAACTGTAAAAGATGCCAAAGCAAACGGCCAGACAGTTGAACAATATGTAAAAGAAAACGGCGACATCACTGTTATTTTAGATCAATTGCAAATGTCTCGTTTGCATGGAACAAAAAGTTCGGCAGGACAAAATTTTCCTGAAGGCGTAGGAAATTTAAAACTGCTTTATATTATGGCTGGTCTGTCTATTTTGATTTTAGTTTTATCATTAGTAAACTATATCAATTTAGCAACTGCATCGGCTATTAAACGCGCAAAAGAAGTTGGCGTACGCAAAATTGTGGGCGCTACCAAAAACCAAATTGTCACTCAATTTATATTTGAAACAGCCATAATTGTTGTACTTGCGATTGTGTTTGCACTTGCAATAGTAGAGCTTTCGTTGCCGTATTATAATACATTTTTGAAAAAGACATTAACCATGAATGGGAGTGAATTTTACCTGCAACTCATTATGATTTTTGGATTAGTAATCATTCTTGCAGGTATTTTCCCAGCCATTTACATCTCAAATTTCGAGACTTTAAAAGTATTAAAAGGTAATTTTTCGAGAAGCAAAAGCGGTATCTGGATTCGTAATTCGATGCTTATCTTTCAATTCGGAATTGCAGCGTTTTTTATCATTGGCGCTTTGATTGTCAATTCGCAGGTAAATTATATGATGAATAAAGATCTTGGTTTCAGCGGTGATCAAGTGATTTCAATTCCATACAACAAACCAGACAGGGATAATCGAATCCCGCTATATGAAGCCGATAAACAGCAAATCAAAAAAATATCAGGAGTGCTGGATGTTTCTACTTTTGCAGGAAGTTTTGGCGGAAGCACAAATTCAAGTTCAGGTTTTACACACAATGGTATTTTTGTACAGCCACGAAATGTTGAAATGGATTTTGGTTTCCTTGAAATGATGAAAATCAAAATTGTTGAAGGACGAAGCTTGTCGCCAAAATTTGCTTCAGATAGCGTTAGCAGCATGCTGATAAACGAAACGCTTGCAAAAACACTGAAATTAAAAAATCCGATAAATACTATTATTACCTCGGGCTGGAGCACGGGAGGTGATAATTTGAAATTTAAAATCGTGGGAGTTGTAAAAGATTTTCACATCACAGGTTTGCAGAATAAAGTACCTCCAATGGTTTTTATAAACATCAAAACATTAGGTTGGAACAACTTCAATAATGTTTTTGTAAAAGTATCGCCGAATAATTTAACAGAAACGTTAGAAAAATTGAAATCGTTCTGGGCAAAAAATGTAAACCCTGATTATCCTTTTGAATATGAATTTGTTAACAAAGGATTTGCAAGAACTTATCAAGAACAAATTAAGCAAAAAAACCTATTTTTCATTTTAAATTTGGTTGTAATTATAATTGCTGTGTTCGGATTATTCGCTTTGGCATCATTTTCGATGGAGAGAAGATTGAAAGAAATTGCAATTAGAAAAACGCTAGGCGCAGAAACTGATATTTTGTTGAAAGAATTATCAAAACAATATGTCTTGTTCTGTTTGCTTGGATTTGGAATAGGAATCGTTCCAGCTTATATTTTATTACAAAAATGGCTTGAAGATTACGCATTCAGAATAAACATTTCGACATTGCCATTTTCAATCGCCTTAGTTTCATTATTGATCCTTACGTTGCTGATTGTCTTGACAAAAGCATATCAAGTAACTAAAATAGATGTTTTGAAATATCTAAAATACGAATAACTTGTAGACCATTTTTTTTAGGAAACCCGCCAAATCAGAATCTTGGCGGGTTTCTTTTTGTCTTTTTTCGTCTTAAATTTTTATCTTTTTCATTTAAAATTTATTTTTGTCTGTTTCACTTTTTAAAATCGTTTCGAAAAAATACAACTATATCATTTTGAATAATTTCGATATCAATAAATACGATTCAAAAAAAGTAAGAATCCGAACTTAATCTGTTATCTTTGCAGTCTGAAACAAGTTTAAATAAACATAATGCTTAAACAAGTTTCGTCATTAGAAAACACCTACATTAAAAATGAAATTAGACAGAAAAGAAATTCTTAAAGCTTTAGAAACCATTACTATAGCAGGAGAAGGAAAAAATATGGTTGAAAGCGGTGCTGTTGCCAACGTTATTACATTTGGTGATGAAGTTGTAGTCGATTTAGTACTGCACACACCTGCAATGCACATCAAAAAAAGAGCGGAAGACGATATCAAAAAAACAATCCACGATTTGATTTCGCCAGATGCTAAAGTGAAAGTAAACATCAAAGTTGAGGCTAAGGAAAATCCTAATGAAATAAAAGGAAAAGCAATTCCTGGAATCAAAAATATTATTGCCGTTGCTTCTGGAAAAGGAGGAGTTGGTAAATCTACTGTTACTGCAAATCTTGCTGTGACATTAGCAAAAATGGGCTTTAAAGTTGGGATTTTAGATGCTGATATCTACGGTCCTTCAATGCCGATTATGTTTGATGTTGAAAACGAAAAACCAATTTCGATCACCGTTGACGGAAAATCAAAAATGAAACCTATTGAAAGCTATGAAATCAAAATACTTTCTATCGGTTTTTTTACAGCGCCTAGCCAAGCTGTAATCTGGAGAGGTCCGATGGCCGCAAAAGCATTAAACCAAATGATTTTTGATGCTGATTGGGGAGAATTGGATTTCATGCTTCTAGATTTGCCTCCAGGAACAGGAGATATTCACCTTTCAATTATGCAGTCGCTTCCTATTACAGGAGCTGTTGTAGTAAGTACACCACAGGCAGTCGCTCTTGCTGACGCTAAAAAAGGAGTTGCAATGTTCATGCAGGACAATATCAACGTTCCAGTTTTAGGAATTATTGAAAATATGGCTTACTTTACACCTGAAGAATTGCCAGAAAACAAATATTATATCTTTGGTCAAGAAGGTGCAAAAAACCTTGCTGCAGATTTAGATGTACCATTTTTAGGTGAAGTTCCAATTGTACAGTCTATTCGCGAAGCAGGAGATTACGGTCGTCCAGCAGCTTTACAAACAGCTTCAGTTATTGAAACTGTTTTTGAAGAAATCACTCGAAATGTTGTACAAGAAACTGTAAACAGAAACGAAAACCTTCCTGCAACAGAAGCCATCAAGATTACAACAATGGCAGGATGTTCTGCAGTGAAAAAATAATTAGATAATGAGACAATGTGCCAATTAGATAATGAATTAAATTTTCTAATTGACACATTCTCTAATTGACACATTAATATTATGACAACAGAAGAATTAACAAATAACGTTTTATTAGCTTTAGACGAAATAAGGCCATTCTTAAAATCTGATGGTGGCGATATCACGCTAATTTCGATTGATGAAGACAAGCATGTAAAAGTTCGTCTTGAAGGCGCTTGCATTAGCTGCAGCGTGAATCAAATGACCTTAAAAGCAGGAGTTGAAACTACTATCAAAAAGTATGCACCACAAATTGAAACTGTGGTAAATATCATGTAACAACTCTTTTTGTTTGAAGCCTTTGCGGTTTTGTATTATTAACAAGAATAATATTTCTTTTGAAACTTTTTCTTGGTTTTTTTACTGAAAACAATCAAAACCAATCAAAATATTACAGATTTAGCAAAAAACAACATAAAGATTTAAGAGTTTTAGTTGCGTTATTTTTACTTTTTTAACTTAAATTTGTAAAATAACCCTAAATCTTAAAATTTATGAAACACTATTACACTTTATTTTTATTGTTGTTTTTTGTATCTGTAAATTATGCGCAGCAAACACAAACTCTAATTGTGGACAAGGCTTGGGTAAGTGAAGCTGAAGAATGGTCGGATTTTAAATTTTCAGGGCAAATTGTATTTAACACCAATGCAAGCAGTGAAGAAGGTAGTTTGAGAATTGGCAATTACGATTTTTTATATGATTTTGCTGAAGGAAAAGCAAAGTTTTCAAACAAATCAACGTACAGCACAGCTGAATTTTCACATCCAAGAAAAGTTTCTGTTACCACAGACAAGCAAGGAGTTGTAAATTCAACTTATGAAGGAACATTGATCTTTCAAGGTGATAAAGATTATTATTCTGTAATTGCTATTGTTACACTGCTTGAAAAAAGTGGCAATATGCTGGGTGTAAAAATGCATCTTAAAGAAAATGGTCAAAAAGAATACGCATTTAGCCTAAAACCAAGTTAAAATAAACATAGGATTTTTTCACCTTATAAAATCCTGACCTTAAAATTCCAAACAATAAAAATGGATGTATTAATTAAGATTAAAGATCGAGAAGGAGTTATACACGAATTACAGGCTCCAACTGATATGGCAATGAATATAATGGAGTTATGCAAAGCATACGAACTTCCTGTTGAAGGAACCTGCGGAGGAATGGCAATGTGCGCTTCCTGCCAGTGTTATGTTCTAAATGATGTTGCATTGCCAGAAATGGGAGACGAAGAAGAAGCCATGCTTTCGGAAGCATTTTATGTTAAATCTAATAGCCGCTTAGGTTGTCAGATCCCTATTACTGAAGAATTAGAAGGCTTAGAATTAGAACTAGCCCCTGAATATTAAAAAATAGTAAAAGGCGAGAATTTTGGTTCTCGCCTTTTTTGTTTTATGAGTTAAACCCGACAGGTTTTAAAAACCTGTCGGGTTTTCTTTACGGAGATAAATCAAAAAAGCCGTAACTGCATTACTGCAATTACGGCTTTTTCTTTATAACAATTTTCTTTAATCTCTCAAATTTATACCAATCCAGCTTGAATCAAATATTCAGCAATTTGGATTGTGTTTGTTGCTGCACCTTTTCTTAAGTTATCAGCAACGATCCACATATTTAATGTGTTTGGCTGGCTTTCGTCACGACGGATTCTTCCAACAAAAACATCATTTTTACCTTCAGCATATAATGGCATTGGGTAAGTGAATGTGTCTAAATTATCTTGTACCGTTACACCATCAGTATGGTGTAAAATTTCGCGAACTTCATTTACATCAAAATCATTTGTAAACTCGACATTTACTGCTTCGCTGTGTCCGCCAACAACTGGTACACGAACAGCAGTTGCAGTAACTCTGATCGTATTGTCTCCAAGAATTTTTTGAGTTTCGCGAACTAATTTCATTTCTTCTTTAGTGTATCCGTTGTCTTCAAAACTATCGCAATGTGGAATTGCATTTCTATGAATTGGATATTTGTAAGCCATATCTCCTTGAATTCCAGCATACTCATTCTCTAATTGTCTAACCGCTTTCACACCAGTTCCAGTTATTGATTGGTACGTAGAAACAATAATTCTTTTAATGTTGTATTTTGCATGCAAAGGTGCCAAAGCCATTACCATTTGAATAGTAGAACAGTTTGGGTTTGCAATAATTTTATCTTCTTTAGTCAAAACAGAAGCGTTGATTTCTGGAACCACTAATTTTTTAGTCGGGTCCATTCTCCATGCAGATGAGTTGTCGATAACAGTTGTTCCAGCAGCTGCAAATTTTGGAGCCCACTCTAATGAAGTATCACCTCCAGCAGAGAAAACAGCGATGTCAGCTTTCATGTCAACTGCAGTTTGTAAACCAACAACTTTATATTTTGTTCCTTTATATTCAATTTCTTTTCCTACTGATCTTTCAGATGCAACAGGAATCAATTCTGTAACTGGAAAATTTCTTTCCGCTAAAACTTTAAGCATTACTTCGCCAACCATTCCGGTAGCACCTACAACTGCAATTCTCATTTTTATATTTTTAAATAATTCTATAATCAAATTTGTTCTGCAAAAATAAGTATAATAAAAGTCTCCGCAAGGCACATCACAAAAAATAACAAAATGTTATAAAATAAACATTTTGTAAAAAAACCGCCTCTTTAGAAGGCGGTTAAGTTAGACTTAGTGTAGCGGTATTATATTTTTATTTATTTTTTAATAAATCTCTAATTTGAGTAAGCAATTCTTCCTGAGTTGGTCCTGCAGGCGCTGCTGGAGCTTCGTCTTTCTTTTTAAGAGTATTAATTCCTTTGATTATCAAGAATAAAACAAAAGCAACAATTATAAAGTTTAAAACAGCCGATAAGAACAATCCGTATTTAACACCTCCAAAAGCTGTCAATTCTTCGATCGTCGACAAATGCGCAGCATCTAAAGCCGGTTTCAATAATAATGGTGTAATGACATTCTCGATAAATGAGCTTACAATTTTACCAAAAGCCGCTCCAATGATAACTCCGACAGCCAGATCGACTACGTTGCCTTTCATCGCAAATTCCTTAAATTCTGAAAAAAATCCCATAATTATTTTATTTTAGTTACGATTAATTATCCCGAAAATACGCAATTTTCTTGAAAGTTCTTAAAATTATCTGAAAAATACCCGCTTGACGCGTTGCGAAATACTAGTCATAATCTCATACGGAATCGTTTTTAAAGCTTCGGCCATTTCAATTACCGTTGGGCTTTCGCCAAAAATAATCACCGAATCGCCTTCTTTGCAATCTAAATGACTTACATCAACCATCAGCATGTCCATGCAAACACTTCCTACGATTTTGGCTTTCTGATTTTTGATGGTTACAAAACCAACTTCATTTCCCCATAATCTCGAAATTCCGTCTGCATAACCGATTGGAATTGTGGCAATTTTTGTTTCTTTTTCGGCCATAAAACGACGTCCGTAGCCAACGCTGTCACCACTTGGAATCGATCGAATCTGTGAAATAATTGATTTCAACGTTCCAACATTCTCCAAATATTTTTGTTCCAATGGATCATTTGAAACACCATACAAACCAATTCCTAAGCGAACCATATTATATTGTGCATTCGGAAAATTACTGATTCCCGATGTATTCAAAATATGACGAATTGGATTTATCTTCAATTCCGACATTAATTTTGAAGACAATTTCTCAAATAAATTGATTTGTTTTTCCACAAAATCAAAATGTTTCGGATCATCGCTTGTTGCCAAATGCGATAAAATACTTTGAACGCGAACGCTTGAATTGTTTTTTAAAGTCTCAATTAATTCATCAATTGTGTTTTCTTCAAAACCTAAACGATGCATTCCCGTATCTACTTTAATATGAATTGGAAAATCTTTTAGATTTTTTTCTTTTGCAATTTTCAAAAAGGCATTTAGACCTTTTAAGCTGTAAATTTCAGGTTCTAATTTGTACTGAATTATAGAAGGAAAACTTGTCGATTCTGGATTCAAAACCATAATTGGCAATTTGATTCCGCCGTTTTTCAGGGAAATTCCCTCATCGGCGAAAGCCACACCTAAATAATCTACTTTATGATGTTCCAGAAGTTTTGCAATTTCCAAACCTCCATTTCCGTAGCCAAAAGCTTTTACCATTACCATGATTTTGACGTCATCAGCCAATTTCGATTTATAGTAATTCAAATTATGACTTATAGAATCTAAGTTTATTTCTAAAACGGTTTCATGCGTTTTTTCCTCAAGCAGCGACACGATTTCCTCAAACTGAAAAGATCTTGCGCCCTTGATCAATATCGTTTCGTTGTTGAAATTCAAGCTTTCAAATGCAGCTATAAACGAGGTCGTATCTGGAAACGTAATACAATTCGAAAACTTGTCTTTAAAAGAAGAAATCGTTGGACCAATGCCAATTACACGATTTATTTTATTATCAGAAATAAGCTGAGAAACTTTCGAATACAATTCTTCATTAGAAAAACCGCTTTGAAAAATATCAGAAAGGATTACTGTTTTTGTGGCATTCTTTTTTTGCTGGCTTTCTAAAAAATCCAAAGCAATTTTAAGCGATTGAAAATCGGAACTGTAACTATCGTCAATTATGCTGCAATTGTTAATTCCGTTTTTGACTTCCAAGCGCATTTGCACCGGATACAGCATTTGCACACGATTTTGAATGGTTTTAGAATCGTATTTAAAATAAAGCAAAACCAACAAACAAGAAACTACATTTTCGATTGAAGCCGAATCGCTAAACGGAATTTCTAAATCGAAAATTTCGTTTTTATATTGGTATTGAATAGTCGTGATTTCGTTTTTGATTTCTTTTTTCAGAATAAAAACATCAGCATTTTTATCTGTAAAACTCCACGAAAAAAGTTTTCTTTCTTTTAATGGATATTCACTCGAAAATACTTCAAGACTTCGATCCACCAATTCCTCTTTTTGATAAATAATGACGGATGCATTTTTAAAAAGCAATAATTTTTCGTTGATTTTTTGTTCCAAATTTTCAAAGCCTTCATCATGTGCAGAACCAATGCTGGTTAAAACACCAATATTGGGTTTGATGATTTTTTCCAGCTTTTCCATTTCATCAACGGTAGAAATGCCGGCTTCAAAAATGCCCAAATTATGTTTTTCGTTTATCGAAATAACCGAAAGCGGTACACCAACTTGTGAATTGTAGCTTTTTGGACTTCTGATAATATTATAATCGGGGCTTAATAAGAAATTGAGCCATTCTTTTACAATTGTTTTTCCGTTGCTTCCGGTTAATCCAATTACCGGAAAATCAAATAAATTTCGATAATAAGCCGCGAATTGCTGTAAAGCATTCAATGTGTTTTCAACGATTAGAAAATTGGCTTTGCCCAAAACATTTTCAGGAATATACTGAACAACAAAATTTTGAACACCTTTTTCAATAAGTTCGGCAATATATAAATGAGCGTCGTTATTGACACCAGACAAAGCAAAAAACAAAGTTTTAGATCCGTTTTGCAGCGAACGGCTGTCGATTGAGATATGATCTATAAAACTATCTTCTTTAGAACCTTTCAATTCGGCATCAAGAACCGCTACAAGGCTTTTTACATTTATGCTCATTTACAATTTTCTTTTTGTCAAATTTAAAAAAAGGTTTGCCACGAACTTCCTAAATTTTCACTAATTTATTTTTAGTTTACAAAGAAAGGTATGCCACCAATTACACTAATTTCCGCGAATTTATTTTTAGTCCCTATGAAGTTTAGTCACAGATTAAAAGAATTTAAATGATTTTTAATCTGTGGAAATCTTTTTAATCTGTGGCTAAAAAACAAATAATAATTGCCGAAAATTTCCGCATTTCGTGGCTAAAAACTTTATTTCCTTATATTTGTTCAACACCGCAAATTACACTGTTTTGAAAAAAATACTTCCACTATTCTCTTATATTTTACATCCAATTTTTATTTCGATGTATGCTGCATTATTCTATCTTTTTTGTAAAGAAGATGCTTTCAGCAATCAAGAAAAATATTTTGTTTTATTTCAAATTCTGATTATTACCATTTTAGTTCCCGTTTTGTTTTTTCTTTTGCTGAAATCGACTGGACACGTAAATTCGATCATGGTTCACGAAACTTCGCAACGCAAAATTCCTTTGTTGCTGCAATGTTTTTTATATATTTTGCTGGTAAAAAGAAGTATCATAATTACACGTTATCCTGAACTTCATTTCTTTTTTCTAGGTGCATTGTTTACCTCGATTTTAGCTTTGGTTGCTACTTTATTTAAGCTAAAGCCAAGTCTCCATGTAGCAGCAATAAGCGGATTCACCATTTTTGTAATTGGCTTAAATATTCATTTGCAAATGCAGAATCCATATTGGCCAGCGCTGTTAATTTTGCTTACCGGAATTGTAGCATCTTCTCGCATGGAAATGAAAGCGCATACGTCAAGAGAAATTATATTAGGGTTGTTTATTGGCGTGCTTCCGCAAATACTTTTTATTTATTTGTGGCTATAAAATATAGAACATAAGTCCAATGTTCATTGCTTTCATGTTTACTTTTTCGCCAGAAATTGTAGAAACCGAATTGAATAACGGATTTAAGCCATAATAAGCAAAAACGTTCCAAGTATTGAAACCTGTGGCAAGATAAATTCCGTACTGAAATTTATTGACATCGGGGTTATTGACTATTTTATATGTGTTTTCTCCGTCGTCTAAAACCGATTTGGTAGAGAAAACATAACTCATTTTTACACCACCATAAACTCTCCAGAATTTTGTGCTTTCGTAAGTCGAATTTCGCCATCTAAATTCAATTGGAAGATCGACAGAATATTGTCTATAACGGTTTGAAACAAATTCACCATAATCATTTACGCCATAAATTGGAGCTCCTTGCGTGTCTTCAGAAACCGTAAAATTCTGGTAAAAGTTCTGATAACTCAATCCGAAACCAGCAGCAATTGCAACGGTTCTCTTCTTGTTTATTGGCATATCGCGTAAAAAACCAGCAGAAAGTCCAGCAGAAAATTTATCCTGTTTTAATTTTTCGGGAGTATCTACTAAAAGATTATAAGCTACTGAAAAATAAAACTGATCCTCACGATATAAAGAATCGATTTTAATTACCGGTTTGATTTCAGGCTTCACTTCTGCCTGTGAAAAAACATTCAGAAACGAAACAAAAAACAAACAAGTAAAAAATAATCGCATATCGAATTTTGGTTTTAATGAGGTTTTCAAGTTTTAACGTTTTTTGCAGGACATTTATTTCACTTACAAATATAATATAATGCCGTTTGAAGATGACCGTTTAAAAACAATTATTCGTTTTTTCTGTAAGAATAAAAGCATTTGTTGCACTTTTTTCAATAAAACTGCAATAAGTCCCAAAAAATGAATCATTTTTTCATTCCGCTTTTATACCTTTGTTCTTGATGAAAAGAAAACAGCTCATATTAAGTGTTTCAATGACGCTGACAATATTGTTCACAATATTGTTTCAGTCGATACACAGTTTTGAGCATATTGTAAAACAGCTTTCAGAAAAGCAGTGTCATCATGCCTATAATGATCCAAGTGGCGAAATAACGCACCAGCACCACAATTATGACTTATGTTATGTTTGTAATTTTGCTTTTGGAAGTTATACAGTTGCTGAAATCTTCTCCTTTCAATTTCACAATTTCTATAAAGAAATCCCTTATTTCTTTTCGTTTTCAGAAAATATCAGTTCATTTTCAGAAAGCGCTTATTTGCTTCGGGGTCCGCCTGCAGCTATAGTTTCTTAAATTTCGATCATTCGAAAAAAAATCTTATTTCTTTTAATTTAAATTCAAATTCCATTGAGTTTCCTAATCCTATTTAAATCAATTAGGATCAGAATGCTTTACTTTTTGTTTTGTTTTTTCATTTAAAAGAAAAAAATCAATTAACTATAGCATCATTTCCAAATGAAAAAATTTTTACTAGCCCTAGTTTTGGGTTTTTCGAGCATACTTTCTGCTCAAAATTCGGTTTCAGGAATTGTAACCGACAATCAAAATCAGCCAATGCCAGGCGTTTCTGTATATGCGCCCGAATTACATAAAGGAACAACCACCGACGCAAACGGAAAATATGAGTTGAACAATCTGCCAAACGGAAGTCTGCGTCTTGCGTTTAATTTTGTTGGATATGCCAATCAAAATCAAACTATTGCCAAATTAGCAAAAGAAAACACACTGAATATTAAACTTTTAGAATCCATTATGGAAATGGATGAAGTTGTTGTTTCTACTCCATTTAATAAATTGCAGTCGCAGAATGTAATGAAAATTGAGCACGAAAGCATCAAGACTTTACAGCAAAAAGGAACCTCAACTTTGATTGAAGGTTTAGCGACAATTCCCGGAGTTGCACAAATTTCAACTGGAACTTCGATAGGGAAACCCGTAATTCGTGGACTTAGCGGCAATCGTGTTTTAGTGTATTCACAAGGCGTTCGTATCGAAAATCAACAATTTGGAGACGAACACGGTTTAGGTTTAAATGATGCCGGAATCGAAAGCGTTGAAGTTATTAAAGGACCTGCTTCGTTATTATATGGCTCTGACGCTTTGGGCGGTGTTTTATATTTTAATCCAGAAAAATTCGCCGACGCTGGTGATTTCAAAGCAAATTTCAGCCAAAAATATTTCACCAATACACAAGGAAGCAATTCTTCTATAGGACTAAAAACTTCTACAGATAATTGGAAATTTCTGGCAAGAGGAAGTTACAACACACATTCAGATTACAAAATTTCAGGTGGCGATCGCGTCACAAATTCTCGTTATAATGAAACCGATTTTAAGACCGGAATTGGTTACAGCAATTCGACTTTTTCAAGTGTTTTAAGATACAATTACAACAAACTAGATATTGGAATTCCGGAAGACGGAATTGCAGAACAATCGTCAAGCAAAGACACGCAATTTCCGAGACAAGGGATTTTCAATCACTTATTGAGTTTGAACAATGTTGTCTTTTTTGAAAACTCAAAACTTGACGTTGATTTGGGTTACATCGCAAATGACAGAAGCGAATTTGAAGACAGTAACGAAGCTTCGTTGCACATGAAACTGAATACTTTCAATTACAATGCGAAATATCATTTCCCAAAATTTGGAAAAATTGAAACTATTTTAGGCGTTCAGGGAATGCATCAGACCAATGCAAATTCAGGAGAAGAATATTTGATTCCGGATGCCACAACAAATGATTTTGGTGTTTTTGGAACTGCTAATTACGAATGGAACAGCAGCGTTATTCAAGCCGGCTTGCGTTTTGACAACAGAAATATTAATTCAATAGCACACGGAATTGAAGGCGAAGAAGGATATTTTCAAGCTCTAGATCGTTCTTTTGACAGTTTTAATGCTTCTCTTGGATACAAAACAAAATTAGCAGAACCTTTGGTGCTTCGCTTAAATGTTGCAACTGGATTTAGAGCACCAAACTTAGCCGAATTGACTTCAAACGGTGTTCACGAGGGAACAAATCGCTACGAAATTGGAAACGCCAATCTAAAAACCGAGCAAAATGTTCAAACAGATTTAAATCTAGAATATAAAAATTCACATTTTGAGTTTTTCATCAACGGTTTCTACAATCACATTAATAACTACATTTACACTTCACCAACTGGAGAAATTTTAGACAATAATGATGTCTTTGCTTATGTACAGGATAATGCCAAATTATTTGGAGGTGAAGTTGGGTTGCACATTCATCCACATCCGCTTGACTGGCTGCATTTTGAAACGAGTTTTGAAACCGTAACTGGCAAAAAAGACAATGATGATTATTTGCCTTTAATTCCGGCAAACAACTGGAATAATACACTGAGAACGGAGTTCAATATCAAAAACTGGCTGAGCGAAGGTTTTGCTTCATTAAACGTTTCTTCGACTTTTAATCAAGATAATGTGAGTGGTTTTGAAACGGCTTCAAAAGGTTATACTTTGGTGAATCTTGGTTTTGGAGGAACTGTGAAATTAGGAAAAACAGCTTTTGACATTAACTTGAACGGAAACAATTTATTCGATAAAAGATACATTGCGCACCTTTCAAGATTAAAGACAGACGGAATTCCGAATATTGGAAGAAACATTGTTTTGGGCGTTAATTTCAATTTATAGACTTTATTTAACCGCAAAGACGCTAAGAAAAAGCGCAAAGTTCGCGAAGTTTTAATTTGCTTTGCGGACTTTGCGTAAAACTCCTTGCGTGCTTTGCGGTTAATGTTTTACTACTCTCACAAAAAATGCTATTTTTGTTAAAACCGACAAACTTAAATATGAAAAAAACATTTCTACTAATGGCAATTACAACTGCAGGAATTTCATTTGGACAGAATAAAATTCAATATCCACAAACTAAAAAAGGTGAAACTGTCGATGTTTATTTTGACACAAAAGTAAGCGATCCCTATCGCTGGCTTGAAGACGATAAATCGGCTGAAACCGGTGCTTGGGTTAAAGCCGAAAACGAGGTAACTTATGGTTATTTAGATAAAATTCCGTTTAGAAATGAGTTGAAAACTCGTATGGAAAAACTTTGGAATTATGAAAAAATAGGCGCTCCGAGTAAAGAGGGGAAATTTGCTTATTTTTCTAAAAACAACGGGCTCCAAAATCAATCTGTCATTTACAGAAAAGACCAAAACGGAAAAGAAGAAGTTTTTCTTGACCCGAATACTTTTTCGAAAGATGGTACAACTTCTCTTGGTGGATTAGATTTTTCTGAAGATGGCTCAAAAGCCGCTTACTCGATTTCAGAAGGCGGAAGCGACTGGAGAAAAGTGATTATCATTGATGCTGTTTCTAAAAAAGTTTTGGAAGATACTTTAGTTGACGTAAAATTCAGCGGTATTTCTTGGCATGGAAATGAAGGTTTTTACTATTCTAGCTACGACAAACCAAAAGGAAGCGAATTATCTGCAAAAACAGATCAGCATAAGTTATACTTTCACAAACTGGGAACTTCTCAAAAAGACGACAAAGTAATTTTTGGCGCCGATCAAAAAAGAAGATACGTTGGCGGTTATGTTACCGAAGACAACCATTATTTAGTAATAACTGCAGCCAATTCGACTTACGGAAATGAATTGTACATTAAGGATTTAACAAAACCAAACAGCCCGATTATCACAATTGTAGATAATTTTAATACCGAAAATTCAATTATTGAAAATCAAGGAACAAAATTATTTATACATACTGATTATAACGCACCAAACGGTCGTGTGGTGGCTGTAGATTTTAGTAATCCAAAACCGGAAAACTGGAAGGATTTTATTAAAGAAACCGAAAATGTTTTATCTCCTTCTCTTGGTGGAGGTTACTTTTTTGCCAATTATACAAAAGATGCGGTTTCGTTTGTACAACAATATGATTACAATGGAAAATTAGTTCGCGAAATCAAGCTTCCAGCTGTTGGAACTGCTGGCGGATTTAGCGGTAAAAAGAGTGATAAAATATTGTATTACAGTTTTACCAATTATACAACGCCAGGAAGCATTTATTCTTTTGAACCAAAATCTGGAAAATCTGAAGTTTATCAGAAACCAAAAGTAGACTTCAAAAGTGAAGATTATGAATCAAAACAAGTTTTCTATACTTCAAAAGACGGAACCAAAGTTCCGATGATTATTACTTATAAAAAGGGAACAAAATTAGACGGCAAAAACCCAACGATTCTGTACGGTTATGGTGGATTCAACATTAGCTTGACGCCAAGTTTCAGTATTGCAAATGCAGTTTGGATGGAAAACGGAGGCGTTTATGCTGTTGCCAATTTAAGAGGTGGTGGTGAATACGGAAAAAAATGGCACGATGCGGGAACAAAACAGCAAAAACAAAATGTATTTGATGATTTTATTGCTGCTGCCGAATATTTAATTGCTCAAAAATATACCTCATCCGATTATTTAGCTATTCGCGGAGGGTCTAACGGAGGATTATTAGTTGGCGCAACCATGACACAGCGTCCTGATTTGATGAAAGTGGCGTTGCCAGCCGTTGGAGTTATGGACATGCTTCGTTACAACGCATTTACAGCCGGCGCAGGTTGGGCATTTGACTATGGAACAGCTCAAGACAGTAAAGAAATGTTTGAATATTTAAAAGGATATTCTCCTGTTCACAATGTAAAACAGGGAACTCATTATCCAGCAACAATGGTTACAACTGGGGATCATGACGATCGCGTGGTTCCGGCGCATAGTTTTAAATTTGCTTCTGAGTTACAAGAAAAACAAGCTGGGGATAATCCTGTTTTAATTAGAATTGATGTTAAAGCAGGTCACGGAGCAGGAAAATCTGTTGCGGCTACAATTCAAGAAAATGTAGATATTCAAGCTTTTACACTTTACAATATGGGTTTTAAAGCTTTGCCTTCTAAATAAGACTTTAAACTAAGTTTTTTAGCCACGAATTCACGATTTATATGTGAGTTCGTGGCTTTATTTTTTTTGCCACGAATTTCACGAATTAGCACGAATTTAATTAATGAGAATTTGTAGAGTGCTTTTTTGCCACAGATTAAAAGGATTAAAATGATTATAATACCTATGCGTTTACTTTTGTAATCTGTGAAAATCCTTTTAATCTGTGGCAAAACTTCAATAAATAATTAGTGGAAATTCATGTAATTCGTGGCAAACCTTTTTTAAATTTGAGAAACTTAAAACTTAAACCATGAAAATTATAAAATGGGGAATTATTGGTTGTGGAAATGTCACCGAAGTCAAAAGCGGACCAGCGTTTCAAAAAGCTCCAAATTCAACTCTAGTTGCTGTTATGCGACGAGATGCTGCCCTTGCTGAAGATTACGCCAGACGTCATAATGTCCCAAAATGGTATTCAAATGCCGAAGATTTAATTAATGATCCCGAAGTTGATGCCGTTTATATTGCCACTCCTCCATCATCTCACAAAGAATACACTATTTTGTGTGCCAAAGCTGGAAAACCAGTTTATGTCGAAAAACCAATGGCTTTGACTTTTGAAGAATGCAACGAAATGATCAGCGCTTGCAAAGAACATAATGTTCCGTTATTTGTTGCTTATTACAGGAGAGCCTTGCCACGTTTTTTAAAAATAAAAGAAATAATCGATCAAGGAAAACTAGGCACCATTCGCCATGTAAATTGTGTTTTATATCATCCTTTTGAGGCGCGTTATGATGACGAAATCAATCTTCCTTGGACCGTTTTGCCACATATTTCTGGAGGTGGGATTTTTGTTGATTTGGCTTGTCATACTTTAGATTTTCTGGATTTTGTTTTAGGTCGGATAAAATCTGTTCGCGGACATGCGACTTCACAATTGAAAGCTTATCCGGCGGAAGATGCTGTTTCAATGTCTTTTTTATTTGAAAACGGAATTCACGGTTCTGGAATATGGAATTTCACCAGTTTTGAACGTTATGACAATACAGAAATTGTTGGAGATAAAGGAAAAATCTCTTTCTCAACTTTCGGAAACGATCCACTTCATATTCAATATCCAAATGGAGAAAAAGAAAGTATTTTAATCGAAAACCCGCTTCATATTCAGCAGCCGCTTGTCGAAACTATTGTCGCCGAGCTTTTAGGAAATGAAAATGCCTCTCCATCAAAAGGGATTTCTGGCGCAAGAACAACTTGGGTTATTGATGAAGTTTTGAAGGAATTTAGAGATTTGAATAAATAATAGAATTATGTTTTTGTCATTTCGACTGAAAGGAGAAATCACACTAGGAGATCGACAAAGATTGGCGATAATCGTTGTGGAATTACTAGTGTGATTTCTCCTTTCAGTCGAAATGACAAAAAAAAAGGATATTCTCGCGAATATCCTTTTCTTTAAAAAAACTATAAAACTTCTATAAAAAATTATAGACTGTATTTAAGACCTAATGTGATTCCTAAACCAGAAATACCAACGTAAGAACTGATATCATCAGTAGCTTTTGTGCTATCAAAACCTGCAGCATTTGTTACAGTGCTGTTAGAGTTAGTATCAATTGAGCTGTGGTAATTTGTGTGGTTTGCAGAGTAAGAAGCTGCTCTGAAGCTTGTTGAAGTATTTAATTTATCAACTCCGTTTTCTGTGTACTCTGTAGTTTCTTTAGTTTTACCGTGTACAGTAAAGTTACGGTACTCTAACTCAGCAAAAGCAGAAATGTGTTTTCCTAATTTATAAGAAGTACCTACAGCAGCCATAAATCCAATTGTAGCATTTGGTTTTACAACATCTTTAGAGTAAGCATCCGTTTGAGCAACTTGGTTAGCACCTACGAAAGTTGTGTATTGTCTATCTGTTTTAATATCTAAAGTACCGTGGATTGGCACAATAACTCCAACTTTAGTGTATGGTTCAAAACCGTGAGCTTCACCTAAGAACATTACAAGTGCAGGAGCTAAATCAAAAGCTTTAATTTGTCCTTCAGCAGTAAAATCTAAATAAGTTGCAGCACCGTTAGTTTGGTTTACACCAATAAGTCTGTCTGTTGTTTGAGCCATAGTCTTGCTATTGCTGATGTAGTAGTTTGCAGACATCTCAACTCCTAAACGAGCAGAGAAACGGTAACCAGCAGTAATTCCGCTTCTAAAACCTTGTCCAAAAGAACCTGTTACGCTTTCTCTTGAAACTAATTTATTATTTGCTAAAGTACCAGCATAAACATCTCTATTTGCAGCCTGTCCTCCAACTGTTGGAAACTCAGTAGAAGCAGTTTGGTTGAAATAAGATCCAGCTAATTTGAAATACCAGCTTTCTGGTTTATCTGCTTTTTCTGTTTGCGCCATTGTGGCCATAGAGCAAACTAATAATCCTAATAAAAATAGGTTCTTTTTCATAATTCTGATTTAATTAATTTATGCAAACATAAAATATTTTAACATATTCTTTTTGAGTGCAAGGTTAGACTTGGAACGAAATCGTTATATTTTCGGGCAATATTACTAAAAAAGTATTATGCACGCATATTTTTAACACTAAAATTTCACTTTATGCTAAATTTTAACTGTTAAAATTTAATTCAGCTTAAAATTGATCTGCATTTTTTCCAATTCCTGCAATAGCTCGGCAGAAATTTTAACTTTCAGTCTTCGGCTTGGCATAGTCAATTTTGTTACTACCCTAACTTCTTCTACTTCTTTCACTTCCTGCATTTTTGCTTCGCCAGAAATCGTTTCATTATCGTCATTGTCATCATCAAAAACGGCATCCTCATTGTCTTCAAATTCACTCGTTGTTTCAACCTCAACAAGACGCTTGACATTTTCAATTTCCATGATATCAAAACTCACTGTATTATCGCCTTTATTCTCATTAAATAAATGACTTAATTTATGAATAAACTCAGGCTGAAGGTCTTTGATATTTAATAATAGAATCAGTTTTTTAGCAAATGCTTCCAGAATATCCTGAAGTTGTCTGACCTCAACAAACTGCATTCTAGGTTCTGATTTTTTTCCTGTATCGTGATTTACCCAACCATCTTTTATCAAGATTTTTAGGTAAGCAAAATTATTTTGAATCAGGAAGTGACGGAATTTTAGATATTCTTCTCCAAATATCTTAAACTCAAAACTTTCATCATATCCTTCTAAATTAAATACCGCCCAGCCTTTTCCGTTTTTGGCTACACGGTGCTGTACATTATTAATAATTCCTGCAAAATTTAGATTTTTACCCACGTATTCATTCATACTTTTCAATGCTTCCAAACGAGCATTGCAGAAGTACTTCATTTCAAACCTAAAATCGTCTAAGGGATGACCAGAAATATAAATTCCGACAACCTCTTTTTCTTTGGCTAGTTTTTCCATCGTACTCCAGTCTTCACACGGAGGCACAACAGGTTCAGCGATTTGTACTTCGCTGGCTTCTCCAAACAAACTTACTTGCGACGAGTTTTCATTTTCCTGAAATTTCGATCCATAACGCATCGCCTTTTCATAGAAAGTAATTCCGTCGCCATCGTCGTGGAAATATTGCGCTCTAGTTGTTCCTTCAAAAGAATCAAAACCTCCGGCAAGTGCTAAATTTTCGATGGCTTTTTTGTTGGCCGCACGTAAATCAATTCGTTTTGCCAAATCAAAAATCGATTTATATCTTCCGTCTTTTCTATTTTCTACAATGGTTTCTACGGCTCCAGAACCAACACCTTTAATCGCTCCCATTCCGAAACGAACGGCGTAATCATCGTTTACCGTAAATTTATAGTACGATTCGTTTACGTCTGGACCCAAAACCTGCAATCCCATACGTTTACATTCTTCCATGAAGAAAGAAACCTGTTTGATATCGTTCATGTTGTTCGAAAGTACCGCTGCCATATATTCTGCAGGGTAATGCGCTTTCAAATAAGCAGTTTGATATGCAATCCACGCATAACAAGTCGAGTGCGATTTGTTGAAGGCGTAACTCGCAAAAGCCTCCCAGTCTTTCCAGATTTTTTCCAGAATTTTGGCATCATGACCTTTTTCTGAAGCTTGCTCGACGAACTTCGGCTTCATTTTATCTAGTACGTCTTTTTGTTTCTTACCCATCGCTTTACGCAAAACGTCGGCCTCACCCTTTGTAAAACCTGCCAAAGACTGAGACAAAAGCATTACCTGCTCTTGGTAAACTGTAATTCCGTAAGTTTCAGACAAATATTCGGCACAGGCATCTAAATCGTATTTAATTTCCTCATCGCCATTTTTTCTTCGAACGAAAGACGGAATATACTCCAAGGGTCCCGGGCGATACAATGCGTTCATGGCAATTAAATCTCCAAAAACCGTTGGCTTCAGATCTTTCATGTATTTCTGCATCCCAGGCGACTCATATTGGAAAATCCCAACCGTTTCACCTCTTTGGAAAAGCGCATACGTTTCTTCATCGTCAATCGGGAAAGTATCAGGATCAAGTTCGATTCCTGTTCTGTATTTTACCAGTTTTACGGTATCTTTTATCAGCGTTAGGGTCTTCAGACCCAAGAAGTCCATTTTCAGCAATCCGGCACTTTCTGCAACCGAGTTGTCAAACTGTGTTACGTATAAATCCGAATCTTTTGCTGTTGTAACCGGAACGTAATTCGTAATATCCGACGGCGTAATGATTACCCCGCAGGCATGAATTCCCGTGTTACGCATCGATCCTTCAAGAATTTTTGCCTGCTGAATGGTTTCTCCTGCCAAATCATCTTCATTGGCAATCGCGATTAATTCTTTTACATTGTCAAATTCATCCGAACGAAGGGCTTTTTTAACTTCTTCTTCACTCTCCGAAATAAAACGCGCCAAATTCCATTTTGACGGCATCATTCCCGGAATCAGTTTCGCAATTCTATCGGCTTCAAATAATGGTAAATCCAAAACACGAGCCGTATCACGAATCGCTGATTTGGTCGCCATTTTACCATACGTGATAATCTGTGCAACCTGTTTTTGACCATATTTGTTGATTACATAATCCATTACACGTCCACGACCCTCGTCATCAAAGTCGATATCAATATCGGGCATCGATACACGGTCAGGGTTTAGGAAACGCTCAAAAAGCAAGTCGTATTTAATCGGGTCAATATTCGTAATTCCGAGACAATAGGCAACGGCCGAACCCGCTGCAGATCCACGCCCAGGACCTACTGATACGTCCATTTTTCTTGCTTCGGCGATGAAATCCTGTACAATCAAAAAGTAACCCGGATAACCAGAGTTCGAAATCGTCATTAACTCAAAATCCAAACGTTCTTGAATCGATTCGGTAATTTCGCCATAACGTCTTTTGGCACCTTCCATCGTAAGGTGTCGCAAGTATTTATTTTCCCCTCTTACACCGCCATCTTCTTCATCTTCGGGAACCATAAATTCATCAGGAATTTCGAATTTAGGAAGCAATACATCTCGATAAAGCGAGTATCCTTCAACTTTATCAATAATTTCCTGAATGTTGATAATGGCTTCAGGCAAATCAGCGAAGAGTTTTTTCATCTCTGCTTCCGACTTGAAATAATATTCCTGATTTGGAAGTCCGTAGCGATAACCACGTCCACGTCCAATAGGTGTTGCCTGCTTTTCACCATCTTTTACGCAAAGTAAAATATCGTGTGCATTGGCATCTTCTTTGTTTAAATAATAGGTATTATTGGTCGCAATTAATTTGACATTGTGCTTTTGCGAAAATTCAATCAGGGTTTTGTTGACACGATTTTCATCTTCCTGATTGTGGCGCATAACTTCGAGATAGAAATCTTCGCCAAATTGTTCTTTCCACCAAATCAACGCTTCTTCGGCTTGGTTTTCACCGATGTTCAAGATTTTACTCGGAATCTCTCCGTATAAATTCCCAGACAAAACCATGATATCGCCTTTGTATTGCTCGACAATCTTTCTGTCAATTCTAGGAACATAATAAAATCCATCCGTATAGGCAATCGAAGCCATTTTGGCCAAATTGTGATAACCGGCTTTATTTTTAGCCATCAAAACAACCTGATAACCGTTGTCTTTTTTGCTTTTATCTAAGTGATTTTCGCAGATATTAAATTCACAGCCTACAATTGGTTTTACTTCGGTTTCTGTTGGTTCTTCTCCAGCTTCAACTAGAGCTTTATTTTTTCCAGAAGCCGCTTTATTGTGATTCATAACGGCGCTCACAAAGTGAAAAGCTCCCATCATGTTTCCAGTATCCGTCATGGCAACAGCTGGCATTCCGTTTTTGGTTGCAGCTGCAACAATATTCCCAATTCCGATAGTCGATTGAAGTACCGAAAACTGCGTGTGATTGTGTAAATGCGCGAATTTTGCAGCTTTAAAATCGGCTTTATCTTCTTCTGAAACAACATTTTGCTGTCCTTCTCCAGCTAAAGCTTTAAGCTGCTCTCTGATTTTATCAGAAGCTGCTTTTAAATTGATATGTTTTAAACCAATTAACTTAAATGGCTCTGGATTTTGTTCTTGAAAATCTTTGAAATATTCCTTCGGAACGTCTAATTCTTCTTTTGTAAAAACTTCTCTTCTTACCAATTCCAAGAAACAACGCGTAGTCGCCTCAACGTCGGCAGTTGCGTTGTGCGCTTCCGCGAATGGCTGATCGAAAAGATAGCTGTGTAATTCGGTCAAAGTTGGAAGTTTGAATTTCCCTCCACGACCTCCAGGAAGCTGTAATAACGAAGCCGTAACTTCGGTACAAGTATCCAAAACCGGCATTGAACTCATTTGAGACTCCACTCCCATTCTATGGAATTCGGCGCCCATAATATTAACGTCGAAACCTAAATTCTGACCAACTATGAATTTGGTTTTGCTTAAAGCGATATTGAATTTCTCCAAAACTTCGACCAGCGAGATTCCATCGGCTTCAGCCAATTCGGTCGAAATTCCGTGAATACGCTCGGCGTCATACGGAATGTTAAACCCTTCTGGTTTTACCAAGTAATCCTGATGCTCAATAAGCTGTCCCATTTCGTCATGAAGCTGCCAAGCAATTTGTATACAGCGAGGCCAGTTATCAGAATCGGTAATTGGGGCGTCCCAGCGTTTTGGTAATCCGGTTGTTTCGGTATCGAATATTAAATACATAGAATTATAAAAAGTCAAATTTTAAAGCTTCAAATTTCATATCTTTCATATTGTAAATTATTGACAACATGAAACATAGCGAATTGCATAATGAAAAATGGAAGGAATTCAAATTTACGCTTTTTTTAGAGAAATAAAGAAGCGAAAGTTGTTAACAAAAACGCTAATTAAAACTCGTCAATTGCAGATTGCAATACTTAAAATTTTAAACACATAGAAACATAGATTTTAGTTTTCTAAAAAGATAATTAAAAAAATCTAGATTTTTACACATAGCTATGTGTTTTTAAAATAAGTGAAACGCCTCTTTAGACAAAGAAAACTATGTATCTATGTGTTTAAAACAAATTACACTCAAAGTTTTTAATCCAAAAAACTTCGATTATTCATTTTGGATACTCATTACACCAAAATGAACACTTTTAAACTGCAGTGTATCCTGAACTTTGCTTCATCAAATTATAACAATTAAAAAAATAATAATCATGAAAACAATTTTTATCACAGGCGCATCATCAGGTCTAGGAAAAGCAACAGCAAAATTATTCCACGAACAAGGTTGGAATGTAATTGCAACAATGAGAAATCCCGAAAAAGAAACAGAACTTTCTCAATTAAAAAACATTACGCTTTTGCCATTAGACGTTACCAATTACGAGCAAATACAAGCAACAGTTCAAAAAGCAATTGAAATTTGCGATATTGATGTCGTTTTCAATAACGCAGGTTATGGCTTGATTGGGCCTTTGGAAAGTCTTACTGACGATCAAATTACCAAACAGTTAAATACTAATTTATTGGGCGTAATTCGTGTTACAAATGCTTTTATCCCTTATTTTAGAGAAAGAAAAAGTGGCTCATTTATTTCGACAACATCTATTGGTGGATTAATTGCTTTTCCTTTAGGATCAATTTATCACGCAACAAAATGGGGATTGGAAGGCTGGAGCGAAAGTATGGCCTACGAATTAAATCCGTTTGGAATAAACATTAAAACAGTTTCTCCAGGAGCAATTAAAACTGAGTTTTTGCACGGTTCGCTTGACACAAGCACTTTGCCAGAATACGAAGCGATGACTAATAAAATGTTCGGAAATGTTGACGTTATGTTTGAAATGGCATCAACTCCCGAACAAATTGCCGATGTAGTTTATGAAGCCGCTACAGATGGAAAAAACCAATTAAGATATGTTGCCGGCGAAGATGCAAAAGCACTTTACAAACAAAGACTAGAAGTTGGAGACGAAGTTTTTCGTTCTGAATTTGGCAAACAATTCTTTGGAGAATAAATCATTTCAAACTAATACCGCCTAGTTTCTTGAAGTCTGAGCGGTATTAGTTTTTTAAATTTTCTTATTTTTATATCATGGAAAGAAAAAACAATAATCCGGCAAAAATCTCTTCTATATCGCAGTTTCATGACCTGCTTCGACTGCCAAAACCGCTTCATCCTATGGTGAGTTTGATCGATAATACGCAGCTGGTCATCAATGAAGATATAGCAAACATCTCTTTTTTACTTGATTTTTATAAGATCTCTTATAAGTTTTCTACCAAAGGAAAAATGGGCTACGGCCAGGGTTATTATGATTTCACTGAAGGCGGACTTATGTTCGCTTCTCCCAGCCAACTAATTTTTACTGAAAATGAAGAAGGCGTTGAATATGGCGGCTACACACTTTTGTTCCATCCTGATTTTATTCGAAATTATCCTTTGGGAAAAAGCATCAAAAAATATGGTTTCTTTTCGTACGACACCAATGAAGCTTTGCATCTTTCAGACAGTGAAAAAACAATTATTATAGGATTACTTACCAGTATTGACAATGAACTTCATACTGCAATTGACGAAATGAGCCAGGATGTAATTGTTTCTTATATTGATGTTTTAGTGAATTATAGTAATCGTTTTTACAAACGTCAATTCATCACTCGAAAAACAATCAGCAACGATTTATTGCTACAAGTAGAAGAAACTTTAGAGAACTATTTGAATGACGCAGAAACCTTAAAAAGAGGTTTGCCGACAGTAGAATTTCTTGCTTCGCAAATTAAAGTGTCTAGTCATTATTTAAGTGATATGCTTCGAAATTTAACCGGACAAAATGCACAACAACATATTCATTCTAAGCTTATTGAAAAATCAAAAGATTTTCTGATTACTACCAATCTCTCAGTTGCAGAAATTGCCTATCAATTGGGTTTTGAATATCCGCAATCGTTTAGTAAATTATTCAAAAAGAAAACAAGTCTTACTCCATTGGAGTTTAAAAATTCATTGAATTAATAGTCAATTCTTTTCTGTTAAATAAACATCTTTTCATTCTTCAAAATCATAAAAATGAAAGTTGTCAACTAAAACAAAGAATTTTGATAAAATAATATTAGATTTAATGTTTTAGTAATCCTATTTTGGCAAAATTTAATATTATAATGAACTCAATAAAATGAATCAAGTCCTATGAAAATATACTATTTCTTTTTTGCTATACTACTTTTAACCGCCTGTTCCAGAAAAAATCCTATTGAAAAAGCACTAGAAACAAAGTCAAATGAATATTGGCGTTTTTATTATAATTATGATAATATGACCCATTCAACCTATTATAAGTTTAAGGACGACAAATTATCTTACAATTTCACCATTGATGAAGACGGAAAATTTACTGACAAACCAGAAGATCCATACTATCCCAACGAACCTCGAAAATGGTCCGTAACTTCAGACAGCATTATGACTTTGGGAGGTTTTTCATACGACGTTATAAGTTATAACGACAAAGCAATTGTACTTACCTACCCAACAAAAGAAAAACCTTATCAGAATTATGTATTTTTAATAAAAGAAAAAGAAAGTGATCTTAAAAGATATGCTGACGATTATAATGAGAAAAGGCTTTACAATCCAGAAAAATATAAATCAAACAAATAAAATTTAACGTTTCTATTGATCAACAAAATATATGAAAAAGATGCTAAATATATCAGCAAAAAACTTTAAGTTGCGATATGCTTTATTATTATTTGCAATCTTTTTTATTGCGAGTTGCAATCAAAGTCTCGATCCTAAAATCAATGATTCTATTCAAAATTTAATTGAAAAATATCCTCAGCTTACTGCCGACAAAAAAGACATTAAAAGCCGTGAGTTCAAATTTACCAGAAGCATTCGCGAAGGAAAATTTAACTTTGAAATCCAGCTATATTCACAAGAAGAAGGATACAAAAACAGAAATCACATTTTGGTTTTCATCAATAGTAAAAAAGAAGTGTATGCATTGCCTCTTTTTAATAATAAATATAGAGATTATTGGGAATTTCCTTTTGACAAGCCTTTAAAAGAAGTCACAAAAATCAATACTACTTTTTCTAAGGAATTTAATATTGCAATAGATACATTAATAAAGAACAGCGACCGAAGAAAATCGATTAAAAGAGCAATATTAATCGATGAGACATTAAATTCTGTATTAAGCTGCAAAAAAATCAAAGAAAAAGATAGCGTAATGATTTATAAAACTTTGAGAGGAAGTTTTGATATTCCTGATGAAAATATTGATTCCGTTTATATAAGACTCCGCAAAAATTATGAATTGATGAAACGTCAGTGGCAACCCTATTTTGATACTAACTGCTTTTTCGACGAAAAAAACAGTCGAGTTTATCAAGTTGAATATCACGGCAACAAAATTAAAATTAAAGCCTACCGAATGGATTATGGAATGCATTATATGTATCTTTAAGAATACACGAATTTCCTAAAATTACATTCTTTTTATTAATAAGTTTTTATCTTCAAAATCATAAAAAATCATAAAAATACACTTCTTGGATGTCGTAGTATTTCGCCTCTTTATTGAATCTAAATAATAGCCAAAAAACTCCTTTAAAAGCGCTTAAAAACCCAAAAAGCATTCTTTTTGCAAAAAAATCAAAACTGACAATTATTACTATTTTTACTCAATTTGTTACATTTTTTCAACTAAATTCTTATATTCTGTATTGATTTTAAGATAAATTTGCAAACTATTAAAACAAAAAACAATCAAAAGAAATTAAAGCTGAAAAAGAAAAACAAAATCAGTTTCTAATTCATTTTTCTTTCAAAACTGAAATTCTAAAAGCGGTTTCGCAATTTGTAAATTAGTTTGGGTATCGTATATAATGAAATAACGAAATTGACGCTTTTGTATCTTTTTTTACTTTTGTTTTGCTATTATAATGAACAGGAAATTGCTGTGGTTATAGAAATTACAATTAAAAAAAATAAAAAATGAGTAAGACATTATTTGACAAAGTATGGGATTCACATGTAGTGCGTAAAATTGAAGATGGACCAGATGTGTTTTTTATTGACCGCCATTTCATTCATGAAGTTACGAGTCCTGTTGCTTTTTTAGGATTAAAATCAAGAGGCGTTAACGTTTTATACCCACAACGTACTTTTGCAACTGCCGACCACAATACACCAACCATAAACCAACATTTACCAGTTCAAGATCCGCTTTCTGCAAATCAGCTTCAGGCTCTTGAAGACAATGCTAACGAATACGGAATTTCGCACTGGGGATTAGGACACCAAAAAAATGGTATTGTACACGTAGTAGGTCCTGAAAACGGAATTACTTTGCCAGGTGCTACTATTGTTTGTGGAGATTCTCACACGTCCACTCACGGTGCTTTTGGAGCTATTGCTTTTGGTATCGGAACATCTGAGGTTGAAATGGTGCTTTCTACACAATGTATTATGCAGCCAAAACCAAAGAAAATGCGTATTAACGTAAATGGTAAATTAAGCAAAGGTGTTGGTCCAAAAGACGTTGCACTTTATATTATTGCTCAATTGACTACTTCTGGAGGAACTGGTTATTTTGTCGAATATGCTGGTGATGTTTTCGAAAACATGACTATGGAAGGCCGTATGACAGTTTGTAACTTAAGTATCGAAATGGGTGCTCGTGGAGGAATGATCGCTCCTGACCAAACTACTTTCGATTTCCTTGAAGGAAGACTTTACGCTCCAAAAGGAGAAGCTTGGACAAAAGCCGTTGAATATTGGAAAACTTTAAAAACGGATGCTGATGCTGTGTTTGATGCTGAATTAAACATCAAAGCTGAAGACATCGAACCAATGATTACTTATGGTACAAACCCAGGAATGGGAATTGGTATCACAAAACATATCCCAAGTGCAAAAGAAGTTGAAGGCGGTGAGGAAACTTACAAAAAATCTTTGGCTTATATGGGCTTCAACGAAGATGATGTAATGATTGGAAAACAAATCGATTACGTTTTCTTAGGAAGTTGTACAAACGGACGTATTGAAGATTTTAGAGCTTTCGCCGAAATTGTAAAAGGAAGAAAAAAAGCAGATAATGTTACGGCTTGGTTAGTTCCGGGTTCTCACGTTGTTGAAGCGCAGATTAAAGAAGAAGGTATTTTAGACATTTTGACTGAAGCTGGTTTCGTATTACGTCAGCCGGGTTGTTCTGCTTGTTTAGCAATGAATGATGATAAAGTTCCTGCTGGAAAATATGCAGTAAGTACTTCAAACAGAAACTTTGAAGGTCGTCAAGGTCCTGGTTCAAGAACGCTTTTAGCAAGCCCTATTATGGCTGCCGCTGCTGCTGTAACAGGAAAACTAACAGACCCGAGAGAATTATTTTAATTCTCGCTGTAAGCTTTAAGCAATAGGCTTTAAGCTAAAAATTCAATACAAAAACAATGCTGTAGAAAAAAGCTTATAGCTTATAGCCTACAGCCTAAAGCAACAAAAAAAATGGCATACGATAAATTTAATATACTTACTAGCAGCGCAGTGCCGTTGCCAATTGAGAACGTCGATACAGATCAAATCATTCCAGCTCGTTTCTTGAAAGCTACAAAACGTGAAGGTTTTGGAGATAATCTTTTTAGAGACTGGAGATACAATGGAGACGATACTCCAAAAGCAGATTTCGTTTTAAACAACTCAACTTATTCTGGAAAAATCCTTGTTGGAGGGAAAAACTTCGGTTCAGGATCTTCAAGAGAGCACGCTGCGTGGGCAGTTTACGATTACGGTTTTAGAGCTGTAGTTTCTAGTTTCTTTGCTGATATCTTCAAAGGAAACTGCTTGAATATTGGTGTTTTGCCAGTTCAAATCAGCCCTGAGTTTTTAGAAAATATTTTCAAAGCGATCGAAGCTGATCCTAAAACAGAATTAGAAATCAATCTTCCAAACCAAACGATCACTTTATTGTCAACTGGCGAGCAAGAATCTTTTGCTATTAACGGATACAAAAAGAATAACATGATTAATGGTTTTGACGACATTGATTATTTACAAGATATGAAAGAGGATATTAAAGCTTTTGCTGATAAACTTCCTTACTAAATAGAAATCTCATTCAGGATATTAGACCCGACAGGTTTCAAAAACCAGTCGGGTCTTTCTAAATTAAATGAGAAAACATAGAACGCAGATAAAACAGATTTGCTATCGCAAAAACGCGGAAAAAAAACTGATTTTATTTTAGCTTAAAAATCCATACTAATTCGCGTCTTCGCAAAGCGAATCAGTAAAATCAGCGTCAAATTACATCAGAATTATAGATCATCAATATGGAAAAAAGAAAAATTGAAATAATGGATACGACGCTTCGTGATGGTGAACAAACCTCAGGAGTATCTTTTTCTGCTGCAGAAAAACTGACCATTGCGCAATTGTTGTTGGAGGAATTAAATATTGATAGAATCGAAATTGCTTCGGCGCGCGTAAGCGAAGGAGAATTTCAAGCTGTAAAAGGCATCACTTCTTGGGCTGAAGAAAGAGGTTACATTGACCGAATTGAAGTACTTTCATTTGTTGACGGAGGTGTTTCGATCGAATGGATGAAAAAAGCCGGTGCAAAAGTGCAGAATTTATTGACCAAAGGTTCAATGAATCACTTGACACATCAATTGAAAAAAACTCCTGAACAGCATTTTTCTGAAATCACCCAAATTATTGCATTAGCAAAAGAAAACAATATTGAAACCAATGTTTACTTGGAAGACTGGAGCAACGGAATGCGAAATTCTCCAGATTATGTTTTTCAATTTCTTGCTTTCTTATCAACTCAGCCAATAAAAAGAATTTTACTTCCTGATACATTAGGCGTTTTAATTCCGTCTCAAGCTTTTGAATTTATTTCAAAAATAAGAGCAAAATATCCAACTATTCATTTTGATTTTCACGCACATAACGATTACGATTTAAGTGTTGCTAATGTTATGGAAGCTATAAAAGCCGGTATAAACGGACTTCACGTTACCGTAAACGGAATGGGAGAACGCGCTGGAAATGCACCTCTGGAAAGTACGGTTGCGGTGATAAATGATTATTTGCCAGAAGTGAGCATCAATATAAAAGAAACTTCTTTGTATTCTGTAAGCAAACTGGTTGAAACTTTTACTGGGTATAGAATTCCAGCAAATAAACCAATTGTTGGCGATAACGTTTTTACACAAACAGCTGGAATCCACGCTGACGGAGACAACAAAAACAATTTGTATTTTAATGATTTGCTTCCGGAGCGTTTTGGAAGAAAAAGGAAATACGCTTTAGGAAAAACTTCAGGAAAAGCTAATATTGAAAAGAATCTGCAGGAATTAGGATTAAAACTAAATCAAGCCGATTTGAAATTGGTTACCCAAAGAATCATTGAACTAGGCGACAAAAAAGAAACTGTTACGAAAGAAGATCTTCCATACATTATTTCAGATGTTTTGGACAGTCATACATACGAAGAAAAAATAAAAATCGAGTCCTATATATTAGTACACTCAAAAGGAATGCGTCCGTCGACAACTTTGTGTTTAAAATTTGGAGATGAAATCATCGAAGAAAATGCCCAAGGTGACGGTCAGTTTGATGCTTTTATGAATGCTTTGTCAAAGATTTACAAAAGCAAAAAACTTACACTTCCAAAACTAATTGATTACGCTGTAAGAATTCCTCCTGGAAGTAGTTCTGATGCGTTGTGCGAAACCATCATCACTTGGGTCAACAACGAAAAAGAATTCAAAACCCGCGGATTAGATTCAGATCAAACTGTTGCTGCGATTATTGCAACGCAGAAAATGTTAAACGTAATAGCCTAAGATGCTAAGTTGCTAAGATTCTAAGTCTCTAAGATTTTTCTTTGACCTTAAAACCTTAGCAACTCAGAATCTTAAAAAAAACACAACTAAGCCACTAAGAATAAAAACCTTAGAGCCTTAGAATCTCAGAACCTTAGAACCTTTTTAAAAAATAAAAAATGAAATTAAACATAGCCCTTTTAGCCGGAGACGGAATCGGACCAGAAGTAATAAATGAAGCAGTAAAAGTATCTGATGCTATTGCAAAAAAGTTCGGACACGAAATTACATGGAAACCCGCTTTAACGGGAGCTGCTGCAATTGATGCCGTAGGTGAACCTTATCCAGATTCAACACACGAAGTTTGTAAAAATGCCGATGCCGTTCTTTTTGGAGCAATCGGTCACCCTAAATATGATAATGATCCTTCTGCACCTGTAAGACCAGAACAAGGTTTGCTAAAAATGCGTAAAGCTTTAGGTTTGTTCGCAAATGTAAGACCAACTTTTACTTTCCCATCTTTATTAGATAAATCGCCACTAAAAAGAGAAAGAATTGAAGGAACTGACCTAGTTTTCTTAAGAGAATTAACAGGCGGAATTTACTTTGGTGAAAAAGGAAGAAAAGATAACGGAGATACCGCTTATGACAACTGTGTTTACACAAGAGCCGAAGTACAGCGTTTAGCTAAAAAAGGTTTTGAATTAGCTATGACACGTTCTAAAAAATTATGCTGCGTTGATAAAGCAAACGTTTTGGAAACTTCACGTTTGTGGAGAGAAACTGTTCAGGCAATGGAAAAAGATTATCCAGAAGTTACGGTTTCTTATGAATTTGTTGATGCTGTTGCCATGCGTTTGGTTCAATGGCCAAATTCTTATGACGTATTAATTACTGAAAACTTATTTGGAGACATCTTAACAGACGAAGCTTCTGTAATTTCAGGTTCAATGGGATTAATGCCTTCTGCATCTATGGGAGCTGAAGTATCTTTATTCGAACCTATTCACGGATCTTATCCACAAGCTACCGGATTGAACATTGCTAACCCAATGGCTACTATTTTATCTGCTGCCATGATGTTCGAAAATTTCGGATTGATGGAAGAAGGAAAAGCGATGAGAGATGCTGTGAATAAAGCTTTAGAAGCTGGAGTAGTTACAGAAGATTTAGCTAATGGCGGAAAAGCATACGGCACCAAAGAAGTTGGTGACTGGTTAGCTGCGAATGTGTAATTTGTTAATTTTTGTTTCAAGTTTCAGGTTTCAGGTTGTTGGAACGTGAAACTTGAAACCTGAAACAACATAAAAAAAGGGATCAACTTTCGTTGATCCCTTTTATATTTTAGAAAAAAAATATTAATATCCTCCTCTGTTTCCGCGGTCATTTCCACCACGGTTGTTTCCGTAACCACCACGAGAATCACCTCCACGGTTGTTGTTGAAACTTCTTCTTTCACCTTCCGGTTTTGGTTCAGATTTATTTACAACAATTGAACGACCTTGAACAGTAGCTCCGTTCAATTCATCAATTGCTTTTTGAGCTTCCGCATCGTTTGGCATCTCTACGAAACCAAAGCCTTTGCTTCTTCCAGTAAATTTATCAGTAATGATTTTAACTGAATCTACTGCTCCATAAGCCTCGAAAGACTCTCTTAAATCTGCTTCCTCAATACTGAATGGAAGGCTTCCAACAAAAATGTTCATATGTACTTATTTATAATATGTAGCAAATGTAGTCTTATTTTTCTGTAATCTACTATATATTAGTTTATTTATGTTTTTATTTAGATTTACAAATGATCTGCTTAATAAAAACAATTAGGCACAAAGGATAAATTTAATATTCTAGTGTTGACGTAATGGGAATTTTATAGAACACACCTTCTGTAAAAGTAACTTTAGGATTTTCAGTATCTGTTGCATCATTATTTATGGCAGTAAACTTAAATGTTCCGGAGATCGTGTTTTCGTCTCCAATATTCGTAATTACAATCTGTCCGCTGCCTTTATTTTCGCCTGTACTAAACTCTGCCGATTTACCAGGAAACGTATTTAAATAAGACGCTATGGTTACATTATCAATTCCAAGTACCATAGTCTTGCCTGGGCCTTCGTCATAAGGTAGTCGCAATATTACTTTTTCAAAACCTAATGCTCCTTCAATCACTATATCTCCAGTTGTTGTCCTACTCGCTTTATAAGTAGCTGCACGCCAAAAAACATTATCTTTCAAGCCTTGAAATGCAGGATTATTAAATTTTATATCTTCAGTGCATGATACAGCAACAAAAAGAAGTAATAAAAAATAAATGTGTTTTTTCATGTTTCGTGGATTTAATGCAAAAGTATTGCATTTGAAATAAATATCTAAAATTTCGTCTCAAAAACAATTAAAAAACAGCCAAAATCTTCATAAGCAATATTTAATCTTTTTTGGAATGCATATTTCATAAAAAAATTATATCTTTGCGCCCTTAATTAACAGAGGTCGAGTACCTCAAAATTTAATCATACGATTATGTCAGTAAAAATTAGATTACAAAGACACGGTAAAAAAGGAAAACCTTTTTACTGGGTTGTAGCTGCAGATGCACGCTCAAAAAGAGATGGTAAATACTTAGAGAAAATCGGTACTTACAATCCAAACACAAACCCAGCAACTGTTGAGTTAAACCTTGACAGCGCAGTTAAATGGTTGCACAATGGTGCTCAACCAACTGATACTGCTAGAGCTATCCTTTCTTACAAAGGTGCTTTATTGAAACACCACCTTGATGGAGGTATCCGTAAAGGAGCTTTAACTCAAGAGCAAGCAGACGCTAAATTAGCAGCTTGGTTAGAGGCTAAAGCTGGAAAAGTTGATGCTAAAAAAGACGGTTTATCAAAAGCACAAGCTGATGCTAAAGCTAAAGCTTTAAAAGCTGAACAAGAAATCAATGCTAAGCGTTTAGCTGCTGCAGCTCAGGCTGAAGCTGATGCTATCGCTGCTGCACAAGCTGCTGAGGCTACTGAAGAAGTTGCTGAAGTTGAAGCTGCTGCTGAAGAAGCACCAGCTGCTGAAGAGAATAACGAAACAACTGAAGCATAATTTTACTTAGCGATAATGCGTAAAGAAGATTGTTTTTATTTAGGTAAAATCGCTAAAAAATTTAGTTTCAAAGGTGAAGTTCTGATCTATTTAGACACAGACGAACCTGAGTTATACGAAAATCTGGAATCAGTGTTTGTTGAACACAACAAACACTTGGTTCCTTTTTTTATTGAAACAAGTTCTTTACATAAAGGCGACTTTTTAAGAGTTCGCTTTGAAGATGTAAACACCGAAGAAGATGCAGATGCCTTAGTTGGAAATGCAATTTATCTTCCTTTAACAATGCTGCCAAAACTTTCTGGCAACAAATTCTACTTCCACGAAGTTATTGGTTTTGAAATCGAAGACAAACGTTTAGGTGTTTTCGGAAAAATCACTTCTATTAATGACTCTTCTGCACAGCCTCTTTTTGAAGTTTTAAATGGCGAAGTAGAAATTTTAATCCCAATGATTGATCATTTCTTGGTGAAAGTTGACCGAGAAAACAAAAAAGTGATCATGGATCTTCCTGAAGGTCTTGTCGAAATGTATTTGTAAAGTTTATTTGTTTAATCGGTTAATTGTTTAATCGAAAAACGAACTTTATTATTAAAATCTTTCTTTAATAAATTATAAATCAAATGTTTCAGTTCAAGCAATTTTCTGTTAAACAAGACAAAACCGCAATGAAAGTTGGTACTGATGGCGTTTTGCTTGGTTCTTGGGCTCCAATAAATCATAATCCGTTTAGTGTTTTGGATATTGGTGCAGGAACAGGAATTATTGCGTTGATGCTTGCGCAGAGAACAAGTGCCGAACAAATTGACGCACTTGAAATTGACGAAGACGCTTACGAACAAGCTGTAGAAAATTTTGAAAATTCACCTTGGGGCGATCGCTTATTTTGTTTTCACGCTGGTTTAGATGAATTTATAGAAGAACCAGAAGACGAATATGATTTAATTGTTTCTAATCCTCCTTTTTATGCGGAAGATTATAAAACTGAAAACGAACAAAGAGATTTAGCACGTTTCCAAGATGCAATGCCTTTTGAAGAAATTGTCGAAGCTGCTGATTTATTACTTTCTGAAAATGGAATATTGGCTATAATTATTCCTTTTAAAGAAGAAGCAAAATTTATTGCTTTAGCAAAAGAAGTCGAATTATTTCCAATAAAAATTACTCGCGTTAAAGGAACTCCAAAATCAGAAATCAAACGCAGTTTATTGGCTTTTAGCCGAAATGAAGTTTCTGAAATTGAAACTGATGAATTAATTATCGAAATTGATCGTCATGTTTACACTCCAGAATATATTGAATTGACAAAGGATTTTTATTTGAAGATGTAAAAAAAACATCTTTGTCAAAGCCTAACGCTTTGACAAAGATTTATAATTTACTACTTCCCATTTTTAGCAAAAAGAATCGCTCGATCCAGAATTTCATCTTTACCTTGCTGAATACCTAAAATTGTTGGGTTTATTTCGACATCAGGAACAATCCCGATACGTTGTACTTCTTTTTTGTTTGGATAAAAAACGCCGTAACAAGTAAATGACGAAGAAAATCCTTTAATGATCAAAAATCTGGTATTTGCGCCATCTGCGCCACCTGTTTGAGAACCAATAACAGTCGCTTTAGGGACAGTCTGTAGCGCCATTGCAGTATGTTCAGCATGACTAACTGCATTTTCATCAATTAGAACAATTACTTTGCCTTTATAATTATCCGGATTAACCTTTCCTATTTTTTCTTCTTCTTTTCTCCAAACATAACGACCTGGATAATTAACATCTGGATCAACATACTTCACGTATTCTACAGGTACAGGATTAAGCCAATCTGCAAGCGGATATATAACATCATGAGGTCTTTTCCTGTCATCAAAAATTATAGCATCTGTGTTCTTAAGTGCTGCAATCAAATTTGGAACATCTTTTTCTTCAACTTCTCCAAAATTTACATATCCAATATTTCCTTCTAAAATTTTCCATTTTTCCTGATCAGGAAATTGAATTTTTAAATCTTGGTATTTATATCTATTTATTGTTTTTACTGCTGTTTTTCCGTCTCGGATGAATTCAATCTCGAAACTTGGTGTTTTTCCATTAAAGATTGTCCAATAGGCATTTTTTAAAACCGAAGGCTCGTTTGACCCTTCAACATATTTTGAATTTTCTTTTAAAAGCTGAGCAATCGTTTTTCCTTCTACTTTTGTAATTACATCTCCAATTTTAAGATCACTGATTTTTGCTAAAGAATCATTTTTCAAACCTATAACAACGGCTTTTTGATCAATAATTTTAACATCAACTGGAACAAATTTATCGCCAAAATATTCAGACATCTGCGTCATTTGAGTAGATGCGTGAGTGTCATTTATTTTTATAGAAATTTCGCGCATTGCCAAAGCAAAATCTTTTTCTGATTCTGGCGCAATAATTCGAGGAAGAAATTCATTTAATGACTTATCCCAATTTTGATCCATCTGATATTTGTAAGGAAAAAAATATTCAATGTAATTCCAATATCTGAATAACGCCAAAAGACGAAGATTTTTGTCTGTCCATTTAAAATCTGCATATTTTGGTTCATTTTTAAATTGCAATGGAGGACCATTACTGTCGAATTCATAAGCAACATAATACTGTTTTCCCTGAAATCTGTTTTCTTCAATAAATTTCAATTTTTTCGAAAGTGATTTCGAGAACAATTCTTTATTATTAAACCACGACAAATCGAAGTTTTTATCAAAATATTCTTTTTTAACAGCAGGTTTTAAAGTTTCCTGTTTTTTAATTTCGCCCAAAGAATCAACCCAATTTTCGATTACAAGAGAAAAAGCTTCAGAAGTTTGAGCCTCTTCTACTTTTGGCAGAATTTGAAATAATTGTTCATCCCAATTTTTACTGCCATCGGCAACATTTGGATGGTAATATTTTAAAAAGCCCCAAACTTTGCAGGTTGCAGCAAGTTTTTGAGTTTCGGAAATAGGTTTTGAAAAAGAGTTTTGAAATAATAAAACAACAACAATTAAGAAGATTTTCTTCATTTTGGTTAATTTGCTTAGGTTAGTTTATGGATTTATGTGGTTTTTAAACTTGTTCAAAAATACTTTTGAACTGATATAATATTCTTTCGATTAATCGTAAATCTTCGGTCACGATTTCAGCTCTTCCTTTCATTTCCTGCTGAAATACAATTTGCTTATTATAGGAAGTTTGCAGTCCGTTTGGCAATGCGACATCGAGCAACAAATTCCCGTCCTTGTCTGGCACAAGCGAAATGTTTTTAATTTGACCTCTTAAAACCCCGAATTCTCGATCTGGATAATTTGACAAACGAATATTTACACGCTGCCCAACTTTTATTTTACCCGAGTTTAAAGACGGCGCTTTTACTTTTCCTATAAAGCCATTTTTTGCATCAGGAATAATCGAAAATACATTATCGCCAACATTTATGGTCTGATTCTCATTCCAAACCTGCAAAAAAGTAACCACTCCGCTAATCGATGATTTGAGCGTATAGGTCAACTCCCAGTCTTTTATCACTTTTTTGAGCTGAAAAAAAGACTGCGCCATATTTCGACCTAAATTAACTTCTTCTTTTGTACTGCTTATATGTGAATTCTGACTCAATTTTGTATTGTCTATTAAAGCCGATTTCAATTGCGAAATCGAAGTTAAAAGACTTTTATAACTCTTTTGCGCCTGAAGATATCCAAGTTTCTTGGCTTCCATTTCTTGTGCCGAAATAATTCCTTTATTAAATAAAGTTTCAAAACGAGCTATTTCATTTTTTTGAAGCTGAAGTTCACTTTCGTTTAATGTCTTTTGCTGCTGCAGAATTTCCAATCGTTCTTTTATCTGCACTTTTTCAGAAATTGTTGCTCTATTTTCGACTTCATAAGGCTGAAGATCTTCGTTCAATTTTTCGGCCTCATAATCTTTCTGAAATACTGCATAAGCACTTTCAATTTCGCCTAATTGTGAATTTTTCAATAACGCAAAAGGAAATGCTTTTTTCGAATCATTGACATTGTATTTTTCCACAATGCTTTTCAGCAAAAAAACATCTTTATAATTCGCCGTATTTTCAATTATGGCAAGTGTCGTATTTTTTAAAACTGTAGTCTTGTCTTTAACCAAAATAGCTTCGATTCGTCCTGATGATTTCGAGACAATTTTTTCTGGCGGAATATTAGTCGTGATAACAATTTCAGTATTTACAACGTCTGGATATTTTACAAACCAAGAAACGAAAAACAGTATCATGATAATAACAAAAATCAAAACAGTTCCCCACCTGATCATCCAGTGCGGTACTTTGGTGAGAATGTCCTGAACCTCCTCGCTTCTTAATTCTAAAGTATTATGATCTTCAGCCATTTTTAATTCCCTAATTGCAATTGATTTTTAACAAGTTCGAAATAATTTCCCTTTTGCTCAACAAGCGCAGAATGATTTCCAATTTCGATGATTTTCCCTTTATCCAAAACCACAATCTGATCGGCGTTCATAACTGTACTCAATCGATGTGCGATTACAATAACTGTTTTGTTTTTAAAGAAAACATCCAGTTTCTGCATAATTTCTTTTTCATTATTGGCATCTAATGCGGAAGTTGCTTCATCAAAAAACAAAATTTCTGGGTTTTTATAAACTGCTCTTGCAATCAATAATCGCTGTTTTTGTCCGGTACTCATTCCAGTTCCTTCAGCACCAACTTTTGTATTATAACCTAACGGAAGTTCGCTAATATAATCTTTAATATTAGCGACATCAGCAGCATAAACGAGCCTTTTCTTGTCAATTTTATCAACGCCAAAAGCTATGTTATTCGCAATTGTGTCACTAAAAATAAAACCTTCCTGCATAACCGCGCCAATATTTGATCGCCAAGCTTTTTGCGAAATATTTCTAAGCTGTGCATTTCCTATTGAAATTTCACCTTTTTCGGGTTCATAAAATTTCAAAAGCAACTTCATCAAAGTCGTTTTTCCGCTCCCACTTGTACCCACAATTGCAGTTACTTTATTTGCCGGAATAACCAAATTCAAATCTTTTAAAACTGGAATATCGGATCCTAAATAACGATAACTTACATTTTTGATTTCGATATTGGCATCATACGGCACTTCATTTGACTGATGATCTTCCTGTTGGGTTTCGTCTTCTTTTTCATGAATTTCAGATAATCGTGCCAATGATATTTTTGCGTCTTGCAGCTCTCTGACAAACTCTATAAGTTGAGTAATAGGTCCGTTTAAACTCCCCACAATTGTACTGATTGCCAACATTACTCCAAGTGTGATTGAACCATCGATTACTAATTTTGCAGAAAGAAAAATGATGAAAATATTCTTCAATTCATTAATTACCGATGAACCAATTGTCTGACTTTGCTCTAAAACCAATCCTTTAATTGAAACCCTGAAAAGTCTCGCCTGCACATATTCCCATCCCCAACGTTTTTGCTTTTCCGCATTATGAAGCTTGATTTCCTGCATTCCGTTGATGAGTTCGATTACTTTGCTCTGCTCTTGCGAAACCTCAGCAAATCGCTTGTAATCCAAAACTTCGCGGCGTTTTAAAAAAAGCGTTATCCATCCGAAATACAACAAACTGCCGGCAAAAAAAACTAAAAAAATCTTCCAGTTAAAATAAGCCAGAACCGCTCCTAAAACGAACATATTGATAACGGAAAACAAAACACTCAAAGAAGATGTTGTGAGGATTTTTTCAATTCGGCGATGATCATTTATACGCTGCAGAATATCTCCCGTCATTCGAACATCAAAAAAGGAAATAGGCAGATTCATCAATTTGATAAAAAAATCTGAAATAAGTGAAATATTGATTCGTGTTGAAAGATGCAGTAAAATCCAACTTCTGATGAGCTCTAAACCTGTTCTTCCAGCGAAAAGAAATAATTGTGCAAAAAGAATGAGATAAATAAAATGAAGGTTTTGATTCTGGATTCCGACATCGACAATACTTTGCGTCAAAAATGGTGCAATGGCCATAATCAAACTGCTGGCAAACAAGCCAATGCTTAATTGTGCTAAATATGATTTATATCGCAAAACATATTGGGCCAATAAGCCAAATCCTATTCCTTTATTATCTTCTTTATCAAAATCTGACTGGAAGAATTTTGGGGTTGCTTCCATCAATAACGCAACGCCTTCTTTAGTATGCTCATCGGCATTATTTCCAATCCAAAATTTTAAAAAATCCTTCTTATTGTATTCAAGTAAACCAAAACCTGGGTCCGAAATATAAAAAGTCTCCTTTTTTATTTTGTAAAGAACTACATAATGGTTTTTATTCCAATGGAGTATACACGGCAGTGGAGCTTCTTCTAATCGTTCAACGCTTAATTTTACACCCAGCGTTCTAAAGCCCATTTTTTCGGCAGCATCACTCAAAAAAAGCAAATTGCTTCCTTCACGAGTTGTTTCGCTAGTATCGCGCAACTCCTGAATATTGATTGTTTTTCCGTAATGCTTAGCAATAATTTTTAAACAAGTTGGGCCACAATCTTTAAAGTCTGCTTGCTTATAATGCGTGAATTTTTTCAATTTACATTAGTGGTTAATTACGTAGCAATTTAACATAATATTTCTTTAAACAATAAAAAAAACAGAGAAGAAATAAATTCAACTCTGCTTATAAAAAAATGAAATTTCGATAAAATTAATTTCTCTAGGATCTGCCACTGGTCAACCTAACCAAAATAAAATCAACACAGCGGCCTTCTTCCTGAGAATCCCAACACCAATCATCAATATTGGGATATTTGCTCAATGTTCCACGATCGAGCGCCTATAAATTCAAAAAAAAACATGACTAAATTTTTGATAAGGCTTTATATTGTTTTACTCTTATAATTTATTATTTAGCAGCACAAACGTCCACTGCTGCAAATTCCTGGCGTTGTGTCCATCGGACAAATTCCGCCGGCTGGTATTAAAATGCAACCCGCTTCAATCGCCTGTATCCAGCATTCAGGAATTCCTCCTTTTATTGTTTTTTGCTCATTTTTACTTATTTTCTGAGCATGATCCAGATTTAAAAGTTTTTTTATCATAATCATTAACATTTATTTCCAGATTAAAAAATCGCTGATTTAAGGCTTTAAAATATTATCCGGCCACCAAAGTGTCGGCATAATTCATTTCTAGCGCAAAATACTCTGTACAATCTTCATACGACATTGATGACACGTAATCCCATGCATTGCATCTTGAAGCTGTCTCCTTTACATGATTACCCATGATCATTTTTTGCTCGCTTACAGATACTTCCTGTACACCTTCTAGATTTAAAATATTTTTTAACATAACGTTGATTTTTTCGTTTTGGGGTATTTATTCTCTTATTTTAAGACTATGTCTATTTTTTAAATTCTATGCTGTTTTTTCAAGAACTTCAACTTCTTCAGCAAAATCATTCAAGAAATATTTTAATTCGCTCAGCTCATATTCGTTTGGAAATAATTTTTCATTTACGATTTTAACTGGTGTATAATTAAAATTATTCTTTGAGCACCATTCATATTGTTTATTGATTTCTTGGCTTATCATGATACTCACAGGTTCAACATGCCATTTTTTAAGCCATTTTTTTAGGCTCATTTTCTTAATATGCCAGTCAGAAATTGCTTCTACAGTTTTTCCTGGCGTAGCTCTGTTTATTGTCAATATTCTTTCAACAATAATTTTATATGGATTTTCAGTGTTTTCTGGATTTATATTGAACAAAACATTCAAATAAATTTTGTCCGGATATCTTAAAACAAGGTCAAAAGCTTCATGAAATGTTTTATGGCAGTGTTCACAACTTGGACTGATAATTACTGATAATTTGATAACTGCATTACGGTTTCCAAAATTCAAACCTCTCAATTCCTCCAAACCATCTATATATGGGACCTTTTTTGCCAAGAAATTCAACAATGAGTAATTTCTCTTGAATTTTTTCAGCTCTTTAAGTGAATTTTCACTGCTTAATACATTTTTGATCATAGGTTTTACTGCCAACCAAATTGGGATAAGAAATGCCAATGAAAAAACGAATGGAAATATACTCTCAAAACTAAAAGTCAGCGTAAACAAATCTGATGAAAACCAGATACTGCTTTGTATTAGTATTAAAGATGAAATCACAAGACACATGACGCACCATTTTTGAAGTTCAAATTTTTGAATCCAAATTGATGAAACCACGATTGGAATAGCCAGAAGACTTAAAAACCCAATAAAAATTGCCGAATCTAAAGGCTGAATTAATATTGCGATAAAACTTGCTGTAAAAAACAATAATGGCAAATCAGAAAAACTGAACAACTTGTTTTCTGCTCCTTCAACAGAAGAATTTATAACAGAATTGCAAGACGAATTTGCGCTCAAATTGCAAAACTTAGCTATAATACTGTTTTTAAAGCCCAATTTTTGCTGCGCAATAAAAATGCTTACAATAAATCCTAGCGTCGATGTTATTAAAAAAACCGTGCTAAATAAATTATAGTTGTTATAAAAGAAAGACAGTCCTATTAAAAGAAAAAACGGCAAAGCATATTTTAACCAGTTGTATTCTACTTTTAAATTATCTCTTGCTATAACATTATTAGGTTCGATGGCAACAATAACCCCATTCCAGTCTAAAAGGAATTTTTCATAAGATATTTTTTGCGCTCCTTTTTTAATTGTAGTAATTCGAACATTGTTTTTAGCTTTTTCTACTAAAGCAAGTTCATCATTAAAGTAAGCTAAGAAATTTGAAGGCAAATCTACTATCTGTTCTTTTGGAACTCTGATGGCTGCATTTTCTACTGACAACAAATCCAACGAATCTGTTATCGCAAACAAACTTGGATAATTCGGATGAGAAAGAAACAAGTCTTTAAACTCATTTTTTATATCCGAGTATCTGTTTATTTGAAGAAATTTTTGGACTAGCTTTAACATCTTTTTTGATTGCTTTAAATCATAATTACAGTACAAAGATTGGGGTTTTTATCGAGAAAAAACGACCGTTAGTAGACATTTTATCAATTATACTACATACAATTTATAAATTATAATAGTCATAGATTATATTGTAATTAATTGAAAATCAAATATTTGCAATGATTTTTTTTATCCTAAAATTGTCAAAACCCAAATCTCGACCAAGCGTTTTCCTTTTTCTCTAGCTTTGACATATCAATAACTTAATTATTAGAAACATGGCAAATAAGACATTAAAATTCGAAGATTTTGAAACTGAAAAATTATCAAAGAAGGCACAAAAAGTAGTACGTGGCGGCGACGGTGAAATTGACCCACATGATCCAGGTAAAGGAAGTGGAGGAAACGGAATCGAAGCGCAAGCTCAAGCGCAAAGAATTTCACAGCCAACAATATCACTATAACCTTAATATATAATATATGAAAACTATAAAAACAAAATTCGAAGATTTTGAAACTGAAAAATTATCAAAGAAAGCACAAAAAGTAGTACGTGGCGGTGACGGTCCAATTGATCCTCATGATCCAGGAAAATGGAGCAGTGGAAACGGGATTGAAGGACAATAAAAAATTTACAATAATATTACTATAAACCTAAATAAATTCAATTATGAAAACTATAAAAACAAATTTTAAAGATTTTGAAGCTGATAAATTATCAGTAAAACAACAAAAAGCAGTACGCGGTGGTGATGATGAAATCAATCCACCTAACGATCCAGGAAAAGGAAGAGGAGGAAATGGATAAAACCTTTCTCTGAACTGATTTATAAAGCAAAAAAGACTGGAATAATTCCAGTCTTTTTTGTTTTGAGTTTATAAAATGTAGTATTTGAAAATATATTTATCCTAAATGTTGCTAGCAAATTGAGCCGGAGAAACACCAGTCCGTTTACGAAATGATTTTGCAAATGAAACTGCATTTTTAAAACCAACACTTTCTGCGATTGCCTGTGTTGAATATTTTCGGTACATATGATTGGTAATCATTTCATTGATTACATAATTAATTTTCAACTCATTTGAATATTCTCCAAATGATTTGCCAAATCGCTTATTTACAACATAAGATAAATAAGTTGTATTGGTTTTGATTTTCTTGGCCACATAAGGCAAAGTAAAATCCGCATTGAGATATTCGAGTTTGTTTTCTAGTGCTAATAATTTTTCTACGATTTTGTTTTCCTTCGCTTCGTCAATACTTAAATTAGCATTTTCCTTTTTAAAATGAATTTCTTCAGTTTCTAAATTCTCAATGGCTTCAACTGCAATGGGAGGGTTTTCTTTTTTCTCCAAATTAGCTTTAAACTCCTCAATTAAGGCATTCATTTTTTTATGCGCCTTGTTTTTATCTCGAATATTCTTGATGAGAAAAAATACAATTCCCAATACGAGCAGTACATAAAAAACTTTTAATGCTTTATTTATTAAAACGTCATATTTATATTTTTCCTGAATAGTTAGCATTTCTGCACTCAAATCTTCTACTCCTAATTTATAATTGACTTCCTGCGCCTCGTCTCTTAGTTTTGCCTCAGATTTTTCATACGTATTCAAATAGATTTTTGAATGCGAATAGGCGTCATCTGGTTTGTTCATTGCACTATAAATCTTAGCTTGAAGATAATTTGACTTCAAATAACTCGCATTCAGAGATTTATTTTTTAAAGAAATAGAATCAACTTTCTTTAAGCAAACCAAAGCCTTATCGTATTTTTTACTGTAAAAATATAAATCTCCTAAATTGTAATTGGCAATCTGATACAGTTCGTCCGAATTATTTTGCTTTGCTAAAAATAAGATATCATAATACGTTTTTTCAGCGTTTTCATAATCATTTTTCATCAGATAAATATTCCCTAAACTCATTTTTGCCACAATTTTATTACGAACAAAATTTTGAGAATACGTAACTGCTTTTTTGTAAAAATATTCCGCCGAGTCAAGCAAATACTTCTTGTCACGGTCTTTCATATAATATCCTTCGTAAGAACCTCCTAAATCTAAATTAATGTTGCTTTTGCTGTTTTGAAACTGCTCTTTCGGATATACACTTTCGTTTTTATCAATAAAATCATTATTTTGCCTCAAATTCTTTATTGAAAGCTGATAGTTCCCAACTTCCTCATTAATAAGCGCTATATTGCTTTTAAATTTAACTATTTGAATAATATCCTTAACTTCGATAGAAAACTTGATCCCTTTTTGATAATTTTCAAGCGCCGCACTCAAATTACCTCTTCTCCATTCCGTCATACCTCGATAATTATAAAGATAAGCCGCGAGCTTGGTTTTTTCTGAAGACTCAGGCATTTTACTTAAATATTGAAATCCTTTTTTAGAAGTTTCCTCAGACTTGGCAAGGTTGCCTTTCATTTGATACAAATAAGAAGCGGCACCATTAGCAAAAGCTAGGTGCTTATTATTGTTCGATTTCATCAATTCCTTAGCATATACAAGACCTTGGTCGACATTGTCATTAAAACTAAATCGAATTTTATCTTGCAGGTCTAAGTATTCCTGTTCGCTAATTTGAGTTTGCTGGGCAAAACTCGCATTAAAAACAAGAAAAAATAAAAAAGAGATGATTAGCCTCATTAATTTGTTTTTGGATACCAAAAATAACGTATAAATTTTCAATATACTAAAATTTATTTGCTATAGTCTTGTTAATTTTACAACAAAATTAAAAAAATGTAACAATTTATCTTTGTTTTGTTATATTTTTATTACGTAAATTTGTTTCTGTAAAACACATCAAAAATGAAACCAGATTTATTTCAAGCTCCAGATTATTACAATCTTGACGATTTACTAACTGACGAACATAAATTAGTTCGTGAGTCTGCGCGTGCGTGGGTCAAAAGAGAAGTTTCCCCAATTATTGAAGAATATGCACAAAGAGCAGAATTTCCAAAACAAATTATAAAAGGGCTTGGAGAAATTGGCGGTTTTGGACCATATATTCCTGTAGAATACGGTGGAGCTGGTTTAGACCAAATTTCATACGGTTTAATCATGCAGGAAATCGAAAGAGGAGATTCTGGTGTACGATCAACCTCATCTGTACAATCTTCGTTAGTAATGTACCCAATTTGGAAATATGGAAACGAAGAACAACGCATGAAATATTTGCCAAAATTAGCAACAGGAGAATTCATGGGCTGTTTTGGATTAACAGAACCTGATCATGGATCTGATCCTGGAAGCATGATTACCAATTTTAAAGATATGGGCAATCATTATCTTTTAAATGGTGCTAAAATGTGGATTTCAAACGCTCCATTTGCAGATATTGCTGTAGTTTGGGCTAAAAATGAAGAAGGAAGAATTCACGGCTTAATTGTAGAACGCGGCATGGAAGGTTTTACAACGCCAGAAACTCACAATAAATGGTCGCTTCGTGCATCATCTACCGGAGAATTGATTTTTGACAATGTAAAAGTTCCTAAAGAAAATCTTTTGCCAAACAAATCTGGATTAGGCGCACCGCTTGGTTGTTTAGATTCGGCTAGATATGGAATCGCTTGGGGTGCAATTGGTGCCGCAATGGACTGTTATGATACTGCTTTGAGATATGCTAAAGAAAGAATTCAGTTTGGAAAACCAATTGGAGGAACGCAATTGCAACAGAAAAAATTAGCCGAAATGATTACCGAAATCACAAAAGCGCAGTTGTTAACTTGGCGTTTAGGCGTTTTAAGAAACGAAGGAAAAGCGACAACAGCTCAAATTTCGATGGCAAAACGAAATAATGTCGATATGGCGATTCACATTGCACGCGAAGCCAGACAAATGTTGGGCGGAATGGGAATCACAGGCGAATACTCTATTATGCGCCACATGATGAACCTTGAAAGCGTGATTACTTATGAGGGAACACACGACATTCATTTATTGATTACCGGAATGGATGTGACTGGAATTCCAGCATTTAAATCATAAACAACTATTAAATTATATACAAAATCAATTTAAAAAGCTTCTTCTAAACAAGAAGCTTTTTATCTTTGCACAAAATTTACATAAATGAATATTGAAACGATTAACAATAGCATACAACCTCAAAAAGACCAGCTTTTAAACCATTCTTTATACAGCAAAATTCAAAATATTGACGACTTACACAGTTTTTTAGAAAATCATGTTTTTGCTGTTTGGGATTTTATGTCATTGCTAAAAGCTTTACAAGCCAAACTCACTTGTACAACAACGCCTTGGTTTGCAACAAAAAATCCAGAAACAAGATATTTGATCAATGAAATTGTTCTTGCTGAAGAAACTGATTTAACGATTGACGGAAGAAGACAAAGCCACTACGAAATGTACCTTGAAGCAATGGAAGATTGTGGCGCAGATACAACTGGAATCAATACATTTTTAGCCGAAGTAAACTCGCTTCACAATATTTTTGTTGCTATCAAACAGAGCTCTCTTCATCCTGATGTAAAAGCTTTTTTAGACTTTACGTTTAGAGTTATTGAAGAAGGAAAACCACATCAAATTGCGGCTGCTTTTACTTTTGGAAGAGAAGACTTGATTCCGAGCATGTTTACCGAAATCCTGAAAAACTTTCAAAAGAATCTTCCAGAAGTCGATTTGGCAAAACTGCTTTATTACTTTGAAAGACATATCGAGCTTGATGCTGACGAACACGGACCAATGGCCATGCAAATGATCACAGATTTGTGCGAAGACGATGCTCAAAAATGGAAAGAAGTTGAAGAAGTTTCGATCCTAGCACTAGAAAAACGTATCGGACTTTGGAATGCCATCGAAGAAGAAATTCTGATGAAAACAGAAATGGTTTAAAACCGAAGCCAAATATTTAACGTAACTATTTGTTTAAAATGTTCTCAACTCAAATTTGCCAAAATTATGAAAACGCATTTCAAACAAATAGTTATTGTTATCCTCTCCATATTCTTATTGAGTTGTAGTTCTGAGTCATCAGATTCTGAAAATGCTTCAGCACCGCCAGCTAATTTGCCACCAACAACAGATGTTCCAACAACTCCAATTGCAACATCCATAAATTATCTTGCTTTAGGCGACAGCTATACTATTGGTCAAAGTGTCTGCGAAACCTGCCGTTATCCAGAACAGCTTAAATCCAGCCTCAAAACAATTTATCCCGAAACAACTTTTTCATTAAAAATAATTGCCCAAACGGGCTGGACAACCAGCGACTTAATTTTGGCAATAAACAATCAAAATCCCGATTCCAATTATGATCTCGTGACTCTTTTAATTGGTGTCAACAATCAATACCAACATCAGGATTTCTCATTTTATGAAAAAGAATTTCCGCAGTTATTAGACAAAGCAATTTCATTAGCAAAAGGCGACAAAAAAAATGTAATTGTACTTTCGATTCCAGATTACACCTACACACCTTTTACTAAAAACTATACGGATGAGAACCGAATGAAAATCTCTGGTGAAATAAATCAGTACAACACTTTTGCCGAGAATTACTGTATATCAAAAAATGTAGTTTTCGTTTCTATAACCGACATTACAAAACAAGGCTTAAACAACCCTAGTTTAGTCGCCTCAGATGGTCTTCATCCTTCTGAAAAAGCATATAAAATGTTTGTGGAGCAAATGTTACCGAAGGTGAAAATGGTTTTGCAGGATTGAAAATAAAAAAACTTCGAAAACAAATTTCCAGCATAAAAAACTTTTTTATAAAATCAATCAACAAAGTTTAAAATCATAATTAAATTCTTACATTTGAAGTGTAAAATCAAATATCTTCGAATCTCTTTGTTTCAACCTTAGTTCACAAAAATATTTGGACCCAGAAGATAATGTCATCGTATAAAAAGTAAAAAATATGACAAGTATTTCCCTAATACATGCACCCAAAAAATATTCGTATTATCTTCATATATTTAAAAATACCTAAGTACCTAGTTAATCATTTGGATTAATGCTTCAATCTGAAATTTAAAACATCATCATGAATAATGAAATCATACATACTCTAACCAATAATTTTGAATCTCATTCCAATCAAACCGAGGAGGGAATAGAGTTTTGGTTAGCAAGAGATTTACAACACCTTTTAGGATATACCAAATGGGATAATTTCATTGGGGTAATATCTAAAGCTAAAACTGCTTGTGAAATTTCCGGAGAGAATATTGAAGATCATTTTGCCGACGCCGGGAAAACGATAAAAATGCCTAAGGGTGCCGAAAAAGAAATACAAGATATCATGCTTACTAGATATGCGTGCTATCTTATCGCACAAAATGGCGACCCGAGAAAGGAAACAATTGCTTTTGCTCAACGTTATTTTGCAATTCAAACCAGAAAAGCAGAATTAATCGAACAAAAAATATTGGAATATGAACGTGTTCAAGCCAGAAACAAACTTAAAGCAACTGAAAAAGAACTTTCTCAGGTGATTTTTGAACAAACTGGAGACAATCAAAACTTTGCCTTAATTAGAAGTAAAGGAGATACAGCCTTGTTCAACAAAACAACACAACAAATGAAAATAAAATGGGGACTAACTGCTACAAAACCCTTAGCTGACCATATGCCAACTATTTTATTAAAAGCAAAAGATTTTGCAACCTAAATAACAATTTTCAATGCAAAACAACATAAAATGAAAACTGAAAATCAAATTTCTAAAGAACATATCACTAATAATAAATCAGTTCGTGGTACATTGCTATCACGCGGCATCGTTCCTGAAAATTTATCACCAGAAGAAGATATAACAAAAATTGAAAGAAGGTTGGCTAGTGACGAAAAAAAAGCTTTAAAAAATCCAGACAAATTAAATGACAAGTAAAAACATATAACATTTTCTTATTAAGATGTCAACAAAAAATCCCGCAATCTCTTTTTAGAAATTGCGGGATTTTGTCTTGCAGAAAGGAAGGGATTCGAACCCTCGATACAGTTACCCATATACTAGCTTTCCAGGCTAGCTCCTTCAACCACTCGGACACCTTTCTTTGTTGGTCTGCAAAGAACACAAAAAAAATTGAGTTTCAAAAGCAAATTGTAAGATTACTTTAAATGCTCTTTCTAAATTCTTCCATGAAAAGTTTTACCGCCTTTTTCTGGTAACCGCCAATTGTCAGCATAAAAGCTTCTCTTTTAGTCGCAACGCCGGTAATTTGTATTGATTTAAGCTGATCCCAGCCTTTTAACGCCATTTCTGCCACAATTGTGGCCCAATCACTGTTTTCTACCATTTGTAATAAAGCGTGTATCGAATGCAGTTCTATGGAAATTTTAGGTTTCATGTTAAACTTTTGAAATAATTCTTCAACAAATTCCCTAGAATTGGATCCTTTTCCGGGCAAAACCAACGGAATTTCCTCTATTTTCTTAAAAGCAATTTTATCTAAATCAGCTAGCGGATGTGTTCTGGAAACCGCCAAAACCATGTGAGAAATAAACAAAGGAATTTTCTGAATAGGCAATTCAATTTCGTGTGACGAAATAACCAAAACTACATCTAACTGGTTATCAATAAGTTTTTGTTCTAAAGCTTCAGTGGTTCCGTATTCAACTACAATTTTAAGATTCTGATATTTTTTAGCAAATGTGTTGACAACTGGAAGAATCAGTAAACCAAAAATATAAGTAACACCAATTCGCAATTCTCCGCCAATCATTTCGTTTAAATCTTCGATGGCTTGTTTACCGTTTTCAACATTTTCTACTACTTTTTTGGCATGAATTAAAAAAACCGAACCCGCTTCTGTCAATTGTACTTTTTTGCCAATTCGCTTAAACAAAGGCAAACCGAGTTCTTCCTCCAGTTTTTTAATTTGCTGTGAAAGTCCGGATTGCGTTACAAAACACAATTCGGCGGCTTTTGTAAAATGCAATACCTCAGCCGTTTTTATAAAATATTCTAGTTGATACAATTCCATATTGATAAGTTTAACTACTTATTATAAGTAAAATTATTAATTTTTCTAATGTAATCATAATCCCGACCTTTGTAAAAAATATTTAAGGTTATGTTTAAGGCTCTAAGATCAAGAAATTTCAAGTTATTCTTTTACGGACAATCGGTTTCTGTAGTTGGGACGTGGCTTCAAAAAACTGCGGTTAGCTGGATGGTTTATAGCGTAACCGGATCTGTATTTTTACTTGGGCTGGCGACTTTTTTAAGTATGATTCCGTCATTATTTCTTGCTCCATTGGCCGGAAGTATTATTGGAAGATATGATAGACATAAAGCCATGATCTTTTTGCAATCGATGGCAATGCTTCAGGCTGGACTTTTAGCTTTATTGATTTATTTAAAAATTTACAATATCAATTTTATTCTGGCCTTGAGTCTTTTTCAGGGGATTATCAATGCATTTGACATGACCTGCAGACAAACCATGATGATTGATATTGTGAACGACAAAGAAGATTTGCCAAACGCAGTTGCCCTGAATTCTACTTTAAATAATTTTGCCCGAATTGCCGGTCCAGCGCTTGCCGGAATTATTCTGCACAACTATGGCGAAGACATTTGTTTCATTGGAAACTTCTTAAGTTATATTCCGGTTTTGATTTCTCTTTTAATGATGAAAATCACACCACACATTAAAGCCGAAGACAAATTTAAAATGCTTGACGATTTTCTTGAAGGCTTGGATTATGTAAAAAAAGAAACCGAAATGGCAAAAATGCTTTTAATGCTAATGTGCAGCAGTTTATTTGTTATTTCATTCAATACTTTGATGCCGGTTTTTGCCAAAGATATTTTTAGCGGAAACGCACAAACTTTCAGCTGGTTTGAAAGTGCTGCCGGAATTGGATCTATCGTTTCGGCAATTTATCTGGCTAATTTGAGAAGAGCCGACAATATGAACAAAATAATGATCGCTGCGAGCTTATTATTAGGTTTTAGCATTATTATACTCGCTTACTCAAATAGTTTGACTATCGCACTTATTTGCATGGCATTGAGCGGTGTTGGAATGATGGCACAAACTTCTGCGATAAATATTTTTGTTCAAACACAAAGTTCTGTAAATATGCGTTCAAGAAGCATCAGCTATTATTTAATGGCGTATCAAGGAATGATTCCTGTGGGAAGTTTGATTGTTGGTTATGTTTCACACATTATCGGAACTAGAAATACGGTTGCGATTCAGGGAATTATTTGTATTATTTCGGTGATTATTTACGTGTATTATAAAAATCGTAGTTCTCAGGAGGATTTAGAAACCTGTCCGGTTCATTATAGAGATTCTAAAAATTAAAATTCCAAATTCCAATTTTACGTAATCTTCTCATAAATAACAAACTTTGAAAGTATAGTAAACCCGACAGGTTTTTAAAACCTGTCGGGTTTGTTATGTAAACTTTATAAAAACGACAAAAGCTGAATTTAAATGAACTTATATCACTTATATGGTGAAACTTTTAAAGCGAAATCTCTCCACGAAGTGCAGTCTCAAAAATATCTTTAAACTCGTTTTGCGGAATATTATGGCCAAGCAAATACATCAATTTTGTAATTGCGGCTTCTGTCGTAATGTCTTTTCCAGAAATAACGCCAAGCGATTTTAATGCGGTACTGGTTTCGTATTGTCCCATATTTACGCTTCCGCCAGAACATTGCGTAACATTTACAATGTGCATTCCTGAGTTAATTGCTTTTTCGATTAGGTTCAAAAACCAATCTTCGGTTGGTGCGTTTCCTGAACCGTAAGTTTCCAGAATAATTCCCCTCAAACCTTTCGTTGCAAGGATTGAAGCCAAAACAATTTCGCTCATTCCTGGGAACATTTTTATAATTGCAACGTGATTGTCTAAATTCTTATGAACGATCAGTTTTGCATCTTTATTTACAGGAAGAAATAAATGCGAGTTTAATTTTAAGTGCACGCCAGATTCTACCAATTCAGGGTAATTTGGAGCTGTAAAGGCTTTAAAATGTTCGGCATTTACTTTTGAAGTTCGGTTTCCTCGGTACAATTTATATTCAAAATAAAGACAAACTTCATTGATAACCGGTTTTCCATTTTCCTGAAGCGAGGCAATTTGAATAGCCGTAATCAAGTTTTCTTTTGCATCGGTACGCAAGTCACCAATTGGCAATTGCGATCCTGTAAACACGACTGGTTTGGCTAAATTCTCCAACATAAAACTCAATGCTGAAGCCGAATAAGACATGGTATCTGAACCGTGCAAAACAACAAATCCGTCATATTTTGCATAATTATCCTCGATAATTGTGGCAATTTTTTTCCACATTTCAGGATTCATATTCGAAGAATCTATTGGATGCTCAAATGAAACCGTTTCGATTTCACAATCCAATTGCTTGATTTCGGGAATTTTTTGAAGCAGTTTTCCAAAATTGAACGCCTTAAGAGCGCCTGTTTCAAAATCCTTGCTCATACCGATGGTTCCACCGGTATAAATTAAAAGTATTTTTGCTTTAGATGACATCTTGGTATTTCAATTTATTGACAACTGGATTTGCATACATTGATAAAAATCCTTGTCTTGTAACCGGATTATCACTGCCAATTCTCATTTCCAAACGACGCTCAAAAAGTGATTTTTCGCTTTCTTTGTATTTGTCAGCAAATCTGTCTGTCTCGTTTAAAATATCGTACGCAATAAAGTTAGTTGGCCATAATTGATAGTTTTTCAAAATAACATCATCAATTGTCTGTGCCAAAGCTTGAACTTGTTTGTTCACATTATCATTTTCGGCAACAATCTGGTCGATTTCTGCATCGAGAACATCTCCAACAGAAATATGTATTCTTTTTTTAGTTCCCATAACACCACTCAAAATGGTCATGAAATCTTCATTTTTATCTTTAACGTAAACTTCGTTGTTTGCTTCTGCCATTAATTGTGGCATTTTCAAAACATCTGTCGGATCATATTCATACGAAATAGAAACCGGAACGATTTTTAATTTCTTGAAATAATCCATTAAGTTTTCTTCGTCAGAACCCATTCCGATCATTTTTAGAACACCTGGATTGGTTTCGTCGTTTCCGTCTTTTGTTCTTCCTTCGCGTTGCGCAATCCAAACCGAACGATTTTCGCGAAGCAATAATTGTCCCATATATTCGGACAATAATTTAGAACTCTGCAACATTTCACGCGGAGACAATCCTCTTAAAACCAAAAAGTTTCTGTTCAGTTTTGCTAAAGTCGACAGGAAAGCCTTTTTAACCAAATTGTCTCCAATTGCCGAAGCGGTCATTACTAAACCATGTTCGAATAAACAAACATTCAATAATGTAGTATCCAATAAAATATCTCTATGATTGGAGATAAATAGATAAGAAGTATTTGGTTCCAGTTTCTCAAAGCCAGAAGTTGTCAAGCCTTCAGAGCTTTTTTCTAGAACCTTCTGAATGGTATTGTAAATAAAATTGCACTGAAAATCACGAATAGAGTGTGTTTTCTTTAATTGTTCCTTCCAAACCTCATCTTCTACGTCCGGAAATGTAAAGTTCATCATGGTTTTCATCATAGGATGATTGACAACACCATGAAGTGCTTCATTTATTTCGGAATCATAAAACGGTCGAATGGCATCAAATCTCTGCATTATTTGTTTGGGTTTAAGTGGGCAAAAGAACAAAAAAAAAATTAAAGTTTTGTAAGGCTTTGGTTAAATCCCAAAAACGTCCTTTGAATTTTGTGTTGTAATTACTGCAATTTCTTCGGCAGAAACTCCGTAAATGTCGCTTAATTTAGCAATTACATTTACTAAATAACTGCTTTCGTTTCGTTTTCCTCTGTACGGAATTGGCGCTAAATAAGGCGAATCTGTTTCTAACACTATATGTTTTAAATCGATTTGGCTTAAAAACTGATCGATTTTTCCGTTCTTAAAAGTGACAACTCCTCCTATTCCTAATTTCATTTTATAGGAAATTGCGCGCTCCGCTTGTTCTAAAGTTCCGGAAAAACAATGAAAAATCCCAAATAAATCTTCAGATTTTTCTTCTTCCAAAACTTCAAAGATTTCGTCAAAGGCTTCTCTACAGTGAATTACAATGGGAAGTTTGTATTGTTTTGCCAATTGAATTTGTCTCTTAAAAGCAATTTGCTGTTCTTTTAAATGCGTTTTATCCCAATACAAATCGATTCCAATTTCGCCAACAGCATAGAATTTTCGTTTTGACAATTCGGTTTCCACATGCGCTAGTTCTTCCAGATAATTTTCTTTCACGTAAGTGGGATGCAAACCCATCATTAAAAAGATATTTTCAGGATAATTTTTCTCTAAATCGTACATGGATTGCGTTGCTGCGGCATCGATTGCAGGAATAAAAAATCGTGTGATTCCGGCGTCGATTGCGCGCTGAATCATTTCGTCACGATCCTGATCAAATTCTTCAGAATATAAATGCGTGTGGGTATCGGTAATAATGGGTGTCGAATTCAATTGTCTAATTTTTAAAGTTGTCAAAATTACGACAATATTAAAAGAATAGCAATTTTGAGGGGAAATGGCACACGGATGACGCTGATTCACTTCGTGAAAACGCAGATTCGCGCGGATTTTTTTTCTTAAAAATGAAAACTTCTGGCAAAGTTTTGGGCCTTGATAAAGTTATGTTTACAGCGAATTACAATTGTGGAGAAATGGCACACGGATGATGCGGATTCACTTCGTGAAAACGCAGATTCGCGCTGATTGACACGGATTTTTCAACCTTTATATTGTCAGGCTGAGCGAAGTCGAAGTCCCACAAAGAAAGTCGTCAATCTTTGTCGAGTTACTTGCGTGTCCTTCGACTTCGCTCAGGATGGCATATGTAACATAAAAAAGCCTTTGTCAAAGTTTTGAACTTTGACAAAGGCTTTTTTATTCTTTTTTTTTTATCATTCTGAGGAACGAAGGATCTCACAAGAAGCTTCGAGGAGAAAAACCCCCAATTTTTCTTTCGATCAGCTAGTGTGATCCCTCGTTCTTCAGGACGACAAACAATTTTTATTTCCCAGTTTTAGCAAATAACAAAGCACGCTCAAAAACTTCATCTTTGCCTTGCTGAACAGCTAAAAGAGTTGGTTTTACAGTAATATTGGGAACAATGCCAATACGTTGTGTTTCTTTTTTATTAGGATAAAAAACACCTGATGATGTAAAGCTAGAATCAAAACCCTTGATAATTTTAAAGAAATAGTTTGGCCCGTCTGCACCTGAAGTCTGAGTTCCAATGACTGTCGCATTTGGCGCTGTTTGAAGACTCATTGCAGTTTGTTCACCAAAACTAAAAGTTCCCGAATTTACCAGAACAATTACTTTTCCTTTGTAATAATCTGCATTGATTTTACCGCATTCTTGCATCTCATTATTAAAATAATAGCGTCCTGGATAACTCAAATCCTGATATAACAATCTCAAAATTGGTTTTGGCTCTGAATTTAAATAGTCACTAACTAAAAAATCCGTATAAGCTGGCCTAACCCTAACATCAAAAATAATACTTTGGGTATTTTTCAATTCTTCCATCATACGAGCAATATCTTCTTTTGGCACTTTATTCATTCTGACCACACCGATATTATTATCTAGAATTTCCCATTTTTTCGTAGGATTTTTTGATGGTGCACGTTTAATTTTTTCATTCGAATAACGATGTACTTTTTTTACGGAAGTAACATTATCTCTAATAAATTCAATTTCAAATTCATCATTGTTACCCGTAAACATTACAAAATTTGCATTACCGGCTACAACTGCTTCATTTGAACCTTGCATATATTTTGAAAAATCATCAACTTTTTCTTTAATACTTACACCGTCAAGTTTAGTAATAACATCACCAATTTTTAAATCGTCTATCTTGGCTAAAGAATCATTAGCCAAACTTGTGATTACAGATTTATTATCTACCAACTTGGTTGAGAAAGCCGGATATTTCTCGCCTCCCAAATATTTAAGCATTTCCATATTAGTTGTCGCAGCGTGCGAATCGTTAAGTTTTATTGAAATTTCACGCATGGCAAGCAAAAATTCCTTTTCTGACTTTGGATTGGCAATTTGTGGTATTATTTCAGCAAGCGCTTCATCCCAATTTTGATCCATTACATATTTATATGGAAAAAAATATTCAACATAATTCCAAAAACGGAAAAATGCTAGAATTCGTAAGTTTTTATCTGTCCATTGAAATTCAGGATATTCAAGTTCATTCGTAAATTGAAGTGGAACCCCTTGTTTCCCATCGCGGTTTACATAATAATTTACGCCTTGAAATCTATTATCATTAATAAATTTCAATTTGTTTGCGAGGCTTTTAGTAAACAATTTATTTTTTTGCGTCCACTCTAAATTTAAATTTTTATTGAAATAGTCTCTTTTAGGATCATCTGCAAGAGGCTTGCTAGCTGGAACTTCGCCTAATTCGTCTATCCATTTTTCGATTACTTCTGAATATTCTTCTTTAGTTGAAGCAATTTCTATTTTTGGCAAGACTATAAAAAGCTGCTCGTCCCAATTTACTTGACCGTTGGCAACTTTTGGATGATAATATTTTAAAAATCCCCAAACTTTGCAAGTTGCAGCAAGTTTTTCAGTTTCAGTGATTTTGGAAAAGCTAAAAATGGTTTGCGAAAAAACAAGAAGAAATAATAAGGTAATTTTTTTCATTTAGTTGTAGGTTATAATAAATAGTTTTGGGGCTATTTCTTTAAAAAAGAAAACCGAATTTAGAATTAAAATTCCAAATTCGGTTACGGCTTTACGTAAATAGATAAAAAAATTCTGAATAATTGAAACTTATTCTAGATCATCTAGAAGCAATTGTACATCATCATAATCGTCATAATCCTGTGAAATCGTCTGCAATATTTCCTTGCATGACTTATAATCTCTTTGTTTCAATTTTGATAATGCGAGATACCATGTCGCTTTTTCTTTATAAACTGAATTTCCTGCTCTCAATTCATTAAAAACAGCTTCAGCTTTTAAATAATGGCTTTCTTCCAAAAGAGAAATTCCGTAAAAATATTGAAGTTCTGGTGTAGTTCCTTTCGCTAAAACTTCTTCAAAATATGGAATTGCAAGTGAATATCTTTTCGCATTAAATTCTTTTTCCGCATTTTTTAATGGGCCATCTTCACTTCCTTTTTCAGCAAACGAAGCATGTACAGGACGATTATAATCCGTAAAAACTGGATTCTGATTGTAATTGAAAAAGAAAAGTCCGAACAAAACTGCAACCGATATAGCAACAGCAAAATACCAAGGTTTCAAACCAATTACTTTTGGTTTTTTATTGAAATGTTCTTCAGCTATCTGATTCAGATTTTCTTTGAAAGCTTCCCTTTCTTCATTAAATCCTAAGTTATTTTGAACTTGTTGTTGTTTATCAAATTCCTCGGTCTGAGCAATCAATTTCAACGCAGATTCATTGATAGATGCAACATCTTCGTGAATGACCACACCTTCACCGGATATTTTTTTGAATTCGTTGAGCCATTTTCTTTTGCATAATAAAAAAAAGTAAGATTCGAACGGACAGGTCAATTTTAATGCCCCAGCTTTTGCTTGATTGTAAAGCAAAAGCATGACTTCCTGAACAATATTCTGTGCTTGATCTCTGTCTCCTGAATTGTTCAAGACAAAAAAAACGACTTTAGGAACGAACTTTTTGTAAATCGATTCTATTATCTCCGAATCATTTGCGGCAAGTCCGTCAATGTACATTTGGTCACGATGAATTTTAATTTTCTCCATAAAAAAGCTTTTTATAAGCTAAAGTTAAAAAAGAATCTTAAATAATTGAAAATATAGGGTAACAATTACAAAATCAATTGAATATAATCTTGAAAATTATATTTATTATGTAATTAGTTTATTGATTGCAATTGACTTATTTTTGATATTCAATCGGTATGTAAATGGAAAATCTTCACGAATATCTCAAAAAAGAGAACTACAAAAAAATAAAATTCAAGGTTACCAAAACCCAGCACCTTGCTATAAAAGCAAAAATCAACGGTATTGCTGGAAATTTCATTTTAGATACTGGCGCGTCTAATTCCTGTGTTGGTTTTGAATGTATTGAGCGATTTGAATTGGCGGCAAAAAAATCAAAAACAAAAGCGTCTGGCGCAGGCGGAACCGGAATGAAAACACAGCTTTCATCTGAAAATAAACTGCAATTAGGAAGTTGGAAAAACAAAAATTTCAGTATTGTTATTTTTGATTTATCGCACGTTAATGAAGCTTTGGAATCTCATAAAGCAAAACCTGTCGACGGGATTATTGGTGCAGATGTTTTGCTCGAAGGAAAAGCAATTATTGATTATTATAATAATTATTTGTACTTAAGGTAGATGTTTCAGGTTTCAGGTTTGCAATAAAAAAGCCTTCATTTTTGATATTGAAGGCTTTTCGATTTTCTTTAAATTTCTTGTTTATCTATTTCTGTTTTAGGAACTGAATGTTTTTTCAACGAAAAATAAGCAACCACCGTACTCAGCAACATTAAAAATCCGCCTAAAATAAAAGGTGCTCCGGCAAATTTAAAAGGTGCATCGCTGTGCGTAAAAAAGTAAAATGTGTTAGCCATCATTGGTGGACCAATAATCGAAGATGCACTCATTAAACTGGTCAATGTTCCTTGAATTTCTCCTTGTTCACTTGGTGAAACTTTGCTTGCAACAACAGATTGTAAAGCTGGACCTGCAATTCCGCCAAGGCAATACGGAATCAAAAACACAAACATCATCCAGCTTTCTGTAGCAAAAGCAAACAATAACATTCCGATAGTGTATAATCCTAAACCGACGTAAATACTTTTTTCGTTTCCTAATTTTGGATTAATATAACGAATCAATCCGCCTTGAACAACGCCAACCAAAAGTCCAATTATTCCTAATGAAATTCCGATCATCCTTTCATCCCAATTGAATTGGTAAATCGTGAAGAAACTCCAATTGCTTTGAACGGCGTGTGAACCAACATATAATAGAAATATTGCTGAAATAAGTCCGATTAATGTTGGATGTTTTTTTAGTCCCAAAATTGCACCAATTGGATTTGCTCGTTTCCAATCAAAAGGTCGGCGGTTTTCTTTTTTAAGTGATTCCGGTAAAATGAAAAATCCGTAAAGGAAATTCACCATACACAAAATTGCTGCTGCATAAAAAGGAACTCGTGATCCGTATTGACCTAACAAACCGCCAATTACGGGCCCAATGATAAATCCTAATCCGAAAGCGGCACCAATTAAACCAAAGTTTTTTGCTCTGTTTTCTGGTGTACTTACATCGGCAATATAAGCAGAAGCTGTTGTAATACTTGCTCCAGTAACTCCGGCAATTATTCTTCCAATAAACAGCCAAAGAATCGTTGGTGAAAAAGCCAATAAAATATAATCTAATGAAAATCCGAAAAGGGAAATCAAGATAATAGGTCTTCTTCCAAATTTATCACTCAAATTTCCAATTACAGGAGCAAATACGAATTGAGTTATCGCATACGCGAAAGTCAGCCAGCCACCAATTTTAGCGGCTTCACTGATGTCACCATGAATCAATTCTTCAATTAATTTTGGAACAACCGGAATAATAATTCCCCATCCGGTAATGTCAATTAACATGGTTATGAAAATAAAACCAATCGCCGCAGATTTATCTTTTTGTAGCATAATATTTTTGTAAGATGATGCAAATAAACATATTTTTCGATTAACAATAATGAAAACTGTGTATAGTTTTTCACGCAGATTTAGCAGATCAAATTAGAAGAGATCTGCGCTTATCTGCTTAAATCTTTTATTAAATCTGCGTGAAATATTTTTATTCTCTATTATGACGAAACAAAAAAAATCCCAAACTCCGTAATGGAATTTGGGACTTTTCGTCTAAAATTAAATCAAAATTAATGGGTATGTTTTGGATTAAAACCGTCTTCGCTTAATTCTGTTGGCGTATAATCAGCCACCATTTCAGCTTCGTAATCGATTTTTTCTCCTTTAGAGAATTTCTGAATCAATTTCTCCATGATATTATAAATTACAGGAACCACAATCAAGGTTAAGAATAAAGAAGAAATCAATCCTCCAATAATTACCCAAGCCAAACCGTTTTTCCACTCCGCTCCTGCTCCTTTTGCCAACGCAATTGGGAACATACCAAATACCATCGCAATTGTTGTCATCAAGATCGGACGCAAACGAGCGTGGTTTGCCTGAATCAATGCGTTTCTGATTGATTCTCCAGCCGCTCTTCTTTGGTTCGTATAATCGACAAGCATGATCGCATTCTTACACACCAGACCAATCAACATGATGATACCTAAAATGGTAAAGATGTTTAATGAGTTGTTTGTCAACGCCAGTGCCAGCATCGCCCCGATAAACGAAAGCGGAATAGCAAACAATACTACGAATGGGTGCGCGAAACTGTCATACAAACTCACCATTACAAGGTAAACTAAAATAATAGCGGCTAATAACGCAATTCCTAAAGTACCAAATCCCTCAGACTGGTTCTCTTGCTGACCGCCCCAGATATAATTTACACCTGCAGGTTTTTTCAATTTTTCTAATTTTGGTTCCCACTGCGTAACCACTGTACCGGCTGGAACCCCAACATTTTGTCCTTGAACAGTAACCGAAGCCGATTTATCTCTACGCTCCAACTGGCTAGGTCCAGAACCTTCAGTAATATCAGCAAACTGGTTTAATTTAATTTGCTGTCCAGCGTTGTTGATGAAAATCAGATTACTTACGTCAGTAATACTTTTTCTGTCGAATGCATTATATTTGATATTGATATCGTACTCATATTCTCCAGCTCTGTATTTACCATCTGTATTTCCGCTAAAAGCAGTCTGCATAGTTAAACCAACTGTTTGAAGCGTCAAACCTAAAGCAGCCATTTTATCACGATCTACTTTTACGTTGATCTCAGGGTTTCCATCTTCAACTGTTAATTTGATCTCAGTTGTTCCGGGAATAGTACGCAATTCTGCTTCAGCTTGTTTAGCAAATGCCATAGCAGCTTCTGTAGAAGGACCAGTTACAACCAAAGCAATAGGAGCTTCCTCAGCTGTTCCTAAAATACCAACCGGAACCGTTTTAACTTTCGCTCCAACTAATACTTTTTCTAACTTAAGTTTCATTTTTGCTGCATAAACAGAAGCATCATCAGTACGGTCTTTTTGATCGATCATTTTAACATCAATCTCGGCTTTATATGCTGTAGCTTGTGTTCCGCTGAAACCTTCAGAAGTTTGTCCCACAGTTGTAATTTGACTGTGAACATATTCTTGTGTTTTTAAGAACGCCTCAGCTTTTTGCGTCATGAAGTTCGTCTGTTCTAACGAAGCATCTTTTGGCATTTCAATTTGTACCAAGAACTCTCCACTATCAGAAGAAGCAAAGAACTCTCCTCCAATGAAGCCTCCCGCCATTAATCCAATAGTTGAAGCAAAGAACAATACAATTACAACAACAAAAGTTTTAATATAATGATCTAAACACCAAGTCAGTAAATGAGAAATCCAATCCGTAAAACGTGTCAAATAGTTTTCGAAACCAAGAATGATTCTTCCAAATAAATTCTTTCCTTCAATATGCTCTAATTTCCCGAAACGAGAAGACAACCAAGGAATAATGGTGAATGAAGCCAACAATGACAACATCGTTGAAATAATTACCGTAACACAGAATTGTGTAATGATGTTAGAAACCAATCCAGAACTCATTGCAATAGGCAAGAATACTACAACAATTACTAATGTAATTGAAGTTACGGTTCCACCAATTTCAGCTGTTCCATCATAAGAGGCACGGATTCGGCTTTTACCCATTTCCATGTGCCTGTAAATATTCTCCAATACCACAATCGCGTCATCCACAAGAATACCAACAACAAGAGATAAACCAAGTAAACTCATTAAGTTCAAAGTATATCCCATTAAGTAAATCCCGATGAAAGTTGCAATCAACGACGCAGGAATCGAAACCATTACGATTAATGAGTTTCTAATACTGTGAAGGAAAAACAACATTACAAATGCAACCAGAATTACCGCAATCAATAAATCGTGTACTACAGAATCTGCTGCTTCAAGTGTAAAAACTGTACTGTCTTTTGCCACTTCTAGTTTAAGTTGGTTTTCTTTGTAATCTTTTTCAAGAACGGCAATTGTTTTTAATAATTGCTCACTTACCGCAACCGCATTTGCATCAGATTGTTTAATGATTTGCAATACGATCGCACTTTTTTGATCTACACGTGATATTTTTTCAGCGATTTTTTGAGTATCCTGAACATCGGCAATATCACTTAAACGAATTTGAATTCCGTTTTGAGAAGAAACCACAAGATTTCTTAATTCTTCAACACTTTTATATTTACCCGCTAAACGAATCAATATTTTTTGATTTCTAGTTTGGATGTTTCCTGTTGGGAAATCTAAGTTTGAAGTCAAAATATTTTGCTGTACCTGAGGAACAGAAAGTCCGTAACCTTGCATTTTTACAGCGTCAAGATTCACCTGAATTTCACGCTCAGAACCACCAATAATGTTTACCTGCGCCACACCTTGTACACGAGATAAAATTGGTGCTACTTTTTTGTCAATTAAGTCATAAAAGGCAGCTTCATCCATTTTTCCATTGGCACCAAGCGTCATAATTGGCAAATCACTCAGCGAGAATTTAGTCAATGCTGGCGTTTTTACGTCGTCTGGCAAATCACTGATAATCGCGTTGATTTTTCGCTGTGCATCATTCAAAGAGAAATCGACTTTTGCGTTTGATGTCAGCGTGATCGAAACGATCGACAAACTTTCATACGACTTTGAGTCAATCTTTTTTACGTTCTCTAAAGACGCAATCGCATCTTCTATTTTTTTGGTTACCGTATTTTCTACCTCACTTGGAGAAGCTCCAGGATAAACAGTAGAAATTGTAATAACGTTTTGTTCAAATTTTGGGATCAGCTCATAGCCCAATTGGCTGTAGCTGAACAATCCACCAAGAGTCAGAATTGTAAACAATACAATTACCAGCGACGGACGTTTTATGGATATTTCGGCTAATTTCATACTTTTTAATGCTATAGGCTTTAGGCTGTAGGCTTTAAGCTTTAAGGTTTAATTTCATCTTTTTTAATGCTATAGGCAGTAAGCTATAGGCTTTAGGCTTTTTTAAAATGCTTATAGCTTATTGCCTAAAGCTTAAAAAAAGCTTATTTAATAATTTCTACTGTATTTCCGTCTTGTAGGTTGATTTGACCTGTAGTGATAACCTTTTCTCCGTCAGATAATCCGCTTAAGATTTCTACTTGATCTCCTAAGATTCTTCCTGCAGTTACTTTTTTCAATTTTGCAACTCCATTTTCGGCTACAAAAATTTCATTACTGCTAACACTTCCAACAAATGCATTTCTTGGTACAACCATTAAGTTTTGTTTTTGTTGTTTAGATGCAAAATTTGCAGTTCCGTACATACCTGCTTTCAAGTCGTTGTTAGAATTATTTGTAATTTCAATTTCAACTGGGAAGTTCAAACTAGCATCTGCTTTTGCAGCGATAAAAGTGATTTTTCCTGGGAAAGTTTTATCTGGATAAACACTCGCCGTAACATTGATATTATCATGTAATTTCAAGCTTGCTACTTGGTTTTCGTTTACCGTAACAGTCAATTTTAATTTTGAAGTATTAACGATATCAAATAATGCAGTTGCAGGCATTCCTGTTAAGATAGAACCTGGCTCAATGTATTTTTTATTGATAAATCCGTTGATTGGCGCTTTTACTTTTGTGTCACCAACATTGATGTTTGCTTGAGTCAAGTTTGACTGCGCATTTGTCAAAGCTAATTTTGCTTGATCTAATTGCTGTTTTGTAACTCCGCCAGTTTTAAAAGCGTTTTCATATCTCGCATAATCAGATTTTGCATTATTATAAACTGCTTGAGCTTGTTGTGCATTTACATTAATGATGTCGCCTCTTACTGTCAACAAAGTCTGACCAACACGTACGTAGTCACCTTCTTTAGCTAAAACACTAATTACTTTTCCAGATTTTTCAGCAGAGAAAGTCAATTCCTGAGTTGGAGCAAAGTTTCCGTTAGCAACAAAATCCAATGAAACTACTTCTGTTTTTACCGGAGTCACTTTAACTGAAACGGCAGCATTTTTCTCAGCTACGATATCTGTTTTTTCCTTATTCTTTTTCTTATTGTTATTTAAAACATATCCAATCACACCCAAAGCTGCGATTATGATTACGATTGTTATAATAGTTTTCTTCATTGTAATTAGTTATTTAATAAGAGTTTTTAGTTCGCCTTTTGATTTGATTAATGCCACTTCGGCAATTTTATAATTTAAAACAGCTCTAGTGTAATTGTTTTGAGCTTCTTGATGTGCATTTTCAGCATCTAATAAATCGGTTAAAGATGCTAAACCTTGCAGATAATTATTTTTTGTATTGCTCAAAATTTCACGAGCTAAACGCATATTTTCTTGTTGGTTTTGGATCGTCACCATATTGTTCTCGATTTGCGCCATTGCATTTCTGTAATCCAAATCAAGAGAAAGTTTAGTGTCTTTGATGTCTTCTTGAAGCGATCTGATTTCGATATCGGCTTGTCTTACTTTAGCACGAGTTCCAAATCCTGTAAAAATCGGAACGTGTAAATTTAATCCGATTGCAGAGTAATCTGACCAATAAACCCCATCAGAAGGTTTTGCAAACCAAGGCATTTGCGGCCCCTGACCAATATAATTGTAACCAGCAACTAAAGAAAGTGTTGGATAATAACCGGCCTCGACAGCTTTTTTATTGAATACTAAAAGCTCTTCTTGTTTTTTCAAAAGCAGATATTCTGTTCTGTTTTCTACATTTGGAACTTCTGTTAATGATGCAGGAACAGCCTCAAATTCTTCTTTTGGGATAATGATTTGAGTTTCAATTGGCATACCCATATAAAACTTCAAAGCATTTTCTTGCAATTCAATTTGATTTTTAACTTGCTGACGATCAGTATCAATGTTTGACAATTTTACAATAATACGGTCTAAATCAATTTTCTTAGCTAAACCATTATCAAATTGTCCTTTTACAACATCGTGAACTTTTGTAGTATTAAAATAAGTACTGTCAAGCAATTTTAATCTTTCGCGCTGTACGTAAACAGAATAATAGTTATTTGCTACTCTTTCAATAACTTGTTCTTCTGTTAATTGATCATTGATTTGATAAAATTCACGAGTAGATTTTGCAGCTCTCAAACCTGTAAATACAGATTGATCAAATATCGCCTGGCTTAATGTAATTCCAGCGTTTGAAGTCCATTTTTGACCAAATGCCGCCTGAATCGTAGTTCCTGGCTGACCAAAACCTGCTCCATCAATAACTGTTGTCTGGATTATTGGATTATGAGTCAAGTTTCCGTTTGCAGAAATCTGAGGAAGTGCTCTCGAGCGAATCTCCTGAATTTTGTATTCGCTGTTTTCAACCTCTAATTTTGCCTTTTTGGCTTCGGCTTTATTTTGAAGCGCATAAACAAGCGCGTCTTTCAAGGTTAAGGTTACTTGCGCATGGGCTGAAAGGCCTAGACTGCACAAAAGTATTACAATTATTTTTTTCATAAATTATATATATTGGCGATTAAGCGGTGATTTTTTTAAGTTGTTTCTCTAATTCTTCAATTCCTTTTTCTGTTGCCATTGCTCGAGTATGATATTCCAAAGCTTCTAATTCAATTTTTTGTGCTTCTCTTTCAGAAACTGTGGTTTCATTAATATGGAAAATCAAAGTGTAATAAAATTTTACATACAGATCAATGTTCAGATCATTTCGATATAAACCTTCTCGAATTCCTTTTAAAATATTATCTTTAAAATAATGATTGCATTGGTCGATTTCATGCGTCATTACATTTTGATAAATTTCTGGGTAATGTTTTTTAAGCTGATATAGAGGAGAAGTATCGGTAGCATTTTTAAACATATCACGAAACATTTCTCTGATTTCAAAATTTTCATGAATAGCATTGTATTTTCTTGCCACAATGGTATCAATAACTTCATGTACTTGTTTATGAACCATTGATGTACTCTCTTCAATTAAAACTTCCTTATTACAGAAGTATTTGTAAATCGTTTTTTTCGAAATACACATTTCGCCTGCAATATCATCCATCGTAACACTTTTAAAACCAAGTTTTAAAAACAGTTCACTAGCTTTTGATATGATTTTCTCTTTCATTTTGACTCTCAATTGTACTACAAATATAATCAGGAAACTAAAGTCAGAAAAACAGTTTCCATTATATTTGTAATAATTTTACATTAATTTATTCATTATGTAAGATTTATATGCTAAATTCTAGATTTGCAATAAGTTTTATATCTTTTCCAAGCGCTTCGCCGTTTTGATGATTAAACGAGTTATAATCCAATCCAAAGTCTTGGCGTTTGATATCTCCTTTAATTTCAAAGGCTACTTTTTTCTCTCCATTATACGTATTTACACCAATAAATTCTGCATCAAGCTCAACAACTCGAGTCACGTCTTTTATTGTTAAATCGCCTTTAAAAAAATTGATGTTATTGTTTATTTTTTGAAAAGAAGTCGATTTGAAACTGATGATCGGATGTTCATCTTCTTCAAAAAAATCATGCAGCTGCAAATGTGAATCCACTTGCTGAAAGCTTTCAGTTTTATTATTAATGTCTAATGAAAACTCTACCGATGCATCTTCAATTTCATTATCCTCGATACTCACATAACCGCCAAATTTATTTGTAAGACCTCCTAAATAAGAAATTTTAGAGTGTCTCATTTTTATTAAAACATCTGATTGTGTCGAATCTAAAGTCCAAGTTGTTTTCATAAATATCTGATTTATATTATTTTGTAGAACACTTAAAATTATTAAGGAAACTTTTTCAGTGTTCTGAGTTTCCAATTTCGGATGCAAATATAGATAGGAAACTCTGAATACCAAAAAAGTTTCCGTGTTTTTTTTATTTATTTTAACTTTTCGTTTTATTTTCTTTGAAAAGCAAACTTTCAATCTTTCGCAGCATTTTGTTTTTACGGCATAATAATTCATAATTGAATTGTATCTTTGAGCCTCGTAAATCAGAATTTCATTTTATGCACGATATAAGTCAGTACCAAGATTTTTTTATTAGTTACCTAAAAAACCAAAGCATACAAAAAGAACCCAAAAATCTTTATGAGCCTATTGAATATATTTTAGGGCTTGGCGGAAAAAGAATGCGTCCGGTACTGACATTAATGGCTTCAGAAGTTTTTGACACCAGTTACAAAATCGCTTTGCCAGCCGCAATGGCCGTTGAAGTTTTTCATAATTTCTCGCTAGTTCACGATGATATTATGGACGATGCTCCGCTACGACGAGGAGAAGAAACAGTTCACGAAAAATGGAATATCAACACCGGAATTTTGTCTGGTGACGCCATGCTGATTCTGGCTTATCAATATTTCGAGCAATACGAACCAGCCGTTTTTAGGGACTTGGCAAAACTATTCAGCAAAACAGCTCTTGAAGTTTGCGAAGGCCAGCAGTGGGATGTTGATTTTGAAGAAAGAAACGATGTTACGATTCCGGAATACCTAAAAATGATCGAATACAAAACTGCTGTTCTGGTTGCGGCCGCTATGAAAATGGGAGCAATTGTTGCCAAAACTTCAGAAAAAGAAGCCGATTTGATTTATGATTTCGGACTTAATTTAGGTTTGGCATTTCAATTACAAGACGATTATTTGGATGCATTTGGAGATCCGAAAACATTCGGAAAACAAGTTGGAGGCGATATTATTGAAAACAAAAAAACGTATTTATATTTAAAAGCATTGGAATTTTCATCTGAAGAAAAGGCTTCAGAATTAGAAAAATTATTCCGCTTGCAGTTAGAAGACAATTCAGAAAAAATTAAAACTGCCAAAGCTATTTTCAACGAATCTGGAGCTTCAAAAGCAACGCAAGATGCAATCGAAATGTACACTTTTAAAGCCTTCGAAACTTTAGAAAAAATGGACATCAATTCTGAAAAGAAAAATATCCTAAGAACATTCGGTGAAAATTTAATGGGGAGAAAAGTATAGTATTCAGTTTATCAGTGATTAAGTGTTCAAAAAAAATCTAAAATCTAAAAACAAATGTTTGCAGCACCAATAAATACAGAATCTTTGTTAGCACAGGCGCAAGCAGAAACTTTATATTTAAATCTGATTGAACAAATAAACAAAGATTTCAATTTGGCCAATGAAGGAATTGATTTTCCATTGAGCATTTCTCCCGATGAATTAAAAATCCAGCTACACGAAAAAATCTACCGAATGATTCAGTATAAATTTGCTGAATATTTGAACCTGCTTTATATTATCGATGTTCCCGAAAACGAGATCAAACAACTCGATGGCTCAGATTTAGTTATTCTTGCAGAACAAGTTGCTTTTTTAATTTTAAAAAGAGAATGGCAGAAAGTTTGGTTTCGAAAAAATTTTAGATAAAATTTTAGGGGCAAAGTCGCAAAGTTGCAAAGCAACAGAGGTTTCTCTCTTTGCGATCAACTTTAAAACCTTTGAACCTTTGCCACTATGAGCCTTTGAACCTCTAAAAATAAACCCTCACAAAAGGCATAAATCCAGACCCATAAAGGCTTTTATTCGGATTATATAAAACATCATAACGCCCGCCAATTGTCACGTTTCCTGTTCGGTAACCAGCTCCAAGATATAGGGCAGTATTCCAGTAAGAATCAGAATAGCTCGGCTGATTATAATATTGTTCATATTGAGTATCTACTCTAACCTGCTCTAGTTCGGCAGATAATTGAACTTGCGGAATAGGGTTTACAAGTACAATCGCGCTTCCACCCCAAACAAAAGATTCGTAATAATTTTTTTGATATAAATAACCAAATTGCAATCCAGCACCTACAGAAACTATTGGATTAATGTTATAAATAGCACTCGGCATGACCGAAATATTGGTGTAACCAGATCCGAAACCTAATCCTAATCCGCCTCCAAACTGTACTTTATCCCAAAAATGATTGCTGTTGTCAATGACATAATTTTGTTGTGCCTTTCCGGAGTTTGAAAATAATACCGCCAAAATCACAAAAAAAGATTTGAAAACGATTGAAATTTGATTTTTCTTCATAGTTAACGTTTATTTTAACAAATTTTTACGTAAAAGTACGTAAAAAAAAGATCTAAATAAATGTGATTGTTGTACTTTTGCGATTCTATTTAACAAAAAGTATATTCACTAATATTATGGATAGGTTTTCATTTTTAAATGCAGCGCATACAGAGTTTTTTGCACAATTATACGATCAATATTTAGTAAACCCAGACAGCGTTGAGCCTAGCTGGAGAAGTTTTTTTCAAGGTTTTGACTTTGGACAAACCGTTTATAATGACGAAAATCCAGTGCAGACGGTAGTTGAGTATGTGACTAGCCCAAACACAGATTACAGTCAGGTTTCAGAAAAACTAAAAAAAGAATTTAATGTTCTTAAATTAATTGACGGATACCGCACGCGCGGGCATTTGTTTACAAAAACAAACCCAGTTCGTGACCGCAGACAGTCTTCTCCAACTTTAGATATTGAAAATTTCGGATTATCAGCTGCAGATCTTTCTACTGTTTTTGATGCTGCTCAGACAATTGGAATGGTGCCTTCATCTTTAGAAGATATTGTAAATCGACTTAAGGCTATTTACTGCCAGCATATTGGTATTGAATATATGTACATCAGGAATCCTGGTGTTGTAAAATGGATTCAGGATAAATTATCTGTAAATGTTAATCAGCCTAATTTCTCTACAGAAGAAAAGAAAACGATCTTAAATAAATTAAACGAAGCGGTTTCTTTTGAGAACTTCCTTCATACTAAATATGTTGGACAAAAACGTTTCTCATTAGAAGGTGGAGAATCTATCATCCCAGCTTTAGATGCTTTAATCGAGCAAGCTGCTGAAAAAGGTGTTGAACAATTCGTAATGGGAATGGCACACCGTGGTCGTTTGAACGTTTTGGCAAACATCTTCGGAAAATCTACTCAAGATATTTTTGGTGAGTTTGACGGAAAAGATTACGATCAGGAATATTTTGACGGTGACGTAAAATACCACTTAGGTCTTACTGCAGACAAGAAAACAAGATCTGGAAAAAGCATCAACATCAATTTAGCACCAAACCCTTCTCACTTAGAGACCGTTGGAGCTGTAATTGAAGGAATCACAAGAGCAAAACAAGATAAATATTACGCTGACGATTTCTCTAAAGTATTACCTATCGCCGTTCACGGAGATGCTGCAATTGCAGGTCAAGGTATTTTATACGAAATCATTCAGATGGCACAACTTGATGGTTACAAAACTGGAGGAACAATCCACATTGTGATCAACAACCAAGTTGGATTTACAACTAACTATTTAGACGCTCGTTCATCTACTTATTGTACAGACGTTGCTAAAGTAACTTTATCTCCAGTATTACACGTAAATGCTGATGATGCTGAGGCTGTTGTACACGCTGTATCTTTTGCATTAGACTACAGAATGCAGTTTGGACGTGACGTATTTATCGATTTATTAGGATACAGAAAATATGGTCACAACGAAGGTGATGAACCTCGTTTCACGCAACCAGTTTTATATAAAATCATTGCTAAACATAAAAACCCAAGAGACATTTACGCAGAAAAATTACTTTCTGACGGCGTAATTGATGCTTCTTATGTTAATGCTTTAGAAAAAGAATACAAATCAGCTTTAGAACAAAATCTTGAAGCTTCGCGTAAAAAAGATTTGACGATCATTACTCCATTCATGAAAAACGAATGGGAAGGATTTGTTCAGGTAACTGACAAACAAATGCTTGAGAAAGTTGACACTACTTTTGACAAAAAAGGATTGGATTCTATCATCAACACAATCTCAACTTTACCTTCAGACAAGAAATTCATCAATAAAATAACAAAAATTGTTACGGATAGAAAACTTGGATACGATAACAATACACTGGATTGGGGAACTGCAGAAGCACTTGCTTACGGTTCACTTTTAACAGAAGGATTTGATGTTCGTATTTCTGGTCAGGATGTTGAAAGAGGAACTTTCTCTCACCGTCATGCGGTTGTGAAAGTAGAAGATTCTGAAGAAGAAGTAATTTTATTAAACGGAATCGAAAACAAAAAAGGAAAATTCGGTGTATTCAATTCACTTTTATCTGAATACGGAGTTCTTGGTTTTGATTACGGATATGCATTAGCAAACCCAAAAGCGTTAACAATCTGGGAAGCACAATTTGGAGATTTCTCTAACGGTGCTCAAATCATGATTGACCAATATATTTCATGTGGAGAAGATAAATGGAACAACCAAAACGGTATCGTTTTATTATTGCCTCACGGATATGAAGGACAAGGTGCTGAACACTCTTCTGCAAGAATGGAACGTTACTTACAACTTTGTGCAAGACAAAATATGTATGTTGCTGACTGTACAACTCCAGCTAACTTTTTCCACTTGTTGAGAAGACAAATGAAAACAAATTTCCGTAAGCCATTGGTAGTTTTCTCTCCAAAAAGTTTATTGCGTGATCCAAGATGTGTATCAACAGTTGAGGAATTAGCAACAGGAAGTTTCCAAGAAACAATTGACGATAATACAGTAGATAAAAAGAAAGTAAAAACTTTAGTATTCTGTACAGGTAAATTCTACTACGATATTGTTGCAGAAAGAGAAAACAACGGAAGAAATGACGTTGCAGTTGTTCGTATCGAGCAATTATTCCCTTTCCCAGCAGAACAGCTTAAAGAAATCATTGCTAAATATCCAAACGCTGATGATTATGTTTGGGCTCAGGAAGAACCTAAAAACATGGGAGCTTACAGCTTTATGTTAATGAACTTCGATCTTGTAAAATGGAGATTGGCTTCATTAAAAGCTTATGCTGCTCCAGCATCTGGAAGTTATACACGTGCAAAACGTCGTCATGCAGATGCAATTAGAATGGTATTCGATAAAAATTTATTCAGATAAAAAAAATGTTTCAAGTTTCAAGTTTTAAGTTTCAAGTTTAACAACCTGAAACCTGAAACTTGAAACCATAAAAACCTTAAACAAAGAAATAAGATGATTTTAGAAATGAAAGTCCCATCACCAGGGGAATCAATAAAAGAAGTTGAAATTGCAACTTGGTTAGTAAAAGACGGAGATTATGTAGAAAAAGATCAAGCTATTGCTGAAGTTGATTCAGATAAAGCTACTCTTGAATTACCTGCTGAAATGAGCGGTGTAATTACACTAAAAGCTGAAGAAGGTGATACAGTAGCAGTAGGCGCTGTAGTTTGTTTAATTGATACAGATGCTGCAAAACCTGCAGGAAGCGCTCCAGCAGCACCAGCAGCTGAGGCACCGAAAGCGGAAGCACCAAAAGCAGAAGTAAAAGCTGAGGCTCCAAAAGCAGCTCCGGCACCAGCAGCGGCACCAAGTTATGCAGCTGGAACTCCATCTCCTGCAGCAAGAAAAATATTAGATGAAAAAAATATTGCTCCAGCAACAGTTTCAGGAACTGGAAAAGGAGGAAGAATTACTAAAGATGATGCTGTAAACGCTGTGCCTTCTATGGGAACTCCAACTGGAGGAAGCCGTGGAACTGAGCGCACAAAATTATCTATGTTGCGTCGTAAAGTAGCAGAAAGATTAGTTTCGGCTAAAAACGAAACAGCTATGCTTACTACTTTCAACGAAGTAAACATGACGCCAATCAACCAAATTCGTAATGAATACAAAGATGCTTTCAAAGCTAAACATGGTGGTTTAGGTTTAGGTTTCATGTCATTCTTTACAAAAGCAGTTACAAGAGCTTTACAATTATATCCAGATGTTAACTCAATGATGGATGGTGACTACAAAATCGCTTACGATTTTGCTGATATCTCAATCGCAGTTTCTGGACCAAAAGGATTAATGGTTCCTGTTGTTCGTAATGCTGAATTATTAACTTTCCGTGGAATTGAGGCTGAAATCAAAAGATTAGCTTTAAGAGCTCGTGATGGTCAAATTACAGTTGACGATATGACTGGAGGAACTTTCACAATCACTAACGGTGGTGTATTCGGAAGTATGTTATCTACTCCAATCATCAACCCTCCTCAATCAGGAATTTTAGGAATGCACAACATCATCGAACGTCCAATCGCTGTAAACGGTAAAGTGGAAATTCACCCAATGATGTACGTTGCTCTTTCTTACGATCACAGAATCATCGACGGACGTGAGTCTGTTGGTTTCTTGGTTGCTGTTAAAGAAGCTTTAGAAAATCCAGTAGAATTATTGATGAATGGCGACGCTAAACGTGCTTTAGAGTTGTAATTTCAAGTAATTTTTAACCATATAAAAGGCCTGTTCTCTCAAAGGAACAGGTTTTTTTTTGCTTAAAATTAACTTAAGATTGACTTAAGATGTTAATTTTTTGAATTAATCAAAATTTTAACCACTAAAAAATAATTTATTTAGAATAAATAAAAATAGTTTGTATAGCTGGCGATCAAGACATAAATTTGCGTTATTCAAATCAATTCTAAATAAAAATGAAATATAAATTTACCATTTCGCTCTTGGCTTTGTTTTTTGTTTTGTTTTCAAGCACATCAGCTTGGGCACAACAAAAAGCAACAATTAAAGGTCAAATCAACTTAGCTAATAATCAAGCTGCAGACAACGTTTCAATTGTACTAAAAGGAACAAAAATTGGAACCAACACCGACAGCAACGGTAATTACGAAATCAAAAACATAAAACCAGGGAACTATACTCTTAGAGTTTCTTCGGTTGGTCATACTTCAAAAGAAAAAAACATCACACTTAATAGTGGCGATGAAATTATCGAAAACTTCACGATTACTTCAAATTCTGAGCAATTAGACGAAATCGTAATAAGTGGAAACGGTAAAAAAAATCCTTTAGCGCGTAAAGAAACACAACAAGTATCAAGATTGCCACTTAAAAATCTTGAAAATCCGCAAGTTTATACTACAATCACAAGTGAACTTTTAAAAGAGCAAGTTGTTACAAATTTTGACGACGCTCTTAAAAACGCTCCAGGACTAACACCGCTTTGGGCTTCAACTGGACGTGGTGGCGATGGTGCAGGTTATTTCTCTTTAAGAGGATTTGCTGTTCAGCCCACTATGATTAATGGATTGCCAGGATTAACAAACGGAAGCTTAGATCCTGCAAACATCGACAAAATCGAAGTAATCAAAGGACCATCTGGAACTTTATTCGGAAGCAGCCTAATTTCGTACGGTGGTTTAATTAATATCACTACTAAAAAACCTTACGACCACTTTGGTGGCGAGGTAAACTATACTGCCGGAAGCTACGGCTTAAACCGAGTTACTGTTGATGTTAACACTCCATTGGACGAAGAGCACAAAGTAAACTTTCGCTTAAATACGGCTTACCACACTGAAAACAGTTTTCAGGATGCTGGATTCAGAAAATCATTTTTCTTTGCTCCATCTTTATCTTACCAAGTAAGCGATAAACTTTCGTTTTTCATCAATACAGAATTCATGAGCAACGAAGCAACAAATCCTACTATGTTGTTTTTAGACAGAGGCGCACCGCTTAGAGTTCACAATATTGACGAATTAGGTTATGACAACAAACGTTCGTACACTAGCAACGAATTGTCAATCAAAACTCCATCATACAACCTTCAAGGACAAATGATGTATAAATTCAATGATCAATGGACTTCACAAACTGTTGTTTCTAGAGGTTCATCAAAATCAGATGGATATTACTCTTACTTATACGAAGGAACACAATCCTATCCTGGAATTACCGAAGGAATTGTTTTAGGTCGTTATATGAATTACCAAAACTCGACTACGCTTACAACTGATATTCAACAAAACTTTATTGGTGATTTTGTTATCGGAAACATGAGAAACAGAATCGTTGCTGGTCTAGATTATTTCAACAGAGGCGGTATTGATAATGGTTCAAGTTATGTTTCAAATGGAGGAATTTACATTGGAAACCTTGACACAAAAACAGTAAACGAAGAAGTTTTCGGAATTACTGATCCTGCAAAATACATCACAAACGGAGATAGCGGAAAATTAACAAAAGCTGGATCTGATGCACTTTTAGCTGATGCAACTATGACAAACGCTAAAACAAAACAAGAAGTTTATAGCGCGTATTTCTCTGATGTAATCAACTTTACTCCTGCTTTATCTGCAATGGCAAGTTTACGTGTTGACCGTTTTATGACTGCTGGTGATCTTTCTACAAAAGATGATGATTTTAACCAAACTGCATTTTCTCCAAAATTCGGATTGGTTTACCAGCCAATTATCGACAAAGTATCGATTTTTGCCAATTACATGGATGGTTTTGCAAACTCTGCTCCTGTTACAGAAATCTTATCTGATGGAAGCAGACGTCCAAGAACTTTTAAACCAGAGCATGCTAATCAGTTTGAAGTTGGAACTAAATTAAACATATTTAAAGACAAACTTTACGCTACATTCAGCTACTATGATATTCAAGTAAAAGATCAGGTTTATATCGTTTATACAGCTACAACTCAAACAGCGTTTCAAGATGGAGCACAAAGAAACAAAGGTTTTGAAGCAGAATTTATTGCAAATCCAATTGACGGTTTAAACATTGTTGCAGGATACAGCTATGTTGATGCAATTTTAAATGCAGGTGATCCTTCTTTCGTAGGACATAGACCTGAGAGTTCGGGACCAAGAAACTTAGTAAACTTCTGGGCTAGTTATAAATTCCCAGAAGGAGACTTGAACGGTTTTGGTTTAGGTTTTGGAGGAAACTATGCTGACAAGAACTTAATTATGAACAGAAATGTAGTTGGTCAATTTACAATTCCATCTTACACTGTTTTAAATTCTTCGATTTTCTACGGAACAGAAAAATTCACATTGACGCTGAAACTTGACAATATTGCAAACGTTGACACTTATGATGGTTGGTCTACAATCCACCCAAGAAACATGAGAAGCGCAGCAGCAAGTTTCTCTTATAGATTCTAATAAACAAAAAACACCTTTCTGCTAAACCAGAAAGGTGTTTTTAAATTCTATAAATTATGATAACAATAGCCAGCCTTATCGTTTTTTTAGCTTTTTACACCTTGTATTACACTTCAAAAAGAGCCGTTTTATCTTATGATCTTGGGTTTGAAAAATGGATGAAGAAAAATCCAAAACAAACCAAAATCACAGGATTAATCCTGCTTGCATCTGCATATGCAATGTGGCTTTTTACAAAATCTTTGGGTTGTGGCACTTTGATGTTTTTCATTCAGCTGATGACCGTTGGAAGTTTGATAATTATTCTGACTCCATTAAAAAAAGTAAACAGTAAAGCACTTTTAGCACTGCTTGTTTTTATCGCAATTTTGGAATTCTACTACAACTAAACCAGTCTACATTACGCTATGCCAGCAAATCCAAAATATTTGACACCTGCCTTTTGGCCTCGTTTTTCCAAAATTACAGCTGCTATTTTAGGAGGCTATTTTGTAACAATAAGTTTTCATTTGGCTTTAGCCGCTTGGTTCAATCGTGCTGATGTCTTGATTACAATGGCTTTCAGCGGATTTATTCTTTGGACAGCATTAATGATAATAGCTTTTTTAGCAAAAAGCGGCTGGAAAATCTGGGGTATCTACATTTTATTGAGTCTACTTTTTTGTCTTTTTATCTACTTAGGTCAAACCTATAATCAAACGGCGCATTAATTTATGAACAACCGTAATTATAATATCTATTTTCATACGCATACTGTTAGTGGCATTGTCATAAGTGTAGCTCTTTTTGTGATTTTCTTCGCTGGGTCTTTTTCTTTTTTTAGAGATGAAATCATCAATTGGGAAAGAAGTGAATCTACAGCTTTAACAAAAGAAATTCAGCTAGATTACAACAATGCACTACAGCATCTTGACAAAAAATATATTTTACACGGAAGAAATATTACGATCTCAAAACCTTCAATCGAAGATAGAGTTGCCGTTAGTATGGAAGGAACCAAAGATACTTTGGCTCCAGCCAAACAAAAAGAAGGACAGTTTTTTTATCTGAATAACAAAAATTACAAATCATATACTTATGAAGAATCTTATTCATTAGGTGAATTGTTATATCGTCTGCATTTTTTTGCTCAAATTCCATATCCTATTGGCTACTATCTTTCAGGATTTACGGCTTTATTTTTCTTATTTGCCATCATAACAGGAGTTTTGCTCCATTGGAACAAAATTGTATCGAACTTTTATATGTTTCGTCCAAAAGAAAAATTAAAAACACTTTGGACAGATGCACATACGGCTTTAGGAATGATTGATCTTCCTTTTCAATTTGTTTATGCGGTTACGGGAGCTTTTTTTATGATTAAACTTTTGATTGTTGCGCCGGCCGTGATGGCATTGTACGGAGGCGATCAAAACAAATTATATAAGGAACTTGAATATATTGATGCCGACTATAAATTTGAAAACAAAAAACTAGCAAATCCTTTTAATGTAAACGAACTTGTAGCAAAAGCAAAAAGCAATTGGGCCGATTTTGAAATTACACGTGTTTTCATCCAAAATTATGGCGATGCGAATATGCATGTTATGGTCGAAGGCGAAATGCTGAATCACAAAAAATTTACGGAAATAGGAAAAATTGATTTTCGTGTTGCCGATGGAAAAGTAATTGCCAAAAAAGATCCTGTTTCACAAACCAGCTATTTGGATATTGTGAAAAATGTTTTGTACCGAATTCACTTTGGTGATTACGGCGGTTATGCATTAAAAATCATCAGTTTTATTTTAGGAATTATAACTTGTTTTGTCATCATTTCAGGCGTTATGATTTGGTTGGTTGCTAGACAAAAAAACAATCTTCCGGAAAAGAAAAGACGTTTCAATGCAGTCGTTGTCCGAATATATTTGGCCATTTGTTTGAGTATGTATCCTATCACCGCTTTGGCTTTTATTGGAAGCAAAATATTTTATCCTTTAAGTCAATCTAATCTATTTACGCTTTATTTTGGTGGATGGTTGTTGCTTATAATCTTCTTTATCATCAAAAAAGATGATTCTTTTACCAATAAATTCTGCCTAATTTCAGGTAGTATTTTAGGTTTTTTAATTCCTGTTACAAACGGAATTGTAACTGGAAACTGGTTTTGGAATTCGTTCATGCAAAACAAAATTCAGATTTTCTTTATTGATGTTTTCTGGATCTTCCTGGCTTCCATATCGTTATACGTTGCTTATCATTTAAAACCAAAAAATTCGAATTAGCCGTTAAAAAATTCCTTTTTACTTTATTTCATTTTTTTTTAAATAGTCTCAAAATTACAATTGGTCATATAAACTATTAGTCTTACTTTTGCCTAATCAATATTTATTCTAAATAAAAATGAAGGGAAAGTTTGCAATAGCATTAATTAGTTTTTGCTTTATATTTTTTGCACAAACATCAGTTTTCGCACAACAAAAAACAGTTATCAAAGGAACCATTTCGTCTGCAAATGGCGAACCTTTAGAAAATGTTTCAGTACAATTAAGAGGAACTAAAATTGGTGCTCTTACAGACAGCCAAGGTTTATACGAAATAAAAAATATCAGCGAAGGAAGTTATACACTTCGCGTTTCGGCAGTTGGTCATACTTCAAAAGAAAAGAAAATTATTGTTAGTGGTGAACCTGAAATCATTGAAAATTTCACAATTTCTACCAATACTGAAGAACTTGAAGAAGTTTATGTTAAAGGAAATATCAATAAATACAACAAATCTGAGAGCCCTTTTGTAGCTAGAATGCCGATTAATAATCTTGAAAATTCGCAAGTTTATAGCGTTGTTCCTAAAAGTTTGATGAGAGATCAATTGGTTATCAACCAAGATGATGCTTTAAAAAATGTACCTGGATTGTATCAACTTTGGGCTGCGAGCGGAAAAGTTGGTGATGGAGGTTCTTATTTTGCATCGCGCGGATTTGTAACGCAGAGTTTATTAAGAGATGGAATCGCAGGAAAAATCACTAACACTGTTGACGCGGCAAACTTAGAAAGAATCGAAAGTATTAAAGGACCTTCGGCAACGCTTTTTGGAAGTATCTTAACTTCTTATGGTGGATTAATCAATAGAGTTACCAAAAAACCAACAGAAAATTTTGGAGGAGATATCAGTTATCAATCAGGAAGTTATGGTTTAAATCGATTATCAGCCGATTTTAATACTCCTTTAAATGAAGAAAAAACAGCTTTGTTAAGAATTAATGCGGCTTATAACGACGCAAATACGTTTCAGGATTACGGAAAAAACAGAAGCTACTTTTTTGCTCCCTCTTTTTTATATAAAATAAATGACAAACTGACGATTTCGATCGATGCCGAATTATCATCGGTTAATTCATCATCGCCAGCATTTACTTATATTCCGTACGGACAAACTCCAAAAAGCATTAATTTATACAATGCAAATGATATTGCTAGAGACTGGAAAAGATCTTTTACTGGTGGTGAATTCATGATGGATACTAAAACTGCCAATGTTTTTGCGCAAGCGCATTATCAAATCAATGACAACTGGAAATCACAGACTATTTTCAGTTCAAGCGCCAATCAATCAGACGGACCTCAGGCTTGGTTCTATTTGTTAGGAAACAACAAAATGTCAAGAAATGCCTGGAATATGGTTGGGAAAGACAATATTGTTGAGTTCCAGCAAAACTTTAATGGCCAAACAGAACTTTTTGGAATGAAACATCGATTGCTTTTTGGCGGTGATATTTTGAGATCTGAAACTAACAGCAGTATTGGATATCTTGGTGGCGACCCGAATAATCCATTCAAAACAGATTATGATATTGTAGATTATTCTGCTGCAAATTCTAATTATTACAATTTCAACCCAAATAATATTGAGCCATTATTTGTAAATGGTTATCAATACAGAACCATTACTTCTTTGACAACGTACAGTTTGTATGCTGCTGATGTTATCAATATTACTGATCAATTAATTTTATCGGCTGCTTTGCGTTTTGATAATTATAAGAATAACGGAACGTACGATCCTTCTACAAATATTAATTCTGGTGCTTTTTCGCAAAATACTTTTTCACCAAAACTTGGGCTTGTTTATCAAATCATAAAAGACAAAGTTTCTGTTTTTGGAAACTACCAAAATAGTTTTAAAAACATTGGATATCTATTTGCAAACGTAAATGGAAATCCGGAATTAAAACAATTTGATCCTGAAAAAGCAAATCAGTTTGAAGCTGGTTTGAAATTAAATATCCTGAAAGACAAATTGAGCGCGAATTTAAGCTACTATAATATTGATGTAAAAAATATTGTTCGTGCCGGACAAGTGGTCAACACAAACGTTCAAGACGGTAATCAAACAAGCAAAGGTTTTGAAGCTGAAGTTACTGCAAATCCGTTTTCTGGCTTAAACCTTATTTTTGGATATGCTAATAACAACAGCAAACTAAACAACGCAAATGCTGATGTAAATGGTTTAAGACCTGAAACGGCTGGTCCTGAAAATTTAATTAATTATTGGATTAGCTATAGTTTGCAGACTTCTAAATTAAGAGGATTAGGTTTTGGTGTTGGAGGAAATTACGGCAGCGAAACTTTTGTTTACAATAGAAATCCATCAGGTTCAGGAAATCCTGCAGATGTTGAAACTTTCATCTTGCCATCTTATTCAATTGTAAATGCTACATTTTATTACGATCAACCAAAATACAGACTTTCGTTAAAAGTTGACAACCTTACAGATGAACTTTATTTTAATGGTTATACCACTGTAAATGTGCAAGCGCCAAGAACTTTTATGGGAAGTATAACTTATAAATTTTAAGTTTAATCCTTTTGGTGAAATTAATTTAAACACATAGTCCCGAAGCCTCGGGATAGATTTGGAATGCTTAAAAAGGCGTTTCACTTGTTTTAAACAAACATAGTTAGCTATGTGTTAGAAACTAGTTTCTTTTTTAGCATCTTTTCTAGAAATAAAATCTATGTTTCTATGTGTTGAATAAAAAATTTATGAATTACACTCAACGAGCTAAGTTTAATACCTTTTAGTGGTATTTTTGCCGGACAAAAGATTTCTTTTTAAAAATGAGTTTCAAAACGAAAATACGTTTTCTGCATAAATGGCTCGGATTAATTTCCGGGCTTATTGTTTTTATTGTCTGTATTACAGGCTGTATTTTCTGTTTTCACGATGAAATAAAAGATATTACTAGAAAAGAATGGCGATTGGTAGAACCTCAGAATAAGCCATTTTTGCTGCCATCGGTTTTAAAAGAAAAAGCACAAGAAATTGTTCCAAAAAACAAAATAAGCATGATCGCTTATTACGGAAAAAACCGCTCTGCAATTGTTTACACCTATTCTGATACGGAGAATTTATATCTTTATTTTAATCCCTACACAGGTCAATATTTAAAAACCGAAAATCCCAAAACCGATTTTTTCATCATTGTTGAATACATTCATTTGTATTTGCTTTTGCCAGATTATATAGGAAAACATATTATTGGCGGCGCGACAATCATTTTTATTTTACTATTGATTTCCGGAATTATTCAATGGTGGCCAAAAAGAAAAAGTGATATCAGAAGAAGTTTCACCATTAAATGGAATGCCAAATGGCGTCGTGTAAATTATGACTGGCACAATACTTCTGGATTTTATATTGCATTGATTGCGCTGGTTCTTGCCGTTACTGGTTTAACTTTTACCTACGAATGGGTTGGCGACGGAATTTACAAATCTTTCAATTTGGGCGGAGACAAAACAGTCGAAACAAAATTACCTGTAATTGATACCACTAAATTCAAATCAATTTCTGTTAACGCGATTGACAAAGCTTTTGTCCAAACACTGCAACTCCAGCCAAAAGCTGAAATGTATTTTGTCATGGTGCCGCAACAAAAAAATGCCATTGTGAGTACGGGCGCCTATCCGCATACGCTGCGATACGACCAACAGAGTAATTATTACTTTCATCCTTCTGATGGAAAATTAATGAAAAGCCAGCCTTTTGATAAAAAAACCCTTGGATTACAAGTTGTCGAAATGAATTATGGAATTCACACCGGACAAGTTTTAGATTTGCCTGGAAAGATTATCGCTTTTGTAATCAGTTTGCTTGCTTCTGCTTTGCCAGTTACTGGTTTTGTAATTTGGTATGGAAGAAGAAAAAAATCTAAAAAAAAGAAGGCATAAAAAAACCGTCCCCTTTTTTAACGGGACGGTTTTTTTATAATTTGTCGAAATCAATTAATTTCTGTTTGCTAAAGCATTTTTCTGTAAATTTTTCACTGAGCTAACTTTACTGTCAACATAAGCTACTTCTTTTAGACCTTCTTCATTAAAGAAAATCCAATTTCCAGTTTTTACTCCGTCTGTGTATTCTCCAACGGCTTTTTTATTTCCTTTTTCGTCATAAGATACCCAAACACCATCTAGTTTACCATCCTTAAAAAAGCCTTCTTGCTGTACTTTACCATTTTCATAGTAATAAGTAGCTTTTACCTTGTTTCCAACGGCTTCTAATTCAGGTTTAGTTTCTTGCGCAAACATCATTCCAGAGAACAACAACGCAGCTAAAATCACACTCTTTTTCATATCTGTAGGTATTAATGTTAAGAAATCTTTATCAAATATAATCAAATGTTTACATTAAAAAAACTTTTGCTTAACAATTTGGTAACATTGTGTAAAAACTTAACATTGGAAATCTTTTAAAAATAAAAAAACCAGCGCTCAGGCACTGGTTTTATTGACATTTTATAAAAATTCAAATGTTACGATAACGTTATCGATTCTGTAAATAATTTAGTTCAATAATGCATTCAACTGTTTATCCAACTCAGGATCAGAAGGTCTTGGCGCATCCGATTTTACAATATTACCCTTTGGGTCTACAATTATAAATCTCGGAATTCCTGTTACACCATAGTTAACAACAAACTCAGATTCCCGGTCTTTATCAGCAAATAATTGAACTCCTCCCAATTTTTTGTCAGTAACAAATTTCTTCCATTTTTCATTGTCTTTTGCCTTATCAATAGAAATGCTTACAAATTCAATATTTTTTCCGTGATATTTTTCTTCCATCTCTTGGAGATAAGGAATCTCAGCTCTACAAGGTGCACACCAAGTTGCCCAAAGGTCAATGTAAACATATTTTCCTTTTAAATCAGAAAGTTTTGTTTTTCCTCCGTTATAGTTTTCATAGTCAAATTCAGGCGAAGGTTTTCCGTTAAGCTTACTTGCCTTATAGGCACTTTCATAACGCTCAAGGGAGAATTGAGTAAAGTTCTTAAAATTACCAAGCATTGCAGTTACAAAAGCTGGATCAAATCTTCCTTTCTCTAAACTTTCATTATCAGCTTTTTTCTTCGCTTCCAATAACACTTGAAATTCTGCTGGTTCTTTAGAAAAAGCCTCGTTTTCAAAATTTTCATTTCTCAAGGCTTGTTGCGCCAAAAAATTACTTTCATTTACACCTTTTCCACTGTAAACAATCGTTTCATCAAATTCTTTGGCATTCATAGTCAAATTTACCTCCGAATTAGGTTTTAAATACAATCTAGAAGATTCGGTCCCGTCAGAAAAAACATAAAATCCTTGAGGAGCATCAAAAGTTGCAGCAAAAACCTCTTTATTATTAATCGGAATAACTTGTTTAAAATTATCTTTTCCTTTTATAACTAAAGTGTCGCTATTTCTATTGGCGATTTTAGCTGTAAACTTTACTGAATTTTTGCTTTGACCAATGATATTTAAAGCATTAAAAAGTACTAAACCTGCAACAAAAAGTTTCTTCATAATAGCGTAAGATTTGTTTTTAGCATATCAAATCTAAAGAATTAGAACTGCAAAATTTAACAATTAACAAAAAATTTAGCATCATCTATGACTTATTTTAATAAAGTCGCGAGTTGTGATTGAAGTGATAGTGAAGCTGGCTCCCAAGCATCAGTTTCTAAAATATAACCTTTTGGATCTATTAATACGTATTCAGGAACTTCTTTAATATTGCACTTTGTAATAAAATCAGATTTGAATCCGTGATCTGAAAAAAGCTGAATTCCGTCTAATTTCTTCTCATTTATATACTTTTTCCATGAATCATGTTCATACTGTTCGTCTATTGAAACACTCACAAATACAATATTCTTGTCTTTATATTTGTCTACAATTGTTCTTATATACTTATATTCCTCCAAATATTTATCGTTCCAAAATGTCCAAAAAATTATATAGACATATTTTCCTCTAAAATCTGATAGTTTTGTTTTTCCACCTTTATGATTTTCGTATTCAAATTCGCTGGCACCTTTATTATTTAACTCACGTAATTTTGATCCATCTTCATATTCTTTCGATAATTCATTATAAAATGCCTCAAACACCTTTGTCATTGTATCTTTAAAACCTGAATCATAATTTCCGTTATTAATACCTTGTAAATCTGCTTTCTTCTCCTTTTCTACAAGAGATACAAAATCAAGACGTTCTTTTTTTAAAGCTTCGTCTTTAAATTTTTCGTTTTTTAAAGCATATTTTGCCAAGAAGTTATTTTCATTTACCTCTTTTCCTTCATAAAGAATGGTTTTCGAAATATCTTTTCCATCAAATGTTAGATTTATTTCAGCATTTGGTTTCAGATATAAATGCAGATAATTATTCCCATCAAATAAATCATAAAATCCTTTTACTACTTCGAAATTGGCTTCAAAAGATCCTTTTTTATTAATTAAAATCACTTTTTTAAAATTATCTGCTCCAGTCAAAACTAAACTGTCACTATTTCTATTTGAAATATTTGCGGTAAATTTTACTTTACCTTCAGATTGATTGCAACTGCTCAGAATACTAAAAATCATTAAGGCTAAAACAAAGCATTTATTCATATTTATTAATTTTTGGTTTTTGGTAAATTCAAATCTAAAGAAATAACGATTCAAATTTTAACATTTGATAAAATATTTCAAATTTATGAGCAGCAACTTAGCAGTTTACTATATTATTTTATTTTTTGTGTTTACTTTTGCAATCTAAAATTTAGATTATGTATAGAAGTCATAATTGCGGCGAATTAAACGCTTCAAATATCAATACCGAAGTTACGCTTGCGGGCTGGGTTCAAAAATCACGCGATAAAGGATTTATGAATTGGGTCGATTTACGCGACCGTTACGGAATTACACAACTTATTTTCGACGAAAGTCGTACCGATAAAACTGTTTTTGAATTAGCCAAAACTCTTGGTCGTGAATTTGTAATTCAAGTAAAAGGAACTGTTATTGAGCGTGAAGCCAAAAACAAAAATATCCCAACGGGTGAAATCGAAATTTTAGTTTCTGAATTGACGATTCTAAATTCGGCATTAACTCCTCCATTTACAATTGAAGATGAAACGGACGGTGGCGAAGATATCAGAATGAAATATCGTTATTTGGATATCAGAAGAAATCCGGTAAAAAACAGTTTATTGTTCCGTCACAAAGTAGCGATGGAAGTTCGTAAATATCTATCTGATTTAGATTTCTGCGAAGTTGAAACTCCTTATTTAATCAAATCAACTCCAGAAGGAGCAAGAGATTTCGTTGTACCAAGCCGTATGAACGAAGGACAATTTTATGCATTACCACAATCTCCACAAACTTTCAAACAATTATTGATGGTGGGCGGAATGGATAAATATTTCCAAATCGTGAAATGTTTCCGTGACGAAGATTTACGTGCAGATCGTCAGCCAGAGTTTACTCAAATCGACTGCGAAATGGCATTTGTTGAACAAGAAGACATTTTGAATGTTTTTGAAGGTTTGACAAGACACTTATTAAAAGAAATTAAAGGCATTGAAGTAGAGAAATTCCCAAGAATTACCTACGATTATGCTATGAAAACATACGGAAATGACAAACCAGACATTCGTTTTGGGATGAAATTTGGTGAATTAAACGAATTTGCGCAACATAAAGAATTCCCTGTATTTAATGCAGCCGAATTAGTTGTCGGAATCGCAGTCCCTGGAGCTGGAAATTACACTCGTAAAGAAATCGACGGATTGATTGACTGGGTTAAGCGTCCGCAAGTTGGCGCATCTGGAATGGTTTACGTAAAATGCAACGAAGATGGAACATACAAATCATCTGTAGATAAATTCTACGATAATGATGATTTAGCAAACTGGGCAAAAGCAACAGAAGCAAATCCTGGTGATATGATTTTTGTACTTTCTGGTCCGGCAAATAAAACTCGTGCACAATTATCTGCACTTCGTATGGAATTAGCAACTCGTTTAGGATTACGTAATCCTGAAGAATTTGCTCCATTATGGGTTGTTGATTTCCCATTATTAGAGTTAGACGAAGAAAGTGGCCGTTATCACGCAATGCACCACCCGTTTACATCTCCAAAACCAGAAGATATGGCTTTGCTTGAAACAGAGCCAGGAAAAGTTCGCGCAAACGCTTACGACATGGTTTTAAACGGAAACGAAATCGGTGGAGGTTCAATTCGTATTCACGATAAAGCTACGCAACAATTAATGTTCAAATATTTAGGATTTACGGAAGAAGAAGCAAAAGCTCAATTTGGTTTCTTAATGGACGCTTTCCAATTTGGAGCACCACCTCACGGAGGATTAGCTTTTGGTCTAGATAGATTAGTTGCTATCTTAGGAGGTCAGGAAACTATTAGAGATTTTATCGCATTCCCTAAAAACAATTCAGGACGCGATGTAATGATCGATGCTCCTGCAGCAATAGATGATGCACAGTTAAAAGAATTGCACATTAAAATTGATGCTATTTAAGACTTTAAAATTTAAATTATACCAAAAAAGCAACTGAAAATTTCAGTTGCTTTTTTTTATTTTAAAAACTTTAAGAATAATTGCAAATTTCACACTTATAAGAATAAAAAATTCTTACAATTCTACTTTTTCATTTTACTGCATTTAATGATTCTCAAATTATGGTAATCTAGATGAAAATTGATGCAGTAAACCACGTAAAAACACTGTAAATCAATAATTTTTACAAAAAATTAACACGTACATGTCTTTTGTATTAGTTAATATGTTACATTTGCTTTATTATAAATTATTATTACAATTACAATGCGTACAGGTACAGTAAAATTTTTCAATGAATCTAAAGGTTATGGATTCATTACAGACGAAGAAACAGGAAAGGACATCTTCGTTCACGCTTCAGGAATTAACGCGGAAGAATTACGCGAAGGTGACCGTGTAAGCTATGAAGAAGAAGAAGGAAGAAAAGGGAAAGTTGCTGCTAAAGTAGCAGTAATCTAAGAAAAATATAGCAATTTATTTTTTTTGCCTCTGAATGGTTTTAAAAACGTTTCGATTAATTTCGAGACGTTTTTTTTTGTCCAATTCTTAAAAAAATACTAAAAAAACCAATCCTTATTTATAATCAATAAAAATTACACACAAACAAGGTTTCATGGCATACTTATATCCCCCTTTAGTTTGTGATTTACATACCTGAAAGTTATCTTTGTGGCTTATTCTTTAAGTAAAAATCACAAGTTTATGCAATCTGATCAATACAGTTACATTCCTATTTTAATGCAGTTCATTCTGGCTGTTGGTTTTGTGGTAGGAACTATTATAATTTCTGGAAAATTAGGCCCAAGAAGAACCTCTGAAGTTAAAGACAAAAACTTTGAGTGCGGTATCGAATCTGTTGGTAATGCCCGTATTCCTTTTTCTGTAAAATATTTCTTGGTAGCCATTTTGTTTGTATTGTTTGATGTAGAGGTAATTTTCCTTTATCCTTGGGCAGTAAACTTTAAAGATCTTGGCATTGAAGGAATGCTGAAAATGATTGTTTTCATGGCTTTGCTTTTAGTTGGTTTTTTCTATATCATCAAAAAAAGAGCTCTAGACTGGGAATAATCTCGATTTTAGATTTTAGATTTCAGATTACACTTCTGGAATTAAAATTTAAACTCAAATGAATTTAATACTGATTTAAAAAATTGATTTTACTTTTTACGATTTCAAAAAATCTAAAATCTAAAATCAGAAATCTAAAATAAAAATGAGCGATTCAAATGTAAAAATGGTTGCGCCACCTGAGGGAGTTGTAGGAGAAGGTTTCTTTGCTACAAAACTAAATGATGTTGTTGGTCTGGCACGCGCGAATTCTCTTTGGCCATTGCCTTTTGCTACATCTTGCTGCGGAATTGAGTTTATGGCAACAATGGCTTCACATTACGATTTGGCACGATTTGGTTCTGAGCGTGTGAGTTTCTCTCCTCGTCAGGCAGATATGTTGTTAGTAATGGGAACTATTTCTAAAAAAATGGCTCCAATTTTAAGACAAGTTTACGAACAAATGTCTGAGCCACGCTGGGTAATCGCTGTTGGAGCTTGTGCTTCTTCTGGCGGTATTTTCGACACTTACTCGGTTCTTCAAGGAATTGATAAAGTAATCCCTGTTGACGTTTATGTTCCAGGATGTCCTCCAAGACCAGAACAAATCGTAGACGGTGTAATGAGATTACAAGATTTGGTAAAAAGTGAATCTGTTAGACGCAGAAGCTCTCCAGAATACCAAGAATTATTAGCTTCCTATAACATTTCATAAGATGGCTTTAGAAAATACCCTGATTCAAGATAAACTTATTGAAACATTTGATACTAATGTTTTCAATTTCCAGCAAGAAAGAGATATCTTTTCTATAGAAACTACTGCTGATAAAATCACAGCTTTAATTCTGTTTTTAAAAAATGATGCAGATCTGCAATTTAACTTTTTGACAGATTTATGCGGCATTCACTATCCAGATAACGAACTAGATCGTCAATTTGCTGTAGTGTATCACATGCACAACTGGATCGAAAACAAACGCATCAGAATAAAAGTTTATTTAGATGGTGAAAAGCCAGAAATCAAAACTATTTCAAATATTTTCCTGAGTTCAAACTGGATGGAAAGAGAAACATACGACTTCTTCGGAATCAATTTTATTGGCCACCCGCAATTGAAACGTATTTTGAATATGGATGAAATGGTGTCTTTCCCAATGAGAAAAGAATTCCCAATGGAAGACAGCGGAAGAACTGATAAAGACGACAGATTCTTTGGAAGAACAACAACAAATTGCTAAAAAATAATTCAACATTATAAAATGTCAGAACTATTATTACCACCAGAGCATCGTTATGCTAAAATAATTAAAGAGAAACTAAACGAAGACGGAAGCGAGCTTTCGGTACTGAATTTAGGTCCAACTCACCCTGCGACTCACGGTATTTTTCAAAATATCCTATTAATGGATGGTGAAAGAATTCTAGAGGCTGAACCAACTATTGGTTACATCCACAGAGCTTTCGAAAAAATCGCCGAAAATCGTCCTTTCTATCAAATCACACCTCTTACAGACCGTATGAACTATTGCTCCTCTCCTATTAATAATATGGGATGGTGGATGACTTTAGAGAAATTATTAGGTGTTGAAGTTCCAAAAAGAGCACAATATTTAAGAGTTATTGTAATGGAGCTTGCTCGTATTACAGACCACTTGATTTGTAACTCGATTCTTGGGGTTGATACTGGTGCGTATACTGGTTTCTTATACGTTTTTCAATTTAGAGAAAAAATCTACGAAATCTACGAAGAAATTTGTGGAGCTCGTTTGACTACAAATATGGGAAGAATTGGTGGTTTTGAAAGAGACTGGTCTCCAGAGGCTTTCAAAAAACTAGATACTTTCCTTGAAGAATTTCCAGTTGCTTGGAAAGAATTCGAAAACTTATTCGAAAGAAATAGAATTTTCCTTGATAGAACTGTAAACGTGGGTGCAATTTCAGCAGAAAAAGCAATGGCTTACGGATTTACAGGTCCAAACTTGCGTGCTGCCGGAGTCGATTACGACGTTCGTGTTGCACAACCTTACTCATCTTACGAAGATTTTGATTTTATTGTTCCTGTTGGAAAATCAGGTGATACTTATGATCGTTTCTGTGTTCGTAACGCTGAAGTTTGGGAAAGTTTAAGCATCATTCGTCAAGCGTTGGATAAAATGCCTCCAGGAAACGAATACCATGCTGAAGTTCCTGATTATTATCTTCCTCCAAAAGAAGATGTATATAATTCAATGGAATCTCTAATCTATCACTTCAAAATTGTAATGGGAGAAGTTCCTGTTCCAGTTGCCGAAATTTACCATCCTGTTGAAGGAGGAAATGGAGAGATAGGTTTTTATTTGGTTACTGACGGAAGTAGAACTCCATATAGATTACATTTCAGAAGGCCTTGCTTTATTTATTACCAAGCATATCCGGAAATGATTAAAGGTGCGCTTCTTTCTGATGCAATTGTGATTTTATCAAGTTTAAATGTAATTGCAGGAGAATTAGACGCCTAAAAAATTTTAGATTGAAGATTTTAGATTTTAGATTGCAGAATGGCATATCTAAATTTTAGATTGAAAATCTAAACTTATATAGAATTGAAGAATTCAGATTGAAAAATCTAAAACTAAAACAAAGATTGCAGAATACGGATTCTAGATAAAGATTTGAAAAAATCTAAAATCTAAAATCTAAAATCTAAAATAAAAATGGAACGTAAACATTACAAACAAGAAATAAACATGACCGAGGCATTGATGAACCGCATCAATGAATTGATTAGTCATTATCCTGAAGGCAAACAAAAATCGGCTTTATTGCCTGTTTTACATGAGGTTCAGGATGCACACAACAACTGGTTAAGTATTGAACTACAAGATAAAGTTGCCGAAATTCTTCAGATAAAACCAATCGAGGTTTATGAAGTGGTGACTTTTTATACCATGTTCAACCAAAAACCGATTGGTAAATACATGTTTGAGTTTTGCCAGACTTCTTGTTGCTGTTTAAGCGGTGCCGAAAATTTAATGGATTATACTTCTAAAAAATTAGGCATTAAAATGGGTGAAACAACTCCAGACGGAATGTTCACTATTGCTGGAGTAGAATGTTTAGGTGCATGTGGATATGCTCCAATGATGCAGTTGGGAGATTTCTATAAAGAGAAATTGACAGAAGAAAAAATCGATCAGTTAATTGCTGATTGTCGAGATGATAAAATAATATTACACGATAAATAAGATGTCACAAAAAATATTATTAGATAAAATCAATATTCCTGGAATTAAAACCTACGAAGTATATCGCCAAAATGGTGGTTATGCTTCTGTAGAAAAAGCTTTAAAAACACTTACACCAGATGAAGTTACTGAGGAAGTAAAAAAATCAGGTCTTCGTGGTCGTGGTGGCGCGGGTTTCCCTGCCGGAATGAAATGGAGCTTTATTGATAAAAAATCAGGAAAACCAAGACACTTAGTTTGTAACGCCGACGAATCGGAGCCAGGAACTTTCAAAGATCGTTATTTGATGGAATATATTCCTCACTTATTGATCGAGGGAATGATTACTTCAAGCTACGCTTTGGGAGCTAACCTTTCATACATCTACATTCGTGGAGAATATATGTGGGTTTTCAAAATTTTAGAAAGAGCAATCGCCGAGGCTAAAGCTGCTGGATGGTTAGGAAAAAATATATTAGGAACAGGTTACGATTTAGAGCTACACGTTCACTGTGGAGCTGGGGCTTATATTTGTGGAGAAGAAACTGCACTTATTGAGTCTCTAGAAGGCAAAAGAGGAAATCCTCGTATTAAACCACCTTTCCCAGCTGTTTCTGGTCTTTGGGCAAACCCAACCGTAGTAAACAATGTTGAAACTATTGCAACGGTACCATGGATTGTTAACAATTCTGGTGATGATTATGCTAAAATTGGTGTTGGCCGTTCTACTGGAACTAAATTAATTTCTGCTTCAGGAAACATCAAAAATCCTGGCGTTTACGAAATTGAATTAGGTTTAAGTGTAGATGAATTCATGAATTCTGATGAATATTTGGGAGGAATGTCTTCAAGCCGTCCATTAAAAGCATTTGTTCCTGGAGGTTCTTCAGTGCCAATTTTACCAGCTGAATTGATTTTCAAAACAGCAAATGGCGAAGATCGTCTGATGACTTACGAATCTTTAAGTGATGGTGGTTTTGCAACCGGATCTATGCTAGGTTCTGGAGGATTTATCGTTTATGATGACACTGCTTGTATCGTTAGAAACACTTGGAACTTTGCTCGTTTTTACCACCACGAATCTTGCGGACAATGTACACCTTGTCGTGAAGGAACTGGATGGTTGGAAAAAATCTTATGGAGAATCGAAAACGGTCAAGGCCGTGAAGAAGATATCGAATTATTGTGGAGTATTCAAAGTAAAATTGAAGGAAACACAATTTGTCCACTTGGTGACGCCGCTTCTTGGCCAGTAGCTGCTGCGATTCGTCACTTTAGAGACGAATTCGAATATCACGTTCGTTTCCCTGAAAAAATAAAAAATAGAGATCACTTTGTTGCTGAACCTTTTTCACAAGTGAAGCATCTAGTAGGCGGTAAAGTAATCGTATAAAAATAAAAAGCAGAAAGTTATAAAGTTCATAATATTAAAAGGACAGCAATTCTTTAAAATATTCCGACTTTCAACAAAAAAGTTTAAAATAGTTTAAAGTTTCAAGTTTTTTTAGTTTTAATACCGATAGCTATCGGCACTGAAACATGAAACCTGAAACTAAAAAAACAAAATAAAGAGATGAAAGTAACCATAGACGGTCAAAGTATAGACGTAGAGCCAGGAACAACGATCCTGCAGGCTGCACGTATGATTGGTGGAGATTTGGTACCGCCAGCCATGTGCTATTACTCAAAATTAAAAGGCAGCGGCGGAAAATGTCGTTGTTGTTTAGTTGAAGTTTCTAAAGGTAGTGAAGCTGATCCAAGACCAATGCCAAAACTAATGGCATCTTGTGTAACAGGATGCATGGACGGAATGGAAGTAAACAGTAAATCTTCTGACAGAGTAACGGAAGCTCGTAAATCCGTTACAGAATTTTTATTGATCAACCACCCATTAGACTGTCCAATTTGTGATCAAGCTGGTGAATGTGATCTTCAAAATTTAAGTTTTGAGCACGGAAATCCGAAATCACGTTTTATTGAAGAAAAAAGAACATTTGAACCAGAAGATATTGGTCCAAATATTCAACTACATATGAACCGTTGTATTTTATGTCAAAGATGTGTACAAGTTGCAGATCAATTGACAGACAACAGAGTTCACGGAGTATTAGATCGTGGTGATCACGCTAATATTTCAACTGGAATTTCTAAAGCAATCGACAACGAGTTTTCTGGAAACATGATTGACGTTTGTCCAGTTGGAGCTTTAACAGACAAAACTTTCCGTTTTAAATCAAGAGTATGGTTTAATAAACCTTATAACGCACATAGAGAATGTACAACTCCAGGATGTTGCGGTAAAACTACTGTTTGGATGTTTGGTGGAGAAATTCAGCGTGTAACTGGTCGTAAAGACGAGTACCATGAAGTTGAAGAATTCATTTGCAACAGCTGTCGTTTTGATCATAAAAATGTGAATGACTGGGTTATTGAAGGACCGAGAGAATTTGAAAAAGATTCTGTTATCAACCAAAATAACTACACTCAAAAATTAGAGAAAGTACAAATCGATACTGAAAAGAATATTCTTATGGGTAGAGATATTGACCGTAAAAAAATTAGTATGGCTGAAATTCCATTAAACACTAATAACAAAAATTCTTAATGATGGTAGATGGTGCGTTTATTATAGAAAAAAGTGTTGTAATTGTTGTTGTTTTTGCTGTAACTATGATTATGGCGATGTACTCCACTTGGGCAGAACGTAAAGTTGCTGCTTTCCTTCAGGATCGTGTTGGACCAAACCGTGCTGGATGGGGAGGTTTATTGCAACCGCTTGCCGATGGTATGAAATTATTCTCTAAAGAAGAATTTTTCCCAAATACTCCAAACAGATTTTTATTTGTTGTAGGACCGGCAATTGCAATGAGTACTGCTTTAATGACCAGTGCAGTTATTCCGTGGGGGGACAGACTTCATGTTTTTGGAAGAGATGTAATTCTGCAAGCTACTGATGTGAACATTGCTTTATTATATGTTTTTGGAGTTATTTCTGTTGGAGTTTACGGCATCATGATTGGTGGATGGGCTTCTAACAATAAATTCTCATTAATGGGGGCTGTTCGTGCTGCTTCACAAATGGTTTCATATGAGGTTGCTATGGGATTATCAATGATCGCTTTGTTGATGATGACAGGAACTTTAAGCTTAAAAGAAATCTCTGAGCAACAAGCAGGAATGAACTGGAATGTTTTTTATCAGCCTTTATCTTTCCTGATTTTCTTGATTTGTGCCTTTGCTGAAACAAATAGAACTCCTTTTGACTTGGCAGAATGTGAGTCTGAGTTAATTGGTGGTTATCACACCGAATATTCATCAATGAAAATGGGATTCTATTTATTTGCTGAATACGCTAACATGTTTATCTCTGCTACAATTATTTCTGTTTTATTCTTTGGAGGATATAACTATCCAGGAATGCAATGGATGGTTGAAAATATTGGAGTTAACAGCGCTAATCTTTTGGGTATTGCCGTATTGTTTGTAAAAATATGTTTCTTCATATTTTTCTATATGTGGGTACGTTGGACAATACCAAGATTTAGATATGACCAATTAATGAATTTAGGGTGGAGAATTTTGATTCCGCTTTCAATTCTTAATATTATGATTACGGGTGCTGTTATATTAAGACACGATATCGCAGCTTTCTTAGGATTTTAAGAACGATTCATTAGCAATCCTACTATTATTTAGGAAGCTTCAAATAAAAATAAAATAGATTTTGAATTTGATTCACTTTAAATTGAAAATCATAAATCATAGATTAAAAAATGTCAATAGAAACTATATCATTATCGGGTAGAAAAAAAGTGGTGTCAAACAAGGACATGACTTTTTTAGAACGATTGTATCTTGTGGCGATTGTAAAAGGTTTGGCTATTACGCTAAAACACCTTTTCAGAAAAAAAGTTACGATTCATTATCCTGAACAGGTGCGACAAATGAGTCCTGTTTATCGCGGTCAGCATATGCTGAAACGCGACGAACAAGGTCGTGAAAACTGTACTGCATGCGGATTGTGTGCATTATCTTGCCCTGCGGAAGCTATTACTATGAAAGCTGCAGAACGCAAACCAGATGAAAAGCACTTGTACCGCGAAGAGAAATATGCTGAAATATATGAGATCAATATGCTTCGTTGTATTTTCTGCGGTTTGTGTGAAGAGGCTTGTCCAAAAGACGCGATCTACTTGACACAATCTAAAGTTTTAGTTCCTGCAAGTTATGAAAGAGAAGATTTCATTTTTGGAAAGGATAAATTGGTGATGCCTTTAGAAATGGCTATCAAAAACGCTCAACTTAATAACGCTAACTAATGATACATATTCCTGATTTTGCACACGCGACAACTGTACAAGTTATTTTTTGTTTCTTAGCGTTTATCACGGTAATTACCGCTTTCTTGACCATTTTTAGCCGAAACCCAATTCACTCTGCTATTTATTTAGTGATTTGTTTCTTTTCAATTGCTGGTCATTACTTACTATTAAATTCTCAATTTTTAGCAATTGTACATATAATAGTCTACTCCGGAGCCATCATGATTTTGTTCCTGTTTACGATTATGCTTATGAATTTGAATGAACAAAAGGACGTTCACCGACCTAGAATTACTCGTTTGGGAGCCATTGTTTCATTCTGTTTGATTCTAATTGTTTTGATTACAATCTTCATTAACTCTAAACCAATTGTTGGTGAATATGATTCAACGGGTGAAGATTTCCAATCTATTAAAGTATTAGGTAAAATATTATTGAACGAATATATGGTACCATTTGAATTTGCTTCGATTTTACTTTTGGTTGCAATGATTGGAACTGTATTATTGTCTAAAAAAGAAAAATTAAATAAATAATGGGTAATATATTAAATCAAATAGGTATTGAAAATTACATCTTTTTAAGTGTTGTACTTTTTTGTATTGGTGTTTTTGGTGTATTGTACAGAAGAAATGCTATTATCGTTTTCATGTCTATCGAAATCATGCTTAATGCTGTAAACCTTTTATTTGTAGCATTTTCAACTTATCATCAAGATGCTCAAGGACAGGTTTTCGTATTCTTTTCGATGGCTGTAGCTGCTGCAGAAGTAGCAGTTGGATTAGCAATTTTAGTTTCTATTTTTAGAAACATTGGCTCAATTAGTATCGATAACTTAAAAAACTTAAAAGGATAAATAGAAATGGATACCAATTTAGCTTTACTTTTAGTATTAACTCCTTTTTTAGGATTTTTAATCAATGTTTTCTTTGGAAAAAGCTTAGGGAAAACAGTTTCTGGAGCAATCGGAACTGTTGCTGTAGCAATTTCTTTTATAGTTACGCTTGTTCTTTTTAATCAAATTACTTCAACTGGAAAAGCAATTGAAGTTACTTTATTTGATTGGATTCAAATTAGCAATCTAAAAATCAATCTTGGATTTTTATTAGATCAATTGTCTGTTCTTTGGTTGCTTTTCGTAACCGGAATTGGATCTTTGATTCACTTATACTCTATCAGTTATATGCATGATGATGAAAATATGCACAAGTTTTTTGCGTATTTGAATCTGTTTGTATTCTTTATGATTACGCTTGTAATTGGAAGCAACTTATTAGTTCTTTTCATTGGTTGGGAAGGTGTTGGACTATGCTCTTATTTATTAATCGGATTTTGGCACAAAAACCAAGATTACAACGATGCTGCAAAAAAGGCTTTCATTATGAACAGAATTGGAGATTTAGGTCTTTTAATTGGAATGTTCATCATTGGTTCAATGTTCTCAACTTTAGATTATGCAACTTTAAAAACTGCAATTGCTGGAGCTTCAAACTTAAATGTTTCAATGCTTTCGTTAGCAGCTTTATGTTTGTTTATTGGAGCTTGTGGTAAATCTGCACAAATTCCATTGTACACTTGGCTACCAGACGCGATGGCTGGACCAACTCCAGTTTCTGCATTGATTCACGCTGCAACAATGGTTACGGCTGGTATCTTTATGGTAACAAGATTAAACTTTGTTTTTGATTTAGCGGTTGATGTGCAAATGGTAATTGCTATTATTGGAGCAATCACTTCATTAGTAGCAGCTACAATTGGTTTAGTTCAAAACGATATCAAAAAAGTATTGGCTTATTCTACAGTTTCTCAATTAGGATTAATGTTTTTAGCATTAGGATTCGGAGCTTATGAAGTAGCTGTTTTCCACGTAATCACACACGCTTTCTTTAAAGCTTGTTTATTCTTAGGTTCTGGATCTGTAATTCACGGATTGCATGGAGAACAAGACATGCGTAATATGGGCGGATTGCGTAAAGCGATGCCAATTACATTCTGGACAATGTTGATTTCTTCATTAGCAATTTCTGGAGTTCCGTTTTTCTCAGGTTTCTTCTCTAAAGATGAAATTTTATTGACAGCTTTCCACCATAGTATTCCTTTATACGTTGTTGGATCTATTGCTTCAATCATGACGGCTTTCTATATGTTCCGATTAATGTTCTTGACTTTCTTCAAAGAGTTTAGAGGAACTGAAGAACAAAAACATCATTTACACGAAAGTGGTGCCTTAATTACAATTCCGTTAATCATCTTAGCAATTTTAGCAACTTTTGGCGGATTAATCAGTTTGCCAGGAAACAGCTGGTTAAATGAATATTTAGCGCCTCTTTTCACAAAAGTAGCTGGCGAAGAACACCATTTAGGAACTACAGAATATACTTTAATGGGTGTTGCTGTTTTAGGCGGGTTATTAGGAATTCTAATTGCTTACATTAAATATTTCAAACAAGATAATGTTCCTGAAGCAGATGAAAACATTACAGGTGTAGCAAAAGTTTTATATAACAAATATTATGTTGATGAAGCTTACGACGCAATTTTTGTTCGTTCGGTAAACGGATTATCTAGATTCTTTAGAGACTATATTGAAACTGGTTTATCTGCTCTTGTTTTCGGATTAGGAAAAATAACAAATGAATTAGCTTTTCAAGGCAAAAAACTACAAAGTGGAAGTATCGGATTATACCTTTTTGCTTTCGTTATTGGTCTTTGCGCGATTGTTTCTTATATATTTTTAGCTCAATAATTTTATAACTATGAACGTTTCTCTTATATTAATTATTCTTTTAGTTGGTGCATTTGTCACTTATTTTGCTGGTGACAAACTCGCTTCAAAAGTAGCTTTGTTCTTTAGTTTGGCAGCTTTGGGCTGTTCGGTTGTATTGTTGAATCATTTTAATGCTGGTGAAAACATCAGCTTAGTAAATGCTTGGATTAATCAGCCTAAAATTTCATTCGCTTTAAACGCTGATGGATTAGCAATTGCAATGCTTTTATTGACCACAGCTTTGACTCCAATTATTATATTTTCTTCTTTCGGAAATGAATATAAAAATGCTAAAGGTTTTTATGCTTTAATTTTATTTATGGCGTTTGCAATGACAGGAACTTTCCTTGCTGCAGATGGTCTATTATATTATATTTTCTGGGAATTGGCACTTATTCCAATTTACTTTATTGCACTTATCTGGGGTAATGGTGATGCTGAAGAACGCAGAAAAGCAGTTGTAAAATTCTTTATTTACACACTTGCTGGTTCGTTATTCATGTTAACTGCTTTCATTTATTTGTATACAAAAGCACACAGTTTCTTGATTGAAGATTTATACAAATTAAATCTTTCTGCTGATGAACAGCTTTGGATTTTCTTGGCATTCTTCTTGGCTTACGCTATTAAAATTCCAATTATTCCTTTCCATACATGGCAAGCAAATGTGTACCAAAAAGCTCCAACTGTTGGAACAATGCTTTTATCTGGTATCATGTTAAAAATGGGATTGTACAGCGTTATTCGTTGGCAATTGCCAATTGCACCTCTTGCTGCAAAAGAATACATGAATATTTTTATTGCTTTAGGAATTGCTGGGGTTATCTACGGATCAATTGTAGCATTAAGACAAAAAGATTTAAAGAAATTATTAGCATATTCATCTCTAGCTCACGTTGGATTAATTGCAGCTGGAACATATACTTTGACAGTTGATGGTTTCCGCGGAGCAGTTTTACAAATGATCGCTCACGGTTTTGTAGTTGTCGGATTATTCTATACTGCAGAAATCATTTACAGAAGATTTGAAACAAGAGAAATTGCTGCATTAGGAGGAATTCGTACGCAATCTCCAAAATTTACTTCAATGTTTTTAATTTTGGTTCTAGCTTCTGTTGCTTTGCCAACTACTTTTAACTTTGTTGGAGAATTTACAGTATTATATAGTTTATCTCAAATCAACATTTGGTTTGCTGTTTTAGGTGGAACAACTATTATTTTAGGTGCTTACTATATGTTGAAAATGTTCCAAAATGTAATGTTGGGTGAAACGAATTCTAAAACTTTTGCAGATGTTTCTGTTAATGAAGGAATTTCTATGGTAGCGATTATTGCTGTTTTGATTTTCTTTGGATTCTATCCAAAACCAATAACAGATTTGATTACACCAAGTTTAGAAACGATACTAAACGTTATCAATAAAAATTAATATTTTAAATAAAAATAAATTAGGGCGTTTTAGATTTCCTAAATCAAAAAAACAAAAATGAATACATTAATAGCTATAACAGGATTGGGTATTTTTTGCCTATTGTTTGAAATTCTAAATTTTAGAAAAGGCATTGTCCCATTTACCATTTTAGGTTTATTGGGTGTTTTGGCACTTAACTATTATGAATTTGGATCAACGGCAAGTTATTACAATAATATGATTACAGTGAGCAAATTTTCAACTGCTTTTTCATCATTATTTATTATTTTGACCATTTTCCTTGTAGCATTAAGCCACAATTTTTACGAAAATCATCAAACAAAAATCTCTGATTATGTTGCTATAAAAGTATTTTTATTAGCTGGAGCAGTTGCGATGGTTTCTTTTGGAAACTTAGCAATGTTTTTCCTTGGCATCGAAATTCTTTCTATCGCATTATATGTTCTTGCAGCGAGTGATCGTTTGAATATTAAAAGCAACGAGGCTGGTATGAAATATTTCTTGATGGGATCTTTTGCTTCTGGAATTATTTTATTCGGTATTTGTTTGATTTACGGAGCAATGGGAACTTTTGATGTTACCGAAATTTACGAAAGCTCTTTATCTGCCGAATTGCCGATCTGGTTCCCAATCGGAATGATTTTAATGACAATCGGAATGTTTTTCAAAATTGCAGCCGTGCCATTTCATTTCTGGGCTCCAGACGTTTATGAAGGTTCTCCAGCTTTGACAACAGCTTTAATGAGTACATTGGCTAAAATTGTTGCAATGGCAACGCTTTATAAATTAGTTTCAGGCTTAAACTTAATTCCTTCTTTAGAAAATCAAGATCTTTTAGGTACATTTGAACATATTATTGTAATTATTTCGATTGCTTCTATGACAGTTGGTAATATAATGGCTTTGCGTCAGGTAAATGTAAAACGTATGTTGGCTTTTTCTGGAATCTCTCACGCAGGTTTCATGTTAATGACATTCTTGACGATTGCAACTTCAGCAGGTGTTTTATTGTATTATGCTGCTGCTTACGCATTAGCCGGAATCGCTGCATTTAGTGTTATTTTATATGTTTGCAAAAATCAAGACAACGAAGATATCACAAACTTCCACGGTTTAGGAAAAACAAATCCGCTTTTGGCTGCGATTTTAACGGGTTCATTATTATCAATGGCCGGAATTCCGATTTTCTCTGGATTTTTTGCTAAATTATTTTTATTCAACCAAACTATTCAATCAGGTTATATCGCTCTAGTTATTGTTGCGGTTATCAACTCAATCATAAGTGTTGGTTATTATTTCAAACTTATTTTGGCAATGTATTCTAAAGAGCCTAACGAAGTTCGCACAGGAAAACCATTCCTTATTTATGCAGTTGCAATAGTTTCAATCACTTTAAATATTGTTTTAGGTCTATTCCCTTCTTTGGTTTTAGATTTATTGAGCTAAAAAAAAAGAATTATATACAGAAAAACCATTCGTCAATTCGGATGGTTTTTTTGTTTAAATACGTTTTATTTAGAAGAAAAAATCATGTTAAAAATTTAACTCAAATTGTTTCACATCAAAAAAACTCCATATATTTGAGTTCACTAAAAGCATAAAAATTATGGCCTTCAATTCAAAAAATCCATTTTTAAGCAGCAAACGTTTTTCATCAAATGCTGTTTCAAAAGCTGAAGAAGTACACGAAGCGCAAATTATTGATTACAATCAAGAAATGACTTTGTCAGGTACAATCAATAAAGCAGCTATTTTATTTTTAATCTTATCTGCCGGAGCAATGATCACATGGTGGATGGCATTTAACGGAATGAACCCAATTTTACCAGCTTTCGGCGGTGCAATTGTTGGTTTAATTCTTGTTTTGATTGCCTCTTTCAGACCACAGTCTTCTCCATACTTAGCTCCTGGCTATGCCTTTTTTGAAGGTTTGTTTATTGGAGGAATTTCTGCAATATTTGAGATAAAATTCCCAGGAATTGTAATAAATGCTGTTGGAGCAACATTAGTAACTTTTTTAGTATGCCTTAGTTTATACAAATTCAAAATTGTAAAAGTAACTGAACAATTCAGATCAGTTGTTATTGCTGCAACTTTAGCAATTGCAACGTATTATTTAATTTCTTGGTTGTTCTCATTATTTACAAGCTGGACTCCAGTTCATTACGGAAACTCAATGATGAGTATTGGAATCAGTGTTTTTGTAATTATTGTAGCAGCTTTAAACTTATTCTTAGATTTTGATCAAATCGAAAGAGGCGTTCAAGAGAGAATGCCAAAATTCATGGAATGGTTTGGTGCAATGGGATTAATGATCACATTGGTTTGGTTATACATTGAATTCTTAAGATTGTTATCTAAAGTATCAAGCAATAAATAAATCCTTTTCTTAAAATATACATTAGCCTTTCTGATTATTTCAGAAAGGCTTTTTTATTTCTATAAGCCGAAAAAAGCGCTCTAAAAACGTACATAAAGGTTTCACTTACTTTCAAAACTTTCTTCTCAATAAATTAGTCAATTAAAAATCACCATTTTAATTCTTCTCTTAATGCTAAAAAGAAACTAAAAACTAGTTTATTGTAAACAAAAATTCTCAACCTTATTTTTAAAAGTAGTCTATTTCTTATTTAATTGAAAATTGTGAAAAATTTTAAAAATTTCAACAACTTTTAATTTTCTACAGCCACTTTATCAATTTACGAAACTAAAAAACGTAGTAAAAATAAGACTTAACAAATATTTTTTGTATTATGTAATAAATTACAATTTATGCAATTTATTACATAATAACTACTTTTTATCTTATAATTTTAAATAATACATTTTTTATTAATCAAATATTTACGAATATTAAAAATTTATATATTTTTGTGTAATCGATTACAATTAACCAATGTAAAAGATAATTAAAAACCACAATTTACTATTACTAACTTTTTAACCTAAACAATTATGAAAAAAAACCTACTTTTCGTTTTCGTTTTACTTGCGAGTGTTCAAATGTGGGCACAACAAGTTTCAATTACAGAAGCATCGGGCTGGCTTGAGTCTGCTTTTGTAAAATGGCAGCCTGTAAGTGGCGCACAGACTTACAATGTCTATTATTCTGGAAATGGAATAACAGACCAAAAAATTGACGACCAACTTATCAGAAGTTACGGAAGTTATTTTCGTGCTGACATTCCTGGATTAAAAGCTGGATCTTACACGATCAAAGTAAAACCAGTTATTTCCGGAACTGAGGGATCTGGATCAACGACAAGCGCGCTAACAGTTGCAGCACAAGACCGAAACGGATTTGCATTTGAAAGCGGAAGAGTTCCTGGTGGCTATAAAGCAGATGGAACTCCAAAAGACAATGCGGTAATTCTCTACATCACTCAAAATACAAAAAACACTATTTCAATGAATATTACGGGAGCAAGCGCAAATCCATGCGTGGGACTTCAAAATATTTTGTACGCAATCAAAAAAGGAAAAGATACACGTCCGTTTATCATTCGATTAATTGGAAATATTACTGATATGACAGTTATGGAAGGTGGCGATGTCGTTATCGAAAACTCAAATAATGCATCTAGCTATGTTACAATAGAAGGTGTTGGAAACGATGCCGTTGCAAATGGTTGGGGTGTTCGTCTTAAGTCGGCTTCAAATATTGAAGTAAGCAATTTAGGATTTATGAACTGCAACAGTACAGCGGGAGATAATGTTGGAATGCAACAAGATAATGATCACATCTGGGTTCACAACTGCGATTTATTTTATGGAAATGCGGGAAGCGATGCCGACCAAATAAAAGGTGACGGAGCATTAGACAATAAATCTTCAACCTATATTACTTTATCGTACAACCACTTTTGGGACAACGGAAAAGCGAGTCTTTTAGGTTTAAGCGAAGGAACTACAACTGGTTTATATGTTACCTACCACCACAACTGGTTTGATCACTCTGACTCTCGTCATCCACGCGTTCGATACTATTCTGCACATATTTACAACAATTATTACGACGGAAATGCAAAATATGGTGCTGGATCAACAATGGGTTCTTCGCTTTTTGTTGAAGGAAATTATTTCAGAAACAGCAAACATCCAATGTTGACTTCATTACAAGGAACAGATATTTGGGATGAAGCCAATCAAGTTAATAATGCTGGAACTATGGGAACATTTTCTGGCGAAGCGGGCGGATTCATAAAAGCTTACAACAACACTTTTGATGCTTCAAACGGAACAAATAATATGCGTTTTGTAGCCTACAATGATCCAAATCCGTTATACAATATTTCAGGAAAAATAAGTTCAACAACCGATTTTGATGCATATTTGGCAACATCAAGAGGCGAAATTGTAAGCAGTTCCATCAAATCGAAATCGGGCGCGAATTCCTATAACAATTTTGACACAGACGCTTCTTTATACGTAAAAAATCTAGTAATTGATCAGCCTGCAACAGCAAAAACAAAGGTGACTCAATATGCTGGACGTGTTTCTGGAGGAGATTTAAAATGGACATTCGACAATAGTGTTGATGATACTTCGTCACTTGTAATTGCAGCTCTTAAGACAACGCTTACCAATTATACAGGAACTTTAGTTGCTATTCAAGGCGAGGGAAATCCGCCGACAAGTTCTCAGACACTGACTTCAACAGGAAATGAAAACCAAACCGTAGCAAGTGGAACAGCAATTGCTTCGATAGTATTTACTTGGGGCGGAGACGCAACCGATGCAACCGTAACGGGTTTACCTGCATCAGGATTAAGTTTTGTAAAAAATGCAACAGCAAAAACAATAACCATTACAGGAACACCAACTGCAACAGTTTCATATTCAATTGCTACTACTGGAACAGGAACGCCAGCAACAGCTTCAGGAACAATAACTGTTACTCCAGCTGGGTCTCAGACTTTGACTTCAACCGGAAATAACAATCAAACAGTTGCAAGCGGAACAGCGATTAATTCGATTGTTTTCACTTGGGGAGGTACTGCAACAGATGCATCCGTAACTGGCTTGCCAGCATCTGGAATTAGTTTTGTAAAAAATACTACGGCAAAAACAATTACGATTACTGGAACACCGACTGCAACAGTTTCTTATTCTATTGCAACTTCAGGAACAGGCACAGTCGCAACTGGTTCAGGGACTATTACAGTAACAACAGGAACTTCAAGCGGTGATGAAATTCATAATTTTACAACTTCAGGAAAAACAAGTTCGTTTTATACTATTACCGGAAACTTGAATTCTACTGACGGTTCTGTAACATATAACGGACTTACCTTAACGAAACGTTTAAAAATTGAAACGAGCACGACAATAACCTATACCACAACAAGTGCCTCAACATTGACTTTAGTGTTTGATTCCAATTTTACAGGAACAATCAAAGTTGACAATGTTTCGTATACTGCGTCTGCAGGAATTGCAACTGCTTCAATTGCTGCCGGTTCTCATACAATTACAAAAGGTGCAGTTGCAAATTTATTTTACATCAGTACACAATATAATTCGGGAGGTACTTTGAAAATGGCAAAAATCGCTGACGTAGCTGCCGAGCCTGAAACCGCGACAATTCTCTTATATCCAAATCCTGTAACTGATGTTTTATATTTCTCAAAATCAACTCAAACAATAGAAGAAGTTTTAGTTTATAATATGTCCGGAACATTAGTAAAAAGTGCCGGAAAAAATACTGAAAGCATCGATTTGAGTAATTTAATATCTGGAACTTATTTAGTGAAAGTAAAAACTAGCGATGGTTCTTTCAATCAAACTATTCTGAAAAAATAAAATAAACAAACCTAACTCAACTAACTTAATTCTAAATGCAAAAGGCTTCCATTTCTGGAAGCCTTTGCTGTTTGTAATATAATGCAGAAATATTACAAATCGAATTTAATTCCTTGTGCCAATGGCAGATTGGTTGTATAATTAATTGTATTTGTCTGACGTCTCATATAAATTTTCCAAGCATCGGAACCGGATTCACGGCCTCCGCCAGTTTCTTTTTCACCACCAAAAGCTCCACCAATTTCCGCTCCAGAAGTTCCGATATTAACGTTTGCAATTCCGCAGTCAGAACCAGTCACTGATAAAAATCTTTCAGCTTCGCGTAGATTATTTGTCATAATTGCAGAAGATAATCCCTGCGCAACTCCATTTTGAAGTTCGATTGCATTATCAACATCTCCAGAATATTTAATTAAATATAAAACCGGAGCAAATGTTTCGTGCTGTACGATTGCAAATGAGTTTTCGGCCTCGGCAATTGCAGGCTTTACATAACAACCACTTTCATAACCTTCGCCAGAAAGAACACCGCCTTCAACTAAAACTTTTCCGCCTTCGGCAACTACTTTGTTTAAAGCTACAGCGTATTGTTCAACAGCATGCAAGTCAATAAGCGGTCCAACATGATTGTTTTCGTCAAGCGGATTTCCGATTCTTAATTGCTTATATGCAGCAACCAAAGCTTCTTTTACTTTATCATAAATACTCTCATGAATAATTAATCTTCGGGTTGAAGTACAACGCTGTCCAGCAGTTCCAACAGCTCCAAAAACAGCTCCAATCACGGTCATTTTAATATCGGCATCAGGAGTTACAATGATAGCATTATTTCCGCCTAACTCTAATAAAGATTTTCCTAATCTTGCAGCAACTGCTTGCGCCACAATTTTTCCCATTCTTGTAGAACCTGTTGCAGAGATTAACGGAATTCGAGTGTCTTTTGTCAACAACTCTCCTATTTTGTAATCACCATTTAATAGGCATGAAATTCCTTCGGGAAGATTATTTTCTTTGATAACTTGAGCAATTATATTTTGACAGGCAATACCGCAAAGAGGTGTTTTTTCAGAAGGTTTCCATACGCACACATCTCCAGAAATCCATGCTAAAGCCGTGTTCCAAGACCAAACTGCTACCGGAAAATTAAATGCCGAAATAATTCCGACAATTCCTAACGGATGATATTGTTCGTACATTCTATGTCCAGGTCTTTCAGAATGCATTGTTAACCCATGCAACTGGCGCGATAAACCAACGGCAAAGTCACAGATATCAATCATTTCTTGAACTTCTCCATAACCTTCCTGCAACGATTTTCCCATTTCATATGAAACCAATTTCCCTAAAGCTTCTTTATTCTGGCGTAATTTTTCTCCAAACTGACGCACAATTTCGCCACGCTGCGGTGCCGGAATTAGTCTAAAGGTTTTAAAAGCTTCAGTTGCCGAACGCATTACTTTCTCATAATCTTCAAGTGTTGAAGTTTTTACCGAAGCAATTAATTTTCCATCAACAGGAGAAAAACTATCTAAAATTTCACCTGATGAAAAGTTCTCCGTACCAGTTGAAGTTCCATCATTAACCAGCTTAATACCCAGTTTTTCAAGCGCTTCATTCATGCCAAATTGTGATGCTATTGTTGTCATTGTAACTTTTTTAGTTAAAATTGTTATATTTTTTTATGTAAAGATATTCTTTTAGAATTAATTTCAAAACCGAAAACATCATCTTAAGGGAGAGTAAATTTAAGATTATTTAATACTAATAACTGGTTTTAAGCCCTATTTATTGGATTTATTTAATGAAATTTGCATTTCTAATACTCGTAAAATATGATCAAATTTAGTCGGCTATTGTTTTGTTTTGTATTAATTTCATTTAATGCGTTTTCTCAAAAGGAACAAAAATCATCTTTTCAGGTTGTTCCTTTGGGAATAAAAGGTGGGATTGACGAAAAAAATCTTTCGGCTTATTTATTGGCTCCTTCTAACACTAAAGATTTTATTTGCTTGGATGCAGGAACTATAAATGCTGGTATTGAAAAAGCTATTGAAAATAAAGTTTTCAAAGTTTCAACAAATGAAGTTCTAAGAAAATACATTAAAGGATATTTTATATCGCATGCACATCTAGATCACGTTTCTGGATTAATAATCAACTCTCCGGCAGATTCTTCCAAAACAGTTTATGCAACAGAAAAATGCATGGAAATGATGGAAAATCATTATTTCAATGATCAAACCTGGGCAAATTTTGGAGATAAAGGTCCAGGATTTCCGCTGAAAAAATATCACTTTCAAACTTTAAATTTAGGCGAAGAAACTTCTATTTCAAATACAAAAATGACGGTTAAAGCTTTTCCGTTAAGTCATGTGAATCCGTTTGAAAGTACTGCATTTTTAATTAAAAGTGAAGATTCTTATGTTTTGTATTTAGGTGATACTGGCCCAGATTCTGTTGAAAAAAGCGATAAACTTAAAACATTATGGACGGCAGTTGCACCTTTGGTTCAAAGCAAACAATTGAAAGGAATTTTTATTGAAGTTTCATTCCCAAATGAACAGCCAGACAAATTTTTATTTGGGCATTTAACGCCAAATCATTTAATGACAGAACTTCACATTTTAGAAGAATTAGCCGGAAAAGGCTCGCTTAATAATTTCAAAATTATCATTACACATTTAAAACCGCCTGCTAAAAACATTGCCAAAATTAAAGCGCAATTAAAAAGCCAGAATGACTTAGGATTGAAAATTATTTATCCTGAACAAGGTAAGAAAATTGAGTTATAGAAGTATTTTTGTAAGGTAATTTTTATATTTTAGCCAAATAAATTTTATTCCATGAAAATTGTTTGGTCTTCGAGAGCTACATATACGTTTTATACAACAAAGAATTATCTAACAGAATTTAGGAGTAATGAAATTTCGCAAAAATTTGTAAACGAGGTTTTGCACATTATTGATTTGATTGCAATAAATCCACATTTAGGAAAATTTAGACGTGATTTAGAATGTAATGAAATATTAGTGACAAAAAATATTTCGCTCTATTATCTTCTTAATCGGGATTTTATCCACTTGATTGAATTCTACGACAACCGTCAAAAACCTTTAATAATTTTAAATTATTAAATTATATTTTTTCTTTTGAGCTCAAGCAACATTTCCTCATGAGTCATAAATTTGCCCTCTTCATATTCCCGCTTAGCGTTTTCGATTTCTGCCTTTAAATGTAATCTGAAATTTTCTTCTGGAGAAAGAATCTTAGCTATTGAAAGTACTTCATCTGGAGTAAATGATTGAGTTTTCAATTTTCGATAAAATGTCGGACTAGGAATACCAACTTTCTCAATAATATAGTTTTTTTTATATGCTGACTTTTCGATTAAACCCTCAATATTTTCAAGTATATTCTTGTACGCAATAATTTCTTGTATCATTTTTGTTACTTTTTAATAACATTTATGATACAAATATATATCAAAAATGATATAAAATTTTCTTTTTAACATAAAAATAAACCCGACAGTCCTGAAGCTTCGGGACTGTCGGGTTTACTATTTAAAGTCAAAAACTATTTCTTAGCTGTAAATCTAGGATCAGTTTCCATTACAGTGCCACATTGATCGCAAGTTCTTAATTCTTCAGAATTATAAAAATGTTCGAAATGAGGAAGAAAATCTTTCTCAATATTGTGCAATTCAAAATACACTTCGTAAAGTTTGTGATTGCAGTTGTCGCAATGCCACAAAAGTCCGTCAGTATATCCTTTTCCAGCACGTTTGCGTTCAATTACCAAGCCAATTGAGCCCTCGGAACGAACAGGTGAATGGGGAATTTTAGCAGGATGCAAATACATATCTCCAGCATTTAATTCCATTTCTTTGCGCTCTCCGTCTTCTTGAATTACAACTTTTATGCTTCCTTCTAATTGATAAAAAAGTTCTTCGGTTTCGTTATAATGATAATCTTTTCGGGCATTTGGTCCGGCAACAATCATTACAATATAATCGCCAGAATCTACGTAAAGATTTTTATTTCCAACTGGCGGTTTAAGTAAGTGTCGGTTATCTTCAATCCATTGTGTTAGATTGAATGGTTTTGCTATAGCCATTTTTTTCAGAATTTATGAAAAGCTAAGATAGTGAAAAGTATTCAGTAAACGGTCGCAGTCTCAAGTGTTCAGTCTAAAACCGGAGACTGAAAACTGCGGATTATTTTAATTCTCGTATGAGATAAATATAAACCGGAAAATGGTCACTAAAACCTGCTTCGGTCAACGAATTTCTTAATGGATATCCTTTATATTTTCCAGATGCCTGGATCAAATACGGTCTTTTAAAAATACCGGCTTTCCAAAATTCATAGCTTGAAAAATTTGGTTCGATAAAAGATTTCGTCAAAATAATTTGATCAAAAATATCCCAGGAATCTCGAAAAGCTAGTGTTCCCATTCCCTTCTCTGCCATTTCTTCAAACGGATTGTAAACACCAAATTCCAAAACTTCACTTTTTTTGGCTTTTGTTCCCAAAGCGTTTTTTAGGCTCTTATTAAAAGGACCGTCATTTAAATCGCCCATTGTAATAACTTTCGCCATTGGATTAATTTGCTGCAGTGAATCGATAATTTTTCGGTTTAATTTTCCAGCCTCTTCGCGATACAGACTGCTCGCCTTTTCACCACCAGACCGTGACGGCCAGTGATTCACAATAATATGAATTTCTTCATTTTCGAGAAATCCAGTTATCAAAAGCTGATCTCTCGTAAAAATTCGACTTTTGTCTGCTTTGATTTCAACATCACCTAAATCTTCATTAATGTTTTCCTGAGAATTGAGCTTGTTTTTATAAATCAATAAAGGAATATTTGAGAAAGATGTCGGTCTAAAATATTTTTTCTGATACAAAAGCGCGACATCAATTCCGCGTTGATCTGGTGAATCAAATTGGATAATTCCATAATCATAACTCGAGATTTTTTCTTGTTTTATCAAATCTTCAAGAACGCCTCGGTTTTCAATTTCTGAACAACCAATTAAAGTCGGCGCATTTGAATTTTCTGGAGTTCCAATTTCCGAAATAACTCTTGAAAGATTTTTTAATTTTTGCTCGTACTTTTCTTTTGTCCAATGCTGCGTTCCCGGTGGCGTCCATTCATCATCATTTATATTTGGATCATTAATCGTATCGAAAAGATTTTCGAAGTTGTAAAAGGCAACCGTATGAATGTTATATTTTTTTGATTGAGCGTTTGAAATAGAAAATAGAAAAAAAGCAATTAAACAAAAACGAAATTTAATAATTTGCATAACTTTAAAATTTTAAAGAACGAATTTAATAAAATTGTAAGATAATTCAGTTATTTTGGTTTTTTAAAGAATTACATTTGCTTCAATCATTACTAAAAAGGCCAAAAAAACATGAATAGCCTCCTTCATATCAAAAAACGTTTTGCTTTTTGTAAAATCGCATTTCTTATTTTTGCTTTGCAATCATTAACATGTCAATCTCAACAAACCATGATAACACCGCCTTATTTACAAAAAGGAGATACTGTGGCTCTTTTAGCAACAGCAAGAAAAAATATCGACGATAACTTAAAACCAACTCTTGATTTATTGCATAGTTGGGGATTAGAAGCCGTTATTGGCAGTACAATTGGTCTTGATTATCATCAATTGGCTGGAACTGATGAACAACGTGCCGCCGATTTTCAAAAGCAGTTGGACAATCCAAATATTAAAGCAATTTGGTGCGTTAAAGGTGGATACGGAACTGTGAGAATGTTGGATTTATTGGATTTTACCAAATTTAAACAACACCCAAAATGGATTATCGGTTTCAGTGATGTTACCGTATTGCATAATCATTTAAACACAATGGGTTATAAATCAATTCACGGTGTAATGCCAATAACAATTCCGCGCGCAACGCCAGAGGCGATCAGCTCTTTAAAAGCAAGTTTATTTGGCGAATCAATATCTTATACAATTGGTCCATCTCCTATGAATCGTTTTGGAAAAGCGACTGGAGAATTAGTTGGAGGAAATTTATCTATTTTATATAGTTTGCTAGGTTCTCCTTCGGCAATAGACTGTAGAGATAAGATTTTATTTATTGAAGATTTAGATGAATATCTTTATCATATTGATCGTATGATGATGAATTTAAAACGCAACGGTTGTATCGAAAATCTTAAAGGAATAGTTATTGGCGGAATGACAAAAATGAAAGACAATGAAGTTCCGTGGGGGAAAAATGCTTTGGAAATCATTGATGATGTAACCAAAAAATACAATATTCCCGTGATTTTCAACTTTCCAGCCGGCCACGTTAGAGACAATAGAGCTTTAATAATGGGAAATACTGTTACGATTGATGTGAATGCATCTGGAAGCACACTTGTTTTTCAAAAATAACATTTCTGTAAAAGCTTAGAAAATATCGTCTAAGCTCTAAATACCACATAAAAAATCACGCAAAGACGCAAAGTCGCAAAGTTTAAAATATACTTTGCGACTTTGCGTCTTTGCGTGCAAAAAACCTGATCCCGAAACTTCGGGAGAAACCTGAAACATAAAACCAAACAATGGCAGAACATAATGAACTCGGTAAAAAAGGAGAAGAACTTGCAGTAGAATTTCTTCAAAAAAACGATTATAAAATTCTAGATCGAAATTGGACTTTTCAAAAAGCCGAAATAGATATCATTGCACAAAAAGATTCCATTTTAGCAATAGTTGAAGTTAAAACAAGATCGAGTTTGGATTTTGGTTCGCCACAAGATTTCGTGAAACAAAAAAAGATTCAGCTGCTTATAAAAGCAGTAAATGCCTACATAAACGATAGGGAAAAGGATTTTAATGATGATTTAAATATTCGTTTTGACATCATTGCCATCCATAAAACCGAGGAAACATTTGCAATTGAGCATATTACTGATGCTTTTTATCATTTTTAACATATTTTTTTAATGTTATAATTGTAACATTTTGTTTTTTTATTTATATTTGCAGAGATTTATAACATCAAATTAACTAAACCAACACAATTAAGTTACAAAAAAAAAAGAAAAAAAATTATGAAAACCGTTTCTTCAATCGTCGAAAATTACATCAAAACAAAACCATTTTTATTGAATGCATTATCGCTCGGGATCATCAACTTGACTTCTCTTTCTCGGAACATTATGACCGAGCTGGAAAGTGAATTTGGAAAAGAGGTAAAACAAGGTGCTGTTGTAATGTCTCTAAAAAGACTGACTGAAGAATTAGATTTCAAATTAAACCATAAAATCAATAAAGTAATCAAGAATATTGGTGAAATCACAGTTCGTTCTGAATTGACAGATTACACTTTTGCAGCTTCTGAAACTGTTTTGAACAAACAAGCAGATCTTATTTCTGACATCAATGCTTTATCTGATATTTTTTATACCTCATCACGTGGTGTAAACGAAACTAATATTGTTGTGAGCAGCAGTGTTAATCACTTGGTTGAGAAGCATTTTATGCGTGAAAAACTAATTCAGAAATTAGATAATCTAGCTTCAATTACAGTAAAACTTCCAAAAGAAAACATTGTAGTTCCAGGAATTTATTATTTCATTTTCCAACGTTTGGCTTGGGAAGGAATTATCATCAACGAGGTAATTTCGACTTCAAATGAATTTACAATTTTAGTGGGAGAAGATCAAGTTGACGTTGCTTTTAAAGTAATTAAAGACTTGAAAAACTAATGAAATAAAATTTAATTTTTTAAATCTTATTAATATTCAATTTCTAAAAATCCTTTTGTTTTATAAAAAAACAAAAGGATTTTTTTTATTCTTCTTCATTCAAAAATCTGCATTTTATTTGTTTACAAATAAGAATATTCTCAAAAATAAAAATTGAGAATAGTTAATTTTTAAAGTTTTAGCCAAAAAGTTATCAACTTGATAAAAAGCATTTTACCATTGTATTTCCTGAGATTTAATCAACAACAAATTAAAAAAAAGAGAAATAAGTGTAATTTTTGACTTTTATATGCGAATAATATTTTTATATATTTGCTAACCACTCAATACATTAGAGTATCGATTTTGACAGTATCGCAATATAATTAGATTTAAATACAAACTAATTAATTTAATGTTGGAAGCCAGAGATTATAGCGAAAAATTATTGGTAAGCGAACTTAAAAATGGCAGCGAAAAAGCATTTCGCGCCCTTTTTGATTTGTATTACCAAGATATCTATGGTTACAGCATCAGTCTTTTAAAATCGAAAGAAGCTGCAGAAGAAAATGTTCAGGATGTTTTTATGAAAGTATGGCAGCATCGAGAAAATCTAAATCTTGAGCAATCGTTTAAAGCTTACATTTTTACAATTGCAAGAAATCAGGCTTTTAATACGCTAAACAAAGCGGCAAACGACAAGGTTTTGAAAGAAGCTGTTTTTTATGAAAGCCAGAAATCTCATGAATACGGCGATTATTCGATTCGCGAAGAAGATTGTAAAAAACTTCGCAAACAAGCTATAAAACAATTACCACCCAAGCGAAAGCAAATTTTTAAAATGTCCCGAAAGAAAGGCATGAGTTACGAAGAAATAAGCGACGAACTCGGCATCTCTATAAATACTGTCAGGAACCAAATGAGCAAAGCACTGGAATCCATGCGAGTCTTTTTTCAAGTTCATGATGAAATTATCTAAACCAAAAAACCATAAACCATTAAAATCACCTTTTCGGGTGATTTTTTTTTGTTCTGATCACAATATTGTCATTTCGACTGAAGGGAGACTCGAGCGATAGCGAACAGACGAAGTAAATCACACGCGTAACTCGACAACGATTGGCGATTCTCTTTGCGGAATTTCTAGTGTGATTTCTCCCTTCGGTCGAAATGACAAACCGATTTATTAAAAAAAATAAAAAATATTTTTCACACAAAACCTCAACAAAATCAGCACTTCCCGGCTTTTTTCATTCTATAAAAATGTTAAAATTGAAAAATTTACAACGTTTGAGTAGTACTCCACTTTAGTTTAGCTGTATTATATCAGAACCGGACGTAAAAAACAATTCATAATGAATTCAAATTCTGAAATAAAAAGCCTTTTGCAAAAGTTTGTTTTGAATCAGTGTACACCTGAAGAAACAAACGAGGTAATTGCTTATTATAAAAAAAATCAGCTTACTGATGATTTTCCAACTGTGGAAGATATTCAAAATCTATTATCGGAAATGCCAAAAATGGACAAACAAACCGCTGATTCGATTTTCATGAATATTTTATCTGCTTCAAAAGAAGAAGAAAAAGAAAATGCTGTAATCCAAATACCTTCCAGAAAATCTAATTACAGAAAATACATTTCAATTGCGGCTTCGGTGGTTGTTTTATTGGGAATTGGCTTTTTCTACAAACAAAGTCTTTCTACAAAATCTGCTGAAAAAGAATTCGATTTCAAAAGCAATGATATTGTTCTTCAATTAGAAAATGGCGACATTCAAGTAATTTCTGAAAAAAACTCATCGATTGTAAAAGACGCTAAAGGTAATATTGTTGGAAATCAAAATGGAGATAAACTGGTTTATGAAAACAGTTCAAATCCTGAAAAATTAGTTTACAATACAATCAAAATTCCGTACGGAAAAAAATTCCGTCTTCAATTATCTGACGGAACATTTGTACATCTGAATTCGGGAACAACTTTAAAATATCCTATAAAATTTATTGCAGGTGAAAACAGACAAGTATTTCTTGACGGAGAAGCTTTTTTTGATGTTGCCAAAGACAAAAAACATCCGTTTATCGTAAATGCAGATGATTTAAATGTACGCGTTTTGGGAACGCATTTCAACGTTTCAAATTATCCGGAAGATCCTTTGACTGATGTTGTTTTGGTTGAAGGTTCTGTTGGAATGTACCAATCAAATCAAGAATTTGATGCTTTAAAAAATACCATTTTGAAACCTGGATTTAAAGGAAGCTTCAACAAAGAAAATGCAAAAATTTCGACCAAACCAGTAATTACAGATATCTACACATCTTGGATAAACGGCGGTTTGACTTTTAGAAATATGTCGTTCAAAAACATTATTACAAAACTGGAAAGACGCTATAATGTTACCATTGTAAACAAAAACGAAAAACTAGCAAACGAAAAATTCAATGCCAGCTTTAAAGAAGAATCGATTGAAAATGTTATGAGCTATTTCAATGATATTCACGGCATTAATTATACTATCAAAGGCAATCAAATACTAATTAAATAACCACTAAAACCAATTACAATCTATGAAGAACTAACAGTATGGGAATAAAAAAATCGGAAAGAGCTGCGAACAATTTCCGATTAACTAAGTGATTGAATATAACGAATTAACTACAATCAATTAACAAAATTATGAAAAAAAAATCAAAGAATACTGGGTTTCTATACCGAGTGTTCCAAAATGACCTAAAATTGAAACTAACTACATTACTTATTTTGGTCGCCATGTTTAATATTAGAGCGAATACTTATGCCCAAAAGACAAAAGTAACGCTGGAATTAAACAATTCAACAATCGAAAAGGTGATTGAGACCATAGAACAAAAAACAGATTTCAGATTTATTTATAAACTGAATGATATTGACTTAGACAGAACTGTTTCTATTTCTGTAAAAGACCAATCTATTTATGTTGTTCTAGATAAACTTTTTAAAGGAACTCCAACCGAATTTAAGATTCGTGATACACAGATTATCTTAAAAAAGCCGGAGCTTAAAACACAAATGATCGAATTTCAAAAACAAACCGTTTCAGGAATTATTACTGATGAAAAAGGGAGTCCGCTTCCGGGTGCTTCTGTAAATGAAGAAGGAACAAAAAACGGTGTTGCGACTGATTTTGATGGAAAATTTACGATTACTGTTGCAAGTAGTCAATCTATAATTGTGGTGTCATTTGTTGGTTACAAAGACAAAAAAGTAACGGCAAACCAAAGCGTAATTAATATTCAACTTGAACCAGACGCAACAAATCTGCAGGAAGTTGTGTTGATTGGATATGGTTCTTTATCTAAAAAAGATGTAACTGGATCGGTTTCTTCCATTACTTCAAAAGATATGAATCAAGGTGCACTTGTGAATCCTTTGCAATTAATTTCTGGTAAAGCGGCAGGTGTAAATATCAATCAAATTGGTAGTGAACCAGGCTCTGGACCGAGTGTTCGTATTCGTGGAATTTCGTCATTAATTGGAGGAAATGATCCTTTGGTTGTTGTTGATGGTATTCAGGGAGGTTTGGATTTGTTAAACCAAATTCCGCCAACTGAGATCGAAAATATCGACATCTTAAAAGATGCATCGGCTACGGCTATTTACGGTTCTAGAGGTGCTGCAGGTGTAATTATTGTTACGACTAAGAAAAATAAAGCAGGAAGAACTACTATAGAATATATTGGGAATGCGTCTATTGATTTTATTCCGAAAAAATTGGATATGCTAGATGCAAATCAGTGGTGGGCTGCAGCTCAAAAAGTGGGTGTTCCGGCTTCTGCAAATCATGGTTCAGATACTGATTGGTACGGAATTTTAACAAAAACGGGCGTTACTCAAAATCATACTTTGTCGTTTGGCGGTGGTGCTGAAAACTTTAATTATAGAGCTTCGATCAGTGCTATTCTGCAAGATGGAGTTGTAATTAATTCAAACAACAAAAAATACATTGCACGCGTTCAGGCAACTCAAACAGGACTTGATGGAAAATTAAAATTGACGTATAACTTAAACAACGGAACAAGTTATACAGACACTAGTATTCAAAGTATTGGTCGTGTAAACACGGTTTCAAATTTAATTACAAACGCATACTTAATGCGTCCAACAGATCCTGTTTACAATACTGATGGAACGTATTTTACTGATCCTGCAGTCTTTCAATATTTAAACCCATATGCTGCGTCGCAAACTATTACAAATGAAGGTCAGTATGACAACTTATTTGCAAGTTTAAAAGCAGATTTAGATTTATATGACGGATTAACGGCTAGCTGGTTTGGAAGCTGGAGAAAAACTAATAATACAATCGGGTTCTATAATCCTGCAGAATCTACAGATTCACATGCGATTGATCAAAAGGGTTTTGCTAACATTAAAAATGATAGACAAAACGAAAGATTAATGGATATTAGTTTGAACTACAAAAAGACTTTTGGAGCGCACTCGATCAATGTTTTGGCATTGTACGAATGGCAAAAACAAGTTTATCAAGGAGATTATGCACAAGTTCGCGGGTTCATCAATGACATGACGACTTACAATAATCTTGAATTGGGTGACATTTCTAAAGTATTGCCTGGAGATATGAAATCATACAAAAACGACAGGACTTTAGTTTCTTTCTTAAATCGTATCAACTATTCTTATATGGATCGTTATATGTTGACGGCAAGTATCAGAAAAGACGGTTCATCTGTATTTGGAGCAAATAACAAATGGGGGTACTTTCCATCTGCATCTGTTGCATGGCAAATTACGAAAGAAAATTTCATGTCAAAACAAACTTTGTTCAGTGACTTAAAATTACGTGTTGGTTATGGTGAAACAGGTAATCAGCAAGGTCTTGGTCCGCAGAGTTCATTATCATTAGTTGGAGTAGTCCCTACAGCACCAACAACCTATTTTGGAGGTTCGCCAATTACCAATTTCAACATTTCACAAAATGCAAATCCTGATTTGAAATGGGAAACTAAAAAACAAACCAACATTGGTCTTGATTTTGCCTTATTACAAAACAGATTAAGAGGAACAATCGATTTATATACTTCAACAACTGACGATTTATTATTCGATTACACAGTACCTCAGCCTCCTTACCCATATGACAAAATCAAAGCAAACGTAGGAAGCATCAGAAACAAAGGTATTGAAGTTGCGTTGGGCTACGATGTGATCAAAAACGAAAACACTACTCTTACGTTAGCCGGAAACGTTTCGTTAATTAAAAACGAAGTGCTTAATTTAAGCGGAAGCATCAACGGAGTTCCTTTAAATACTGATTATGTGGCTTGGGGAGCAAGTGGTTCAAATTCTTATTTGATAAAAGGACAGCCAGTTGGAACTTACAATATTTTACATCACACAGGTGTAGATGCTGCAGGTATTGAAACGGTTGAAGATCGTGACGGAAATGGCATTATTGATCAAGGTGATAGAAGTCCGGACAGAGTTATCAGCGGATCTGCATTGCCAAAATATACGTATGCTTTCAATCCAACATTTACACACAAAAACTTTGATGCTTCAATGTTGTGGAGAGGTTCTGGTGGAAATAAAATCTACAATCAGGTACGTGCAAACATAAGCCGCCTTGAAAACATTGGTAAATCTAACATTTTAGCAAGTGCTGTAGATGAAGGAATTTATTCGTCTCCATATGCATCCGATATGTATTTAGAAGATGGTTCATTCTTGCGTCTTGAAAATGTTACTGCCGGATATAATTTTCGTTTCAAAGATGTTAAATACATCGAGTCTGTTAGATTATCGCTTACTGGAAACAATCTTCTGCTTATTACCAACTATTCTGGTATAGACCCTGAGGTAACTTTAAGCGGAAGTGGAAAACCGGAAGATAATTTTGGCGCAGATAGAGGAATTTATCCTCGTACAAGAAGCTTCGCTATAGGTTTAAATGTAAAATTTAAATAGTAAAAAGAAATGAAAATCAAAAATATAGTATTATTAGGAACCTTAACTTTCCTATCTCTTGTTGGCTGTACCAATGTCGATGAGAATGTTTACGATAAATATCCAGCTGAAGACTTTTATGGTACGCCAGAAGGTGCAGATGTTGCCCTTGCAAGTGTTTACGCGCAAATTGGCGGAAACTGGAACGGTGTCGGTTATGCTGGAGCAGATAACGGTTGGTACGACTTAAACTGTATGTCAGCAGATGAACAGGTTATTCCGCATAGAAATACGGGTGACTGGCAATTGGATTTCGCACGTGTTTATACACACAAATGGCTTCCAACAGATTTAATGGTAAACAATACCTGGAACTGGCTTTACAAATCTATTTTTAATGCCAACCTTGCGGTTACTCAATTAGAAACTGCAAAAGCTGATGCCTCAAAAATTGCCGAAGCTAAAGTTTTACGTGCTTTTTTCTATTATTTATTAATGGATGATTACGGAAACGTTCCTTTTTATACAGACAATAACACCACTGTAGATAAAATTCCGCAGGCAAACCGCAAACAAGTTTATGATTTTGTTGTAAAAGAATTGACTGAAAATGTTGATTTGCTTTCTGGAGAAAAAGGAGGAAATTATTACGGAAGATTCAACAAATGGGCTGGATATACTTTATTAGCAAAAGTTTATTTGAATGCTCAGGTTTATACTGGCGATGCAAAATGGGCAGAATGTCTTGCTGCTTGCAACAAAGTAAGTGAAGGCGGTTTCAGTTTGCACCCAGCAAATTCAAATGCTGCAAGCGCACTTGGAAATACATATTACGAATTATTTGGAGATGTACTTCCTACTGATGAAACAATCTTATCAATTTATACTACGGTAGATGTCGTTTCACGTAACATTTTTACAGTTCGTAGTTTGTTTGGTCCTCATTGTCAAGCTTTATTTGGCTACAGCGGATGGAACGGTACGATTGTTCCTAAAGATTTTTACCAAAAATATACAGACGGTGATATTCGTAAAAAACAATTCTTAGTTGGCGAACAGCCTGGCGGAACTAACTACACACTTGATATTAGTTCTTTGGACAATCCGGGAGCTGGAGCGCAAGAAGGTGTTCGTAATGTGAAATTTTATCCTGTAATTCCAAGAAACGGTGGAGGTGCATCAAACGATTTTCCAATTTACAGATACGCTGACGTTCTTTTAATGATTGCTGAATGTGATGTTCGCTTAAATAATGCTGCTGCTGCAAAAACTTTTGTAGATCAAGTACGAACTCGTGCTGGTGTTGGAGCTTTGGCAGGAAATCCTACTCTTGAAGATATTTATACTGAAAGAGGTCTTGAATTAAACTGGGAAGGACACAGAAGACAAGATATGATTCGTTTTGATAAATTTTTGCTTCCAAAACAATTCAAAGAAACTTCAGAAGATTATAGAAAATTATTCCCTATTCCTACTTCTGCTTTGAATGCAAATCTAAGTCTTAAACAAAATCCAGGTTATTAAAAAGATAATGAGTATGAAATCGTCATTACTTCTAAACAAAAATGATGGTTTCATATTCTAAAAAAACAAATAATAAATACATATGAAAAAATATATAAGTACATTATTTGCGCTTGGCTCCCTGCTTTTTTTGGGCGTATCTTGCGATAGTGAGGCCGAATTGACTTACTTGAAAGAAGTTAATTTTCCGACAGACATTAAAATTGCACCTAGCAGTACCATCGTTTTACTTGAAGATAATGCTGATCAAAATGCATTAACCGTTTCATGGGATGCCGTTACTTTTCCTATAGCCGCACCTGTAACTTATGCTGTTCAGTTTGATGTTCCATCTGATATTACAGGCGCAAACGCATGGCTGAAAGCAACTCGTTTTGAAGTTGGCCAAGATGTTTTAACCAAATCTTTCTCGGTAAGAGATTTAAATAAAATCGCAACAGATTTAGGAATTCCGCCAAGCAAAGCCGGCAAACTTGTTGTTCGCGTCGAAGCTCAAATGGACAGAAAAGTGTTTTCTAACAATGTTGAACTGACTGTTACGCCATATGAAAAAGCAATCGTTTTTGGCGAAATTTACATGCCTGGTGATTATCAAGGTTGGGCAGTTGAGACTGCTGCAGCTTTAACTGCAATTGAAAAAGGAGTTTATCAAGGATACATGACTGCCGACGGTACTGCATTAGCATTCAAATTAAATACTGCCAGAACATGGGCTGAATTTTATGGTGCTGGCGCTACTAACGAAGATTTAGTCAGAATGGATGATGATAATTTATTTCTTCCAGGTGCAGGTTCATACCAAATTAAAGCAAATCTTAATACTTTAAAATGGTCTGCAATTCCATATGCATGGGGAATTGTTGGTACGGCTCAAACAGGTGGCTGGGATAACAGTACTGCAATGAAGTATGACCATCAAACAAAAACTTGGAAAGTGACAGCCGATTTAGTTCCGGGAGCGTTAAAATTCAGATTAAACAACAAATGGGACGTTAATTACGGACCAAAAGATGCAACAACAAATACAATTAACCGTGACGATCAAGGTGCTTACACAATTACTGAAGCAGGTACTTATGATGTTACTTTCACTATAGATGAAACTGATCCGGCGACAAAAGGTTATCCGGCAACAGCAACTTGCACTATAGTTAAAAAATAATCTAACATATTTCATATAAGCTAGATTAGTTTGAGTGATACCTGCCTTTTTTGAGCGAAAGGCAGGTTATCTAAAAAAATAAAAAACTGCATTTCTAGTCTTGTAAAATTTAATTCCTATAATCATGAAGTCTAAAACCAACATCGTTTTTATTTTGCTGTTTGCGTTGGCATTTATTTCCTGCAGTTCATCAGATGATAGTCCTAAAACTGATCCAAAACCGGATCCTGGAACGGGATATCAGCAATACGGAACCGCTTTTGACAAAGTACCTGCAAATGAAGATGCGGTTATTTATCAGGTAAATCTGCGCGCTTTTAGTCCGGAAGGAAATCTAAAAGGAGTTCAGAAACGTCTTGATTCGATTCAGAAATTAGGTGCGAATGTAATTTACTTGATGCCAATTTATCCGGTTGGACAAATCAAAATGGCTGGTAAATTAGGTTCTCCTTATTCTGTAAAAGATTATAAAGCCGTAAATTCTGATTTTGGAACACTTGATGACCTGCGTTCTTTAGTTACGGAAGCACATAGCAAAAACATGGCGGTTATTTTAGACTGGGTTGCGAATCATACTTCATGGGACAATCAATGGATTACGGCTCATCCTGACTGGTATCAAAAAGATGCGAACGGAAATATTATAATTCCGCCGGGAACAAACTGGCAAGATGTAGCACAATTAAATTACACCAACAATGACATGAAAAAAGCCATGATCGACGCAATGTCGTATTGGGTTTACAATGCCAATATTGATGGTTTCAGATGCGATGCTGCCGATCTTGTTCCACAAGCTTTTTGGACGCAAGCTATCACTGAAATCCGTAAAATAAAAAATCAAAAAATGATTATGATGGCCGAAGGAACGAGAGCCAATCATTATGATGCTGGTTTTGATTATACTTTTGGTTTTGCTTATTTCGATGCACTAAAAAAAGTATTTTCTGAAGCACAGCCTGCTTCTTATCTGCAATCTGAAAGTACTAAAGAATATGGCCAGTTAGACAGTTCAAAACGTATTGTTCGTTACACAACAAATCATGATGTGAATCTTTCTGACGGAACTCCTCTAGAGCTTTTTGGAGGGAAAAATGGTTCTTTGGCTGCTTTTGTAATTGCATCAAGCATGAAATCTGTTCCAATGATTTATGGCGGACAGGAAATTGGCTACTCAAAACGCATTGATTATTTTGACAAAACGCCAATCGATTGGTCCACTACCGATTTTGCAATGCTGAAAGAATATAAAAAGATAATTGCTTTCAGAAATACCAGTGAAGCACTTAGAAAAGGAAAAATTACAGGATACAGCAGCAACGAAGCGACCGTTTTTACTATGGAAACTACTGCTGATAAAGTTTTAATTGTAGCAAATGTTAAAAACAAAGCAGTTAAATACACGACTTCAACCGCATTGGCAAATACAAATTGGGTTGATGCCTTAACCGGAAATCAAGTAACAATTGGAGCTGAAATAAACTTAGCGGCTTATCAATATTTAATACTAAAAAAACAATAAAAGCCTCTAATAAAACTAGATTTGCACAAAACCAAATAACATGAATTTTCAATCCAAAAAAATCATGCTCCAAATTTATTGGGGCAAAAAAACTGCGCTTTTATTTTTTGTATTTGCAAGCACATTTTGGCTTCAAGCACAAGAAATAACTTCGCCAGACAAAAATCTTTCTTTAAAATTTGAATTAAAAGACGGCGGAATTCCATCTTATCAATTAACATACAAACAAAAACCGGTCATAAAACCAAGTTCTTTAGGGTTAGAACTTCAAAATATGAACTCGTTTATGGATGGTTTTACGGTTTCAAATACAGCACAATCAACTTTTGACGAAAACTGGTATCCGGTTTTAGGCGAAGAAAAAACGATTCGAAATCATTATAACGAATTGGTTGTCACTTTGGCTCAGCCAAAAAATAACAACAGATTTATTAGAATCCGTTTTCGTTTATTCAATGATGGCTTAGGATTTCGATATGAATTTCCGAAGCAAAACGACTTGAGTTATTTTGTAATTAAAGAAGAACGCACCGAATTTCAATTGGCTGGAAATCATAAAATTTTCTGGATTCCGGGAGATTATGATACCAATGAATATGCCTACACAACGTCAAAGATTTCAGAGATTCCTTCGCTGATGAAAAAAGCGACTATTGAAATCAATGCACAATGTCCTTTAAAAGAATTGTCTGTTCAGACTCCATCTATGATGAAATCAGATGATGGTTTGTACATCAACATTCACGAAGCGGGATTAATCAATTATCCAGCAATGTATCTTGAAGTCGATGCTAAGACCAACAAAATGATGAGTCATTTAGCGCCTGATGCATTGGGAGCAAAAGGTTATATGCAAACTGATGCGCAAACTCCTTGGAGAACAATTGTAGTAAGCGACAAAGCAACTGATATTTTAGCTTCAAAATTAATTCTGAATCTGAACGAACCTACAAGCTACAAAGATGTTTCTTGGATCAAACCAGTAAAATTTATCGGAATTTGGTGGGAATATTTTGTTGCCGGAAGAAGCACTTGGGCTTTCGGAAAAGAAAACAATGTAAAACTGACGGATGATTTCACAAAACTAACTCCAAACGGAAAACACGGAGCCACAACAGAACGCGCCAAAGAATATATTGATTTTGCGTCTAAAAATGGTTTCGATGCCATCTTGATCGAAGGTTGGAATATTGGCTGGGAAGACTGGATTGGAAACTGGAAAGAAGAGGTTTTTGATTACGTTACGCCTTACCCAGATTTTGATGTAAAAGCGGTTCACGAATATGCAGCTTCAAAAGGCGTGAAAATTATCATGCACCACGAAACTTCAGGATCTGCAACTAATTATGAAAGACGTTTGGATCGTGCTTTTGAGTATATGAATGATAATGGATATGATGCTGTAAAAACAGGTTATGTTGGAAAAATTATTCCGCGTGGCGAACACCATGACGGACAATGGATGGTGAATCATTACATCAACGTTGCCAAACGTGCCGCCGATTATAAAATTATGATTGACAGCCACGAAGCAGTTCGTCCAACGGGTTTAAACAGAACTTTCCCGAACTGGATTGCACAAGAATCCGCTCGCGGAACAGAATTTGAATCGATGGGAGGTTTAGCGCCAGATCATACTACTATTTTACCTTTTACAAGATTAATGGGCGGACCAATGGATTACACGCCAGGGATTTTCCAAACTGATCTTTCGTATTACGGAACAGGAAGTACACAACGTGTGAATACAACTTTGGTAAAACAATTGGCTTATTACGTAACGATGTACAGCCCGTTGCAAATGGCCGCTGATATTCCAGGAAATTACGAACGTTTTCCAGATGCATTTCAGTTCATTAAAGACGTTGCTGTAGATTGGGACAACAGTTATATTCTAGAAGCAGAACCGGGAGATTATATCACAATTGCCCGAAAAGCAAAAGGCAAAAACGAATGGTTCCTTGGCGGAATTACAGATGAAAACTCAAGAACTGCCAATATTTCTTTTGATTATTTACCTGCAGGAAAAAGTTTCATTGCTACGATTTATGCTGATGCGAAAGAAGCGAACTGGAAGGAAAACCCACAGAAATATACGGTTACTAAGTTTATCGTAAACTCAAAAACCAAATTGAAACAATACTTAGCTCCAGGCGGAGGTGTTGCAATTAGTATTAAAGAAGCAAATTCTTCTGAATTAAAAGGATTAAAGAAACTATAAAATTTGGTTAGTTAGTAGTAAGTAAAAATGGCGCATGAAATTTTCGTGCGCCATTTTTCATACAGAAAAATAAGCCATAAATGAGGTTTACCGTATAGATTCCTCCATATAATTTCATTTTTTTACAGGAGAAAATCTAATTCCTAAATAATGAAAAGAAAATTACTTTTAATTCCGATGTTTTTTGTCGGCAGTCTATTTGTTTCCTGCTCAAGCGACGAAACCGAGAAAAAACCAGAACCTCCTGTAGTTGTTGCGCCTCTACCGATATCAATCACAGCGACTACTCCTGAATTGATAACAGCTGGGGAGAATTTAGAGGTTACAGGAACTAACTTTACTAATAAAAATTATCCAACTAAAGTTTTTGTGAATGAAATCGAAGTAACGCCAAAAGAAATCACAGATACCAAGGTTATACTATCCAGCCCAAATATCAAATCTGGAGAAAACACTGTACGAGTACAAATTCAAGGTGTTAACAGTACACTATTTGGTTTTTACGCAATGGCAAAAGGATGGAATAAATTAACTACTTTAGGAAATTTAGACATTCAATCTTCTACTGTTTTTGACAACAGTAAAACTATATTTTCGTTTGCAGACAATGACGCTAATGATAATAGTTTTTGGGGAGCTCCAAAAAAATTAGAACCAAAATCTACTGGTTATGCTTCAGCCTATATACCTCAGTCGGGTAGTTACGGCGACTTTAAAATGATTGATGAAAAAACTGGAGTATTAACAAATACTGGTGCAGGTTTTTTTACGGACAATGGCTTTGAAACAAAAAAAACAATTGCTGTTACTATTGCCTTTAGTCCAGCCATTAACGGCTTAAAAGTTGGCTATTTTGATGATAACATTTGTATTCTTACAACATTGCTGAGTGGTCAAATCTATACAAAAGACAAAGGGGCTACTATTGTTAAAAATGACCCTCCAGCCTGGGCTGCAAAGATCACTGCAGGCGGAGGCGTTTCTAGTAGATTAGGAGCTTCTGCTTATGGAAAATCAGTATCTGATAATAAATTTTATCAACTTGGAATACTTTATGACCCCAAAAAGTACGGCTCTAATAATTATAAGAACGTTGTTTTACAATCTGAAACAGGATATGATAATTGGATTGTTAAAGACACTATATCAAATTTCGATTCAAAAAATTCTTCTTATTACAAGTTTGTAAACATCAACAAAATATTTACAATGACTAGAACTGATAAAACTTTAGTTGCCTCTACAGACATGCTACAAACTTGGAATGTCATAAAAACAGATGTAACAGCTTTTTTTCTTAGATCAGAAACACAATGGTATATTCAATCTGGCGATAAATTGTACGTAACTAAAAATTCAGGTACTTCATGGGAATTAGAATTAGAATTACCAACTGGTTCAGTTGTAAATGATATTTCTTTTTCAAAATCCAAAATCATAGTTTCTGGAAACAAAGGATTGCATTACCTAAAACTGGAATAATTATAAAACGGTATTTTTTTTGCCACGAATTCACGAATTATTTTTGAAAATCTGCTTAAAATAAATTCGTGAATTCGTGGCTATTCTTTTTTACTCCTCAAACAACTCCATCAATTCCAAAGCACGTTTTATCGACTTCACATTTTCAAAAGTCAATAACAAACGTAATCCATTAACGGTTTGTTTTTCTTTCATTTTGCAGATATTGCTATGTTTTTGAACAAAATTCAAGACGTTTCTAAACTTCACCGATTGGTAATAATCTGACTGTTGATCGGATACGAAATAACCAATCATTTTGCCTTGTTTTAAAACTAATTTCTCAATTCCGACTTTCGTTGCAATCCATTTTATTCGGATACTGTTCAATAAAGAAACTGCTTGTTTTGGCAATGGCCCGAAACGGTCAATAAGTTTTCTTTCAAATTCCTGTAATCCGGCTTCATCTTTTATGGCGCCTAATTCGTTGTATAAAACCAAACGTTCAGAAACGTTATTGATGTATTCATCCGGAAATAATAATTCGAAATCGGCGTCGATCTGAATATCTTTTACATATTCTTTGGTATCGATATCATTTTCTTCCGGATACAAATCTTTGAATTCGTTTTCTTTCAATTCTTCAATCGCTTCGTTCATGATTTTTTGGTACGTATCAAAACCAATTTCATTAATGAAACCGCTTTGTTCACCACCTAATAAATCTCCTGCACCACGAATTTCAAGATCTTTCATCGCAATGTTGAAACCGCTTCCCAATTCGCTGAATTGTTCCAACGCTTGAATACGTTTTCTCGCATCTTCAGTCATTGACGAATACGGCGGACAAATAAAATAACAGAAAGCTTTTTTATTGCTTCGACCAACACGCCCACGCATTTGGTGCAAATCTGATAATCCAAAATTATTCGCATTGTTGATGAAAATCGTATTGGCATTTGGAACGTCCAATCCACTTTCGATGATTGTAGTTGCTACCAAAACATCAAAATCTCCGTTCATGAAACCTAACATCAATTCTTCAAGTTTGGCGCCGTCCATTTGTCCGTGACCAATTCCGACTCTTGCATTTGGAACCAAACGCTGAATCATTCCGGCCACTTCTTTTATATTTTCAATTCGGTTATTGATAAAGAAAACCTGTCCGTTACGCTGAATTTCATACGAAATCGCATCCCGAATAATTTCTTCATTAAAACCAACCACATTCGTTTCAATTGGATAACGATTTGGCGGAGGTGTTGTAATCACCGATAAATCTCGCGCTGCCATCAATGAAAACTGAAGCGTTCTCGGAATTGGCGTTGCGGTCAATGTCAACGTATCAACATTTGCTGCAATGGTTTTTAATTTATCTTTTACGTTTACTCCAAACTTTTGTTCCTCATCAACAATCAATAAACCTAAGTCTTTAAAAACGACATTTTTATTTACTAATTGGTGCGTTCCAATTACGATATCGAGTTTTCCTTCGGCTAAATCTTTTAAGGTTTGCGTTTTTTGTTTTGCAGTTCTGAATCGGTTTAAGTAGCCAATTGTAACCGGCATATCTTTCAAACGTTCTGAAAAAGTTCTGAAATGTTGGTACGCCAAAATAGTCGTGGGAACTAAAACAGCCACTTGTTTACTATTATCAACCGCTTTAAAAGCTGCACGAATCGCAACTTCCGTTTTTCCAAAACCAACATCACCACAAACCAAACGGTCCATTGGGCGATCGCTTTCCATATCGGCTTTTACTTCTGCCGTCGATTTCATTTGGTCTGGCGTATCTTCGTAAATAAACGAACTTTCCAATTCATTTTGAAGATAACTGTCAGGCGCAAATTGAAAACCTTTCTCTAAACGTCGTTTTGCATAAAGCTGAATCAAATTGAATGCAATATGTTTAACGCGCGCTTTGGTTTTCTGTTTTAAAACCTTCCAAGCATTCGAACCAAGTTTATAGATTTTTGGAGGCGTTCCGTCTTTTCCGTTGTATTTCGAAATTTTATGAAGCGAGTGAATGCTTACATACACAATATCATTATCGGCATAAACCAATTTTATGGCTTCCTGCGTTTTGCCTTCAACCTGAATTTTCTGTAATCCGCCAAATTTTCCAATTCCGTGATCGATATGCGTTACATAATCACCAACAGAAAGTGCGGTCAATTCTTTTAGCGTAATATTCTGCTTTTTCGAATAACCATTTTTAATGTTGAATTTATGATAACGCTCAAAAATCTGATGATCGGTATACGCCGTTATCTGATTTTCTTCATCAATAAACCCTTGATATAAAGGTAATACAATAGTATGATATTGTTTACGGATATTCTCTGAATTAGCTTCGTCTAAACTTTCAAAAATATCATGAAAACGTTTTGCCTGAGTGTCATTCGAACAAAACAGATAATTTATATATCCGTTAAAATGATTTTCGCTTAAATTATTCAACAATAAATCAAATTGTTTATTGAACGACGGTTGTGGCTGAATATGAAATTCGAATTTCTTAGTTGTTTTATAAACTGGTCTTGAAGCCAATTCTACAACTGAAAAATCCAAAGATCTTTTTATAAATGACGCCTGATTTAAAAACAATTGTTCCGGCGTTGCATGTTTTATTTCTCCCGAAAGTTTCTCAAAAGCTTCTTCTGCTCTTGCAAATTGTTTGTCCAGCTGACTAAAAAGCCCTTCGGTATTTTGAATAAAAAGAACTGTTTTTTCTGCAATATAATCTAAGAAACTTTCACGATTTTCCTGAAAAAGTTTGTTTTCAACATTCGGGATAATTGTGATTTTTTTATGTGTTTCGACAGACAATTGTGTCTCAACATCAAAAGTTCTGATGCTGTCGACTTCGTTTCCAAAAAACTCAATTCGGTACGGATGATCATTTGAAAAAGAAAAAACATCGACAATTCCACCACGAACCGAAAATTCTCCGGGTTCTGTAATAAAATCGACTCTTTTGAATTCGTATTCAAATAAAACTTCGTTAATAAAATCAATTGAAATTTTATCGTTCAAAGCGACTTTTAAAGTGTTTTTGTCAAGTTCTCTTCTTGTTACAACTTTTTCAAAAAGCGCTTCAGGATAGGTAACAATTACGGCCGGTTTTTTACGAGAATTGATTCTATTTAAAACCTCAGCGCGAAGTAAAACATTCGCGTTATCTGTTTCATCAATTTGATACGGACGACGAAATGACGCAGGATAAAACAATACGTCCTGCTCGCCAATCATTTGCTCCAAATCGTTCAAGTAATACGCCGCTTCTTCCTTGTTGTCTAAAACAATCAAAAAAGGCAGCTCAGTTTTCTTGAAAACAGAACGAATTATAAAAGAAACAGCAGATCCCAACAATCCGCTGATATTCATTTTTACTTGATTTCCTTCCAGTAAACTTTTAGCAATCTGCTCGGCTTTGGGCAGATTATCATATGTAGTATATAATGCGTTTTTACTCAACTTTTGGTAAATTTGGATCTAATGGCGTTGCCGAATTCGGGATCGCGCGCGTTGTGTCTAACATTCTAAGGAAATCTTCTTCTCCCTGCTCTTTTGGAATTTTGCTTTTTTCAACAATTTTATCCATTTGTCTTTCTAGCGAAATAATTTCTTTGTTGATTTCGCCAATCAAAAAAGTTACTTTATCATCTGGAACAGTACTCAGATTGATAAATAAATCCATCATTTTGACTTTGGTAATCAAAATTGAGATTCGGCTTTTAATTGCTGGCTGATTAAATTCGGCCGGAATATTATTGTTCAAAGCCATCGCTTTTTTTGAAATCGCTTTTGACTTTTTTTGAAATGCTGTAATTGTTCGTCTCGGTTTATCGCCAATTTCTTTTAAAAATTCACGCCATTCTGTCCAAGTACCTGCATTTTTCTCTGCAACATCATTTATTGGCTCATCAATAAAAATCCAGGCTTTATTAATATTATTGAAGATTTTCTCATTCTTTTTAGCCATTTTTTCTTGTTCGGCAAGACGTTTTTCATTTTCATTTTGACATGAATGCAGTACAAAAACTAAAAGCAAAAAAAGAGATATTTTATATTTCATCTGATAAAACATTAAGTGGCAAAGTTACGAAGTAAATTTACAATTTCGAAGATCGTTTTTTGCTAAAGATTCTATAAATCAAGGTTGTTGTTTTTGTCATTTCTATTAGCATTCAGAGCCACAAATCAAGATACTTTTTTTTAACGCTTATCATCAATAAAAATGATTTTTAGGGATGATTTTTGAAAGGCACATGAGCACACTCTTCTAGGCACAAAGACACACCCTTGGAAAAGAGAATAATCCAATAAACAAACTTTTTCGTTATTGAATTTATAATTTATGATTCAAAAAAGCTTATGTAATTACGAAAACGTTATATTTGTGTCTCTAAAATCTTCAAAGAAATGAATCCAAAAATATTGATCATTGGTGCCTGTGGACAAATTGGAACAGAGCTGACGCAAAAGCTGCGTAAATTATACGGAACCGAAAATGTAATCGCTTCTGATATTCGAAAATTAAATACTGACGTTGTCAATTCAGGACCTTTTGAAGTGGTCAATGCTTTAGATTTTAATCAAATCGAACATTTGGTAGAAGTACATAAAATTACTGATATTTATTTGATGGCGGCACTTTTGTCTGCAACCGCCGAAAAAAATCCTGCTTTTGCTTGGGATTTGAATATGAATTCGCTATTTCACGTTTTAAATTTGGCTAAAGCCAAAAAAATACAAAAAATCTTCTGGCCTTCAAGCATCGCTGTTTTTGGACCAACAACTCCTAAAGAAAACACCCCGCAATATACCGTAATGGAACCTTCAACCGTTTACGGAATCAGTAAACAAGCAGGCGAAAGATGGTGTGAATATTACCATAATATTTATGGTGTTGATGTTCGCAGTATCCGTTATCCGGGCTTAATCAGCTGGTCAACTCCTCCTGGTGGCGGAACGACAGATTATGCAGTCGATATTTTTTATAAGGCTATTGCCGATAAAAAATACGAATGCTTTTTATCATCAGAAACTAAAATGCCGATGATGTATATGGATGACGCGATTGACGCTACAATCAATATCATGAAAGCACCTGTTGAAGAAATCAAAATTCACTCATCATACAATTTAGCGGCGATGAGTTTTACACCAACAGAAATTGCTGCCGAAATCAAAAAACATATTCCAGATTTTGAAATTACTTACAATCCAGATTTCCGCCAAAAAATTGCGGACAGCTGGCCAGCAAGTATTGATGATTCTTCTGCAAGAGAAGACTGGGGATGGAATCATAAATTTGATTTAGAAACAATGACTAAAGATATGATTGAACATTTGTCATAACCTGAAATAATAAAATTTTAAAGCGTGTTATTCTATAACACGCTTTTTTTTATGAATATTATTGTAAGAAAAAAATACTGATTGTATAATTTATGTACTTTTGATTGCGTTTAAACATTAATCAAGTTTATTCCAAAATCATCAATCAAATCACAACAAAATCATCAATCAAATGACAAATTCTTATCATCCTGTCGAGCAGAGCAAAAGAACTGCAATTGTCGACATACTTCGGGGCTGGGCAATATTGGGCGTAGCAATTGGAAATTATTTAGATTTCCTTTATATCGGTATAGAGAAAAAAATTAAACATAGTACTTTCTCTGAAATTCTTCTATACATTAACCGTTATTTATTTGCGGCAAAATCTTGGACATTATTAACTCTTTTATTTGGCTTCGGATTTGCAATTTTAATTAACAATGTTGCCTCTAAAGGAAAAAATCCTATCGCTTTTTTTGCTTGGCGAATGTTTTTGCTTTTTATTTTGGCTTTTATTAATTCTGCTTTTTGGCTGGGAGACATTTTAAAAGATTATGCCTTTTTAGGACTTGTATTATTACTTTTTTATAGATGTTCTGCCAAAACTTTAGCTATTATTTCTGGTGTCATTGTACTTACAGTTCCTTTTGTAATGGCTTATGTAAATGGTATTAAGATTGAGCATTCTGTAATTGCATCAAATCCTGAATATCTAAAACTATATCATTCTGGAAATTGGATTGACTTTTTTAGATTTAACTTATTAGCTTCATTTTACGAACAAATTATTGTTCCTGGTTATGCCATTACTGCTCATTATGTAATGTTGGGTTGTATGCTATTTGGATTTTTACTTCAAAAGCTAAACTTTTTCAATCGCTTAAGAGAATTAAAAAGCCTTCTAAAAAGTATCTGTGTTGTTAGTTTTACATTGGCCGTCATTATCGGAATTGCATTTAATATCATAATAATATACAAGGTCGAATTTCTAAAAATCTTCCACCCGCTTTACTGGCTGGTATTAAGCACGATGATTTTTATATCAACTGGAATTTGTCTTTTGTATATCAATGGCAAATTAAAAACGGTTTTCAGCTATTTTAGCGCAGGCGGAAAAATGACATTGACCAATTATATGACTCAAAATATATTGGCAGGTATTATTTTCTCTGGAATCGGATTCGGAATTGCAGATTCAATGCCTTATTGGTTTTACTTTTTCCTTGCTATTTCTGTCTTTATAATTCAATTATTCATTAGCAAATGGTGGCTTTCAAAATACAATTATGGACCAATTGAATGGTTATGGAGATCTGCTAGTTACAGAGAATGGGTTCCGTTTAAAAAAGCACAACCAGAGGTTATTGCAGATATAAAAATGGTATAAAAACTAGAAATGAAATAAACTTGATTATAAAAGAAAAGCCCTTAAAACTAAATTTAAGGGCTTTTTTTATGTCTAAAAGAGAGATTTACTTCACTTCAAAAACGTTATTTGTTTGTTTTACATCAGCCATTAATCCGCTTGGATCGATAGTGATTTTTTTGATTGCAGTTTTATTTTTCTCAATTGAAAAACTATAGTTTGACTGTGCCCAAGCCCAATCTTCAAGAACTGTTCTTTTCTCGTTTGGATTTGGGTTTGGTTTGATGAAATTCATCATTCTTAACGGAATGTAGAACGTTTCAGAAGTTCCGTCAGTATAATCTACTTTTAAGTCAATTGGCATTGGCATTCTTCCAATTCTTTCTAAAGTAACTGTCGTTTTTCCTGAATTATCAGCAACGTCTTTAATTCCGTAATCAATTGTATTTGCTGTTTGTGCCCAGTCCACTAAATACCAATCTAATTCAGCTCCAGAAACTCTCTCTGCTGATCTTTTGATATCGTTTGGAGTTGGATGCTTGAATTTGAAATCGTTGAAATACCTGTGCAATGTTTTATCAACATTTTCTTTTCCAATTACATATTCCAATTGCGAAAGGAAAATACTTCCTTTTACATAAGATGAAATACTGTAAGGACGATTTTCGTCATAACGATCTCCGTGCGTCGTTTGTGGCTGTTCTTTTCCAGAATTTACTAAGCTGTAATAAGCGGCATAATTTCCTTTAAACGGATTTGCTTCTTTTTTATCGCCTTTTAATTCATTCAAAGCGCTGTCTTCAATATAGGTTGTAAAACCTTCGTCCATCCAAGGATGTTTAGATTCATTTGAAGCCAAAATATGTTGGAACCAAGAGTGTCCTAATTCATGTGTAGCAGTTCCTAAAATTCCTTCAAGAGTTCCGCTTCCAAGCATCAAAGTACACATTGCATATTCCATTCCGCCGTCGCCACCTTGAATAAATGAATATTGTTTGTACGGATATTGCCCAACTCTGTGATTGTAATAATCCATCACTTTTACCATTAAAGGCTCTAGCTGTTTCCAGTTTGCAGTTGTTTTTTCGTCATTTTTGTAGAAGAAATGCAAATCAACATCATTTGGTCCTTTTACAACATCGTGCGCGTATGCTTTATCAGCAGCCCAAGTAAAATCATGAACATTTGGCGCGATGAAATGCCATGTCAATGTTTTTGCTTTTTTAGGATAAACAACTGTTACGCCAGCATCTTCGTAACCGTGTCCAATTGAATTTTTATCCTGCAAATATCCTGAACCACCAATTGTATATTCTTTATCAATCGTAATATTTACATCAAAATTACCCCAAACTCCGTGGAATTCTCTTGCGATATACGGATCTGCGTGCCATCCTTCAAAATCAAATTCGGCTAATTTTGGATACCATTGCGACATCGAAAGTTCAACTCCTTCTTTATTATTTCTTCCAGAACGACGAATTTGAACTGGAACTTGTCCTTCAAAATCTAATGTAAAAGTAGTTTTTGAATTTGGCAAAATTGGTTTAGCCAAAGTAACTTCTAATATTGTAGATGAAAGTCTTGTTTGCGCTGCAACACCGTCTTGTTTGAAATTTGTCACTTTTAAGAAACCAATTTCGTTTGGTTTTAAAGTTTCAATTCGACTCTGCTTGATTTCTTTTCCATCTGCATCCTTAATTTTATTCACCATTCTTGCATCTGGATCTTTAATTGAATGCAGACGAGCATCCATTTCACTTCCTGGTTGAAATGCATTTGGATATAAATGATAGAAAACCTTTTTTAAAGTATCAGGAGAATTGTTAGTGTAAACTAATTCTTGTTTTCCTTTGTATTGATAGGTTTTTACATCCATCGATACGTCCATCTTGTAATCGACGTGTTGCTGCCAATACGGCGCGCTTTGCGCAAATGCTGAGTTTAAGCCCAAACTCAAAAAGGATAATAGTATTATTTTTCGCATGGTTATTTTAATAAAAATGGAAGGGCTGCCGCCCTTCCACCGGATTAGTGTATTTTATTTGATTATTTTTTTGACATTTTTTCGGCCATAAGCAAAGCGTTGTAAGCATTTACCATTTTAGCAGTTTTTGAAGATTCTACAGATGAAACTGCTTTAGGTGCTTGAATTGAATTTTCATCTTCTCCTAAAACTACTTTTGAAGGAAGCGCAACTCCAGAATCCATTAAAATTTGCTTAACCTGCACTGCTTTTAATTTTGGATAATAAGAACGAATCAATGCCGCAACTCCAGCTGCATTTGGCGCCGCCATTGAAGTTCCTTGCAAATATTTGTATTTATTATTTGGAACTGTTGCATAAATCTCTTCTCCCGGAGCAAAAACATCAACATTTATTTTTCCGAAATTTGAGAATTTTGCCACTACATTTTCGCCATATTCTTTGTTGATTGCGCCAATAGTGATCACATTATTTGTAAATTCTTTTACGTTGTCTTTAGAATCATTTGGATAATTGATGTTTTTCGTTTCATCAATATTATATCCGTCATTTCCAGCTGCATGAACAATCAAAACATCTTTTTTTGCTGCATATGCTAGTGCATCATAAACCCAGTCCTTGTGCGGTGAGAAGCTTTTTCCAAAACTTCCGTTGATTACTTTTGCTCCGTTGTCAACCGCATAACGAATTGCCAATGCAATATCTTTATCATACTCATCTCCATCCGGCACTGCTCTTACAGTCAAGATTTCAACATTGTTTGCGACGCCGTCTCCGCCTAAATTATTACCACGAACTTGCGCAATAATTCCGGCAACGTGAGTTCCGTGAAGTGCTTTTTCTTTATCTGGACCATAAACAACATTGTTTCCGTAATGATTGTTTTTGATATCATCAGGATTGTCGCCTACGACTTTTCTTCCGTCGTACTCTTTGTTTAAATTATAATCGATTTCATCGTAAACTTGCTCTCTGTATTCTTCGAAATCAGCTTCAGGATCAAAAGTCGGACCTGCATTTGTAAAAACTTGCGTCATGACCATTTTTGATCTCGCCACTTTTGGATCTGTAGATGTTAAAGTGCTTAAATCCTCGATTTTATACGTTTTTTTATTAAGCGCAGTTTGAATCGTTTTATGAACGTCCATTAAAAAATCAACTTGTTCCTTGTTTTTTAAAGCCTCCTCATATTTCTCATTATATTGTTTTAGAGCTTCTTTATATTGAGCTGAACCATCATCGCCTTTTTTGACTATACGCGTCAATTCAAGATTTTCATGAACAGCATTTCCAAGAAAATTCCACCCGTGAATATCATCAACAAAACCGTTTTTATCATCGTCTATTCCATTTCCAGGAATTTCTTTTGGGTTTGTCCAGATTTTTCCCTGCAAATCTTCGTGCTCGATATCAATACCAGAATCTACAATTCCTACAATTACTTTTTGACCCGTTTTGCCTTGCAGTAATTCGGCGTAAGCCCTATCGACACTCATTCCCGGAATAGAATCTTTTATTAAATCAAGATGACTCCATCTCTTCAATTCATTTTCAGTAACTGGCGCCTTTTTAACAACTGCCAATGGTGCTTTAATAAATTCTTTAGAAGCAGAAGATTGTGCCTGTAAAGTTGTTCCGCAGCCTGCCAAAACTAATAAAGCAAAAGCAGATAATTTAATAGGTTTAGTATAACTCATGTTATCTTAATTTAATGTCAAAGTTAAAAGATGCGCCTAAATTATGACTTTTTGTTACAAAAAACTAACGATTAACACTGTGTTATGATTATTTAAATTTACTTTAAGTAAACTAAAAAAACTAGCATGAACAATCTCTATATCAAATACTTAAAACTAAACTTACAAAAAACAAAAAAACACAGCCATTTATAGTTTTTTTTCAAAAAATATAGAATAAAATCACGCAATTACGCTTTTCCGTAAGGAATCTCCGCTTAAAAAAGATATTATTGCGCGACCTTATTTCTAAAATTATTCTATGAAAACAAAACTACTCTTGTTGCTGTTTCTGGCAAATTTTTCTATTTATGCGCAGTATACGACAATACCTGATCTTAATTTTGAAAAAAAACTAATTTCCTTAGGTCTTGATTCTGGCGCTCCAGACGGAAAAATATTGACATCAAACATCAATACAGTAATAAATTTAGATGTCACAGATTCAGAAATTAAGGATTTAACCGGTATTGAAGATTTTACAGAACTAGTTGGTCTGACATGCAAATTAAACTTACTTACAAAATTAGATTTATCTAAAAATATAAAATTAGGCATCTTAGACTGTAGAGGCAATAACTTAACAAGTCTGGATTTTTCAAAACTACCAGCTCTTGTCAGCGTATTTTGTTCAGAAAACTTTTTAACTGATCTTGATGTTTCCAAAAATCCAATTTTACAAGGTATTTTTTGCTCTAAGAATGAGCTAATTAGTTTAAATCTAAAAAATGGGAATAACACCAAATTTAAAGATCTCTTTTTTGATTTTACAGATAATCCGCATTTAAGTTGTATTGAAGTTGACGACCCAAATTATTCCAACTTAAACTGGGCTGATAATAAAGACAAAAATGCCGTTTATTCAAGTTCTTGCGGGCAATCTTATACCAATATTCCAGATAAGAATTTCGAGAATAAATTAATAAACTTAGGAATTGACACTGATGGAATAAATGGCCGAGTTTTAACTGCAAATATTATCTCGATTACATCGCTTGATGTTTCTAATAGCTCTATTTCTGATTTATCTGGAATTGAAAATTTTATGAGTCTAGTTACTCTAAATGTTTCTAATAATAATTTAACCTCTTTGAAACCCCTTTATTCAAAAAAGCTTAAATTTTTATATTGTAATAATAATCTTTTAACCGATTTAGATCTAACTAAAAACTCGGATTTAACTACTTTGAATTTTTCAAATAATAAATTATCTGCAGTTGATTTTTGGTACAATTCTTTATTAACTGACGTAAACGGATCTTCTAATTTATTGACAGGGGTTAACTTTACAAATGCCAATTTGATCAAAACACTTGACCTAAACAACAACCAAATAACTGACCTGCAATTAAACAACAATAAACTATTAACAGATGTAAATTGTAGTAAAAATTTATTATCGGCTCTAGACATATCTGCTTTAGATCAATTAAAAACGCTTAATGTTTTCAGCAATCAATTAAAAACATTAGAATGCAAGAACAACAAAATGTTGACGAGTCTTAATTGCGATAATAACTTGCTATCCTCGCTAGATGTTTCCACAAATAGTAATTTGACCTCTTTATCCTGTCGTAACAATCAACTTATAAATTTAGATGTTTCATTAAATACCTTGTTGAGAGAAATTTTATGTGATTCAAATAATTTATTGGAATTAAATTTAAAGAATGGGGCCAACAGTTTATTCACCAACTACTCCTTTAAAAACAATATCAATTTAGAATGTATTCAAGTAGATGATGAATTTTATTCTAATACAAACTGGACTAACAGCAAGGACATAACAGCTACATATAACGTTTTATGCGATCCCTACACCTTAATCCCGGATATCAATTTTGAAAAAAAATTAATTGCTTTAGGTATTGATTCTGGAACCGCAGACGGAAAAGTATTAACTTCAAAAATAAGATTTATAACTTCTTTAGATGTTTCTGGCAGTTCTATTTTTGATTTAACAGGAATTGAAAAATTTATAAAATTGAAGACACTAAATTGCTCGTCAAATCAATTATCAGATTTAAATATTTCCAAAAACAACGATTTAAGTAATCTAATTTGTTCTAATAACAAATTGGGAAGTTTAAATATATCTAATAATAGTAATTTGACCATTTTAAATTGTTCTGCAAACAATTTAAGCAGTCTTGATGTTTTTGCAAATGTTAAGTTAGAAAAAATCAACTGTGCAAATAATCAATTAACAAATTTAGATGTTTCCAAAAATATAGCGCTGATTTCTTTAGACTGTTCAAAAAACAAAATCACATTGCTAAATTTAAAAAACGGAAAAAATACGTTAACAAATACATTTGAAACAAATTTTACAAGCAATGCTCCATTGGCGTGTATTCTTGTTGATAATCCAACTGTTTTTAACACCTCTTGGCTTTCTAAAAAAGATGACTTGGCTAGTTATGGCTCAATTTGTAGTCGTTATACTTTAATTCCAGATATTAATTTTGAAAAAAAACTAATATCGCTGGGCATCGATTCAGGAAAAGCTGATGGAAAAATTCTTTCAGAAAACATTGAGAGTCTTACGTCTCTAAATGTATCAGGAAGCAATATCTCCAATTTAAGTGGCATTGAAGATTTTGTAGCATTAAAGGGATTATATGTTTCACAAAATAACATTACAGTTCTAGATATTTCTAAGAATACCAAACTAACAGAATTTAGTTGTTCCGAAAATAATCTAAGTACTATAGATATTTCTAAAAATACTTTATTGATTCAATTCGCATGTTGGGGCAATAAACTGAGTACTGTAGATGTTTCTAAAAATCCTTCATTAAATGTTTTTGAATGTTATAATAACGCAATCACGACTTTAGATATTTCCAATAACAAAGCACTGGGTTCCATACTATGTTATAACAACAAATTAGAATCTTTAGATGTCTCCCAAAATGCAAATTTATGGTCTATTTCATGTTATTCTAACAACCTGTCTAAATTAGACATTTCAAAAAATAACTTATTATCGTATTTAGATTTCACTTCAAACAAAATAAAAGATATAGATGTCTCAAAAAATATAAAATTAAGAGAACTAAGTTTAGACAATAATCAAGTAAATAAATTAGATGTTTCTAAAAACTTGCTTTTGGAAGTTTTGTCAGTTACAAATAACTCCTTGACAACATTAGATGTTACTTTAAACAATAAATTAAGATCTTTGAGTTGTTCTACGAATCAATTATCAATCCTTGATGTTTCTAAAAATTTAGATTTAGAATATTTTACTTGTAGTTATAATCAATTGCAAAATCTTGATGTTTTTCAAAATACAAAATTGAAATCAATAGCTTGTTCTGGAAATAAAATAAAAACTTTAAATCTCTCTAAAAATGGGCTTCTAACTACAATTATGTGCTCTAATAATAATTTAACTTTTTTGAATATAAAGAATGGAAATAATGCCAATTTGGATTTTATTCATACTGGTTATTTAAATTTTGCAAACAATCCAGATTTAACATGCATTCAGGTTGATAATGAAACATATTCTAATACAAAATGGATAAATAAAAAAGACGCAACAGCTACCTACAATACAAACTGTGGATCTACTCTTGTACTACCAAGCGACAATTTTACTGTAGAAACAAAAGGAGAATCTTGTCTTGGTCAAAACAATGGCGAAATAAACATTACTGCAAAAGCAACATATATTTATCAAACAAATATTGGCGGAAAAGCCTATACGTTTAGCAACAACACTCTAAAAGTGTCAAATTTAATACCCGGAATTTATACAATTTCTATAATTATTCCTGAGGAAAACTATGAACAAATATTTAATGTTACCATTCAGAAAGGTGCAACTATTACTGGAAAATCTAGTATAACTGCTAAAAAAGTTGATGTTGAAATTACTGAAGGAACTGCGCCGTTTACTGTATTTATTGATGGTCAAGCACAGTTTGAAACAAACGATTCTAGTTTCTCTTTAGATCTTGAAAAAGGCGGTTTATTAGAAGTTGTATCATCAAAAGCCTGCGAAGGAGTTTATTCTAAAAAAATTGCAAGATTAGATATCTATGGAACTTTAGCAGCTTATCCAAACCCAACTTCTGGAAGTTTTGAAATCGAAATCCCATCACAGGATAAAGAAGTTACGATCGAATTATACAATTTTGGAGGTCAACTGGTTTCGGCTAGAAACTACAGCATCGAAAATGGAAAAGTGAAATTGAATCTTGAAGATCAGCCTTCAGGAATTTATGCAGCTAAAATCTATTTTGAAACTCCGGAATTCGTTAAAATCATAAAAAAATAAAAATGAAGAATTTTATATATCTCTCAATTATCAGCTTAGTTTTTATTTCTTGCAGTGGTAGCTCAGATGATCCCGTTACACCACCAATAACAAACACCGCTCCAACTGTTCCAACATTAGTTGGTCCAGTTGACAACAAACTTTGTTTAGACAATACGGTTTCTTTTCAATGGAACAAAGCCACAGATAAAGAAAATGATGCTATCACTTATCAAATTCAGGTCGCAAAAGACAATACTTTTGCTCAAATCGAAAAAACTTTTGATGGTGCTGACAATGTGGCTTCTTTTGTATTAAGCAAAAACACGGCTTATTACTGGAGAATAAAAGCAACGGATGCTAAAGGATTAGCAAGTGCATATTCGGCTACTTTCAAATTTTATACTTCTGGAGATGCTGTTGTAAATCATTTGCCTTTTGCTCCAGAATTAGTACAGCCAATTATGAATGCTGCTTTAAGCACTACTACTGCAACCTTAAAATGGACAGCTTCTGATGTTGATACTGCAGATGTTTTGACTTATGATGTTTATTTTGGAACGGCGAATCCGCCAACTGCTAAAGCAAGTGAAAACCAAGGAGCGAATTCACTTGATGTAACTATAGAACCTGGCAAACAATATTTCTGGAGAGTTGTTGTAAAAGACAATAAAGGCGGAGAAACTGTTGGTCAAGTTTGGAAATTTAAAACCAATTAACATTTTTTAACCACAATTTAATTAACCAAAAAATCCTATTTTCATTTATTTGAAAATGGGATTTTTTTATATTTCTGTTTTTCATTACGTTTTTATTTCTAACTTTAGTCTTACAAGCTGATTTCCAAAGAAATAAAACCCAATATGAAGAAAATCATACTTTTATTTTTTCTTTTATTTTTCTTCAAAGCCAGTGCACAGACCTGCGATACGCTAGTATTGAAAAACAACGATATTCTTGTGGGCGAAATAAAAATAATGAACAAAGGCGTTGTTCAAATCGAAACCGATTACAGCAAAGATGATTTTAAACTGGAATGGAAATATGTAAAAAATATTGGTTCAGAAAGAGTCCATATTATCAATTTGACCAATGGAGTTTTGTTAAACGGAATAATTTCGAAAATCAAAGCGCCTAATAAATGCGAAATTACAAATGTCGAAACTCAGACCAAATCTATTGTTGATCTTACGGATATTGTTTACATAAAACCTGTCGATGAAAGTTTTTGGGACCGACTCGACGCCAGTTTTGACGTGGGAATAAAATTGACCAAAGCCCAAAATTTACAGCAATTAACTGCAAACGTAAACTTAGGCTACACGGCAAAAAGATGGTATGGCACAGCAATGTACAAACATCTGCAATCTACTCAGGACGAGAGCGATCCAATTCGTAGGATTGATTCCGAATTAAGTTATGTTCATTTGCTTCCAAAAGATTATTTTATTCCGTTATCAGTAACCACTTTATCAAATACCGAACAAGATATCAAGCTTCGAGTCATTTCAAAAGCAGGATATGGAAAATATCTCATGCACAGCAACAAAAAATATTGGGGAGTTGCCTCTGGATTGTCGTTCAACCATGAACGTTATACCGAAACAGAGGAGGCAAATAAAAGTTTGGAGCTGTTTTTAGGAACGGATTTCAACTTATATGACATTGGCGATTTCAGCATCCAGACTAAAGCCACCGTTTTTCCGAGTATTACGGAAAGCAAAAGGGTCCGTACTGATTTTTCTTTAGATACAAAATACGATCTTCCTCTGGATTTTTTCATCAAGCTGTCGTTTGTTTATAATTATGACAATAAGCCAAAACCTGGTTCCCCAAAAGACGACTATGTTTTCCAGACCACCTTTGGATGGAAATTAGATTAAAGGTTCAAAATAAAAAAAGGACTGTCAAAAATGACAGCCCTTTCTTCAAATTGTAATTAAAAAGCAAATTATGAGTTACCACATAATTTAGTGTAATCGTCAAACATTTTGATGTACGTTTCTTTATTTTCAAAATCGTAGTCTCCTTTATCAATACTCTCAATCATTGCAGGACAATCAGAGAAATATTCTTTTAATGCTTTTCTTCTTCCTAAGAAAACTGGTGGAATGAAGAATTCATCTTCAACTGTTTTTTTCAAAGTATAAGCATCTTGTGGAAAGAATTCATGGAACAATGAAACTTTCGTACCTTTTTTAACTTCTTCAAACATCGAGTATCTTTTTGTATTTACGTCGCTGCTTATGCCTACTCCTCTTCCTGTTTTACCTACAATATATAGTCTGCCTTCGTTATCTTTGATATTAACTACTTTTTTCAAGTTCGTTTTTTCTGGCTTTTTTTGTCCTTCAACATAAATTCTTACCGAACTTTTTTCTGAACCAATACCGTCGACCAATGATCTAAAAGCAGAAGCCGTTTGCTCCGTTCTTAAATCAACCAACTCAGGGTAATCACTGATAATTCTAACTTTACCTTTCCAAACCTTAGAATCAGTATCTAAAACTTCTCCATCAAATTCAGCATATCTAAAAGCTGTCTCTGCTTTTTTGTAAGATGGCAAAACTGGTTCCTGAGCAATTGCTTCAATCGTAAATGCTTTTTCAGTAAGTTTTTTGTATTTATCGATATCTTCTATTAGACCTGTAATGTATGGATGGTCTTTTCTCATACCAAAAAATGATTTTTCATTTTCTTTAATTCCTGGCAAATACTTCGCAGCTTCTTCCGTATTTCCTAAAAGGATATAAGTACCAGCTAAATTGTAATTAGCGCTAAATCTGATATTTTTTGCTAAATCCTCATCCGCTTTATCTTCAAAATTTACAAGTTCTTTCCAGTATTTTTGAGCCTCTCCAAATAAATCTGCCCAGTTTTCTCTATCAACATCAACCAAAGTTGGTAATACCTGAAGTGATTGATTGTATTCATCAATATTAAATGTTGATTTTGATTTTTTCTTTTTTTCCAGATCAGAATATCTTAAGTTCGTGATTTTTGGACCATAAAGATAAAACGCTTCAAACTCTTCCATCATGCTGTAAAAATTATCAGTCAAGATTTTGTACGTTAAATTATCATATGTCTCTTTTGGATCTATAACAAACATGCAAACTTTAGGAGTAGTATATCTTTTGTAAATTAACTTTCCTGTTTTGTCAAATATTTCTAAGTTAGATTCCATACCAATATAATATGCTGGAGCATTTTGATATGAATTTTGTACATAATCTTCATCGTTTACAAGCTCAAAACGAGTCAAATTGTATTTTACTTTAAATTCGCCGTCTTTTTGTTTTTTCAAACCTGAAATATTAAATGCTTCATAATATTTCTCCTGTGAAAATGGAATTTTTCTGTTATTCATACTTTTTTCCAATCCAGGAGCAAGGTCCAGAATCATTTCGTATGATTTGTATTTTCCGTATTGTGGATCCTTTGGTGGCACTGGTCCGCGTAAGTTCAATGCATTTAATATCGATCCAGGTTTCCAACTGAACCAACCATTGCCTTGAGCACTTACAGTTTGTGTGATACTCGCAAGTACCATTAATAAAATAACTCTAGTAAAATTTTTCATGAATTTTTATTTTAGGGCTGGGTTATGTGTAGTATTCAATTTTGATGCTTTAAAACTTGCAATTAAACTATTTGCTCTTTCGATCAATGCTTTTCCATCACTTTTGTCGTAATCATTAGCGATCAATTTCTCAGACTCAGCAATAGTTTTTTCTGGCTGATCTAACATAAGATAAATAACAGCTAAATTATAATAAGCCGAATATCTCATTTTACGAGAAGGTTTGTTATCCTCAGTATATTTTGTTTTCAATGAATCAAAATATTCGATAAGAGGTTGCATATTAGATTTTAAATCATCAATTGGCTCATCTGCTTTCATAGTCGCAAATAAAGCTTTCACTGCCTGAATTGCCTCGATCTGAGTTTTTCCTTCATCGCTTTTTGCATCCAAAATCCATAAAATTTCGTTATCACTTTTAGGTTTGAAACCGTAAACTCTATCAATATTATTACCGAAAGTCGATAATGAGTTATTAGCAAAATCTCTTAATGTTTGATCTTTGATAGCTGTTCTGTTCATGTTAAACTCCTTGTAAGGCAATGACGGATCTAAAGATTCTTTTGAAGTGTATTTTAATTCACCATTGAAACTAACATTAAAACCTTCATTTGAAGCAGTAGAATCTTTTTTCACAACTGCATTTTTCAAAAATCTATTGCTAGCCACAGCAGCTTGTTTTGCTTTTTCTTCTTCGATTTGTTTATCTGAAACTGGCGTTGCAGTAACTGGGCCTTTTACTTTAGCATAACCTCTTGTTGCATAGGTTGCAACTACATAATAATATACTTTTCGAGGTGATGTAACTTTGCCATCTTTATCTTTTCGCTCTTCTTCAACTCTTGTCTGAGTTGAAGCACTTCTTTCAACAAAATCTTCTAAGTTAAGTTCGATATCAACAGTACCGTTCGCTTCAACTTTTTTCCAGCCTGTTATATAAACTTTTTCATTTGCACTTTCCGGATTTACATAACTATATAAAGCCGAGCCTAACTTTACGTGTGATGAAAAAGTTCTCTTTTCGAAAGGAACATATTCTTTAGGAAGAATTTGATAATTCACACCAAAATAAAAACGATCAAGGTCTACTTTCTGTGCTTTTGAGCTAAAAACAGACATTAATAAAATAAAAGCAATAATTTTTTTCATAGGTTAATTATTAATAAATTTTGAGCACAAACCTATCCATAATTTTACTAAAAAACAACTTTATAGAACTATCAACTGAAGAATATTGTGTTAAATTTCACACAGTCCAAGGCTTTTATATACCGCATCCTATAAAAATTTTTTTGTTAATTTCTAATTGTTATATAAGTAATAAAAAAACCTATCTTGTAGTTTTACAACTACAGAGTTTTCTTTCGAAAAAAGCAAAAAAATCCTGCTCTTTTTTTACAAAAAAGCAGGAATTTAAAATTTTATGGAAAAGTCTTAAAAAACGTCTTCGCAGGTAAATACTTCTTTCAAACGAACTCCTTTTTCAGTATGTTCTACTGTTATAATTTGATTGTGGGCATCATGTTCTAAAAACAAATAATAATTCTGATCGGCAGCTGAGTTGAGCAATTTTGCTTTTTCTGGCATCGTCAACAAGGGTCTTGTGTCGTAACCCATTACATAAGGCAACGGAATATGTCCGGCTGTTGCCAGCAAATCGGCACAAAAAACAATCGTTTTGCCTTTGTATTTGATATGCGGAATCATTTGTTTTTCGGTATGGCCGTCAACATAAAAAATATCGAAACCTAATTCTGCGGAAAAACCAAAATCACTTTCCGGTCTTTCAACAAAATTTAATTGGCCGCTTTCCTGCATTGGCAAAATATTCTCTGCCAGAAAAGATGCTTTTTCACGCTGATTTGGCTTTGTTGCCCATTCCCAATGATTTTCATTCGTCCAGAATTTTGCATTTTTAAAAGCCGGTTCATAACCCGTTTTATCCGAATTCCATTGAACACTTCCGCCACAATGATCAAAATGCAAGTGCGTCATAAAAACATCGGTGATATCGTCTCGGTGAAAACCATATTTTGCCAAAGATTTATCAATAGAATGCGAACCCCAAAGTGAATAATACCCAAAAAATTTCTCCGATTGTTTGTCACCCATTCCGGTATCAATTAAAATAAGGCGGTTTCCATCTTCAATCAGCAGACACCGTGCCGCAATGTCAATTAAATTATTGGCATCGGCTGGATTTGTTTTGTTCCAAATTGTTTTAGGAACAACGCCAAACATTGCACCTCCGTCTAACTTAAAATTTCCAGATTCTATTGGATAAAGTTTCATAAAAAAGAATTTCTATTAAGAAAACAAAGCTAGCAAATCCAATTTCGTTTTGCTATTCATTCTCTAAATATGTATCTTTTATGCATGTTAAATTGGCCGCTGATTTTGCAGATTTAGCTGATCTACACGGTTTTTTTAGTGGTAAACTAAATATGTTCGACGCTTTTTCAAAATCTGTGAAAATCCGTTAAACTAGTAATCCCGATAGCTATCGGGAGTGGGCTAAAAAATTTCTTTTATTCTAAAGTAATCGAAGAACTCCCCATTATTTCTTGTTTGTCGAAGAAATTGACAAAATAAGTTCCCTTTTTAAACTTAGCTAAATCATCATTCAAAACGCCATAAACATTTGCCATTTTTCCTTGATAATCAACAGCAACTAAAAAACTATAAACCAACGCTTTGTCATTACCAAATTCAATTAATTTATTCTCGCCCATAACGGTGTTTCTTTGATCCAAAACCTGAATATAATAAACTCTTTTTCCTGTTTTTGCAACCGAATTTCCATTTACAGAAAAGCTTATTTTAAGCTTATTTGTATTTTTAGCTTTTGTAGTTTCTTGTTCTTTTCCTGAGCTTCTTTCATTAAAAGCCGCGACTTTAAAATTTCCTAAAGAAAGTTTTGAAGCATCTTTTAAAGTTGATTCCAGTTTTTTCTGTTTTGAAATTAAGGTGTCATTTTCAGCTTTTTGTTTGTACATGACAACATTTTGGCTCTCAATTTCATTCAACAGATTTTTATTCTGAGATTTTAATTTTTTAATCTCCGCCACCTTAGTATCTAAAGTAACTTTAAGATCAGAAAGCTGCTTGCGGTAAATTTTGATTTGTTCGCCTGACGGATTTTTAGATGCTTTGATGATTTCCATCAAATTCTCAATGTTCTTTTTTTCAAGTTCTAATTCTTCAGATAGCGCTGTTTTTTCGAAAATAGCGACATCGTAGGCTAATTTCAAATTATTCAAAGAATCTAATATATTTTCCTGATCAACAGACTCTGATGCAGGGCCTATGATTTCTAATTTGCCAACTGTCGGCTGTTCTGTTTCGTTATTTGGCTCATTGCTGAAAATCAAATATGTAGCACCTATACCAAAAATAAAAATTACTGCAAAAAGTGCTTTAATCCAGCTATCTTTGTAATTTTTCTTCATAATTACTCATAATTTTGTGCAAAAATACCATAAATTTAAAACTACGAATAGGTAAAACTACGGGATTTTAACGTTTTTTGTTAATTCTTAATAATTTAATAACCAATCGGATAACTTTTTGTAAGTTTCTTTTTATTTTCCTAAAAAACATAGTATTCTGAAAGGTTTTTAAAACATAAAATAACTTCTATCTATTTTAACATTTGTTATAATAATGTGAACCGTTATGGAAAAAGGTTTTTAAGTCGTATCTTTGCAGACAATTTCATTTGAACATTGATAGACAGCTGTTTAAATTGTAATAATTCGATTACTTTTTTAAGCGATTCTGGCAATGAAAGAAAATTAAAAACTATAAACACAATGATAAAAGTTTCTGATACAGCCAAAAAGAAAATCATCGATTTGATGACAGATGATGGTTTTGACGCCGCACACGACTACGTACGTGTAGGAGTGAAAAGTGGCGGATGCTCTGGTTTGTCGTACGATTTGAAATTTGACAAAACCAAAGGCGAAGATGACAAGATATTCGTAGACAATGATATACAAATCGCAGTTGAAAAAAAATCATTCCTTTATTTAGCTGGAACAATTCTTGAATTTTCAGGCGGATTAAACGGAAAAGGATTTGTATTCAATAATCCAAACGCAAGCAGAACTTGCGGTTGCGGAGAATCATTCTCTCTTTAAAATAATTAAACGATTGCAAAATTTAAAGATTTAAAAATTACAGAACTGATTCTACTTAAATCCTTCAATTTTTAAATCTTTCAATAAAAAAACAATGAGCAAATACACAGAAGACGATTTAAAAATCGAACTCGAAACTAAAGAATATGAGTACGGATTTTATACCAATATAGAATCTGAGACTTTCCCTATTGGTTTAAATGAAGAAATTGTAAGAGCTATTTCTCTTAAAAAGGAAGAGCCTGAATGGATGACCGAATGGCGCATCGAGGCTTTCCGTGCTTGGAAAGAAATGATCGAACCTGAATGGGCAAACGTTCGTTATGAAAAACCAGATTTTCAAGCGATCTCTTATTATTCAGCTCCAAAACAAGTAGATCCTAATAAAACTTTGGATGATGTTGATCCAGAATTATTAGAGATGTACAAAAAGTTAGGAATTTCTGTTGACGAACAAAAAATGATGAACAATGTCGCTATGGATATTGTTGTCGATTCTGTTTCTGTAGCAACGACTTTCAAGAAAACTTTGGCCGAAAAAGGAATTATTTTCTGTCCAATTTCTGAAGCTATCAAAGAACATCCTGAATTAGTAAAAAAATATTTAGGAACTGTTGTACCTCAAAAAGACAACTTCTACGCAGCATTAAACTCAGCGGTTTTCTCTGACGGAAGTTTCTGTTATATTCCAAAAGGCGTTAAATGTCCAATGGAACTTTCAACTTATTTCAGAATCAATCAAGCAGGAACGGGACAATTCGAAAGAACGTTAGTTATTGCTGATGAAGGGAGCTACGTTTCTTACCTTGAAGGATGTACTGCTCCAAGCCGTGACGAAAACCAATTACACGCTGCTGTGGTTGAATTGATTGCGCTTGACGATGCTGAAATTAAATATTCTACTGTTCAAAACTGGTTCCCTGGAAATAAAGAAGGAAAAGGTGGAGTTTACAACTTTGTAACCAAAAGAGGTTTATGCGAAACTAACGCTAAAATTTCTTGGACTCAGGTTGAAACTGGTTCTGCTGTAACTTGGAAATATCCTTCTTGTGTATTAAAAGGAGATAATTCAGTAGGAGAATTTTATTCAATTGCTGTTACAAATAACTTCCAGCAAGCGGATACTGGAACAAAAATGATCCATTTAGGAAAAAACACTAAATCGACTATTATTTCTAAAGGTATTTCGGCTGGTAAATCACAAAATAGTTACCGTGGTTTAGTGCAAATTAGCCCAAGAGCGGAGAATGCAAGAAACTTTTCTCAATGTGATTCATTATTAATGGGTAACAATTGCGGTGCACATACTTTCCCATACATTGAAAGTAAAAATCCATCAGCTAAAATTGAGCACGAAGCAACTACAAGTAAAATTGGAGAAGATCAGGTTTTTTATTGCAACCAAAGAGGTATCCCGACTGAAAAAGCGATTGCCTTAATTGTAAACGGTTTCAGTAAAGATGTATTGAACAAACTTCCAATGGAATTTGCTGTTGAAGCTCAAAAATTATTAGAGATTTCTTTAGAAGGTTCTGTAGGATAATACCTTAAGTTATGAATCTTACCCTTAAAAATGTAAAGAAAAAAGATTTGCCTGTTTTAAAAGCATTAGCAAAACGTCTTGGTTTCGAAATTGAAGAGCAGGAAAAACCATATAATTCCGAATTTGTAAAAGAGATTTTACAAGGACAAAAAGATATAGAGGAAGGTAGAGGAATTAAAATGACTAAAGAAGATTTAGACAATTTGTGGAAATAATCATTTTCATTAAAAGGACATTACGAATAAGTATTAATGGAAAATAAAAAAGTCATCATTTTAGGTTCTTCCCGAAAAAATGGAAATACAACGAAAATTGTAGATGAAATTGCGAAAGAACACCATATTGATGTAGTAAATTTAAGTGATTATAATATTTCATATTATGATTACGAAAGCAAAAATATAGAAGATGATTTTTTGCCTTTGATCAAAAGAATTATCGAAAATCATGACACTTTCATTTTTGCAACGCCCATCTATTGGTATAATATGAGCGGAATCATGAAGGTCTTTTTTGATCGGTTTTCAGATTTGATCCGAATTGAAAAAGAAACCGGAAGAAAATTGAGAGGAAAGAAAATTGGCGTGATATCAAATTCGCACGACGATGAAATTGAAGATAGTTTCTACATTCCGTTTAAAAAAACAGCCGATTATTTAGGCATGGAATATTTAGGACACGCGCATTTTAATGCCAACATCCTAAACCAACAAACAAAAATAGAATTGACATTTATATAAAATAAAAAAAACAATGTTATCAATAAAAAACCTTCACGCCGCGATTGGTGATAAAGAAATCCTGAAAGGAATTAATATAGAAGTTAAAGCTGGCGAAGTACACGCTATCATGGGACCAAATGGTTCTGGAAAAAGTACACTTTCGGCTGTTATTGCAGGAAACGAAAACTATGAAGTTACAGATGGAGAAGTTATCCTTGACGGAGAAGATCTTGCTGATTTAGCTCCTGAAGAAAGAGCACACAAAGGAGTTTTCCTTTCGTTTCAATATCCTGTAGAAATTCCTGGAGTTAGTGTAACTAACTTTATGAAAACTGCAATCAACGAAACTCGTAAAGCAAACGGTCAAGAAGAAATGCCGGCAAACGAAATGCTAAAAGTTATTCGTGAGAAATCGGAATTATTAGAAATTGATCGTAAATTTTTATCACGTTCTTTAAACGAAGGTTTTTCTGGTGGTGAGAAAAAAAGAAACGAGATTTTTCAAATGGCTATGCTAGAACCAAAATTAGCTATCCTTGACGAAACAGATTCTGGACTTGATATCGATGCTTTAAGAATCGTTGCAAATGGTGTTAACAAATTAAAAAGCGACAAAAACGCAATTATTGTAATCACGCACTACCAACGTTTGTTAGATTATATCGTTCCTGATTTCGTTCACGTTCTTTACAACGGAAGAATCGTAAAATCTGGCGGAAAAGAGCTAGCATATGAGCTAGAGGAAAAGGGTTACGATTGGATCAAGGCAGAAAACTAATTATAAGTCGTAAAGCCGAAAGTCATAAAGTCAGAAATACAATATGAGTAAGTTCAAATCTTTTGAAGAAATAAATTCCTGGCAAAAATCTCGAATCTTCAATAAGAAAATATATTTGATTACTGAGAATTCTAATTTCAAAAAAGACTTTGATTTTGTTAGACAAATTAGACGCGCATCACTTTCTATATCATCAAATATAGCAGAAGGTTTTGAGAGAAATACAGACAAAGAGTTTATTTACTTTTTATATGTAGCCAAAGCATCTGCAGGAGAAGTTAGATCTCAATTATATTTAGCTTTTGATTTAGAATATATTATAAAAGAAGAATTTGAAATGCTTTTAGAATCGATAACAGAAATATCGAAATTATTAAGCGGTTTCATTAAATATTTGAGCCCAAAGTCATAAAGTCGAAAGTCATAAAGTCTCAAACTTTATGCTTTAAATTTTTAACCTTTTGGCAAAAACAGTCGACAATCCTAAGTCTTTCGACTTTCGACTTTCGACTTTAAGACTAAAAAGAACAATGGATTTAAAAGAAAAATTAGTATCGTCTTTTATGGCTTTTGAAGAGCGTGTCGATGTACATTCAGATTTACATGACATACGCACAAATGCTATAAAAAACTTCGAAAATAAAGGTTTCCCAACCAAAAAAGAAGAAGCTTGGAAATATACATCGCTAAATGCCATCTTAAAAAATGACTTTACGGTTTTTCCAAAACAGGAAAATGCAATCGAATTCAACCAAGTAAAAAAATACTTTTTACACGAAATCGATACGTACAAATTAGTATTTATTGACGGCGTTTTCAGCTCGCATTTGTCTTCAACAACGCATGACGGAATCGATGTTTGCTTGATGTCATCGGCATTGACCAAACCAAAATATAAAATGGTTATTGATACGTACTTCAATCAAATTGCAAGCAAAGATGATAGCTTGACTTCATTGAATACGGCTTTTGCTATTGAAGGTGCTTTTATCAATATCCCAAAGAAAAAAGTAGCTGACAAACCAATTGAGATTATGTATTTCTCAACTGGAAACGAAGCGGCTTTAATGGTTCAGCCAAGAAATTTGGTAATTGTGGGTGAAAATTCGCATGTTCAAATTATTGAGCGTCACCAAAGTTTGAATGAAAACCCAGTTTTAACAAACTCTGTTACTGAGATTTTTGCTCAAAAACGTGCGATTGTTGATTATTACAAAATTCAAAACGATAATAGCGAAGCGAATTTAATTGACAATACTTATGTTTCGCAACAACAAGAAAGTCACGCTTATGTGCACACTTTCTCTTTTGGTGGAAATCTTACGCGTAACAACTTGAATTTCTATCACTATGGTGAAAGATTGACAAGTACGTTAAACGGAATTTCAATCTTAAACGACAAACAACACGTTGATCATTATACTTTGGTAAACCACGCACAACCAAACTGCGAAAGTTTCCAAGATTATAAAGGAATTTTCTCTGATCGCTCAACAGGAGTTTTCAACGGAAAAGTTTTGGTAGAAAAAGAAGCTCAAAAAACAAATGCTTTCCAAAAAAGCAACAATATTTTATTGAGTGACAAAGCAACTATCAATGCAAAACCACAATTGGAAATTTTTGCTGATGACGTAAAATGTTCTCACGGTTGTACAGTTGGACAGCTTGATGAAACAGCAATGTTCTACATGCAGTCTCGTGGAATTCCTAAAAAAGAAGCTAAAGCTTTATTGATGTACGCATTCTCAAATGCCGTTATCGAAAGCATCAAAATACCTGAATTAAAACAAAGAATTACTAAAATCATTGCTACGAAATTAGGCGTGAATTTAGGATTTGATTTGTAGTATTGTTTAACCGCAAGGTTCGCAAAGAATTACGCAAAGTTCGCAAAGGTTTATTACAAAACTTTGCGAACTTTGCGCTTTTTACTTGGCGTCTTTGCGGTTAATTACCCAATAATATTTACAAAATTTCTCCAATTCCAACTAAATTTGGCCCTTCGTGAATCCACCACACTTGTCCTTTATTAAGATATTTTTCAATTGGCTGATTAAGTAAAAATCTGACTGTTACTGTTTTTTCTTCTCCTGGTTCGATAGTTGATTGATTTTCAAAAATAATATCTCCCATAAAAGCTTGATTTATTTTTCCATCTTTCCCATACTCAAAAACATGATCAGGTCTATAGCCACTTGCAATTCCTGTTCGTCTTCCTCCTTCGGCAGTATCTTTTAATTTAATCTTTGCTTTAACAGATAATAATCCATTTGAATTCTCATACTGTAAATCTGTATAACTCATTAATGTATATTTGTCATAAGCCATAATGTCAAATACTTTAGAGTTTCCAGTACTTAACCAACGTTTATAAATGAGAACTCCATTCATATATAAATAAAGCTCATCATTTTCTATTCTTTTTAAAATTGCCATTTATTATTTCTTCACACTCTCAATAATCCCCTTCAGAAACCCATTAAAATCAAAACCAGGTTCTTCTTCCTTCACTCCCATTCTCACGATTACCATATCCAAAGACGGAATAATCACCACCATTTGACCTTGATACCCACTGCAATAAAACATATCACGAGGAACATCCGGGAATTTCCCTCCGGCATTTAACCAAAATTGCGCTCCATATTTTCCTTCAGAAGTATTGGTTGGTGTTGCTGTGTATTTTACCCAGCTTTCGTCAAATATTTGTTCACCATTCCAATTTCCTTTGTGAAGATAAAGTAATCCAAATTTTGACCAGTCTCTCGGTGTTGCCCATCCGTAAGATGAACCCACAAATGTTCCAGACATATCTTGCTCAACAATCATCGAGTTCATTCCGATTTTGTCGATTACGGCGCTGTACCAAAAATCAAGATATTCTTGTTGGGTTTTAAATTGGCTTCTTAAAATTCTTGATAATAAGTTTGTCGTTCCTGATGAATAATACCAATGCGTGTTTGGTTTATATTTCGCAGGTTTGTCCATTTGCACTTTCCCCATATCTGCAGACTGAAAAAGCATTTGTGTGGCATCACAAATTGTACTGTAATTTTCTTCCCATTCTAAACCAGAATTCATGTGAAGCAAATCGTTAATCGTAATATTTTTACGCTCGTCATTTTGCCATTCTTTGATTGGCGCTGGTTTGTAAATATCAATTTTGCCTTGTTTAACCAAAACTCCAAAAGCAGAACTTGTTATACTTTTTGTCATCGACCAGCCTAAAATTTTGCTGTCTTTATTGAAACCTGTATCATATTTTTCACCAATTAATTTGTCTTTATACAAAACTACGACTGCACGAGTACGTTTTGCTTTTCCGCCATTTTTATCGAATGAGTCATCAATTGCTTTTTTTAATTTTGCGTAATCCACATTCGTGAAAGCAGAATCTTTTGGTTCGTTATTCCCGTAAGGAAAAGGAAGATTGTTAACCAATTTTGTTCTTTTTGGAAGCAAATAAGGTTTCGAAATATCATAATCATCATTAATCAACAGAGCACCCAAACCTTCTCTATAAATTGCTTTTCTTTCTTTTAAACCATAAACGGCTGATGTTGCAAATTTTCCGGCATCATTAATTGTATTGGTTGCAAGGTCCAACAAAGGGATATCATTGTCTGTTTTCTGAATTAAATCAAGCGGACGATGATCCATAAAATGTCCTGAAGCAACACTTTTAGCTGAAAAGCCAGAAATTAAATCCAGTTTCGGATAAGTGGTGAATCCGAAATACAAAAAAGCAAGAACTAGAGCAAGTACAAGTACTTTTAGAAATTTTTTCATAATGATGTTAACTATTTTTAATGCAATATAAATAATTTATGTTCACGTTTTTAGAACTGAAATTACAAATATGATTCGGATAATGCATAAAAGCGAATTGATTTTTAGAGAATCAGCAATTACGCCTTCTTGCAATGGCGTCATAAAAGGAAATTATAGAATTCCTGTATAAACAAATTTAGTTTTAGTACTTTTGTAAATAGATTTTTTCTAAATAAGACATGCTAGATATTCAAAAAATAAGAGCTGATTTTCCGATACTTTCACAAACTGTAAACGGAAAACCTTTAGTATATTTCGACAACGGAGCTACTTCGCAAAAACCACAAATCGTGATTGATGCAGAAGTTAAATATTATCAGGAAATCAACGCCAATATTCACCGTGGCGTACACACTTTAAGCCAGTTAGCAACTGATGCTTACGAAATTTCTCGTGGCAAAGTAAAAGTTCATATCAATGCAAAACATGCTTATGAAGTCCTTTTTACTTCGGGAACAACGCACGGAATCAACTTGGTCACAAACGGTTTTGCATCTATTTTAAAACCGAGCGATGAAGTTATTGTTTCTTCTTTAGAACACCATAGCAATATTGTGCCTTGGCAAATGTTGTGCGAAAAAACCGGAGCTACTTTAAAAGTGATTCCAATGAATGAACATGGCGAATTGATTTTGGAAGAATTTGATAAGATTCTTTCAGAAAAAACAAAAGTCGTTACGGTAAATCATATTTCAAATGCATTGGGAATTATTAACCCAATCAAATCTATTATTGATAAAGCGCATGCTGTTGGCGCTGCAGTTTTAATTGACGGCGCTCAAGCAGTTCCGCATTTAAAACCAAATGTTCAGGAATTAGATTGCGATTTTTATGCTTTTTCAGGTCATAAAATGTGTGGCCCAACGGGAACTGGAATTTTATACGGAAAAGAAGAATGGCTGAACAAACTTCCTCCTTATCAGGGCGGTGGCGAAATGATCAAAGAAGTTACTTTCGAGAAAACTACGTACGCAGATCTTCCGCATAAATTTGAAGCCGGAACTCCAAATATTGCGGGCGGAATTGTTTTAGGAACTGCAATTGATTATCTAAATAATATTGGTTTCGAAAATATTCAGCAATACGAACACGAACTTTTAGAATATGCAACAAAACGTTTACTAGAAATTGAAGGTTTGAGAATCTACGGAACTGGAAAAAATAAAGCATCAGTAGTTTCATTTAATATCGACGGAATTCATCCATACGATATTGGTTCGATTATTGACAAATTAGGAATTGCAGTCAGAACTGGCCATCATTGCGCCCAGCCAATTATGAATTTCTTCTGTATTCCGGGAACGATTCGCGCGTCTTTCTCTTTTTATAATACTAAAGAAGAAATCGATGCAATGGTTGAAGCCGTTAAGAAAGCGCAAACAATGTTAAGCTAAAAACCTTTTTTATGAGAATATTATCTTTATTGCTCTTAACGATTTTCATTGGAACTAGCTGTTCGAGCCAAAAAAAAGCAGATATGACTTCAACTCAAATTGAATATTCAGCAGTTTCCAGAGGAGTTTTTAAAAAGATAGTTGTTCAGAATAAAATAGCAACGGTTACAAACGGCAGAAATAACCAACCCGTTGAAAAGAAAATTGATGATGCAAAATGGAAACAAATTGTAACTGAATTTTCGAAAGTGAATTTAGATAATATTCCAAATTTGAAAGCTCCGACAGAAAAACGTTTTTATGACGGCGCCGCAATTGGAAATTTAAAAATAACTCAAAATCAAAAAACATACGAAACAAAAGGTTTCGATAATGGTTTTCCCCCAAAGGAAATAGAAAAACTGGTAAATTTGCTGGTTGATTTTGCTAAAGAATAATTATGACGATAAAAGAAATACAAGACGAAATAATAGATGAATTTTCAATGTTCGACGACTGGATGCAGCGTTATGAATACATCATCGAACTGGGAAAAAGTCTTCCTTTAATTAAAGAAGAATATAAAGTCGACGAAAATTTAATTAAAGGATGCCAGTCAAAAGTTTGGCTTCAAGGCGAAGAAAAAGACGATAAAATTGTTTTCACGGCTGATAGTGATGCGATTCTGACCAAAGGAATAATCGCGATTTTAATTCGCGCTTTCTCAAACCAAAAAGCATCAGATATCATAAACGCTGATACTGATTTTATAGATGAAATTGGTTTGAAAGAACATTTATCTGCAACTCGTGCCAACGGTTTGGTTTCGATGATCAAAAACATCAAAATGTACGCTTTGGCTTTTGATGCAAAAAACAAAAATTAAAAAAAATTAAACCATTAAGGCATTAATGTTCATAAAGTACTAAACTTAATTTTCTTAATATCTTAATGGTAAATAAATCACCTAAATGGTGAAAAAACAAAAACAATGGAACAAGAAATAGACACAAACGAATTAGGAGAATCAATCGTAAAGGTTTTAAAAGGAATTTACGACCCTGAAATTCCTGTAGATATTTATGAATTAGGATTAATTTATGACGTAATGGTAAATACTGATTATGAAGTAAAAATCCTTATGACATTAACATCTCCAAACTGCCCAGTTGCAGAAAGCTTGCCAAGAGAAGTGGAAGAAAAAGTAAAAACAATCGAAAACATCAAAGATGTTGACGTAGAAATTACTTTCGATCCGCCTTGGAGCAAGGATTTAATGAGCGAAGAAGCAAAGTTAGAATTAGGAATGCTTTAAAAATATTTGTTTCAGGTTTAAAGTTTCAAGTTTTGCATAACGTGAAACCTGAAACTTTAAACTTGAAACCATTTTTCACATGGAAGAAATCATCAATAAAGTTGCTAATAGTGCATTAGAAGTTTTTGATCTTGAGGATTATTATCCAAAAGGAATGCGTGTGCAGATTGACATTTCGCAATGGCTTTTGGAAGGATTTTTATTAAAAGAAAAAGACTTTAGAGAGCATCTTAAAAATCACGATTGGTCACAATATCAAGATCAATATGTGGCGGTACACTGCAGCACAGACGCTATTATTCCGGCTTGGGCTTTGATTTTAGTGAGTGTGCATTTGGCACCATATGCAAAAAAAGTCGTGAACGGAACAATCGAAGATCTTGATGGTAGTCTTTACGAAGAAATCTTAAGCAAACTTGATTATTCGGTTTACCAAAACAAACCTGTAATTGTAAAAGGCTGTTCTAAAAAACCAGTTCCAATGCGCGCTTATATTTTAGCCACAACCTATTTACAGCCATTTGCAAGAAGCATAATGTACGGTGAAGCATGCTCTGCAGTACCTTTGTACAAAGAATCCAAGAAATAACCTGCTTTTACAATCAATTAAGTCTTAAGCTTTTAACGGTTTTTAGTATATTTGTTTATACACTTCTAAACTAAAGACCATGAGAAAGCTAGCCTTATTACTTTTCATTTTAGTAAACTTCACATTTTTACAAGCCCAAAATTCAGAAAAAGAGTTAATTCAGAATACTGAAAAAGCAGTAAAAAAAATTAACGATACCATCGAAGACGAAGGCTGGAAAACAAAAGGAACCGTCTCACTTTTATTAAATCAGTCGAGCTTTAACAACTGGATTGCAGGTGGTGAAGATAGTTTCTCTGGAACTCTGGGAATCAATTACGATTTCAATTACAAAAAAGATGATTTAACTTGGGACAATAAAATTCTGGCTTCATACGGATTATTGCAAACCAAAAACGACGACTTCACAAAAAAAACAGATGACCGTTTAGAATTCAACTCAATTGTTGGGAAAAAAGCTTTTGGTCAATGGTATTACTCTTACTTCCTGAATTTTAGAACACAGTTTTCTACAGGTTACATTTACGGCCAAGATGCCAATGGAAAACAAATTAGGACTGAACAAACTAAATTCATGTCTCCTGGATATCTAACTACTGGTCCCGGAATTTATTGGACAAAAGACGACAATCTTAAAATAAATTTTGCGCCATTAACTTCAAAATTCACTTTTGTAGATAGTGCCTACACAACCGGAATTGACAGATTTACAGGATTGCCGTATGTAGATGGTGCTTATTTTGGTGTAGATGAAGGTAAAAGCTTGCGTTATGAGTTGGGTTTTTATGCTTCCATTTACTATAAATTAGCCATAATGACCAATGTAACTGCTGAAAATACGCTGAATCTTTATTCAAATTATCTTGAAGACCCTCAAAACGTAGACATCAATTATTCGCTGAATATTATCATGAAAATCAATAAATTTTTATCTGCGAACTTATCATTTCAAGCAATTTATGACGATAATGCCTTTGCAGGACTACAAACCAGAGAAGTTTTTGGTCTAGGAGTCAACTTCGGATTTTAATTATTAGAAGCATCACAAAAGGCATTTTAACCAACATGGTTTCCCGCTCTCGGCTATATCTCGCTGTTGCCCTCTCGTGCCAGCAAGGATAACGCCTCCATCTGGGCTAGATTCAAACAATTGACATCTTTTAAACATAAAAAAACCCTCTAAATAAGAGGGTTAATATTTTTATAATGACTTAGCTTTTATTTTTACTATTTTATCATCTTTCATAATAACTAATTCGCTATTTGATTTCTTCTTGAACTCAATTAATTTCTCATAAACAAGATCCATTGAATCTAAAATTTTAGTTTGAGTAGCCGATCTTTTATATGTTTTCATTGTAAAACTTTTTAAGTCTATTGTATTTAATTTCGTTGATTATATCAATCTCAGTATCAAACATTTTTTCTGCAATTAATTCAGGTTTACCAAATGAATTATCAAAAATCATCGCTTCATCAACTATAGGCAAATATAAATTAAATAAATTATTTATTCCATTTATATATCTACGCTTAATTACATCATTTTCAATATTATGCCCACCTTCCTTAACTCTGGTTTTCACTCTTTCAATTGCTAAATCAACATCTTGCAACCAAAAAAACAAAAGTACTACTTTATACTTTTTATCTTGAGCAATTTTGACTTTAGACTTATAACTTTTAGTGGCAAGAGTCGTTTCAAAAGCAAAAACTTCATTGTTAATCAAAAGTTCATTTATTCTGTGAAGCATAATTCTGCCCGCTTCAAAAGCAACTTTTTCTGGCTGAAATGGAGAGAGGCCTTTGGCAATTTCATCTGCATTTACAAACTCTTTACAATCTAAAATTTCAGGTAATATTGTAAAAGATGCAGTAGTTTTACCTGCTCCATTGCAACCAGCAATTATATATAAATTCTTACTCATTTAAACAAAGATATGAAATATCCATTTCAGTAAATCTTATTGAAAAGCTAAATTAATAAATCCTTTAATTTAATAGCAAAATAAAAAAAACGGCTTTTGATAAACTCAAAAGCCGTTTCTATTTTATTCCTCTTCTTTTTCAACTGCATCTTTATAATCTGGATACAAAAATTTATTATAAGGAAATCTCGTGATATGAATTTGACGAACAGCTTCGTAAACCATTTCTCGAAATTCCTCGAAATTTTCTTTTTTGGTCGCCGAAATAAACAACGCTTTATCCTGACCAACATTACTCATCCAAGTCTGTTTCCATTCGTCAAGCGTCCAGTGTTTTCTTGTTCTTTCGGTAATCAAATCATCATCATCTATTGTCAGGTGTTTGTAAGCATCGATTTTATTGAAAACCATAATCGTTGGTTTATCGTTGCTTTTAATTTCCAGCAAAGTCTGATTTACAGATTCAATATGATCTTCAAAATCTGGATGCGAAATATCGACAACATGCAAAAGCAAGTCGGCTTCACGAACCTCGTCCAATGTACTTTTAAATGAATCAACTAATTGTGTTGGTAATTTTCGGATAAAACCAACCGTGTCCGATAGCAAGAATGGCAAGTTTTTAATAACTACTTTTCTAACCGTCGTATCTAAAGTCGCAAACAATTTATTCTCAACAAAAACATCGCTTTTTCCAATCGCATTCATTAAAGTCGATTTCCCAACGTTTGTATATCCAACCAAAGCCACACGAACCATTGCACCGCGATTGCTTCGCTGAATACTCATTTGTTTGTCAATCGTTTTGATTTTGTCTTTCAGCAACGAAATTCTATCACGCACAATACGTCTGTCCGTTTCAATCTCCGTTTCTCCAGGTCCACGCATACCAATACCCCCTTTTTGACGCTCAAGGTGTGTCCATAAACCAGAAAGTCTTGGTAATAAATATTGACATTGTGCCAGCTCAACCTGAGTTCTTGCATACGAAGTTTCGGCTCTTTGCGCAAAAATATCTAAGATTAAGTTTGTTCTATCTAAGATTTTAGCGTCAATAATTCGTGAAATATTTTTTTGTTGCGACGGTGTTAATTCATCATCAAAAATAACTGTCGATATTCCGTTTTCTTTTACAAAAAGATTGATTTCGTCTATTTTTCCCGTTCCTACAAAAGTCTTCGGATTCGGGCGTTCCATTTTTTGCGAAAAACGTTTAATAACTTCACCGCCAGCAGTAAAAGTCAAAAACTCTAATTCGTCTAAATATTCGTTAAGTTTTTCCTCACTTTGATTTTGAGTTATGATACCAACAATGGCCGTTTTCTCAAAATTTATAACTTCTTTCTCTAACATATCTTAAAATAAGCTACAAATTTAATCATTTGTGCCCTACTTACAATTATAGAATTTCAATTTTAAATCCGATTTAAAAAAATAAACCATTTATAAATCAGGCAGAAACCTAATTTATAAATGGCTTTAAAATTTATTCAAAACTATTTTATTCGTAAATAAATGTTTTTTCCGTTTTTACAATTCCGTTTTCTTCAATTTGAGAGCATGAAATTGGAAAATTCAACTTGTTGTATTTGTACTTTCGGCTTACTGCAACCAATACTGTAGAAGACGGACTGAAATTCATTTCGTTATTATAAGAAATCGATTCAAAAGCAAATTCTTCTTCATGATAAGAAATCATAGGGACAATTACTTTATAATTATCTCCAAAAAGATTCTGAACAATTAATTGATCAACCGACTTTTTATCATCATAAGTAAATGATTTTGAGATTTTATCGCCAACTAATCCTTTGTGTTTTGAGACATTGTCATTTACATAAACGTATTCGATTTTGCCAATAATTTGTTTGTTTCTATCGCGTGAAGTACGTCTTACAATAATTCCGTTTTCTACAATATATTCAATATCATCGACTAAATTCTGGTGGTTTGTGCTCTTTTTTGTTGTTACTTTAATTCTTGCACCTTCATAAACAAAAGTCACAACTTTAGTAATGTAATCTGGACCTTCCTGGTATTTTTTTACAAATTTCGTGATGTTATTGTCCGCATCATAAGTATAATTTACAATCTCTTTCCAGTCGCTGCCAACTTTGTCTTTTACCGTCATATCCAGCAAGCCATTTTTATTGTAAGAGAAATGCTGTACAACATCTGAAGTTGTTACCGTTTGAAGTTTTCCGTCTTTAAAAACCATTGTTTTGTTTACAATTTCACCATCCTTTGAGTTTTGGTAATTTGTCTTTACAATGTTGATTTGCTTTAATTTAACCGCATCGGTCTGATCCTGGCTGTGCATCAGGAAAGGAAATACCATCATCAAGATGGCGATAAAGTAGGTTTTCATGTGGTATTTGTATTTATTTGGGATGACCAAAATACAAAATTCTGACAAAATCTGAAAGCTTAAAATTGAAAAAACAAGTCATCAATTTTTTTCTTTATCCAAAATCATAGAAAAACTGCCTACTTTTCTCCAAAAATTTTGACATCATCAACCATAAAAGCGCCATTCAAAGTTTTGTCTTTTCCAGAGCCAACATACTTGAATCCAATATTAATATTTCCCGAATACGCTGTTAAATCAATTCCGCCCGAACTTATAAACTGACGCGCCGGTGTCGAAAGCGAGGGAATTTTTGCTTCTAGTTTTGTCCATTTTGCTTTAGCAATATTTGATCCATCAAAATTGGTTGAAACATACACTTCTAAAGTATTTAACGACGAATCTAACTTTAAATCATGCTGTGCACTTCTAAAAGATAACACTGCATTTTTATATCCCGACAAATTGATTTTTGGAGAAATCATCCAAGCAACATTTTCGGCTGCGGTAGTGCTTGTGGTATTAAATTCGGCGTATCCATTTCCTGAATATACCATGCTTTTCCAAAGTTTTGTGGCTTTTTCAACAATATTGCTCCAACGCGGAAGTACAAAATTTACATTGTTTTTAACCGACTGGAAATCTTCTGAAAAAAACGGGGTATTTCGTTTTCCTGTCATTACAATATCACTTTCAAACCGAACTAGAAATTGATAATCCGAACCAAATTTGGTCAAAATTCCTCGGACTTTGCCACTTCCCTCTGGCACAAAATGATCTGCGAATTTTGCATAACTACTGGTTCTAAAAATAATCTGATTTCCGGTATTGTCTCTTAAATTCCAATTTGTAGATCCGCCTACATTATTGGTTTCTTCAAAATAATGGCGACCTAAAGCTTCTTCGGAAAATTCAACATTTTTGAGTTCGATTAAAGTATTTAATTTTGAATCTTTCAAAGCATCTTCAATAGTAAGTGATTCAACCAATTGATTTTCATCTATAATTGTACAAGAGGCGTTCAAAACATTTTTAATTTCATTTTGCGAAATCCTTCCAATTGTTGGGTCGCCTGCATTGCTCACATATAAACTTCCTATTCTTAATCCGCCGTAATACAAATCTGTAAACTGATTTTTAAGTTTTATATACACTTTATTTCCCACTCTATAATCTATATAAGTGTTTGAAGCATCGATTGGAATACTAAAGCCTATTGCAGGAAGATTTTCAGATGCTTTTGCTTGCAGTGAAATACTTTTAAAGAAATTCCCCTCTTCATCGCTCGAAACTACATAAGCTTCAACAACATCGTCATATGCATATTGTTTGGCAGTTGCATTCGAAAGTTCATAGACTTTTTCGACAGTTTTCGTCACTTCAAAATCGGGTTGAGTACAAACTAATTTTGGTGTTTCGATTTCAGCGTTACAACCGAAAAAAAACAAAGAAGGTATAAAATAGAGAAGTCTTTTTTTCATAAGAATAAATTTTCAGTTTATAATCCGAGGGTAAGATTTAAAAAATAAGTTCGGCCATAACCGTAATAATATTTTGGCCCAAATGATGGTGTTCCGCTGGAAACATCCTGATTTAATGCTCTAAAATTTGCATTTCTCGCCTGCTCAAAACCACCAGTTTTATATACCAAATTCAACACATTATTAACGCTTGCAAAAAGTCCGATATACTTTTTGCGAACCCGCCATGATTTTCCACCACTCAAATTAAGCAAGGTTATTGGACTAAATTTTTCTTGTTTCAGCAATTCATTTCCTCGTTCAGCAGTGGCTTCAGGAAAAGGAAATCCATTGACGGGATTAATGTAAAATTGAGAAGTTCTTGAAATTGGTGAAACATCAATATAATTATCCGTCAAATAATTAATATTGACAGCAAGCCACCAAAATTTAGGATCACGATATTCCAATCCCAAAGAACAGGCGCTTTGAGGTGTTCCAGCTTGTTTATAATTTTTAAGAAAAGCGTGCCCGAAATCAAAAGTTGTTTTAGTTCCGTTTTTCGAAGCATTTGCATCATTTGTAATGGAAACATTTGGGTTGCTGCTGTAAATAAAATTTCCGTATGCTGCAGAAAAACTTGTTTTGAGAGTCGGCGAAAATTGATATTCAAAACTCAATTCTGCTCCTGTATTCTTCTTGTCTAATTTCGTCAAAGTCTGACTCACAAAAGCATCTGTTGCGTCAAAGCCGGTACCATTATCAAAAATTCCTTCGGCATAAAAAAAAGAAGTTTTTGACGAGTTTCTAATTAAAGTATAGTAAGCTGTCAAACGCAATTTGAGTTTTGGCGAACGATATACATAATTCGCTTCGGCGCTGCTGACATTTTCATTTTCTATTCCGTCAACAATTGCATTGTTCAATCGTGAATTTGAAAATGTATTTCTCAAAGATGGCGCTCGAGTAAGATGTTCAGCATTTACAAAAAACCATTGTTTGCCCGAAATTTTATACATGAATCCACCTTTAAATCCGAAATTCTCGAAAGTTGCTTTATTGCTTTTTCCGAGAGAATTATTGGCATAAATTCCATTTTTATACAATCCTTCACGTTGATAATTCGAGATTGAATACGACTGTCCCAGAAAAAATTCAATTTTATTATAAGAGAATTTAAACTGCGTAAAAGCATCGATTGTGTTAGCTAAAAAATTATAATTGTAGCCATAAATATCTCCCTTTTTTACTAGACGATTAGGATGCAATAAATCTGATTGTGACAAATTTCCTTTATAAAACGGATCAATATCTACAAAATATTCGCCACCAAGAAGATCCAGTAAATATTGAAAATTATGTGATTTCAAATTCCTATAAACGATTCCTCCATCAAAGGAAAGATTAGAATTTAACTGTGAATTTAAAGTCGAATTTGCAGCGAACGTTTTATCATCTGTTCTGTCTTCATAAAGAATATAATGGCTTTGAGATGGCAAATATCCATTTTGATCTTTCTTTTGATTTGCCAAATACATGGCGTTCCAGTCAATTTGTGAATTTTCCAAAAACGTTGTTTTGCTTTTTTCAGCATTTATGTAATCTGGTGTAAATTCTCCAGAAAATTCGCCATGATCTTTCGCGTAAAGCGAGCTAAAATAACTTGGCATTTTTTGGTAATAAACAGGATCGGGGCTGTTGGCGTTTTGATAATCGATATTGCTGTTTCCAACTTTCCCAAATTGATACATTATCCCAGAATTCAGGTTGGTTTTTTCATCAATTTTAAAATAATGATTCAACATCAAAAGCGGTTCTTCAATATTTTTAACTCTAGCATTTCGTTTTTCACCACTCTGAAATCCCCAATACGAATTGTATTTTTCACCCATCAAACTCACAACTTCATCTGTATTCGGTGAATTTTTTCCTCTGGAATTTGGCGTATAAAATCCGGTAAAGTTTAGTGATTGCCTATTGTTTATTTTCTTCTCAACACTTATAAAAAAAGAATCTGCGTTAAAATTTGTTCCATTAAAATAACCTTCTGTTGCATATCTTTTTCCTACGGAAACAGCATAAGCCCAGCCTGAAGCATTCATTCCTGATGCATATGTTCCAACAGCGCGCCAAGTGTATGACGCATTGCTTCCTGAGAAAGTAAGCTGTGTACCTTTTCTGAACAAAGAGGCTCGAGTTGCGATTTGCTGTGTTCCCAAAATACCTCCAAAACTATAATTTGAAGCTGCAGCGCCCACTGAAAATTCTTGATTTCGGGTTACATTATTCAAACCTCCCCAATTATTCCATTGTGGTCTTCCGTCAAAAATTTTATTCATTGTCATGCCGTTGAGCATCATGGTTCCGTTTTCGCTGTCTAGTCCCCGAACTTTAAATCGGGCTTGTCCCCAATTAAAAGTAGCAGTTTGCATAAAAGCATCTTTTGAAGATTGCAAAAGTCCCGAAGTCATCTCCGAGGAACTACTATCATCAGATAAATCAGTATCTAAAAGTGTGATTAATGCCGCCGGAGTTTCATCAGCATATAAATCCTCTAATTGTAAAGTTCCGAGATAAACAATTTGTCCAAAATTTGATTGAATTTTAAGAAGAAGATCCTTGCAGCCTTGACTATGAATCAATAGCAGCTGTTCGCCATTTATGGAAGAATGAAGTTCAAATTGACCTGTTTTTGATGTAAGTTTTGTTATAGTAGTATTTTGAATCGTTACCACAACATTCTTTAACGGATCTTGCGTTTTTGCATCAACAACAATCCCTCTAAAAACGGTTTCTTGAGCAAAACAAAAAGTACATGAGCATAGAAGTAAAAAAATGAAGTATTTTTTTATCATTAAAAATTCCAATTTATTTTTGAAAATGGTTTTCGGATATTAGTCCTATTCAAAAGATAAAATTGGTTTTTGGAAAAAGGAAAATGGATTTAAATTCTAAAATTCAAATGTAGATAAAATATTTACTATTATGCGTTTTTTCTTACTAATGTTTTGATTGAAATTTGAAATTAATTAAGTAGATTTGCCTATTTTTTGGTTTTTCTTTTTAAAAAATTTTACTCCGTAGTTCTAATTTTAGAAACCAAAAAAGCAATCAAAACTCCAAAAATTCCAATAAACGCAAAAGAGAATTTGAGTCCGAAATTTTGAGCAATGTGACCAATTACGGGAGGTCCCATTAAAAATCCTAAGAAACTCACGCTTGAAACTATGGTTAACGCTTCACCAGGAGGAACAGTTGGGTTTTTTCCTGCCATGCTGTAAACCGTTGGAACAATAGTTGCCACACCCAAACCTACAGCCATAAAAGCAATCGTACACGGAATTAAATATGGAAGAAAAACAGCAGTAAAAAGTCCGGCAGAAATCATGACACCGCTAATTTGCATGACACGCTCACGCCCGAATTTATTAATTAATCCGTCGCCTAAAAATCTTCCGCTCGCCATCATAATCATAAACGAAGTATAGCCCAAAACTACCAAAGGTCCTGGCGCTTTTACAACATCTTTAAAATAAACACCGCTCCAGTCAAACATTACGCCTTCGCTGGCCATACTGCAAAACCCGATTACGCCAAGCCAAATCAAAGCGCTGTCTGGTTTTGTAAACAATTTTTTCTTTTCGCCTTTGTCTTTATGTTTGATTTTTTCTTTGGCTTTGACCAAAAATCTAAAGTTAAATCCTATCATTAAAAGCACGATACCGGCTACTATTAAAAAATGATGCAACGGAGAAAGGTTTAAAGCTAACATTCCTAAACCCACCAAAGCGCCTGTAAAACCTGCAAAACTCCACATTCCGTGAAACGAAGACATGATTGTTTTTCTAAAAAGCACTTCGGTATAAACGCCTTGTGTATTTACGGCAATATTGGCCAAGTTCCCAAACAAACCAAACAAAAACAAACCTAATGACAATTGAAGCGCTGTTGTGGCCAAACCTAAATTGATAAGGCACAAAACATACATTATTAAAGAGAAAATCAAAATGCGATGGCTTCCAAATTTGGTCACCATTTTTCCTGAAAAAGGCATGATGATCAATTGTCCCATTGGCAAGGCAAAAAGTATCGAACCCAAGTCGCCTTCGGTTAAATGCAGGGCGGTTTTTATATCTGGAATTCGGCTTGCCCAAGTAGCAAAACTTAATCCCATTCCGAAATAAAACATTCCTACTGCAAAACGAATTCGGTTTAAATAGGAAGCCTTTGCTTCTCTAAAAACTTTCTTTATTTTTCCTTTTGTCTGAAAAAGTTCTAACGGATTGAAATTTATCAAAATCGATGCATTTTGGGATTATACTATAAAAGTACAAAAAAGCTGTGGATTTCTCTAAAGGTTCAAATTGTTCGTTTATTTACAACGTTATTGTTTATAAATTGCTGTTTTTTTGGCCCACGGATTATGCGGATTAAAACGGATTTACACCGATTTTTATTTTTTTTCTGGCGCATAAAAAAGACGCACTGCTGTGTGCGCCTCTACGATTTATATTCTGTTTTTCATCCACAAATTATAAAAATAAAACCAGCGAAAACCAGTTTTAATCCGTACAATCCGCGGGCTATAAATTACAACTTAATTACTGTTCGCTGTGAGTTGCTTGCAATTGCAGCTTCAATAATCTGCATTACTTTTACGCCATCTTGACCTGTAACCGGTTCTGTTGTATCGTTTATAATCGAATTGTAAACACCATCAAAAAACGAGAAATAATTCCCTTGTAATGTTGGCACTTTTTCACGAATTATTTTTCCTTCAATTTCGGTATGAAGCAGACCTTGCAATTCTTCAGGTTCTGTTCCCCAAGATTCTAAATTTGGTTTTTTTCCAATTTTCAATTCGTCTTCCTGTACGTCTCCACGAGGTTTTAAAAAAGAACCTTTTTTTCCATGAATTACATAAGCAGGATTGGCTTCTCTCACAAAAAAACCAGCTTTTAAACGTACTCTGAAATTTTCGTAAATCAGCGACAAATCAATCCAGTCGTCAACCACAGAATTTTGTCTGGTATATCGAATATCTCCAAAGACCGATTTTGGCGAACCAAACAAACAAATTGCCTGATCGATAATATGCGGACCTAAATCTTTTAAAACTCCGGCTCCATCATTGGCAGTTTCTTTATGCGCTTTAGGACTCAACAACGGGTTGTATCTGTCAAAATGAAATTCGGCTTCAACAAGTTCCCCTAGAACGCCGTCATTGATTATTTTTTGGATCGTTTTAAAATCGCTGTCCCATCTTCTGTTTTGGAAAACAGCTAATTTCAATCCCTTTTCTTTTGCAATTTGTGTCAATTCTTCGGCCTCTGCAACAGTTGTTGTGAAAGCCTTTTCAACAACAGCATGTTTTCCTGCCAAAAGCACTTTTTTCGCATATTCATAATGCGTGCCAACGGGCGTATTCACGATTACTAACTCAACATCATCAGCCAATAAATCATCAATTGAAGGATAACTTTTTACGTATGGATAATCTTCCTGAATTAATTTTTTAGTTCGTTCCCAAGATCCTAATAATTCAAAACCGGGATGAATGTCTAAAAACGGAGCGTGAAAAACTTTCCCCGACATTCCGTATGATAATAGTGCTGTTTTTATTTTTTGCATTTTACATGTTTTTTTGCTACAGATTATTAGGATTAAAAGGATTTTTCTTTTTGCCACGACCCGAGCGATAGTGAACAGGCGAAGCAATTTCACGAATTTACACAAATCAGTGCGTTTAGAAAAGCTTTAAAATTCGTGAAAATTCGTGAAATTCGTGGCAACCAAAACAAAAAAATCACTTTAATCTGTAAAATCTGTGGCTAATAAAATTTAAATCTTAGCTCTCTCGTATTGTTTTGGCCAATGAATATCGTCGTTTAATGCTGCGGCAAAATCCAAAGGCAAATTCGGATTTCTTAATGATTCTCTGGCAAACAAAATTAAGTCGGCTTGACCGTTATTCAAAATTTCTTCTGCTTGTTTTGCGTCTGTAATCAAACCAACTGCTCCCGTTAAAATATTTGCTTCTTTTTTTACTTTTTCTGCGAAAGGAACCTGATAACCTGGACCAATATTAATTTTTTGATGCGAAACCAATCCGCCTGACGAAACATCGATTAAATCTACTCCTTTTTCTTTAAGTATTTTTGAAAGTTGTGCCGATTCTTCAGGATTCCATCCTCCCTCTGCCCAATCTGTTGCCGAAATTCTAACAAACAAAGGAAGTTCTTTGGGCCATTCTTTTTGAACTGCTTTTAGGATTTCTAAAGTAAATCTAATTCGGTTTTCAAAACTTCCTCCGTATTCATCTGTTCTCACATTCGTTAAAGGCGATAAAAATTGATGCAGCAAATAACCGTGCGCCGCATGAATTTCTAAAACCTGATAACCCGCTTGAACGGCCCTTTTTGTCGCTGTTTTAAAATCAGAAATCACTTTTTGAATCCCGTTTTGATCTAAAGCTTCGGGAAGAAATGGTTCGTCATCATGATATGGAATCGCACTTGGAGCAACAGTCTGCCATCCGCCTTGAACGAAATCTAATTTTTTATTGCCGAGCCAAGGAGCCGAAACGCTCGCTTTTCGTCCTGCATGCGCCAATTGAATTCCGGGAATTGAATTTTGTGAAATGATGAATTCGTTGATTTCTTTCAGTTTTGCGATATGTTCGTCTTTCCAAATTCCGAGGTCTGAAGGAGAAATTCTAGCTTCTGGAGAAACTGCGGTCGCTTCCTGAATAATCAATCCGGCGCCTCCACTTGCACGGCTTCCTAAGTGAACCAGATGCCAATTGTCTGCAAATCCGTCTTGAGCAGAATATTGGCACATTGGCGAAATGACAATTCTGTTCTTAAAAATGGTCTGTTTTATTGTTAATTGTGAAAATAATTGTGAAGCCATAATTGTAACTTTTAATGGTTTTAGGCTACCTATTGAAGACAGCAGCCTTTAAAAAAGTAAAGTTACTGCATCCTTATAAAAGGAGAAATCTAAATGTTTATTAATTAACAAACATTTAAAACCTTAAGTATTATATTGCGGTCTTAAATTAAATAAGAAAACGTTACTTTTGTGCGTTAAATACGAACTAAAATTATAAAATGGATATAGTTATCAAACTCTCTCAATTTCTATTGAGTTTATCTTTACTTATTATTCTTCACGAATTAGGGCATTTTATCCCTGCAAAATTATTCAAAACAAGAGTCGAAAAATTTTACTTATTTTTTGATGTTAAATATTCTCTATTAAAAAAGAAAATTGGCGAAACAGAATACGGAATCGGATGGCTGCCGCTTGGAGGTTATGTAAAAATCTCTGGTATGATCGACGAAAGTATGGACAAAGAACAAATGGCTTTACCACCTCAGCCGTGGGAATTTCGTTCGAAACCAGCTTGGCAGCGTTTAATTATTATGCTTGGCGGTGTTACGGTAAACTTTATCCTAGCTTTTATTATATATATAGGAATGGCTTTTGCTTATGGCGATACTTATATTGCAAACGCTGATTTGAAAGATGGAATTTGGGTAACAAATCCTGCTCTAGAAAAAATTGGAATAAAAACGGGAGATAAAATTATCTCTATTGACGGTCAAAAAGTTGAAAATATTGACAATGATACCAATATGAAGGTTATCACTGCCAAAGAAATTTTAATTGAAAGAAACGGACAGCAGATCACAGTCAAAATGCCAACTGATTTTATTGATCAGTTATCAAAACATGAAAAAGGTCTCTTGATTGATACAAGAATGCCTTTTGTTGTTGGAAGCATTCAAGATGATTCGCCAAATACTTCACTTAAACCAAAAGATTTGCTTGTTACATTAAACGGACAACAAGCTAAATATTATGATCAGGTAAAAGCAATTTTAAGCGCAAATAAAGGAAAAACAATTCCTGCTGTTGTTTTGCGCGATCTAAAACAAACTCCTATTACGGTTAAAGTTTCTGCAAAAGGAACTTTAGGTGTCATTGCTGGCGGTTTAGATATTAAATCTTTAGAAAAACTAGGATACTACAAAGTAAGTACTAAAGAATACAGTTTTGCAGAATCTATTCCGGTTGGACTTGAGAAAGGTAAAGATCGTTTGATTGGTTATGGAAAACAATTGAAAATGATTTTTAATCCAGAAACTAAAGCTTACAAACAAGTAGGTGGTTTTGCGGCGATTTACAACATTTTTCCTAGTTCTTGGAGCTGGGAAGCTTTCTGGTCAATCACTGCAATTTTGTCAATTATGCTTGGTGTAATGAATTTATTGCCAATTCCTGCTCTTGATGGAGGTCATGTGATGTTTTTATTATATGAAATTATCAGTGGCAAAAAACCAAGCGATAAATTCCTTGAAAACGCCCAAATGGTTGGCTTCGTACTACTTATAGCGTTGCTTTTGTTCGCAAATGGAAACGATATTTATAAGGCAATTACGAAGTAGAAAAAAAAATCAAGAAAAAGAGTTAAAATATTTTTGAGAAACTAAAAAATCGATTATATTTGCACTCGCTAAAAAGAGCAACACTTTCCTCCTTAGCTCAGTTGGTTAGAGCATCTGACTGTTAATCAGAGGGTCCTTGGTTCGAGCCCAAGAGGGGGAGCAACTTTTTTTAGCAAACATATTTACCTTTAAGGTGATTCCTCCTTAGCTCAGTTGGTTAGAGCATCTGACTGTTAATCAGAGGGTCCTTGGTTCGAGCCCAAGAGGGGGAGCTTCATTGGAAAAGCCATTCGAAAGAGTGGCTTTTTTTATTTCTACACTTTGTAAACCCTTGCAAAACCTAGTCATCAGCTCCACTAAGCTATTTTCAGAATTGGTTCGAAAACAGTCTTTTTCGAGTATTAAATTCTCAGGATAAATAACTCTTAAAAACGACCCTTTTTCCTTATTTTGCAGGTGGTTGAACACATTTCCTAACTGACACAATAAATCAACCGAATTATCTACATATTTCATTAAATCAGTATCATTTTCTTTCATTGAATCAATACGATTTTCAATATCAATGATTTTGTTAGAGTATCTATTCCTAATTTTAACATAGTCCTCTGGTGATAGTCCATCTGACAAAAGCTTATCTTCTGTATTTTCCAGCATTATTTCAACTGATTTTTGCTCTATTTTAAGCTCTTTAATACGAGCTTTAGCATCTACAGTATTTGACTTAATAACGTCACTTAGAACCACTTTGTATAACTCTTTCACATTTTCGTCCAATGAAATTTTATTGAGTAATTCCTTAATCCTATCATGTACTAAATCTTTCTTCAATCTAATCTTACACGATGACTTACAATGATAGTATTCATAATGACCACCGTTCCCTTTAGATTTACTTGCAGTTACTTGTTTACCACAGTTTGGACAAATAAAATTACCTCTCAATGGAAACAAATCGTTTTCACTAGATGGAAATTTAGCATCAGAATTCTTCCTCCCATCTAGTACAGACTGCACTTTTTTAAATAAATTAATATCAATAATTGGCTGATGAATTGCCTTAATGATTTCCTCTTTTTCTTTTTTGTACTCAGGAACTATAATCATACCCGAATAAGTAACGTTTCTGAGCATATTATAAAATTGTTGCTTTTCAAGTTTCAATCCATAGTCATCTTTTATTTTTTTTCTAATTACTTCAACGGGCTCTATTCCTTTCGCCACTTCTGTAAATGCTTTTAAGACAATCTTTGAATCTGAATTTGGCGCTATAGACGTTTTCTCCATAATTTTAGCATTAGAATAACCAAAAGGAGCTTTCCCCATAAAACATCCTTCTTTCTTTGCTCTACGCATACCATCCTTAGTCCTTTGAGCGATTTTATCATTTTCTATTTCTGGAATTACAAGGTACATGGCTAATATTAATTTGTTTTCTGGAATTGTCATATCCAAAGGCTGTTCAATTGCATTTATAATTATTCCCATCTTTGAGAACTCTCTTATAACAGCCATTGCTCCTTCCGAATCTCTAGAGAATCTATCCCATTTTGTTACCAAAAGCATGTCTATAGAATTTTTGTTTTTTTTGACATAATCTCTCAATATTTTCCATTCTGGACGATTAAAAGTCTTTGCCGAATAGTCCTCAACATAATGCTTAAGAATCTTATATTCTTTAATATCACAGTATCTTTTCAACATTTCTTTTTGATGATTTAAGCTAAAACCATTTTCTTTTTGCTCTTCTGTACTTACTCTCCCATAAGTGATTACATTCATTTTTTTCATAATTTTTAATTGTTTTTTTGTTTATACATAATCTCTGCGATTTTGTATAATGCTTCTCTTATTTTTTCTATTTCTTCATCATTGTATGATGCTCCTTTTTTGTTTAATATTTTTTTACATTCAGTAATACTTAACACTTTGTTTCTCAGTCGTCATTTTCCAATTTTTTATTTTGACGGTGGAATTCTCTTTATTTTAGGTCACAACAAGACCTTGCCAAATCAATCTCATAATTAGATTTAGGTAAATTATCGGTATAAATCATTTGCTCAAGTAAAATGAGACAAATACCAAATCAGGCATAAAATGCCTTAGTAATAAATTTTAGGATTTGCTGAAACCACTTTTTAAAAACAAAGTGGAAAAGAATTTTATCGTTTAAACAGCTTAGCTGTCCTCATACATTTTGAGTAAATTAATTAAAAGAGCTGGATTGAGATACCAGTTTTAACCTTTTAAAACTAACATATACAAAGGTACTAAGAAATTCGAAGTGATGCCAACTCTTTTCACAACTAAATTTATATTATGCTGATTCTAATAGCGTTCTACTATACAATTGATGGACAGTTGGGGCAAGAAATTCATTACCGTAACGAGTTTTGAAGTTTAATTTGTTGAGGTATTCCGCAATTTGTCTATATGTCATCCCTCGTTCTTTACAACTTATAATAATAGACTGAGCTTGTCTATTTCTATCGTTGTTGATAGCATTTTCTTTGATTGTCGCAATTCCTTTGGCTCTAGCTTCATCGTTGAGGTTATTTGGATTACCAAGCACTATTCCTTTTTTCTTAAGTTCAGCTAGCGCCTGTTTAGTTCTAATACTTATAAGCATAGCTTCCTGTTCTGCTAGAGCTGAAAAAATATGTATTGTAAAATTATTTGCAGATGGCATATCAACAGCTAAAAAATCAATACCCGCAACCATGAGAGAACTTACAAAGTTCACATTTCTGGCTAATCTATCTAATTTTGCTATGACGAGAATAGCGTTTTCATTTTTAGCCATTTCAATAGCCTTATGGATTTCCACTCGTTCACGTTTATTAGTTCCCGTTTCGATTTCTGTGTATTCACCTAAAATGATTCCTTCTTGACTTGAAACATATTTTTGAACCGAACTTCTTTGAGCTGATAAACCCAAACCCGAAATTCCTTGTTCTTTTCTACTTACTCTATAATATGCAATATACTTTTTCATAGCTCAAATATTTAGGTGTAATAAATCTTAAACGACCGTTTGTGATTTATTACACGACAAATATCCAGGTGTATTTTTGATTATCCTAGAAAAATCCTGGATTTCCTGGGCTCGCATAATTTTGGATAATTTGGAGTAAAAAAAACGAGGTGTTAGCCTCGTTCTTTGGATTGTATTAATCGTGAAAACTCTTCAAGTTCCTTTTCTGTGAAATTACCAGCTTTAAAGGACAGCGGGTATCGGACATCCTCTGATTTGAGAACCTGTCTTAGTTGGTTGAGCGTTATTCGTACTTTCATCGTTTCTTTTACTATAAATATCATTCAAGAATCAAAGTATCCGAAATTTTTACTCCATTTTTCTCTCAGAAATTTTTTTTCTCGATTTTGATAGCGCAGTGAACACGCCATATCATCGCTATAGATATGAGTGTGTACTAATGGTCGGGAGCGAGGGCGGTAACTGAACCCTTTAAAATCAAGACTTTACTGAGAATACGGAGGAGAGGGCGTGCCATTGAAGGATATTTTACCCATTGGTAACTTTCCAGCGTTTACGTGCTCGTGTTGTTCAGTGTGGAACGCTTATACCAGTACTTTAGGGACATAAAGAGTTGATATTACACAAGTATAGTACTATAGTAATCTATTTTCTATTTCTATCTCTTCCTATCTCTATCATATATGTTACTTAATATATTATATAATAATATCTATATAATACCAGTAATAATAAGGTATTCAAGACTATTGTACTATATAGAAATATGCTCAGTTTGCGCTATTGAAAATTTGGAACATCAAATTGATATCAACTATTTTATAAAATTGGTATCCAAAACTCTTGACTAATTTTTGATTTGAAGTATATTTATGAAAAGCAATAATTGAGAGTACAACTCATTAAAACCTTGGTTGCTGGGAGTCATGCCCCAGCTTCTCTTACCAAGCCAATCTAAGAGACAATAATCCATCCTGCGTGATGGAACGAGAATAAGAGAATATCAAAATGAACTTAAAAAATGAAGATAACATTGCCTTTACTGGCGATACTGGAGACTTTGAATTGCTCCAAAACGATTACAAGCTGTCTGAATCAGCACTGCGTTTCCCTAACGTAAATTCTATTCTAATACCAAAGAAAGCCGAGTACAATCTGCGAAAATACGTTTCTAAAGCCATGCTTAGAAAAGTAGACTTCGATTTTGATATAGCCGTTGAAAAATGTCTGGTGTTCTTATCCAACCTAGCCAGTACCTATTACACCGATTCCAAATGGAAACCGCTTAGTTCGGTTTTATTGCATGAGCAATCCCGAAATGCGGACAGTACCTTTATATATACCAAGATAATCGAAGTGCTTACTGCTGGAACGAGTAATGGAGCGTTTATTGAAGTTGATGGAAGCTATCAGGCTGGCGTGCAGTCCAAAAAGTTCCGATTTACCGAGATTTACCTAAAAGCGGGTCTGGTAGAATACATTATCAAAAATACCGAGATTATCCGTACCCGAAACAAGATGTATTATAAGCAGTTATATGAGGCTTTTCAGAATCCAATCTGCTCCAACCTCATTGCAACGTATCCAAAGATTAATTTGCCAACTAGCGAAGAACTGCTAGTTATTGGCAAGCAATTGGTCAAAGACGGTCGATGTACCAAAAAAGGCAAAATCCTGACCATGCGCAACAAGCATGTAAATGAATATTGGATAGATGCTGATAAGAGGAGCTTTGTTGAGGATAATATCAAACTCTTTGAGTTCCTGACTTCTCGTGGCTTTATGATTCCCAGCGCAGGCGATATGTACAGCGGTGGCCGTGTTGTTGATAGCTTCACGCTGATGCCTGCTTGGATACGTGAGCAGATTACCATTGACGGCAAAAAGCTTGTAGAATGCGATTACAGTGCACTCCATCCCAATATTGCCATCAAGCTCTATAATGGTTCTTTGTCTTACCTCACACACGGAATAGTGGCGGAACAAAGCGGTATTGACCTGAAAAAAGTTAAGATTGAACATTTGAGCTTTTTCAATATGAAGTGGGATGACATGAGAAAATCTTCATTATTTAACTACTATTCAACTAATGAACCTGATATGCTAGCGAGAATCTATAAGGACAAAAACGAGCACGGTCACAAGATTACCTCTCAGAAGATGTTTGGGATTGAAGTAGGTATCATGAGCGCAGTTATTATGGATTTGAACGCTAAAGGTGTTTACGTGCTTTACGTGTATGATGCTTTGCTTTGTGAGGAAAAAGATAGTGGGCTCATAGCTGAAACCATGAATCGAATCATTCTGGAGCACGGAGTAAAAACCACCGCAAAGCTGAATATCAATAACGAAGACAATCCAATCTTAGAAACCAATCTTACTAATAAAGAGGAAATAATCGTAGTTGATGCAAGTAAATTAAATCATGGTATAAGTGTTAAAAATCAGATTTTAGAGCGAATCAAAAATGGGGAAGAACTGATTTTTGTTGATGCTGTTATTGAATTTGGCAGAAACGATACGATACTGGATAAGGTTGTAAAAATCTGTGATAAGCAGAATCCAGAAGCCTGTTATGTATCTGAAAGTTTTATTATGAGTGCATGAGAGTATCCTGCATTAATGTTACATATTGAGTTCGGAAAGTAATTCTGACATTTTAATATCTAATGCATTACAGATTTTTAAAAAGATATTAATGGAGAAATTCTGTTTCCCTTTTAAAATTCTTCTGATACTTGTTTCGTCTATATCACATGCAGAGGCAAACTCTAAATTAGTTTTGAATTTAGCTTTTGCTCTTACATTTATATTCTGACCCAACTTTATTAAAAATTCTTCTGGCATCATTCAAAATTCGAATAATGCAATTTTAAATCATCGGCATATTTGCCGATTTAGATGTTTAGTATTAAGTTTGTCTCAATTTAAATCAACCTAAAATTTATTATTATGAAAAAAAATCTATTTTTTCTTCTGTTACTAACTATTGTACTAACAAGTTGCAACACAACTAGCATTGAATCTAAAGAAGAGGTTCAAGAGTTTATTATTGGTAAATGGCATGATGAAACAACTGAAAGCGGTGGTGTTATTACATATTATCGATTTGAAATAACAGCGCAAGAAATAAAATGTTGGAAACAAATTGCTTTTCTTGACGGTACAGGAACGGGACTCAAAGGAGATGATAAGTGGGAAGAACAAACTCCAGTTGCTTTATCAATCGGAAGTGTTCAAACGCAACCTGAGAGTAGTAGTTCTTATGAAAAAAAATATAGAACATTGGGGGATTGCAGTTACGGAACTTATACCTTTGAGCACAATTCAAAGTTTGGTAACTCATTGATTTTTAAGGATAATAATTCGATTAATAGTGATACTGAGTGCGTTTTAGAAAAGGGCTGGGAATATTGATAATTCAAAAAATATTAAAATCTAATAATTAATAAATATCAAAAGCCATTTCGTAATGAAGTGGCTTTTTTTATTGATTATATATAGAATATAAAGTCGAAATTTTCATACACCGCGCGAAAATTTATATTTTTAACACGATTAATTTATATTTGTTATGATTAGAAAAAGTATATTCTTAGCTATCTAAATACATTAATAACAACTTGATTTTTAAAACTTAAAACTTCCAATTTAACAAGAGCTGAAAAACATGAAAATATACACGGAAAGATTGTCTCACATAATTAAAGGTAAAAATCATTGGTCTGACTTAAAAAATGAATTATCTAAATATAACATTGATAATAGAGATGAGAAACTAAAAGATACTTCAGCGGGAAAAATTTTTGAAGTTTTTTCAAAATACTTCTTTTTAAGTGCGCCAGAATTTGACGGACATTATACAAATGTCTGGCTATATAATGAAATACCATTGCAGATAAAAGAAACGTTAGATTTAGGAACTGTTGAATATGGCATAGACTTATTACTAAAAACCATTGACAATAAATATATTGCCGTACAATGTAAATTCAAGAATGATGAAACCAGCAAATTAAATTGGTCTGCAGATAAAATTGCCAATTTATTTGCATACTGTCCAAAAGCCGATGGTTATATATTATTTTCAAACTGTGCATCATTAGATACTGTTTCATCATCTAGAACAAATAATTTTACCTTTTACAACATTGGCCATTTGCTTGAAATCGAAAAAAGCACATTTGAAAACATTTCGATTAAATTACAGAATGGTCAACCCAAAGAAAGGGAATATTTTTCTCCGAAACCACATCAACAAAGAGCTATTAACGAATGCGTACAGTGGTTTACGGAAGGAGAAGAATCAAGAGGGCAATTAATATTGCCTTGTGGCGCAGGTAAAACACTCACTTCCTTATGGATTAAAGAAGAACTGAAAAGCAAAAAGACACTTGTTTTGGTTCCTTCTCTGGCTTTATTAAGACAAATAAAAAATGATTGGGGAAGGCAAAGAAAAACAAATTATGAATATTTATGTGTTTGCTCAGAAACGGATATTGATGGAGATAATCAAGATTCAATTCTAACTCATACCTATGAAATTGGAGGAAATGTAACAACAAATTCCAAATATGTAAATCTTTTTTTGCATGATAATTTAGAAGAAAAAGTAATTTTTTCTACATACCAATCATTACCTGTTATTGTTGAAGCGCTTAAAACTACAGAAATCATATTTGATTTTGTTTTTTGTGACGAAGCACACAAAACAGCTGGAATAAGCAAGGGAGTCTTCGGCATAATTCATGATAACACTAAAATACCTGCTAAGAAACGACTATATGCAACCGCAACCCCGAGAATAGTAAAAGAATCATTAAAAAAGAAATTAGGAGATGATTTGAAATATACTCACGACATGAATGACCCTCAAACTTTTGGAGAAGAATTCTTCCGCATGTCTTTCAAGGATGCAATTGATGAAAACATACTTGTTGATTATAAAATTATTGCAATCGGTGTAAATGATAAACAATTATCTGATTACTTAAAAGAAAAAAGATATGTTGACACCAACATTTCAATAGATGAAGTTGCAAACAACTACGCACTTGATTTTGTAATGTCAAAATACTCCGCTTATCATGCTTTAACTTTTCATTCAAGAGTAAATTTAGCTAAAGCCTTTTCATCTCGACATTCAAAACTTTTTGAAAATACAAATTCCTTTTCAGTAGACGGAACTCAAGCTACAAGTATAAGAAATCAAATTTTGCATGAATTTAAGTCTTCAAATAAAGCAATAATTTCAAATGCTAGGTGTCTAACTGAGGGCGTAGATGTTCCAACTATTGACTTGGTATATTTTTCCGACCCTAAAAATTCAAAAGTAGACATAATACAAGCAGTAGGAAGGGCATTACGAAAAAAAGAAGGAAAGAAACAAGGCTATATTGTTGTACCTGTTTATCATACAAATCATGGGGAGGTGGAAAATTCAATTAGTGAAGGTTCCTTTAGAAATTTATTACAAGTAATTCGTTCACTTTGCGAGCAAGATGAACGTCTTCAAGATGAAATAAACACTATCGCTTTTGGTAAGGGTAAAAAAATATCAAAAAAAATAGACATTCTTACTTCTTTTGATGAAGAAATTGAAACTTTAAATCTTATTGGATTTGAAGAAAATCTAAAAAATTCTTTATTTGACCAAATAATTTATAAGACTTCAAACAATTGGGACATTTGGTTTTTAGAATTAAAAAACTATTTGGCTTTAAATAATGATTATCCTTCTAAACATCAAAACGCTAATTTATACGCATGGGTAGCACAACAACGTAATAGAAAAAACAATAGAACCCTAAAACTCGAAGAGATTAAAAAATTAAATTCAATAAATTTTGCTTGGGATATAATCAAATGGAAATGGGATAAAATGTTTGAACAATTCAAGCTTTATTCTGAAATTAACACATTCGCTCCTTACAAGGATTTCGATAATCCTGATTTAGTAAATTGGTATAAGCTTCAAATTATATATTCCAATGATAAAAAAAATATAACGAATGAACAAATACTAAAATTCCAAAGTATAAATTCCAAATTTTTATGTTCAGGAAGTAGAAAAAAATGGATTCCTTTATATGAGGATTTGGTTGCATGGCGAAATATAAATCCAGACAAATGGCCTCAATATCAAAGAGACGACAAAAATTCAAATGAGAATAAATTAAATGTCTTTTGTGCAACACTTAGAAGAAAATTTAAAGAAAATGATTTAGAAAATTATTGGTATGATAAAATTTCTTCTCTAGGATTTAACTTTGAAGGTTATACAGATAATTGGAATACCTATTTTGATAGATACGAAAAATTAGTTCTTGAAAAAAATTCAATATCAATTAATGATATAGGAGAAAATGCATATGCATGGATAAATCTTCAATTAAAAAAAGACAAATTAGGGACTCTTGATAAGTTCCAATCAGAAAAATTAAATAGCTTTTATAAATTTTTTGAAACTTGGGAACAAACTTTTGAAAAACTAAAAAATTGGCAAATAGAGAGTGGAAAATCACCAACAAAAAATAACCACAAACAGTTTAACAGTTGGCTTAATTCTCAAAGGACTAGATACGCAAATGGCAACTTATCAGAACAACAAATTGAAAATCTTATTTCGATTGGATATGACTTAGACGCTAAAGGTAAAGAAAACAATGAAAAAAAATGGAAAGAAAAGTTAAATCAGTATTCTAATTTTATTAAAGAAAATAAACGAGAGCCAAGTTATGGAAGTGGTGGTCTAGAAAAAACTCTGTATTTATGGTGTTCTGCACAACGAGCGGTGAAAGCTGGAAACGCAAAAAATAGAATTCCATTATCCAAAGAAAGAGAAATTGCATTAAATAATATAAATTTTAACTGGGTTGGTGATGGTAGTATCGGAAAATCTTGGGAGGAAAGTTTTGACGAATTTAAAAAATATGTTGATGAAGAAGGAAGAGTAAATCTATCATCAACAATTGAAGGAGCAAAAAATCCTTTGTCAAAATGGTGGGCAAATCAAAAATCTGCTTATAAAGCAAATAAATTATCTGAAGAAAAAATTAAGGCATTTTATGAAATTGGACTTAAAGGAAAGCTAAACAGCTACAATGATAGAGATGGTTTTCAAAAATGGTCAAAAAATATTAAGGAAATAGCTATTTTTTATGAAATAAACAAGAGATACCCAAAAGCAGGAAAAAAAGATGCCTCCGAATCAAAATTATATCAGTCTTTAGCAAGAACAACGAGAGCTTTTAAAAATAATGAGCTATCTCAAAGACAAATTGATTTCTTACAAGAACTAAATATTAAACTTTAAAAAATTCATGTAATTATTTAAAAAGGTTAATATACAATAATAACATTTTTTTAACCTTGGATATCTAACGAAAAACCACTATTTAGTAGTGGTTTTTTTATTTACACAAGAGGTTGTTAATAAGTGATATAATATGTTAATAATAATATTGTAATAAAATTTAATGAATTTGCGCAGAGAAAATTTTATTCTTAAATTTGCTTAAATAAAAAAGCATCCGACGGGAAAGGATGCTCTTTGTATAGTTCTTTGAAATGGGTGATTTCAAATATTTTTCAATAATGTTTGACAAAATTAATAAATATTCATTAGATGCGCAAGGCGTAGGCAATGATTTGTATGTTAAATTTATTCAAGTTGCATACAATACGGTAAATGACGGAGTAAGAAATTCCGTCAAGATATTCAATAATGACCCTGGTCAGTTTGAATACAGGTCAGCAAAAGCTGTCTGGATGAACTCTAATATCAAGAAATTATTCAATAATAGTTTAATTCTTGATAACTTCTTAACAAAAAAAATCAACCGACTTAAGTCTCATGGTGTTGATTACTACGTATTAGATGGAAAAGCTTTGATTTGTTTTAAAAAAATGGATAATAAAAGCAAGATTAGCGGATTCTATTCTAAAAGATTTAAGGACATGATGAACGGTAATGCAATACATTACTCCACTAATATGCTCCAAAATCTTTCTGAAATGGGAATAAACAAACCATTACCAATTTATTATATAGGTTACATCTTAGACAGAACGGGAAATCTTGTCGATATACGATTAGTCCATTATAACGATGGCATTGTAGCTTATGAGGTTAGTTTGGTTGAAGTATTTAGACCAAATTTATTTAGTATTAATACAAATGACACAACTGACGAAATAAAAGTTGTATCAAAAAAAAGAAAAGGCAACCAACAAACTGGTAGCTAGTTGATAATCGAAATCCCCATTTCAAAGTTATATTAACTTAAAACGAATACCTATGGCAAGTATACTTAAAAATGATACCTTAAAATTAGCTAGGAATTATTTTGGAATGAACCAAAAAGAATTTGCTGAAAAACTAAACGTCTCACAAGCACTGATTAGTAATTTAGAAAAAAGTTTAAAGCCATTAACAGACGATATTATTGAAAAATTAAAGGATGAGTTTAGTGAAAACTTTTTTTCACAAGTTATGAGTACTCCAAATTTAAAAGTACATTATCGTGCGAGTGCGACCGTAGCAAAAAAGTACACAGATTTATTTGAAGCAAGATTATTAATAATTTCAAATAAAATAGAACAATTACTCGAATATGTAGAAATTCCTGAAAATAAGATTCCACAAATGAACTTGGAAGACTTTCGGCTCGATGCAGAATATCTTGCAAATGAAGTTCGTGACTATTTCGAATTAGGAAGAAAACCAATAGAAGATTTAGTCAAACTTCTGGAAAAAAATGGAGTTATCGTTTATTTTTTTGATTATGATTTCATTTCTGCACAAAATAAAAATTTCGATGGAGTAAGTTTCTATGTCAAAGGTGTACCAGTCATTTTAATTAATGATAAGATTCAAAATGCAAGAAAAATCTTCACAATTTCTCATGAGTTAGGACATTTAATAATGCATAATCACAATGATTTTTTTATCTCAAATGAAAGAGATATGGAAAAAGAAGCTAATAAATTTGCTTCCGAGTTTCTTGCTCCTAAAAATGCATTAAGAGGTGAATTCACAAGATTAACAAGTGAAAAACTTTTTGAACTAAAAGCATATTGGAAAATATCGGTTGGTGCATTATTATACAAAGCAAAAGAAACTACTTTAACTCAAGACCAATACAGAAGATGGGTAACCTATTTTGCTCCTTATAGAAAAAGTGAACCTCATGATGTTAATATAAATAAACCAATCCTCTTAAAAAAAATGTTCCAAGTATGTCAAGAAGATATCGGGAGTGAAAAAGAATTTTTAAACGAATTTGGTCTTTCCAAAAAGATTTTCGAAGATGTTTATTCAACATTAATTGATAAGGAAAGAACTAAAATGAAAATAATACTTTAAACAATTAAAAAACAGAAAATCATGAACAATAAACAAACATCAAAGTCAATTGCTTCATTAGCATCAGAAGTTTTAAGAAACCCAAATTCATCAACCATCCAAAAGACTTTAGCAGGTTCAGCCTTATCTCAAGTTAACAAAGGAAATCAAACTGGTTCTGAAATGGAGAGTATTGCATCTAAAGTTTTAGGAAGCACAAAATACAATGAGGACACAAAGAGTCTTGCTGGGTCTATTGTTTCGCAATCAGATAAGAAAAGATAAATTATATCTTAAAAATGAGATAAGTAATATGAGAACAAGATTATGGTACGAATTAACACAAGCAAAATATAATGAAACTTATTTATGTCATTTAATTGCAAGACAAAGACGTTTATTAAATATTTTTAACCTAATTGTTACCGTATTTTCTACTGCAGGAATAATGGGATGGAAAATCTGGAATAATTTGCCAGTCATTTCATGTGTAATAATAGCCGTAATTTCGTTAGCAAAACTAATACAGCCTCATTTAATTCCATCAGATAAACAAATTGAAAAACTTGATAAGGTATGTGATTTTTACTACGACTTTTATCTAAAACTAGAAGAGATTTGGTTTCATTTTGAAAATGATAAGTTATCCGAAATAGAAATGTTAGAAAAGTTTCAAAATCTAAAACAGACCGAAAGAGAAATTAATCAAATCATCAATGAGATACATAAATCTCCCAAAAAGAAACTAGCACTTTTATCAGAAACAGAATGTCATAATTTTTTTAAAAAAGCATTTAATACTACAAATCATGAGTAACGAAAAAGAAAATTCATCAAATGGTTCTCAACAGAATGGAGGACAATCATCTGGAAATACACAATCACAAAGAGGAGAATTAAAGAGTAATACATTGCCTACTTATCAAACTCCGCCACCTCCACCTCCAAAAGATAAAAAGTAATAACTATAAAATTTAAGCATCTTCAATGAAGATGCTTTTTTACTTTTCTTAGTTTATTCGTAATATCCAGATTGAGGATTCATTACTCTTTCAATTCCTTCATTTATCAACCCTTTTTGCATAGCATCATAAATTCTTAAAAAACTAGGAATTTCCATCAAACCTTTTGTTGTACCAATTTTTGTGTTTCTACATTTTAGAACTAAATTGTCTTTGTCAACATTGAAAGGGAATTGGTCATCATCAAAACTCCTACCTAATTCAGCAACTAATATTTTTTTTCGCAATTTGACTATATTCATAATTGTACTTAGCAACCATTTATCAAGATGTTTTAATTGCTCGGTGTCATTAATCAATGGATAAAAACTCATAATACCTTTAAATGTTAGAATTTTGTATGTTCCATTTAAATATTTTTTTAAAGTTTCTTCGGTTAAGTTACCGTATAAGTATCGTCTTATATGCATTATTGCAGATAAAAAGTTCTTATCTAACCCTCCTTTTGGAATATTACGTGGGGAAATTGGAGAAACCTTAATTGGCTGTATTAAATTAGTATACAATAAATAAGAGATTTGTTTTTTAATTTTTTTAATTGATTTATCTTTAATACTTATGTTATCGGTTGAAATTTTATATCCTAAAAACTCAACAAACTCTTTTGTACTATTAAACTCTGAAGGCATAGATTGTTTTTGTAGTAAAGAAATTCCTTCTGACTTATTATAATTAATCTTTATACCTGTTTCCATTGAAAATTCGCTGATAATTTCAAAAGCTTTTGTTATTTTGGTATAATCTTTCGACCAAATAATTGTATCATCAGCATATCTAGCAAACCTTAAACCGTGATTTTCAAGTTCACGGTCTAACATCCAACATGCAACATTTGCCAGAAACAAGGAAATTGACGTTCCTAAAGGAATTCCCTTATCAAAAGGCTTTAAGAAAGCATCTATCACTTGAAATTCTATTTCACTAATAAGAAATCCATTTTTCCTTAATTGACTTCTTATAAAATCATGATTTATTGAACCAAAAAAATCACTAAAATCAAATTCAGCCACAAAAATTCTTGGAGCTAAGTTTAATTCGTTTGCAATATCCTGAATTGCAAAATGAATATTTCTATCATTCCTGTAAGCATATGAATTAGAGCTGAATCTATGTTTGTTTTTACTTAATAAATTGTGATAAAATCTATCGGATACAGCGGAATCAGGAATTTGGTATACATTAATATCTCTATATCCACCATTAGGTTTTTTTATCTGCTTTTTAAATGGTTGCGCAGGAACATAAGTTCCATCCAGAATTTTTTTGCTTATTGATTTTGCAATTTGTTTATTACGTTTTAAAACATAAAACGGATTGAATTTATTATCAATTCCCCATTCACTTGGAATTCTGACATCTTTTATAGGTGCACTTATGTAATTTTTCAAAGCCCTCAAATGTGAATGATGTAAATAATTATGATACAGTTGATATTTATCCCTTTGTTCTTTGGCTTGCTTCGTTATATCTTCAAGTAAAATTTTTTTCATATAATTAATTTAAACAAAAATGTCCTGCATTAAGCAAGACAATTTCACGGAATGCACAATTAAAAATAAGCTTTCAACTAATAAAATCATGTGAATCATAATCTTATACCCATCCTAAAAAAAGGCTGTAGTACCTTCCGTTAGTTCCCTGAGAACCTAAAGCAAATATATATTTATTTAATTATTAATTTATAAATTATTAATAATTTATTTCAATTATGCACAATATTAAACTCCAAAATCTTCAATAAATGAGTTCGACTATTCAACAATAAGGGTATTCATTTTTAGTAATTGTAAAATCAAATCAGTGTTTTATAATGCTTTTTAAATTCCAAACTTAGCGTATAAAGTTTTTCTAAATCAGTTTTAAATCGGTTCGAAAAAACAATATTAAAGGGAGCTTATTAAATACCACTTACAAATTGTAAGTGGTATTTTTTTTGCTTATTCGGATTTTATTTTCTTATCTATATTTTTTGTAAATTTGTATCATTATGATAGACATTTCAAATACAACTGAAAGAGTGCAATTTGCCTTAAAGCAAATGGAGAAAGCTATGCCTATTGTTAAACAACAAGTGGCTATTTATGAAAAAAATATCGCTTCAGGTAAAAATAAAAAAAATCCTCCAATAGCACCGCAATTCAAGAATGTCTAAACCTGTTCTACTTGTTATTGCAGGATGTAATGGCGCTGGAAAATCAACTTTTTCGAAACCCCTTTCTCCTGAAAATTTCACTCCTTTTGATTATGATCTTGAATTTTTAAAGAATTATAATTCTTTATTTGATTCTGAGATGAGAGAAGTAATGGCGCATCAAATGGCTTTTAAAGAACTGGAAAATCAGATTGAGAAAGCAATCGAAACTAAATCCAGTTTTTGTTATGAAACCAATTTTAACTCAACTCCTCTCCACTGGCCAGAATTATTTAAAAAAAATGGATATGATTTGCATTTAATTTTTCTATGTCTTGATTCCATTCAAGAGGCCACAAAAAGAGTCGCTATTCGTGTTGAAAATGGCGGACATTTTGTTCCAAATAATGAAATACAGAAACGTTACTACGACGGATATAGTAATTTAAATTCTTTTTATTATTATTTTGATTATGTCGATCTATATGATTCTTCTAAATATCTAGGAAAACCATCTCATATTTTATCAATTGAATCGGCAAAAGTTATTACTACAACTCATATTCCTAACTACCTAAATGGTTTAATTCCAAATATCCTTTAAGACAATAACAAAAATTATATCAGCTTAATTAAATAATCAATTTCTTTACAGCACTTTGTTATTAAAATAAACAAAAAGACGATCAAATGATCGTCTTTTTGTTTGATATAAATGTAAAGTTCACTCCTTCATTCTTTCTACTTTTTACTGTTTAGCAACTTTATTAGACAAGTTTTTACTTTCAAACAACACCATCATCTCATTTGCTTTTTCTAGCTTGTTAATTGCTTTTAGTGACTCTGCACAGCGATAGTAATATACTGGATCGAGATCTTTGCCTACCTCAACTAGTTCTTCATAATATTTTGCTGCTGCTTCCATGTCTCCTTCAAAATAAGATTGGTCGGCTACTTTTTTGAGCATATCGGTGTTTTTGTAACCACGGTCAACCACTTTGGCGTAGGTTTTTGAGATATCAATATTGATGTATTTTGTAGTTTCCGCAGGACGCGCTACCGCCACTTTTACGGGCTCAACTTTTTCGTCAGGAATATCCGTAACCACTTTTGACATTAACGGTACTGCTGTCGGTTTTAATTTAGGTTTTCTGTAAATTGGAGTAACTGTTCTCGTATTATTGGGACCGAGATCGTAGGTATTCACCATGTCTAGTTTTGAAACTTCATATTTGGTAACTCTTCGTCCAAAAGGCATATTGATTGTTTCTTCAACGTAGTAAGCTTCTATAACAAGACCATCATCTGTGTTCTTATCCGACTGTAACTGTGTATTTCCAGCTGCTGCTATGACAGGAGCTTTTGAAGCTGTTCCTTGGGAAAAACAGCAAAAAGGAACAACACACACAATTGTCACAAAAATCTCTGCATAATTTTTCATGATAAATTGATTAAGTTGTATTTATTTCAAAAAACTAGAGTAAAGTTAGTCATAGTTCTTTTTTTTTTATTGATTTAACCCGTAAACAACCTTAAAAGACGTTTAAATACTGTTTTTTAGCATTTTTAGCTGCAAAAAAACCAAAAAAAATAGCGCTCAATTACTTGAGCGCTATCATAATTATTAAAATCGGAATAAAACTTAAACCCCTAACTTCTTAGCAATATCCGTTGGGATTCCGCCTTTGTTTACCATTAAGGCAGTTGTTTTGTATTTCACGAAGTTTTTGGTTACAAACAAGAAACCTTTGTAATCGTTTGTTTCTCCCCAAGAATTTTTCACGATGTAATATTCTTTTCCTGTTTGATCTTTTGCAATACCAATAATATGCATTCCGTGATCGTCAGTTGTTGTGTAATTATCAAAAGCTGCTTGACGCATTTCTGGTGTAATTTCTGGTTCTGCTTTTGGTCCGTTGAACATGTCTGCTTTTTCTTCAGCCGTCATGTCTTCGTATTTTTTTGTTGGAACATAAGCCACACCATTTTTCCAGCTAAAGCTTTTTTCACTTACATCTGTTGCCCACGCTACCGTGTAACCTTTTTTCAAAGCATTGTCAATAATGTCCGTCATGTCGTTTACTTTTACATTGTAAACCTGATCTAATGACCAGTTGTCCGGTACCATTAACGTTGTTTTTTGGTAATATGGCGAAGTTGTAAATGAAGACATTTCGATATATTCATCTGGATTGATTCCTACTACTTCTTTAGCAAAAGACTGTGGCGTGTAATTTTTTCCTTTGTAAGTAAAATTATCCGGCACTTTTCCTAAATAAGAATCAATAACTGCTGCGTATGCTTTTTGCCAGTTTGGAGTCAATTCTCCATTTGGATTTTTAACAACAGCTGTCAAAACGCCTTCGATAAGCGCTGCCATTTCGGCAAATTTATTTTTGTCGGTTCCGTAGTTTAATCCTGTGTAAACTTCTCTTGGAACAGTTCCGTATTTTTTATACATATTGATTACATCATGCAGCGAACCTCCATCACCTAATGTGGTGGCACCGTGCATACGTACATAATTTACTCCTTTGTCAACATATACATTTCTTGCAGAAAAAACCTGAGACAATTCTACTGGCTGTTTTCCTAAACGAATCATTTCTGATTCTAAAAATGAGTTTGTTGAATAACTCCAGCAAGTTCCAGATGATCCTTGAGCTTTTACTGATGTTGTTCCTAAGTTAACTACTTCTGTGAATTTAAAGTTTTCTTTACTTTTATCACTAGCATTTAACTTTAATGAGTTTACCAAAACGTCTTGTGCAAAACAGCCGCCTACACCAACTAAAAATGCCGATGCCGCAAAAACTGATTTCATAGTATTTTTATACATAATCAAAAGATTTAAAAAGTTGACTTATTAGTAGCCTAATTTTATTTTTGTTACAAATCAATTAAATATCAGGTAAAAAAACTATTGTTTTTACGTTAATTTTTATACAATGTTTTTATTATGCATCAAAACCTTACAAATAATGTAATCTGATTTTTTTTTAATTAGATAATGTGGCAATTAGATAATTAAATGATTTTCTTTAAAATCTTAATTTTAAAATACTCGTTATTATTTGCAAATAAGTAGTATTTTGGTTTGTGTTTTGACACGCAACAAAAAGGCCATGTACGAACTGGAAAAAGAAACTTATTTAGGCAATACTAAAAACATCTTCAAAACCCGGGAGGGAATTGCAGTTGTTGAAACGGAGTATCAAAATAAAGTTTACGAGGGCTGGCATTCGCACAATAACGCTCATATTACCCTTTTTTTGAAAGGCGGCACAACTGAAAAAAGAAAAAATTTCAGTGAAACTGTTGGTCCCGGTTCTTTATTATTTTACCACAGCGATGAACTGCATTTGAATCAAAATACACTTCTCCCGTCCCGAAATATTAATATTGAAATTGAAGAAAACCTTTTAAAGGAACTTTTTATTTCTGAAGCTCAAATCGAAAAGTCAATTCAAAATAGTGTACACGCAAAATCTTTGATTCTGAAAATTTTCAAAGAATCTCAAGCTGCCGATCATTTTACGAATGACAATGTAAAGATGTTGTTTGCGCAATTATCGAATACAAATGAACATTTGGAGCGATTTGAAAAGAGTCCTTTTTGGGTAAAAAGTTTGAAGGAACTGCTAAATGATTGCTGGAATGAAAATCCGAATTTAAACGAACTTGCCCAAATTTTGAACCTCAATCCGATTTCGATTTCGAAACATTTTCCAAGATATTTCGGCTGTACTTTAGGCGAATATATGCGCCGAATTAAAATCAACCGTTCGCTTTCGCTGATACATTCCAATGAAATTAATTTAACCGAAGTTGCTCTAGAATGCGGATTTGCAGACCAAAGTCATTTTATCAGAACGTTCAAAAACCAAACTGGATTTTTGCCTAAACAATTTCAAAAATTATAGCAGAGGCAAATTTCATTCTATTTTTTGTTTTTGACGAGACTTACTTTTGCCTCATCATAAGTCATAATCAAATGGAAACAATTTCTGCAAAACAAAAAATACTTAATTTCCCTTTAACCAAAATCATTTTATCTTTAATAGTTTGCTTGTTTTTTGTCAATATCGGTCAAATCATCAGCGGAAAACTTTTACTTCAAACACCTCTCGACAAAGACTTCAGAAATCTTTTAAAAGGAATAATTGTCTGCGCTTTGGCTTTAAGCAGTTATATTATTTTCTTTAAAAAATATGAAAAGAGAGAAGTAACCGAATTTGCTTTTAAGGGAATTGCTCGAAATTTAATTTTAGGAATTTTAATTGGTGCTGTTTTGCAATCGCTGACAATTTTAGTCATTTATATGAATGGCGGTTACATTATTTCGGCAATCAATCCGGTTTCTTTCATCATTATTCCGCTTACACTTGCTTTCACAGCTGCTATTATTGAAGAAATATTAGTACGCGGTATTCTTTTCCGAATTATGGAAGAAAAATTGGGAAGTTATATTGCTTTGATTATTTCGGCTCTTATTTTTGGTTTTATGCATTTGGCAAATCCAAACAGTACCATTCTTTCTTGTTTGTCAATTGCCATTGAAGCAGGTTTGATGTTGGGCGCTGCATTTATTTACAGCCGAAATTTATGGTTGCCGATTGCCATTCATTTTGCTTGGAATTTTATGCAGTCCGGAATCTTTGGCGCCATAACTTCAGGAAACGAAACACCAAAAAGTCTGCTGGTTTCAAAAATAAACGGTGTATCACTTATAACCGGCGGCGAATTTGGTCCCGAAGCTTCAATTCAGGCGATTATTTTCTGTTCTGTAGCCACGGCAATATTTTTGGCTCTAAGCCATAAAGAAAACAAAATCATAAAACCGTACTGGAAAAAATAAAAAACAAACTCCCGACAATTACTACCGGGAGTTTTATATTTTCACTTCTAACCAATCACTTTTCACTTTTCACTAATCACTATTCACTATTCACTATTCACTAAAAAAAACTACCTCATCCAATTGCTTCCAAAGACAATATAATACGCCCAATCTTCATTTCCTTTGGCAATATCCACTCCCATTCTCAGTTTGAATTTTCGGGCAATTAAATATCTAAAACCTGTTCCGTAACTGTAAACAACTGGTTTTTCAAAAGCCTTATCCCAATCGTCAAAAGCACTCGCAAGACCACCAAATCCCATTAAGCTCCATCTTCGGTACAAATCCCAGCGCAACTCGAGTTCGTTTACAATACTGCTATTTCCCATATAACGGGCTGTTGGAATTCCTCTTAAATTAATTCCCGGTTTTAAATAAAAAGGCGGACTCCCCAGCGCATGTTCTCCTTCAATCCTTAGTCCGCCTATTAATTTGTCCGTTATCGGATAATAACCTATTGCAGATAAATTAATACGCCAGAAGTTATAATCACTTCCTATTCCTTTATCAGACCAAAAGAAATCGGTCTGAATTCGTATTCCTTTATCTGGTGTAAATATGTTGTCGCGTCCGTCAAATTGAAGTGCTCCTCCTAATTGACTCACGGTACTTTTAATATCGCCAGGTTTAACAAATGGTGGTGGCAAATTAACATCGGGCAAATTTATTTTAGAATTCAGAAACAAATATTGCGGTCCTGCGCTCCATTTTGCATTTCTGAATTGCTTTAGCCATTGTGTATAAAAAACCGAAGATCTAAAATTTAATTTAAATTCCTGATCATTTCCAGTAGGAAGATTATTCGCATAGAAAGACAAATTTATATTCCCGTAAGCTGCTCCAATACGGTATAATATTTTTGGTTTTACTAAAGTTGCCGAACGAAATCCTCCGGCCATCCAGCTGTCATTTGCAGTGTACATTCCGAAACCTCCGGTTATATCTGGATTTATAAAACGTTTTTTACCATCTTCCTCGATTACAGGTTCACGCTTTTTAAGGAAAATAGGCGCTAATGCACCTCCAAATCCTCCTAAAGCAGGTTCAGAAATTATGGCAGGAACTACTAGAAAACCATTTGCATAAATTAGAAAATTACTTAAATCGATTGCTCCATCAAGAGAATCTTTAAAGCGCATATTTGTTGGAGTCTTTTGTGCCTGCATTCCCAAATATGACAGGAGAAAAAGGGCAACAATCACTCTGGTTTTCCAGCTATTTTTTCGATCAAAAAGGCGCTTTTTTTTCATTGCAAATGTGTTTTATTTTATAAAAAATAATTCCTTATTTAGGCTGCTCTTTTCCGAAACTGAATACATGTGCCAGCGTTAAAAAAAAGGTATTGCCCTGAAATCTATTTACTGCTCCGAGCTCAGAAACCCAACGAAGTCCTGCTGAAGTTTTGCATTCGATATGGAAATAGTTTACTTCAGCGCCAAGAGCTCCAACTCTGTCTTTATCTGGTTCGAGAATTAATGTGCCGGCCGGTATTTCATCATTTGAAACTTTGTATTGCAAATAATAGATCAATCCCGCATTCAGGATTCCGGTTGGGGCGGTTTTCTCGGCATTCATCATATAAAATGTTTTGCCCAAGCCTCCTTCAACACTTAAAATATCGCCCGTTTTTATATCCGTATCTTTCTTTTTGCCATTGATTTCATAAGCTGCCAAAATTGAGAAATGAACCGTTTTTTTATCATTAAAAAACAAAGTCGTTCCGCCAGAAAATTCGTTTATAAACATTCCCAATCCGCTATTATCGCTTGCTCCGAGTTCGTATTTTCCCGTTGGAAGATATAGTTGATAACTAAAAACAAAATCGGCTTTTTTATGATGCCAGCCTAATTGAATAGGTTGCACAAGCATATCGGTAAAAGCAAAAGGGCTTTTTGAATCTACATAACTTCCTTGGATTCTATTTGATGCAAATGCAAGCAAAAGAGTTGCACCATAATTTGCGCCTAAAATTTTAAAATCACTCACATAATTTGCACCAACACCGGTCAAAAACATATTAACATCTGGATTTGCAATGGACTTATCTCCGTTCGCATCTCGCAACGAACCAGCCGTATACAAATATCCAGGCAAATATAAACTGACTGTGTTTTCTGGAGCCTGCGTCCCCGATTGCAATCCAGAAGATCCCAAAATATGACCGCCTTTTAACTGTGCATGACTTAAACAGCTAAAAGCCAAAAATGAAACCAAGAATATCGATTTTATTGTTCGTCTATATTGATTTAATTCCGCTTTCATTGTTTTTGCTTTTAAATTAATAAGACTTCTGAATCCTGTTTAATTTTAAATAACGTGTATGCGTTTTTCTGGATTCAATCTGATAACTTTAAAATATTCTGAAGGCGATTTTCCGGTATGTTTTAAAAATGCTCTAAAACAAGTAGTTCTGGATTTAAAACCAGAGCCCCAAGCCATTCCTTCCAATGAAAGATCTTTCCATTCTGGATCATTGATTTTTTCTTTGAAATATTCAATTCTTTTCAAGTTTACATAATCTTGAAAATGCAGATTAAACTCCGAATTAATTAAATTGGAAAGATGATGTACAGATATTCCTGTTTCATCGGCAATATCTCTGATAACCAAATCTTTTTTTAGGAAAAGCTCTTTTGAAGTAAAAATTTCCTCCAATTGCAGCAAGTAAAGCTGTTTTTTTTCATTTGTTAATTCCTTGACTAACGGCATTGCATTTTTTGATTCATCTTCTTTTATAACAAGCAGTTTCTCCTCGACAATCTGAAAATTATCATTAACCTCATTTGTATTTATATCATAAAATATTTGTGGCTTAAAATAAAGCCAGCTTACTGTAAAAATAAGCACAAATGAAATTAAAACGTAACAGGATAAGTCAACCGTTTGAACGCTGCTCACTAAAAAATAATGAACAAAAAGAGCCGAAAACAAAAATAAGATCAACAAATTATAAACTCTGATCCAGTTTAGAATTTTTATCCGGTTAAAATGATTTTTTTTAAATTTTCCTAAGTCATAATTCAGAACCATCATTGTTTGGCAAAATGCATAAACAAGCCACATTGATAAACTCAACATAGAAAATGGATTTTGGATTTTTGGTGAAATTTGCTGTGCAAAAGGAAAATGGGCAAAGTTTCCAATCCATACACAAAATGTCAATCCAAAATAAATTAAAAAAGGAACAAAATGAAGCCAGTCATATTTTTGAAACACACTCTCTGTAAATAACAGGTTTCGGATATACAGAAAAGCACAAGGCGCTACTAAAAATATAAATGGTTTCGTGATCATAAACAGATCAGGGAAAAAATTCAGCACATTTGCCGACAAATAAAAATTATACACACTGACAACAGCGAGGCTAAACAGAAATAGGCCTAAAAAGAAACTTTTTGAATAATTCTTTTTAGAAAACAGCACCATAAATGATGTTGCAAAGCCTACCATTGTAGCCATGAAAAAGAAAAGAGAGAGTACTATATCCAGCATATATTAGTTATTTATATTAATAATTGCTCTTTCTTAAAAATGGGTTTTTAGAAGAAAGTAATGTACCATAACTCTGAAAGGCAATACTTATCTGTTGCCAGATAAGTACAACTGCCTTTGTAGAATAAATTTATAAGTTATTTTTTAGCGAGACCTGGGGGAAAGCCTTCTAAGATTTTCTTAATTGCGCCGGCAATAAATTCTTCTGGATTATCTGGTTTGCTGTCGATTTGAGCATTTCCTATCCCTTGCCAAAGCAATTTTTGTGTTTTTGTAGATACAATATCAATTACAAGCGAACCATCAACATAATCGTAAGAATTAAATGTTGTTGTTCCGCCACCCATCATAGCGCCGCCGCCCCAATATCCGTATGGACGATACATTCCTCCATAACCATAGAAATTAGTGTCGGCTGTTACTTGAGTTTTATTTTTTAGGATAGATACCGCGTTAACTTTTAAATCTGGATTATCAGATGATTCTACGAATCCTTTGGCAGTCATTTCGGCACGAATGGCTCTTGCAACACGATCTGCATTAAGTTGATTTACTTGACCTTCTTGAGCCTTTAAGTCATAAACAGTAAATGTTTTGTATTGACTGAAATTAGCTGAATGATCATAATCTGTGGTGACTTTGACAGTAGGCGAACAGCTGTAAAGTAATCCCAGTAAAACTAACGGAATTATACGAAGATTTGTTCTTTTAATATTCATTGTTGTGGTATTTAAATTAATAATTAAATTAGTTTAACTTGAATGTATTAAAATCTAAATAAATCTTTGGGGCATTAAAGTATTGTAAAAACAGTGTTAAGCCAACGCAAACAACTATCAAACAACACTTTATTCAACCTAAAGGTATATTTTTTTCTTTAATTAACATAGTTTATTGCAGAAAATCTTACTTACTAAGTTTAATGAAACGAGTCTTGAAATTTAAAATTCTGCTATATTTTATTTTCTGACGCACAAGCTGAAGCAACTTTCAAATTATTCTTCAGCCGAAATTGGCAATCGTCCGTCTTTAATCGCTTCAACCATTTTATTGTAATCCAATTCGTTTTGATGCGCGTAAAGCATTGAAAACTTAGCAATGGCGTTTGCAAATTCATTGTTATTCCCAATATAGCCCGATAAAACCGACGGATCACCAGATCGGGCGTGAGCTCTTGCGAGTGCCCATCCGCAAGCTTTTGCATAGTCAATCATATTTTCGGATTTCATGATTTCGATAACGGGTTTTATTTTGGCATCGCGAAGCTGACGGGTGTAAAAAAACTTTCCCTTATCGTCATCTGTCCAGCCTAAAAACATATCTGGCGCCGATTGCATTAATTTTTGTCCCATTACAATTCGCTCGCCTTGATGTGAATATTTCCCTTTATTTTTTACGTTCGCTTCAATTACACTTTTTCGCGCTTCTTTAAATTGCAAAAAAATAGGTTCTCCCGTTGCCGACATTAATAAACTAATGCCACAAAGTGTTCCAACACTTCCTACTCCTACCACTTTTATGGCAAAGTCTTGAATTGTGTATCTGCTTAATAAAACCTGCTTGTCTTCTGGCAATGATTCTACATATTTTTTATGAGCCAGCTTTGCTTCTCTAAACGTATAACCTCCCTGAGCTCCAGAAGGGTGATAAATTAACGGTGGATCATCTTTTATTTTAGCACGAACGCCATCTAGATAAGTCATTTTTGCAAATTCTTTTTCGTGGGCAATAGATTCAAATGCTTTTTTTATTCTTTTTTGCTGAAATTCTTTTAGGTCGTCATCTTTTCCTAAATCAATAAGTTCGGCCAAATCAATATCAGCATACCAAATTTGAAGTGCCGATAATTTACTGTAATCAAACATATGTCGTTTATAACTGTCGGCGACATGCCACGCAAAAGCTTTACAGTCTTTTGTCGAAAATTTTCTCCATTTTCCGGCAATCACAAAACTTGCTGCAAGACGTTTTAAATCCCATTCCCAAGGTCCAGGAAAAGTTTCGTCAAAATCATTGATATCAAAAACCAATTTACGTTCAGGAGTTGCAAAACCTCCAAAATTCATTAAATGGCAATCACCGCAAAGCTGAAGCTGTATTCCTGTATTTGGTGTCTTTGCTAAATCTGCCGCCATAATTGCCGCAGCTCCTCTAAAAAAAGCAAATGGCGATTCGATCATTCTTCGGTACCGAATTGGCAGCAAATCTTCAATTCTTCCAATACTGGTTTTTATCAGAATATCAATAGGATCCTCACGGTCTTCAGATGGCGACCATTTTTGGTGCGAAGAACGGGGCACATCTTTTCTGATCGCTGCTCCATTATCATAGCGTTCTGCTTTTGAAGCCAAGCGGTCAAAAAAACTTTCGGCACTATCTGTTGATTTTTCAGTCATGAGGATTATTTATTTCACTTCTTTAATATCATCCATTTTCCAGCTTTTATCAAAGTACGCTGTAGTTGGTCCGTAGAAACGCATATAGGCAAACCAATGTTTTCCTGGCAAAGTTTGAACCCAGTTTTTCTCTTTTCCTGCCGGAGCTTTTGGTCCAAAATACAAATCGACTGAACCATCTGAGTTTTTAATCAAATCTTTACGAGACGATAAATCGGCATTTTTTTGAGGATTGTCAATTAAACAACGCGTTTTAGAATCATAAACTGTGATTGACCAGAAATTTACCGCAGGTGGATTTGCTGGAATATTTAAAGTATAGTTTTTCCCTCCATCTAACCAATTTCCATTACTATCTGAATAATTTCCTAAATACGCCTGACCCAGATTTGGAGTTTTTGATATCATTGCATTAGAAAAAGTTACGGCTTCATAGAAATATGCAGATCGCTCAAAAAATTCATCAAAATTTTCTTCACGCTGAGCAGAATTTTTCATCGTAATAACGTAATCCCATTTTTTATCCGGCCAGTGTCTTACGTCTTTAAAACGTTTTTCATAAGAATTAGCCATCGCCATTTGCTCACCCTTTTCTGCGGCCGCAATTAAAATTTTCTTCTGACGTTCATCGGGTGCAAAAGGTTTTCCTTTTTCTATTCCAAGATTTTGAAGCCAAGCCATAAAGAAACGGTCACGTTCCTCAACTGGTTCATCTTGTAAAATGGCATGTAGGCATTCCCAATATTTTATTCCGGATGGCTGAATTCCGTACCAATTTTTATCGGCTGGCGGACTTACTATTTTCGTTGGTGTCGGATTTGCTCTTTGTGCGTAAGGATATATTTTGACTTTTTTCACTAATTCTTCCGTCACTTTAGGATCTGGGTCTAATGTTCTAAAACCGAAGAAATTATTTACTGTTGTACACGAAATTATAAAATAACCATCGGCTTTAAAATCTTTCATTGTTGGTGGCACCAAAACATATTTTCCTCCTTTTCCCTTATCTGGCCCCATTTCTCCAATTACAGCCTCTTCTCTTTGCCAGAAATCGCTCAATCCTCCGGCTGTTTTTCCGGCTGGCATCTCGATTACTGTTGGACCATTTGCCTTTAAATCTATAAATGACATGATATAAGGAGTTGTAGCATTTGCTGTTAAAATTCCTAATCGATCATGGTATGTATTGTACAATACAAGATCATTACTTGTTGCACTGAATGTTTTATAATGCTGTTGTTGCCATTCGGCGAAAGCCACAATTGGAAGTCCCCATAGATAACATTGCGTTGCCTGCTGAAAATCCATTTCGTCAAATAATGCTGGAATCGATTCTTTTGACGGCAATTCGCCATCCATTTTTATTTCGGTTCCAGATGATGAAACTACTGTAGCTGATGAAGTTTCGGGTGCTTCTTTTTTACATCCAACATTTAAAATTAGAGAAATTGCAGCTAAAATTATAAGGCATTTACTTTTCATGTGGTCAATTATTTTAGTTTAAAATCAGAGCATTTTTTATTTCACTTCAGTAACATCTCCCATTTTCCAAGCTTTCTCAAAAAACCCTTTTTTAGGACCATAAAAACGCGCTAGCAATTCAAATTTCCCTTTTGGATCAGTCGGAACCCAGTTCGATTCTTTGCCTGCTGGGGCTTTTGCTCCAAAATAAATATCTACTGAACCGTCGCTGTTTTTTTGAATTCCAGGCGAAGTTGAAGCTCTGCTGAAATATTTCATATCTTTAATTAAAGCATGTGTCTCACGATCATAAGCTGTTACTGACCAATATAATTTTACAGGAACATTTGCCGGAAGATGCAATTGATACAATTTTGATCCGTCAAATTCCTGTCCTTTGTCATCTTTAATTGATATTAAATAAAATTGACCTGCCCCTAAATGTTTTGCACTGAAATAGGCGATCGAATAAGCAATTGCACGCTCACGAACTGGATAGTTGTTTGGTATTGAATAATTACTTCCAATTGCTTTTACAAATTCCTGCGAAACAGGCAATGCCCATTTTGTACCTTCATAAAAAGGAGTTTGAAAAGCATTGTTGTATTCATTATCTATCCAGCTATGCGCATCTTTTATGGCTGCGTTTAGGATTTCTTTTCTTCTCGCATCTACTTCAAAAGATTTGCCTTTTTCTATGCCAATTGATTTTAAAAAATCGACCATAACTAAATCTCGGTTCAACCAAGGTTCGCGCTGCACAAACTGATTTAAAAGTTCAAAAAAATGAAAATCATACGGAATCGTATTGCTGAATGGAACTTGCAACAAATCAACAAATTTTGTTGCCGGCGGATTTGAAGCTTGTGAATACGGATAAATTTTCACCTTTTTTCCGTACTCAATTGCTCTTTGAAGATCGGCCGAACTTCCGTCAGTCAGGTTCGAACGAAGAATTGCAAAACCAGTATAAGTTGATGAAGGCATCGGAATATACCCTGCTGGTACTTTATCTTTATAATCTGGAGGTAAAATCAAATATTTCCCGCCTTTTCCTTTGTCAACTCCTGCCGGACCGATATCTTCAATTGCAGTTTGCCAGCCGTCATCTAAACTTCCTGTGATAGATGAACTGCCTTCTGCTGCCGGAATTTCTAAAACAACGGGACCTTTTCTAGTATCGTATAACGGATTGATATAAACAACGTCTGGATTTGGCGTTAATGTCTGATTTTTTGAATTGATCAAGCCAGACCAATAAATAATTTCGTTGAAATTGCCTTTTGCGTTAGTTAAACTTTCATTCAACAATTCAAAATTGACCGCAGGAACTCCCCAAATAACAGCTTCAATTGCTCTATTATAAATAACTTGCTCTTCTAGATTAGCTGGTTTGAAAGTACTTGAAACAATTTCGGCAGAAGCGGGTTCTGTTTTTTCTGTCGAAGTTTTATTGCATGAAAAAAATAAAGCAATAAGGAAAAGTAAAATTATTTTAGCTTTCATGTTCTATACTTTTAAAAAATGAGATAAATATTTTCTAAAAACTTTTACGGAAAATTATTGTGGAAATATAAACGCTACTACTGCGCGAAGTCCCCAATCTGGTCTTATGCTGGAATGGCCTACAACTGGAATTAAAGGCATTACAGCAAATTGCATCGTCTGTCCTCCTAATTTTGTAATGGCTCCAACATTTGGACTAACCGTAATTAAGGTGGTATTTCCTTGCCAGTTTTGCGTAATTTCTGAAGTAATTCCTAAACTTGCGCCACTTTTGTAACTATGTGTTAGAAAGATTTGTGTGTAAAACTGATTGAAATCGGCTCGGTCTGCATTTCCTGCTACCGACCAAATTTGATTGGCTAGAAAACCTATAGAAAGCCCTTTTCCTTGGTGCATGACCAAAACACTTGGCCCAATTCCGAATTTTTCTGTTCCCAACAATTTATCTGTAGCAGTTGGTACTAAAAAAGCAGGACCAGCACCAAAGATGAGTCCTTTGGTTTTAGGAGCAAAAAATGCCGTTACTGTTGCATCGCTCAAACCAAATTCGTGTGTATTTTGTCCCGTGACATCCTGCTGATCTACAACTGGCAGAATATAACGGGTAATTAAATTTAGATTTTCACTTAATTTAAAAGGAACAACGGGTTGAATATTTATTTGATATTTCGAGCCATTGTATGCCCCAATCCCGTAAGTAAGATTATTTTGAAGTGGAACACTAATTAAACTCGCAACAGGATTGGCCATTTTATCGGCGAGTTCTTGCGCACTTGACCCGGCTTTTGGTTCGGCTTCCTGCGCAAAAATTCCTATCGAAATAATAAAAAAGAGAGCACAGAAAAATAATTGATGGCTGACAAAATGCTTATTTCGTTTCATGACTATTTATTTATAAATTTTTGTTACTCTCAAAATCACTTATTTATCTGCAAAAACCTTTTTCCAGTCGTCTTTAATGCTCACAACATGATATTTATATTTTGCAGCAGTATTTAAAGACAGATTATCTTTTTCTTGATAATTGAATTCTCTGATCGAATCGTTATGATTTACAATTAATTGAAAAGAAGGATATTTGCTTCCTGAAGAATATCTCAACATGGCAAGATCCCCCGCTCCTCCTTCATTTCCGCAGGCAAAAACAGGACGTTGACCAATATGCAATTGTATGGCGACAGGCTTACCCTCTTTATCATTAAAATGATTTAAAGCCGGTTCTCTTACCACCGAATTTTTAGCATCGTCAAATTTATATTTGAAAGAAGTCCCAACTACTTGTTCTTTCGGAATTCCATAAAAATCTGGAGCTATAGCACGAACAAATTCAACCGTTCCGCCAGTTACGATAAAAGTTTTGAATCCATTGGAACGCAAATAATTCAAAAGTTCTAGTTGTGGCTGGTAACGAATTTGTTTTAAAGGAACATTTTTGCCCGGATAGGTTGCGCCAGCAAAAAAATCTTTGGCCGAAGCTTCGAACTCATCTTCTGTCATTCCCGTGTGTGTTGCTGCCACTAACTCAACAAGTGCTTTGTCTCCGCCTTTTTCAAAATAGGTTTTGTCTTTTTCGATTACGGCTTTAAAAGGTTGTTTTTTAGCCAATTCAGGATTTGCCTCAACCATTTTTTTAACTCGGTAAAAAGCAAATAATTCCTGAGCCAGAGGTTTTTCTGCCCAAAGCGTTCCGTCATTATCAAAAGTTGCAATTCTGCTTTCTGTCGGAATAAAATCTGGACTGCCCTCTTTAGTTACTTTTTCAACATAAGAAATAATATCTTTTTTTAACGGTCCGTCATTCCAGCTTGGCAACGGATCTCCATTTGTAACAGCAGTCGCTGTACTGTCTTTTGTATTGACAGAAGTACTTTCTTCTGATTTTTTGCAGGATACAAATAAAAAAAGAAGGGTCACTATTGGTACTATTTTTTTATACATAACAAATACTTTTTAGTGAAAAGAAACAGGACTTTTTACGTCCTGTTTCCTTCAATTATTTATATTTTATTTTTTCTTTTTTGGAGCGTCTTCTTGCTCTTCTTTTAACTTAGGAAGAACATTTTTCTCTACATATTTTTGCGCTTTGATATCTTTCATCGCTTCTTCCATGATCGTATAAGCAGAGAAACTTGGTGGAATTGATCTTGGCGGATATTCTTTGAATGTTTCTGCAAATGCAACCACATCTTGTATCGCTCCATACATAGAACCTACGTGATTTAACTGCCAATCCCAAAAGGTATTTGATGTTACATCAGCTCGCTCAAAAGGATCCTGAAACAGATTGAATGTTTTTTGAAGACGAAGTTTTGTAAAAGGTTCTGCCCAAACACCAAGAGTTCCTTCTAAACGCTGTTCAGCAAAAACATATTTATAATCTCCTTCTCTTAAAGCAACTAACAAACCATCATCATCTGTATAGAAGAATTTATCTCTGGCACTTTTTGGTGTTTTGCCTTCTAAAAATTTACTTTGGTCATAACCGTCTAAATGCACTTTATACGATTTTCCGTTTGCAGTATAGCCTTTTAATAATTTGTTCGTTAAATCTGGTTCTCCAGCAATTGAAGCAAGAGTTGGCATCCAGTCGTTATGGCTCATTAACTCGTTTGTAACAGTTCCTGGTTTGATATGACCTGGCCAACGTACGATACAAGGTACACGGAAAGCGCCTTCCCAGTTTGTATTTTTTTCTGAACGATAAGGTGTCATGGCACCATCAGGCCAAGTATTCATGTGAGGACCGTTATCTGTAGAATATACCACAATCGTATTATCAGCAATTCCTAAATCGTCTAAAGCTTTTAAGATGCTTCCAATAGTTTCATCATGCTCGATCATACCATCAATATATTCACTGTCTCCATGTGTATATCTTCCTCTATGTTCTGCTCTTACATGCGTACGAAGGTGCATACGAGTAGCGTTGAACCAACAGAAGAATGGTTTTCCTGCTGCGTTTTGTCTTTTGATAAAATCAATCGCGGCCGCAGAAGTTTCGTCGTCGATTGTTTCCATTCTTTTTTTAGTAAGCGCTCCAGTATCTTCTATTTTCTGTTTTCCAACTCTTCCAAAACGTGGATCAGTTGTCGCATCATCAACATTTGTTGCTGTACATTTTAAAACTCCTCTTGGTCCAAATTTTTTCAAATATTCTGGATCTTTTGGATAATCTGGCAATTCTGGTTCTTCCTCAGCATTTAAGTGATACAGATTTCCGAAGAATTCGTCGAAACCGTTTACAGTTGGCAAACTTTCGTTACGGTCACCAACGTGGTTTTTACCAAATTGTCCTGTAACATACCCTAAGTTTTTCATGATTCCGCCAATAGATGGATCCAATTGGCTCATACCCATTGGTGCGCCAGGAAAACCAACTTTTGTAAGTCCGGTTCTAAGACCATGCTGTCCTGTTAAGAAAGCGGCACGTCCTGCTGTACAGCTCTGTTCACCATAATAATGTAAAAATCGCATTCCTTCATTAGCTAAACGATCAATATTAGGAGTTGTATAACCCATAACTCCATCACTATAAGCACTAATATTGGTAGTTCCAATATCGTCACCCCATAGTATTAAAATATTAGGTTTTTTTTGAGCATTCACCTGAACCACTGTGAAGCATACTAATGCAAAAAGCATTATGGCATTTCTGAGTTTACTTTGTTTCATGGTAATAAAATTTGTTAATAATTAGTTTTAAAAAATGATGCATTATTTAGGTGAAAATGTATTGGCATTTTTTAAATAAAAATCATTTCTAGAAATCCTCATTTCAAATTTTATTGTCGGAAAAGATTGTGGAAAGGAAAACAGGAATTTCTTAACTTTTATTTAAGGAACTCAAAATTAACCAATAAAAAACCGGAGAACCGCTTATTTTAACCCTGAGATGGTTTCATTTTATAAAATGAAACGTTAAAAAAGCAGTATTTCAACAATTTGTTAAAGTATTGAACAAAATTTCTTGAACAAAAACAGCTGTTTCAATTCTGTTATGATTCTTTTATTTTGCTGAAAATTTTTACAGAAATTCAGCATTTAAATTATAAAGACAAAAAAAAAGCCATTCTTTCGAATGGCTTTAGCATATCTTTAAAAAAGAAAACTATTCAATTTCAGAAACTCTCATGGTATTCACCATTCCTTTGTCTTTAATTGGCATAGCTGCAAGGTTGATCAAATAGTCACCTTTTGTTGCATATCCTTTATCAATCGCAATTTGGTTTACATCTGTTACAGTATCATCTGTACTTTCCTCATTATCATAATAGAAAGATTTAACTCCCCATAATAAATTCAATTGGGTCAAGATTCTTCTGTTTGAAGTAAATACTAAAATATGAGCAGTTGAAGGTCTCCAAGCTGAAATCTGGAACGCTGTATAACCACTATTTGTCAATGTACAAATCGCTTTTGCACTGATTTCATTTGCTAATAAAGCCGCTTGGTGGCAAACTGTTTTAGTTACAAAACGTTTTGTTTTGATTTGTGGTGTATTTTGAGGCACTTGAATTAGCGGAGAATTTTCTACAGCTTCACAAATTTGCGCCATTCTCTGAATTACCTGTACAGGATAATTTCCTGTTGCAGTTTCTCCAGACAACATTACTGCATCGGCACCGTCCATTACAGAGTTTGCAACGTCGTTTACTTCTGCTCTTGTTGGAGTCAAGCTAGTAATCATTGTTTCCATCATTTGTGTAGCAACAATAACTGGAATTCTAGCCGTTTTAGCTCTGCGGATCAAATCTTTTTGTACCAATGGCACTTCGTGAGCAGGAAGTTCAACCCCAAGATCTCCACGAGCAACCATCAAACCATCGCAATACGCTACAATTTTATCCATGTTCTCAAGAGCTTCTGGCATTTCAATCTTAGCAATGATTGGAATTTTGTATTCTGAGTGCTTAGCGATCAATTCTTGTAAATCCTGTAAATCGCGTGGTGTTTTCACAAATGAAAGTGCGATCCAGTCAACTTTTTGCTCAATTGCAAAAATCGCGTCAGCAATATCTTTTTCAGTTAAAGCTGGCAAAGAAATTTTAGTGTTTGGAAGATTAACTCCTTTTTTAGATTTTAATTCTCCACCTTGAATAACTCTAGCAACAACTTCTGTTTTTTTGTCTGTTGAAACAATTTCAAAAATAAGTTTACCATCGTCTAGCAAAATACGCTCTCCCGGATTAACATCATTTGGGAAGTTTTGATATTTCATGAAAACTTTTTGAGCATTTCCAATAATATCTTCAGCTGTCGTAAACGTGATTGTATCACCATCGTGTACAACTGTTCCTTCTTCCATAACACCAACTCTAAGTTTTGGTCCTTGCAAATCTCCAAGGATTGCTGTAGTGTAACCAAACTCTTCGTTTAGACCTCTAATGATATCGATTTTTTCTTTTACTCCTTCGTAATCTGCATGCGAAAAATTGATTCTAAACACATTAACCCCTGCCTCGATCATATCCTTGATAATCTCTCTTGTACTACATGCGGGACCAAGTGTAGCAACAATTTTGGTTTTCTTGTTTGTTAACATTTTTTTTAAAAAATTAGATTGTTTTTTGATTTTATTTTATCTGTATCGACGGCATAAATAGCCGCAACACTCTCTATGGTATTTAATTGTTGTTGAATTTCTGAAAAATTTAGAGTTTCCTCGCTATTCTCTATTTTCAGGAAAAAATCTACTTTTTTGAATTCAGGAAGTAAATGAATTGTTGTTGAAACCTCACTTGTTTCATTAGAAAACAAATTCTGGAAATCACTCGTACTCACTGAAATGATTTCATTTTTATTCTGAATTAAATTCCATGAAACTGCTTTTTCGGAATCATAATAATAAAATCTAGAAAAATTTGCGACTCCATCCTTAGTCTGAGCATGAATCTCGTTTTTGCTCTTACTTAAGTTTATCGGAAGAATTTTATTGATAAAATAGGCCAATCGATAATCTTCTAATGAAGTATGAATTGCCATTAAATAATAATCAATTTCGTCAAATTCGTCTAAATCCAATCTATGAATAGCCATGTCATGAAAAATCAAGTTGTAAATATACTATTTCTAACGGAGCATCAATAGTTATGACGTGGTTGTTTTTGTTAATTTATAAACGAAAACGTTATAGCTTTAAGATAGTTACAGCATTTTTGTAGCTATTTCTTGTCTATTTTTTCCTGAAATGCAAAATAAGCTCTTTGTGATGCTTTCTCTTCTGCCTTCTTTTTTGAAGTTGCTCGCGCTCTTGCGATTACTTTATTGTCTATACTTAATTTGACGCCAAATAAACGCTGACCATCAATACCGTTATCCTCAAAAATGTCATAATGAAAAACTCTTTTTTCTTTTTGACACCATTCGATAACCAAACTTTTATAACTAATTACTTTTCCTTCAAGCCTAGCAATATCAACATAAGGCGTGATTACTCTCTTTTGAATAAATCGCTCGCAGAAAGAATATCCTTTGTCTAAATAAATTGCTCCAACTAAAGATTCAAAAATATTACCGTGTATGTTTTCGCCAAAATGCTGGATCGGCACTTTACTCTCAACAAAGCGAACCAGATTTAAATCCTTACCAAGCTCATTCAAATGTTCGCGACTTACGATTTTAGATCGCATTTTAGTCAAATATCCTTCGTCTCCATTTGGTGCTTTATTGAACAAATGTGCAGCAATTACGGCACTTAACATCGCATCGCCTAAAAACTCCAAACGCTCATAGTTGATCGGTTGTCCGTTTTCATCCAGCTTATTTGATGATCTGTGTGTAAAGGCTTTTCTATAAAATTCTACATTTACCGGCGGAAAACCAAGAATTTTCTGAATAGTGTCAAAAAAAATCCCGTCTTCTAGAGAACGGGATTTAGAAAATATTTTTTTGATAATATTCATATACGAAAATTAGTCAACTAATTTTTTAAACAATACACACGCATTGTGTCCACCAAAACCAAAAGTGTTGCTCATTGCAACATTAACTTCTCTCTTTTGAGGTTTGTTTAAGGTAAGATTCAATGATGGATCAATTTTCTCGTCTACAACAGTATGGTTAATCGTTGGAGGAACAATACTGTGTTGCATTGCTAAAATAGAAGCGATTGCTTCAATAGCTCCAGCTGCACCAAGCAAGTGTCCTGTCATTGATTTTGTTGAGTTGATATTGATATTTTTAGCATGACTGCCAAAAACTGCACTAATTGCTTTTAATTCAGCAACATCTCCTAGAGGTGTCGAAGTACCGTGAGTATTGATATGATCAACATCTTCAGGTTTCATTCCAGCATCTCTTAAAGTATTTTCCATAACGGCAATAACTCCAATTCCTTCTGGATGTGGTGCTGTTAAGTGGTAAGCATCAGATGACATACCTCCACCGCCAATTTCGCAGTAGATTTTTGCACCTCTAGCTTTTGCATGTTCGTAATCTTCAAGAACCAAAGCTCCTGCTCCTTCACCTAAAACGAAACCATCTCTAGTTGCGTCAAAAGGTCTAGAAGCTGTTTCTGGACTTTCATTTCTTGTTGATAAAGCATGCATTGAGCTAAAACCTCCCATACCAGCAATTGTAACTGCAGCTTCAGATCCGCCTGATACAATAACATCGCACATTCCTAAACGAATGTAGTTGAAAGCGTCAATTAAAGCATTTGCAGAAGATGCACATGCCGAAACTGTTGTGTAGTTTGGCCCCATATAACCATTACGCATAGAAATATGTGCAGGCGCAATATCAGCGATCATTTTTGGAATAAAAAACGGATTGAACTTTGGCGTTCCATCACCTTTCGCATAATACATTACTTCTTCTTGAAAAGTCTCTAAACCGCCAATACCAGCTCCCCAGATAACACCAACTCTTTGTTTGTTTACGTTATCATTTGTAATTCCAGCATCTTTAATAGCTTCATCACTGGCAGCAATTGCATATTGAGCAAATTTATCTAGTCTTCGAGATTCCTTGCGATCCATGTAATCTTCAATGTTGAAGTTTTTTACTTCGCAGGCAAATTTCGTTTTATGCTTCTCTGTATCATAATATGTGATAGGAGCGGCTCCGCTTACTCCATTCACAAGTGCATTCCAATATTCCTGGATATTATTCCCTATAGGAGTAAGTGCACCTAATCCTGTTACAACAACTCGCCTTAATGCCATAAATATGTATTTTGTACTTTAAACAAATAAAACCCACGCTTTCTTAACAATAATGTTACTTAAGAGCCATGGGCATTACAATATAAATATATCTTTTTGATTGAAAACCAATCGAAATTTAAATTTTAAAAAAAATAATAACACCCGACTCTTAAAAATTTCAAAAATCAAAAATCAAATTCCAATTGGAATTTGGAATTTCAAAAATTGGGGATTTTTAGAAATCGGGTGTGGTATTATTATTTTTTAGCTTCCTCGATATAAGAAATAGCTTGACCTACAGTAGCAATGTTTTCTGCTTGATCGTCTGGAATTTGAATATCAAATTCTTTTTCGAATTCCATAATAAGCTCAACAGTGTCTAATGAGTCAGCTCCCAAATCATTAGTGAAGCTTGCTTCTGTTACAACTTCGTTTTCGTCAACACCTAATTTGTCTACGATAATCGCTTTTACTCTTGATGCAATGTCTGACATAATCTTTAATTTTAGAATTTAATTTGTTGGCAAAAATAAAAAACTTTATTTTAAAACAACGATTTAGTTTATAAATGTAACACTAATTTATAAAATTAATTTCAAGAAAGCCGTTTTAAAGCTATTTATTTTCGTTTTTTATTCCGTTTTTTGCATTCTCAAAACACAGCGAATTATGAAAAAAATTATCGTTTTTGCCTCAGGATCAGGAACTAACGCAGAGAACATTATAAAATATTTTTCGAATACTGAAATTGCAAAGGTCGTTTCTGTTTTTACGAATAATGCTTCGGCAAAAGTTATCGAAAGAGCAAAAAATCATCAAATTCCAGTCGAAATCTTCTCAAAAAACGAACTTTTAGAACGAAATGTACTACAAAAAATACAAGAAATCGACCCGGATCTGATCGTTCTTGCCGGATTTTTGCTAAAATTCCCTGAAAATATAATCGAGAAATATCCTAATAAAATAATCAACATTCATCCGGCGCTTTTACCTAATTATGGAGGCAAAGGAATGTACGGAATGCACATACACAGGGCTATAGTAAATAATAAGGAAAAAGAAACGGGAATCTCTATTCATTATGTAAATGAAAACTATGACGAAGGTGGTATTATTTTCCAAACAAACGTAGCATTAACAGACCAAGACACGCCAGAAACTGTTGCAGAAAAGATTCATGAATTGGAACAAAAACATTTTCCGGAAATAATTCAGGCAGTATTAGAAGATTCAATTTCCAAAAAATAAATTTCAAATTAAAAAAAAATTAAACCATATAAGTCATATAAGAATCTATAAGATGGACTTTAACTAACTCTTATAAAACTTGACAAAGAAAATATAAGCTGTATTATTTAAATGAACTTATATAACTTATATGGTGAAAAAAAAATTAAATGAATCACGAAGTACATATATATACAGATGGCGCTGCAAAAGGAAATCCGGGAAACGGCGGCTACGGCGTGGTCATGGAATTAGTGGGAACGCCACATAAAAAAGAATTTTACGAAGGGTTTCGTTTGACGACCAATAATAGAATGGAACTTCTGGCTGTAATTGTAGGTCTAGAAAAACTGAAAAAAGAAAACATGAAAGTGCTGGTAATTTCAGATTCTAAATACGTTGTGGATTCCGTTGAAAAAAAATGGGTTTTGGGTTGGGAGAAAAAGAAATTTGCTGGAAGAAAAAATCCTGATTTATGGAAACGCTTTTTAATTGCTTACCGTAAACATCAAGTCGATTTTAAATGGATCAAAGGCCACAACAATCATCCGCAAAATGAACGCTGTGATCAACTTGCCGTTATGGCATCAATGCAACCGAAACTTTCTATTGATGAATATTACGAAACTATTGGTTCTAAAGAATAAAAAAAACGCATCAAATTATTGATGCGTTTTTTTGTACTAACTTAAATTTTTACTTACTCTTTGTCTAAATCTTTGGCAGTTTTAAATCCTGTTAAAAGTCCAATTCCGGCCATTATAAAAATAATTGAAGGATAAACTGCGTCATCATCTAGAGATGTATACGTTGTAATCAACAAAGCAAGAAAAATTCCAACACCGCATCCTATTAATAAGAATGCCAGATTTACAACAAAAATTTTCCAAGCAGGAACTCCATTTCCTCTTCCTTGCAAAAAGATGCTGGCATCAACACCTTTTTCTATCAAAGCTAATCGCTCTCTGTTTCTTGTCGAATAAATTAGGTAAACAATCCCGAAAATCATTAAGAAAAGGCTAAGTGGTACTAAAACTTGTGGTCCCATAATTTTTATGTTTTTATAATTGATTGATACTCCATATGACGACACGTTTTAAATTGAGGTTACAACTTTTGATGAAAAATTTTAAAAAATAAGTTTTAAAATCCAAAACCTACTGATTATGAGTTAATTTTGAGTTCAAAATTCTTTGAAAAAACTATAACTAGCTTAAACGTTAAATCAATAACGAGGTTTTTGTCATCTCGACGGAGGAGAGATCACACTAGAAGCTCCGCAATGCAAATCGCCAATCTTTGTCGATTTTCGCGTGTGATCTCTCCTCCGTCGAGATGACAATATTGCGGTAAACCTTTGACCAAGTTCAATACTTATTATATATATGTAAATTTTTAAAATTGAAAATTATTTCAAAATTCTTGTAACCTCGACAAACAAACCGTCGTCCTATATAATATGAACACAATGAATGATCAACATTATATCGATAGAATCCTGCAGGGCGAGACCAATTTGTTTGCCGTGCTGGTGGATCGTTATAAGGATATGATTTTTACGTTGTCGCTCAAAATGATTAAAAACAGAGAAGAAGCTGAAGAAGCTGCACAAGATACTTTTATTAAAGTATTTAATTCGTTGAGCAAGTTCAAAGGCGATTCTAAATTTTCAACTTGGATTTATAAAATCTCATATAATAATTGTTTAGACCGTTTGAAGAAAAACAAAAAAGAAGATTTAAATATTTCTATAGATGAATTTTCATCGCATTTAGTAAAAACAATGGACAACGCTTTGAGCGCTTTAGAAGACAAAGAACGAAAGCAGGCTATTCAGAATTGTCTAAATTTGTTGCCACGGGAAGATAATTTCCTGCTGACTTTATTTTATTTTGAAGATCAGAATTTAGAGGAAATCGGCAAAATCATGAATACAAATGCTAATAATGTCAAAGTGAAATTATTTAGAAGCCGGCAAAAATTAGCAACCATTTTAAAAAAGCAGTTAGAACCCGAAATAGTAGAGTGTTATGAAAGAGGAAGATAAAAATTTAGAAAATCTTATTGAGAAAATGATGGCCGAAAACACTTTGCAATCGCCATCTGCCGACTTTACTTCAAACTTAATGTCGCAAATTCTTGTTGCCGAAAAAGCAAAAATCAAACCTTACAAACCTTTGATTTCTATTTCAACATGGATTTTTATTGGAGTTGTTTTGGCTCTTTTAATTGCTTATAATGTCTTTTTTGCGGGAGCCCAAAACAATCTAGAAATAGGAAAATCATACACTGATAAAATCTCGGCAATTGTTTCTGGAATTCATATTTCAAAAACTTTATTGTATGCTATTTTAGTTGTTCCTTTTATGATTTTAATTCAGGTTGGGATTTTGAAAAATTATTTTGACAAGAAGTATCAATTGTAAGATTTTAAAATCAAAAGCATGCTAAAAGCAAAAAAGATATCCATCTGTTCATTCTTACTATTTCTGTTTTTTGTTGTTGGTTATGCATCAGCACTTCCACCGAACTTTACTACGAAAGAAATAAAATTTGTAAGTGAAGGAATTTCACTCGCCGGAACCGTTTTTACACCTAACAACATAAAGGCGGCCGTTGTGATCGTTCATGGATCTGGGCAGGAAAAAAGAATGATAGACTTTGCTACAACCCTAGCCAACAATGGAATTGCAGTTTTGACATACGACAAACGCGGCGTCGGAGAATCAGGTGGCGTATATGCAGGACCCGAAGTAGGAACTAACAATGTTGATTTCGCAAACCTTAATCTTTTGTCTTTAGATGCAAGTGCTGCTGTAAATACTTTATCTAAATCCTTATCAAACAATAAAACATCAATCGGTTTAATAGGTGGTAGTCAAGCCGGATGGATAATTCCATTGACTGCTGCGAAAAATAAGAAAGTCCAATTTATGACCATATTTAGCGGCGCTCTTATTACCGTTAAAGAACAATTGAGATTTCAATTTTATACCAATGGAGATAAAAAATTTTGGGATACGCACTCAGAAGAAGAAGCAAGAAAACATGTATTCCATGACCCAGATAAATATGAGTTTATTGACACAAATCCTAAAGATATCCTTGCTAAATTATCAATTCCAGGATTCTGGATTTATGGCGGTAAAGATATTCAAGTTCCTGCGAAGCTATCAATCGAATATCTTGATGAGTTAAAATCAAAAGGAAAACATTACGAATATAAATTGTTTCCAAACTTGGGTCATAACACAGCATTTTCAAACGATGAAGACCCTATGAAAGATGCAATCAATTGGATTAAAAATGTAGAAAAATCAAAAAATCATAAGCAAAAAAACTAGAGGCATTATCGCTAACAGTTACTAAAATATATTTTAAGTTTTCTAAAAAACTATTTTGATAAGAAGTACCAGTTGTAAGATTATTAAAAAAAATATACTACTTATTATAACTTAATTTATTGTATTTTTGTAAAGTTCATTAAATCATAAAAAATGATACAAAAAACCATTACTCCTAAGGATAAAATTGTCAATCTTTCTTTTGAAATTCCAAAAAACTATGTTGGAAAATCACTGAAAGTATCGATTGATTTCGAAAATGAAGTTGATCAAATTGAAAGTAATTTGTCCAAAGAAGACTTTGTGAAATGGATAGAAAATGCCGAAAAATCCAAAACAATGTCTTTAGAAAAGTTTAATGAGAAATGGGAAGAAAAAAAATTGAAGATACAAAACAATATACGTTAGATATTTCCGAGAACTATTTCCAAAATTTAGAAGAGATTGTTGATTACATCGCATTCGAAAAACATCAACCTATAAATGCTATTAAAGTTGGTAACGGAATAAACAAAGCAATGAATAAAATCATTGAAAATCCCTTAATTTATTCTGAGTGTGAAAATCTACCAACTAAATCTAAAATTTACAGAGAAGCAACTTACAAAACTTGGCTCATTATTTTTAAATTGAAAAAGAATCATATTATGGTTTTGGGCGTTTTAAGCGGAAAAAGAAAAACTTCATCTTTTAGAAAACTCAAATAAAATCCGGAAGTTTTTTCAAAATAAATATTGCAATTTAATTCTGATAATCGTATTTTAATCACTCAAAATATTTCAATATAATTCACTCATTTACAATAGTTTTAACCCCGAAATCGATATTCTTTTTTTAAGAAAATTTTGAGAACCTAAACCGTTGCAATATTGTAACTTATAGAGTATCTTTGCACCCTAATTCGAAATTCATAAAATGAATAAATTATTGATTGTTGGAACAGTTGCTTTCGACGCGATTGAAACTCCTTTCGGAAAAACAGATAAAATTTTAGGTGGTGCTGCAACGTACATTGGTTTATCAGCTTCATTTTTTAACTTGCAATCGGCTATTGTTTCAGTAGTTGGTGATGATTTCCCACAAGAACATTTAGATCTTTTAACTTCAAAAAATATTGATATCTCAGGTATCGAAATTGTTAAAGGTGGAAAAACCTTTTTCTGGAGCGGTTTATACCACAACGATTTAAATTCTAGAGACACTCTTGTAACGGAACTGAACGTTTTAGCTGATTTTCAGCCAAAAGTTCCTCAAAACTACAAAGATGCTGATGTTGTAATGCTTGGAAACTTGCATCCATTAGTTCAAAGCAGTGTTTTAGATCAAATGGAGAAAAAACCAAAATTAGTTGTTTTAGATACAATGAACTTTTGGATGGACTGTGCTCTTCCAGAACTTTTAGACGTTATTAAACGTGTAGATGTTATTACAATCAATGACGAAGAAGCTAGACAATTATCTGGCGAATATTCATTAGTAAGAGCAGCTTCTAAAATCCAAGAAATGGGACCAAAATATGTGGTGATCAAAAAAGGAGAACATGGAGCGCTTTTATTCCACAACAGAGAAGTTTTCTTTGCACCAGCATTGCCTCTAGAAGATGTTTTTGATCCAACTGGAGCTGGAGATACTTTCGCAGGTGGTTTTTCTGGATTTATTGCGCAAAGCGAAAACATTTCGTTTGGCAATATGAAAAATGCAATTATTTACGGTTCAAATTTAGCTTCATTCTGTGTAGAAAAATTTGGAACTGAAAGGATGGAAACGTTAAGCAAAGCCGAAGTAGCGATTCGATTACAGCAATTTAAGTCGTTAACTCAGTTTGACATAGAAATATAATGCCTAAGAGCCTCGGTAAAACGGGGCTTTTTTATTACGTTAATACACACAACTTACAACACACAAAAAAACAAAAAAAATGAGCGACGCTTTAAAACACGAATGTGGTATAGCTTTAGTTAGACTTCTTAAACCGCTTGAATATTATAAAGAAAAATACGGAACTGCTTTTTACGGAATTCAGAAAATGTATTTAATGATGGAAAAACAGCACAACCGTGGACAAGACGGAGCTGGTTTTGCAAGCATTAAATTGGATGTTGAACCTGGACAACGTTACATCAGCAGAGTTCGTTCGAATCACGCACAGCCAATTCAAGATGTTTTTAAACAAATCAATGAGCGAATCAGCGAGGAATTAAAAGCAAGACCTGAAATTGCTGATGATATTCACAAAATAAAATCTGAAATTCCATATGTAGGTGAATTGTTTTTAGGACACGTTCGTTACGGAACTTTCGGGAAAAACAGCATCGAAAGTGTTCACCCATTTTTGCGTCAAAGCAACTGGATGCACCGCAACTTGATTTTGGCAGGGAACTTTAATATGACAAATGTTAAAGAACTTTTCGAAAATCTTGTTGAATTAGGACAGCATCCAAAAGAAATGGCGGATACTGTTACGGTAATGGAAAAAATTGGTCACTTTTTAGATAAAGAAGTAATGCAATTGTACCAAGACTGCAAAGCTGAAGGATATTCTAAAAGAGAAGCTTCACCGGTAATTGCTGAGCGTTTGGATATTGCAAAAATCTTAGCTCGTTCTGCTAAAAACTTAGACGGAGGTTACGCAATGGCCGGATTATTAGGTCATGGTGATGCATTTGTTTTTAGAGATCCAGCCGGAATTCGTCCAGCTTACTTCTATCAAGATGACGAAGTAGTTGTCGTAGCTTCTGAAAGACCAGTTATTCAAACGGTATTTAATGTTCCTTTTGAAAGCGTTCAGGAAATCGACCCAGGAAATGCTTTGATCATCAAGAAAAACGGAAAAGTTACCATGAATCAAATCTTGGAACCAACCGTTAAAAAAGCGTGTTCGTTTGAAAGAATTTATTTCTCAAGAGGAAGTGATGCTGAGATTTATCAAGAACGTAAAAATTTAGGTAAATTAATTTTACCTGCAGTTCTTAACGCAATTGACAGCGATACTGACAACACCGTTTTCTCTTATATTCCGAATACAGCCGAAACATCATTTTATGGTTTAGTTGAAGCGGCTCAGGATTTCTTAAATCAGAGAAAAAACAATTATATTTTAGAAAACAGAAACACACTGACTACTGAAACGCTTCAAGAACTTCTTGCTGTAAAAATTCGTACTGAGAAAGTTGCCATTAAAGATGCTAAACTTAGAACGTTTATTACCGAAGACAGCAGCCGTGACGATTTAGTGGCACACGTTTATGATGTTACATATGGTGTAATCAAACCAGAAGATAATCTGGTTATTATTGACGATAGTATTGTTCGTGGTACAACTTTAAAAATGAGCATCATTAAAATGATGGATCGTTTAAATCCAAAACGTATTGTAATTGTTTCATCGGCACCACAAATTCGTTATCCAGATTGTTACGGAATCGATATGGCAAAACTAGAAGGACTTGTTGCTTTTAGAGCCGCACTGACTTTATTAAAAGAAAGAAACTTATATCATATAGTTGACGAAGTTTACGCGAAATGTAAAGCGCAAGAAAATTTCGCAGATAAAGATGTTGTAAATTATGTTACGGCGATCTACGATCAATTTACTCCAGAAGAAATTTCAGATAAAATTGCAGAAATGTTAAGCTCTCCAGAAATCAATGCTGAAGTAAAAATCATTTTCCAAAAAGTAGAAGATTTACATATTGCATGTCCTAAAAATTTAGGCGATTGGTACTTTACCGGAGATTACCCAACTCCAGGCGGAAACCGAGTTGTAAATCGTGCATTTATGAATTTTTACGAAGGAAAAGACGCTAGAGCATACTAAGAAAACGCTAAGAAAAAGTTAATTTGTGCATTTCATCGGTTTTTTTTGCCGTTCATCCTGTTTGTTTGGTAAAAATGAAAAGCTACAATACTTTTGGAAGACCATAACATTAGTAGGTTAAGTTTATGGTAGATTTGGGGCAAAAAGGGTGGAAGTAATTCCACCTTTTTTATTTTATTCAGATAAGTAATTACAAAACAGACCCCTAGCATCACTTCATCGAAAATATTGACCATTCATCTAAAATTTTTTTTTAAAACATATAGTCGCCATACATTTACTGAACCATAACATTAGTAGGTTAAGTTTATGGTAGATTTGGGGCAAAAAAGGCGGAAGAGATTCCGCCTTTTTTATTTTCCTTTTTTTTTAGTAAAAAGAAGAAAGAGCAAAGACAAAAAAAAAAGAAACACAACTATTTACTTTTTACTGATCACTTTTTACTCAACACTAATCAATAATTACTATTCACTAATCACTTTTCACTACTCACTACTCACTATTCACTCAAACCACAGTTTACTTCATCGGATATATTTGCCATTCGTCTAAAAAAGTTTTTTTTAAAATATTGTCATCATACATTTACTGAACCATAACATTAGTAGGTTAAGTTTATGGTAGATTTGGGGCAAAAAAGGCGGAAGAGATTCCGCCTTTTTTATTTTTCTTTTTCTAGAGAATAGAATAAAGAAAATAGAACAAAGAGAAAGGGCCAAAAAAAAAGATAAAAAAAAAGACGAACACCGAATGTGTCCGTCTTTTCTCTTTATTCTTTACTCTATCTTCTTATTTGTCTAAAGCGAATCTTCTTGCAACTTCTGTCCAGTTGATTACGCTGAAGAAAGCTTCAATATAATCTGGTCTTCTGTTTTGGTAGTTTAAGTAGTAAGCGTGCTCCCAAACATCCATTCCTAAGATTGGAGTTCCACCGTGACCAGCAACTTCTGGCATTAATGGATTATCTTGGTTTGGAGTACCTACAACTTCTAATTTTCCGCCTTTTTGAACTGTTAACCAAGCCCATCCTGAACCGAATTGTGTAGCACCAGCTTTAGCAAATTTTGCTTTAAACTCTTCGAAAGTTCCAAAAGAAGCTTCGATTGCTGCTAATAAATCTCCTGTTGGTAATCCTCCTCCGTTTGGAGACATTACTGTCCAGAATAAATTGTGGTTGTAGAAACCTCCACCATTGTTACGAACTGCAGCGTTAGATTTATCTAAGTTGATTAAGATATTTTCAATAGTTTTTCCTTCTAAATCAGTTCCTGCAATTGCAGCGTTTAGATTTGTTGTATATGCATTGTGATGCTTTGTATGGTGGATTTCCATTGTACGAGCATCAATATGTGGTTCTAATGCATCATATGCATATGGTAATTGTGGTAATTCAAAAGCCATGATATTAGGATTTTTATGGTTTATAATAATTTATTCCAAATTTAGACATTTAACTTTGGAATTGAAAATACTATTTCGTTATAATTAAATTAAATTAATCGATAAATTGATTTTTTAAACGTTAAATACTTGTAAATCTTTATTTTCCGTTAAAAGTTGTCATTGTATTTTCTAATCCGGCTGTCCCAAAAGATTTTATGATTTCAGATGCTACTTCTAAACGTTCTGGCAATTTTGCTTTTTCATCTTCATCCCAATCACCTAAAACATAATCAACTTGCTGTCCTTTTTTGAATTCGTCACTAATTCCGAATCTAAAGCGGGTGTATTCCTGCGTGTTTAATATTTGGTTGATGTTTTTGAGGCCGTTATGACCTCCGTCGCTTCCCTTTTTTCGGATGCGAATAGTTCCGAAAGGAAGATTTAAATCATCGGTAATGACAAATATGTTCTCTAACGGAATATTTTCTTTATCCATCCAGTATTTTACGGCTTTACCACTTAAGTTCATGTAAGTGTTTGGCTTTAAAAGAAAAAAAGTTCTTCCCTTAAATTTATATTCCGCCAAAGCTCCCAATTTTACGGTTTCGAAAGACAAACCTTCTTTTCTCGCTAAAAAATCCAGCACTTTAAATCCGATATTGTGTCTCGTGTTTACGTATTCGGCCCCTATGTTTCCTAAACCTACGATTAAATATTTCTTCATATTGTCTTCTATGTTCTCTTCTTTTGGTGTTGATGAAAACAGTTTTGTTATCCATTTTATCATTTGACAAAAATAGGACTAATTATTTTTAACCGCAAAGAGCGCGAAGGATTTACGCAAAGTACACTAAGAAAAGCACACGGATGATACTGATTTGCTATCGCAAAAACGCTGATTTACACGGATTTTATTATAATCCTTTACAAAAGTATTTCTCGATGATTATGTTGATTTTCTCTTAAAACCCGAGAATCACAAGAACTTACAATCTTATGAAAAAGACTTTTTCTGGCTAGCCCTGACAGAAGCGGCATCCTTTTTATCCGCTTTTTAGCGGATGAAAAGATATAGCGGATGGCAGGAATGTCACATCTACTGAAAACGAGGAATTTCTGCTTCTAAAAAAGCAATTAGATAATTGCTTGTAAAAGGCTTCGACTCCGCTCAGCCTGACAAATATTAAGCGTGTCAGACTGCGCGGAGTCGAAGCTCTTACGCAGTAAAAAACCTTAGTCCCGAAGCTTCGGGATAGCCCCTCAACATCTCAGAACCTCAAAAAAAAGCCCCAATCGGAAGATTGAGGCTTTTTGTATAGAGTTGAAAAAAATTATTTTTTCTTTCCTTTTGCAGGAGCTTTTGCAGCTTTTGCAGCTTCTTGAGCAGCTTTCATAGCAGCACGAGAAATTCTTACTTGACAAACAACTGTGTTGTCTGGGTGCATAATTTTGTACTCTGGTTTTCCAACTTTAGTAACGTATAATTTGTTACCCATTTCAAGTGGAGTGATGTCTGCTTCAACAAAATCAGGAAGATTTGCTGGTAATGCTTTAACTTTTAATTTACGTTGGTTCAAACGTAAAACACCTCCCGCAAGAACACCTTTAGATGTACCAACGATTTTAACTGGAACTTCCATTGTGATTTCTTTATCATCAAATAATTGGAAGAAGTCAATGTGTAAAATTTTGTCAGTAACTGGGTGAACTTGGATATCTTGCAAAATTGCATTGAATGATTTTCCTTTTCCAAGCTCAATCACAACTGTGTGTGCGTTTGGAGTGTAAACCAAGTTTTTGAACGCTGCAGCGTCTGCTGAGAAGTGTACTGCTTGATTTCCTCCGTATAACACGCAAGGAACCGCTCCAGCATTACGTAAGGCTTTAGTTGACACTTTGCCCACGCTTTCTCTTTCTGATCCTTTAATTGTAATCGATTTCATTGTAAAAAAATATAGTTATTAAATAAATATTCTCAATTGCTTTAAGCTTTAGGCCATAGGCTTTAGGCTTTTTTTGTAATTTCTAATAGCTTACGGCTTATTGCCTAAAGCTTATAGCTTTTACATTATGAATTTTCCACTAATGGAATTGTTGTGGTGCACCATGTGCATAACTTCTGCAAAAAGAGGCGCACAACTCACCACTCTTATTTTCTTTGATTCTTTCTTTAACGGGATTGAATCAGTTACGATCAATTCTGTTAATTTCGAATTTTCAATTTTCTCATATGCACCGCCAGATAAAATAGCGTGAGTACAAATTGCTCTTACGCTTAGCGCTCCTTTTTCGATCATTAGGTCGGCAGCTTTTGCTAAAGTTCCTCCTGTATCGATCATGTCGTCCACTAAGATTACGTTACGACCTTTTACTTCACCAATTAGCTCCATAGTGTCGATAACGTTGGCTGCTTTTCTTTGTTTGTAACAGATTACTACATCTGATTCTAAAAACTTAGAGTAAGCATAAGCTCTTTTTGATCCTCCCATATCTGGAGATGCAATCGTTAGGTTTTCCAACTTTAAACTCTGCACGTAAGGCAAAAAGATTGTAGATGCAAATAAATGATCTACTGGTTTTTCAAAGAATCCTTGAATCTGGTCTGCGTGCAAATCCATTGTCATGATTCTTGTTGCTCCGGCTGCAGTCAATAAGTTAGCTACTAACTTAGCTCCAATCGGGACTCTTGGTTTGTCTTTTCTGTCCTGTCTTGCCCAACCAAAATAAGGCATAACAGCTGTAATATGTCTTGCTGATGCTCGTTTTGCAGCATCAATCATTAGTAACAATTCCATCAAATTATCTGCCGATGGAAAAGTTGAACACACGATAAAAACGCGTAAACCTCTAATTGATTCTTCGTAAGATGGCTGAAATTCTCCATCGCTATACGTTGACATCGTTACTTTTCCTAACGGAATTCCGTATTGTTCTGCAATTTTTTCTGCAAGATAAACACTTTGTGAACAAGCAAAAATTTTAGCTTCTGGTTCTAGGTGCGACATTATAATTTGTTGTATTTGCTCCGCTGCTTTTCTACATTTTAACTTTATTTTCTACTTAAAGCAAAAGATGCATAAATGCCTCGGATGTAGTTAGTTGTGTGTGCGTCGTTTTAACGAGGTGCAAATTTATAAAATTTATTGGAGACTGAAAGGAAAAAATTAAGTATTTTTAGTAGTTCATTTAATTTTATTTTTTACATTTGCACCGTGTTAAAGGAATAAGCACAGTTATGACATCATAATTACTTATTCTATTGCGTTAAAATAACTGATTTATTAGTTGTTTTTTCGTCTGCTAAGCCCGGATGGCGGAATTGGTAGACGCGCTGGTCTCAAACACCTGTGGGAAACCGTGCCGGTTCGACTCCGGCTCCGGGTACTTTAACGGAAAAGCTGTCATTTTTGACAGCTTTTTCTTTTTTAAGCCTTTCCGAACCCTTGCTATTTCTAGTCAAAACGTTGATTACTTCATTAACTTGAGTGGTTCGACAATCATCATTTCCAAAAATTAGTTTTTGAGTGAAAATTGAACCCGCTACAATTCTTTTCTCATCATAATCTCCATTATGAAACAACCTATCCATGTTAGTAAGCAACTCAAGACCTGAATCCACAAACGTTTTCATTGAATCTGTCTTAGCACTAAGAACCTCAATTTCATTGTTCACAACACTTAACTTTCCATTGATACGTTCGATTATACTTTCGAATCTTTCCTTGCTAATGTCACCACTTATAAGCTTATCCTCTGCATTTTCAATTTGAGATTTTAAAGCTCTTTGAGCCTCAAATTTCATTTCTAGCTGACTACTCTTGTCACCATTGATTTGAGACTCCGAATCTTTTAAAACAACCGAAAACAATTCTTTGATATTGTCATTTATCTGCAAACCAGTCAGAATATTTGCGATTTTAAGATGAGCATCATGAACCGAGACTCTTGTTTCACATTTATTCCTGCAATGGTAGTAAGCGTATTTCTTTGTCCTACCTGTAGAATTACTACCAGTTATCTGACCACCACAAACCTTACAAGTTAAAAAATCACGCATTGGAAAGTCATGATTCTTATGACTTGGCTTGATACCATACCATCTTTTTCCTCTAAATACAGCTTGAACCTTATTAAACGTCTCCAAATCAATTAGAGCCTCGTGTTTACCGTCAACTACCATTGCTGGCTCCTTCTTGAATTCAGGAACTCTTATCTTACCTATATACACAATGTTCTTAAGAAGCTCGCTAAAAGCACTTTTCTTCAACTCCATTCCATCTTGCCTTAGCTTTTTCCTTATCGTCTCAACAGGCTCTATTCCCATAGCAACCTCTTTGAATGCTCGCTTCACCAACCAAGCATAATCATTAGGTTTAAGAGTGGATTTTTTTTGCTCATCCCTAAAGTTACTATACCCAAACGGAGCTTTTCCTGCAAAATAGCCATCTCTTTTCGCCTGATAAGTACCCGCAATTGTTCTACTAGAAATTTTATCTCTCTCGACCTCGCCAGCGGTTAGATAAATAGCTAGCACCATTTTATTATCTGAATTACTCGTATCTAAGTATTGCTCAGTCGCATTTAATTCAACTCCTATTGAATCAAACTCTCTCAATACGGTTAACGCTTGCTCCACGTTCCTTGAAAATCTATCCCATTTAGCAAAAAGAACCTTATGTATTTCTTTCTTATTGGATTTTACATAAGTTTTCAACTTTGACCATTCAGGCCTATTGAAATTTTTAGCAGAGTGGTCTTCTCTGTAAACTTTGACAATATTATAGTTTCTTGAATCACAGTATCTCTTTAATGATTCTTCTTGATAATCCAAGCTAAAACCTTTTTGAGCTTGTTCGTCTGTACTTACACGACAGTAAATAACTACGTTTGTTTTTGAATTTTCCATGTTCTATTCTTTTATATCTTTTATTCTTTGATTTTATTGTTGAGCTGATTGTGGCACACCTCTGCCAGTTTATACAGTACATTTCTGATAATTTCTATTTCTGCATCTGTATAGCTTATTCCTTTTTTATTTAATATTTTTTTGCATTCAGTTAGACTTAACACTTTGTTTCTCAGTCGTCATTTTCCGATTTTTTAATTTGACGGTAGAATTCTCTTTATTTTTGGTCACAGCAGGACCACGTCCAAATCTGTCTCATAAACTGATTTAGATAAATTTTTACGCATAGAAGTGCCATTTCAAACGAAATGGAACAAATAGCTGATTAGGCATAAATGCCTATAATGTAATTTTGTGTATGTGCTGAAACCACTTTTTGAAGAACAAAGTGGAAATATAAGTTATCGTCTAAACAGTAAAAACTGCCCTCATGCGGTTCTGAGTAATATCGCTAAAAAGGACTGATTAAAGAGTCAGCTTATATCTTTCTAAGTGATATACACGAAGGTACGAATTTTAATCGAAATATGCAACTTAATGTAGACATTATTCTAACCACTTACATGCTAGTGCCCATTTTTGATTTCACCTTTAAAATTTTGTTGTAGCATTTCAATTGTTTCTGCTGAAAAATACCAATAGCAGTTTTCTGGTCCGTTTGGTCCCATGTTCCGAAATATTCTCAAGTCAGGTTGCATAACTATTCCGTACAACATTTTAGTTTCTTCTTCAGCTATTGAATTTAATCCAACAGCAGGTTTATCTACAATAGCAATTGCAGTTACTTCACCACCCAATGATTCATAGAGTGGTAAATCCTCGTGCGTCCCTCTGTATTCAAGCCTCCAGTTTATTAATTCTATTGAAAACCCTGTTTTTGTTTCAAATCTATTCATTGAGATGTATTGTAATTTCAACCAAATCTAACCAAACTTTCAATGGAGGTATTTAATTTATTTCGTAATATCCTTTTATCAGAGTTGCAAGTAAATTTGAAGAAACTCCAGTTGCTATTTTTCCAACTCCATTCAATGCTTTTTTACTGATATTTAAAATCCAATTCATAGCATTTTCACCTAAAGTCTTATCTTCATTCGGGCTTTCTGATTGTACTATTTCTGCTAAGTCATTTACATCTTCAGAATCAATCCCTAGTTTTGTAAGTTCCGTTTTTAATGACTCTAAATCTCCTTTTCGTATTGAGTTTGAATTTGAAATTTTGTTTTCGTTTCCAGTATTTATAACGTTACCATCGCCAGTATTTGTAATGTTTGTGCTCATATAATTGTTTATTGTATTGTTAATTTTTGTATTGTTAAATTCGCTAATTTCAACATCATATCCAAATTCATCAGCAATAGCCATAACTAACTCCAACAATGTTGTTCGTATGGAACTTGGAATATCTAAAAAAATATTTCCATTGCCAATAAGTCTAGAACCCGTTGCGCTTAGTGGTGGATTTGTTTTGTAAAGTTCTCTCAGTACAGGTTGAACAAAATGCAGTAATTCTAAAGGCAATGGCTTATAAAATTCTTTATTTCCCTTTTCTTCCATATCTCTAGCCATTTTCTCAACTGTTGCTATTCCGTCTCTAACACCTACGTAAGTGAATCTATTCCTTAGTTCTTTAATTGCAGATATTGGAATTTCTAATTCTTGAGAATCTACATAATAAGATTGAGCAGTGACTAACAACTTAGCTATTGTTTCTCGGTATTTAGGCACTTCGTCTTCTACTTCATAACCTTTCATTTCCTTAGTTGTGAAATCGATAAGCTTTTGATTTTTTGTTAATCGTCCAAAATAATTTAGCTTCATTAATGGTCCTTGAAGAGTCTTGTCTGTATTTATCAATTCGTCAATAACTTCTTGGAGTAAAAAATTGTGCTTGCTCATGATTTTAAGGTTGTTGTATTTATGAAGCTTTTTTAGGTTTTCTCGTTTATCAAATATAAAGAATTTTTAATCATAAAAATTACCTCTGAGCACTTGGTTCAATACTGAACGTATCAAAATTTCAACTGTATCAAAATATATCTGTTACAACTACACACCGATACAACATTATTGTATCAAAAATATTCTTTGATTTATTTTGCCATGTGCCGAAATACCTGGACTTTTGGAATATGGAAAAAGCAATCATCATATCCCGTTGTTCAACAAATGAGAATCGTCAAGACGTTACACGTCAATCTCAAGAGCTAATTTCTAATTACGGAAATCAGTATGAAATCGTCAAAGAGTTTACTTACTACAAGTCTGGAACCAAAAATGATGAGGTAAATGCTGAGATTTTGGATTACGCAATAAAAAATGGTGTAAAACACATCATTGCCATAGAAATCTCAAGAATCTCTCGCAAGATTTCCTCGTTCGCCTTATTTTTAGAAAAATGCAATGAAAACCAAATCAATATCATTATTGATAATTTCAAACTGCATACTCTTCTACCATCAGGTGAAATCAACGGTATGGTTCAAACGATGCTTAGCATTGCATCGACTTTCGCAAGCCTAGAATTATCGATGATTAAGGAACGTCTGAACTCTGGTCGTGACAAATTTATCCGTAATGGAGGAAAGCTAGGACGCAAAGTTGGCTCAGAGAAAGAGCCGAAGCAACTAATAGCCGAACATGCAGATATTGTGAAATTTCTAAAGCAAGGTCAATCAGTCCGTAACACCATGAAACTAACTGGAAAAAGTAGCGGTACTGTGCAAAAAATCAAAAAAATGGTGGCATAGCAAAAAAAATCCTCCCAGATTATGAGAGGATTTTTCGTAAAACATTGACGCACCACATGATTGTAATGCCTTTTTCTAAGCCCTAAAGCCAGTTTTTTCAGATACACCTATAGAGCAAATACAGGCTAATCTAGGTACAAATAGGAACATTAAATCTGAAAAAAAATTCGAGCACCTATTCGAACCCGCACTATTTCAAACCAAAAAAAGCAAAAAATGCTAGGCGGTAACGAGGCTACATGTTGCCAAATAGCAGGACGGGGTGCGTCACCCCAACTGCTCTATTCTCTTCTTTATCTGCTCGATTTCCTTTTCCAATTGTAACTTCTGTAACTGTTTTTGTAACTCTTGTTTTCGATGCGGTTCGTTCTCAATAGAGATTTGCATTTGCTTTAACCTAATTTTATCATCCGTTGCTATTGCTTCCATCCTTTAGGTAATTTATCAAATACTCCTCCTCAAAAAGAAAATGGAGCTCGTTATTCTCTTTCAAAAGATTATACTCCTGAATCAAATGCCAATCATCTAAAATCGCATCTTCTTCATAAGTTCTAACGCAGTAATTCACCAACATCTTACGAAGCTTTGGATTGTACTTAAAGTCTTTAATTTCTATCATGTTTAGTTTAATTTTTTTAACGTTATTATCTGGCCACCGTCCTTTTTTATGTAATCCTTCCAACCGTTTAAGTCAAAGACGACACTCTCATGATAGCTTATTTGACTGAATCCTAATTTGAAGCAATTGATTAGTTTCTTCTTATTTGAGCATTTTACATAACAATGTAAGTGATTTAGGTTGTTGCTCTTCTTTTGCTCTACTACATAATTAATCTCTAGTACATCGTCACCCATTTGTTCATAAGCAAATTTCATCACCACATCGATGTCAGATTTACTATAATCTGTACACGGGTCGATGCTGAGAGCATAGTATTTGTTCTTTCTAGTTCGTTGAGGTTTGAACTTCGGCACCAATAAATGGTGAACCATCCATTCACCATTTTTATTCTTGTATAGCATAGCTTCGCTACAATTGTCTGTTAGACTACTGATTATTCTTCTAACATTTCTAGTACACATTTCATATTTTGTACTAATTTCTTTTACTGTTACGTATTCATTTTGTTGCATTTTAGTTTCTTATTAAACGCATCATATCTATTAGGGAACTGCTTAAATTCCCTTCTGATATGTTATTTTATTATAAATATGTCCGAGAATTGGAAAAGTTCCTTCGGACATAAAATATTTATCCACAATCATAATTGAGTTGGAATAAATTGTAAATAGTTTGTGTGAATATTTTATTGGTCAGAGTGACCGTATTGTTCTAGTAGTTGTTATCTCTAGTCAATAGCTTGTATGCATGTGAAAGTTTCTTCAAATCTTCAACGAATAAATTCGACAATTCAACCGTAAATGGTACTTAAAACCTCTGAAATCTTTTGATTCTCAGAGGTTTTTACTTTTTAGGCTAATTATATTTGGCAACAATGAAGCTAAAAACGCTTTTTAAATCCAGTACAAATAGACAAACCAAACGCTTAAACAGCATCAAGAGCTTCAAATAATCGATCAAATTCTTCGGGATTTAAGGAATTTTCGAGTTTCCCGCGAATCATGTTTTTGCTTTCTTCCAAAGAAGACTCAAAGACTCTTTTCTGATCACTAGTTAAACAATCTTGCAAGGCTTTAATTTTAAAGCTAAGTACCATTATGCTTAACTTCATTACTTTCAATTCTTCTGAATCCATAAATTAAAGATTTGATAATTAAATACATAGTTAATCAAAATTTCACAAATACTTTTATAATTATTGATTTCTTTTCCCTGTTGAATATAATTATTTAAGACAAACAATATCATTATAGCTCCAAACTAATAATCTTGTATTTATTTACATAATTCAAATCTCACAACTCGCCTCATGCGAAACTGGAAAATTGCAAGAATTAGCAATAAAACACAATTGATTTGCTTTAAAATGTAGCTCTAAAGCCAATTCAATTTGGTCGGGATTTGAAATTTTTACCGTCGGGAATAATTTTACCTCAACAAATCGTCCGCTTCCATCTGGAGAAACTTCGAGTGTTGCTTCGGCATTGTCAGAATATTCGAGAACTTCTATTCCGTTTTGAGAACAGATATATAAATAAGACATCATGTGGCAGGAAACCAAACTGCTCAGCAATAAATCTTCAGGATTATATAATGTTGGATCGCCTTTGAAAGCTTTTGCCGCTGAAACATCTAAAACTGGTTTTCCTTCAATTTTAATTTGATGAGTTTTGCTGAAAATTTTTGAAGTTGAATCTTCTTCTTTTTTTGAAGTCCAATTTAGCGCTGCTTTGAATAGATGTTTCATTTTGCCTTCTTTTTTAATACAACAAAGTTACTATTAAATGTAGCGAAGATTTGAAGCTTAAGCACAATATTGTCATTTCGACGAAGGAGAAATCTTCGTAAGAAGCTCGACAAAGATTGGGTTCTTCATTGCGGAGTTACTCATGGAGATTTCTCCTTCGTCGAAATGACAAAAATGAGCGAACTCTTTATTTTAACTAGTACTTCTACAAATAAAAAAACCTCGAAAGTATTAAGCTTTCGAGGTTTCTTAGAGAATTACTAAACTAATAAACAAATTCTAAAACTATTTTTTCACCGAGAATTTAAACGTAGTTTTAGTTTTATATTTTTCTCCCGGATTTAAAACCGTTGTTGGAAAATTTTTCTGGTTTGGAGAATCTGGATAATGTTCTGTTTCTAGACATAATCCTGTTCTGTGTGCATAAGTTCCACCATTGCGCATTGGTAAAGTTCCGTCAAGGAAATTTCCAGAATAGAACTGAATTCCAGGTTCATCTGTTGTCATTTCCATAATTCTTCCGCTTGCTGCGTGATACACTTTTGCAATAATTGTTTTTCCTTTTTCAGGATTGTTCAATACCCAGCAGTGATCGTAACCTTTTCCTCTTTCTAACTGCTCGTTTTTAGCATTGATATCTTTTCCAATTAATTTTGGAGTTCTGAAATCGAAAGGAGTACCAGCTACATCATCTAATTTTCCTGTCGGAATTAAAGTCGCATCTACCGGAACTAATTTATCAGCATTTAAAGTCAATTCGTGGTCTAAGATTGTTTTTGTAAAATCTCCAGATAAATTGAAATAAGAATGTTGTGTCAAATTCACAACTGTTTTCTTGTCTGTAGTTGCTTCATACAAAACCTCTAATTGATTGTCATTCGTTAAAGTATAAGTCACAAAAACTTTCAAAGTTCCTGGATATCCTTCTTCCATATCTTTACTTACATAAGATAATTTTAAAGAAGCTGTGTCTCCAGATTTTGCTTCATCGGCTTTCCAAACAACATTAAAATATCCTTGCGGACCACCATGCAAAGCATTCGGCGCATTATTGATCGCTAATTGATATTCTTTTCCATCTAATGAAAATTTACCTTTTGCAATTCGGTTTCCATATCTTCCGATCAAAGCTCCGAAGAAAGGATTTTCTTTTTCATATTGTGCCAAAGAATTAAATCCGATTACTACATTTTCAGAAACTCCTTCTTTATTTGGTACTTTCAAATCTGTAATTCTTCCACCAAAAGTGATGATGTCAACTTCCATCCCATTTTGGTTTTTCAATTTATAGCTTTCTACTTTTTCGCCTTTTGCAGTAGTTCCATATTCTGATTTTTCAATTGAAACTAAATCTTTTCCTTCAGTGGCAACTTTTTCTGTATCTGCTTTTTTATCGCTTTTACATTGAACTGAAAGCGTTGCCAAACCTAAAAGTGTAATTCCGAAAACGTAACGTTTTAATCCTTTCATAATTGATATTTTTTGTAAAATGTTAGAAGTTAAAAGTAATCTGCCGGGCTTATTATTTAGACGCGGATAAAACAGATTCGCTTTCGCGAAGACGCGGATTTATACGGATTTTTTTTAATTTAAAATCTGTTTTATCTGCGCTTTTGCGGTAGCAAATCCGTTTTATCTGCGTTGTAATTTGCTCAACAAGTTTAAAAGTAACAAAAACTTAGAACCTTAGCAACTTAGAATCTTAGTCCCTCAGATTAAAGTCCGTGTTGAAACAAATGATAATACGCTTCGTTTGCGTTGATTTTATCTTTGAAATCTCTTACTGTAGTTTTCTCATCAATTACTAATAATTCGATTCCAGCGATGTCTGCAAAATCTTCCATATATTCTGTTGTAATTGATTGGCTGTAAACCGTGTGATGCGCTCCTCCAGCAAGAATCCAAGCTGTAGCTGCAATATCAAGGTTTGGTTTACAATCCCAAAGAACTCTTGCAACTGGTAATTTTGGCAATTCAGCCATTGGTTTAACCGCTTCAACTTCGTTTACAATTAAACGGAAACGAGTTCCCATATCAACCAAAGAAACATTGATTGCATCTCCAGCAGGCGAATTAAATACTAAACGAGCTGGATCTTCTTTTCCGCCAATTCCTAAAGGATGCACTTCGCAAGAAGGTTTTCCGTCAGCGATAGAAGGACAAATTTCCAACATGTGCGATCCCAAAACATATGATTTTTGTGGGGTGAAATGGTACGTATAATCCTCCATGAAAGAAGTTCCGCCTTCCAAACCAATATTCATTACTTTTAAAGCTCTTACCATTGCAGCGGTTTTCCAGTCTCCTTCTCCACCAAAACCATAACCATCGGCCATTAATCTTTGTGTTGCGATTCCAGGTAATTGTTTCCAAACACCAAGGTTTTCGAATGTATCTGTAAAAGCTCCAAAACCTCCTTCTTCAAGGAAAGCTCTTAAACCTAATTCAATTTTTGCCGCTTCCGCTAAAGAGCTTCTTTGCGCGCCACCTTCTTTTAAAGAATCAGTCAAAGTATAAGAAGACTCGTAAACTGCTAATAAATCAGCTAATTGTTTGTCTGTTACTTTTTCAATATGTTTGGTAACATCTGAAGAATCGAATCCGTTTACTGAAACCCCAAAACGAATTTGAGCTTCTACTTTATCGCCTTCTGTAACGGCAACTTCACGCATATTATCCCCAATACGAGCTACTTTTAGGTTTTGAAGTTCATCCCAACCAAGAACAACTCTTGACCAAATTCCTAATTTTTTCTGAACTCTTTCGTCTTCCCAATGTCCCACAACAACTTTACGTTTTTTACGCATTCTTGACATAATAAAACCGAATTCACGATCTCCGTGTGCCGACTGATTTAAGTTCATAAAATCCATGTCGATAGATCCCCACGGAATTTCAGCGTTGTATTGTGTATGTAAATGACATAATGGTTTTTTCAAAATACTCAAACCGCCAATCCACATTTTTGCTGGTGAAAAAGTGTGCATCCAAGCTATAATTCCGATACAGTTTTTCTCTGAATTCGCAGCCAAACAAACATCTAATATTTGAGATGGAGATTTCACCACATCTTTGTAAACTACTTTCACCGGAATACTAGATGAAGCATCTAATCCTTTTGCAATTATCTGCGAATGTTCTGCTACTTTTCTAAGTGTTTCTTCACCATATAATTCCTGGCTTCCTACTACAAACCATACTTCTTTTTGAGATATATCTATCATTCTTTTGTTTATTTTGTTTCAAGTTTCAGGTTTCAGGTTGTTGGAATCTGAAAACTCGATTTGTTATTTTATTGTTTTTTTTTGTTTGTTTCAGCTTTCAGGTTTCACGTTCCAACAACTTGAAACAAAAAAGACCTGAAACCTGAAACAAAACTCCTACTGTCCGTAATACGAATCTTTTCCGTGTTTACGGTTGTAATGTTTCTTTATTAATGAATCCTTTAATCTTGGTGCGTTTGGGTTTATTTGCAAAGTCAAGTATGCCATTTCTGCCACAACTTCTAAGACTTTACTGTTATAAACCGCTTTTGCAGCATTTTTTCCCCATGCAAACGGACCGTGATTTCCTATCAAAATCATTTCTACTTCTTCGTAAGAAAGATTTTTTTCTTTGAAGCAATCCAAAATCTGAATTCCGGTATTGTGTTCGTAGTTTCCTTCGATTAAAGAATCTGCCATTGGCGGCGCGCACGGAATATCAGCTGTTAAATGATCAGCATGGGTAGTTCCGAAAATTGGAATATCCTGCTGAGCCTGCGCCCAAGCCACAGAATAGGTTGCGTGTGTATGTGCAACTCCACCAATATTTGGCCAGTTTTTGTATAAATAAGCATGCGTTTTCGTGTCTGATGACGGACGCATAGTTCCTTCGATAATGTTGTTGTCAAAATCGACAATTACGATATCTTCGGGTTTTAAATCTTCATAAGGAACACCGCTTGGTTTAATGGCAAAAACACCATTTTCTCTGTCCACGGCGCTTACATTTCCGAATGTATAAACCACCAAATTCAATGCATTTAACTGCATATTGGCCTCGTAACATTCTTGTTTTAAATCTTTATACTGAGAACTCATTTTGAGATATTTTAATGGTTGGATCTGCAAAAGCACTTAATTGTTCGTACCCGACAAGCAGTTTATTGTAAGCTGCAACTTTGTCTAATTGAGGGAAATATTCTCCATCAAAATCACTTCCTATTTTCTGACTTGCTTCGATTACATTTGGATAAATTCCTGCTGCAACTGCTGCATAAATCGCTGCACCTAAAGCTGGAGTTTGGTCTGAAGCTGCAATTTTAATTGGTTTGTTTAAAACATTAGCCAATGTCTGCATGATGAAAGGAGATTTTCTTGCAACACCGCCAATTCCGATTACGCTGTCGATTTTTACGCCTTCTTCTTCAAAACGGTCTACAATTTTCTTCGCTCCAAAACAAATAGCGTTTACTAAAGCTTTAAAAATATGAGGCGCTTTTGTTCCTAATGAAAGATTCGAAATCGCACTTTTTACTTCCTGATTTGCATCTGGAGTTCTACGTCCGTTGATCCAATCTAAAGCAATTGGAAGACTTTCTGAAACTGGGATTTTCTCTGCTTCTTTAGTTAACTCCACAATTAATTTATCGCTGAATTCTTCTCTTAATTGCTCTTTTTGAGCGTCATTTAAAAGTGACGTAGAACCTAATAAATGTTCCGTCGGCCACATTAAAAGTTCTTTGTACCAAGCCAATAAATCGCCAAAAGCAGATTGTCCTGCTTCTAAACCAATAAATCCTGGAATTACAGAACCATCAACTTGTCCGCAGATTCCACGAACAGTTTTTGTCCCCACTTCATCATAAGAACCAACCAGAATATCACAAGTTGAAGTTCCCATAACACGAACTAAAGTGTTTTCGCCAATTTTAGCGCCAACAGCTCCGGAATGCGCGTCGAAAGTTCCAACAGCTACAACTGTACCTGTAGAAAGTCCTAAACGATCTGCCCATTCTTTGCTTAAATTTCCGGCAACTAAATCTGATGTATAGGTTTCATCGTATAAATTGCCGCGAAGTTGTGCTAAATACGGATGTAATTTTTCTAAGAATTCAACCGGAGGAAGTCCGTTCCAGTCTGTGTGCCACATTGCTTTATGTCCTGCAGCGCAACGGCTTCTTTTGAACGTTTTTAAGTCTTTATCTTCAATTAACAAATAGGTCATTAAATCGCAGTGCTCCATCCAAGTATGCGCTGCATTTCTAACCGCTTCATCTTGTCTTGCAATGTGAAGGATTTTTGCCCAAAACCATTCTGATGAATAAATTCCGCCTACATATTTTGTAACGTCTTCACCTCCCCAACTTACTGCCAGTTCATTGATTTCGTTTGCTTCATTAATCGAAGTATGATCTTTCCACAACACCATCATTGCATTTGGGTTTTCTTCAAAACCTTTAGTTAATGCTAATGGCGTTCCGTCTTTTGTAACCGGAACTGGAGAAGATCCAGTTGTATCAATACAAATTCCGCGAACCAATGACGGATCAACTTTACTTTCTTTTATAACATTTTGAATGGTGATTTCTAATCCTTCTATATGATCTAAAGGATGCTGACGAAACTGATTTATTGATGCGTCACAATATTGTTTGTTTTTCCATCTTTTGTAATGAGAAACATTCGATGCTAATTCCTGCCCATTTTCAGTATCGATAAGCACCGCTCGAACAGAATCTGTTCCGTAGTCCAATCCTATAACGTAATTTTTCATTCGAAATTCATTTTTAATAATGACAAATATAATTATAATTCATTTATAAGTGTACAATAAACACTTAATAAAAATGGAGCTTTGAATTTTTACAAATAATGCATCAAAACAAGCCATTATGACAAAAACAGAAAATAAACGTTAGTTTTACATTTATTCTGTTGCGATTATTTCATCTTAATTTTTAAAACTGTTACTGAATATGCTGGAAAATCATATTGAACTTTGTTGCCGCTTACTTTAAATTCGCTTTCTTTCGGACTAATTTTAGTTGGAGATTCAAAAGAATTTTCATCATTTATTCCATCTCCTTTTAAAACAATCGCTGTTCCTTTTGAATCTAATTTTGCGCCTTTCAAATCAATTGAAACATTTTGAGAAGCAGCATTTGCATTCACAATTTTCAAAATCACTTCTTTAGAATTCACATCTTTTACTGCCGATGCAAACAAATCATTTTGACCTGTAACTGCTTTTCCATCTTTTGTAATAGTGATTAAATCGGTTCCTTTGTTATTAGAGAATAATTTCTGAACATAATAATTTGGCGTTCCGTATGATTGTAAATTGTTGAACCAAATCATATCTGGTGTCCATTGCCAGCCATCAACGTGAGCCAATAATGGCGCGTAAGAAGTCAACTGAACAACCTCAGCATTACGTTCCATTCCAGTCATGAAAGCGGCTTCAGAGAAAGCACATTCCCAGTTGTTTTTGTTTTCTGGACTAGCAATTGCAACACTTTGCGCTGCATATTCTCCAGCGAAGATTTTTGGTCCTTTACGATCGTAATTATCGTAACGCGTTACATTTTTTCTGAACCAAGCTGGATCTTTATAATAATGTTCGTCAACAATTTCTGCATTCAATTTTTTTAATTCTTTCATGCCATAATCGTAAAAATCGCCCTCAGGAAAAGGTCCTGTTCCAGAAATAATTGTGATGTTTGGATATTTTGCTTTGATCGCTTTTTGGAATACTTTGAAACGCTCGATATAATCTGGTCCCCATTGCTCATTTCCAACTCCAATGAATTTTAGGTTGAATGGTTTTGGATGTCCCATATCAGCTCTTACTTTTCCCCAAGCTGTAGTTGCATCGCCATTTGCAAATTCGATTAAATCTAAAGCGTCCTGAACATAAGGATCAATTTGATCCATTGGAACTAATTCTCCTGTATTAAATTGGCACGCCATCCCACAGCTTAAAATTGGTAAAGGAGAAGCGCCAATATCTTCTGAAAGTTGAAAATATTCAAAGAATCCTAAACCAAAACTTTGGAAATAATCAGGAGCCGGACGATGCGAAAATTCCATATTCCAACGGTTTACTGCAGTTTCTCTGTCTTCCACATTTCCTACTGATTTTTTCCATTGGTAACGTTCTGCCAAAGTTCTTCCTTCAACAATACAGCCTCCAGGAAAACGCAAAAATCCCGGTTTCAAATCGTATAATAACTGCACTAAATCTTTACGAAGTCCGTTTTTTCTTCCTGCCCAAGTATCTTCTGGAAACAATGAAATATTATCTAAATCAATTACGCCATTTCCTTCAAAAGTGATTTTTAATTTTGCTTTGGCTTCTGTTGCATTTGATGTTAGTTGAGCCGAATAATTTGACCAGTCATTTGATGTTGGTACAACAGAAGTTTCGCCTAAAACTTTATTGTTTTTGTCAATAAATTGGAATTTAATTTTTGAAATGTTTCCAGAAATATTTGATGCTTTCAAAGACAAATTGTACTTCAAATCTTTTTTAAGTCCCATTCCTCTAAAGCCTTCATTAATCAATTCATAACCATTTGCATCATTAATTGTTACTCTGCAATAATTATGATTTGTTCCTTTTTGAGAATACTGAATCACATTTGCAATTCCTGATTCGGTGTTTAATTTATGACGGTCGCTTTTTGGCTGATTCCATCCCATTAACGGAAACTGGAATTCGAAAGATCTGTTTTTGATCATTTCGGCATACAATCCACCATCTGCAGCAAAATTGATATCTTCAAAAAACACACCGTACATCGTTGGCTGAATTTTAGTTACTGTTTTTGCAACATCAACTTGAAGATTATTTTTTTGTGCCGATGCATAAACGCTACTCAGCAATAAACCGCAAAGGGTAATTTTTGTAATTAAATTGGACTTCATTTTTTTATAATTAATGTGTTTTATGGTACGCGGATGACACTGATTCACTAAAGTGAAAACGCGGATAAAAACGGATTTTTATTTTTTAAACTTTGGCTTTATTTTTTTAAAACACATAGAAACATAGATTTAAATGATTAAAAAAGGCATTTCATTTTTTTAAACAAACATAGCTATGTGTGCAAATCTAGATTTGTTTTATTCTCTTTTTATAATCATTTAAATCTATGTTTCTATGTGTTTAAATATTTGTTTCTCGCAGACTTAGCAGATTTTTTCTTTTACCTCAACCTGCTAAATCTTGCTTCTTGCTTCTTTTCTCTATTTTCTCAATTCTTATAATCTAACCAAACTTTCATTTTTCCTACGCCTCTGTTTGACCATGAATAATATGGAATTGCTTTGAATTTTGAATTCTCAATCACGTTAACGCCATTCAATAAATTCGCTTCTTTTTTTACTTTGAAATTATCTCCGGGAGCCACATTGATTTGATCAAAATTGGTTTTATTGTCAATTTCTTCAACCGCGTAAACAATTGGTCCGTATTCTAAAGAAACCTTATTTTTATTGGTCTCAACTTTTGAATTGGTTTCCACTTCCTGAACTTCCATTGGGAAATTAAGCGTGATTTTATCTCCTTTTTTCCAATTTCTTGTAATTGAAAAATATCCATCTGTAGATTGAATAGCTAATTGTTCTCCGTTTAAATTAACGGTTGCTTTTTGAGTTGAGGCTTTTTTATAAGTGTATAAATCTCCCGGCAAAACTTCGTTTCTTGCCCAGCCCGGAACACGAAGTTTGATAGTAAATTGGCTTTCTTTTTTTGGATTAACAGCTATTGCTACTTTTCCGTTCCAAGGATAACCGGTTTGTTGTGAAATCTGTAAATCGGTTTTTCCTAATTTGAAAGAAGCGCTGTTTGAGGCATATAAATTTACAAATAATTCATCATTTGTTTTTGAATAAATCAATCCCGGAATTGACGGAATAAAACGAATCAAATTCGTAGGACAGCAAGAACAGTCAAACCAAGCCTGACGCGTGCAAGAACCTCTGTTTGATTTATATACGCCATCGGCTTCAAGGGCATTTGGGTAGAAAAACTCTTTTCCGGTCAATGAAATTCCAGAAATTAATCCGTTATACATCGTTCTTTCGATGACATCAAAATACTCCGATTTTCCGTATAAATTATGCAGTCTGTGATTCCAGTAAACATCGCCAATCGCAGCGCAGGTTTCATTGTAAGCCGTAAGATTTGGCAATTCATAATTGGCTCCAAAAGCTTCTCCGTCATGTCTGGAACCAATGCCGCCTGTGATGTACATTTTTTTGTTCACCATATTGTTCCATAAATTATTTACGGCATTTTCATATGATTTGTCTTTTGTCATCGCAGCAATATCCGTCATTCCTGCATACATATAAACCGCACGAACAGCGTGGCCAACTACTTCATTTTGCTGAATTACCGGCATATGATCCTGCGCATATTCGCCATATAATTTATGATTTTTCGGATTTCCGCGATTATCTAAAAAGTATTTCGCCAATTTCAAATAATCCTCTTTTCCGGTAATTTGATACAATTTAATCAAACCTGTTTCAATAATTTGATGTCCCGGAACACCTTTTACCTGACCCGGACCATCGCCAAAAGTTTTCACAAACAAATCGGCATTTTTGATGGCAATATCAAGAAAGTTTCTTTTTCCTGTCGCTTCATAATGCACAACGGCTGCTTCGATTAAATGTCCGGCATTGTAGCATTCGTGGCTAATTTGCAGTGATTCCCAACGTTTTCCTTCAATAACCGGGACCCAAGTTGCAGGCGGTTTTGCCGGATTTATGGTTCGCCAAGTCGTCAAATAACCATCTTCTTCCTGACCAATTTTTACAATGGCAATCAACGAATCTAAAACTCTTTCTAATTTCGGATTTGGAGCAGAAATTAAGGTATTCGATGCACCTTCAATAATTTTGTAAACATCAGTATCATCAAAAGGCATTTCGCCTCTAACTGTTCCCGTTTTTTGTTTTCCTGCGATTAAAAAGTTCTCAAAACGACCTTCTTCATTACATTTTTGAATGGCATAAGCAATCGTAACTTCTTGGACTCTTTTGATAATTGGCAACCAAAAACTATCGCTCAGTTTCACATTTTGAATGTTAACGGGTTCGATTTTGTAACCCGCTTTTAAAGCCGACGTTTTATCGCTTGCTTGAACTTCTTTGTTTTTGGTTTCTTTACAGGAAGCCAAAATCAGAAGTGACATGAAAATCGCTAAAATTGGTAAATTGTATTTCTTCATTTTATTGGTTTATTCTATTTTAAAACGGGCCATAAATTGGCATCCCATTGCATTTCTTTAACGACTAATCTTGGCGTTCCGTTTGATTTTTTTTCATAAGCGTGATAGAAAATATAATCTTTACCATCAAACGTATATGCGCTATTGTGGCCTACACCAAAGTAATTTTCGTCTCCTTGAACTACGATACTTCCACCGCCTTCTGTCAATAATTTTCCGTCTTTATCAACATAAGGTCCGGTTACATTTTTTGATCTTCCAACGACAACTTTATAAGTGCTTTTTTCTCCGCGACAGCATAAATCCCAAGAAAGAAATTGGTAATAATATCCGTTTTTCTTGAAAATAAAAGGAGCTTCGAGCGCGCCGTCTCCAGGATCAGAATCGACTAATTCAAAAGTTCTTTTACGTTTTGAAATCGTATGCCATTCTTGTGGCTGAGCAATCGATTTTAAATCTGAATTTAATTTGACCATTTTCAATCCTTCCCAAAAAGATCCAAAAGCCAACCAAGGCGTATTGTTTTCGTCGAAGATTAAATTTGGGTCAATGGCATTCCACATATCACGATTGGGTTGTGATTGAATGACAATTCCTTGATCAACCCATTTATAATTTTTGTCTTTTGGATCTAAAGTCGTATTGGTCGCAACGCCAATCGCCGAAGTATTTTTGGCGAAAGCCGAAACTGAATAATACAGATAATACACATTGTTATGAAACGAAATATCCGGCGCCCAAATGTGGTTTTTGAAATCGGCCGCAACGCCATCTGCCCAAACGGGTTTTTCTGCAAAAACTTGAGGTTGTTTGTCCCATTTTTTTAAATCTTTTGAACTGAAAACGCTGATTCCGTTTCCAGTGCAATACAAATAATAGGTGTCTTTTTGTTTGATGACAACTGGATCATGAACTACAATTTCCTGCGCAAATGAAACTGAAGCAATCAGCATCAAAAAACCAGAAATTGTATATTTTATGTTTTTGTAAACCATATAAGTGATATAAGTAAATTTAAGTTTTTTGTTTTACTGAAAACTTTTTAGATCATATAAGCGAAACTGTAAACTGCGACTTTGACTGAACACTAAAAACCTGAACACTGAACACTAATTACTGAATTCCCTCAGAAGTCATTACAACTCGTTTCATTGTTCCGTCTTTGTTATAATATAATTTGTCGACACAAACTGATCTTCTGAAACTTCCGCCATGTGGAATTGAAGCTCCGTTGTGATAAATAAAATACGACTGTCCTTTAAAATCAATTATTGCTTGATGATTTGTATTGCTGTTTCCGGCCAATTCATTTAAAATACCTTTGAATTCCCACGGACCATTTATTGATTTGCTCATCGTGTAAGCAATTTTCTCAGGAAACTCGTAGGCGTACGACAAATAATACCAGTCTTTATGTTTATGAATCCAAGGTGCTTCAGTGTAATGTGGTAAATCGATATGATGAATTTCTCCATCTATTTCAGTCATATTTTCTTTTAATTTGGCGTAATGGCAAGAGGTATTTCCCCAAAACAAATAAGCTTGTCCGTCAGTATCAATATAAACCGTCGGGTCAATATCGTCCCAGCTTATATCGGTATATTTTGTCATGTCATTTGTTATCAAGGCTTTTCCTAATGCGTCTTTAAAAGGCCCAATTGGACTATCAGAAACAGCAACACCAATAGATTTTCCAGGAATTGTTCCGTGTTCAACCGTAACATACCAATAAAATTTCCCGTTTCTTTCAATTACCTGCGAAGCCCAAGCATCGCTTTTTGCCCATTTAAAATCGGTTACTTTTAACGGAACTGGATGCGATTCCCATTTTTTCATGTCAGATGAAGAATACACCACCCATTCGTTCATCTTATAAAAATTAAAATCGTTAGGCGCTTCGTCATGACCGGCGTATAAATAGACTTTGTCTTTATAGACTAATGCTGCCGGATCGCCTGTATATTGATCCTTAATAATTGGATTATTGAATTTTACCGATTGTGCAGTTCCTGCTATCGATAAAAACAAAATGGAAAGGCTTGCAAATAGGTTCTTCATTATGGTTTTATTTTTTGCCACAGATTAAATTGATTAAAATGATTTTTTATAGTCTTTGGCTTGATTTTTTTGCCACGAATTGCACTAATTTTCTCGAATTTAATTCGTGGCTTATTTTTTCTCTCTCAGATTGAGCAGATCTATTTTAATCCATTTAATCTGTGAAATCTGTGGCATAAACTTTAATTTATCTTTTTACCCCAAACTGGCAATCCAGCTGCTGTGTATCCAGAATAACTCAAGGTTACTTTTCTGGTTGCTAATTCCCAATCCCAAGAATCAGAAACATTACATTTTACTCCGTTTACTGTTAAGATTTTTTTCGTGCTGTCATATGACCATGTTCCGTTTGCATCACCGCTTACTTTTTTATCGGCAGTCAAATAAATTGTTCCTGCTTTTTGCATGGTTTTGTATTGGTAATTCATTGTGATTTGCTCCCAAGTTCCAACAAAATTTGCGTCGGTAATTGTTGTTGCTGGAACACCCGCGTAACGTTCTGCTTCAACAACTGGCCAGCCATCTTCTGTCCATTGAATAGCGCGAACATGCCCCATCATTACGGCATTTGAAACGGCAATTCCTGGAACACCTTCCGGTAAACGAGCTTGTGAAGCATAATACCATTGTTTAGTATCTGGATTTTGAAAAACGGCGCAATGCGAAAATCCAACCCAACCTGTATGATTTTTAAATTGATAAGGATGTGTCACCATCGGAAAACATTCTGCTCCGGTTGTAATGCTGCTTCCGCTGATGGTTAAATAAGGGCCTAAAATACTTTTTGAACGTGCTACACGAGTATTGTAAGCAACCGATAATTCGTCATAAGCCAAAAACAAATAATAATATTGTGTGTCTGGATTATAGATAATTTCTGGTCCTTCGAGTGCTTGCCAGCGATTTGTGCTTACGTTTCCGCGTCCTGCAATTCGAACTCCATAATCGTCAATAGTTTTTAATTTATCTGGTTTTCCGGTTGCTGGATTCAGTTTTAAAGCTGCAATTCCAGAATGCCAAGAACCATAAATCAAATACTGATCGCCTTCTGGAGTCTGAATAAAACTTGGGTCGATGGCGTTGAATTTAAAATAAGCATCCCAATCGTTTCCGCCATTTCGAACGTAACTTTTTACGCCGTCTGGCTCAGAGCAAACGACCATTCCTTTATCTACCCAATTGTTTGAAGCCAAATCATCTGTTTCAGCCAAGCCAATAAAAGCGCGCTCCGACCAAGATGTATTGGTATCTGTTCCTGTAATTGGATTTGTTACGACAATACTATAATACATTCTGAATTTGTTTCCGACTTTTCGAACACAAGGCGCCCAATATCCGTAACTCGGATTTGTAATTGGAGGAAGCGCCGGATTCATTCTTGCTCTTTTATTGTTCAAAGAATCTTTTACCCAAGACGGAGCTGTTGTCATCGAAGATCCCATGAATTCCCAATTGATTAAATCTTTTGATCTTCTGTAGAAAAAATGTCCATTGCCTTCGTGCGCATTTCCATAAGAAGCGTCTGTTTGGTACATATAATAGTATTCTCCTGATTTTTCTACCGATGGATCATGAACGTTAGCCAAATTCCATTGCGATCTGCTTCCCCAACTTGAAATTGAAGTATAATTATCAGCATAAGTTGGCCCCGGAAATGCTGGCGTAACCACTGGCGGATCAACCACCACCGGCGGATCTGGCGTTACGGGTGTATCAGGATTGTCACTTGAACAGCCGAATACCAATAACGCGCCTAAAAACATTCCGATATACGGCACTGTTTTTAAAATGGAATTTGATTTTTTCATCTTTATATTTTTTTATTTTCCTTCTAAAACAACAACTGAGAAAGGAGGAATTATGATTTCAAGTTTTCCTTTTTTGTTTTCGAAACCTTTAAAAATTGTCGGAACAATTTTGTTTGGTGTATCGAAAGAATTGTAATCTTGTAATTTAGCCGATGTTAAAACTATTCCTGTGAACGTTTTAACACCAAGATCATTTACATCAATTTCAATTTTGTTTTTGTTTTTAGCATCAATGTTTACCAAAGAAATATGAACTGCACCGTTTTTATCTTTTGAAGCTGACGCTGAAACTGCAGGAAGTGTTTCTCCGTTAAATGTATAGTTTGGAGAAGTAAAACTTACTGGCAATAATTTTGCGTCTTGATGCACGCTGTACATTTTCATTACATGATACGTTGGCGTAGTAATCATTTTTGCTTTGTCAGTTAGAATTACAGCCTGCAAAACATTTACACATTGTGCTAAGTTTGCCATTTTAACTCTGTCTGCATGATTGTTGAAAATATTCAATGTTGCTCCTGCTAAAACAGCATCACGCATTGTATTTTGCTGATATAAAAATCCAGGATTTGTTCCTTTTTCTACTTCGTACCAGCCTCCCCATTCGTCAACCATCATGGCAACTTTTTTCTGAGGATCGTATTTGTCCATTATGGCAGAATGCTTTGTTACAAGCTCTTCCATTTTTAAAGCCGATTTCATGGTTTTGAAATAACCTTCTTCGGTAAAATCTCTGTCATCTCCTTTTTTAGCCCATTCAATTACAGCGTAATGATGCACTCCAAGTCCGCCTAACATATTCAGCGGAATGTTTTTCATTAAAACTTCTGTCCAATTATAATCGGCACTATTTGAACCTGATGCAATTCGAGTCAATCCTCCAGTGTTTTCCCAATCCGACATGAAAGTTGCAAATTTTCTGTATTCGCCAGCATAATATTCGGCTGTCATATTTCCTCCGCATCCCCACGCTTCATTTCCAATTCCCCAGAATTTCACTTTCCAAGGTTCTTTTCTTCCATTTTTTCGACGCAAGTCGCTCATCGGACTTTTACCTCCAAAATTGGTGTACTGAACCCAATCCGCTAATTCCTGGACGGTTCCGCTTCCAACATTTCCTGACAAATATGGTTCTGCTCCAAGAAGTTCACACATATTAAGGAAATCGTGCGTTCCAAAACTGTTGTCTTCTGTAACGCCACCCCACCATTTGTTTACGATTGTAGGTCTTTGTTCTTTTGGTCCAATTCCGTCTTTCCAATGGTACGTATCGGCAAAACAGCCGCCCGGCCATCTTAAATTCGGAATTTTCAACTCTTTCAAAGCAGCAATAATGTCATTTCTAACGCCATTTGTGTTTGGTATTTTTGAAGTGTCTCCAACAAAAAATCCGCCGTAAATACAGCGTCCTAAATGCTCAGCAAAATGCCCGTAAATGTTTTTGTTGATTACTGGAGCATCTGCATTATTTTTTATGGTAACAACTGTGGTTTGATTTTGGGCAAAATTAACCTGACTGCAAATGGCAATTAAAAAGGTAACTAAAAGTGCTTTTTTCATACGTGGGTAATATTTGTTTTTTATTGGAATATGGTATCGCCATTCTTTAATATTATTTTTCATTTGAATCATGGCGATTTCATAATGTTTTAATGTTATAATATCATGTGAAGGTTTTGAAGCCTTCACATGATATTAGGTATTCTGACTAACTCAAATAAATATTAATAACTATCATTTTGTTTTGTTCCCGGATTGTTATCCATTTCTAACTGCGGAATTGGGAAATATTCTCTTCCTGGCGCATATGAATTGAACTCTGCGTCTCTTGTTTTTAACCAAGCCAATTTTGTAGCATCCTGTAACCATCCCCAACGACGGATATCATCAAAACGGTGTCCTTCAAGAGGGAATTCTAAGAATCTTTCATGACCAATTTGATCTCTCATTTGCGCCTGATTCATGCCCGGTTTTGTCGTTGCTAAATCTGGCAGATTCACTCTGTTTCTAACCATTTGAATGTATGTGTAAGCACCTTGAGTATCTCCTGTTTCATTTAGACATTCGGCATACATCAATAAAATATCAGCATATCTTAATAAACGCTCATTGATTCCTGAACGCCAGTCGTATTCATCAGCAAACTGACCATCAGAGTTTTCATATTTTCTGCAGAAGATATCGTTCAAATCAGCTGGACTTGTTGCGTAAAAAGTAGCAAAATCTTTTCCGTACAATTGCATTCCGCCCGGTTTATTGTAAAAAATCGTAGCATCTAAACGAGGATCAACTGCTCCTGTTTTTGTTTTTTCCTGCTGAAATTCATTAAATAATGTCCAAGAAGGCTGAACGTCTGTCCATCCAAAAGCTCTTGGCGCATAAGTAATGGCACGAGCAGATGTTTTTCCCCAGCCAGAAGCCGGTGTACCACCCCAACCTAAATCAACCCCACCTGCATCTCTGCTGAACTGAACTTCAAAAAGTGACTCAGAGTTGTTTTCATTTGCTGTAGTAAAGTTATCACGATAGTTTGAAACTAAAGAGTAAACTCCTAAATCAATTACTTGTTTAAATGTCGTTTTTGCGTTTGCAAAATCTTTAGTAAACAAATATGCTTTTCCTAAATATCCTAAAGCAGCACCTTTTGTCGCGCGTCCTTTTTGACCTTTGTCAATTCCTGTAATTCCATCATAAGATGTTGGCAATAAATCGGCAGCAGCTTTGAAATCTGCAATAACCTGAGCCCATCCTTCCGCTTCTGATTTTTGTGGCGTATATAATTTGATCTCTGTTGGAATCGGTACATTTTTAAACATGTTAACCGAATGAAACAAATACAATCCTCTTAAAAAATAAGCCTGTCCTAAAATTCTGTTTTTAAGCGCCGCATCTTCAAATTGTATGGCTGGAACATTTGTCAAAACTTGGTTGGCACGATAAATCCCTTGATAGTACGTTTCAAAAGCCCATCCATAAATAGCAGGATCTGTAGGGTTTGAGTTGAAACGCCCAACATTGTACATTGCTCCCCATGGACTGTTGCTTCGTGTATCATCTCCTTTTAAATCTAAAAGCAAAGGCGTACTTCGCATGTAAGTTCCATCGGTAAGCAAACTTCCATAAGCGGCGTTTACTCCTTCGATAGCATCTTGATCTGTTTTCCAAAATGAACCTGCGGTTTCAACGTTTGGGTCCACTTGCTTCAAGTCTTCATTATCAACGCAACTTGTTGTTACAAGCGCCAATGAAAAGAAAACTGTTATATAATTAAATACTTTATATTTCATTTTAATTCGTTTTTAATTGGTTAGGATAGATTAAAAAGTTACTTCAACACCCATAGAAATTGTTCTTGGATTTGGGAATGATCCAGCATCATATCCTCTAGAAAATAATCCGTCATTGTAATTAAAATCTGGATCGTAACCTTTGTATTTGCTGATGATCCATAAATTTTGACCATTTACATATACTTTTGCTCTCTGAATAAACAAATCTTTTGGCATTGGAATTGAATATCCAATTTCCATTGTCTGCAATTTGATATAATCACCACTTTCAATAAATCGGTCAGAATCTCTTGCGTTTCCGTTTGGATCTCCAATAATTGGACGAGGAACATTTGTATTTGTATTTGTTGGTGTCCAATAGTTCAATGCATCAACACTATGATTTCCATATTGTTCTGTCATTAAGTTACGATACAATCCGTTGAATACTTTGTTTCCTCCTGAACCTTGCCAGAACATTGAGAAATCCCAATTTTTATAATTTGCACCAAAATTGATTCCGTAGCTGTACTTCGGAATTGTAACTCCCATAAACTTTCTATCAGCATCCGTGATTTGGCCGTCACCATTTAAATCAGCGAATTTAAGATCTCCAACACCTGCATTCGTCTGAGTTGGCGATGAAGCTAAATCAGCAGCGTTTTGGAAAATTCCAGCAACTTGATACGTATAAAGTTCACCAATTGATCTTCCTACTTCTGTTTTTGAAGCTGCTCCGTAGATTGGATTTCCGTCAAGACCAATCTGTAAAACCTCGTTTTTCAAGGTTCCTAAGTTTGCCGAAATATTGTATTTAAACTCATGGTGATTGTTGTTGTAAGTTGCTGTAAACTCAAAACCACTATTTTTAACCGCACCTGCATTTGTTGTAATACTTGCAGGGAATGCTCCAGTTGAATAAGGCAACGGAACTCCAATCAATAAATCTGTTGATTTTTTCTGATAGTATTCAGCCGTAATTTGCAAATCGTTGTCTAAGAATCCAAGTTCAACCGCAACGTTTGAAGTAGCCGTTTTTTCCCAGTGAACATTTGGATCAATAGCACTTACTACAGTTGTTCCAGGAGCTAATGTGTTGTTGAAATCATAACCAGCAAAAGCGTTGATTGTTGGCGAATACGCATAAACTCCAAGTGTGTTATTTCCTAATTCTCCATAACCACCTCTCAATTTGATGGTATTAAACCAATCTGGCAAATGCAAGAACTTTTCGTTGCTTAATTTCCAAGCTCCAGAGAAAGAGTAGAAATTTGCTGTATTGTTGTCTTCACTAAAAAGAGACGTTTTATCTTGTCTGAAGTTTCCAGTAATGAAGTAACGATCATCATAAGAATAATTCAAACGGCTTAAGTAAGAGATATTTGTAAGCGTATTTTTGTATTCACCAGCACTTGTAGCATCAGCATATTGAATTTGGCTGATTTCGCCTGGAGTGTATCCAACACCTCTTGACCAATGTCTGTAATAATCATTTCTTTCTTGAATCCATCCTCCTAAAGCATCGATTTTATGCTTGTCTAAAGTGATTTCGTAAGTCAATAAATTGTTTACGAAAGTTCTTTGCTGATTTCCATTGTCAACATCTAAAGAAGCTTCGTCATTTGTTGTAATATAATACCATCCTAAATCACTTGGCGGAATGAATTTTCTGTTTTGAAAATCCAATCTATCGTAACTTAAATCTAATTTATATTTTAAGCCTTTAACAATTTCAAGTTCTCCCCAAAGATCTCCAATAAAACGGCTTCTTTGCCCGTTGTTTGTAATCAAATTGTTGTAACCAATAACGTTCATTGAGATCGCTCTTTGCGTCAAGTTGTCTGTTCCACCGTAACCACCAAGTCTTTTTGGGTCGTAAACTGGCATTGTAGGAACCGCTCCTAATAGATCAACAATTGCAGATTCTCCACCATTGTATTCATTAAAGTTTTCTTTACCTGATTTTGTATATCCAATTTTTGAACCGTATTTGAATTTTCCTTTTTTACCATATAAATTCAAATTCATAGAATATCTTTCGTAATCTTGAGGCGAATTCAAATAACTTGTATTTTTGAAATAATCTGTATTTAAGTTGTAGCCTAGAGTTTCAGCTCCTCCGCTAAAAGTAAGCGAGTGATTTTGAACAAGACCTGTTTTAAAAGCTTCATTTTGCCAGTTTGTATCCACATTTTTAATGTATGAAGGACTGTTTGGGTCATTTCCTGGGGCAATTGTCAAACCAGCATTTAGTTCAGCCGCCGATGTGATTTTTTGATAACCAACACGGTCAGTTACGTCCCAAGTTTTAGCTACATTCTGAAAACCTACAAGCGATTTGTATTTAATTTCCAGTTTACCTGATTTTCCTTTTTTAGTCGTAATAATTACAACCCCGTTTGCTCCTTGAACACCATAAATAGCCGCCGCAGATGCATCTTTTAAAACCTGCATCGATTCGATATCGCCTGGCGCAAAGTCATTTGGGTTTGAAACGATCATTCCGTCAATAACAAAAAGTGGATTATTGTTTGTAAACGAATTGATACCTCTAATCTTCACATTTACAAATCCTCCAGGCTCTCCAGATGATTGTACTGTTACACCGGCAACTTGCCCTTGAAGCATTTTTGCCGGATCGTATGTTACGGTTTTCTTAGCCGCTTCCATGTCAACTACACCAATAGAACCAGTAAGATCGGCTTTCTTTTGTGTACCGTAACCTACTACGACTACCTCGTTAAGTTTGTTTGTATCTTCTCCTAATGCAAGGTCAATTTTTGATTGGTTTCCTATTGTGATTTCTTGGTTTTGAAATCCTATAAATGAAAAAACTAAAACATCGTTTGGAGATGCTTTAATCGAATACTCTCCATCAAAACCGGTTGTGGTAACGGTTTTGGTTCCTTTTATCATAATATTAACACCCGGCAAAGGCAATTTGTCCTGAGCCGAGGTAACAACTCCGCTAATCGTTTTGCCTTGAGCCGACATTTGATTAACAGAAAAAAGCAGCATTACTAATGCTAAAATCCATTCTTTTTTTGGCAACAAAAAGTTGCAATAAAAAAATAATCGTTGGTTTGTTATCATAAGGTTTAATTAAGTTGGTTAGTGTATAATTATAAGTGTTAATTTTACATTTGTAAATTTAACTAAAAAAAAACCTCAAAAACAAATTAATATGGCAAAAAAAATGCTGAAAAAAAATACATATCATAAATTAAGTGTGAAATTAACATTAATAAATTGATATTTTTTTCAAAAAAAAGACCTATTTTAAGAGTTATTTGTGTAAAATATACACTTTTTGTCAAAAAGCCGCTTTTTAATCAAAAAAACACCTTTCTGAAAAAAATTATAAATAGGCTGTTTTAGAATAATTTAAAGTTTAAAAAAAAATATTTTTGTAAAAAAAATCTGCTTTAGTAACCGCTGTTTTTCTTAAAATTTTCTTAAATTCTAAAAAAACTACTTTATTTTTGTACCGAAAACGTTTGAAAACCAAAAATCTAATTCAAAAAAGGAAAATTTATAACCCATTTATTCAATGTAATTTATGGTCATTTTAACTTTAAGTGTGAAATCTACATTAATAAATTATGAAACATATTAAGAAGTTTATATATTTACCAATAAAAAATTGATTTATGCTAAACAATTATAGCTCTGCAGATAAAGTATTATTAGCAGTAGATTGTATTATTTTTGGATTCGATAATCAGGGTTTAAAAATACTTTTAATCAAGAGGGACTTTGAGCCAGAAAAGGGCAAATGGTCATTAATTGGTGGGTTTTTAAAACGCGATGAAGTGTTGGATAATGCCGCAATCAGAATTTTAAATACCTACACAGGTTTAAACGATATTTATATGGAGCAGCTTTATGCTTATTCCGAAATTGATCGTGATCCTGTCGAAAGAACCATTTCGGTTTCTTACTATGCTTTGATTAATATCGAAAATCATAATACCGAGCTGATCAAAAATTATCATGCGCAATGGTTTAGCATTACTGATGCACCAAACTTGATTTTTGACCATAATGAAATGGTAGAACACGCCATAAGAAGGCTTCGCTACAGAACTTCGATAAAACCAATCGGATTCGAATTGCTTCCGGAGAAATTTACTATGAGGCAGTTATTAGAATTGTATGAGGCAATTTTGAGCAAAGAATTAGACAAACGAAACTTTATCAGCAAAATTAATTCATTGGAAATTCTGAATAAATTGGATGAAAAAGATATGGGGTCGTCACGAAAAGGTTCGTACTTGTACACTTTCAACAAAGAAAAATATGAAGAAAAATTACTTAATGATTTTGTGTTGAATTTGTAAATTATTAGCCCGCGGATTTAGCGGATCAAACGGATTTGCACAGATTTATTTTTTATATTCTCAAAAAACAAAAAACCCTGAAAGCCAAAATCTTTCAGGGTTTTTACTTCAATAAAACTACTTATTAAAAAACTAATTAATTAATCTTTTTTTGGAAAATAATCTCCCGCAGATTTAACAGATTCATGCATAAAAAAATCTCTTCAATCTGCAGAATCTGCGAGAAAAAACTTTTTAGCTATTCCCTTTTTGATAATCCGCAAGGAAAGTTGCTAAACCAATATCCGTCAACGGATGTTTCAACAAACCTTCAATTGCGCTCAATGGCCCAGTAATAACGTCTGATCCAATTTTAGCACAATTGATAATATGCATCACGTTTCGAACCGAAGCCGCCAAAATTTGAGTTTCGTAACCGTAATTATCATAAATCAATCTGATTTCTTCAATCAAGTTCATTCCGTCTGTCGAGATATCATCCAGACGACCAATAAACGGAGAAACATACGTTGCACCCGCCTTTGCCGCCAATAATGCCTGACCAGAAGAAAACAGCAAAGTGCAATTAGTCCTGATTCCTTTATTTGCAAAATATTTGATCGCTTTTACGCCTTCTTTGATCATCGGGATTTTCACGACAATCTGCGGATGCAATGCTGCCAGTTTTTCGCCTTCAGCAATCATGCCTTCAAAATCGGTCGAAATTACCTCAGCACTTACATCGCCTTCAACCAGTTCACAAATTTTTATGTAATGGTCTAAAATATTCTGCGCTCCCGTAATTCCTTCTTTTGCCATTAATGACGGATTTGTGGTTACACCATCTAAAACCCCTAAATCATTGGCTTCTTTAATATCTTTTAAATTTGCTGTATCTATAAAAAATTTCATTTGTCTTTTTTTTGTGAGTGAATTAAAACTAGTTTGTTTTATTTTTTTGACGAGTTTCTTCCTAGGTATCCTCTTTTTATAAAACAAATTAAATAATAAGTGTAAAATTTACATTTACAAATGTATGTAAAATAATTTCACAAAAACAAAAATTGCTTCCTTATTTTTTTAATTAAAAAGATGGTGATTTTTCAAACAATCAGAAAATTTCTTGTGATAAAAACACAAAAAAGCGAATTGTTTTTTGCCCGCTAATCAATTGCAAAATGAATTTTAAACACATAGAAACATAGCTTTTCTAGCGCAATTAAAAGAATGCATAAGAGAAATATATTTCTCTCACATAGTTTGACTATGTTTGTTTAAAACAAGTGAAACCCTTTTTTTAGCAACTAAAAGCTATGTTTCTATGTGTTTAAAACAAAAACTCGCAATGATAAATATTACAAAGAATTTCGCATGATCAAAGACGATTTGTTTTCGATCTGTTCTTTTTTTCCTTTCAAAACCATTTCGGCTAGAATTTTTCCCATGGTTTCAAAATGAGTTGAAATTGTCGTGATACCATTTGCGACAATCTTTTTTAGACGTGTTTCATTATAAGAAATAATTCCGAAATCAATTCCCAATTTCAAATTCTGATTTCGTGCATTCTCAATCACATGAATCAGTTCACGATCAGTTGGAATAATATAAACGTTGCCAACTTCAATTTTTCCATCGGTGAATTCGCTTATGATTTCGTACTCAAAATTATATGTTGAACAAAATGCCTCAAAACCTATTTTCATACCAAGAGGTTCGCGAAATCCCGGGAAAATCAAAATCAATTTTTTGTATTTATTCAATTTTGCTTTTGCATTAAACAGACCTTCAAAAATATCTTTCTCATGATTTTGATAAATTGCTGGATACGCTTTTAAATCGGGATTCGTCTGATCCAGAATAATAACGTCACCTACTGGTAGGGTTTTTATGGAAGATGCCGTGTCAAGCAAATTGGTTGGCATAATAATGTATTTGGTATAATTTCCATTGCTGTCATTAATCAATTTTTGAAAAACTTGGATATTAAAATGATGAAAGAAGATATCGACCTGAACATTTTTTCCAATGTGCTGTAAAAACGAATTATAAATGTCTTCCTTAAAAATATTTAATTCGTCAAAAAGTAAAAAAACCTTTTGTTTTATAGTGGTTTCAACGCTTTTAACATAATAGCCTTTTCCCGGAATGGCATAAATAATACCTCTTTTTTTCAATTCTTCATAAGCCAGCAAAACGGTATCTCGCGACAAAGAAAAAGCCAGACAAACTTTATTTACGGATGGAAGTCTATCATTTTTCACCAATTTTTCTTCGTCAATTGCTTTTTCAATTGAAAGAATTATCTGCTTATATTTTGGCAGGCCAATGTTGTTTTGGATGGAGATAATATTCATGAAAACAAAATTTTGACGCAATATACAAAAAACTGGTAGGTACTGGTATGTAAAAGAGGAAAATGTTTCTAATTTTGAATTTCACTTTTGTCAAAAATAGCATGGAAATAAAACATATATCGCATTTTCAAGATGATTCTGGTTTAAAATCATTTGGTTTAACTCCTGATAACGAAGAAATTCTCTCTTTTGAATTATCAAATAAAAAAGGAATGAAAGTTCAGTTAATCAATTATGGAGCAACTGTAACTTCAATAAAAATTCCTGTTGTTGAAAAATTGGTCGATGTTGTTTTGGGTTTTGATACTTTAGAATCTTATATAGGATCCTATAATTTGCCAAGTGCGCCTTATTTCGGAACTACTGTTGGTCGTTATGCCGGAAGAATCAATAAGGGAATTTTTACCTTAAACGGAAAAGAATTTCAATTGCCAGGAAATAATAACGGAAATGCTTTGCATGGCGGAAATGAAGGCTTCGGAAAAAAAACATGGACGGTTTCTGAGTTTACATCTGGCGAAAACCCATCAATTACTTTTAGTCTTTTAAGTGAAAATTTAGACCAAAATTATCCTGGCGCTTTGCAGGTTTATTTAAAATATACTTTAACGGAAGCAAACGAATTAAAGTTAGAATACAAAGCAACAACAACCGAAGATACGGTTATAAACTTGACACACCATAGTTATTTCAATTTAAATGGTCACGGTTCGACTGTTTTAGATCAAGAAATGTCTATTGCTTCAGATAAATTTTTGGAGACGAATTCGGAGAATATTCCAACAGGAAAATTTACGCCTGTTTCTGGTCATGATTTCGATTTTAGAAATCCTAAAAACTGTCCGGCTTCAATTGATAATTCATTTGTAATTGAACCTTCAGATGATGTTGTAGCAACCTTGTACAGTCCGAAAACGAAATTAAAAATGAGCGTTTATACCGATCAGCCAAGTGTACATATATATGTAGGCGGAAACTGTTTTGATACTTTGAAAGGAAAAGAAAATGCTGATTATCATCCGTCAAGCGGAATTTGTTTTGAAACACAAAATTTTCCAGATGCGCCAAATCACGCGCATTTCCCGAATTCAATTTTGAAAAAAGGAGAAGAATATAACCAAACAACGGTTTATAAATTTGAAAATGTAATTTAAAGATTTATGAAAAAGATCAAATTAATACTTTGTCTTTTTGCAGTAGCAATATTTGCGTCCTGCACGACAACAAAAGACAGCAAGGAAACAAAACCTCAAGAAAATGGTTTTGCAAAAGGTGCCGATGTTGGCTGGCTTCCGCAAATGGAAGCAACCGGATACAAATTTTATGATACCGACGGAAAAGAAAAAGACTGTCTGCAGTTATTGAAAGACCGTGGCATCAACACGATTCGTTTAAGAGTTTGGGTAAACCCAAATGACGATAAAGCCAGCGGACACTGCAGTCCTGAAGAAACTGTGGTTATGGCGGTTCGTGCCCAAAAAATGGGAATGCGTATTATGATCGATTTTCATTACAGCGATTCATGGGCAGATCCTTCAAAACAAAATAAACCGGCAGCTTGGGCGAAACATTCCTTTAATGAACTTTTAAATGACGTTTACAATCATACTTATGATGTTTTGACTTTATTGAAAAAAGCTGGTGTTACGCCAGAATGGGTTCAGGTTGGAAATGAGATTCCGGGTGGGATGCTTTGGCCTGAAGGAAGCACAGACAATTTTGGACAATTGGCGCAATTGCTTAATAAAGGTTATGATGCAACTAAGGCAATTGATGCAAAAATAAAAGTGATCGTGCATCTTGATGAAGGAAACAAGAACGATAAATTCAGATGGTTTTTTGACAAAGCAACTGAAAACAAAGTAAAATATGATGTTATTGGAATGTCGTATTACCCATATTGGCTTAAAACCGATTATAAAAGCACCATTTCAGATTTAGAAAATAATCTGAAAGATATGGCAACACGTTACAATAAAGAAGTTATGGTTGTTGAAGTTGGCGGCGATTATACATTAGTTCAAAACACTAAAGAAATGCTTGAAGCTACTATAAAAGCGGTGAAAAATGTTCCAAACAACAAAGGTTTGGGCGTGATTTACTGGGAACCGGAAGGTGAAAAAAGCTGGAGCGGTTATCAATTAAGCGCTTGGCTTTCTGACGGAAAACCTTCACCGGCTTTAGATGCTTTCAAAAATTAAACAATTAAACAATTAAAATTTACCATTAAGGCATTAAGATTCATTAAGCTTTGTGTGGAATGTAAGATTATTAAGTTTTGCGTTCGCCTTAAATACATTTATAGCTTGGCTTAATTCTCTTGACAAAGCTTAGACTTAATTTTCTTAATATCTTAATGGTTAAAAAAACAGAAAATGAAATTAATTTTTAAATCCATATTTTTCTTAATTCTACTGACTTTTTCTTTCGGAAAAATTCAGGCACAGTCACGCACAAAAATAAATTTTGGTGCCGATTGGGAATTTAAAAGAGAGGAAACTCCTGCTCAAGATTGGGAAAAAGTAACGATTCCGCACACGGCAAGATTGGAGAAATTAGTTGTCATAAAACAGTTTCAAGGAACGTCTTGGTATCAGAAAAAATTCAAAGCCACTATTTCAAAAGATCAAAAAGCTTTCATTTATTTTGAAGGCGTGATGCAGGAAGCTGACGTTTGGATTAATGATCAAAAAGTAAAAAATCACAAAGGTGGTTATTTGCCTTTTACGGTTGATGTAACGCCGTATTTGAATGCTAATAATGACAATACGATCAAAGTAAAAGTCAACAACGAAGACAATCCTGACTTTTTGCCTGGAAAACCGATTAAGGATTTAGATTTTAATTATTATGGCGGAATTTACAGAAATGTATATTTTATTACGACTTCAAAACTACATATTACCGATGCTGTAAATGCGAATAAAACAGCAAGTGGCGGACTTTATGCAAACTTTAAAAACATCAGCAAAACTGAAGCTTCGGGAACTGTTCAGGTGCATTTGCAAAATGAATTTGAAAGCGACAAAACAACTTCTTTAAAATTTATTTTAACGGATAATTCGGGTAAAAAATTAGAGTTTAAATCAGAGAATTTCGTGGTCAAAGCAAATTCTGATTATACTTTGACGCAAAAGATTTCAATTAAAAATCCAAAACTATGGTCGGTTCATAATCCGAATTTATACAAGTTAGAAGTTCAGATTATTTCGAATAATAAAGTTGTTGATTCTCATTCGGAAAAAATCGGGATCAGAAAATCAGAAATAAAAGCCGATGGTTATTATTTGAATGACGAAAAAATCTACATCACCGGAACAAACGAACATCAAGAATATCCTTATTTAGGTTATGCGATTTCAGACGAAGCGCAATATCGCGATGCGGTAAAAATTAAAAATGCAGGTTTTGATTTTGTTCGTATGTCTCATTATCCGCATGCCGAAGCTTTCTTGAATGCCTGCGACGAATTAGGAATTTTAGTAATGAACAGCTTAACAGGCTGGCAGTTTTTTGGCGGAGAACAATTTCAAAAAAGCGCCTATCAGGACATTCGCGATATGGCGAGAAGAGATAGAAATCACCCGAGCATTATTTTTTGGGAAGCTTCATTAAACGAAACCAATATGTCGCCAGAATTCATGAAAGAAGCGACAAAAACACTTAAAGAAGAATTGCCACTTGATTCTAATTACAGCGCCAGCTGGATTGACAACGACAATTACGACATCTTTATTCCGGCGCGCCAGCATGCAAAAGCGCCAGATTATTGGACAAAATACAACAAAGGAAACCGTAAAATTTTCATTGCAGAATATGGCGATTGGGAATATTATGCGCAAAACGCAGGTTTCAATCAAACGGAATTTGCGAATTTAAAAGAAGAAGAACGAACGTCAAGACAATTGCGCGCCGCAGGAGAAAAAAGACTTTTACAACAAGCTTACAATTTTCAGGAATCATCAAATTCAAACCGAAAAGGCGCATCAACAATTGGTGAAGCAAACTGGTTAATATTTGATTATAATCGCGGTTATAGTCCAGATATAGAAAGTTCTGGAATCAGCGATATTTTCAGAATTCCGAAGTTTGCTTACTATTTTTATCAAAGCCAGCGCGATGCAAATGTGGTTTTGGATAAGAAATTATTCTCTGGACCAATGGTGAATATTGCCAATTTCTGGACTCCAGAATCTCCATTGAATGTTACAGTTTACAGCAATTGCGACGAAGTGGCTTTGTATGTAAATGATATTTTAATTGGTAAGCAAAAACCAACTTCAAACAACAACAGCGACAAACTGGAACATGCTCCGTTTATTTTTAAAGTAAGCGCATTTCAAGTAGGAACGTTGCGTGCGGAAGGATTTATCAACGGAAAAAAAGTGGCTTCAAATACAGTAAAAACACCTACAAAAGCTTCAAAAATTGAGTTGAGTTATGATCTTTCATCAGTAAAAATCAATCCGGATTTTCCTGATATGGTTTTTGTTTATGCTAAAATTACTGATGAAAATGGAACTGTTATTCCAACAGCAACGAACGAAGTTACTTTTGCTTTAAGTGAAGGAAATGCCGAAATCATTGGACAAAATCCTGTAAAAGCAGAGGCCGGAATTGCAACGATTGTTCTTAAAACTAAAGATCTTAAAAAGAAAATTGTTCTAAAAGCAACATCAAATAATTTACAAGAAAATACTATTACAATTACTAAATAATGAACGAGATTTTAATTCAAAACACCACAGCATTTTTTGAGAAATCCTTTGGATCTGCTCCTCAAAAAATTGTTCTTTCTCCAGGACGAATCAACATCATTGGAGAACATATTGATTATAATGACGGTTACGTTTTGCCCGCTGCAATCGACAAAATAATTTGTTTTGCTTTTGAGAAAAACAACACCAAAAAATCTAAAATAATCGCCATCGATTTAAATGAAGAATTTGAAATCGATTTGACTGAAAAAATCGAATTGAATGATGCCGTTTGGACAAATTACATTCGTGGCGTAATCAAACAACTTCAAGCTAACGGATTTGCTTTTGAAGGTTTCAATTGCGTTTTCAGCAGTAATATTCCGGTTGGATCTGGATTGTCTTCTTCGGCGGCTCTAGAATGTGGGATGATTTTCGGAATTGCGGCACTTTTCGACTTAAAAATTGAAAAGAAAGACATAGCATTATTAGGACAAAAAGCAGAACACTGGGTTGGAATCAACTGTGGTATTATGGATCAATTTTCAAGCGTTCACGGACTTGAAAATAAAGTAATTCAGCTTGACTGCAACACGCTGGAATTTGAATATCATAATGCCGATTTCAAAGATTATTCTTTAGTTTTAATGGACAGCAACGTGAAGCATTCTCTTTTCACATCTGAATATAATACTCGCAGAATTGAGTGTGAAAAAGGTCTTGCGATTATAAAAGAAAATTTTCCACAAGTAAAAACTTTTAGAGACTGCAAAGAAGAACAGCTTTTGAGCATTCAGGATAAATTTGATCCAACCGTTTTTAAAAGAGTACATTTTGTTGTAAAAGAAATCAACCGAGTTATCAAAGCGTGCGAGGCGCTTGACAAAGGAAATATAGAACTTTTAGGACAATTGCTTTTTGAAACGCATTACGGCTTATCTCAAGAATATGCAGTAAGCTGCGAAGAGCTCGATATGCTTGTAGATACTGCAAAAGCTGATGATGCGATAATTGGTTCTCGTTTAATGGGAGGCGGTTTTGGCGGCTGTACTATAAATTTAATTAAAAAAGGTCATGAAAATGAGGTAAAAAGTAAGTTTTCAAATCTTTATTTAGATACATTTGGAATTGAATTAAAATTCTATGATGTAAAAATCTCAAACGGAACAAAACTACTTTAATACCACAACACATTACAATGAAAAATTTTGACATTAACGAAGATCCGCACAGACGTTTTAATCCTTTATTAAACGAATGGGTCTTAGTTTCACCTCATCGTGCAAAACGTCCTTGGCAGGGACAAAATGAAACCATCGCTACAGAAGCTTTGCCAAAATACGATCCAACCTGTTATTTATGTCCGGGAAATGTTCGTGCCAACGGAATGAACAATCCGAAATATGACAGCAGTTTTGTTTTTGAAAATGATTTTGCTGCCATGAAACAGGACGAAATTATTTTTGAAGAGGATATCAAACACACTTTTTTTAAAGCAAAACCAGAACAAGGAATTTCAAGAGTAGTTTGCTTTTCGCCAAGACACGACCTGACTTTGCCAGAAATGGAAATTGACGGAATCGAAAACATTATTAAAACTTGGCAAAAAGAATACACTAATTTAGGAAGCATCAAATACATCAATCACGTTCAGATTTTTGAAAATAAAGGAAGCGTGATGGGTTGCAGCAACCCGCATCCGCACGGGCAAATCTGGGCGCAGTCATCATTGCCAACGCAGGTTGAAAAAACACAAAACAGCTTAAAAGCCTATTACGATAAAAACAAAAGAACACTTCTTGAAGATTATCTTCAGGCAGAATTAAAATTGGGACACAGAATTGTAATCGAAAATGATCATTTTGTGGCTTTAGTTCCTTTTTGGGCAATATGGCCATATGAAACCATGATTTTAAGCAAAAGAGCTTTTGGCAAAATCACCGATTTTACTGCTGAAGAAGCTACCGCTTTCGCGAAAATTCTAAAGCAACTTACAACCAAGTATGATAATTTATTCAATACTTCGTTTCCCTATTCATCAGGAATTCACCAAGCGCCGACTGATGGTTTAGAGCATCCTGAATGGCATTTTCATATGCATTTTTATCCGCCTTTATTAAGATCGGCAACGGTTAAAAAATTTATGGTGGGTTACGAAATGTTGGGCGAATCACAACGCGATATCACGCCAGAGAAAAGTGCCGAGATTTTAAGACAACAATCAGAAGTACATTATAAAAGTCTTTAAAAACAGATTCTGAAAACACAAAAATCAAAAGTGTTTTAAAATTTAACATAATAAATCTATTATAAATGTAAAAAACACATTTGTAGATAGTGTAAATATCGAATTTTATTATACTTTTGGCTTTCGTTCTTATTTTCATAAAAAAATAACAAAATAAAAACAGATATCTTAGTTTTAACAAGATAAAACAATAAAATAACAGGTTTCGAAATTATAATATAAATGAATTCATAAAACCACTTTACAAACAATCACCTATACTAATTTTTTAAAATACTATTAACAATGAACCAGAACCTCGCTTTCGCCGATTATGCGGTTTTTATTATTTATTTCATCGTAGTTTCTGCCTACGGTTACAGCGTTTACCGCAAACGTAAACAAGACGAACATGATGCTAAAGCTTATTTCTTGGCAGAAGGAAATTTAACTTGGTGGGCCATTGGAGCTTCATTAATCGCTTCTAATATTTCAGCTGAACAATTCATCGGGATGAGCGGTGAAGGTTTCTTTTTAGGAATTGCTGTTGCTGCTTACGAGTGGCTTGCTGCTGTTGCTTTGATAATAGTAGCTGTTTGGTTTATTCCTGTATATCTTAAAAACAAGATTTACACAATGCCTCAATTCTTAAAAACACGTTACAACGAATCTACAGCCTTAATTATGGCGGTTTTCTGGTTGTTTTTATATGTTTTTGTAAACTTGACTTCTATCCTTTATTTAGGAGCTGTCGCAATCAACGGACTTGCAGGCGGACAATATCTACACGTAATTATGATTGGATTAGCTGTTTTTGCTTTGTTCATCTCTTTAGGAGGTATGAAAGTTGTGGCTTATACTGACGTTATTCAGGTTGCGGTTTTAATTATTGGAGGTTTGGTAACTTCTTATATCGCTTTAACAACGGTTGGACAATATTTTGGAGTAGGTCAAAATGCAATTGAAGGTTTCAAAGTTTTAATGAGAGAAGCTCCTGAGCATTTCAAAATGATTATCCCAAAACCAACTGCAAATTCATCGCAGCTTGAAATCGATAAATATTTAACTTTCCCAGGTTTGATGTCATACCTTGCTGGTATCTGGATCATCAACTTAAACTATTGGGGATGTAACCAATACATTACACAAAGAGCTTTAGGTGCTGATTTACAAACTGCTCGTACAGGTATTTTATTTGCTGGTATGTTGAAATTATTAATGCCTCTAATCGTAATGTTGCCTGGTATTGCTGCTTACGTTTTATACCAAAACGGACATTTACCTCAATTAGTTGGAGGAAAAGATGGAGCTTACTCAGCTGTATTGACTTTCTTGCCAACAGGTTTAAAAGGACTTTCTGTAGCGGCCTTGACGGCTGCAATTGTGGCTTCATTAGCTGGAAAAGTAAACAGTATTTCGACTATTTATACATTAGACGTTCATAAAAAATACATCCAAAAAGAAGCAGGCGAAAAGCAACAAGTAAACATTGGTAGAATTGCCGTTTTTGCTGCAATGCTTTTAGCTGTATTATTTACATGGAATGATTTACTAGGAATTGGAGGAGTTGGTGGTTTCACTTACATCCAAAAATATACTGGATTTATCAGCCCTGGGGTTTTCGCAATGTTCTTCCTTGGTATGTTCTGGAAAAGAACTACTGGAACTGCAGCTATCGTGGGTGTAATTTTAGGATTTGCTTTATCTGTTTTATTCAACGAATATGCTCCAATGTTGTTCGGAAATGAAACTTTACTTTATACTGCTTATCCAAACGGAAAAGGAGCTTTTGAAATTCCGTTCCACATTTGTATGGGATTATCATTCTTCTTTACAATGTTAGCAATGATCGGAATCAGTTTTGCTGGTCCAAAAGTAAATCCAAAAGCGTTTGAAATTGACTCTGAAATGTTTAAAGTAAAACCACAAACTACAGTTTTAATTGTAATTACATTATTAGTTATCGTTGCACTGTACGTTAAATTCTGGTAGTATTAATTTTTACTATATTATTTTTTGAAGTTAAAAGGCTGTCTGATGATTAGACAGCCTTTTTTTTATTTCCTTTTGTGAAATTATTTTTAACACATAAAAAAAACAGATTTTGTAAAGTTAAAAAAGGCGTTTCACTTTAAGTAACAATTCCAAAAGCTTAGGAACTATGCGTTAAGAAACTTGTTTCTTTTTTATATTCTTTCCCTAAATCTAAAAATCTATGTTTCTATGCGTTAAATTATTTTTTCGACCAAAAAAAAGCCCCGAATCACTCAGGGCTTTTGTTCTTTTTGCATATTCAGTAAATACGCCATATTCGCAATCACATGATCATGTTTCTTGACAAAAGGATTTTCCTCGTTCCAGACATAACCTGCTAGAACAGCACAAATTTTTTCTTTCACATCTGGATTTTCCGGCTGATGGAAAAACAAAGTCTGAAGATTTCCTGTGTACCATTCCTGAACATAAGTCGTGAAAACAGCAATACCGCGTTTCATATATTGTGTAAATTCCACTTCCCAATCTACTTTAATTCCTTGTGACTCTTTTAAATATAATTTCGCCGCCAACATTCCAGATTCTGTAGCAAAAGCAACTCCAGATGAAAAAACCGGATCAAGAAATTCAGAACTATTTCCGGTTAAGGCAAAACCGTCGCCGTACATTCTTTTTACCGCTCTTGAATAGTTTTCCAATTTAACTGGTTCGAACAAAAATTCAGTTCCTTTAAATCTTTTTATGTAATAATCTGATTTCTGAATGGCGTTTCGCAAAGCCTCAGCATTGTCTTTATTTTCTGAAAGCGAATTAATAAAATCCGTCGGGCCGACAACGCCTAAACTAGTATTTCCATTTGAAAACGGAATTACCCAAAGCCAAACTTCAGTTTCTAAAATATCAAATGAAATTTGAGTTCCCTCCTCGCCTTCTTCTCTATTAATATCTTTTACATGTGTAAATATCGAAGAATGCGGATCCAATTTTGAGGGCGTATCCAAATCTAAAAGTCTTGGTAAAACGCGCCCGTATCCGCTGGAATCAATAATGAATTTGGCGTGAATTTCTTTTAAATTTCCGTCCTTATCTTTTACAATTGTTTTCGAATTTTTTCCTTCAAAAGAAACTTCCAAAACTTCTGTTTCAAATTCTAAATCGATTCCTTTTCGAATTACTTCCTGCGCCATCGTATTGTCAAAATCGGCTCGCGGAACCTGCCACGTCCAATCCCAGCCTTCTCCGAATTTCTGACTAAAATCAAAAACACAAATTTCTTCGCCTCTAATAAAACGGGCTCCGAGTTTTTTTTCAAAGTTCATCGCGTTTAGCGCTTCATAAAGTTCCGCCTCCGCAAAATGATCCATCACGCGCGGAATAAGGCTTTCGCCAACAACAAGCCGCGGAAATTTTGCTTTTTCCACCACTTTTACCTTGACATTATTTTTATGAAGATACGATGCCGAAACACATCCTGAAGGTCCTGCACCAATCACTAAAACATCAACAAACTCCTTTGTCATAATAAAAATGTTATGAATTATTAACTTACATTTGCGTTCATCAAAATAACTACAATTATTTTGATAATTAAAATTAAATTAGCACAATCAAAACCGGTTTAATGAATACAATTAATGAATATTTAAGTTTAGCAGAATTCGAGTCTATCATTTTTGGAAACAACAAAGTCTCTATAAGCAATGTTGTTTTAAATCGAGTAAACGAAAGCTTTAACTTTCTGAAAGAATTTTCGGGAAACAAAATAATATACGGTGTAAATACTGGTTTTGGACCAATGGCTCAATACAGAATTAAGGAGTCAGACCAAATTCAGCTGCAATATAATTTAATCCGAAGCCACTCTTCTGGAACCGGAAAACCTTTGAGCCCTATTTGTGCAAAGGCGGCGATTTTAGCTCGTTTGAACACACTTTCTTTAGGAAATTCAGGCGTTCATCCTTCGGTTATTCATTTAATGTCTGAATTAATCAACAGAGACATTATGCCTTTAATTTTCGAACATGGCGGTGTTGGAGCGAGCGGCGATTTAGTACAATTATCACATTTGGCTTTGGTCTTAATTGGCGAAGGCGAAGTTTTTTATAAAGGCGGAAGAAGACCAACCAAAGATGTTTTTGCAATTGAAGATTTAAAACCGATTAAGGTTGAAATCCGAGAAGGTTTGGCATTGATCAACGGAACTTCTGTAATGACCGGAATTGGTGTTGTGAATGTTCATTATGCTAAAAAATTATTAGATTGGTCATTAAAATCGTCTTGCGCAATCAACGAATTGGTTCAGGCGTACGATGATCATTTTTCGGCAGAATTAAACCAGACCAAACGTCACAAAGGACAACAAGAAGTAGCGGAAAGAATGAGACAAAATCTTTCTGACAGCACTTTAATCCGTAAAAGAGAAGACCATTTATATTCGGGAGAAAATACCGAAGAAATCTTCAAAGAAAAAGTTCAAGAATATTATTCATTACGTTGTGTTCCTCAAATTTTGGGACCAGTTTTGGAAACTATAAATAATGTCGCTTCAATTTTAGAAGACGAATTCAACTCGGCAAACGACAACCCAATTATCGACGTAAAAAACAAACACGTTTATCACGGAGGAAATTTCCACGGCGATTATATTTCGCTTGAAATGGATAAACTGAAAATTGTTATTACAAAATTAACGATGTTGGCAGAACGTCAATTGAATTATTTATTGAATTCAAAAATCAACGAAATTCTACCTCCATTTGTAAACTTAGGAACGTTAGGATTTAATTTCGGAATGCAAGGTGTTCAATTTACTGCAACCTCAACAACTGCCGAAAGTCAGATGTTGTCAAATCCAATGTACGTTCACAGCATCCCAAACAACAATGACAACCAAGATATTGTAAGTATGGGAACTAATGCAGCGGTGATTACATCAAAAGTAATCGAAAATGCTTTTGAAGTTTTGGCAATAGAAATGATTACGATCGTTCAGGCAATTGATTATTTAGGTCAAAAAGATAAAATTTCATCGGTTACCAGAAAATGGTACGACGATGTTCGACATATAATTCCAGAATTTAAGGAAGATCAGGTGATGTATCCTTTTGTTCAAAAAGTAAAAGATTATCTGATAAACAGTTAAAATATGAAATGTGTATTAGTAACAGGCGGTTCAAGAGGAATTGGAAGTGCTATTTGCAAAAAATTAGCCGTTGAATCTGATTATCATATTCTGATTAATTATCATTCGAATAAAACTGCTGCAGAAGAAACACTTTTGGAAGTACAAAAATTAGGTGGAAAAGGAGATATTTTAGGTTTTGATGTTTCTAATTTTGAAGAAGTACAAACTGTTTTAACAAAATGGCAGGAAGCAAATCCTGAAGCACTTGTTGAAGCGATTGTAAATAACGCCGGAATTACAAAAGATGGTCTTTTTATGTGGATGACTCCCGAAGACTGGAATGGTGTTGTGAACACAAGTTTGAACGGATTTTTTAATGTAACGCAGTTTTTCATTCAAAAAATGCTGCGCAATAAATATGGCCGAATCGTAAATATGGTTTCGGTCTCTGGAGTTAAAGGAACTGCTGGACAAACTAATTATTCGGCTGCCAAAGGCGCAATTGTTGCAGCCACAAAAGCATTGGCACAAGAAGTGGCAAAACGCAATATTACAGTAAATGCTGTTGCACCAGGTTTTATAAGAACGGATATGACAAGCCAGCTAGACGAAAAAGAATTATTAAAATTAATTCCGGTGAATCGTTTTGGCGAGGCCGAAGAAGTAGCAGATTTGGTAAGCTTTTTGATTTCTAAAAAAGCAAGTTATATTACAGGAGAAATTATCAATATAAACGGAGGAATATATTCTTAAAAAGTTGATTTTAAACACATAGTTCCGATAGCTATCGGGATATGTGCAAAAAGAATACAAAAGAGAAATACATTTCTTTCACATAGAGAGCTATGTTTATTTAAAATAAGTGAAACGCCTTTTTTAAGTTTAGAGAAACTATGTTTCTATGTGTTTAAAAAGCACTTTAAGGATAAAAAATTACTTTGAAATACCATGAATAAGAGAGTTGTAATTACTGGAATGGGAATTTATTCTTGTATCGGAACTTCTTTAGACGAAGTAAAGGAATCTCTGTACCAAGGAAAATCGGGTATTAAATTTGATGCCGACCGAAAAGAATTTGGTTTCCAATCGGCTTTGACCGGAATGGTTCCAAAAGCTGATTTAAAAAATTTATTGACACGCAGACAGCGTATGAGCATTGGCGAGGAAACCGAATATGCTTATATGGCGACTATCGAAGCATTGAAAAATGCGAATATCGACGACGCTTTCTTTGAAGAAAGAGAAGTTGGAATTATGTATGGAAACGACAGTGTTTCTAAAGCAATTATTGACGCGACAGACATTGTCCGCGAGAAAAAAGATACTGCATTAATTGGTTCTGGAGCGATTTTCAAATCAATGAATTCTACCGTTACCATGAATCTTTCGACGATTTTCAAACTTCGTGGTATTAATTTGACTGTTAGTGCGGCTTGTGCCAGCGGATCTCATTCTATAGGATTGGCTTATTTTTTAATAAAAAGCGGTTTTCAAGATATTATTATCACTGGTGGCTCTCAGGAAATCAACAAATATGCTATGAGCAGTTTTGATGGTTTAGGTGTTTTTTCAAATAGAGAAAGCGATCCTGAAAAAGCGTCAAGACCTTTTGATGCAGACCGTGACGGATTAATTCCGAGTGGTGGCGGCGCAACTTTAATTTTAGAAAGTTATGAATCCGCAATTGCCCGGGGTGCTAATATTATCGCCGAGGTCGTAGGTTATGGATTCTCTTCAAACGGCGGCCATATTTCGACTCCAAATGTCGAAGGACCATCAACAGCCATGCAACGTGCACTAGAAGATGCAAAATTACAAGCATCAGATGTTGAATATATAAATGCGCATGCCACCTCAACTCCGGTTGGTGACGCAAACGAAGCAAAAGCGATCTTTGAAGTTTTTGGAGAAAAAAATCCTCCGGTAAGTTCTACAAAATCAATGACAGGCCACGAATGCTGGATGGCCGGAGCAAGCGAAATCATTTATTCGATCATAATGATGCAGAATGATTTCATCGCACCAAACATCAATTTAGAAAATCCAGATGAAGATGCGGTTAAATTAAATTTGGTCAAAACTACTTTAAACAAAAAATTTGACATATTTTTGTCGAATTCTTTCGGTTTCGGAGGAACCAACTCTGCGTTGGTGGTTAAAAAGTTTAAATTGAACAATGAATAAAGAAGAGATTATAACGAAAATTAATGGTTTTTTGGTTGATGAGTTTGAAGTAGACAATGATGAAATTGAACCAGATGCTAATTTAAAAGATACACTCGGGTTAGACAGCTTAGATTATGTTGATTTAGTAGTTTCTATTGAAGCGAACTTTGGTGTAAAACTGGTTGAAGCAGATTTCGTTGGAATTGCGACTTTTCAGAACTTCTATGACCTGATTGAAACCAAAATAAAAGCTAAAGCTGCTTAATGAGTCAATGGGATGGCAAATCAAAAGGTACAGTTTTAGGCTATAGAATATTCGTTTTTTTGATACAAAAAGCGGGTGTCAAATCTGCTTATGCCTTACTTTATTTTGTTGCTTCTTACTATTTCTTATTTCTAAAGAAAAGTAATAAAGCTATTTTTTACTATTTCAAAGAAAGACTTAACTATTCCAATTTCCAGTCAAAAAAAATGGTTTTCAAAAGTTACTATACTTTTGGACAGACTATTATTGACAAAATTTCGATTTCTGCCGGAATGCGAAATAAATTCACTTATGAATTTGACGGCATCGAAATTCTGAAAAAATTATTGGCCGAAAAAAAAGGCGGTGTCTTAATAAGTGCGCACGTTGGGAATTTTGAAATCGCTGAACACTTTTTTGGAGACATCGATCTTGATTTCCAAATCAATTTGGTTACGACCGATCTCGAACACTCGGCAATTAAGAATTATCTGGAAAGCGTTACTCAAAAATCTGCCGTAAAATTCATTATCATTAAAGACGATTTGTCTCATATTTTCGAAATCAATTCGGCTTTAGCCAATAATGAATTGGTGTGCTTTACCGGCGATCGCTATTTTGAAGGAACCAAATCTCTTTCTGCAGAAATTTTGGGCAAAGAAGCCAACTTTCCTGCTGGTCCATTTTTAATTGCTTCGAGGTTAAAAGTTCCTGTTGTTTTTGTTTATGTGATGAAAGAACCAAATCTTCATTATCACTTATACGCAAGAGAAGCAACCGTAAAACATCGTGACGAAAAAGCTTTATTGAAAGAATATGTAAAAAGCGTTGAAAGTATTCTGCAGAAATATCCTTTGCAGTGGTTCAATTATTTTGATTTTTGGAATGATTTGACATAATGCGTAAAGAATCGCGCGAAGTCGCAAAGTTTTTTCTCATTTTTGTCATTTCGACGAAGGAGAAATCTCCGCAAGTAGCTCCGTTCCTATAAACCAATCTTTGTAGAGCTCCTCGTGGAGATTTCTCCTTCGTCGAAATGACAAACTGCACTTTAAAATTCATTTTAAATTTAACCTTTGCGCCTCTAAGTCTTTGCGAGATTCAAAACGTACCACAAATCCGAGCTTAAAAAAACTTACAAAACGAAACATTAAACAAGAAAATTCGTTTAAAATAATTTACTTATTTTTGTTTGCAACCAAAGCAAGCAAACCCAAATGAAAAATGTTCTCGTTATTTATTATTCCCAATCTGGACAGCTAGAATCGATTGCACGCAACATTGCAAAACCTTTTCTGAATTCAGATGAAATCAACGTCGTTTTTCATGAAATTCAGCTAGAAAAACCTTTTCCTTTTCCTTGGAATAAAACCACTTTTTTTGACGCTTTCCCAGAATCTTTTCTACAGATTCCAACAGCTTTAAAGCCCGTTCCGGATGAAATTTTAAACACAAAATTTGATCTTGTTTTACTGCATTATCAAGTTTGGTATTTAACGCCTTCGATCCCGATAAATTCTTTTTTGAAAAGTGCCGAAGCAAAAACCATCCTAAACAATACACCAGTAATTACCATAAACGGTTCACGAAATATGTGGATTATGGCGCAGGAAAAAGTCAAAGTTTTATTGCATGAAGCGAATGCAAAATTGGTTGGAAATGTAGCATTAGTCGATCGAGTTGGAAATTTAATCAGCGTAATTACGATTGTAAACTGGATGTTTTCAGGAGTAAAGAAAAGATATTTAGGCTTTTTTCCGTTGCCTGGCGTTTCAGATAAAGACATTCAAGAATCAGATCAGTTTGGCGAAGTAATGCTTTCGCAATTCAAACAAAACAAATTAGAAGATTTACAGCCAAAATTAGCCGAAATGGGAGCTGTAAAAATCAGTTCTTATTTAGTGACAGTTGATAAAACAGCGAACAAAATTTTTGATAAGTGGTCAAACTTCATTTATAAAAATCAAAAAAACAGAACAACCCTTCTTAAAATATTTTATGTTTATTTATTCCTCGCAATATGGGTAATCTCGCCAATAGTATATATATTGCATGTTATTAGCTATCCGTTCAAGATTAAAACTATAAAAAAAGAAACTCAATATTACCAAGGAGTTTAGAGACGAAATTAAATTATGTTTGACGTATATATTACCAAAGCCGCGAAATATTTGCCAAATGAAGCCGTTTCAAACGATGAAATGGAAAATTACTTAGGGCTCATAAATGATACCGCCTCAAAAGCGAGACGTATTATTTTGCGCAATAATAAAATTACCAGCCGATATTATGCCGTTGATAAAAACGGCAAAAGCACGCATACAAATGCCGAGTTGACAAAAAATGCTGTTTCGCAATTGTTTGATGAACATTTTTCGGCTCAAGATATGGAAGTACTTTCCTGCGGAACGTCGTCACCTGATGTTTTTGCGCCTTCGCATGCCGCAATGGTTCATGGATTGCTAAAAAACAAATCGGTTGAGCTGAATTCTTCTTCTGGAATTTGCTGTTCTGGAATGAATGCCCTGAAATATGGTTATCTTTCTGTAAAATCTGGAAACTCAAAAAATGCTGTCTGCACAGGTTCTGAAAAAGTTTCGACTTGGCTTTCGGCACAAAAATACAACCACGAAATCATCAATCTGAAAAATCTGGAAGAACAGCCTATTATTGCTTTCAAAAAAGATTTTTTGCGTTGGATGCTTTCTGATGGAGCTGGAGCTTTTTTATTGGAAAACAAACCTTCTGGCGCTATTTCACTAAAAATTGAATGGATGGAAGCCTATTCCTATGCATTCGAATTAGAAACCTGCATGTACGCAGGCGGCGATAAACTGGAAAATGGCGAAATAAAACCGTGGAGCGATTATAAACCTGAACAATTATTGAACGAATCTATTTTTGCTGTAAAGCAAGATGTGAAATTATTAGACGAATTTATTTTGCCAAAAGGTGTTGAAAGTATGAGCGATGCCATGGCAAAACACAATGTTACGGCAGATGATATCGACTATTTTTTACCACATGTTTCTTCTCACTTTTTTGTTGACGGACTTAAAAAAGGACTAATCGAAAAAGGAGTTGACATTGCCGACGAAAAATGGTTTATGAATCTTTTGAGAGTTGGAAATGTAGGTTCTGCTTCGATTTATATTGCCGTTGAAGAATTAATAAATTCTGGGAAATTGAAAAAAGGAGACAAGATTTTCCTTTCGGTTCCAGAAAGCGGCCGATTTTCATTTGCATACGCGTACTTAACTGTCTGCTAAATGGAAATCTCATTACTTTTAGAAAAAGAAGCAGTCGAAAGTCTGATTCCGCAAAAGTTTCCTTTTGTAATGGTAGATCGTATGTTTTCGTATTCAGAAACAGCTTTAGTTTCTGGTTTGAAAATAGACAACAGTAACATTTTTTTAGAAGAAGATGTTTTTTTAGAAGCAGGTTTAATCGAACATATGGCGCAATCTGTTGCGTTGCATACTGGATATCAGTTTTTTTTAAAAAAAGAAATTGCTCCAACAGGATATATTGGTTCTATTAAAGATATTCAGATTAAAAAATTGCCTAAAACCAACGATACCATTCAGTCGAATGTTACCATTTTACAGGAATTTGCTGGAGTAACTTTGGTTGATATTGTGACTTTTTTAAATGATGAAGAAATTGCAAGCGGACAAATGAAAACAGTTTTAGCTAAATAAATATGACGATGAAAGTTGGAATCGACATACAAAATTATTTACCGCACCGTGCGCCAATGCTGATGGTCGATTTGATTTTGGAAATTGACTCCACTTCTGTTGAAACCGAATTTTTAATTAAAGAAGACAATATTTTTGCTGCTAATGGCATTTTAATAGAAGCAGGATTAATCGAAAATACTGCGCAGACTTGTTCGGCAATTGTTGGAAAAAAATATTTTTTTGAAGAGGATGGAACCGAAAATGAAAACGTAAATGTTATTGGTTTCATCAGCGCTTTAAAGAATCTAAAAATACATGCATTGCCAAAAGTTGGCGAGTCAATAACGACAAAAGCAACTTTGGTTTCAAAATTTGTTGGCGACGATTATACTTTATGCACCATGAAATGCGAAAGTTTACTTGGAGACCAAATCCTTTTAGAATGCGAAATTAATTTGTTTATTCAAAAGACGATTTCGACGACAACTTAATGCTAAATTGAAAAATAAATCCCGTCATGGAAAAAGAAAATGTACCTCAGCACGATGGAAATTTAAGCAAAAAAAATCTCAAAGAATTGGTTTATGCTACTGACGAAAATGGCAATTACACAACTGCTTTGAGCACAGGCTGGGAACCAAAAGCCATTGCCCTTTCAAATGCCATCGACGATATAAAAGAGCGTGCCGAAGAAGCCAAAATAAAAGTAAAAAACGGAGAATTGAGTCCGATTTGTTATTTTATGGAACTCAACAAAATGGATCTTTCCATTCTTGCCGGTTATGTAGAAATGTGGAAATGGCGTGTGAAAAGACATTTTAAACCTTCTGTTTTTGCCAAACTAAACGATAAAACTTTACAAAAATATGCCGACGCTTTTGACATTTCATTAGCCGAATTAAAAAACTTTAAAACAGATTAATGCAAGTTACTTTTACACATCATCAATCTGCTCATTGTGAAAACGGAGTAGCTTCAAACCTCTTAAAAAACAGCGGACTCAACATCAGCGAACCGATGGTTTTCGGAATTGGTTCGGGACTTTTTTTCGTGTATTTGCCTTTTTTAAAAGTAAACCACGCGCCGGCAATCAGTTACAGAACTTTGCCTGGACACATTTTTAATAAAGTTGCCAACCGATTAAATCTTAAAATAAAAAGACAAAAATTTTCTTCGGTTACCAATGCAAATAAAGCTTTAGAAGAAAATCTAAAAAATAATATTCCCACCGGATTACAAGTTGGTGTTTATCATTTAAGTTATTTTCCTGATGAATATCGCTTTCATTTCAACGCGCACAATTTAGTCGTTTACGGCAAAACCGAAACCGACTATTTGATCAGTGATCCTGTAATGGAAACGGTTACGACTTTGACACATGAAGAAATGGATAAAGTACGTTTTGCCAAAGGTGCTTTTGCTCCGCGAGGACAAATGTATTATCCAATTCAGATTCCGAGTGAAGTTGATTTAAAAAGTGCTATTATAAAAGGAATCAAAAATACGTGTCGTGACATGTTAGCGCCAATGCCAATTGTAGGCGTTCGCGGAATTAAAATGGTTTCGCGCCAAATTCGAAAATGGCCGAAAAAACATGGAGTTAGGAAAGCCAATCATTATTTGGCGCAAATGGTTAGAATGCAGGAAGAAATTGGAACCGGAGGCGGTGGTTTCCGATTTATTTACGCCGCGTTTTTACAAGAAGCTTCGGTTGTTTTAAGAAATGAAGAATTGAAAACACTTTCAAAAGAAATGACACAAATTGGTGATTCATGGCGCGATTTTGCCGTTGAAGCTTCAAGAATTTATAAAAACAGAAGTGCCAAAGAAGACGCTTACAACGCCATTGCCGATGAACTTTTGGATATTGCGAATCGTGAAGAAATCTTTTTCAAAAAACTAAAAAAAGCAATCAGCTAACTATATTTTGAATTCCATTATAAAAATAGAATCCCTTTCGAAAAAGTACAAAGATGCCGATCAGTTTTCTTTGAACGATGTTTCGCTGGAAATAAATGAAGGCCAGATTTTCGGATTATTAGGTCCGAATGGCGCCGGAAAAACCACTTTAATTTCGATGCTCTGCGGATTGATAAAACCTACTTCGGGACATTTTTCAATTGACGATTTAGATTATCACCATCATTCATCCAAAATCAAAAAAATCATTGGCGTTGTTCCTCAGGAATATGCTTTGTACCCAACTCTGACCGCGAGAGAAAATCTGCATTATTTTGGAAGCATGTACGGTTTAAAAGGTTCCGATTTAAAAGATAAAGTAATCGAAACTCTAGATCTTTTGGGTTTATTGAAATTCGCAGACAAACAAATTCATACTTTTTCGGGCGGAATGAAACGCCGTGTGAATCTGATTGCCGGAATTCTGCACAATCCGAAAGTTTTGTTTTTGGATGAGCCAACTGTTGGCGTTGATGTTCAGTCAAAAAATGCCATTTTAGATTATTTAAAAGTTTTAAATCAAAACGGAACTACGATTATTTATACCTCACATCATTTGGCTGAAGCCGAAGATTTCTGCACGAATATTGCCATTTTAGACCGAGGCAAAATTTACGCTAAAGGAACGCCGTCAAGCTTGATTGAAACGACAGAAAATGCTCGAAATCTCGAAGACGTTTTTATTTCATTAACCGGTAAAGACTTGAGAGATGCTATATAAAATTTGGATGTCGATAGTAAAAGAATTTCTTTTATTGAAAAGAGATTTAGGCGGACTGATTATTTTATTTATCATGCCTTTGGTTTTGGTCATCACGGTTACCATCATTCAGGACAGCACTTTTAAAACAGTAAGCGATAATAAAATTCAGATTTTATTGGTGGACAATGATAAAGGCGCGGTTTCGAAAACGGTTTTTGATAATCTTCAAAAAAATAATTTATTCAGCGTTGTAACGCAACTCGACAATAAAACAATCACCGAAGAAGTTGCCAGAGAAAATGTTTACAAAGGAAAATTTCAGTTAGCAATTGTAATTCCGAAAAATCTAAGCGCCGATTTACAAGCCAAAGTTGATCAGAATGTCGAAAACATTGTGAGCAAAATGGGTTTTACAGACAGCGTTGCAAAACCAGAAAAACCAAAAATAATTCAGCAAAAAGAAGTAAAATTATATTTTGATCCGGCGGTTCAGCTGAGTTTCAAAAATTCGGTAATGAGTTCGATTGACAAAATGATTTCTCAAATCGAAACCAAATCAATTTATACTGCTTTTCAGAATCAATTTGGCGAAGAAAATACTGAATTCGATCAAAAGAATTTTATCACGTTCAAAGAAATTGTTCCGAGAATAAACAATAAAGAAGTGTTACCAAATTCGGTTCAGCACAACGTTCCGGCCTGGACGCTTTTTGCGATATTTTTTATTGTGATTCCGCTTTCAATCAATATTGTAAAAGAAAAATCACAAGGAACTTTTGTTCGACTGTTGACCAATCCGGTTTCAAATTTAGTGGTCATTATTGGCAAGACCATTACCTATTCTGTCATTTGCATGATTCAGTTTTATATGATGGTTGCTGTTGCAATTTTCTTGTTTCCACACATTGGTTTGCCTCCTTTAAATGTTGAAGGGCATTTATTTTTAATGAGTGTTGTCGCTTTATTTTCAGGTTTTGGCGCCATCGGATTCGGGATTTTATTAGGAACTGTGGCGAGCACTCAAGAACAATCAGCGCCGTTTGGTGCAACAAGCGTGATTATTTTAGCTGCAATTGGCGGCATTTGGGTTCCGGTTTTTGCAATGCCAAAAATCATGCAAATCATTGCCAAATCATCGCCTATGAATTGGGGCCTTGAAGCATTTTATGATGTTTTATTGCGCAACGTTTCTTTCGTCGAAATCATTCCAAAAATAAGTTTGCTATTTTTGTTCTTTATAATCACAACTTCCATTGCATTATTTTATGACAAAAAGAAAAGAACAGTATAACGAAGCCTCAGACTTAACCGTTTCGCACGAAATCAGAATTCGTTTTAACGAAACTGATCCGCTTGGAATTGTTTGGCATGGCAATTATATTACCTATTTTGAAGACGGTCGTGAAGCTTTTGGGCGCCAACACGGACTTACGTATTTGGACATTGCAAAAACGGGTTACACGACTCCAATTGTAAAATCAAAATGTGAACATAAGTTGTCTTTGCGCTACGGCGATGTTGTCACAATCGAAACCACAGTTGTTGATACTCCAGCAGCGAAAATAATTTATCGTTTTAAGATTATTGACGCTCAAGGCGAAGTTGCCTGCACCGGCGAAACAACTCAGGTTTTTTTAGATAAAGAAGGGAATTTAATGTTGACGAACCCTCCTTTTTATGAGGAATGGAAAAAGAAAGTTGGGTTGTTGAAATAGAACACGAATTTCACTAATTAGCACGAATTAAAAAATAAAATAATCTGCGTAAAAAAAATTAAACACATAGAAACATAGATTTTAAAGATATTGAAAAGAGAATAAAAACAAATCTAGATTTGCACACATAGCTATGTTTGTTTAAACAAATGAAATGCCTTTTTAAGAAAACAAAAGCTATGATTCTATGTGTTTAAAAAAATAAGTTCAACGTTTATAAATAAAAATCTGTTTTAATCTGCGTCATCTGCGTGCCATAAAAACGCACAAAAAATTAATCATAAAATGTCAAAAGAAATATATATCAACGAAACGAATTGTATTACGCCTTTAGGTTTTGATGTTGAAACCAACATCGAAGCGATTTTGCGTGACGATTCGGGAATTCAGCTTCATAGCGATATTTCTTTGATGCCAAATTCATTTTATGCTTCGATTATTTCTGATGAAAAAATAAACAGCGCTTTCTCAAAAATCAGTTCTGAAACAAAATATTCCCGTTTAGAGAAAATGATGATTTTGGCTTTAGAGCCGATTATCAAAAATTCGGGAGTTGAATTGAATTCAAAAACTGCTTTTATACTTTCGACAACAAAAGGAAATGTGACGGCTTTAAAAGAGAATTCTCAAGAAAGTTTTAATAACGCACATTTAGATGTTTTAGCTAAAAATGTTTCTGATTTCTTCGGATTTCAAACACAGCCAATCGTTGTTTCAAATGCCTGCGTTTCCGGAATTTTAGCCATTTCTGTTGCCAAAAGAATGATTCAATCTGAATTATATGATAACATTTTTGTTGTGGCCGGCGACGAAGTTTCCGAATTTGTTTTGTCTGGTTTTAATGCTTTTCAAGCGATGAGTGAATTGCCTTGTAAACCCTATTCTAAAAACAGAACCGGAGTAAGTTTGGGCGAAGCAACCGCAGCAGTTTTAGTTTCTGCGGAAGCCAAAAACGCAAAAATAAAAGTAATTGGTGATAGTTCTATAAACGATGCGAATCATATTTCTGGACCTTCAAGAACTGGCGAAGGTTTGTTTAGAAGTATCCAAAATGCTTTGAAAGAAGCAAAAATTGACGCCAATAAATTAGATTATATTTCTGCACACGGAACCGCAACTCCTTTCAACGACGAAATGGAAGCGATTGCCTTAAACCGATTGGATTTACAAAATGTTCCAATCAATAGTTTGAAAGGATTTTATGGTCATACGTTAGGCGCTTCGGGATTATTGGAAACGGTAATTGCAATTGAATCAGCGAATAAAAATATGCTTTTTGAATCAAAAGGTTTTGATGAAATTGGAGTTAGTGAAGCTGTAAATGTTATTGAGAAAAATAAAGAAGCAAGTATTGAGTATTTTTTGAAGACGGCTTCTGGATTTGGAGGTTGTAATACGGCTGTGGTTTTTGAGAAGATTTAAATAAAAAAATTAATGGAAAACGAAAAAACATTTAAGACAAAAACTGGATTCTGTCACGTATTATCAGATAAAATAGTTTTGACCAGAGACGGAATAATTGGAAATATTTCAAAAGCAGTTGTTGGAAATGGAATCGCAAAAATCTTAATTATCTATTCTGGAATTGTAATTTTCATGTTATATCAAGCTTTTACAAGTTTTCAAAACAAAGAAAATGGCTCTGCATTATTGTTTGGCGCTCTTTCTATATTTTTAGTTTACTCAATTTCAAAAAGCATTAATAATTCTGCTACACCAATTATTGAAAGAAATAAAATTAAAGATGCTAAATTTATAAATGGAAAAACTGGTTTAACACGTTCAAGATTTGAAATCATGTTTGAAGACGAAAGTGGAAAACTTAAGAAACGTTTGATTATGCTTCCAGGTTCTTTAAGTGATGGATCGAATGAAACCGAAAAAGCATTAGCAATAATGAAAAGTGAGAGGATAATTTCAGCATAATGAAAATATCAAAATTCATATTTATAACTCTAATTCTTCTTTCTTTTTTTGGATGTAAAAAAAAGGAAGTTGAGAAGGTAGATGAATTACGATTTGAAAAAAATGTAGTCAATAATGTTTTTCTAGAAATTGTTGATTCAATTTATATGGATAGAAGAACCGTTATTCCACCACCACCACCTAAATTTGATTTCAAAACAAATAAAGAAGATACGATTGGTTATCATGCGCAACTAAAAAAATATTGGCGGGAGCAAGACAGCATCAAAAAAGATACAACTAAAATTTTACTTGGCGTAACTGATTTAGTTGAAAAAATTGGCGGGTTTGATAAAGAACAGTTGATTAAGGAATGTCAAAAAAAAGGATGTATTTATGATAAAAGAAAAGAAGTAGAAAATTTTAAATTTGATTTAAATCCTTTTAAAAATAATAAAAAATTTAATTTTCAATATCTATCAAAATTCCCTGATTCAAATCTTTGGGATCTAAATGATGAAAAAAGTTCCATGCCTGTTGGAGCAGTTTGGTTTTCGAGAATTTTGTTTAATAAAACCAAAACGAGAGGAGTTTTATCTGCTGAAGCTTCTTGTGGAGGAGGAAAATGCGGAAGAGGATTTACAATTACAATTGAAAATAAATCCGGAAAATGGCACATTAAAAAAATTGTTCAAACTTGGGTTTCCTAAATTAGCAAAATGACTCAAACCAAAACCTACATACAATCCTACATCACCATCCAAAACAACGAAATTGTTTTGAACGGAACTTCTGTATTCAAAATTGAACCGACTGATTTTGCTGATTTCGCGAAACAAGCATTGCGTAATTTTGAAATCCAATATCCAAAGTTTTTCAAAATGGATGCCTTGAGCAAACTGGCTTTTTTAGGATCAGAGTTGCTTTTGAGTCCGATAATTTCATCTGAAGAAGAGAATAATATCGCTCTGGTTTTGGCGAATAAATCGTCGAGTTTAGATACTGATGTAAAATATCAAGAATCGATTTCAGACAAAGAAAACTATTATCCTAGTCCGGCGGTTTTTGTTTATACGCTGCCAAATATTTGTTTGGGCGAAATAAGTATTCGTCATCAGTTAAAAAGTGAGAATTCTTTCTTTATATTTGATGCTTTCAACACTGAATTTATGTCGAATTATTCGAATATTTTATTGAATTCAGATAAAGCAGATAAAGTTCTTTGTGGCTGGGTGGAATATTTTGATGAGAATTACAAAGCTTTTCTCTGCGTCATCAGCAAGGAAGAAAATGAGAAATATAGAGACGAAAATATCAATACATTATATAATAAATAATCATGGAAGCATTAAAAGAAGAATTAAAAAATAAAATCATTACGACTTTAAACTTAGAAGATATCGCTGTTGAAGACATTGCAGACAACGATCCTTTGTTTGGAGACGGTTTAGGTTTAGACTCGATTGATGCACTTGAATTAATCGTGATTCTTGATAAAGACTACGGAATAAAACTAGTTGATCCGAAAGAAGGAAAAGCAATTTTCCAGTCAATCGAAACGATGGCTGCGTACATTAGCGCTAATAGAACTAAATAAATTTTAGATTTTAGACTTCAGATTTTAGATTTTCAATTGAGATCTAAAATCTGTCAACTTTGTCAAAGTTCTAAGAATCTACAATCTAAAATCATAAATCTAAAAATGAAAGGTGTCGCAATAACGGGAATGGGAATTATCTCTTCGATTGGAAATTCTGTCGAAGAAAATTATATTTCCTTAATCGAAAATAAAATCGGTATTTCCAGAATTGAAAATATTCCGACGGTTCATGCCGATGTTATTAAAGTTGGTGAAATCAAAAAAACCAATGAAGAACTGGTTTCCGAATTACATCTTCCAGAAAGTAACAACTTTTCAAGAACAGCAATGATTGGCGCAATTGCGGCCAAGCAAGCTGTTGAAAATGCCGGAATTACTTCGATCAACGAATTTAGAACCGGACTTATTTCGGCGACAAGCGTTGGTGGAATGGACATGACCGAAACTCATTATTATGATTATTTCGAAAATCCTGATCTTGTAAAATATATTTCGTGCCATGACGGCGGTGATGTTGCACAAAAAATCGCCGAAGAATTGGGTTTAAAAGGAATGGTGACGACAATCAGTACGGCTTGTTCCTCTGCAGCAAATTCAATTATGTTGGGTGCGCGATTGATCAAAACCGGAAAACTGGATCGCGTAATTGTGGGTGGAACTGATGCTTTGGCAAAATTCACCATCAACGGATTCAAGACGTTAATGATTTTATCTGACGATTATAACAAACCTTTTGATAATACAAGAAAAGGATTAAATCTTGGTGAAGCGGCCGCTTTTTTAGTTTTAGAATCGGATGAAATTGTTGCGAAGCAAAATAAAAAAGTTTTGGCAAGAGTTTCGGGTTACGGAAATGCAAATGATGCTTTTCATCAAACTGCTTCTTCAGAAAATGGCGACGGTGCTTATTTGGCCATGAAAAAAGCCTTTGAAGTTTCGGGTTTAAGACCTTCTGAAATTGATTACATCAACGTTCATGGAACTGCAACGCCAAATAACGACTTATCTGAAGGAAGAGCTTTGCTCCGAATTTATAAAGATGAAAAAGTTCCGGATTTCAGTTCGACAAAACCATTTACGGGTCACACTTTAGCGGCGGCGGCGGCGATTGAAGCTGTTTATTCCGTTTTGGCCATTCAAAATAGTGTCGTTTATCCGAATTTGAATTTTGAAGTTCCAATGGAAGAATTTGAATTGGAACCTCAAAAAACTTTAAAAATGAAAAATATCGAACACGTTTTATCTAATTCTTTTGGTTTTGGCGGAAATTGTTCCACCCTTATATTTTCTAAAAACTAATGAAATCTTCATTATTCAATAAAAACTAAAATACTAAAAGCTTAATTTTAACCACAAATTACACAAATTCACACAAATTAATTGGCGAAAATTTGTGTAATTTGTGGTTAAAAAAAATTCAGAAGCTGAAAGCAGAATGCACTAAAACACGTAGTTTTTAAATTATTTTTGAGACTAATAAATTAAAAATGATGATTCCAAATTCCTTAAAAAAAATAATCTTTAGATGAAAAAAACATATATAAATGGAGTAGGCTGTATTTCGACTCAAAAAACATTTGATACTGTTTTTTTTGAAGAAGCCATCGTTAATACTACTGAAAATGTATTAGCTGTAGTTGCTCCGGTTTACAAAGATTATATTTCTCCTGCAGCAATTCGCCGAATGGCAAAAGGAGTAAAAAACGGAATCGTAGCTTCGGCTTTGGCAATGAAAGATGCCAATGTCGAAAATGTCGACGCCATTATTACTGGAACTGGTTTGGGTTGTATTGAAGATTCTGAAAAATTCCTGAAAAACATTCTGGATAATAATGAAGAATTTTTAACGCCAACTTCTTTTATTCAGTCGACACACAACACGGTTGGCGCACAAATTGCGCTTTCTTTACAATGCAAAGGTTATAATTTTACGTATGTAAATGGAGCGGTTTCTTTTGAATCGGCGCTATTGGATGCTAAAATGCAGATTGAAGAAGCGGAAGCTAATTCAATTTTAGTCGGAGGAGTTGATGAAAATGGAGAATATACCGTTTCGCTTTTCAAATTGGCAGGAAGAATTAAAAATGAAAATGATCTTCCTTCGAATGTTTTGAATGCAAATTCAACTGGAGCTGTTTATGGCGAAGGTGCGAGTTTTTTTGTTTTGGAAAACGAAAGAAAAGAGTCGACTTATGCCGAAATTCTTGATGTTGAAATCATAAATACATTGGGAAAAAATGAAGTTGAAACAGCTTTAGTTTCATTTTTAAAAACAAATAATTTACAAATTTCAGATCTTGACGCCGTTGTTTTAGGTCTTGATGGAAACGCAGCTTCTGATTTCTATTATAAAAATCTGTCCGAAAATACTTTTGCACAAACGCCTCAAGTATATTACAAACATTTGAGCGGTGCCTACGACACGGCTTCGGCTTTTGCTTTGTGGATGGCATCAAAAATTATAAAAACTCAAGAAATTCCTGAAATCATCAAAGTAAATTCGGTTTCAAAACCAAGTTATAATACCATTTTATTGTACAATCAATCTAACGGAAAAAATCACAGTTTTACGTTGCTTTCAAAATGATAACGCATAAAAACATATCTCTGTTTTTTATTTTTTTATTGCTTTTACTGTTTCTCTTGAATCTTTATACGGCAATTAATTTGTTGTGGTTTGTTTTGATTGTTTTGATTTGCTTAGGAATAAATGCGTTTGGTTCTGCTCGAATTTCTTCGAATTATCATGTAAAAGCGTTCTGCAATAATCCTTCGGAAACAGAAAAAAAAATTGCACTAACTTTTGATGACGGTCCGAGTGAATTTACTTTGGAAGTTTTGGAACTTCTGAAAAAATACAATGCCAAAGCGACTTTCTTCTGCATTGGAAAAAATATTGAAAAGCATCCTGAAATTTTAAAACAAGTTATTGCCGAAGGTCATTTGGTTGGAAATCATTCGTATTCACATTCGAAGTTTTTTGATTTTTATAATGCTAATAAAATAACCGAGGAACTTCAGAAAACAGATGAACTTCTGGAAAAATTCACATCAAAAAAAATCAATTTTTTTCGTCCGCCTTACGGAGTTACCACGCCATCAATTCGTCGAGCTTTAAAAGTTACGGGACACAAAGTTATTGGCTGGAATATTCGTTCGCTTGACGGCGGAACAAAAAATCAGGATTTAATTTTAAACCGAATTAAAAAACGAGTTTCTCCCGGCGGAATTGTACTTTTGCACGATACTGCTCCGCACTCTGTTTTGGTATTGGAACAGTTTTTGCAATTTTTACAGCAGAATAATTATGAAGTGGTTTCTGTGGAGGAATTACTGAGTCTTAATGCTTATAAAATTGAACACGGATGAAACGGATTCGCTAACGCAAAGACGCGGATTAATACGAATTTTATTATACGTTGGGTAAAAACATTTAACACATAGAAACATAGGTTTTTGTGACGAAAAAAGAGATCAAAAGAAACACGTTTCCACACATAGACAAACTATGTGCGTTTAGATTAGTGAAACGCCTTTATTTAGATATTGAAAAACTATGTATCTATGTGTTGAAAATAATTACACCCAAAGGACTAAACTCATAATCTGTGTTAATCATTTTAATCTGTGGCAAAATATTTAAACACAATTTTTGACAAAACATGAAAACTAAAATAGCACTATTAATTCTATTTATTTCAGGTAATTTGTTCGCTCAGGAACAAAAAATGACCGATGCCGAAATTGCAACTTTCAAACAAGATGTAAATGTGATTTCGAAAAAAATCAAAACTTTGAGCACTGATTTTGTTCAATACAAACATTTGGATTTTTTATCGAAAGATATCGAAACATCTGGAAAAATGGTTTTTAAAGAACCTGCGTTATTATCATGGCAATATAAAAAACCATACAATTACAGCATTGTTTTCAAGAACGGAAAAATCTTGATTAACGATGAAGGAAAGAAAAGTGCGGTTGATATTGGCAACAGTAAAATTTTTGCTAGAATCAACAAATTGATTATTGGAAGTGTAAGTGGCAATATGTTTGACGATAAAGAATTTACGATTTCCTATTTTAAATTGAAAGGTCAGAACTTGGCGAAATTTATTCCGAAAGATGTTACGCTGAAAAAATACATCAAACAAATCGAACTGACTTTTGATAAAGAAGAAGCAACTGTAGTTCAGGTAAAATTATTAGAATCATCAGAAGATTATACCCGAATTGTACTTAAAAATAAAGTGATCAATGCAAAAATCGACGATTCAATTTTTACTAATTAATTGTTTTCTGGCAATTGTTTTGGTTTCCTGTGGCTCGGTTACCAAAAATTATACGCCTAAAAAATTAGACAAAACAAGTATTGAAGTTCCGTACTTCGCCAACTCAAGAACCGATTATGTTTATAAAACCAACATCACGGTTTATGGTCATGAATTGTCTGGAATTTTTATTGCCAAGAAAATAAATGATACAACGCATCGCGTGGTTTTTACAACCGAATTCGGGAATAAATTATTGGATTTTGAAATTTCTGAAAAGACTTTTAAAGTCAATTCGATTGTGTCAGAATTAGATCGAAAAATCCTAATTAATACTTTAGAAGAAGATTTTCGATTGCTTCTTAAAAAAGAATATCAGATTCAGGAACAATTTGAAAATGAATATTTTGACATTTATAAATCGGTAGACGGAGATCGCGACAATTATCTTTTCTTCTCTAAAAAAGGTCAGAAATTAGAAAAAATCGTTCGTGCATCTAAGGCAAAAGAAAAAATAACAATTACTTTTACTTTAGAAAACGATAATTTTGCTAAAAAAGTTGTCATTTTACATCAAAACATCAAGCTTACTATTGAGCTAAATTATTTTAAATCGGAATAAAAATTACATTCATACAAACCAAACCAACTATGAGAAAATTAACCTTAATTGCATTTGTTTTATTCATCGGACTTTTTTCATCGCAGGCACAAGTATCTGTAAGTCCAGGAATTAGAGGCGGTTTAAACCTTACAAATCTAACCAATATCGACAACAACAGCATGAAATCTGATTATTATGTTGGTGGTTTGGTTGCAATAAAATTCAATAAATTTTTCACACTTCAACCTGAAATAACGTATTCAAGACAAGGTGCGGAAGGCAGAGAATACTTCAACGGATCAAATAATTTTCAAGATACAAAATATGAGTTGAATTATGTAACGCTTGGTGCAGTTGCAAAGTTTAACTTTGGCGGACAAGGTTTTCATGTTTTGGCGGGACCATCTATTGACTTTAAGACAAGTGATAATTTTGGACGCTACGGTTATGATCCAATTGGTACAGATTTGGCTTTTGTTGGCGGAATTGGTTATAGTTTGCCAAATGGATTGACTTTTGAAGCACGATTCAAACAAGGATTAATTGATATTTATGGTTATGATGGCATTAATAATAATGACTACTATTATGATCAAATTATTCTAAATGAGGTATTGCAATTTGGTATCAGTTATACTTTTAAAGTAAAATAAAAATGGTTTTAAAAGATTTTTATAAGATACTTTCAGAAGAAAAAACAGGTGATTCTAAATATACTATTACGATTTTGGTCAATGAAAAACATGAAGTTTTTAAAGGCCATTTTCCAGGAAATCCAATTATGCCAGGCGTGTGTATGATTCAGATTATTAAAGAACTGACCGAAAAAATCACACAGGAAACTTTAATGATTCAAACACTTGCCAATGTAAAATTCATGGCGCTTATTAACCCAGAAGTTAATCCAGAATTGCGTTTGGAACTTGATATTACGGTTACCGAAAATGACTTGGTTAAAGTAAAAAATACGACTTATTTTAACGAGACTGTTGCTTTGAAACTTAGCAACATCTATAAAAAAATAACACTATGAAACTCTTACTGACATTGCTTTTATGGGTAAATTTTGTGGGCGGTCCAGATTTGGCGTCTATCAGAAAAATGTATCCAAACGTTACAAAATCGGAAAGCAATGCCAAAGAATTTTCTGAGAAACTAGCTGCCATTTCTGATGATGCAGATAAAACTTTAGTTGCATATAAAGCCGCTTCCATTTTATTGGATGCTAATTTCAAAAAAAAATTAAAAGACAAAATTGCTCGATTTAAAGAAGGTGCAAAACTGCTTGAATCGACTATAAAAAGCGACCCAGACAATATCGAAATCAGAATGATACGCTTGAGTGTTCAGGAAAATGTTCCGGGAATTACGGGTTATAAAAAGAACATAAAAGAAGACAAAAAATATCTTACCGAGCATTATGCTGATCAAAGCGTTGTTTTAAAAGACTATCTAAAAGACTTTGTTTTACAATCAAAAAGTTTTTCTGAAAAAGAGAAACAATTTGTGAAGTAAACGAAAGCATAACTCCCCATGGAACCTATTTTACTTCAGCACGATTTACTTGATTCGACTTCGTTTTGTGTTATTGTACCAACGTACAACAATCACAAAACGCTGCAAAGAGTATTGGATTCTATTTTAAATTATACGGCAAATATTATTGTTGTCAACGACGGTTCGACTGATGATACTTTCGAAATTCTAAAACAATATCAACAGCTCACGCAAATTCATCATCCAAAAAATTTAGGAAAAGGACGAGCGCTTCGAAATGGTTTCAGAAAAGCTTTGGAACAAAATTTTGAATATGCCATAACAATCGATTCTGACGGCCAGCATTTTGCATCTGATATTCCGAAATTTATTGAGGAGATTCAAAAAGAGCCAAATGTGCTTTTGATTGGAAGCCGAAATATGACGCAAGAAAATGTGCCAAAGAAAAGCAGTTTCGGAAACAAATTTTCAAATTTTTGGTTCAAATTTGAAACCGGAATAAAGTTGGATGATACACAATCTGGTTTTAGGCTTTATCCGTTGCAATTGCTTCCAAAGAAATTTTACACCAATAAATTTGAATTCGAAATTGAAGTGATTGTTCGTGCAGCTTGGAAAGGAATTGTTGTAAAAAACATTCCGATTCAAATTCTTTATGATCCGGCAGAACGCGTTTCGCATTTTCGCCCGTTTCGCGATTTTACCCGAATCAGTATTTTAAATACGGTTTTGGTTACCAATGCTTTATTGTACATTAAACCGAGAGATTTTTTTAGAAGAGCAAAAAAAAAAGGTTTTAAAAAGTTCTTTCTTGAAGATATTTTAGAAAGCAAAGATTCTAATTTTAAAAAATCGGCCGCAATTGCATTGGGAATTTTTATTGGATTTTCACCTTTTTGGGGTTTTCAAACGATCTTGCTTTTTACTTTTGCTGCGATTTTCAGACTCAACAAAGTCATTGCTTATTTGACTTCAAATGTGAGTTTCCCGCCTTTTATTCCGTTTATTATTTACGCTTCGCTAAAAGTTGGGAGCATTTTCATCAAAAGTGACGCACCTTTGATTTTAGATAGTTCGATAACACTCGACGATATTCAAAAAAATGCTACGCAATATATTGTAGGAAGTCTTATTTTAGCAACCGTTTCGGCGCTATCAGTTGGCACAATAAGTTATTTGCTTTTGTCCGCTTTTACCAAGAAACAAACTGAATAAATTTTTGCCACAGATTCAAAAGATTAAATGGATTTTTTCTATCTGTTCGCCACGAATTTCACTAATTTTCACGAATTAATTCATTTAAATTCTGAAAATACTTGGTCATTCACTATTAGTAAAATCGTGATAGAAAAAACATTAATTTAAATTGTTTTTCATTTTAATTAGTGAAATTCGTGGCAAAATTACACAGACTTTCAAATCATTTTAATCCTTTGAATCTGTGGCAAAAAAATAAAAAACAATGCATCAATACTTCTACGCCATTCATTTATTTGTTAACCGAAGAAAATCTTTGTCGGTTGCTTTGGCATTTTTGATGCTTTTGGTGTTTGGCTTTTTTGCTTCTCAAATTAAGTTTGAAGAAGATATAACCAAATTAATTCCTGCCAATGACAAAGCCGACGTCACAGCAAAAGTCCTAAAACAATTAAATTTTGCCGATAAAATAACTGTTATTTTCAAACTCGAAAAAAACGGTTCTGCAGAAGATTTAAAAGAAATGGCAACTGCATTTTCAGACAGCGTTTCTAAATCCTGCAAACCTTATGTAACGGGAATTCAAGGAAAAATTGACGAAGAAAATATTCAGGAAACAATCGATTTTATTTACCATAATCTGCCTCTTTTTCTTGAAGATAAAGATTATAAAACGATTCAAGAAAAACTACGAAAAGACAGTATTACGGCAACTGTTCAAGGAAATTACAAATCAATTATTTCGCCTTCGGGATTTATTACTCGAGATTTTATTCAGCGTGATCCGCTTGGAATTTCTTTTATGGCGCTAAAAAAATTACAGCAATTAAATGTTGGTGATGATTTTACGCTGGAGAATGGTTTTGTGATGACCAAAGACAAAAAGAAATTATTGCTTTTTATAACCTCAAATCTTCCATCGAGCGAAACCGAAAAAAATACACTGTTTGCAGAAAAACTAAAATCAATTCAAGAAAATTTAAATCAGAAGTTTAACGGAAAAACTTCTATCAGTTATTTTGGTTCGGCTTTAATTGCAGTTGCCAATGCCAATCAAATCAAAAGCGATATTGTCCTAACAACATCAATTGCGATGTTTACTTTGATGTTGATTTTGATTTTATTTTATCGAAAAATCTTAATTCCGCTCATTATTTTTCTTCCAACCGTTTTCGGAGCCTTTTTTGCCGTTGCGTTTTTATATTTTGTAAAAGAGCAGATTTCGGCAATTTCGCTTGGAATCGGATCTATTTTACTCGGAATCACAATCGATTATTCCATTCATATTCTCACGCATTATAAGCATAACAGCGACATCAAAACATTGTATAAAGACATTACGATGCCCGTAATTATGAGCAGTTCGACAACGGCTGTTGCATTTTTATGTCTGCTTTTCGTAAAATCCGACGCGTTGAATGATCTCGGAATTTTTGCCGCCGTAATTGTTATGGCAACTGGAATTTTTTCGCTTTTGATTGTACCGCATTTGTACAAACCAAAAGAAAATCCGGCGGAACATAAGAAAAATGTCATTGATAAAATGGCGCATTTCTCTTTTCACAACAATAAAATCTTGATTGCTTTTTGTGTAATTATCACCATAATTTGCTGTTTTACATATAACGATGTTGGCTTTAACAACGATTTGTCGCAATTAAATTTTGTTCCAAAGGAAATTAAAGCTGCAGAAAAACAATTGGAGGAAAGTACCAGTTTGACTTCAAAAACAATTTATGTTGCTTCGTACGGAAAAAGCATGGACGAAGTTTTGCAAAACAACAGCAAACTTTTCACTGATTTAACCAAAGAAAAACAACAAAACAAAATCTTGAATTTCAGTTCTGTTGGTGGCATTATGCTTTCGCAGAAAGAACAAAAAGAAAAAATCGAAAAATGGAATTCGTTTTGGGATGCCAATAAAAAAGCACTTTTAAAATCGGAATTAATTAGCGAAGGTTCGAAACTCGGCTTTAAGTCAACAACTTATGCGAACTTTTTTGATCATTTGGATTTTAGTTTCAAGCCAATTTCTGCAACAGATTATTTAAAAATTCAAGCGTTGCAGTTAAAAGAATTTGTGACTGAAAAAAATGGTTTTTATACGATTTCGACTTTAGTAAAAGTTTCGCCAGAACAGCGAGATGCTTTTGTAAAATCGGCTTCAGCCAAAAATAATTTAGTTGCGATCGATCGCCAACAAATGAACGAAACGTTTTTCAGTACGTTGAAAACTGATTTTAATTCACTTGTCAATTATTCCTTTGTTGCCGTAATTCTAATTTTATTTTTCTTTTTCAGAAGAATCGAATTGGTAATCGTAAGCTGTATTCCAATCGCTTTGACAGGAATTGTGACGGCAGGAATTATGGGCATTTTTGGCATTCAAATGAATATTTTCAGCATGATTGTCTGCACTTTGATTTTTGGTCATGGTGTCGATTTCAGTATTTTTATGACCAGCGCGCTTCAAAAAGAATATACGACTGGAAAAAATGAAATCGCGATTTACAGAACCTCCATTATTCTGGCTGTAATTACAACCATTTTAGGAATTGGCGCGATGATTTTTGCCAAACATCCAGCGTTGACTTCAATTTCATCGGTTTCATTAATTGGGGTTTTTGCGGCGCTGATTATCACGTTTATTTTCTACCCGATTCTTTTCAAATTATTTATTTCGAATAGAGCGAAAAAAGGAAATCCGCCGTATCATTTACGCACTTTTATTCATGGCGTTATTTCGTTTTTCTATTACGGTCTTGGCGGAATTGTCATGTCGATTTTCAGTTTTACAATAATGCCAATTTTGCCTTTAAGTGCTAAAACAAAAATGAAAGCTTTTAGATATGTGGTTTCGAAATTTATGAAATCAGTATTGTATTCAAATCCATTTATTCGCAAAAAAACCGTCAATAATTTCAATGAAAATTTCGAAAAACCAGCCGTAATTATTGCCAATCATTCTTCGTTTCTAGACATTTTAGCGATGGGAATGTTGAGTCCAAAAATTATTTTTCTGGTAAGCGACTGGGTGTACAACTCTCCTATTTTTGGCGGTGTTGTGCGAAAAGCAGGTTTTTATCCGGTGTCTGAAGGTCTAGAAGGCGGTGTTGAACATTTGCGTAAAAAAGTAAACGAAGGTTATTCTTTAATGGTTTTTCCAGAAGGAACTCGTTCAGAAAATAATGTTGTAAAACGATTCCATAAAGGTGCATTTTTCCTTGCCGAAGAATTTAATTTGGACATACTTCCAATTGTGATTCATGGCGCTTCAGAATTAATTCCGAAAGGGGATTTTGTTATTCATTCTGGACAATTGACTGTTACAATTTTAGAAAGAATAGCGCCCGAAAATCAATCATTCGGGAAAAATTACGCTGAGAGAACAAAACAAATCAGCAGCTACTTTAAAACAGAATATCGCAATATTCGCCAACAATTAGAAGGTCCGGATTATTTCAAAAAAATGCTGCTTCATAGTTTCGATTATAAAGAAATTGAAGTTGTAAACAGCGTGAAAAAAGATCTAAAAAAGCATCTTGAAACATATTTTCTTCTTGGAAAACAATTTTCGGCGAAAGCCAAAATACTGCATTTGGCAAATGATTACGGACAATTAGACGTTTTATTGACACTTCAAGAACCACCGCGAAAAATTCAATCCTACATTGCCGATGAAGAAAAACGCGACGTTGCCAAAACCAATTATGTTGTTACAAAAAGAAAAATTTCTTATCTCGAAAATTTAGAAAATGTAGCTGAAAATCAATTTGATGTTCTTTTAATTTCAGATGAAAATTCGGAAAATGAAATTCAAAAAGCAATACTTCTAACTTCGTGTGTAATTTTAATGGATTGTCCGCGTTTAAAAAACACTTTGATTAACTTTGGTTTTGAGTCAATTTTAGAAAAAAACGATCTAATCGTATTAAAGAAAAACTAAAATGAAAGAACATTACGACGTTGTAATTGTTGGCAGTGGTTTGGGCGGACTGGTGTCATCCATTATTCTGGCCAAAGAAGGCTACAGCGTTTGTGTGCTCGAAAAAAACAAGCAATACGGTGGCAATCTTCAGACTTTTGTGCGTGATAAAACCATTTTTGATACTGGAATTCATTATATCGGAGGTTTAGGCGAAGGCCAAAATCTGCATCAATATTTTAAATATTTAGGAATTATCGATAAGCTGCATCTGAAAAAATTAGATGAAAATGCTTTTGACATTATTTCTTTTGAAGATGATAAAACCGAATATCCGCATGCTCAGGGTTATGAAAATTTTGTCCAGCAATTAAAAAAATATTTTCCCAAAGAAGAAAAAAACATTTCTGATTATTGCGAAAAATTGAAATCAATCTGTGATTCTTTTCCGCTTTACAATTTAGAATCAGAAGGACAATATGATTCTGAAATTCTGACTTTGAATGCAAAAGAAACTATTGATTCTTTTACAAAAAATGAAAAACTGAAATCTGTTCTAGCGGGTTCAAATTTTCTTTACGCCGGCATTCCAGACAAATCGCCATTTTACGTTCATGCCTTAATCGTAAATTCTTATATCCAAAGTTCGTGGCGCTGTATTAACGGCGGAAGCCAGATTACAAAACAGCTTTTAAAACAACTAAAAAAGCATGGCGGTGAATTTTATAAACACAAAGAAGTTACCCGATTTGAGGTTGAAAATCATAAAGTGAATTCGGTGAAAATGAAAGACGGAACACAGGTTTCCGGAACGTACATTATTTCGAATATCGAGCCAAAAACCACCTTGAAAATGGCAGGCGAAACCAATTTCCGAAAACCATTTTTCAATCGAATTCAAAGTCTTGAAGGTGTACTTTCTGCTTTTAGTTTGTATTTGGTTTTTAAGCCTCAGTCTTTTAAATATATCAATCATAATTATTATCATTTTAAAAACAGCGACGAAGTTTGGACGGCGCATGAATATGACGAAAATTCGTGGCCAAAAATGTACATGGCTTCCATGAATGCTTCAAAGGAAGACGAAATCTGGGCCGACGGAATGACGTTTATAACCTACATGAATTTTGATGATGTTTTGCCTTGGTCGGAAACTTTTAATACAACTGTCGAAAAAAACGATCGCGGTGAAAGTTATGAAGAATTCAAAGCCAGAAAAGCCGCTAAATTTTTAGAAGAAATCGAAATAAAATTCCCCGGAATCAGAAAATGTATTAAGTCGATACACACTTCGAGTCCGCTTTCGTATCGCGATTATATTGGCGGTGACAACGGAAATATGTACGGTTATGTTAAAGATTCCAATAATCCGCTGAAAACATTGATTCCGTCAAAAACCAAGTTAGAAAATTTATATCTTACAGGACAAAGCATCAATATGCATGGCGTTCTTGGCGTAACGATTGGTGCCGTAGTAACCTGTTCCGAAATTGTGGGAAAAGAATATCTAATCAATAAAATTAATCAGGAAACAGAATAATCTGAATTATGAAAAACCGAATTACATATCTTTTCTTCCTCGGTTTTTTTGAGATTATTATTTCCTGCGGTACATCAAAATCAAAAAATCATCAACCTGATATTACCTCTTATAATGCGGTAAAACCAGTTGTTACCAAAATTTCAGACAGCGTTTTTATTTCTGGAAATAATTCACTTTTAAAAAATAAGCAAGGGCTTTGGGAATTATACGTTGAAGGCGATCCTTTAGAAATTGGTCTGAACACTGGCGCTTTAACCGACTCGCTTCTGCAAAGACAGCAAACTATTTTCTTCTCCAAAATAAAAGATTTAATTCCGTCAAAATTTGAACAGAACTTATTGCGTCAATTCTTAAAATGGTACAACAGAAAATTATACTCAAATGTTCCTGATGAATATCAAACAGAGATTTTTGGCGTTTCGCAATACACGTCGCATGACTTTGACAATTTTGCACCACAATATCAACGCGGTTTGTATTTGCACGCGGCGCACGATATTGGGCACGCTTTGCAGGATTTGGCATTAGTTGGATGTTCGTCTTTTGCGGCTTGGGGCGAAAAATCGGAAGATGGGAATTTAATTCTCGGGCGAAATTTTGATTTTTATGTAAATGATGCTTTCGCAGAAAATAAAATTGTAGCTTTTGTAAAACCAGAACAAGGTTATAATTTTATGATGGTTGCCTGGCCCGGAATGATTGGCGCCGTTTCTGGAATGAACCAGCAGGGTTTGACGGTTACGATCAATGCGGCAAAATCAGAAATTCCGATGAGCGCAAAAACCCCGATTTCAATTGTGACCCGTGAAATTTTGCAACATGCTTCAACTGTCGATGAAGCTGTAGCTATTGCAAAAAAACGATCGGTATTTGTTTCTGAATCTATAATGGTAGGAAGTGCAAAAGACAATAAAGCGGTTTTAATTGAAGTTTCTCCAAAAAAAATGGCTGTTTATGAAGTTCCAAATTCCAATCAATTAGTTTGTTCGAATCATTTTCAGAGCGAAGTCTTCAAAGATGAAAAACGGAATCAGGCACAAATTGGAGACAGTCATTCGCAATATCGTTTTGACCGAATGCACCAACTTTTAGCAGAAAACAAAAAAATCAATCCGAAAATTGCTTCAGAAATTCTGCGAAATAAAAATGGCTTAAATGATATTCCGTTAGGACTTGGCAATGAAAAAGCACTAAACCAATTGCTTGCGCATCACGGAATTATTTTCAAGCCAAAAGAAAAATTAGTTTGGGTTTCTGCAAATCCATTTCAAATGGGCGAATTTGTTTGTTATAATCTGGATTCTATTTTTAATGGGAAAAAATTGAATACTGCAATTTCATTTGAAAAAGAAAATTTAAATATTGCCAAAGATCCTTTTATCGATACAGAAGCTTTTAAAAACTATAAAAAATTTAAAGCTGAAAATCACCAAATGGATTTGTATCTTAAAAAGAAAAAAACTATTTCGCCCGAATTTATTCCGCATTATCAATCTTTAAACCCAGATTATTGGGTTGTATATTACAAAGCAGGGTTGTACTTTTATCAACAGAAACAATTTCGTGCCGCTCAAATTAATTTTGAAAAAGCACTGACCAAAGAAATTACCACGGCTCCTGAAAAAGCAAAAATTGAAGAATATTTAAAAAAACTCAAAAGAAAATTACAATGATTCCAGCAATAGAAAAAAATTCTTTAGAAGAAATTAAAATTTTTCAGGAACAAAAATTAGTTGAACTTTTAAAATATATCAGCGACAATTCTCCTTTTTACAAAAGGCTTTTTGCTGGACGAAATATTGATATTGCAAAAGTAAAAACGCTGGAAGATTTGCAATATCTGCCCGTTACAACCAAAGAAGATCTACAGCAATATAATGACGATTTTTTGTGTGTTCCGCAGCATAAAATTATTGATTACGCCTCTACTTCAGGAACTTTGGGCGATCCTGTAACTTTTGGTTTAACCGATTCTGATTTAGATAGATTGGCTTATAACGAAGCGATTTCGTTTGCCTGCGCCGGAATTGCCGAAGGTGATGTGGTGCAGTTAATGACGACAATCGACCGAAAATTTATGGCCGGACTTGCTTATTTTCTTGGTTTAAGAAAATTGAAAGTCGGCGTAATTCGTGTTGGCGCCGGAATTCCAGAAATGCAATGGGATTCGATTTTAAAATACAATCCGTCTTATTTAATTACCGTTCCTTCTTTTCTTTTGAAATTAATTGAATACGCGGAAATTCACGGAATCGACTATAATAATTCTAGCATAAAAGGCGCAATTTGCATTGGAGAATCGTTGAGAGAACAAGATTTTTCAATGAATATTTTGTCAAAAAAAATAACGGACAAATGGAATATTAAGTTATTTTCGACTTACGCTTCTACCGAAATGAGCACCGCTTTTACCGAATGTGAACATGGAAAAGGCGGACATCATCATCCAGAATTAATTATTGTAGAAGTTCTCGACGAAAATAATATTCCGGTAAAAAACGGAGAAACCGGCGAACTGACTTTTACTACTTTAGGAATTGAAGCCATGCCTTTATTACGTTTTAAAACCGGAGATATTGTCCAGCTTCATCACGAACCGTGCGCTTGTGGCAGAAATACGTTGCGAGTTGGTCCAGTTGTTGGCCGTAAAAAACAAATGATAAAATACAAAGGAACAACACTTTATCCACCAGCGATGAACGATGTTTTGAGCAGTTTTGACAATATCGAAAATCATTTAATCGAAATCTCAACAAATGATTTAGGCACCGATGAAATCCTAATAAAAATTGCCGTAAAAAATCAAACTCCAGAATTTCTACAAGAAATAAAAGATCATTTTAGAGCCAAATTGAGAGTGACTCCAAAAATAGAATTCGCCTCAAAAGAAGTTTTGAACCCTTTGGTTTTTAATCCAATGAGCCGAAAACCAATTCGGTTTTTTGATTATAGGTAACTTTATAGATGCAAAGTTACAAAGGTTCAGAGGGACAAAGGTTTTCTAATCTAAACTAAAATAAGTTTTATTTGTCATTTCGACCGAAGGGAGAAATCACACAAGGAATTCTACAAAGATTGGAGCTTTTAGGAACGGATTTTCGCGTGTGATTTCTCCCTTCGGTCGAAATGACAAATCCGTGAGTATAAACCTTTGTCACTTTGTCCCTCTGAACCTTTGAGCCTCAATTTGGTACAAATTGAACTAAAAGTTGTAATTTTGCAAAAAATTATGAAGATGGTCAAGATTGGCAACATAGAATTACCCGAATTTCCTTTACTACTAGCTCCGATGGAAGATGTGAGTGATCCACCGTTTCGCAGATTATGCAAAACGCACGGCGCAGACATGATGTATTCTGAGTTTATTTCGTCAGAAGGATTAATTCGTGATGCAATCAAAAGCAGAATGAAGCTGGATATTTTTGATTACGAACGTCCGGTTGGAATCCAGATTTTTGGTGGAGATGAAGAAGCGATGGAAATGTCTTCTAAAATTGTTTCAACTGTAAAACCAGATTTAGTGGACATCAATTTTGGATGTCCGGTAAAAAAAGTTGTTTGCCGTGGTGCTGGTGCAGGAGTTTTGAAAGATGTTGATTTGATGGTACGTTTAACAAAAGCGGTTATCAAAGGAACTGATTTGCCTGTTACGGTAAAAACGCGTTTAGGATGGGATGAAAATTCCATCAATATTGATGAAGTTGCTGAAAGACTACAAGATATCGGCGTTCAAGCTTTGACAATTCATGCTAGAACTCGTGCGCAAATGTACAAAGGCCACTCTGACTGGTCGCATATTGCACGTGTAAAAAACAACCCTAGAATTACAATGCCAATTTTTGGAAATGGCGATATCGACAGTCCTGAAAAAGCATTACATTATAAAAATGAATACGGAATTGATGGTATCATGATCGGTCGTGCTGCGATTGGTTATCCGTGGATTTTTAATGAAATAAAACATTTTTTTAAAACCGGCGAGCACTTGCCTGCTCCAACGGTTATTGATCGTGTTGAAGCTGCTAGAAATCATTTAAAATGGTCAATGGAATGGAAAGGGGAACGATTGGGAATTGTAGAAATGCGTCGTCATTATACCAATTATTTCAAAGGAATTCATTCGTTTAAAGAATTCAAACAAAAATTAGTTACAACTGATGCTCCTGAAGATTTATTCGCGATTATGAAAGAGATTGAGCAGGTTTATGCGGGATATGAGTTTGTTTAAAATTGACTTTTACAAAGTTTCTTAATACAAAAAAGACCTTCAAAAATTTGAAGGTCTTTTTTTATTATTCATCATAATGGAATCGACATTGTAAAATTACACATTTTTGATCAACACCTTTTGTTCCTGAAACTTTATAAACTAATCGATGTTCTGCCGTAATTCGGCGTGACCAAAAACTTTTTAAGTCATATCTTAAAGGTTCCGGTTTTCCAATTCCTTTAAAAGGATTCTCGCGAATAGATTTTATTAACTCTTTTATTTTTATCGCAGTATCTGTATCGTTTTCTAACCAATATTCAAATTCTTCCCAGCCATTTTTGGTAAAACTAATATCCATATAATTTAAAGCTCATCTAAGTTAAAGTCGATAAGTTTTCCTTTTTCCATTTGTTCTATAGATTCTGAAAGTCTTTTTCTATTTGCCTTAGTTGACAATAAATGTTGTGTTTCTAATATTGAATTATATTCTTTCATAGAAATTATTACAACCGCATCCTCTTCTGAATTTCTTGGAACAACAATTACTTCTGATGATTCAGAAACTTCATCAAAATAGTTTTTTATATTCTTTCGTAATGTTGATATCGTAATTGCTTTCATAATTTGACACTTTAAAACGTACGTTCAAAGGTACATAATTTTGTACACTAAAACTTGGTTTATAAAACTTTTAACTTTTAAGCAAAAAGACCTTCAAAAATTTGAAGGTCTTTTTATTCGCAATATTTCTATTTATTTTAACGATTCCAAGATTTTTGCAGCAATTTCACTTTGACCTTTTTCACTAGTAATATAATTTCGATCATTTACATTTGATAAATATCCAACTTCTAAAGTCAATGCAGGACAATTAGAATTTTTCAAAATATAAAAAGGTGCTTCTTTCACTTCGCTTTTCGAAAAATAATTCCCCGCAACTTTATCAACTAGAACTTCGGCATTTGTCTTAGACTGATTGTAAAATGTTTTGTTTGACGAAATGTAAGCTTCAACTCCATTCTTATTAATGTTTGGAGAAGAATTAATATGAAGTGAAATTACTAAGTTCGGACTTAGATTATTGATGATAGAAACTCTTTCGCTTAATTCCATAAAATGATCACCTTCACGAAGCAAAACAATTTCTAAATTCTCATTTTTATTTTGAGCTTTAACCAGTTTCGCAATTTTCTCAACAATTACTTTTTCTTGTAAACCTTGCAAATCTGCACCAAAATCATCTCCGCCGTGAGCGGCATCAATAACTACTACTTTTTTTTCTACTGGTATAAAAGCAAAAAGTCCACATAAAAATACTGCACTAACAATTCCTAAAAATTTTCTGTTGATTTTCATAATAAATTAGTTTTTGGTTTTAAGTAAATTCCAACGATAAAATTTAGGAAATATTGTACAAAGAATGTTTTAAACCTGAACTCGTTTCCACTTTCCTCTTTTGTAAAAAACGATTCCAGCTAAAGTAATTGCAGTCTCCGCTACCGGAATTGCAATAAAAACTCCTGTTGGTCCCATATTGAAATGTTTTGCCAATACAAAAGCCAATGGAATTTGAAATAACCAAAATCCGAAAAAATTAATTCCTGTTGGTGTCCAGGTATCTCCCGCTCCATTGAATGTATTGATTAAAACCATTCCAATTCCGTAAAAAATAAATCCGATACTCATTATCTGCAAAGCTTCAATGGCAACAACTTTTACTTGTTCATCATTTGTGAAAAAGGAAATAATATATTGTCCGAAGATCAAAGTTATAATCATAATTGAAGCCATAAAAATCACGTTGTAGCGCGCGGTTGTATATACCGATTTCTCGGCACGTTCAATTTGCTTCGCTCCTAAATTTTGCCCAACCAAAGTCGCAGCTGCATTGCTTAATCCCCAAGCCGGAAGAATAAAAAACATCATAATTCTAAGTGCGGTTTGATAACCTGCTGAACCATGATCGCCTCCGGTCGTTGCTACTAATTGTGCCAAAAAAATCCAGCTACAAGAAGCAATTACAAATTGCAGAATTCCCGGCGCCGCAATTTTAATTAATGCTTTTATTTGCTTAAAATCGGGAGCAAAATAGGGAATCTTGATTTTTAGAATTCCGTTTCCAAAAAATAAATGATAAACCTGATATAAAACACCAATACTTCTTCCGAAAGTTGTTGCCAATGCAGCACCAACCAATCCGAAAGCAGGAATTGGGCCAAGACCATTAATTAAAATCGGACATAAAATAATGTTGCAGATATTAGCAATCCAAAGACTTTTCATTGCAATTGCAGCATTTCCAGCTCCACGGAAAATTCCGTTGATCAAAAATAAGAGCATGATGCACAAACTGGAGCCAATCATGATTTGAGTAAATTTGAAACCGTGTTCGGCAGCTTCAACCGAAGCACCCATCAGTAGTAATATATCTTTGGCATACATAATTCCGAAAATGCTCAAAAAACTATTTACTGCAAACGCCACAATAATAGCCTGCATTCCGGCTTTAGAGGCCGCGATTGGATCTTTTTCGCCAATTCTCCTTGCTACTACAGCGGTTGCTGCCATACTCATTCCTATTGCAAGTGAATATATAATCGTTAAAACGGATTCTGTCAATCCAACGGTTTGAATGGCAAAACTGCTGTGTTCTAAATGCCCGACGAAATATAAATCGACTAAAGCAAAAACGGATTCCATCATCATTTCCAAAACCATTGGAATTGCTAATAGAATTACTGCCTTTTTTATACTTCCTGCAGTATAATCAAAGGATTCATCGCCTTTTAAGGCTTGTTTTAAAGTGGTGAAAATTTTAGAAAAGAAGCTTTTCTGTATTGTAGTTTCTGTCATGATAAGTTAGGATAAATGAAAAAATGGGTTCAGATGTAGAAATCTGAACGCGAAAAAAACGTAAGTATCCTAATTATTCCAAAAAATAAAATAGGATTAGGCAGAAACAATCATATGCGCTAATTTTTTGAAAGGATAAATATAGGGAATATTTTTGAGCAGAGAATATTAATCCAACAGCTTTTTACTTACTCGGCTGCAGGCAATTAAGGAAGCCAGAAAACCTAAAGAAATAATGGTTCCTAAAACAATCAATATGTTTTCAATTGTAAAAACAACCGGAAAAGCCAAAGTAGGTGTAATCATTATCAGTTCATATTTCTGCTGTAGCAACACTAAAATAATACCTAAAACTAGTCCGATTATACCGCCAAAAACACTTAACAAAGTTCCTTGGAGCAGGAATATTTTTCTTAGATGACTAATTTCTGTACCAAGATTAAAAAGGGTTTTCAAGTTTCCTTTTTTCTCTAAAATCATCATAATCAAGGCACCAATCAAATTAAAAAGTGCCACAATAATCACCAAAGTAAAAATCAAATAAACCGCGATATTTTCGGTATTAAGCATTCTATACAACGATTCATTTAGCTGTGCTCTGTTTCTAAGCGTAACTTTATTTTTGAAGATGCTTTCAAGCTGTGATCTGATTGCGTTTTCATTTGCGTTTTCTTCAATGTTAAATTCAACACCTGAAATTTGATTTGGCTTGTACATTAATAATTCTTGCACCAAACCTAAATCGGCAAAAACATATTTTGAATCCAAATCTTCACTGATAGAATAAATTCCTACTGGCAAAACATCAGTTTTTGTAAAAGCATCATCCGGATTTTCAATTGCTCCTTTTCCAGGTTTCGGAGCAAATATTTGTAGCGGATTTTCGAAATCAAGAACTCCCAATGAAAAATCGCGCGAAATTCCGTAGCCAATAACAACCTGATATGTATCTGGTTTTAGCCATTGTCCTGTAAAAAGCTTTTTTTTGATATCGTTGACCACAGCATAATTACGGTCAACGCCTTTTAAATAAGTAACTTTTTGTTTGCCTTTAAACAAAAACAAAACACGTTCTTCTATAATTTTAGTGTACGAGATGACACCATCAATTTTCTTGATCTGATTTTCCTGATCTGGAGTAATCAAAAATGATTTTCCTAAAGTACTCGTCATTTTTAAATCGGGATCAATTTCGTTTGTAAACGAAAGGCTAAAAACCTTCAAACCACTAAAAACTGATAAAACCACAAACAAAGCCATTGTACCAACGATGATTCCCATGCTGGCAATACGATTAATGATATTAATAGCGTTGTTTTTGCTTTTGCTAAAAATATAACGTTTGGCTATGTAAAGGGGGAAATTCAATTTATGATTTTCTTCTTTTATCTAAAAGATCACGGTTTTCAATTGGGTTTTCCTTGCCTGCTAAAGCGTTGTCGATTTTTTCGATATAATCTAATGAGTCATCGATAAAAAATACCAAGTTTGGTACACGACGCAACTGCAAACGCACACGCTGAGACAAATCGTGTTTGATTAAAGTTGTATTTGATTTTATTCCTTCTAAAGTTTCTTTGGCTTTTTCCTGAGGAAAAATGCTTAAATATACTGTTGCCACAGATAAGTCAGTAGTCACACTAACTTTGGATACTGAAATTACCAAATTGGTAATTCCGTTTTTTCGCACTTCACCTTGCAAGATATCAACCAAATCTTTTTGGATGACACCGCCTATTTTTTTCTGTCTATTTGTTTCCATAATGCAAAAATACTATTTTTAAATTCAATAGATTAATTTCAAATCAAGATATAGATTGATTTTTCGTTTTCTACTCTAAATTATTCTTTTTTTATAATTAAATCTTAAGATTTCAATTATACACAAAAAACATTTAACTCATTTATTTTCAGATGTTAAACCTGATAAAAATCATGTTTCGAATGCTATTCTTTTCCGAACTTTGATGCAAACATTACAACTTATTTATCATGAAAAAGAGAGAACCAATTAGTCACATTATGACAAAAACCGTAGTGACTGCAAATGAAAAAGATGATTTAAAAACAGTAGTTGAAAAATTAAAGAAAAATACCATTCGACATATTCCAATTGTGAAGGGGAAAGAAGTAGTTGGCATCATTAGCCGAACAGACATCAACCGCCTTACTTTTGGTGCTTTGTTTGAAGGACAGGACGGCGCAGACGAAGCTATTCTTGATATGTTGTCTATTTCTCAGGTAATGACTTCAAAACCTAGAACAGTTCCGTCAGATATGATTATTAGAGACTTGGCTGAAATTTTTGCAAAAGAAGATTTTCATGCACTTCCTGTTGTGGATCATGATGAACTTAAGGGAATTGTTACGACGACGGATGTGATAAAATATTTATTAGAACAATACGATTAATCAAACCTCGATTTATAAAAAAAAAGGGAGCCAACGAGCTCCCTTTTTTTATCTGTTTTGCAACCATCCTTCCGGATTGTTATTTGATGTATTTTGAAGAATCAAAAATTTGATTATTGTTTTTCCTGTATCACCACTGGTTCTTACTTTTCCAAGACTTTGCTTAATTTTTACTTTATCTCCTTGTTCTACAAAAACCTGACTCAGATTCTGATAAACAGTAAAATAATCCCCATGCTGAATAAAAACTGCCTTATTTACTGGAGATAATGCAATAACTTTTGATACAACCCCTTCAAATACTGCACGCGCAGTAGCACCATCTTCTGTCGTTATCTCAACCCCTGAATTGTGTACTATAATCGAAGGATGGAGTGGATGTGGCTGATCTCCATATGCAAGAGAAATAAATCCTTTTTCAACTGGCCATGGCAATTTTCCTCTGTTTGCCTTAAAGTCTGCTGCTAGAATTTTACCTTCTGGTGTTAATGCAATTCTATCTGAAGAAATACTTCGAACAGGTGGATCATTACTTTCTGTAGTTTTACCTTCTGCAATTCTTTTTCTTCTTTCTTCTTCTGCTTTCTGGTTGGCTAACCTAATTTGTTCACGAATAAGATCTTTAATTTTTGCATCAATTCTTCTCGATTCTTGTTGTTTAGCTTTTGTATCAGCAATGATTTTATTTTTATCTTTTTTAAGAGCATTTACTAATTTTTGCTGTTCTTTCTTTTCAATTTCTAAACTTTGCTTTTCCTTTTGATTTTCAGCAATAATTTTCTTCTTAACTTGCCTTTGTCCGTCTAATTTTGCGTTGAAATCAACCAATTGAGCCGTTTTAGACTGAATTTCTAGACCTTGATTTTTTCTGTAATTTGTATATTGTTTTAAATACTGCGCTCTTTTATAAGCTTGCAAAAAGCTTTCTGAAGACAAAATAAACATGGCACGACTCTGCTCAGAACGGCTTTTGTATGATTTAAGAATCATTTTTGCATAATCCGCTTTTAAAACTGTCAATTCTTTTTTCAATTTATTAACCTGAACTTGATTAATATACATATCATTGCTGATCAATCTCTCTTGTTTTGCCGTTGTATTGATCAGTTTTTCTTTCAGCTTAATTTTATTTGCCTGAATCATAAATACATTCACAGCCGATTTTTCCTGTTTTTTTACAGACTGCAGCATTTTTTCATTATCTCTAATTTCCTGCTGAATTTGCGCTTTGCGCTGTTCAAGTTTTTCTTGCTGAGAATCCTGTGCCCACATAAAAGTTGTGGCACAAATAAAAATTAGGCTTAGGAGAAATTTTGGCATGTTTCTGTTTTCTTTTTGCAAATTTACTTAATTATAACTTTTTTATATCCACTTGGAACACTATATGGAAAAGAAAGTTCTTCATTAAATGAAATATTAGTATAGTTTAAATTAATATTGGTTTTGCCTTTTGGCTGTACCGCATTAATTTCAATGTTCGTTGGAAGCGTTCCTTGATTATATGTTTTACTGTCAGAATACATAATCTCAAGATTTATGTTTTCTGAAGCTTGTGAAATTTCTTCTTTCTGAACTAAATATTTTTCAGAATCTAAATAAAATACTTTTTTCAGTTTGTTGTCTTTTTCATCTTCTAATCTAAAAAGATTTTCAACAATTGTCTGCGTATATTTTCCCTTTCTCAAATCATCAAGTGCCTCTCCTACTAACAAATTCTGAACTTTGCTATAGTCTAATTCCGTTCCAAGCCATTTGCTTAAACTTGTAAAATCACCTTCATAGTAAGTTCCTTTTATTTTTTCATAATAGCTTACTGTGGTTGGCGTTATCAAAGCTTTTGCCATTGTGATTCCAAGAAAACGAACGCTTATTAAAATCTGTTTGTCTTTTTCTATCTTGATGTCTGCACTAACATTTTGGCTTTGCTTTTCATCTTCATATCGCGCGCTCGCCTTTATATTTAAAGTCGAAAAATCTAACTTATTGTTATAATGTTTTTCAATTGCTTTTCTATCTTCTTTTGGTGCTTCTTCAATCTTACCATTGTTGTTTTGTACTGCTACGGCTTTGGACTTGCATGAAATCATTAGAACCGAAAGCAATAGTACTGCTATATATCTTTTCATCTTTTCTTACTTCTTTTGTTTTAATAGTTCGTTAGCCTTCAAAAAGTATTCCTCTTTTTTCTTTGCATCTCCCAATCCGTTGTAAGCTTCTCCTAACTGCGTATTAAAATTTGACTCCAGCATTTTATCATCAACAACATAATCAAGCCCCATTTCTAAAACGGTTTTTGCGTTTTTAAATTGCTTTAACTGGTTATTTCCCAGTCCTGCATAATAATAAAATTGCGGCTGACTCGGATAAACTTCAATCATAGTCATTGCTCTTTTTGTCATTGGCTCAAATTGTTTTGCTTGCGTATACGCTTCAAGCAAAAGCAAATTGGTTTCACGATCTGTATCTGAATGTGCTTTTAAATCTTTTTCATAATATTTAATTGCATTTTCATATTGACCTTTACTGTGATAAAATTTTCCTATTTCTTTGGCAACATCTACATTTGGGTCATTGTCAAAATAAGAAATCGCTTTCTCCAAATCTGGTGCATATTGCGGGTTCTTATTCGTATAAATCAAAAATTCATTCAAAGTTCTGTGCTTGATTTTTGAATCAATTTTTGGACTCGCCAAAATAATATTCATTGACTTGATTGCTTTATCAGCTTGGTTTGCATCTAAATAGGTTTTGAACAAACTCACTTGCGCCCATTCCGAATTTGGAACCTCTTTTGCCAATTTTGTCGCAACTTCCAAAGCTTTGTCATTATCATCTGATTTTGAATATAAAATAATCAGATTCAGATAATTCGATTCTTCCTTAGGATTCTTTTTTATCTGATCAATCAAATTAGAAATCTCAGCATCTTGGTATTTTCCTTGTGATAAAATCTGCATTTTATAACGATCACGATCTTCGGATTTTCCAAATTTATCGTTCATTTCGTTAATCGTTGCAAGCGCTTTATCAAATTGATTTGTAATCATATAAAGCGAAATCAAATCATCTTTATATTCTTCATCAAAAACAATAATTTTTTGAATCGTTTCTATCGCCAACGGATAATTCTTGGTTTCATAACTTACGTCATAAATCCCGAGCCAATACCATTTGTTTTTAGGATCTAATTGTGTTGCTTTTTCAAAAGCTGTATTTGCGCTTTGATAATCTTTTAAAGCAAAGTAATTTTTCCCTAATTCAAAATAAGCAACAGCATCATTAGGTTTCAGCTTTATGCATTTTTCTAATGATACTATAGCTTTATCGTAATTTTCTATTCCTTTTTGTTTCAACGATTCATAAAAAGCATCTTGATAGTCATCGGGCGCCATAGCAATATCTTCCGGTTCTGTCTGTGCAAAAACCGAATTTGAATTGCCTAGCAAAACGAAAAATAAAATAACCAAAACGCTTTTTTTCATTCTTTTATAATTTCATTTTTAAACCAAAAAGAAAAAGCCGAAACTCCTTTTTTTATTCTAAAACAGAATAATCTCCAATGCTTATGCTTGTAAACTTTCCGTCATAACTAACGTGATTTCCAATCATCGCATTGTCTAAGTTAGCGTTTTTTATTTGAGAATATGTTTGTATTAAGCTATTTTTAATAGAACTATCTGTAATGCGGCATCCTTTTCCAATAGAAACATTTGGACCAACTGTTGTGTTTTTCAGCACAACATTTTCACCAATGTAACAAGGAGGAATAATCGTTGAATTTTCTAAAGTCACATTATAATCTACTAAATGTTCTCCGTCATTATGCAAAAATCCAAGCATTCTGCTGTTGGTTTCAACCGTAACATCTTTGTTTCCGCAATCCATCCATTCATCAACGCTTCCGGTCTTAAATACTTTACCATTAGCCATCATCGCTTTGATTCCGTCATTGATTTGGTATTCACCGCCATTTTGAATGTTATTATCCAAAACGCCCTGAAGTTCTTTTTTCAAATCTCCAACTTCTTTGAAATAGTAAATTCCGATAACAGCTAAATCACTTACGAATTCCTTTGGCTTTTCAACCAATTCTATAATTTCATTATTCTGATTCAGTTTTACAACTCCAAAAGCTTCTGGCTGTTCCACTTGTTTTACCCAAATTACAGCATCTGCTTGAGGATCTAATTCAAAATCAGCTCTAATTAAAGTATCAGCATAAGCAATAACTGCAGGACCAGAAAGTGATTCTTTGGCACACATAATTGCATGGCCAGTTCCTAAAGGTAAATGCTGGCGATAAATAGACGCTTTTGCACCAAGCCCTTGAGCCAAATCTTGTAAACTTGTTACAACATCTTCACCAAAGAAAGCTTCATCGCCTAAAATAAATGCAACCTCTTCAATTGGTTCTTTTAATATTTTGGCAATATCTTCAACTAAACGGTGAACTATAGATTTTCCTGCAACAGGAATTAATGGTTTTGGAACTGTTAACGTATGTGGTCTAAGTCTCGAGCCGCGGCCCGCCATTGGAACGATTATTTTCATGTTTTTATTGAAAGATTAAAAAATTGAAAAATTGCAAGATTAGTAAATCTTTACATTCTTCAATCTTTAAATTATTAAATTTTTATTTTACTCCAGTACTCCCAAATCCGCCGGCTCCTCTTGAAGTTTCTGAAAGCTCTTCAACTTCAATCCATTCAGCTCTTTCGTGTTTGGCAATAATTAATTGTGCAATTCTTTCTCCGTTTTCAACAACGAATTCTTCATTTGATAAGTTTACTAAAATTACTCCTATTTCACCTCTATAATCAGCATCGACAGTTCCTGGAGAATTTAAAACGGTTACGCCTTTTTTTGCCGCCAGTCCGCTTCTTGGTCTTACCTGAGCTTCGTAGCCAATTGGCAATTCAATAAAAAGTCCTGTTTTTACAATTGTTCTTTCTAAAGGCTTAAGTGTAATTGATTCTGTTAAATTAGCGCGCAAGTCCATTCCAGCCGAAGCGATCGTTTCGTAGTTTGGCAAGTCGTGCTGTGATTTATTTATGATTTGTATTTTCATTTGTAATTTAAAATTTTAAACGGGCTTATTTTTTCTTTAGTATTCCTTTAATGGTATCCTTTTCATAATGATAAACCATATACATGAAAATTAAAAGCAACGGAATTCCAACATAATATTTCTCTCTAAATCCGTAAAATGAAATTATTGAGAATACTATCGAAACGCCCAAATAAGCTCCAATTTTGTTCATGTCGTAAGGAATTGGGTAATACTTATTTCCTAAAACATACGAAATAAGCATCATACTTCCATAAGCCGAAATGGTTGCAATTGCAGAACCATAATAACTATATTTTGGAATCAAAAGATAATTTAAAACCAATGTAACAATGGCACCAACAATAGAAATGTAAGCACCAATTTTTGTTTTGTCCGTCAGTTTATACCAAACCGACAAATTATTATAAATTCCTAAAAAGAAGTTTGCCAAAATAATCAGCGGTACTACTTTCATTGCTTCCCAATAGGACTTGTCGTTAAGCAATAAAATCTTTAAAATATCTGCAAATACAATAACTCCCAATAAAATTAGTGAACCCAGAATCACAAAATATTTCGTGATTACGGCATAGGTTTGAGGCGCATTTTCATTTTTTGCATGGCTGAAAAAGAAAGGCTCGATTCCTAATCTGAAAGCAGTTGCAAAAAGAACCATGAATAATCCTAATTTGTAGCAAGCAGAATATGCACCAACTTCAGATTTTGCTAAATTTTCAGGAAGAAGATATCCTAAAAGGATTTTATCAAAATGCTCATTTACTGCAAAAGCCAATCCCGCAACCAAAATTGGAAGCCCGTATTTCATCATTCTTTTCCAAAGTTCTGGATCAAATTTTCGTCCAAGCGAAAGGTAATTTGGCGAAAGCACAATAAAAGTGGCTAAACTCGCCAGAAGATTTGCAATGAAAATATAGGCGATTTGAAAATTCTCTACGTATAAATTATCCCAAACTGAATTAGGATGTGATTCTGCCAATTTCGGCAAATACATCAAAAAGAAAATATTCAATAATAAATTAATTACAACATTTCCAATCTTGATAGCCGCATAAACCATTGGTCGCTGATTCGCTCTCAGTTTAGAAAAAGGTACTAAAACCAAAGCATCCAGAACTAAAATCCAAACCGAATACGTGATATATTGTACATCAACTTCCGCCCAAGTTGCGAGCGTATTTCTAAAAATTAAGGCGGCAAATAAAAATCCTATTGATGACCAAAAAATAGAAATGGTAGACGTTGCAATTACATTTTTCTTGTCATCTTCGGCACTATAGAATCTAAAAAAAGCGGTCTCCATTCCGTAAGAAAGAACCACATTAAAGAAAACCATCCAAGACAAAACAATCGAGACTTCGCCATATTCTGCTGTTGGTAAAATACCTGTATATAATCTGACCAATAAAAAACTAAGCATCCTCGGTAAAACCGTTGCTAGTCCGTAAATCGCAGTTTGTTTGAATAGATTTTTATATAATCCCAAAATAATTTTTATAATAAAGTTCGTAAAACAAAAATAACCAATTCTTTGGTTTATTAATGATTTTGCCTGTTCAATAAAGAAAGTTCAGCTGTTTTTTTATTGAGTAAGTTTGTTTTCATCCAAAACTTTCACAAAATGAAATCCTTTAGGACCGTAACCTTGGTTGTAGTAAAACCGATGTGCACCAAAATTTCCGGTAAAAGCATCTAGAACGATACTGCTGCAGCCTAAATCTGAAGCTTTCTTATCAATATAATCCGTCAATAATTTTCCTATTCCTTTAGATCTGTGCTCTGGGTTCACAACAAAATTGTCAATTTCAAGATATTTTCCTGTCCAAAGTTTTGTGGCTGACCAACAGCCAGTTATTCCTAAACAAACATCGTTGTCAAAAACTGCAATCTGGATATAGTTGTGAGGAATCATTTCCCTTAAATAGGACTCATATTTTTCGATTGAAATTTTAGGATAAAGAAATCGCATAGTATCGATTTGTTCCAGCATTTCTTCAATTGTAGTAAGTTCTCGTATTTGAAATTCCATTGTAATAAAGATAAACGTCAAAATTACTCAATTTTTCTTACGCCAAAAATATTATTGCGAAACAAGGCATATGTGAAATCTATAAAATTGAAAAAAAATTATATAAGTTTTTCCAACTGCTTCTGTATTAACTTTGTATCACAGGGAATGAGAAAAGCTAAAATACAACCCTTAAAAAAAGCAAAGCATTGGGACGGATAAAGCTAGTTTGTTCCCACAAAAGACAAAGCACAAGGGATTGATTCTGCTGAAATGTAACCCTCAAAAAAACAGAGCCTTGGGATTAATAAAGCTAGTTTGTTCCCATAAAAGACAAAGCAAAACAGAGGTGATAAATCTGTGCAATAATTTTATAAAATGGTATTGATTCTCAGTTTTTGGGTAAATTGAGAATCACCATTTTATAACAGATAAAAAATTCAATTTCTATATAAAAGAGAAAAAGCTGATATTTGGGGGTATCGGCTTATTTTTTGCAAAAAAAGAGCCAGCAAATATGCTGGCTCTTTTTTATATTTTAAGATACTAATTATCCTTTCAACGCTTCTGCTCCACCAACGATCTCTAAGATCTCATTAGTAATAGCAGCCTGACGTGCTTTGTTATAAGTCAATTTCAATTGGTTTCTTAATTCAGTTGCGTTGTCAGTTGCTTTGTGCATAGCTGTCATACGTGCTCCATGTTCTGAAGCAAATGAATCACGAATACCTTTATATAATTGAGTTTTTAACGATTTAGGAATCAAAGTCAATACAATTTCTTCTTTTGAAGGCTCGAAAATATAATCTCCTGTAGAAGATGCTGCATCAGATTTAATTGGAGCTAACGGTAAAAACTGCTCAGTTTGAACAATTTGTGTAGCTGCATTTTTAAACTGATTGTAGATTAATTCGATTCTGTCATATTCTCCAGATAAGAATTTTTGAGTCAAATTATCAGCAATTCCAGCAACATTTTCAAAAGTTAAATGATCAAAAATTGCATTATGATGCCCGTGAATTTTATGCGTTTTAACTAAAGCATCGCCTCCTTTTTTACCAATGGCAAAAACATCAACTTGCTTTCCAGCATAAAAATCAGTGCGATTTTTAATCTCCTTAATTACATTTGAATTGAATGCACCACATAAACCTCTGTTGGAAGTTATCGCTACAAGCAATACTTTTTTTACTTCACGTTGTGTTGTGTAATCTCCACCAACTTCACCATCAAGTGTAGCTGAAAGATTTTGCAACAACTCAGTTAATTTCTCGGCATAAGGGCGCATTGCAGTGATTGCATCTTGTGCTTTCTTAAGCTTTGCAGCAGAAACCATTTTCATAGCCGATGTAATCTGCATCGTCGATGAAACGGAAGTAATTCTATTACGGATTTCCTTTAAATTTGCCATTAATTTTTTGTTTATTGTTTGTTGTTTTTAGTTTATTGTTAGGGCGAACCACAAACAATAAACTAAAAACTATAAACTAAATATTAGTTATATTTTGCTGAAACTTCTTTTGCTGCTTTTTCAATAACATCTGTAATGTTATCGTCAAATTTACCAGCTTTCAACGCGTTAAGCGTATCTTTATGTTTACTGTTTAAGTAAGACAAGAAATCAGCTTCAAATTCTTTTACTTTACTTACAGGAACGTTTCTTAATAAGTTTTTAGAACCTGCGTAGATAATAGCAACTTGGTTTTCAACAGGATATGGATCATTTAAACCTTGTTTCAAGATTTCAACGTTTCTTTTTCCTTTTTCAATTACGTTTAAAGTAACAGAATCCAAGTCAGAACCAAATTTAGCGAAAGCTTCTAATTCACGGAATTGAGCTTGGTCTAATTTTAAAGTTCCAGAAACTTTTTTCATTGATTTAATTTGAGCATTACCTCCAACACGAGATACAGAGATACCTACGTTGATAGCAGGACGAACCCCAGAGTTGAACAAATCTCCATCAAGGAAAATCTGACCATCTGTAATCGAAATTACGTTTGTTGGGATATATGCAGAAACGTCACCAGCTTGAGTTTCGATAATTGGCAATGCAGTTAATGAACCACCACCTTTTACGATTGGCTTGATAGAATCTGGCAAATCGTTCATGTTTTTTGCGATACCATCATCAGCGATTACTTTACAAGCACGCTCTAATAAACGAGAGTGTAAGTAGAAAACGTCTCCAGGGTAAGCCTCACGTCCCGGTGGTCTTCTTAATAAAAGAGAAACCTCACGGTAAGCAACAGCTTGCTTAGATAAATCATCATAAACGATAAGAGCTGGACGACCAGAATCTCTGAAGTACTCTCCAATTGCAGCACCAGCGAATGGAGCATAAACTTGCATTGGAGCTGGGTCAGAAGCATTAGCAGCAACGATAACTGTATAAGCCATTGCTCCTTTTTCTTCTAACATTTTTGCGATTCCTGCTACAGTTGAAGCTTTTTGTCCAATTGCAACATATATACAGAATACAGGTTTTCCTGCATCATAAAATTCTTTTTGGTTCAAGATTGTATCGATACAAACAGTTGATTTACCTGTTTGACGGTCACCGATTACAAGCTCACGCTGACCACGACCAACTGGTATCATAGCATCAACTGCTTTTACTCCTGTTTGTAATGGCTCAGTTACTGGCTGACGGAAAATAACTCCTGGTGCTTTTCTTTCTAAAGGCATTTCGTATAAATCTCCACCGATTGGTCCTTTTCCATCAATTGGAAAACCAAGAGTGTTAACTACACGTCCTACCATTTGCTCACCTACTTTAAGAGAAGCAATACGTTGAGTTCTTTTTGCAGTAGATCCTTCTTTAATTCCTGTAGATGGTCCTAAAAGTACCACACCAACATTATCCTCTTCAAGATTCAATACGATACCTTCCATACCGTTATCAAATTCTACTAACTCACCATATTGAACATTAGATAGCCCGTAAACACGAGCAATACCATCTCCAACTTGAAGTACTGTTCCTACTTCCTCTAGCGTAGCACCAGATTCAAAACCTTCTACTTGCTTTCTTAATATTGCTGAAATTTCAGCAGGTTTGATTTCCGCCATCTTAATTTATAATTTAGACACTTTTATGTGTAATAAAACTAATTACTTAACTCTCTTTTTAATACTTGTAATCTGTTTGCAACAGAGGCATTGTATTGATTATCACCTATTCTTAAAATAAATCCACCAATGATTGAAGGATCTACTATATTTTCAATTGTAATTTTTTTATCTGATAAAGTTGCAACTTTAGCCAAAACTTTAGCTTCTAAAGCAGCATCCATAGGAATTGCAGTTGTAACTTTTGCTACTTCAACACCATTGTTTTCATCAAATAATTTATTGTATTCTGATGCAATTGCATTTAGAATTTCAAATCTTTTGTTTTCAAATAATAAATGGAATAAACCTTTAGTTACACCGTTTACATTTGCAAAAACTTCTAAAAGAGCACTTTGTTTAACTTCAACAGTTGTTGTTGGGTTTTGAATAAATGTACTCAATTCTGCATTAGTCTCAATTGCCTGAGCAATTGTTTTCATATCGTTATTGACAGCTTCGGCAACACCTTTAGAGTTTGCTAAGTCCAGAATTGCTTTTGCATAACGAATTGCTGCTCTTGTACTTGCCATATCTTAGTTTAACTTTACGTCACCTAACATTTTCTCAACTAATTTAGTTTGAGATTCTTTGTTAGATAATTCTTCTTTCAATAATTTTTCAGCGATGCTTAATGATAAAGTTGAAACTTGAGATTTCAATTCAGCCATTGCAGCATTTTTTTCACTTTCGATAGCAGCTTTAGCTTGTTCAATCATTTTTTGACCAGCTTCTTGCGCTTCGTTTTTAGAATCAGCTATCATTTTCTCTTTCATTTCGCGAGCTTCCTTCAACATCGCGTCACGTTCTGCACGAGCTTCATTCAAAATTCTTTGATTGTCAGCTTGTAAGTTTTCCATTTCTCTCTTTGCATTTTCAGCAGAAAGCAATGCGTTTTTAATACCTTCTTCTCTTGAAGTAATAGATTCCATAATTGGTTTCCATGCAAATTTTACTAAAAGCAAAATCAATATTACCAAGATTAAAGCTTGCCAGAAGAATAAACCGAATGAAAAATCGTTAATTAACTTATCCATTTTATAACTATATTAAATATTTAATTTCTTTTTTAAAGTAACAACACCTTTAACCAACCGTTAAAGATGTTGTTATTTTTCTCTTTATTATTTTCCTAAGATCAAAGCAGCAAATGCTAAACCTTCTAATAAAGCCGCGATAATAATCATCGCAGTTTGAATTTTACCTGCAGCTTCTGGCTGACGAGCAATAGCGTCCATAGCAGATCCACCGATTTTACCTAAACCTAAACCTGCACCGATTACTACTAAACCAGCACCTACTAAAGTTGGAATTGTTCCCATAACTATTTATATATATAAAATTAAACTTCTAAATTAAATAATTGCTGTTTCATCTTCGTGGTGGTGAGCGTGGTCATGATCTTGAACCGCCATACCAATAAACAATGATGATAACATTGTGAAAATGAAAGCCTGTAAAAATGCAACTAAAATTTCAATAACAGAGATAAATAATGTCAATCCTAAAGAGATTGGCAAATCTGCTGCCAAATTTTTTCCAACGAAAATCATTCCGATCAAACTCATGATTACTACGTGACCTGCAGTAATGTTTGCATACAAACGAATTAATAATGCGAATGGCTTTGTTAGTGTTCCTAGAATCTCAATTGGTGCTAAGATAATTTTCATTGGAACTGGCACTCCTGGCATCCAGAAGATGTGACCCCAATAATCTTTGTTTGCACTAAATTGTGTAATGATAAAAGTAAATGCTGCTAAACAAACTGTAATTGCAATATTTCCTGTTACGTTAATTCCTAGAGGAGTCATTCCTAATAAGTTTAAAACCCAAACAAAGAAAAATACAGTTAATAGGTAACCCATATATTTACGGTATTTTTTCTCTCCAATATTTGGAACTGCAATTTCATCTCTAATGAAAATTACAAGTGGCTCTAATACTCTACCAAATCCAGTTGGGATTGGTCCTTTTTTATATGATTTTGCTAAACCAGTAAACATGAAGAATAAAAGTACCGCAACAAAAAGCATTGAAACAACATTTTTTGTAATTGAAAAATCTAAAACTTTTTCGTTTTCTGGGTGACCTTCTTCATTAAAAGTAACTGTACCGGCAGCATCAGTTTTGTAAATTTTACCGTGAACTAATTTGTAGTAGTTTCCATCAACCTCAGCAACTGTTTCGCCGAAATGGAATTTTGAAGATGAGAAAACTTTCAAACCTCCGTCAATAAGTATAACTGGTAATGGGAAACCGTAGTGCTTGTTTTCTTTTTCATCTTGAAAGAAAACAAAGTCGTGTGAATCTTGTAAGTGGTGATCAATAAAAGCGTCCACTTTTGCTTTTGGGTCAAGAGCTACTTCGTGCTCTCCTTCCGCTGGAGCATCATGTGAAATTACTTTCTCTTCGTGAGCTGTTTCCGTTTGTACATGCGTTGAATCATTCTCTGAGTTTGCAAAACCCATAATTGGTAGAGAAGCTACAAAAGCTGCTAGAATAAAGCTGAGTGGTTTGTTTGAAATCACCATATCGTGGAAAATCTTATTTTTTTACGTTTCTAAAATTTGGTGCAAAGGTACATTTTTTATTAATATTCAAAAGGATATGAAAAATTATTTTTGAACCTTGTTTTACATATTCGCGATTTTAACGCTTTTCATTTAATAATCGGACAGTTAAAAGCGTCTCAAATAACAAAAACAAAATAAATGTTATAAAAAAACTGACTTTTTCAACATTGACCATTTCTGTTTTGATTTTTAAAATAGGCTGCAAAATTAAATATCCCAACAACATTTGAGTAAAAGTTCCGAATAAGAAAACCATTCCAACGATTTCAAAATTCTTCGTTTTTACCTTTAATAATATAAGGTATAAAAAAGTCGCTAATCCGAAAAAAATCAAATACAGCAATTCTATACTATAATGAAATTTTTGAAAATTAATTTCAAGCAAATAAAAGGCTGCTTTATGCACAATACAGGCAACAACAGCAAAACAAAATAAATGAAAAATAGGTTTGTAATTTTTTAATGACATTTCAAGTAATTTTTTGCAAAGATGCAACTTTTATCTAAAGCTGCTGTAAAGGCAAAATTACTTTGTTTTGTTAATATCATTAACTTGGCGGATAACATTATATAAAGCAAGGCCTACACCGGCCAATACAAAAATAGTATTATAATAAACTTTCGGGCTTGGATGATTTTCATCAAGCCAGGTTCCAAAATAAGAAAACAAGAAAATAATGACCGCCATTTGAAATGGAATATTAATAAGCGCCAGCCATTTATTTCTTCTATTATTATTCGGTTCCTTTTCCATCTTCTAACATTATTACTTGATTAGCATTTGCGAGCATAACGCAGGAAGCTGTAAACTCGGCTCCTGGTTCGATAGAAAGTTTTCCAACGGCAATTTCTCCGTGAATACGTGCTGTACCTTTAATATTAAGGACTTCTAAAACTCTTAACTTTCCTTGAAATTCTCCTTCAATATCAGCATTATGGCAAATAATTTCGCCTTTTACAATTCCTGACGCGCCAATAACAAGTTTTCCCTGTGAAGTAAAATTTCCAATCAGTTCACCATCCAGTCTAAAATCAGCTTTTGAAACAATATCCCCAACTATAGAGGTTCCTTCTACAATTCTGTTGGTTTTTCCTAAATTCTCTGTTGTGCTTTTTTTGACTTTCTCAAACATGGTTTATGGGGTTTTTGGGGCTAAATATGTGTCAAGATTTTTTTTGATTTGAACTACCTTATAATTATCACTTGAAATAATTATTGGCGTATTAGAGATTTTATACTTTTTATCATCTCTCAAAACTCCTGCAACATCATTGGCATACGCCTCTGATTTTAAACCATGAATAACTACAAAACTTTGCGTTTTATTGTATTTGTCAAAAGAAGTTGTTAGTCGTTCGAAATTTTCAACCAACATATACACCTTGATTGCCTCTTCGATTTTTTTAACCGATTTGGTATCAGAATTAGAAATAGGATATAAAATTTTCCAGTTCTTGCCATCAACTGCCGTAAAATCAAGTTTTTCCAGAGTTGGAATTTGTTTTTCCAAAATGTCACGCGCCTCTCTTCCTTCTTCACTATTTGGGTAATTATCAGCAACGTTTTCCAAACCTTTTTTATATGCAGCCAAACCTTCTACTTTTCCTAAAGTACTTGCTTTAAGCAATTCAAATTTCGAAACAATATCTTCACCAGAATACTGATTAATCAAATTGTCGATGTTGCTTAAAACTTCGTCAAAATGTTCTTCTTCAAACAATTTGTACCATTTTTTGTATTCTTTGTCGGCCGTAACCAGATCGTCTGAATTGGTATTATTCAAAATTTGTGCATATCTCGAAGTTGGATAATTACCTATAATATCCGACTTGATCCTCTCTGCTCTTGCTGGATTTGTAATTTGATAAATTTTATACAAATTATACATCGACGGCAAAACCAATTTTTCCTCAGGTTTGTTCTGCAATAACTGTTCTAATTTATCACTGGCTAATTGATATTCCTTAAACTTCTCTTTATAAATAAGTCCTAACTGATAATAAGCAAAGTTTCGTTCTTTACCAATACTGTCCATTACTGCAGGACTTGTAGGAAGTTTTTTTTCATAAAATGCCGTTGTATATTTTTCTGGAACGGCCTGTTGAAGTGCATTTATAGAATCTTGATTGATGTTTAAAGAATCTTTCAAGGCAGTATTAACAATTGCTTTTGATGCAGACAATCTCCAGTTTCCTGCTATAGCACGATTTCCCCACAATTTTCTAAACTGCAATTTTCCGTAAGCAACTGTTGTTGGATTGTAAAAATAAAAAGTGCTCGCAACATCATTTGTTCCTGGCGGATTAAAAGCTCCTGCGGTTAAATCTGTTTTGTTAGGCGCTTGCGGGTTTATAGCTGTTTGCGAAACTCCAGTGTTTGTATTACGCTGTACATTTGCAAGTTTCTCTTTTTGAATTTCTTCTGCTAATCTTTTTGCGTCATCTTTCTTTTTAAGTTCTGCAATATAAATTTCGAAGTATGTTTTTCGATCGGCTTCTGGCAAATTATATACCTTAATAATACTGTCATTGCGTTTTGCAATTCCTTCGTATTTAATTACGTTATCTAAATTTTTTCTGTTTTTCTCGATAAACGCGAACTCTCTCGTTTTTGGGTTTAATTTTACAAGTGTACTGTCGTAATATTTTGCAGCCATCGTGTAATCTGTATTTCTAAAATACATATTTCCAATGTTTCGATATGTCGATGCAACGAGATATGGATCTTTAGATTTTCTGGCTAATGAATGATTGTAAAATTCCAAAGCATTGTCCTGCTCATTATTTTTGTCAAAAAACACGCCCATTTCATAAAACAGAATATCATAATACGGTCTGTTTTCTCGGTCTTCGACTAATTTATTATAGGTTTCAATAAACATATTATGATCGTCTTTTTCATAATCAAACATTTGTGCTTTTTTTGCATATGCTTGCATCATGTATTTGCGATCGGCTTTTCGGTTCATGTCGATTACGCCATTATAAAAATAAACAGCGCTATCTCTTTGTCCCGATTCTTGATATAATTGTCCTAAAATAAAACGGTATCTAGCTCTGTCTTCATTAATTCTGGTAAACTTTTCGGCAATTTTTAATTTCGCTACAGCACTATCCTTTTGCTCAGTATTTAAAAAAGCTTCTGCCAATAAAGCATTTGCATCTGAAAAAGTTTGTTTATCCAAATCTGTTTTCTTCAACAAATCATTGATGTTTTTAATAACAATCGCATCATTTCCTAAACGCATATTTGTTTTTTCACGCCAGATTTTTGCGGTATAAATATTACTGCTGTTTGGATATTTGTAAAGAATATAATTGAAAGCCTCAATTGCCGGAATAAAGCGCTGATCATAATATCTTGCCTTTCCGAGCATTAAATACGCTTCGTCAATCTGATAATTTCTTTCTCTTCCCCCAATATTCATGGAGTGCTTCTGAATAGCTTTTGTTGCTTTTGTTTCAGCTTTTTCGAAATCAGGATTTTTTGTTTTTTCTCCTTCTGAAAAATTCTCGTCAAACTGCATTTTTTCAATTGGCAGAATCTTCCAAAAATTATCTTGATTATTAGCTTGAATTGATTTCAGTCCTTTTTCAAGTCCAATTCCGCCATTGTACAAAATGTTGTATTTTGTACTTAAAGCATGCGAATTTCTATTCACAAAAGTATTTTTCTTGGTAGAGCAAGCTATCAAAAAGAATAAAAAAGTAAGGAGAAAACAGTATTTAAGAGTATTCTTTTTCAATAGAGCTAATTTTAAAGCATAAACTTATAAAAAGGACTTTTAGTATAATGACTTGTAAAAATACGCTTCTTTTTGTAATATAGAAACTTAAACAGCAAAAAACGATTCCAGCTCTTGCAAGGTTTCTTCTGAGGTTTGAATATCCTTTACAATTTCGCCTTTATTAAGCGCAACAATTCGATCGCAAACTTCTACAGTGTGCTGTAAATCATGGCTTGAGACCAAGACTGTAACATTTGGATCATCGGCTAATTCTTTTATAATTTTCTTCAAACGGCTTACGGTCGTCGGGTCTAAATTTGCAAAAGGTTCATCTAAAATTACCACTTCTGGATTACCAATAAGTGTCGCAATAATACCCACTTTTTTCTGATTTCCTTTCGATAAATCGCGAAGGTATTTTTTGTTGTTTAAAATTTCGCCATTAAAAAACTCTTCATGTTTGCTTAAAAGCGCATCAATATCAGCCTTATTCTGATGACGCAAATCTCCAATAAAATAAAAATATTCTTCGGGAGTCAAATAACCAATCAGAAAGCTTTCATCTAAAAATGAACCTGTGAAAGATTTCCAGTTTTCACTTGTATTTACCTGAATATCATTGTTTTTTATACTTCCCGTTGAAGGTTGAATTAGATCTAGAAGCAAACTGAAAAAAGTTGTTTTTCCTGCTCCGTTATTCCCTACAAGTCCAAAACTCTGACCTTTTGGAATTTCAAGATTATTAATATTTAAAACTGTTGTATTGTTATATTTTTTTGAAAGCTGATTTACTTGTATCATTTTCTTTTAGTTTAATTGTTGATTCGTTTAATCGTTAATTTGTATTCAATGAAATGAATTATCTCATTATCAAATTGACTACTTTTCTAATTATCTACTTAATTCTTTTGTTTATAAGCACTTATTGTACTGTATTTTTCAACTTTATATCTTTTTTCGATTAAAGAAAAAACCTTGTCTTTAAAAATAAATCCCAAAACTCCGGCTCCGGCAACTAGCGATAATCCGAGGGCTTTGTTGTTGAAATAAAGTCCCAATCCGTAAAGCAGCAAAGGCAGCAAAATTTTTGGTATTGTTAATAACATCGCACTTACATTAAATGCTTTTTTATCGCCAAAAGCACCGCCTGCATTGCTTAAATCTATTGGCGTTTTTGTAAATGCACCACCCAAAAGAACCAAATGTGAATTTACTCCAATATTATAAATTGCTGCAGCTACAATTGTTACATAAATCTGCCAACCAAAATAAAGATAAAAAGAAGCCAAAATTGTTGAAACCACAGTCGCAATTACAATCAGCCACCATTTTGCCATAATATAACCGCGATACGGAATATTTTGCGTCATCATTAATTGGTAATAAGAACTGTCCCAGCTTGGTACAAACTGACCAAAAACAAATAGAAAACCGCCCGAAACAAATATTCCTGCCAAAAGATGCATTACGGGTTTATCATACGATTCGATTCCGCCGGAATAAAATAAAAGTCCGTAAAACAAGAAGAGAAAACTCATGAAAATCGTGGTTTTTGATCTTTTATTTCTTTTGATGAGTTTGATATCATTTTTAAGAAATGTTCCGACAGTTCCAAATTGATTCAGCCATGAAAGATTTTCGGTCGAAGCAATATCTTCTTTTACAGATAGTCCTGCATCGAGATATAAATTGTTTTTGAAAAATTTAAACGCAAAAATATATAAGCCAACCAATACCAAAACAGGAACTAATGACAATCCAGGAATTTCATAAAGTCCCTGAAAAAATGGTGCTGTAAAAGCAGTAATATCAAACAGTTTATAATATTGAGCTGTTCCAAGTGCAATTACAAGAACCAAAAAAGCAGCAAACAGTTTGTCAATATTGCTTAAAATGATATTTAAAAAATTGTTGATGTAGATAAGCGAAATAATAGCGAGATTCCAAAAAAGAATATTAACAACGTCGTATCCTTCAATCATTAAAACAACTGAAAACGGAATAAAAAACAAGGCATGAATCCAATTAAAAAACGACAACGCTGTTTTTCCCAAAGAAAAATGAACAATTGTTGGCTTTTTGAATGGCAGTACCAATAATGGCTTAATATTTAAAACCGGAATTGCCTGAAGCATCAAACGGACTATTAAATCAAATAAGAAATAATAAATCAAGAACCGGTTTACTGTCTGCAAAGGTTCAAGATTCATTTTTTTAAGAATGTAGAAAGCGCCCACACCCATTCCGACAAAAATTAATGAAAAGTAAATCATTAAAAACCCTAATAAAATCTTCATCGCTAGGTTTTTGCCAAATGATGCTGATCTTATAAAGGCTTTCCATTCAAGAAAAATAAACTTTTTAATCATGATTATTTGTTTTGGTTTTTCAGTAAGAGACCAAATGTAGGAAAACGTTACAAAAAAAGTTAAAAAAAATATTTTAGTAAGTGTCAATTACTTAGTGTTTGCTACTTTTGCAAAAAAAATTAATCATGCCTTCATTTTTAAAACTTATAATTAAAGAGGTAAAACGCGAAACTGCCGATGCTGTTTCAGTACTTTTTAATGTTCCTGAAGAACTAAAAGCAGACTATAAATTTATAGCTGGACAATACATAAATTTAAAACTAACTCTTGATAATCAAGAAATAAGACGTGCTTACTCTATTTGCTCTGCACCAGAAAGCGGTGAATTGCGAATTGCAGTTAAAGCAGTAAAAAATGGTCTTTTTTCTCAATTTGCCAACACAAAGCTAAAAGCTGGAGATGTTCTTGAAGTTGGACAGCCTGAAGGAAAATTTACTTTTGAGCCAGAAGCCGACAGACAAAAAAATTATGCGGCATTTGTTGCAGGAAGCGGAATTACGCCGGTTCTTTCAATCATAAAATCGGTTTTAAAAAGTGAACCAAAAAGTTCATTTGTATTGGTTTACGGAAACAAAACTCCTGAAGCAACTATTTTTCACCAAGAATTGCACGATTTGCAATTACAGTATGTAGGACGTTTTTTCATTCATTACGTTTACAGTCAGGCAAAAGCTGAAAATGCTTTATTTGGAAGAATTGAGAAATCGGCGGTGAATTTTGTGCTGAACAATAAACATAAAGAACTTCAATTTGATAAGTTTTTCTTGTGTGGCCCAGAAGAAATGATCAACACGGTTTCGAATATTTTAAAAGAAAAAAATGTAAAAGAGTCAGCTATTAAATTTGAGCTTTTTACATCTTCTTCAGAAGAACATGTAATTCAGGGTTCTCAAGAAGGTCATACAAAAATCACCGTTTTAGTTGATGATGAAGAGGTTACTTTTGAAATGTCTAAAAAACAAACCATTCTTGATGCTGCTTTAAAACAAGGCGTTGACGCTCCTTATTCTTGCCAAGGCGGGATTTGCAGTAGCTGTTTAGGACGCGTTACAGCAGGTTCTGCTGAAATGACAAAAAATTCAATTTTAACGGATGGCGAAATTGCAGAAGGTTTGATTTTGACTTGCCAAGCGCACCCAACTTCAGATACTATTTATGTTGATTACGACGACGTGTAAGTAATTGAATCATAAAAAATATAAATTTCAAATTCCAATTTTCTATTGGGATTTGGAATTTTTTTTGTTTGATTTTTATTACAATATTTGCCTAATTGGAATTTGGATTTAAAAATTGAAAATAAATTGTTTTATGAAATCTGTACGGGAAATTTTTAGAAATAAAGAATATCTACTGGATGAACCAGAGGTTGTCAAACTTGTTGATTATTGTGAAGAACTGCAAGACGAGATTGTAGAATTCAAATTTCAGAAAACCAACAACAAAGAACTAGCCATGCTCGATATGCTCAAAGAAGTTATAAAAGGATGCAATGCTATTCAAAAAGAACAAATAGAATTTGAACGATTTGGTTATGAGGCGCCTGACTATGAAGCAACAATTTCAAATCTTAAAGATTATATTTATAGTAGATGCAAGGAAGAAAAGATTTATTTGTAGTTAGAATTATAAAAAAATCAGTTTTTTATTAAAATATTGCCAAATTTTTATTATATTAGAGGTGAAATTATAGTAATCTCATTCTCATGGTTTGAGAATTTGTAGAGCTAAATCGGAATTGTCAATACATTTAAAACTTTAAATATCATGACAGCGCACGTACACCACTTTCATTTATCACTTTTCATCATGTTGCTTGTATCTGCTTCGTTATGCGTACTGGCAGTTATAATTAAAATGAGAAACAAAAAAGGTCCTAAGCTGCTCGAAAAAGAAAAATACAATGCAACTATGACCGAAAAAATGGTAGAAGTAAAAAATACAGATTCAAGTATTTTTAATATCTGGCCATATGTAAGCAAACTTAAATCTGCTAAAATTTTATCTAAAAAAATTAAAGATCACGACTTGATTTATAAAATTTACAGAGATTCTTCAGAAAAATTCGAACATATTATATTGTCAACCGAAGACAAAAATAACTTTGTCACAATTATAGTGAATAAAAAAAGAAAAAAAACATTAGGATATTCGCTCCTTGATTCTAAAGAACGATACGATTTAAGCAAGAAAATAGCTTAAAACAAAAAAAAACTTCTCCACAAAGAGAAGTTTTTTTTTATGAAAGTTGTTCGACAACTTTATCAATAATTTTTTTTGGCAAAATCGTTCGCATAGCATCTTCGTAACCTTCCACCACTTTATTTCCGTAAACAGATGTTGGCAGTTTTGGATACTGATTTCGGTCTGAAGTCAAAGCGTTTTCTATACTTTGATTAAATGGCAAAAATCCTGCGTACGGATGTGTTGCACCCCAAAGCGTAACAACTTTTACACCCAGCATTGCGGCAATATGTGCATTTCCAGAATCCATAGAAAGCATTATGTCAAGATTGCTGATTAGTTTTAATTCCTGCTGAAATTTAATTTTTCCGGCTACATTTATTACATTTTTAAAAGGCTGCGAAAGCGAATCTAAAATCTCGATTTCTTTTTTTCCACCTCCAAAAAGCAAAATGGTTTGATCTTTATTTTCGGCTAATTTTTCGATTACTTTCTGCATCAAATCTAAAGGATAAACCTTAGAATCGTATTGCGCAAAAGGTGCAATTCCAATTAATTTTTGATAATTTTCACCAACTAAATCAGTAATTTCTGCGCTTAAAACTGCTTTTTTAGGAAACTCTGGATTATTCAAATTTATAGGAAAACCCAATTCTTCAAACACTTTTGCATGTCTTTCGAACATCGTTGGCAATTGTTTAAAAATCTTGTTTTCGGGTCTTGTCAATTCTTTTTTTCCTTCTCTTCCTTTATCAACAGTTGCTCTTTTTTTTCCGCTTAAAGCGAAAAGCAAACTCACGACTTTAGATCGTAAAACATTATGAAGATCTGCAAAAGCATCAATATCAAGCTTTTTTAAATCTTTAAATAATCGTAAAAGCCCGAAGAAACCTTTATGTCTTTCTTTTTCATCAAAAGCAAAAAAATCAAGATTCGGAATTCCTTCAAAAAAAGGCTTAAAAAATGGACGTGAAACAACGGTCAATTTTACCTCAGGATACTGCTTTACAAAAGCTCGTAAAACAGGAACCGTCATGGCGACATCTCCCATTGCGGATAGTCTCATGACGGCTATGTGTTTAATTTTGGTAGACAAGTCGGCCAAATTATTTTTTATTTTGATACAAAACTGGATTCAATTCATCATCGTTGTACATTTTCATTTGTTTGTACACTTTCATGAATTTTTCTCCATTTTCAATATCTGTCAACAATTCTTCAATTGCTGTAGATAAATCAGTTCTTTGCTCTAAAAGTACATTTAGTTTTTCCTGACATTTATCTCTGTGTTCTTGCGAAGCCTCAGCACGTGTAGCTTCTTCGTGCATATGATAAATTTTTAAAGCCAAAATCGACAATCTATCAAATGCCCAAGCCGGACTTTCAGAATTGATTTTTGCTCCGTCTTTTGCTTTTATATGACTGTATTTCTGCAAGAAGTAACTGTCGATGTATTCCACCATATCAGTTCTTTCCTGATTTGAAGCATCAATTTTTCTTTTTAAAGTTAATGCCGCAACTGGATCAATTTGCGGATCACGAATAATATCTTCAAAATGCCATTGAACAGTGTCAATCCAGTTTTTAAGATATAATAAATGTTCAAACTTATCTTTTGGATAAGGATTATTTATTGGCTGATCAACACTATCAAATTGATGATAATCTTTGATGCTTTGTTCGAAAACAGAATACGCTAATTTTGAAAACATGTCTTTAATTATTAGAGACACAAAGATACTTTTTATACTTTTATACTGTGAAAAAAACTATTATTTTTTCGTTTTGTGTTAAAAACAATAAATTATTATAAAACTTACTTATGAAAATTCATTATATATCTGAAAACAATAGTGTACTGAATCATTTTTTAGGCCAAATAAGAAATGTAAATGTTCAGAACGACAGCATGCGTTTTAGAAGAAATATAGAACGAATTGGCGAAATAATGGCGTATGAACTGAGCAAAAGTTTGCCTTACAAAAATGTCGAAATTCAAACGCCGCTTGGCATCAAAAAAACAACTGAAATTGCTTCAGATATTGTTTTGTGTCCGATTTTAAGAGCTGGATTGCCGCTTCATAACGGTTTTTTGAATTATTTTGATCATGCCGAAAACAGCTTTGTTTCGGCTTGTAGATTTCATCCAAATAATGATGATGAATTTGAAATTCTAGTTGAATATCAGGCGATTTCAAACCTCAACAATAAAACCGTTTTATTGCTTGATCCAATGCTAGCAACCGGACAATCGATCGTAGCGGTTCATGAAAAATTGATGCAGAATGCCACTCCTGCTGAATTTCATATTGTAGTAGTTATTGCCGCTCCAGAAGGCGTCGCTTTTTTAGAAAAAAATCTCCCTGACAATTGCCATTTATGGGTTGCCGCTCTTGACGAGAAGCTAAATGAAAAAAATTATATTGTTCCCGGACTTGGCGATGCTGGTGATCTTGCCTACGGAAGCAAATTATAACTGAGAGAAAAAAGTAAATAAACTGCAGCAAATCAATACATAAAAAACAATTTCGTTGTTTAATTTTTGCTGCATATATTCTACGTGGCTCGATGCCATAATCGTTAATGGCGTAATGCTAAACAACAGTAAATCATTGCTTTTATTTGGCGAAAGCACAAAAACAAAAGCTGCAATAAAAAAACAAGCTACGATTTTTTTGTATGAAGTATGTACAATTTGTGGTCTGTTTGACAATGTTGATAACATTGAAACTATAAAAAACAAAGCAACAGCAACGTATATTGAAAGTGCTCCGTTTTCGTAATTATTTTTAAAATAATCGATTCTTAAATCGATTACGGCTCTTTTTTCAAAAAATGCAATGGCATCAAAATGAAATAACAGCGACACCATAAAAAAGATTAATCCAACTGCTAAAACTGCTACAAAAGGCAAAACCCAGTTTCTATAATCGCGTGAAACGTGAAAAATAATAGAAATAAATACTAAAATAAGGAAAAGAATACACCAAAATTGAAATAAAGAGGCTACTAAAATCCAAAAAGAAGCATCAAATATTTTTTCTTTTGAGGCTTTTAATGACTGAAGCGAAATTAATCGGCGAAGCGCAAGCAGCACAAAAAAGTTGGCATATATTACATTCGAATCATTAAAAATAGTGGGGAAAAACAAGATAAACAATAAATAAAAAAATATCGTGTATCCGTTGTCTTTGCTGAGTCCGTTCTTTTTTGCGATAAAATTAATCAGGAAAAAAGAAGCTAAAATAAAGCACAGCAAACTTACTTTTTGGAAAGCCAAAAAATAATTAGTAATCCAAGTTGGATCTTGAATTTGAAACAGAAAAAAGAAAACCAGTATTAAAATTACAACCAAAGAATAATTTAATGGCGTAGATTTTTTAAAAACACTTGTTATCATAAGGATATTTTATACTTTTGTGATTGTAAAGATAATACTTGTTTAAAATGAAAAACCGAACAAGTAGAAAAAAGATTCTATTAAATGAATTTTGTCTTCAAAGCATTACACAACAATAAATAACATATAATTTTAAAAAATTATGACAGCTTTTTTCGAAGGAATTCAATACTTATTCGTTAACATTTTGTTTGCTCCACTTGACTTTTTACGTCATTTAGAATTGATCACGTGGTTTGGCGCAAACACTATTAACTGGATTTTCATGACCATCTGTGCGTGTGCAATCGTTTATTGGATTAAACAATTACGCATTTTTGATGATGCTGGAACAGAAAACCAAGATACAACGGCTCACTCATTTTTAAAATAATAAACCAAACCCTTTAATTAAAAAGGGCTGGTTAATTTATTTTTTAGATTAAATCGAAACCGATATCTTTTCTAAAATACATCTTATCAAAACTTAGTTTATCTATGTTTTGGTAAGATTTTTTTATTGCCTGTTGGAAATCATCTCCATATGATGTTACAGCCAAAACACGTCCTCCATTAGTAACGACATTTTCGTTATCTAATTTTGTTCCTGCGTGAAAAACTATAGAATCTGTAATATTTTCTAATCCAGAAATTACTTTTCCTTTTTCGAAATCTTCAGGATATCCGCCAGAAACAACCATTACAGTTGTTGCACTTCTTGGATCAACTTCTAAATTAAAGTCTCCTAATTTTTGATCCGCAACCGAAAGGAACAACTCAACCAAATCAGATTTTAATCTAGGAACCACAACTTCTGTTTCAGGATCTCCCATTCTCACGTTGTATTCAATAACAATTGGTTCGCCTTTCACATTGATCAAACCAATGAATACAAACCCTTTATATTCGATTCCGTCTTTCTGGAAACCTTCGATTGTTGGTTTTACGATACGAGTTTCGATTTTTTCCATCAAAACAGCATCTACGTAAGGAACTGGAGAAACTGCTCCCATTCCGCCTGTATTTAAACCTGTATCGCCTTCACCAATTCGTTTGTAATCTTTTGCCGTTGGAAGAATTTTATAGCTTTTTCCGTCAGTCAAAACGAAACAACTTAATTCAATTCCGTCTAAGAATTCTTCGATAACAACTTTTGCACTTGCTGTTCCAAATTTTGCGTGAACCAGCATGTTTCTTAATTCTGTTTTTGCTTCTTCAAGATCGTGAATAATCAAAACCCCTTTTCCAGCTGCTAAACCATCTGCTTTTAAAACATAAGGTGGTTGCAATGTTTCAAGAAACTTGCATCCTTCTTCAACTGTTTCAGCAGTAAAACTATCGTATGCAGCAGTTGGGATATTATGTTTCATCAAGAATTCTTTAGCAAATTCTTTACTTCCTTCTAATTGTGCTCCCAATTTTGATGGTCCAATTACCGGAATATGTTTTAGACTTTCGTCGTTTTTAAAATAATCATAAATACCTTTTACCAATGGATCTTCAGGTCCTACAACTACTAAACTTATATTTTCTTTAAGTACTAATGCTTTTACAGCTTCAAAATCAGTTGCTGATATTGCAACATTTTCAGCGATTGCGGCAGTTCCTGCATTTCCTGGAACTACAAAAAGTTTTTCGCAAAGCGGACTCTGAGTCATTTTCCATGCAAAAGCATGCTCTCTTCCGCCTGATCCCAATAATAAAATTGTCATGGTGTTGTTGTATTTAGTTGTGGTGCAAAAATACTTGCTTTTGAACGTAAAAAATAATTAAATCTTCAAAAAATTGTTGGTTCTGCCCTGTTAGTAATTCCTAAACATTATTTTTGACGAAAATTATCTCGAAAAATGATTCGTCTTTTTGATCTTTCGCTCAAACTAAACGGTTTTCCAATTAAGGAAGCTAAAGCCGAATTGGATCAAATTATTCATTTTTCTAAAGAAGGACATGCTTCGTTTCTGGAAAATAAAAAGAAGGAAATTGTTGATTTTCATTTGAAAAACAATTCTTTTTACGCCGAATTAGCCGGAAATACAACTGCTGAAAATTGGGAAGATTTACCGATTTTAAACAAACAAAATCTTCAAAAACCGCTTGAAGAAAGGCTTTCAAAAGGTTATTCTAAAAAAAACATTTACCTCAACAAAACCTCCGGATCTAGCGGAACTCCTTTTGTTTTTGCTAAAGATAAATATTCGCATGCATTGACTTGGGCTTCGAATATTATGCGTTTTGGATGGTTCGGAATTGATTTTAATCATTCGTATCAAGCACGTTTTTATGGAATTCCTATGGATTTTATTGGATACCAGAAAGAACGTTTCAAAGATTTCCTGACGCATCGTTTTCGTTTTCCTGTTTTTGATTTATCTGACGAAATTCTCGAAAAATTTCTGAAGAAATTCAGAACAAAAAAATTCGATTATATCAACGGTTATACAAGTTCGATTGTACTATTCGCTAAATTTTTAGAGCAGAAAAATATCATCTTAAAAGAAATTTGCCCGACTCTAAAAGCGTGTTTTGTCACTTCCGAAATGCTTTTTGAATCGGATAAAAAATTATTGGAAAAACAATTTGGCATTCCGATTATCAACGAATATGGCGCATCTGAATTGGATTTAATTGCTTTTGAAAATCCAAAAGGCGAATGGCAAGTTAACGCTGAAACACTTTTTGTAGAAATTTTAGATGAAAATAATAATGTTCTTCCTTATGGAAAAGAAGGCAAAATTGTAATCACTTCACTCTACAATAAATCTAATCCTTTTATTAGATATGAAATTGGCGACATCGGAATTTTAGACGAAAAAAGCACGCCTCAAAAACCAATTCTAAAAAAACTAATTGGAAGAACCAACGACGTTGCAATTCTTCCAAGCGGGAAAAAATCGCCAGGTCTGACGTTCTATTACGTAACCAAAAGTATTATTGAAGATGATGGAAATGTAAAAGAATTTATCATCAAACAAACCAAAATTGATACTTTCGAAATTGAATATGTCGCTGAAAAAGAACTAGTTTCAGAACAAGTTCAAAAAATAAAAGAAGCTATCGATTTATATTTGGAACCCAATTTAAACTTCACTTTTACTCGAAAAATAGTTTTAGAAAGAACCAATCGTGGAAAATTAAAACAGTTTAAATCATATTTGTAAATATAAGCAAAATCTTACATTTGTTTTTCTAATTAAAAACTTATGGAAGATCACTCTTTACTTTCTGAAGAAACAATTTCTAATAAAATATATTTTATCCGTGGTCAAAAGTGATGCTTGATCGTGATTTGGCATTACTTTATGGAGTTGAGACACGAATTTTAAACCAAGCAGTTAAAAGGAACATATCTAGATTTCCAGAAGATTTTATGTTTGAACTCAATAAATCAGAATTTGAAAATTGGAAATCACAAATTGTGATTTCCAATTCTGAAAAAATGGGTTTACGTAAAATTCCAACAGCTTTCACTGAACATGGCGTTTTAATGCTGTCAAGCATTCTAAAAAGCGACAAAGCCATTCAAACTAATATTCAAATCATGCACATTTTCACGAAAGTGAGACAAATGCTTTTAGACACAACTGAAATTAAAGTCGATATTTTGCAGATTCAGAAGAAGTTAGAAAATCATGATAAAAATATTGAATTAGTATTCTCCTATTTAGATGAATTAACTGAGAAGAAAGAAAATGAATCTGAACGAGTGAAGATTGGCTATAAAAAATAGTTCTTTAAGATCACAAATTGTGATCTTAAAAACTTGATGTCACAAATTGTGACATCAAGTTTGTCATTTATATTATGATTTGAAAAAATTGGAAGTCACAAATTGTGACTTCCAATTCTAAGCGAAATTCTTTAAGGTCGCAATTTGCGACCTTAGAAATCGAAACGTACTTTTAAAAAAATTGGAGGTCACAAATTGTGACCTCCAATTCTAAATGAAATTCTTCAAGGTCGCAATTTGCGACTTCAAGTTGAATTTTAAATATTCTTTATATATTTTGGTTTGATAATCAACTGAGTAAATAAAAACCTCATCATCAACAAAACAGAAAAAACAAAATTATATCCGTGAAATTCTCTGTAAACTCCAAAATTGTGTTTTATTAATTTGAATTTTGATGACGAAATAGAATCTCTTCTAATTCTGTAAAATGCTAACGATTCTGGGATAGCTTCTGCGGTTTTTATTTGTTTTAAAATCGTGAGCCATAATCGCCAATCTTGCCTTTTTTGAGACGATTCTAATTTGATTTTTCCGAAGAAATCTGTATCGTAAATTGCGGTTAAATTCCCAACGTAATTACAGAAAAACAATTGGTTATAAGTAAGCGGAACCGGAGTTTCAACTCTTCTTTTTAGATTATTTCCGTCATCGTCAATACAATCGTAAAAACTAAATGTAAACGGCAAATTTTTTGTCTTTAAAAAATGAATCTGTTTTTCCAATTTCTCAGGAAACCATAAATCATCAGCATCTAAATAGGCAATGTATTTTCCGGAAGCTTTTTCTAAAGCAATATTCCTAGCGAAACCGTTTCCTGAATTTTTTTCTAATTTGAATAATTTGATTCGGGAATCATTTTTGGCAAATTCCTCAATTATAGCAACTGTTTGATCTGTTGACGCATCATCAACCAAAATCATTTCCCAATTGGAATAGGTTTGATTTTGAACCGATTGCAAGGTTTCTCTAATGAACTTTTCAGTATTGTATGTCGGAATTAAAATAGATACTAAATGGTTCATTAGATGTATAATGCTTTCAGAAACTTATCGTTCCTTATTTTATATAACTTGAAAAGTCTTTGTGTTCTTCTTTTGAAAGTTCTTCTGGAGATAACGATTTGAAATACTCATAAGTAATTTTCATTCCTTCTGCACGACTTACTTTTGCTTCCCAACCTAATAATTCTTTTGCTTTTGTAGTGTCTGGCTGACGTTGCAACGGATCATTTATTGGCAACGGGTGATAAACCACTTTCTGATTTGTTCCTGTTAATTTAATGATTTCTTCAGCAAAATCTTTAATTGTGATTTCATCTGGATTTCCAATATTTACTGGATACACATAATCAGAATGCAATAATCTGAAAATACCTTCTACTTGATCATCAACATAACAGAAAGAACGTGTCTGCATTCCATCTCCAAAAATCGTTAAATCTTCTCCACGCAAAGCTTGTCCTATAAAAGCCGGAATAACACGTCCGTCGTTCAATCGCATTCTTGGTCCGTAAGTATTAAAAATACGCACAATTCTGGTCTCTACGCCGTGAAAAGTGTGATAGGCCATTGTGATTGATTCCTGAAAACGTTTTGCTTCATCATAAACGCCACGTGGGCCAATTGTGTTTACGTTTCCGTAATATTCTTCGGTTTGTGGATGAACCAGCGGATCGCCATAAACTTCAGAAGTTGAAGCAATCAAAATTCTTGCTTTTTTAACACGTGCCAATCCTAATAAATTATGCGTTCCTAATGATCCAACTTTTAAAGTCTGAATTGGAATTTTTAAATAATCTATTGGGCTTGCCGGCGAGGCAAAATGCAATATGTAATCTAAATCACCTGGAATATGAACAAACTTGGTGATATCGTGATGATAAAATTCGAAGTTTTCTAACTTAAATAAATGCTCAATATTTTTAAGATCTCCCGTAATCAGGTTATCCATTCCAATAACAAAATAGCCTTCTTTAATAAATCGGTCACATAAATGCGAGCCTAAAAATCCTGCTGCTCCGGTAATAAGTATTCTTTTCATAATTGATTTTATTGAACATTTCTGAGTCTTATTTTTACAGTAAAAACCCAAGATAGACGCACAAATGTACTAAAATATCTTTCCTTTCAAATGAGACTTCAAATCATATCTTAAAAGAAGTTTATTGATTTGAGATAAATATTAAACTCATTTCTCTATTTTTACCCACAAATAAATCCACGATTTTGAAAGTTGTACATATAATTGAGGCGCTCGGCGGTGGCGTTTATACCTATTTTAGAGATTTATCGACTTTCTTTGGAGATGATGAAATAGCCAAAAACATAGAAACCACGATTATTTATAGTGGCAACCGAAAAGAAATTGATCCTCAAAAAATAAAATCTGAGTTTTCAGATGGCGTTAAGCTCATCCACATCAATATGGTTCGGGATCTTTCGCCTTTTCAAGATTTAAGATCAGTGTACAACTTGGTCAAAGAACTTAAAAAAATCAATCCTGATATTATTCACCTCCATTCTTCAAAAGCTGGGGTTTTGGGACGAATTGCTTATTTTTTCCTATTTAAAAAAAAGAAAGTCTTTTATACACCTCACGGTTATTCGTTTTTACGAACTGATATTTCTAAAACTGCGAGAAGCATTTATTGGGGAATCGAAAAGAATTTCCAACGCTTTTTTGGCGGAACCATTGTTGCCTGTGGCGATACAGAACAGGAAATTGCAAAACAAATTGGCCCGGCAAAATTAGTCCGAAACGGAATTGACATAGAAAATATTCAAGAACATTTCGCACCTCATCAAAATGAAAAATTAACGATTGGGATTATGGCCAGAATTACGGCAGCAAGAAATCCCGAAATGTTTAATCAAATTGCATTAAAGTTTCCCGATTTTAATTTTGTATGGATTGGCGATGGCGAATTAGGACCTTTAATTACCGCTCCAAATATCAGAATTACAGGCTGGATTTTAGACCGAAGTGCCGTTTTAAAAGAATTGAACAATATTGATATTTATATGCAGATTTCACTTTGGGAAGGTTTGCCAATTGCTGTTCTTGAAGCAATGGCGCTGCAAAAACCTATTATTGCAACGAATATTATTGGCAATAAAGATGCTGTTCTTCACGCAAAAACGGGTTTCCTTTTTAATGATATTTCCGAATTAAATCAATATTTTGAAATTTTGAAAGACGAAGAAACGAGATTGCAATTTGGTCAAAATGCCTTAGAAAGATGTCGTGATTTATTCGATAAAAATAAAAATTTTAAACAGCTTGTTTCGCTTTATCAAGAGTAAATTTTTGCTGCAGCCAATAACTTGCGAATATTGACGACCATAATCCGCTGAAGGCGATTCCGTCAAAGCTCAGCAAAAAATCATCGACTACATTTGAGGTGAAAAAAATCAGGAAAAACGAAAGTATCATCGCGTTTTTCAAATCGTAGCCCAAATAACCAATCGTAAAAATATAAAGTGCTGCAACAAGAGGTCCTAGAATTCCAAACTTTAATAAAAAATCTAAAAATTGATTGTGCGTCGGGAATTCATATTTTGCCAAAAATTGCTGATTTGTCACTTTATAATATTTATTCAATTCTGGTTTTCCATCTGATGCTCCAACGCCAAAAGGAAGATTTTTTAAAGACAATTCCCAAGCCGATTTCCAGATGGAAAGTCGTGTTACAAGCGAGTTAAAAACCTTAATTTCTGGATGATCGATTTCGTCTAATTTGCCCACTTTGTCCATATAAGCAAAAGTTACCGACGAATATTTTTCTTTCATATAAGGATTCTTCTGAACGAATAGAAACAAAATTCCGCCCAATAAAACAACGATCGCGATACCGGTTAAAACAATCTTTTTCAAATTGAATTTTGATCGGATTTCGTAAAAGAAAACAATCAAAAATCCAGCTAAAACATTGAACAGCGCCATTCTCGTATTTACTAAAAGCACAAAGAAAAACGAAGCAAGAAAAACCCCTAGATTTATAATTTTCAAGCCTATTTTCTGCTGATTTTTAAAGCTTTCAAATACAAAATACAACGCACAAACCGTTACAAAAGCCAAATGCATATTCAAGGCAGGTGCATGAATACCAATGCTATCAGCAAACTTATACCCCATTTCCCATAAATCAATTCGATTTAAATATTTAGTCACCAAATCAGGAAATACATTAATAAACCTAATCATGAAAAAAAACATAATTGCTGTGGTTGCAATTACATAATTTTCAATGATTTTAAGAAATTTGACGCGCTGATAATTTCCAATTACAAACAATGGAAAAACGACTAGCGATGTGCTTTTTTCAATTGCTTTTAATCCTTTTGCAAAGGAATCATTGTTCCAAAAAAGCAAAAGTTCTAACAAAACTGGCGATGCAATACAAGCCATTAAAACTAACTGGATTTTAGAATACTTCAGCTTTTTGATAAAAATCAAATTGAACGCCGCAAACAAAATAATCAGCAAGGAACATGGCTTTCTAAAAATCATTGCAATAGCAATGAGACATAAAAAAACATGAAATATTTTATTGAAGTTCTTTTCGGAAATATTCATAGTATAAAGCAAAATAAATTAAAGGAAAAATGCCGATTTTATGCCGAATTGCCGAACCTAAATCGGGTTCAAAAACGCCCTGAAGAATAAAAAACGAAAATAAAATAAACATGATCAAAAGCTCGTAACGGTACTTTTTTCGGTCTTTTAAACATTTAGAAAATCGGACAAGCAAAATATAAAACACTAAAAGCTGCCAAATAACAAACACAATAATTTGTGGCGAAAGAATATATTTTAAACCATTCAAAGGCAAGTTTACCGTGAAAAACCCATAAAAAATCCCAATCATTTCGCCATACCAAGTATCTGTTTTTACAGGCGAAATGATCATCGAATTGGCATCTGAAGAAGCCATTCGGGCATTGTTTATCACTTCCCTGCTGATTTCAGAAAAATATTTTCCTTTTAAAATACCGTAACTCAATGACAGAAAAACAGCAATCAGCAATCCGTAAAAAATAGTGCTGATAGTTTTATTTTTAAAATTAATGAAACTGATCAAATACATACCGCCGCCAACAACTGGAATCAAAGCAAAATAAGGGCGATAAAGCGCTCCAAAAACAATTAAAAGAACTGCACTAATGAATATTGTTTTTTGGAACGAAAACCGCTCATTTCGGCACAACAAAACAATTACAGCAATAAATAAATAGGTTATGAATTCTTTTGAAGGCATTGAAATGAAAATCGCAATCATAAAAAAGCCCAGATAAACCAAAATATTCTTGATATTCAGTTTTTCAAAATTATCCGGAATTCCTATTTTATATAAAATATAAATCAAGATAGGAAACTGAATTAATGCAATTATGGGAAAAGGCAGATGCCTGAAACCAATTATTTTATAAAACAAAATCGTTAGCGGATAACTCCCGAAATACCCAATTTCATTGTATTTGTCATAAATTATGATAGCCGAATCGTAGAAAAATTTTGGAGGCAAAACAAAAAAAGCCAAAAAAGCCACAACTAAATTAGCTGAAGCAATAAGCAAAAATGCTGCAGTACTTTTTTTGATTAATAATTGCATTTTTCTGGTTCTAATTTATTTTGAAGCTCGGTATTTTTTATTCCATCTTCTTTTTATTCGGTAACCATTCAAAAAGAAAATCAATGTTTTAAAGGTCAAAAATCGATAAAATTTCATCACTTTATCTATTTTTATATTGCGTCCTTTTTTAAGAAGATATTTCCAGGAAACTAAGTCATTCCAAATCTGCTTTTGTGTCGCATCAGACAAAACATAAAAATCTTTCAGAATTACTACGTAATTGCATGCCCAATAATTTTCTATGGCTTTGTTTACTATTTCTGAATTCGTTTTCTCGGCTTCCAATCCTTCTTTTACCATTTCATAAACATCTTCAATATGTTTTGCGCTTACTGTTGTGGTGATAGAGCCTTGGCGCGCTTGGCGATATACATAAAATGATTTCGGATAAATACTGAAAGTCTTAAGATAATGCATCAATTTTCCGCACCACTCAATATCTTCTGATTTTCTTCCGACAGGAAAAAACAATTCATTTTCAACTAAAATTGATCTTTTGATTACTTTATCCCAAGCCGAAGCAACGTATAAATCATGATAAACTAAATTTAAAATTTCGTCTTCAAAATTTCCATTTTTATTTTTTATAAATCGCTGATTGTATTTGCAGTGTGAATCATTTTCCGTAAAAAATCGGCTTTCTTCATGAATGATAATATCCGGATTTCGTTGAGAAATTAAATTACTCAAATCTTCTAAAACTTCTTTTTCTTGCCAATAATCATCGCTGTCTGTAAAAATAACATATTCGCCTTTTGCTGCTTTTAAACCTGTATTTCTGGCATCAGACAAACCACCATTTTCTTTGTTTACTAATTTTATTTGATGGAAATTCTGCTGGTATTTTTGACAGATTTCTAGTGAAGAATCGGTAGATCCATCATTGACTAAAATTAGTTCAAAATCAGAAAAAGTCTGGCACAAAATACTGTCCAAACATTGCGGCAAATAATCCTCAACGTTGTAAACGGGAACAATAATGCTGAAAAGCAATTTATTTTTCTCAATGTTCATTGCACAGTTTTTTAATGCAGAAATACTTTTATTTTATCCTTTCGATAAATGACAATTGCCGAAACGAGATTCCAGAAAAAAGAGCTCGCAACAAACGCAATTGCTCCGCCGGTCATTCCATAAATTGGGATCAAAAATCGGTTTAAAACAAAATTTATTGCAACCGCGATCAATAAAATAATCTGAAAAAGATGCTGTCTTCCACTCATATTCAAATAAACAGAAGCGGTGCCAAATGCCGAACAAATGCCTTGGCCAATAATTAAAATTAAAAATGCCTGTTGTGCCACAACATACTGATGACCGAAAATTGACAAAATATCTTCTGAAAAATAACTGATCAGCAAAATAACCGGAAAAGTTATTTTGAAAATCAATCGCGCACTATTTCTTGAAACTTCTCTTAATTCTGCAATTTTATGACCCGCAAATAATTCTGCAATTTTAGCCGAAACGGTAATATTGATACTCACAATTATGATCGAAATAATCGTCATAATCTTAACACCAACCGAATAAAAAGCAACCGTTTCATCGTTTCTATATTTTTTCAGAAACATGATATCAAAACACATTAATAAAAACAACGCCATTGCGCTAATCGCAATTGGGTATGATTTTAAAAATATTTCTTTATGCGAAAAGTTATCAGGCGTTTTTAATACTGTATTTTTTCGGAAATAAATAAAAACAAAAGCGGAACTCAAAAGCGCCAAAAAAACAAATCCCAACAAAAAAACGTCAACTAAATAATCTTGTTTATGACAATAAAATAAAAGTATTGAGCCAATAATCAGCGGAATATATTTAATGATATTTCGGAATAATTCGGCAACATATAATTTATCCAATGCTCTGAAAACCTCGGTGTTCAAAATCGATAATCCCGAGAAAAACAACGCTAAAGTTCCTTTTAAAAGAATGGAATATACGGCAGAATCTGAAAAATAATTGTTAATTGTTTCTTTGCTGATAATTGCGATTATAAGCAGCACTAACAAAGAGGTACCAAAAAGCATCACAACCATTTTAGCATAGATATTTTTTAGCTTTTCCAGCTCGTTTTGGCTTGCCAGTTTTCCTTTAAAATAGATAATCGACTGATCAAAACCAAGCAGGCACATACTCCCGATGGATAATAAAAAAGAGCGCACAAAATCATATTGCCCAACTAATTTTGGACTATAAGTTTTAGTCAAGAAAACCGTAAATCCAAACAAAAGCAATGCTCCAAAAACACGCAAAGATAGGGTTCCAAAACTTTGCTTTAAAAATGGATTCTTTGAAATTTTTTCAAAAATAGAATTGGCTTTCAATGCTTTTAAAGTTGACTTGCTTGTGAAAGAGCAAGCTGTTTGTGGTAAAATTTTCCGAACATGCTAACCAAAACAAAAATAAAAATAAAGAAAAGTGGCAACCAGATTTTAAAATTTCCGTTCACGACTTTGTTTTCATTTATATTAAGTGTCGAATTGATTTCTTTAATTGTTTTGTCAGAACTAATTAATCTGATTTTGTTTTTTCCTTGTTCCAAAATCAGTTTTTGTTTCGTCTTTAAAATGTCATTCAATTGCAAATTTTCATTATAATAAACCACTTTATCACTTTTTGCCGTACTTGAAAGTCCTTTTAAAACTTGATCAATCTGTGAAATAATGGTATCATTTTGTGCAATTTGGCGTTCTAGATTTTTATATCCAATTTTTTGCGCCGCATCAAAATAGGCTGAATTATTCAAAAATTTTAATAACGGTTCTACAACATCTTTTTCGCTTATTTCTTGATTTGAAGTAAAAGTAATGGTGTGAAAAGTATAATTTTTACTGGTAACATTATCTTCAAGAACCTTTTTTACGTCGCCAACCTCAGCCATTAACTTAATCAGTTCAAGGTTTTGCTCTTTGTCTTCAACAAATTTGTAAACATCTGCAACTGGTTTAATTTCAATTCTTTTAATGGCAACTCGGTTGGAATTTCCAAAAACTTGGTGCAGAAAATCAACGTCTCCGGCAACAATTTTAGACTGAATCAAATCGATTTTGGAATATAAATAATCAACGCTTTCAAAATTTGGCGTTACAACTACTTGATTTTGAAACGATTTTTTATTAGAATCCAAATAAAATCCGAGCGCAATTCCGGCTACAGCCAAAATCAGAATCGCAATCCAGTTTCGGATAAAAAACTGAATCGCTCTAAAAATAGATCTATTAATACGGTCAAAAAAACCGCCTATGCTTTTTGAAAGCTGAAAAATATCTATTTCCTGATCTGTATTTTGGGGTACATTTGTACTCATGTATTGCTTTATTTTACGTTGAAAATTTGTTCCAAAATTTTAATGGTAATCAAATAAGTTGGTTTTACTCCTGTTGTTCCTAAACCGCCCGAAGCCAATGTACTTCCTGTTTCCAAAGGATTATCAGACGCATAATATGCATAACGCACTTTAATATCATGCGGAACACTTTTTCTGATTTTTGATGCCGACTGGATGGCTTTTTGGTAATAAGAACCTTCCATTTCAAGACCAATTACGCCCCAAGTCGATTCATGGAAAAATTTCAATAAATCTCTATTTTGCAACGAAGTTCCAAGAACGGTTACCATTGCACCTTCATAAACATCGATGTCATTTCCTCTAAACATATCGCCGGTTAATTCATTTTCGAAGAAATAATTATCCGCCGTTCCTTCGTTGATATGTGCCGATGGAATCATGATATCGCCTTTTCCGCCTTCCAGAATTCCAGCTTTACCCATAATCGAAACCGATTTTACATTCAGCAAAGTTTCTTTTTTATAAGGTTTCAAAAGCTCATCGATGGTTTCATATGCTTGCTCTCCAAAAGCGTAATCCATTACAATAATTACAGGTTTTTCTTCACCAACATTTGCATTTGTAAAGGCTGTTTTAGACCAGTCAATTTTGGCTGTGTCAAAAATCTGAACGTCGATATTTGTTCCTGAACAATCTGGAAATGAAATCATTCCGTTTTTTAAAGCCAATTCTTCAACCTGTTTTCTGATCTCTTTTGAACCTGAACTGCTCAACTCTTCATAAATATGAAAATCACTTTTTCCTTTATATTTTGAAGTCAATAACGGCGTTGCAAAAATCGAGTTCATCACACTATGCATATTCGCACTGATCACATGAATTGGGCGTTTTAAAAGATCATTTGCTTTTAAAACTTCCTTGATGTTTGTTGCCCAGATTTCTCCGTGAATATGATGTCCTAAGCGCTCGCGCAAAACCGGACTAAATGTTATTGTTCGTTTATTATTCTCAACAATTTCTTCGATCGCCAATTTTCCTAACCAATAAATTACGTGTAAAAAACGATCTGGCGCATTTTCTGAACCAAAAGCGTCATAAATATCCAAAACTTCTTCAAAAGTTCTGGCTAAAATATTGGCAACGTGCGAAATTGCTTTTTCTTTTTCAATCTGCGATAGCTTTTTCGTCTGGGTAACGGCTTGCTCTAATTTTAGCCAGTCGCGTGAAACTTCTCCACCATCGTCAATTAAAACTCTGTTTTTGATTTTGTGCGATTCGATGAAAATGAAGGTCAAATGCGTCAGAATATCATAAATGTCTGAACGTCCGCGCGTGATTTCGACATTCATTTGTTCTTCGTCGATTCGGTAACAATTTCTTCTTCTTTTTGGAGGAACTATTGGCTGAAAATGTGATTTTGAATAGCCTTCGTCTGAAGTTAAATTGATAAATCGACATTGCTCAATTCCGATAGGAAGACGCTCTATAACGTATAAAAGTCCGTTTAGTTCTACTTTTTCCTCGGCAATATTTCCATATATTTCAGGGCGCAATGCCAATAATGATTCACGTAAACTATCGCCAGAAACTCCCATTGGTTTATAAAAACCACGGTTGAATAAATGGCGCATTGTAATGTACATTTTTTCTATAGCCGCAGATGATTCCTGCGCTCTTGATCTTGATATATGTTTGGTTTCTTTCATGCTATTTTATTTTGTAAAATCAAATTTAAACAAATACAAGGCATACCTTGTATCTCCAATATTATTTTTTAAAAATCATTTTGATTTTTCGCCTGTTTTAAATTTATCTTTTCCCCAATTTTCCGGATTTGAAACAATATAATCAGAAATTCTTTGATAATCATTATTGGTTCTGATGATATTATCGTAAAATAATTTTTGCCATTGATGCGGATAACCTAATCTATTAGCATGCTTGGTTACCGCAGATTTATACGACCCAACAATTGACGAAATGGTGTTTTTGCCAATATTTTGAAATCGTTGTGATCCAGAATTTTCTTGTTCAGACCGTTGAGACAGGGCATGCCCTGTCTGTACAATATTGGCGTCAATTACGAAATCCAAATCAATATTATTCGATTGTTTATCGATAATCAAAATTCCGTGAATATGATTTGGCATGACCACAAAATCACCCAATTCAACGTTTTTATGGTGTGTCGGAATTTGATGCCACAATAGATCGGCAATAATACCTGTCGCAGACAAAATCATTTTATTATTTTGAATTTCTCCAAAATGATGTTTTCTGTCTTGTGTGCAAATTGTTATAAAATAGGCTCCATTCCAGCCATAATCCCACCATTGCGCTCTTATTGATGAAATGCGATATTTATTTTGAAATTTTTCTTTATTCATATAACTTAATGCTTCAATCTTTTTTATTCATTAAAAAAGAGGCATTAACTTACAAATATAAATATTTTCCTACTTTAAATTATCTGCAATCTTTCTATCATTTGACAATCTCGGAATTTTATTCTGACCTCCTAATTTTCCCTGCGATTTCATGTATTCCTGAAATCCGTTTTTTGAAACTTTGGTAATCACTACTTTCTGCAACACATTTCCGGTAATTAAATCGTCGTAATAAATGTTTTGTTTTCGCATCGAATCATCAATAGCTTGCGCAAAAATTTCGATGCTATCCGGTTCTCTTTCAAACTCTATTAACCATTCATGATACGGCAATCCGCTTGACGGCGTGATTTGTGGCGCAACTGTAAATTCGTTAATTACGATATTCGTTCCGGCGGTTGCTTCTTTCATTGCGTTTTCAACCTCATTCGCAATTACGTGTTCTCCAAAAGCCGAAATATAATGTTTGATACGCCCTGAAACTATGACACGATACGGCGCCAAACAAGTAAACTGAACAGTATCACCAATATTATAACCCCAAAGTCCAGCATTTGTAGAAACAATTAAAGCATAATTGACACCCAATTCCACTTCGCCGATTGTATAACGTTTTGCATTTTCGGTAAAGAATTCATCGGCTTTAATGAATTCGTAGAAAATTCCAGAATTCAACAGCAAAAGCATTCCCTTTTCATTTTGAGAATCCTGATAAGCAAAAAAACCTTCTGAAGCTGGAAAGAGCTCAATACTATCCACTTTTTTGCCAATCATTTGTTCAAACTTCGCGCGATATGGCTCATAATTAACGCCTCCGTAAATAAACAAATTAAAGTTTTTGAAGATTTCGCTAATTTTTTTTCCGCCACTTTTTTGCTGTAAACGCTCAAAATACATTTGCACCCAAGACGGAATTCCAGAAATCACCGACATATCTTCTTCTATCGTTTCATCGACAATCGCGTTTACTTTAGTTTCCCAATCGTCAATACAATTGGTTTCCCACGAAGGCATTCGGTTTTTTTGTAGATATTTCGGAACAAAATGCGCTACAATTCCAGAAAGTCTTCCAAATTTAATTCCGTGTTTTTCGGTTAAAATTGGACTTCCTTGCAGGAAAATCATTTTTCCGTCAACAAAATCGGCTTTTCCAGTTTCGTTGATATAATGCAGAATCGCATTTCGAGCCGCTTCAACATGAAAAGGCATTGATTCTTTGGTCAGCGGAATATATTTGGCACCAGAAGTTGTTCCCGAAGTTTTAGCAAAATAAATCGGTTTTCCTTTCCAAAGAATATCTGCTTGACCAATTTTGACTTTTTCAATATAGCCTTTCAAATCTTCGTAATCCCGAATCGGAACATTCTTTTGAAAATCTTCAATTGTTTTTATGCTTCCAAAATGATGATCTTTTCCAAATTCAGTTTCTTTGGCATTTTGGATCAAATTTTTAAAAACTTCCAATTGTGTTGCAACCGGTTTATTTGACCAAGCCTGAGTTTGATTGTATATTTTTCGCGCAAAAATTTTTGCTGCTATCGATTTAATTGACATTTGATGTGGTATTATTTTTTGTCGCTTTTCTTTTTCTTGGTTTTGTTTTCGCCCGACTCTTTTTCTGTCTTTGCTACTTCTTCCCTAAGTTTAATTTCTTCTTCGGTAGCTTTCATGTTTACTTCTGAAGGTTCGTCGACTTCAGCCAAAATCGAGTCTTTATTAAATTTCGCATATTCCAATTCCCCTTTCAAAACTTTTTGAACGCCATGCAAATAGGCCTCATTTTTCTTTAAAGCCGTTTCTAGTGAATCTGATTTAATGGCTAATTTAGTCGCATTTCTTTTTAATTCAGTCGATGAATAACCCGGAATAAACTCGCGTAAAGGCGTAAATGCAATAATAAAAGTGGTGACCAAAATTAAAAATATTCCTCCTAAAGTAATCGTTACAAAAACATTCATTAAAGTGAGCCGGAAAGAAAAAATCTCTTCAAAAGTATTTTCATTCAAAATTACCAAACGGTTTTTAACGAATAATTTTTTTCTGAAATCAAATTTTTTCTTAGTCATTTTGAATGATTATATGAGCAAATATAGCAATTAATAATATTGATGGCGGTGGAGAAAAAACGCCGAATACCGTAATTTTATTATTTTATAAAATATTTAACGCGGTAAGAAACAAATATTTTAATCCAAAAACTCTTGTTGTTCGTATATTCTATATACCTTTGCGGTGAAAACGAAAATCAATTTGCTTCGGCATTAATTATACAATCATGGGAAGATTAGGTCTTACAGAAATCCTTGTTATAGTAGGTATTGTGATATTACTTTTTGGAGGTAAAAAAATTCCAGAATTAATGAAAGGTTTAGGAAGCGGTATTAAAGAATTTAAAAACGCTGCTAAAGACGATCAACCTGCACCTTCTAAAAAAGAAGAAGAAGAGAAATAAGAAATTCAAACGTATTAAAAATCCCAGATTACAAATTTGTAGTCTGGGATTTTTTTGTTTTTATAATAAAGCTTAACGCATAGTTTTGTCATTTCGAGCGAAGGGAGAAATCACACAAGTATTTACGCGAAGCGAATCGCCAATCTTTGTCGAGTTTCTAGTGTGATTTCTCCCTTCGGTCGAAATGACAAGATTGTGGAAGTTTGTAGTTTCTACAATACCATTGTCAACTGAATTCTCTTTCTATCTTCATCAACCTCAGTAACTTTAACCTCAACATGTTGATGCAATTTCACCACTTCGTTTACATCGCTCACAAATCCAGCTTTCAATTGCGAAATATGAACCAGTCCGCTTTCTTTGATTCCGATGTCAACGAAACACCCGAAGTTGGTGATGTTATTCACAATTCCTGGTAAAATCATTCCGATTTTTACATCTTTAATCGATTTTACATTTGCATCAAACTCAAAAACCTTAGCCGACTTTCTTGGGTCTAATCCTGGCTTTTCAAGCTCTTTTATGATGTCTTTAAGCGTTAGTAAACCAATTTCTGGTGTAACATATTTTTCTGGCTTAATAAGCGCTGTTTTTTCTTTGTTTGCAATTAAATCATTCAGAGAAATATTCAAATCTTTCGCCATCTTTTCAACAACCGGATAAGCCTCAGGATGTACCGCCGAATTATCCAGCGGGTTTTTAGCATTTGTAATTCTGATAAACGCCGCTCCTTGTTGATACGCTTTATCACCTAAACGTGGCACTTTTTTCAACTGTTTTCTGTCTTCAAAAGGTCCGTTTTCAGAACGATATTGTACAATGTTTTCAGCCAACTTCTCTCCTATTCCACTCACATAACTTAGCAAATGTTTACTTGCTGTGTTGATATTAATTCCGACTGAGTTCACGCAACGAATAACCGTGCTGTCCAATTCTTCTTTTAATTTAGTTTGGTCAACATCATGCTGATATTGTCCAACGCCAATTGCTTTCGGGTCAATTTTAACCAATTCGGCCAAAGGATCTGAAAGTCGTCTTCCGATAGAAACTGAACCACGAACCGTTACATCATAATTTGGAAATTCTTCTCGCGCAATTTTTGATGCCGAATAAACCGAAGCTCCAGCCTCAGAAACGATAAAAACCTGAACTGGTTTGTCGAACGCGATTTTTTTTATGAAAAATTCCGTTTCACGAGAAGCTGTTCCGTTACCAATAGAAATCGCATCAATTTGATACGCATTTACCATCGAACGAATTTTTTTAATCGCCATTGATTCCTCGTTTTGAGGGGCGTGCGGATAAATCGTTTCGTTGTATAACAAATCGCCTTTTTCATCCAAACAAACTACTTTACAACCGCTTCTAAATCCTGGATCGATTGCCAAAATTCGTTTTTCGCCCAAAGGTGGTGCCAATAATAACTGTCCTAAATTGTTAGCAAAAACCTGAATTGAGTTCGCATCTGCCTTAGCTTTTGCTTCTTGCAGAGTTTCATTTCCAATTGCCGGATTCAATAAACGTTTGTAACTATCCTCAATCGCTAATTGCAAATGAGCAGTTGTATTATTTTGTTTTTTAATGATGATTTCGTCAATAACGTCATACGCATCGTCGATATCAACATCGATTTTCATTTTTATAAAACCTTCGTTTTCGGCACGAAGCATCGCTAATAAACGGTGTGCCGGCGCTTTTGTCAAAGGTTCTTCCCAGTCAAAATATTGATTGAATTTTTGAGCACCTTCTTCTTCGGCTTTCTTTTTAACCACTTTTGTAGCGATAGTTGCTTTTCGCTGAAATAATCTTCGAAGCTGTTTACGAACGTAAATATTTTCGTTGATCCATTCGGCTACAATATCTCTTGCACCCTGAATTGCTGCTTCTTCGTTAACAACATTTTCATTAATATATTGTGTTGAAAGGAAATCAATATCGGCATCACTTTCAGACATAATCAATTTTGCCAATGGTTCTAAACCAAATTCACGAGCAACATCCGCTTTTGTTTTTTTCTTCTTTTTGTATGGAAGGTAAAAATCTTCAATTTCTTGTAAATCAAAACTATCTTCAATTTTTTTCTTCAATTCTGGCGTAAGCGCTTTTTGTTCTTCAATCGATTTTAGAACGGCTTCTTTACGTTTTATAAGCGTATCATAATCTTTTTGAAGTTTCGCAATTAGCTCAATTACAGTTTCATCAAGATTTCCTGTACTGTCTTTTCGGTAACGCGAAATAAACGGAATTGTACAATCTTCTTCTAATAATTTTACTGTGTTTTGAATACTGATTGCTGGCGCCTGTACAGATTTGGCAATAAATTGAATATTAGTCATACTTTTAATGAAATAAATTCTTAATTATAAATTAGTCTAATTTACTTGTTAAAATATACAAGGAAAATCACTAACGATTCGGCTAAAATAATATCTTTGTTTTGAATATTATGCCAATGAAATTTTTTTTACTCTATTTTTTATTTATAAATATCATCGTTTTTATTCTTGCCGGATACGATAAATATCAAGCCAAAAAAAAACAAACGAAGAATCCCCGAAAATACTTTGTTTTTTCTTGAAGCAATTGGCGGAACAATCGGTTTATTAATAGCAATGTTTTTCTTCAGACATAAAACGAGTAAAACTTCATTTATTGTCAAATTCCTGCTTATTTTTTTGATTCAGGTTGTTTTGATTTATCTCAAATTAACTGATAAGTTATAGATATTAACAATGTTGATAACCTAAAAACATACTTTACAATTAATTGATTTTAAATGTTTTAAATAAAAAACCGGATGAATTTTGAAAATCCGCCCGGTGTGTTTTATTTATATTGGTGCGAAGCACCGAATTTTTTTTTTCGTTTTTATGAACAAGCAATCTTATTAACTCGGTTTTGATGTCTTCCACCTTCAAAAGCGGTATCCAAGAAAGTTTCAACGATTTCAACAGCCTGATGAATAGAAGTAAAGCGCGCCGGAATACTCACAATATTTGCATCATTGTGTAAACGTGTTAAATACGCAATTTCTTTAGTCCAGCATAAACCAGCTCTCACTTTCGGGTGTTTATTAACAGTCATCGCAATTCCGTTTCCGCTTCCGCAGATTACAATTCCAAAATCCGCTTTTCCTTCAGATACATCATTAGCAACTGGATGCCCAAAATCAGGATAATCAACAGAAGCATCTGTATCTGTTCCGTAATTGGTTACTTCATACCCTTTTGCTTCAAGCATTGCAACAATTGCTTTTTTATATTCTGGTCCCGCGTGGTCGTTTCCTATCGAAATTTTCATTTTTTCTCTCTATTTAGTTGTGTCTTGCAAATTTACTTAATAAATAGTTGTTCGCCACGAATTACATTAATTTTCACAAATTTTTTTCTTTTTCAATGCTATATAAACATCAGAATACAAATTAATGTACATTCGCAAAATTCGTGGTAAAACCCCTCGTTTTGCAACTATCTTACTATCAAAATCTTAACAGTTATTAACATTTTTAATAACTCCATAAGTCTCTCACAATCAATGAAGAATAAACAAGATATTTGTTAAAATTTTGAAGTGTTAATAGGAGTTTGTAATTGCTTGATATTCAATTAACTTTAAGTTAACAGAAAATGTTAATAAGTTCGAAAAGAAAATTAGAAGTTTTTTTTGGTTGTTTCAGAAAAAAACGTAATCCAAAACCGGAATGAAAAATCCAAATAAAGTTTCGGGAATTTTTGGAAAAGTTATCAATATCAAAAATGCTATTTTCAACAGAAATCAACATATCAACTTATCTACAAAATGAATTCATTTTTGGTTGTCAACCGTTGTTAATTAAAATACAAAAAGTCTTAAAAATTAAACTTTTAACTAAAAATAACTATGTTAATAACTGCGAATAACTAAGAGAAACTTCATTTCAATACTTTTAAAAATAAATTTATTCGACATATTAACAGACTATAATAACCAACAAATTTTTTTAAATTTTTAAAAATCTTTTTTGTTGTATTTAATATATGTTGAAAACTAAAAAAGTTGAAAAGGAAAAAAAATTTTTGAGTTTGAAAAATGAAAGCTTTTAAACGATTTTGAGAGGATTGTTTAGATTGTCTAGAATTTGCTGCACTTCTTCGAAATCGTTTGGATGAACTTTGAGTCGGATCCCGCCAAGTGCCGCCGAATACATTGGAGCGACAGAGAGCGTTACTTCGTTTTCAAAGAAATACGGAATTTCTTCCTGCTCTAATAAGTGTTTCAAAACAACGGTTTCGTGCTGATAATTGAATACGGCGATGGTTTTAAAGCTGTCCATATTAAGTCTTTTTGTAAATGTACGAAAAGTTATATTTTTAATAATTCTAATTGTTAAAATCTATATTCTGATATCTTATTTGTAATTTTAAACCTTATAAGAAAAGATATATGAGTAAGAAAATTAGAAAGCCGATAAAAAAAGAGAAAGATTTCTCTAGTAAGATAGTAAAAATTTTATCGCAAAGTGCTAATAAACCATTCAATTATAAACAAATGGCTGCTAAGCTTGAACTTGATGATACAAAAAGCAGAAATCAGATTATTAAAGATTTGAAAATTCTTGCTGCTCAAAAAAAGATTATTGAAACGGAACCTGGAAAGTATTTAATCAAGGCCGTAAGTCAAGATTACTACGAAGGAACGATAGATATGACGAGCAGAAAAACGGCATATTTTATTTGTGAAGAATTTGAAGAAGATGTTTTTATCCCGACAAATAATTTGAATCGTGCTCTTGATAAAGACAAAGTAAAGGTTTATGTTTATAACCGAAGAAAAGGAAAAAGACCTGAAGGTGAAGTAATTGAAGTTCTAGAAAGAGATAAAACAGAATTTGTTGGAGTGATTGATATTCAGTCAAATTTTGCTTTTGTTTCGACTGCAAATCCAAAAATGTATACGGATATTTTTATTCCAAAGGATAAAATGGACGAGGCCGAAAATGGTGACGTTGTTTTGGTTAAAATTGAAGATTGGCCAAAACGCGCTGATAGTCCATTTGGATCTGTAATCAGAGTTTTAGGAAAACCAGGAGAACATAATACGGAGATTCATGCCATTTTAGCTGAATACGGATTGCCAGCAGATTTTCCGGTAGAAGTAGAAGTTTTTGCACAAAAAATTGATACTTCAATTCAGGAATCTGAAATTGCAAAACGTCGCGATATGCGTGATACGCTTACGTTTACGATCGATCCAAAAGATGCAAAAGATTTTGATGATGCCTTGTCTTTCAAAAAGTTAGAAAACGGAAATTTCGAAATTGGAATCCATATTGCGGATGTTTCGTATTATTTGGAAGAAGGAACAATTCTAGACGATGAAGCGTATCAAAGAGCAACTTCAGTTTATTTAGTAGATAGAGTAGTGCCAATGCTTCCAGAAGTTTTGTCTAATTTTGCGTGTTCACTTCGTCCAAATGAAGAGAAATATACGTTTTCTGCAATATTTGAGGTTTCGCCAACATCGCAAGTTGTCAACCAATGGTTTGGAAGAACAGTAATTTATTCAGATCAGCGTTTTGCTTACGAAGAAGCACAATATATCATTGAAACAAAGGATAATACAATTCCGGTTGATATTTCAATTACCGGAGAATCTTATGTTGTATCTGATGAAATTGTCGAAGCTACTTTGAAACTTGATGAATTAGCGAAGATTTTAAGAAAGAAAAGAATGCAGAATGGTGCTATTTCTTTTGATAAAGTGGAAGTGAAATTTAATCTTGATGCTGAAGGAGAACCTGAAGGCGTTTATTTCAAAATTTCAAAAGATGCAAATCATCTTATTGAAGAATTTATGCTTTTGGCAAACAGAAAAGTAGCAGAATACATTGGTAAACAAAAGAAAACATTTGTTTACCGTATTCACGACGAACCAAATGAAGACAAATTAATTGCAATGGCGACAGTAATTGCTAAATTTGGATACAAAATTGATTTCAGAAACAAAGAAGATATTTCCAAATCTTTGAATGCTTTGATGGAAGAAGTTAATGGCAAAAAAGAGCAGAACTTAATTGATACTCTTGCAATTAGAAGTATGAGTAAAGCCAAATATTCGACAGAAAATATTGGGCATTATGGTTTAGCTTTTGATTATTACAGTCATTTTACATCGCCAATTCGTCGTTATCCAGACGTTATGGTACATCGTTTGTTGCAATATTATTTGGATGGAGGCGCTTCTGTAGATCAAGAAACATACGAAACAAAATGTCTGCATTGTTCAAATATGGAAAGTTTAGCCACAAATGCTGAACGTGACAGTATCAAATACATGCAGGTTAAATACATGCAGGATCATCAGGATGAAGAATTCTTGGGTGTTATTTCTGGAGTTACTGAATGGGGAATTTATGTTGAAATCGTGTCTAATAAATGCGAAGGAATGGTAAGAATCAGAGAAATTAAAGAGGATTATTATACTTTTGACGAAAAGCAATATGCATTGGTTGGAGCTACTTCAAACAGTATTTTGCAATTAGGAGACGAAATTTATGTTAAAGTAAAAAATGCCGATTTAGTTAAAAAACAACTGGATTTTCATTTTTTAAGAAGAGCCGAATAATTATTAATTAAAAAAATAAAAGTATGAAAAAGCTAATTATTGGAGCAGTAATTTTATTTGCCCAAATGTCTTTTGCTCAGGTTACTAAAGAGTTAGGTGATTTTGATACCGTAAAAGTATTTGATAAACTAAGTGTTAAATTAGTACAGTCATCTGAAAATAAAATTGTTATTAAAGGAGCAAGAGAAGCTGAAGTCGAAGCCGTAAATAAAAATGGAATATTAAAATTAAGAATGCCTTTTCCAAAACTTTTATCTGGAAATGATCTTGATATTACGCTTTATTACAAACATTTAGAATTAATAGATGTTAACGAAGGTGCAGAAGTTAAAAGCAGTGAAACTATTAAAGCTACTTCTTTTAAAGTAAGTGCTCAAGAGGGCGGTATTATAAATGTTGATTTGAATGTTGATAAACTAAAAGTAAGCTCTGTTTCAGGAGGTTCAATTACTTTAACTGGAAAAGCAGAAAATCAAGATGCGAGTTTAGGAGCTGGAGGTTATTTGCTGGCAAGTAAATTAAATACGTCTCAAACTACTGTAAGCGTTTCTGCGGGCGGAAAAGCCGATGTAAATGCTTCGACCCTTGTTGAAGCAAAAGTGAGCGCAGGAGGCTCTATTTACATTTATGGAAAACCAAAACAAATTAACCAAAAAACAGTGTTTGGCGGTAAAATTGAAGAAGTAAAATAACACAAGTATTTTGATGATAAATGATATTTTGGCTGGACTGCCATGGGGACTTGTTCTGAGCTTTATGGTAGGTCCAGTATTTTTTGTTTTATTAGAAACCAGTATTACAAAGGGATTTAGAGCTGCGATAGCTTTTGATCTTGGAGTTGTATTAGGTGATGTTTTTTTTATTGCTATTGCGTATTTAGGAAGTTATCGATTGATTTCCAGTTTAAAAGACGATCCTGCTCTTTTTATTTTTGGAGGAATAATTATGCTTTCTTATGGTATTATTTCGTTTGTAAAACTAAAGAAAGAAGAAAAAATAAACGATGAAGAAATTGATCGTGATATCTTGAAAAGAAACTACGGAAGTTTGTTTGTGAAAGGCTTTTTACTGAATGTTATAAACATTGGAGTTCTTGGTTTTTGGCTTGCTGTAATTATTTCTGTTGGTCCAAAATTAGAAATGCAGACTCCAAGAATGATGACATTTTTTACTGCTGTAATTATCACTTATTTGTTGATTGATTGTGCTAAAATTTTATTAGCCAAACAGTTAAAATCAAAAATGACGCCAACTAATATTCTTAAAATCAAAAAAGGAATTAGTATTGTTTTAATGGTTTTCGGATTTGCTTTGGTAATTCAAGGCTGGTTTCCAAAAGAAAAAGAAATGGTCAAAAATGCTTTTGAAAAGATCGATAAATAGTTTGTTGATAACTCAAGATTATAAAATTAAACCTCTGAATTTCAGAGGTTTTTTTGTGTTTATAAGTCCTTGCGAGGAACGAAGCAATCTCACTAGCATGAGTTAAAAGATTGCTGATATGCTTAATGAGATTGCTTCGTTCCTCGCAAGGACAAAACATAAAAAAAACCTTCAAATTGCTTTGAAGGTTTTGAGGCATCGTCCGGATTCGAACCGGAGTAGGAGCTTTTGCAGAGCCCAGCCTAGCCGCTCGGCCACGACGCCATTACTTGAACGGTTGGCAAAAGTAACTAAAATCTTTAAATTTCAAAAGTTTCGAATGAAGTATTTTAAAATTTTAGATTTTTAATTAGAAAAATTACTTTCTAATTTCAGTCATTTTTATGGTAACTGTTTCAACATCACCACCAATAGGCGGATTTACTTTTGAAACCCAAACTGTTGTTTTTTCTACCATTTCTATCTCTGCCAATACGCGAATATTGATTCTTTTGGCCACATGTTCCAATAAATGCGAACGAATTGCCATTTCTTCAGTTACAATTCGGTTTAAATGTACATAATCAACAGTATCTAAAAGATGATCAGTTTGAGCTGATTTCTGAAGATTTGCCTTAATTTTAAGATCAACAATATAATCAGATCCTATTTTTCCTTCTTCAATTAAACATCCGTGATATGAAAAAGTACGGATATTTTTCAATTTTATAACTCCCATTTTTTATTTTAATTTTATTCTTGTAGTATTTGGATCTTGATGATTTGATGTAATTGCATGAATAGAAACTATATTATTTACTTCATCAATAGTAAAATGGATGGTATAAGGAAATTTCTTTAAAGGAAGAGTTCTAACAATATTATATTTTTCTTCAAAAAAAGGAAAAGTATGTAAAGTTTCTACGTATTCTTGATATTCTTTAAAGAATTTTGTTCCCAAACCTTTAGAAATAGATTCGTAATATTCAGCTATTTCATCTACTTCTAAATCAGCTCGTACTAGAATATTTATTTTAAACATTACTTCTTATTCCATTTAGCATTTAGTCTTTTTTTAGACTCTTCCCAACTAATATAATCTTCTGGTTTAGCGTTCTTTATGCGATCTAAAACCATTTCTTGTTGCCAAAGAGGAATTTCATTCTCTACTGTTTCATTTATAGAAACATCAGGAACATGTTTAAAAAAACTAATAAAAGTATCGTAAAAATCGTCTGGAATTGTAACAGTCAATTGTCTCATAATTCTCAATATTTATACAAAAGTAATAAATATATTTATTCAAGGTTTCAGGTTTTAAGTTTCAAGTTTAGAGTAAGTTTCCAAAGAAAACCATAAACCATAAACTATAAACTATAAACTTTTTTATCTTTGCTAAAATTACTATAAAATAATGGCATCAGAAGAGAAATCACTCAATTTTATTGAACAAATCATAGAGGAAGACGTAAAATCAGGTCTTTCAAATTCAAAACTTCGCTTTCGTTTTCCACCAGAACCAAATGGGTATTTACACATTGGGCACGCGAGTTCTATTGCGTTAAATTTTGGTTTAGGAATTGATTATCAATCTCCTGTGAATTTACGTTTTGATGATACAAACCCTGAAAAAGAAGAACAGGAATTTGTTGATGCTATTAAAAAAGATGTAGAATGGCTGGGTTACAAATGGGCTGAAGAATGTTATGCATCTGATTATTTTCAACAATTATACGATTGGGCAGTTTTATTGATTAAGAAAGATAAAGCGTATGTTGACAGTCAATCTTCTGAAGAAATGGCAATCCAGAAAGGAACTCCAACAACTCCAGGAACTGACAGTCCGTACAGAAACCGTTCTGTTGAAGAAAACTTAGATTTATTCGAAAGAATGAAAAACGGTGAATTTGAGGCTGGTACACATATTCTTCGTGCAAAAATTGACATGAAATCAACAAACATGTTAATGCGAGATCCAATCATGTACAGAATTTTACACAAACATCACCATAGAACGGGAGATGCTTGGAAAATCTATCCAATGTACGATTGGGCACACGGACAAAGTGATTATTTGGAACAAATTTCCCACTCATTTTGTACACTAGAATTTTTGCCTCACCGTGAATTATACGATTGGTTTTTAGATCAGATTTTTGATGATAATAAACTTCGTCCAAAGCAAAGAGAATTTGCTAGACGTAACTTATCACATACCGTTGTTAGTAAAAGAAAATTACAGCAACTAGTTAAGGAAAAGCATGTTAACGGTTGGGATGATCCTAGAATGTCAACTATTTCAGGATTACGAAGACGCGGTTATACAGCTGCTTCTTTACGTAATTTTGCGAATACAATTGGTATTGCAAAACGTGATAATTTGATCAATGTATCGGTTTTAGAATTCTGTATTCGTGAAGATTTGAACAAAATTGCACCTCGTGTAATGGCTGTTTTAGATCCTGTAAAATTAGTAATTACAAATTATCCAGAAGGAAAAGAAGAGTGGTTGGAAGCTGAAAATAATCAAGAAGATGAAAATGCAGGATTCAGAAAAGTACCTTTTTCTCGTGAATTATATATCGAAAGAGAAGACTTTTTAGAAGAAGCTCCAGCTAAGTTTTTCCGTTTAACTTTAGGAAAGGAAGTTCGTCTTAAAAATGCTTATATTGTTAAAGGTGAATCAGTTATAAAAGATGAAAACGGGAATATTACAGAAATTCATGTAACATATGATACTGATTCTTTAAGCGGAAGCGGAACTGAAGCAAGCCAAAGAAAAGTGTCTGGAACATTGCATTGGGTTTCAATTCAACATGCACTTGAAGCAGAAGTTCGTTTGTACGATCGTTTGTTTACAGATGAAGCTCCGGACAGTTATAAAGAGAAAAATTTCTTAGATTTTGTGAATCCAAATTCGTTAGAAACTGTAACTGGGTTTGTTGAACCAAGTTTATCAACAGCTCAAAATGAAGATAAATTCCAGTTTCAACGTTTAGGATATTTTACTGTTGATAAAGATTCAACTAACTCAAGATTAGTGTTTAACAAAACTGTTGGATTGAAAGATGCTTGGGAAGAAAAAGGAAAAAAAGAGGAAAACAGCATCAATAATTCTTTAAAAGAAATCAACAAATATTTTAAAGTTGAGACTAAACCAGAAAGAATTGCAATTGAAAGCGCAATAGGGGAGAACATCAGAAATATTTCTAGTTTTTCACTTTTGCAGAATTCTTTAAAGAAAAATATCAATAATAATAAAGCTTCATTGTTGTTTTCTCAGTTTATTTTGAAGTATTCAAACTGGAAATCTACTGATTTTGAAGAAGATGATATTAAAAAATTATATTCAATGTCTCTAAAAAGTGAATCGACTTATGTTCGATCAAAAACACTTTTAAATTTAAGAGATAATGAAAGTGAAAGTTTGAGAAATCAGTTTTTTGAAGAAATTTCGAAATTAAATTCAAATCCGCCAAAAAATGCATCGGAAAGAGAAATTGAAATTTTAGCAGAAATGGTTAAGAACTAAAAATAATTAGAATCTATTGAAAAGCGCTTTTTAAAGCGCTTTTTTTATTATATATAGAAACTATTAAAAATTAAAATTTAATAATTTTTATAAATTAAAAGTGACTTTAATAAAGTAATTTTAATCGAAAATAAATTTTTAATGGATTACCATTTCATTTTTTAGGTTTTAATTTAAGAGAAAGCTTTATTTTGATTTTTTACTTTTTACAAGGTCGATTTTACTTTTCGATCTCTTAATATAATTTTTATTGATTATAATGTTAATTTTAATTTAGTATTTTTATTATTTAAAAAATCTATTAAATTTTAAATTTTAATTTATTTTATAGATTAAAATTGACTTGCATAAATTAATTTTAAGAAAACTTTTTGTTTTAAATATCTCTTGATTCCTAATTTTTAAAATATCTTTTTAAAAGTCTTTATTTCAATTTTTGTCTTTTTTGACCTATTTTTTATGTTTTTAGGAGTGATAAATTAGTATTTTATATTATTATTAAAAATTATAAAATATTAATATGTATTAATTTTATTTATTATTTATAAAAACTATTGTTTTTATATTTTTGATAATTAACTTATATTAAAATTGACTTAAATAAATTGATTTTAAGACTATTTTTTAATCATCTTGATAGATAACTCATTTTTTGAATTATTGTTTATTTGGAGTCTTTATTTAACTTTTTGCTGTTGTTTTTGCCAGTTTAACGGGTTGTTAACACACAATTGTTTATAAAGTTGGTATTTTTAACTCAATACTAAAAATCAGAGATGATTTTTATAAAAATTAAAATTTGCCGTTACAGAAACGAAACTGAAATTTATTGTTTTTAAAAACTTATAATTTTTATTTCAATAGATTTTCAAAACTGATTTCTGAAAAAGACAATTTTATGTTCTCATTTTTATTGTGATGTATTTTTGATAATATTTCGCGTAAAAGGTATTTTTCAAAGTGCATCATAATGTACAAAATTCCATAACATTGAATTTGTGTTAAACTTTAGTTTTTAAATTTCAAATCTGATCATTTTTAATTTAAATCTAATAATCATGAAAATTTTATATTTTACGCTAGCAATGTTATTTGCAAATATTGCAATTTCTCAAACACATCAAATTACAAAACATAATGGTGAACAGCTTGATGTTAATTTCGTTAAAAACGAAAACGGTCTGATTTACTACACATTAAATGGAAGTTCAGAAGAAGTTAAAATCAGTAAATATGCTGTTTCATCAATAACAAACAAACAGACAAATCAAACACAGAAAGTTTCGGATAAAATAGTTGTTGATTCAAAAGAGGATTACAAAATGGTAACTGTTTTAACTCAAGAAAAGACAATAGGGCTGAAGCAGGCTGCAAGTTTTACAGGAGTGTCGACAAGGACAAAAGGCGAACCGCCAATTGCAAACCAAAATCAGACTGCTATGAGAATCAAAACAAAGTCAGCTTCAAATGGTTACCCATTTGTAAGTATCATTCAAAAGGCTGATGGCAAATATGAAGCAGTCGCATATATGTATTAATAATAGTGTTAATATTATGTAAATAACAATTTATCAAAGGTTTATCATTTTAAAAATGAGTATCTTTATTAATAATTTAAAAATTGTAACATCATGTCAAAGAATTTAAATACAGCTGCAGCAATTTTAGCAGCAGCAGCGGCAGGAGCAGCAATCGGAATTTTGTTTGCTCCAGATAAGGGATCAAAAACTAGAGCAAAATTGAAAGAAGGTATTGACGATGCCAAACATAATCTGAAAGATTCTTTTGATGCAAGCTCTGAAGTTCTTCGTGAAAAATTTACAAGTGCTACTCATAATCTTGATGGAACTTTAAACGATTTACTTTCAAATGTTAGTCATAAAACAGAAGAAGTAATTACTTTTTTAGAAACTAAATTGGCTGAGTTAAAGGCACAAAACGCTAAACTTCAGAAATAATAAATTTTTTAAAAGCACTTAACTTGCTTTATATGGGTAAGTTGTGTGCTTTTTTTATTTAAAATCATCATTATGGCTTTTGAAGAATTAAAAGAAAATACTGAAAATATTCAAGATCAGGCTAAAGAATATATTGAAAGTCATTTAGCATATTATAAGCTTTGGGGTTTTAAAGTGGCCATGAAATCGACTACTTTAATTTTTAAGTTTACTCTGATTTTATTGTGTTTTAGTATGGTTTTGTTTTTTGGATCTTGTGCAGCAGCTTATGCATTTGGAAGTTTGTTTGGAAGCAATGCATTAGGATTTTTGACAGTAGGAGGGATCTACTTGTTTTTTACCATTTTGCTTTTCTTTGTAAAAGATAAGTTTGTTGAAGGACCAATTTTAGAGAAGTTTTCGGAAATCTTTTTTAATGATTAGAAATTATGGAAAAGAAAAAATACTCATCATATGCTGAACTTGAAAGAGACCTGGAAATTTTAAAATTAGAAAAAGAGATCAATTATCAGAAGTTAGTTCTAAGTTTTCAGAAAACGAAAGAGAGCATCACGCCACATAAAATTGTAAACGGTTTTGTTTCGTCTTACACAGAATACTTTTCAAATTCATATGTAAAAATTATCCAGGCAGTTTTACCATACATAATTGGTTGGTTTATAAATAAAAAAAGAGGCAATTAAGCCTCTTTTTTTATTTTGGTAGTATTTATTAAGCCGTTTCTGTTGGCTCTGAAGTATCTGATGGATTGTAATTTACATCAGAGTTGTCTACTTTTTTTACTTTTCTAGGTTGTCTTTTCATTTCTTCTCCAATGATATTTGAAGCCGAAAAACTAGTTACCATATTGTTCAACATATCACTCGCAGCTTGTGGAGAGTTTGGTAATAATATCAAATTTGAGTTGGTATCAGCTCCAATAGCTTGTAGTGTGTCATAATGTTGGGTAATTACAATTAATGCAGATGCTTCCTGCGAATTGATTCCAACATTGTTCAAAACTTCAACACTTTCTACTAATCCGCGTGCAATTTCTCTACGTTGATCGGCAATACCTTGACCTTGAAGCTTTTTGCTTTCAGCTTCAGCTTTAGCTTTGGCTACAATTCTAATTCGTTGTGCTTCAGATTCAAACATTGCTGCTGTTTTTTCTCTTTCGGCTGCGTTGATTCTGTTCATTGCATTTTTTACCTGAATATCTGGATCAATGTCTGTTACAAGAGTATTGATGATGTCATAACCATAAGTTGTCATCGCTTCGTTCAATTCACGTTTTACTGCAATTGCAATATCATCTTTACGAACAAAAACGTCATCCAAAATTAATTTAGGAACTTCGGCACGAACAACGTCAAATACATAAGCAGTGATTTGATCATGAGGATATTCTAGTTTGTAAAAAGCTTCATAAACATGTTCCTGTATTACTTTGAACTGGACTGAAACTTTCATTTTGATAAAGACATTGTCTTTAGTTTGTGTTTCAATAAGAACATCTAATTGCTGAATTTTCAAATTTACGCGACCTGCAATTCTATCAATTACGGGAATTTTTAACTGTAAACCTGAATTCCTAACGCTTGTAAATTTTCCAAAACGCTCTACGATAACACTTGTTTGTTGCTTTACAGTAAAGAACGAAGACAAGAAAATAAATAATCCGAAGACTATTAGAATAATAAATGCTGCACCCATGGTAATATTGATTTAGTTTTTTTGATCTGGTAATTTACAAATTTTATAAATATATTCTTTCTAAAATTCTAAAAGGTATCATTGTGTTTCTAAATTTAACATTTTAGGAGAGAGGATTTTTGTTAATGATTGATTCAAAATTTAATAACAATTAAGAAATTCTATAAAAGTACTTTTGGTAAGCATATTCTAACCTGACCAACATGAAACACTTTTACTTTTTAATTTTATTATTTTGTATAAATTCTTTTGCAAATGAATCTTTTGATAGTTACATTTTAAAAAAGGAGGGAACCAAAATTAGCATTAATCCAAGTTTTTTTAGAATTGATTCTAATGAAAAATTTGTCTTTTATAAATTAGAGAATTCTGATGTTGAGAAGAAGATCAGTTTCAAAGATTTTGACTATATATTAATTGGAAAGATTAAGTTTAAAACTTTTAAGCTTAACAATTCAAAGGAAATAAATGGTTATTTTATTTTGTGTGAAACAGCTTCCAAATCACTTATTGTATCATCATCTTCTGATGAAGAAAGTGAGACAATGCATTATGTTTTTTATATAATAGATCAAGATACAAAAGTAGTTGACAATCTTGAATTTGATAATCTTAAAAAAACGAAATCAGCTGAAATACGGGCTGATATTTTTTTAAAAATTCAATTCTATTTTAAAGATTGTAATGCATTAATGGATAGGCTTTATTCCTTTGATAAAGATTCTGCTCAAAACTCTAATTTAAATATTTTAGGGTTTTTTGATTCGCCCGTATATATTGAATGCTTATAAAAAAAGCTCCCAATTTTTGGAGCTTTTTTTTTATTTGATATTTAAAAAATAAAATATTTCTTTAGAGGATTTTTTTTGTTAATTTTTATTCTATTTTTGGTTTCAAATTAACCAAAAACAAAAACCTATGAAAAGAATACTTTTTAGTATTGCCTTATTTTCTTCTATTTATTTATCTGCGCAAACTGTGATTATTGATGAAAAGATAGAGGAAAATAATTATCCTATCAGTTTTGAATACCTGCCCAATGCCGAAAAGTTCGTTATGTATCGTGGCGAAAGGATTAAGATGACTGCATCTTATTTAGCTACTAATGCCTCAGCTTATGATTCAAATGGAAAAAAGGAGACTTTATTTGAAAATCAAGAATTGTTTAGTTGTTCTTATTCCATAACTGAAAAATCTTTTATGGCTTATGATATTGAAAAGTCAATTTGGACTCCCTATTATAAAATCTTTGCTAATAACAAAGTTGCTGAGATAAATCCAGATGACCGAAAAGAAATGAATTTTTCTTTTTTTTCAACTTATTTTGATGGTGTTTCGCATTCTAAAAATAATGGTGAATCAAATAATATAGATGGAGCGTTCAATGATTTGTATGTTTTAGGTTTTTCAAATCAAAAGAATAAAGGAAAAGTGAACTTAAAAAAAGATGATATTTTTTTAGATGTTTTAGAATTAGGGACAGGTTCTAGAAAAAGGTTTCCAGTAGAAAAGCCAGATTTGACTTTATTAGAAGGTGATTCTTTTGCTAAAACTAGCATGGATGTTACGTTTCGATGTAAACTAAATGGAAACGAAAATTTCGATTTAATTACCAAATCAGTATCTAAAGATTTTAAAACAGTTGTTGTATACAAGACAACTTATAACTTTGAGGGCAAAAAAATAAAAACGATTCCGTTTATTTTAAAACTTAGTGATAAATTCTTTGTTACATCAGACAACGATGGAGGACCTGAAGAACAGGAGCAATCGAGTGTAAATCTTGATAATTTGAGTATTAATAATTATTTAGAAGACAGAAAAACTGGAGATTTATATATATATGGTATTTTCAGTGATGAATTTCCTAATAAGATTGGTGATAGAATTCATCCAAATGGATTTTATGTTTTTAAATTTGATAAGGAAGGGAATAAAGTTTGGGAATCAATTAATAAAATTGATGGGAAAGATTTCTTTGAAAAAATTAGGTATGATGCGACGCTGAAAGTTAGTTTAGCAGAATACAATAAAAATCTCGTTTTTCAAGTTTATGTTAATTCTTTTACAGAATTTACGAACGCGGCGATTGTAGACAAATCAAATGGGTCAATATTAAAAAGTAGTTTTTTAGAATATAATAATAACACGTCTCATGAAAAGTTGCATACTTTTATTAGTTATACTTACGATTACGTTGGAGATTTAAGAAAAAAATCATTTTCTCAAAAGTCTTTTGCGGCTATAATTTTAAATGAAAATTTGTTTAAGTATTTAAAAAGTATTCCAGAAGGTGATGATAGATTGCATTTTACAACCATGTTTACCGATCAAGGAATTTGGTTAGTTGAAACTGACAATAAGAAATATTATAAAGTTCTTTTATTTAAATAATAAAAAGCTCCCAAAATTGGGAGCTTTTTTGTTTTTATAAAGTAGCGATAGCTTTCTGAATTCTAGAAATAGTTTCTTCTTTTCCGATGATTTCAACAATGTCAAATAGGTGAGGACCTTTTAGCGCTCCAACCAAACTCAAACGGAAAGGTTGCATTACTTTACCCATTCCTATTTCGTTTTTAGTCAACCAATCTTTTACAATTGCTTCAATATTAACTGAATCAAAACCATCAATATATTCAAGAGTCGAAATCAATTCTTGCATTAAAGCCGGAGTTTCTTCTTTCCAGTTTTTACTTGCTTTTTCATCATAAGATGTTGGTGCCTGGAAAAAGAAATCGGTTAAATCCCAAAAATCTGAAACGAAATTTGCTCTTTCTTTAATCAATGAAACAATACGTGTTGTCACTTCGAGCGGAGTTGAGAAGCCTTTTTCTTCTAAAATAGGAGAGAAGTCTTTCGCTAAATCGGCATCATTTTGTTTGATTAAATATTGATGATTGAACCATTTGTTTTTCTCTGGATCAAATTTTGCTCCCGCTTTATGAACTCGATTCAAGTCAAAAGCTTCTACTAATTCTTCTAAAGAAAATAATTCTTTATCTGTTCCGTCGTTCCAACCTAGCAAAGCAAGGAAGTTTACAACAGCTTCTGGAAAAAATCCTTTTTCTCTATAGCCAGATGAAACGCCTTCTTCCGTTTTCCATTCTAATGGAAACACTGGAAATCCTAATTTGTCACCATCTCTTTTAGATAATTTTCCGTTTCCAACAGGTTTCAAAATCAAAGGTAAATGTGCAAATTCCGGAGCATCCCAACCAAAAGCTCTGTATAATAAAACGTGAAGAGGCATCGACGGCAACCATTCTTCACCACGAATTACATGTGAAGTTTCCATCAAATGATCATCAACAATATTGGCTAAGTGATAGGTTGGCATTCCGTCACTTTTAAAAAGAACTTTATCATCAAGCAAGTTCGTTTCAAACTTAACATCACCACGAATGATATCTTTTAAATGCAAAGTTTCGTTAACCGGAGTTTTAAAACGAATCACATAATGTTCTCCATTTGCAATTCTTTTAGCCGTTTCTTCAGCAGAAATTACCAAAGATGTATCTAACTTTTCACGATTATGGTGATTATAAATAAATGTTTTTCCTTCTGCTTCATGTTGTTTTCTATGTGCATCAAGTGCTTCAGGAGTATCAAAAGCATAATAAGCCCAACCCGAATTGATCAATTGATCTGCATATTTTTGGTATAAATCTTTACGATCACTTTGTCTGTATGGACCAAATTTTTCATTTTTTCCAACAGTTTCTTCAGGAGAAATTCCCAACCATTCCAGTGCTTCCATAATATATTCTTCAGCACCTGGAACAAAACGTGTTTGATCTGTATCTTCGATTCTTAGATAAAAAACACCGTTATGTTTTTTTGCAAATAAATAATTAAATAGGGCAGTACGAACTCCGCCAATATGTAATGGTCCAGTCGGACTTGGTGCAAAACGCACGCGAACTTGCTTTGACATTTGTATAAATTTTGATGCAAAGATACGTTTTATGATTTTAGATTTTAGATTGTTGATTTCAGATTTTGTAATCTTAGAACCTTAGCGTCTTAGTAACTTAGAATCTTAAAAAGGTATTATTATAATTAGTACTTTTATGGGTTATAATTAAAAGAGATTTTATTTTGAGAACATCATCTGCAATATATCAGAAGTTAGAAGGATTTATAAAGAAATATTATATGAATGAATTGATAAAAGGAGCGCTTCTTTTTATTGGTTTTGGCTTGTTATATTTTTTATTTACGCTTTTCGTTGAGTATTTCCTTTGGTTGAAACCAGCTGGAAGGACACTTTTATTTTGGATATTTATTGCAGTAGAAGTTTTTCTGTTGTTTCGTTTTATATTGTTTCCAATTTTCAAGTTGTTCAAACTTCAAAAGGGAATTGACTATAATCAAGCTTCGGCAATTATTGGAAATCATTTTACAGAAGTAAGTGATAAACTGACGAACTTTTTACAGCTTTCTTCTAATGAAAATACAGCCGAAAGTTCAGAATTAATGTTGGCTTCAATTGAACAAAAAGCAAATTCATTGCAACCAATTCCGTTTGGAAATGCAATCAATTTTAAATCAAACAAAAAATATTTGCCATTAGCATTGATTCCTGTGTTGTTATTTGCAGTCTTTTTTGTTTCTGGAAATAGTAATATAATTTCGCAAAGTTTTAATAGAGTAGTGCATTTCAATTCTGCTTTTTTACCACCAGCACCTTTCAAATTTGTGGTTCTAAATGACAATCTTCAAACAGAACAAAATAAAGATTTTATTGTAAAAGTCGAAACTGAAGGAAACGTTGTTCCAGAAAATGTGATGATTCATATTGGGAGCGAAAGTTACTTTATGGAATCTTCTCAAGCTGGAAAGTTCGAATTCAAGATTGAAAAGCCAACTTCAGATATGCAGTTTTCATTCGAAGGAAATTCAGTTTCATCAAATGAATATGAATTAAAAGTTATTACAGTTCCATCGATTGCCAACTTCGAAATGGTTTTGAGTTTTCCATCTTACCTAAAAAAGAAATCAGAAACGATTCAAGGAACTGGAAATGCAATCGTACCAGAAGGAACAAATGTGACTTGGAGAATGAAAACGCAGTCAACTCAAGAGGTAGTTTGGAAAGATGAAAATTCAGTTTTGAAGTTTAATAAGGCAGAAAATGAGTTTAAACTAGCTAAAAATATTAATCAAAATACAGAATATCAAATTCTTACTTCGAATAATAAGGTTAAAAACTACGAGAAATTAGACTATCAGTTATCCGTTATTAAAGATCAGCATCCAACAATCTCAGTTTCTCCAGCTCCAGATAGTTTAAAGTTAGATAAGAATTATATTTTAGGAAGACTAGGAGATGACTATGGTCTGTCAAAATTACAAATTGTATTTTACGAACATGGGAAACCACAAACTGCGAAACGCGGAATCATTCCTGTAAAGCAAGCTGTCTTTGATCAGTTTGTTTTTAACTTTCCAAGTAATCTTCCAGTAGAGGAAGGAGTATCATATGAATACTATTTTGAGGTTTTTGATAACGATGCATTGCATGGATTCAAGAGTACAAAATCTTCTACATTTTCAGATCGAGTTGCGACAACAGATGAAATTCATGATGCCGAATTACAACAACAAAATGCCAATATTAATAGTTTATCTAAATCATTAAAGAATCAAGAAAAACAATTTTCTGATATGGATAAACTAAAAAATACAGGAAAAGAAAAAGATAATTTAGAGTTTAAAGATCAGCAAAAAGTAAATGATTTTATCAAACGTCAGAAACAAGAGGACGAAACGATGAAACAGTTTGCTGAAAAAATGAACAAGAATTTAGACAAATATAATACCGACAAGAAAGATAAAACTGCAGAAGATTTACAAAAGCGTTTGGATAATGCTGAGAAAGATTTAGAAAAGAATCAGAAATTGATGGAGGAGTTGAAGAATTTGAACGACAAATTAAACAGTGAAGAGCTGTTTGATAAGATGGATAAATTCAAACAAATCAGTAAAAACCAATCTCGTAATTTAGAACAATTAGTTGAGTTGACCAAGCGTTTTTATGTAGAAAAGAAAGCAGAACAAGTTGCTGAGAAATTAAATAAGTTGGCAGAAAAGCAAGAAGAGCTTTCTAATAAAGACAATGAAAATACAAAAGAAAAGCAAGACGATATCAATAAATCATTTGATAAAATTCAGGAAGATCTTAAAGATTTGAAGGATGAGAACAACACTTTAAAATCTCCTTTGGATATTCCGAAAGACGCCTCAAAAGAAAAAGATGTAGAGAATGATTTGAACAAAGCTTCGGAAGAATTAAGCAAAAAGAATACTTCTTCGGCTAAGCCAAAACAGAAAAGTGCTTCAAAGAAAATGAAGTCAATGGCAGAGCAAATGAGTTCAAGTATGGAAGGTGGAGAGCAAGAACAATTGGAAGAAGATGTTGCGATGCTTCGTCAGATTCTGGATAATCTTTTAGCTTTTTCATTGTCGCAAGAAGATGTGATGAAACAATTTAAATCGATGAAATTAGGTTCTTCAGCTTATACGAAGAATATAAAAATTCAGCAGAATTTAAAACAACAGTTCAAACATGTTGATGATAGTCTGTTTGCGTTGTCTCTTAGAAATCCAAAAGTTGCTGAAGATGTAACCAAAGAAATTGGAAACGTACAATATAATATGGATAAAGCAATTGAAGTTTTAACCGATGTTCAAATTCCAAAAGGAGTTTCTCATCAGCAATACGCGGTTTCATCTGCAAACAAATTAGCTGATTTTTTAAGTGACCTTTTGAATAATATGCAAATGTCAATGGCGAATCCTGGAGCAGGAAAACCAAAACAAGGAGACGGACAAGGAATGCAATTGCCAGATATTATTCAAAAACAAAAAGGGCTTGCCGATAAAATGAAGGACGGAATGAAGCAAGGTGACAAAGCCGGAACTGGTCAACAAGGAAAAACAAGTGAAGGAAAACCAAGTCAAGATGGTCAGCAAGGTAAAGACGGAAATGGAAAAGATGGCAAAGGTGGACAAGGTAAAAATGGTCAAGGAAGTAAAGACGGTGGAAAAGATAAAAATGGAAATGAAGGAGAAGATGGTGAAGGCGATGCTGAAAAGATAATGGAGATTTATAAAGAGCAGGTAAAACTTCGTGAAGCTTTGCAGAATGAATTGGCAAAAAAAGGATTAGATACACAAGGCAAATCTGTAATCGATCAAATGAAAAATTCAGAAAAGCAGATTTTAAATAAAGGTTTTAAGAATGAGAACCTACAGAGAATTTTAAATATTCAGCAAGAATTATTAAAATTAAACAATGCAGTTCAAGAACAAGGTCAAGATAACAAGCGTCAATCTGAAACAAATAAAGCTGAATTTTCTAATCGTGCAAATGCTTTACCAAGTTCATTAACTGATTATTTAAACAGCGTAGAGATTTTAAACAGACAATCACTACCTTTGCGCTCGAATTTTAATCAAAAGGTTCAAGAATATTTTAATACAAAATGATAAATTTTAATTACGAAACCGAATTTTCTCTGGACAACGAACAAGCTTATACTGATTGGTTGAGCGCAGTTATTGTTTCTGAAAAGAAGAATGAAGGAGAAATAAATTATATTTTCTGTGATGATGAATACTTACATAAAATAAATGTAGAGTATTTAAACCACGACACACTAACTGATATTATTAGTTTTGATTATACAGTTGGCAATGAATTAAACGGGGATATTTTTGTTTCTGTAGAAAGAGTAGTAGATAACGCAAAAGATTTTAATGTTTCTTTTGAAGAAGAATTGAAACGTGTACTTGCTCACGGTATATTACATTACTGTGGATATAAAGATAAAAGTGATGCGGATGCTGAAGTTATGCGTTCAAAAGAAGATGAAAAAATTGCGATGTTTCACGTGGAACAGTAGAGAGTTTGTTTCATGTTTAAATTGTTTCATGTTTCAAGTTATTGGTGTAATTGTAAATTTTTAAAAGTTGTTCCACGTGAAACGTTTGTCCGTAGGAAGTATTTTTTAAAAGTGTTTCACGTGGAACATAAAAAAAATGATTTAGACTTGATGTGTTTCACGTGGAACACGTGAAATTTATTCTGAAGTTTTTTAATGTAAAATGTTTCACGTGAAACATTGAATATTTGATTTAGAAAGAAGTTATATATGTTCCACGTGGAACTTTTCAAGTTTAGTTGTGAAACTTGAAACTTGAAACTTGAAACAAAATAAAACCGTTCCACGTGGAACAAAAGAAAAATAAAGTTAATTCTGAGAGCTGCCTTAAACGGTTTCCAGAGAATAATAAAACAAAATGTTTTTAGAAGAATACGATGTTATTGTAGTTGGTGCAGGTCATGCTGGATCTGAAGCCGCGGCAGCGGCCGCAAATTTAGGATCCAAAACTTTATTGGTTACAATGAGTTTGCAGAACATTGCCCAGATGTCTTGTAATCCTGCAATGGGAGGAATTGCAAAAGGACAAATTGTTCGTGAGATCGATGCGCTTGGTGGATACTCCGGAATTGTTTCAGACCGAACTGCGATTCAGTTCAAAATGCTGAATAAATCAAAAGGGCCAGCGATGTGGTCGCCAAGAGTTCAAAGTGACCGAATGCGTTTTGCAGAGGAATGGAGAATGATGTTGGAGGGAACTCCGAATTTAGATTTTTACCAAGAAATGGTAAAGGGTCTGATTATCGAGAATGGAAAGATAAAAGGAATTAGAACTTCGCTTGGAATTGAAATTCGATCTAAATCGGTTGTGTTGACAAACGGAACTTTTTTGAACGGACTAATTCATATTGGAGAAAAACAATTCGGTGGAGGAAGAGCAGGCGAAAGTGCTGCTACCGGAATTACCGAAGATTTAGTGAAAGCCGGATTCGAAGCTGGAAGAATGAAAACAGGAACGCCACCACGAGTTGATGGACGTTCTTTGGATTATTCGAAAATGAATGAAGAAAAAGGAGATGCAAAGCCGGATAAGTTTTCTTATTCGGATTTGACGGCTCCGTTAACGCATCAGCGTTCTTGTCACATGACATACACGTCGCTGGACGTTCATGATATTTTGAGATCTGGTTTTGATCGTTCGCCAATGTTCAACGGAAGAATAAAAAGTATAGGTCCGAGATATTGTCCGTCGATAGAAGATAAGATTAATCGTTTTGCAGATAAAGAGCGTCACCAGCTTTTTGTTGAACCAGAAGGATGGAAAACTTGCGAAGTATATGTAAACGGATTTTCAACTTCACTTCCAGAAGATATTCAATTTAAAGCTTTGCGTACAGTTGCCGGTTTTGAAAATGTAAAATTTCTTCGTCCAGGTTACGCGATCGAATATGACTATTTTCCGCCAACCCAATTGAAACATACTTTGGAAACGAAGTTGGTTGAAGGTTTATATTTTGCCGGACAGATTAATGGAACAACAGGATATGAAGAAGCAGCTTCGCAAGGTTTGATGGCCGGAATAAATGCGCATTTAAAAGTGCACGAAAAAGCGCCGTTAATTTTGAAACGTGATGAAGCATATATTGGAGTTTTGATCGACGACTTGATTACGAAAGGAACGGAAGAACCATATCGTATGTTTACATCAAGAGCAGAATATAGAACATTGTTGCGACAAGATAATGCCGATTTCAGATTGACACCAATGTCATACGAAATCGGTTTGGCTTCTGAAGCAAGAATGAGAAGAATGGAGCACAAACTAAACGAGTCTGAAAAGATGGTTTCTTTTTTTAGAGAAACTAGTGTAACGGTTGCTGAGACAAATCCAATTTTGGAAGCCAAAGAATCGGCACTAATTTCTCAAGGCGATAAAATGTTTAAAGTTTTTTCTCGCCCACAGATTGAATTGGAGGATATGTTGAAATTTGAAAAAGTGGAAGCTTATATCAAAGAAAATAATCTTGATGAAGAAATTGTTGAGCAAGCTGTAATTCAAGTAAAATATTCTGGCTATATCGAAAAGGAGAGAAATAACGCGGATAAACTAAATCGTTTAGAAGAAGTGAAAATTCCGGAGAATTTCGATTACAACAAAATCAAATCGATGTCGATTGAAGCAAAACAAAAATTGAGCAAAATTCGTCCTGTAACAATTTCTCAAGCTTCAAGAATTAGCGGAGTTTCACCAAGTGATATTTCCGTGCTTTTGATTTATATGGGAAGGTGAAAAAATTTCAAGTTTCAGGTTTCACGTTTTTGAGGAACCTGAAATTTTGTTTTTATTTGTTTTTCGTTCCACGTGAAACTTAAAACCTAAAACAAAGAAAACCTGAAACAAAAATAAATTGTTCCACGTGAAACTTTTTTTAAAGTAGTGCGTTGGATTATTTTGAAATAAAATATTCAAAATAGTAGAGATGGACAGTTGTCCATCTTTTTACAATTTGATCGAAAATAATAAAATAAATGTTCAGATGAATTTTTGTTCAATTCTGAATAAATTCAAACCCGAATTCTATTAAATAACTATTAATTAAAAAATGGACGTTTTAAACAAAAAACATTTTCTTACTGTAAAAGACCATTCTGTTTCGAAAGAAATTTTCGAATTATATCATGATGAAAATTTGGATATGCTGATAACTTCTCCGCAACCAGATTTAGAAAATTTAGGAAGATATTACGAAAGCGAAGATTATATTTCACACACAGATAATAAGCGTTCTGTTTTTGAAAAAGCATATCACTTTGTAAAAAGTATAGCTTTAAAAAATAAACTGAATTTAATTAATTCAGAACAATCTCAAAAAGGAAAAATTTTAGACATTGGTGCTGGAACTGGTGATTTTTTATTGACAGCAAAAAATGATGGCTGGAATGTAATTGGAATCGAACCAAGCGACCGTGCAAAAAATATTGCGAAACAAAAAGGAATTTCGTTTGTTGAAGAAATGAGCGAATTAGAAAATAATTCTTTTGACGTAATTACCATGTGGCACGTTTTGGAACACGTTCCAAATTTAGAACTTCAAATTCAAGAATTGAAGCGATTGCTTAAGCCAACTGGAACATTAATTGTTGCGGTTCCAAATTTCAAATCATTCGACGCAAAACATTATGGTGAATTTTGGGCAGCGTTTGATGTGCCAATTCACTTTTGGCATTTTTCAAAAAAAGCGATTCAACTTCTTTTTGAAAAAGTTGATATGAAATTAGAAAAAGTACTTCCAATGAAATTTGATTCATTTTATGTGAGCCTTCTTTCTGAAAAATACAAAACCGGAAAAATGAATTTTATAAAAGCATTTTTTATCGGATTGCGATCAAATTTAAAAGCATCATCAACAAAAGAGTATTCGTCGCACATTTATGTGCTAAAAAACAAGTAAAACGCAAAATAAGCGCGTTTCCGGCATTTTCTTGGGTAAAATAAGGGTTTGTGTTGTCTTTTTTAAGAACACACCTTAAACAAAAGCTATGGAAGTCACTTTTAATAGTGATATTTTATAGCTTTTTTTTCATCCATAAAGAAAACTAATAGCTTAAAATTGTTGTTTTTTTTCGGTTTTTAGCTGTGATTTTTCTGCTTTCGAAATTTGAATATTTGTGAAGAAAAATTTTTGCGAATTTTCATTTTTTAATCATTTTCATCTTTGGAAAAGAAAAATGGAAATTTTTAAAAAGTGAATTTTTACATCTCGATTTTGGCAGCATTTTGATCAAATTTTACAGTATTGCTGAGAAATGAGTTTTCTATGTGTATTTACGGCTAAAAAAAGAAGGAAAAGGTAAAAAGAGACTATTTCCGGCACTTTTTCTTGTAAAATGAGGGTTTGTATCATCTTTTTTAAAAAGATTTCTCCATTAAAAGATATGAGCGTCACTTTTTATAATGATATTTTATAAGATGCTTTTATTCCATAAATAAAAGTAATATCATAAAATTTTAGCATTTTTTAAACTTTATGTTGATGCTATTTATTTTTTTATATTTTTGTCTTTCATACCAATAAAAAAAATAGAAATTTAGAAATGAAAAAAGCATTAGTAATTATCGGACTTTCAATTTTGGCTGTTTCATGCAATCAGACAGCGGAAGTTAAGGAAGTAAAAACAGCTTACGTAGATACTTCAGTTTTAATGAAAGAATACACTGAAGCAAAAGACCTAGAAGCTAAATACAAAGCTCAGGCGGAGGAAAAAGGGAGACAACTACAAGCTGAAATTACTCGTTTTAAACAAGACGCTGCTAATTTTCAAAGCCAAGCGCAGGCTAATGGTCAGCAATGGGCGCAACAAAGAGGAGCTGAATTGCAAAAAAGAGAGCAACAATTGGGTTATGCTCAACAAGCTTTATCACAACAATTACAGCAAGAAAGCAGTGTAGAAATGGACTCGTTGGTAAGCGGTGTTAAAAAATTCATCAAAGATTACGGTAAAAAGAACGGTTACGCATACATTTACGGTACAGGTGATGCTGCATCAATTTTATATGCTGAAGATAAATTTGATATCACAAAAGAAATCATTAAAGAGCTGAACGACAAGTACAAAGCGACTCCAAAAACAGATGCAAAAGCTGAAGCTAAAACTGGAGAAGAAGCTAAAAAATAAAACTACCAAAACTAACTAAATTACGCGAAAAACCTAAATCAGATTCTGATTTAGGTTTTTTTCTTTTATAAAAATGCGGTAATTTTGACGTTTAATACCTGCCTAATGCAAAACGTTTCCGAAGCTGCTGCTTACACCTTACAATTCATCAATCAAACGCAAAAATCGATCTTTCTTACCGGCAAAGCCGGTACAGGAAAAACAACGCTTTTGCGCGAAATTATTGCGACAACACACAAAAATACGGTAGTTGTAGCGCCAACAGGTATTGCAGCTTTAAACGCTGGAGGTGTTACGATTCATTCCATGTTTCAGTTGCCATTTTCGGCTTTTATTCCCACTTATCAAGAGAGTTCGCAGTTTACTGAAACTGTGAAATTTGAGAATAAAGAGTCGCTTCGCCGTCATTTCAAAATGAATAATGTAAAGCGAAATGTAATTCGGAATATGGAACTTCTGATTATTGATGAAGTCAGTATGCTGCGTGCAGATCTGCTGGATGCTATCGATTTTATGATGCAGACGGTTCGAAGAAATACGGCTGCTTTTGGTGGCGTTCAAGTGCTTTTTATTGGCGATTTATTGCAGCTTCCGCCCGTAATTCGCGATGAAGAATGGCGAACTTTGCGAAATTATTACAAAGGAAAATTCTTTTTTCATTCACATGTAATTCAGAAAAATCCGCCGTTATATATTGAATTATCTAAGATTTATCGTCAAAGCGACGACGTTTTTATTTCGGTTTTGAATAATCTTCGAAACAATCAAATTACAAAAGAAGATATTCAAGTTTTAAATCAATATGTTAAGCCAGATTTTGATCTAAAGATGAATCCGGGCTATATCACGCTCACGACCCACAATGCAAAAGCAGATGCCATAAATGAACAGGCAATCAATGATTTGCCTGGAAATGAGTTTTCGTATCAGCCATTTGTTGTTCACGATTTTCCAGAAAAAATTTTTCCGGTTGAGGAAAATCTGAAGCTTAAAGTAGGCGCGCAAGTGATGTTTGTAAAGAATGATTTATCGTTTGAAAAAAGATATTTCAACGGTAAAATGGGAATTATAAAATCACTTTCTGCAGAAGAAATTTTTGTTCATTTTCCGGAAGAAAATAAAACAATCGAAGTTGAAAAATACGAGTGGAAAAACATTCGCTACAAAGTAAACGAACTCACAAAAGAGATTGAAGAAGAAGTTTTAGGTACTTTTGCACATTATCCGTTAAAACTGGCATGGGCGATTACAGTTCATAAAAGCCAGGGTTTGACTTTTGAGAAAGCTGCGCTTGATGTATCGCAAGTTTTTTTGCCCGGACAGGCGTATGTCGCACTTTCGCGTTTAACGTCCTTAAACGGGCTTATTTTGCTTTCTTCAATGCAAATGAATGGACTTTCGAACGATCAAGATGTGATGGATTATGCTTTGAATAAAGCGACAGAAGATGATCTGAAAAACTCCCTTCATTTTGAAACCAAAAATTTTATTCACAACTATTTGATTAACAGTTTTAATTGGACAGATTTAGCCCAGGAATGGCGCAATCATCGTTTTAGTTATAATGAAAATGCAACTGGATCTGAAAAATCGAAACATTCGGCTTGGGCGCACAAACGTATGGACACAATCGAAGCGCTTGTAGATCCTTCGCAGAAATTCATAAATCAGCTAAATAAAATTTTCAGCAATGAAACTGTCGATTTGATTTTTGTTAAAGAAAGAGTAGAGGCGGCTTATGATTACTTTTTTAAGCCAATGGATAAGCTGGTTACAGATCTTTTGAGTAAAATGGCTGAGATTCAAAAATTCAAAAAAGTCAAGGAATTTTACGAAGAATTGTCGTTGCTGGACGATCTGCAGACAAAAGCCGTTTTGCGTTTAATGAAAGCTAAACTTCTCATTGAAATTGTGGTTTCCCGTGAAACAATCAGCAAAGATAGTTTGACTTCGCCTGCAATTAAGAATTACAAAACCGATAAAATTTCGAAAATTAGGGAGGATTTCAAAATGAGTAATACAGACATGTTTCAGGTTGATGAGCCTGTTACACGTTATTCTTCGAAAAAAGCGGATAAATCGGCCGAAAAAATTGTAAAAAAGACAACTGTTGAAGAGACGTATGATCTCTGGGTTGAGAAAAATTCTATCGAAGATATTGCACGTATGCGTAAACTGACCGTACAAACGGTTGAAACGCATTTGATAAAACTAATTCAGGCCAAAAAGATTGATATTGTTGATATTCTTCCAGATGATAAAATTTTGGCACTCCGCAGTGCATTTGAGTTTTATCAAGAAGAATCTTTGAGTCCGCTTAAAGAAAAATACGGAGATGAATTTACTTGGGATGAACTTAAAATGTTTAAAGCCAGTATAAATTGATTTTTAGATTTTAGATTTTCTATAAAAACATTATGTAAAATAGAAAGTAATAAACAATTTTGTTTGACTTAGAATTGTTCCACGATAAACAAAATAGAGGTGGCATTAAACAAGAAAATGACTTAATTTAATTTGATTATATTTGGTTGTTTTTGTGATAGTTAGTTTTTATTAAAAAATATTTTTAAGATGAAAAGAAGCTATTTATTTTTAATCCTATCTATTTTAATCAACAATTATGCATCTGCTCAGGATTCTAATACAGAGTATCAGATTTTTGTAAAACGGTTTATTGAAAACGTAAAAGACAACAAAAAAGAAGCGTTGGCAGATCTGGTTGTTTACCCATTGAATCGCGAATATCCAATACCTGATATAATCGACAAAGCCGATTTTATAAAGCGATACGACGAAGTATTTGACGCTAATTTCAAAGATGAAATCATAAAATCTAATCCTGAAAAAAATTGGTATGATATGGGTTTGCGGGGCACAATGCTTGACAAGGGAAGCATTTGGCTAGATGTAGACGGAAGGTTGACGGCGGTGAACTATTTGTCGAAATTTGAAATTGATCTTAGAAAGAAACTGATTGCTGCGCAGAAAAATGATTTACATGAAAGTATCGCTTATTTCCAGACTCCAATATGCATTTTAGAAACTGAAAAATTTATCATCAGAATTGATGACCTCGGTAAAAATAATTACCGTTTCGTATCATGGCCCGTTGGAAAAAAGATGAGCGAAAAGCCCTATATGATTCTTTCTAGCGGAAAACTTATTGTTGAAGGTATTGGTGGAAATCATCAATATGAATTTACAAACGATAAGTATACTTATGAGTGTGCAATTATAATTGTAGGCGAAAAAAATTCGCCTCCGGCTCGATTTACTATATATCAAGGCGGAAAAAAAATACTTATTCAAGATGCCAAAATTGTTTCACGATAAACAAAAAGCCTATTCAAATCGAATAGGCTTTTTGTTTACAATGCTGAAAGCACCTTTTCAAGGTCTTTTTCTTGCGTTATTTGCGTTAATTTTAGTTTTTGAATACTTACCTCGTTTTCTTTGACTTTTAACCGCTGTTTCGCTATTTCTTCTTCTGATATGGAAGTTATCGTGATCTTATTTTCTATTTTTTGATTTTCATGCTCAAGCTTGGTGATTTTGTCTTTTGTGGAGTTTAGATTATTTTCAGACTTGCTAAGGTTTTTTCTTCGAGATTCGATTTCCTTTTTCTGCTTTTCAATTTCTTTTTGCTGTCTGTTTAAATCAGAAATTTGATCGTCAAGTTTTTTGTGATTTTCTGCTGAAATGCGCTTTGTTTCCAATACAGCTTTTTGAAATTCCACTTCTATTTGCGCTTGGGTTTTGTTAATTTGTTGTGCAATAAAGTATTGCGAATTTAAAAATACCAATGCAATTGCAACTGTTTTAAATAAATTTTTCATCGTTTTTTAAGTTTATCAAAAACTAAATTTAGATGACGAAACTTTTTAAAACCGAATCTTTAAGTTTTTAAAACAACAGAATAAGGCAAAAAAAAACCTATTCGGAAGAATAGGTTTTTTAGAAATTTATAAGTTTTCGACTAAGATCCAAGCATCTGGATTTTCACCTTTTTGTATTTCTTTTTGCGCTTTAGTAGCTTCGGCCATTGTGGCATAACTTCCGTACAAAACAGGAAATAGACCATGTTTGTTTTCGCCAAGCATACGCGCTTTATAACCATCTTTGATCAATTGATTATATGCTTTTCTTGCATTTTCTTCACTTCTAAAAGCACCAGCCATAATGTGATATGGCATTAATTTATTTTCAGGAGATTCAACTTTTGCAGAATCAACCGAAAGCGTTACCGCTGGCAAAGGATTTTGAATGAAAAAAGTCGCTTCTTGAATTTTGTTTTCTACTTTTTTCTGAACTGCGCTTTCGACAACTAATGTTTGAGTAGCAATTTGATTTTGATATAATGGGTATCCAATACTTCCTGTAATTCCAAGTCCAAGAACAAAAATCGCAGCATATTTCAAGAATGGATTTGATGAACGTGTTTCTTCCTCATCATACAGAGCGACAGTTTCTCTTGTAGAGATTTCTTCAGGTTTGCGTACAAGAACCTCTTTTTTGATGACTGGAGAAATAAATGGACTAAGCCCAAACGAAGTTGCTAAATAGTTCGTTTGATCATTTGGAGTGAAAATGATGTTTTTTTCCGAATTCAAACGAATTTCACCAATGTTTTTTAAACTTATTGTGCCATCTTCTTCAAGTGTTTTCTGCCAGCTTAAAACTTCAAAAGCAATAGCGCTTACTGCAAAACCATATGATGTTTTTTCAGCATTTGCGATATGATTAGCAAGCAAACCGTCATTGTTTTTCAAATGACTGTTGAAAGTGATCATTTTTTTTGGAGGAGAAAACGAATTGGTGTTTTCATTCACTTGCGCTGATTGAATTTCTGTTAAAAAAGCACCAAAGCCTGGAACCGTTACACACTGATAACGATACAATAACTGTCCTATGTAAGTTTCGATTTTCATAGTAACAAAGTTATGGAACGGATATAGTTATCAAAATTTTATTCACAATTTTTATTAACAATTGAGATTATTTTATAGATAATTAATTGTCAATTATTTAACTAATGCAAATTATAATTTTTAAAAACATATAAATTATAAAACCTTAAATTTATTAAGAAATTACTTTATTTTAACCATATTTGCCATTTGAAATCATTTTAATTTTTAATTCTATTTTACATAATATTTTCAAACAATGTCAGACCAAGAATTATTTTACTTGTTAGCCCTGCTCAAAGTCGATGGAGTGGGAGATATTATGGCGAAAAAATTATTGACGCACTGCGGAAATGCAGAGGCAGTTTTTAAAACAAAGTCGGCGCAAATTGCTGGTATTGATGGTGTAGGTTCTATTTTGCTTAAAAATTTAAAAGATAAATCGGTTTTTGAAAAAGCGAGTCAGGAATTAGAATTTATAAAAGCCGATAAAATAAACGTTTCTTATTTTCAAGACTCAAATTATCCCGATCGTTTAAAACATTGTATTGATTCGCCGGTTTTGCTTTTTACTTCTGGGAATATAAATTTAAAGGAGAAAAAACTCATTAGTATTGTGGGAACAAGACAAGTAACATCGTACGGAATCGATTTTTGCAAAAAATTAATTGAAGATCTTGTGCCGCTTGATCCCGTTATTGTGAGCGGATTTGCTTATGGCGTTGATATTGTGGCTTATCAAATCGCGATGGAAAACGGCTTGCAAACGATTGGAGTTTTGGCCCATGGATTGAATCAGATTTATCCAAAAACGCATAAAAAATACATGGCAAAAATGGAAGAAAACGGCGGTTTTATTACAGAGTTTTGGAGTTCTTCAAATCCAGATAAAGAGAAATTTGTACGCCGAAATCGGATCGTAGCGGGCATGACCGAGGCGACAATTGTAATCGAATCAGCAGACAAAGGTGGTTCATTAATAACCGCCAATTTAGCAAATGATTATAACCGCGAAGTTTTTGCCGTTCCCGGACGCGTGACCGACAGATATAGCCAAGGTTGCAACAATCTGATCAAAACACAAAAAGCGAATGTTTTAACGAGCGCCGCCGATTTGATTTATATTCTGAATTGAGATCTTGAAAATAAACCAAAAGCTATTCAAAGACAGTTATTTATAGAGTTGAATCCAGACGAAGAAATCATTTATAATTTCTTGCTTAAAAACGGAAAAGAGCTTTTAGATATCATTGCTTTGGAGTGTAATTTTCCAATTTTTAAAATATCTGGTGTTCTTTTAAATATGGAACTTAAAGGCTTGATTCGGCCTTTGCCAGGCAAAATTTTCGAGGCAATTTAACGCGTTTTTAACAGAAAAATTAGGATTAAATGAATTAAAGAATATATTTGTTTAACCAAAAACCTAATTTAAATGAATATAATTGAACTATTTGAAAATGCCGGAATCTACAGAGAAAACCTGAGAGATTTTAGCGCAGAAGACATCGAAAAAGCAAGAAGACAGTTTGAAATTGAACGCTCAGGAAACGCAAATATGCAGCCTGATCTTGGCGAAAATTTAATTTTAGCTATGAATAATTTCCCTGGACAGCTTTTATTTATTTCGAATAATCGAATCTTATATAACTTTTTTGCTAAGAAGAATTATTCGCGAAACAGATTTAGTTCTGATTATACAGCTTCTTCTAGCAAAGCTGATGTTCAAGCTTTTATAGATAAGTTTTTGTCTAAAGATCTGGATTTGATTTTAGACCAATATATGTCACAAAATAGATTCGATACTATTGATGATTTTCTTATGGTGAAAGAATATTTGCCTGAAAATTCACTGGAAAATTTAAGCAAAAAAGTGTCTGAAAAACTGGATTTTGCTACTGCTGTAATTAATGGAAATATGCAGATAAGTGCTATAAGCGAGACAGTTGAATTTTTAAAATACCGAAGTTTTTACATTTTAGCCTCTCATTTCAGATCTGTTGAAAAGGACGAAAAAGTAAAAGCGGTTTATAGCAAAGTTTATAATTTGCACAGTAATTCGGCGGTAAGACATGAATTGATAAATCCAATGATTTCATCCTTAGTGAATTATAATGCAGTTAATATTGACTTGAATAATTTATTCCGAAAAAATAAAGACGCTCTTGATCTTGCAACCGAAAGAGCAAACGACTCTGGAGGTTCTTCTAGTTATTCAGGATGGTCAGTATTTGTGGTTATAATCGTAGTTATCCGACTGATTTTACTCTTGGCAAGACTAGGTAGAGCATAACATATAATTCAAAATAAAAAAGCCTGAAAGATTCATTTTTTCAGGCTTTTTATTTGATTCTTATTTTTGAAATCCAAGAACATCTCGAACTTTTGCCAAAACGCCGTCGGCAGCAACAGAAGCTTTTGAAGCACCTTTTTTCAGCAAGGCATCAACTTCGTCAAGATTGTTTATGTAGTAATTGTATTTTTCTCTTTCTGTTTTGAATTTTTCGGTAATCAATTCAAACAAAGCTTGTTTAGCATGTCCATAACCATAATTTCCGCCTAGATAATTGGCTCTCATTTCGGCGATTTGAGTTTCATTTGCTAATAAAGAATAAATTGCAAAAGCGTTGCAAGTATCAGGATTTTTTGGTTCTTCAAGTGGCGTACTGTCCGTTTCGATGCTCATAACTTGTTTGCGTAAAACTTTATCATCCAAGAAAATATTGATAATATTATTGGCCGATTTACTCATTTTTCCCCCATTGGTTCCCGGAATCAACATGCTGTCTTCTTGAATTTTAGCTTCTGGAATTACAAATATTTCTCCCATTTGATGGTTAAAACGAGAAGCGACATCACGCGTGATTTCTATATGTTGCAATTGGTCTTTTCCAACAGGTACAAACTCAGCATCATACAACAAAATATCAGCAGCCATTAACATCGGATAGGTAAAAAGTCCGGCATTAACGTCGTCTAAACGATCTGATTTATCTTTAAAAGAATGTGCCAAAGTCAATCTTTGGAACGGAAAAAAACAGCTTAAATACCAAGTCAATTCTGCTGTTTGAGCCACATCAGACTGTCTGTAAAAAGTTACTTTATCAGGATTTAATCCGCAAGCAAGCCAAGCCGCAGCGGTGCTATAAGTGTTTTCTCTTAAAGTTTTGCCGTCTTTAATTTGTGTAATTGAATGTAAATCAGCAATAAACAAATAAGATTCGTTCGCCGGATTGTTTGATAATTCAATCGCCGGAATAATTGCGCCTAATAAATTTCCTAAATGTGGTGTTCCCGTACTTTGAACGCCAGTAAGTATTTTTGCCATTTTAGTTTTTCTTATTCTTGAACTGCAAAGGTCGTGATGTTTTTTTTAACCGCAAAACCTGTATAGTTTTAATGCTTTATTGTGTTTTTTAACGCAAAGTGCACAAAGGTTTTTCGCAGAGTAAAGAAGTTATATTTATTGAGGTTTGCTTTGCAATAAGTTTTCAAAGCTTCTGTTTTAAGTTAATTTTTATGCAATTTTTGGATCGCGTTGATTGTTTTAAAATATAAGAAAATATTTATAAATTTACCTTTTTTTTAATATGACAGAAAACGAAATATCAACTATTATCATTGGGTTTCCTATTGAAATTCATAAAAAACTTGGACCAGGTTTATTAGAGAATGTCTATAAAGAATGTTTGTTTTATAAAATTAAGAAGAGTGGACTTCTTGTAGAGAAAGAAAAAGCAATGCCTTTAATTTTTGAAGAAGTTCGACTTGAGTGTGGTTTTCGTATTGATTTGCTTGTAGAAAACAAATTCCTTATTGAAATTAAAAGTGTAGAATCTCTTAACCTAAATCATTTAGCGCAAACATTAACGTATTTAAAATTAGGAAACTACAAACTCGGCTTGCTTATAAATTTCAATGAAACCCTGCTGAAAAATGGAATAAGAAAAGTCATCAATAATTTAAAGATAAAGCTTTGAGAACTTACTGCAAAGCAATCTTCCCAAAGAAATATAACTTCTTTACTCTGCGAAAAACCTTTGCGTACTTTGCGTTAAAAAACATTCAGACTTTTAAAATAAAAATTTGCAATAAAAAAACGCTGTAAAAATCATTATGGTTTTATTACATTTGAAACTATGAAAGGAATAAAGATTGTTTTTTGGGTTTTATGGCGCATTTGGTTTTATGTTTTAATGGCCATTCCGATATTGATTATGTTGCCGTTTTTGCTGATTTCTATTATATCAGAGCGTGGATACCCTTATTTTTTTAAAATGGCCCGCATTTGGGCTAAATTCATCCTTTTCGGGATGGGTTTTTATTACAAAGTAAAACGCGAACAAAAACTTATCAAGCATAAAAGTTATATGATTGTCGCAAATCATACTTCGATGACAGATATCATGCTGATGCTGGCAATTATAAAAAACCCGTTTGTTTTCGTTGGAAAGAAAGAATTAGTAAAGATTCCGCTTTTTGGATTTTTCTATAAAAGAACCTGTATTTTGGTTGATCGAAATTCCTCTAAAAGTAAAAATGAAGTTTTCAAAAGAGCTCAAAACAGGCTTAATCAAGGGCTTAGTATTTGTATTTTTCCCGAAGGCGGTGTTCCAGATGACGAGAGTATTTTGCTGGATGAATTTAAAGACGGCGCTTTCCGATTAGCAATTGATCATCATATTCCGATTGTCCCAATTGTTTTTCCAGACAACAAAGATCGTTTTTCATATACTTTTTTAAGTGGAAGCCCAGGAAAAATGCGCGCAAGAATTCTCCCATTTGTAGAAACTACAGGCTTGACAAGTGATAATCGAAAAGAATTGCGTGATCAAGTACGACAATTGATTTACAATGGATTAATTGAATTCAAGGAAAAAGATTCGAAAAAATAAATTTTAAAAACAGAACCCGGCAATCCTAAGCTCAGGATGCCGGGTTTTCTTTTGAACTAAAATAACCCCTTATTTTTATTCAAAAACTTATCTGTGGATGATTTTTTCAGAAATAAATCGCAATACTTTTTTAAACTTCAATTTGGTTTTTCTTCGGTTTTTATTGTACAACACTTCTATTTTCTCTTTCATAATTAAAAACATTAAGGATTGATAATAAAGAGTTTGGTTAGAACTCAAGTTAACGTCACATTATCATAGAGAGCAAAAAATGAGAAAGGTTGCGTTAGAAATGAATTATTTTTTAAGAAAATGAATAAAAACCCGTCGGCACCAAATAAACCAACGGATTTTCATTAAAACAAATCAACCAAAAGCATTCTAAAATTTTCTAAATGGCATTTATGGCGATGCCACTTAAAATTTGGATTACTACTTAAATAGATTTGATTTTTTAAAATGGTTGCGTCAATTTTTCGATTTTTTTTGAAATAAAAAACCCAGCAGTTAATAAAACCTACTGGGTTGAAAAGAAAAAAGTCTGCAAATTGCAGACTTTTAAAGTTTTAGGCATTTGCCAATTCTTTCATATGTTCCTTGATTTTAGCTTCTAATTCATCAGCTAATTCTGGATTATCTTTGATTAAAGCTTTAACTGCATCACGTCCTTGGCCTAATTTTGTGTCACCATAGCTGAACCAAGATCCTGCTTTTTTAACGATTTCAAATTCAACAGCTAAGTCAAGAATTTCACCGGTTTTAGAAACTCCTTCTCCGTACATAATGTCGAATTCGGCAGTTTTAAATGGCGGCGCTACTTTGTTTTTAACAATTTTAACTTTAGTTCTGTTTCCAATTACGTTTTCACCGTCTTTAATTTGCGAAGAACGACGAATATCTAAACGTACAGAAGCATAGAATTTTAATGCGTTACCTCCCGTTGTAGTTTCAGGATTCCCGAACATTACACCGATTTTCTCTCTCAACTGGTTGATGAAGAAAACCGTACAGTTTGTTTTGCTGATTGTTCCAGTCAATTTTCGTAAAGCTTGAGACATCAAACGCGCGTGAAGACCCATTTTTGAATCTCCCATTTCGCCTTCGATTTCACTTTTTGGAGTCAACGCCGCAACCGAGTCAATTACCACAATATCAATTGCTCCAGAACGAATCAGGTTTTCTGCAATTTCTAAAGCTTGTTCCCCATTGTCTGGTTGAGAAATGATCAGGTTTTCGATATCTACGCCTAATTTTTCAGCATAATTTCTATCAAAAGCGTGCTCAGCATCTATAAAAGCTGCAATTCCGCCTGCTTTTTGAGCTTCTGCAATTGCATGTAAAGTTAATGTAGTTTTACCAGAAGATTCTGGTCCGTATATTTCGATAATTCTTCCTTTTGGATACCCATTAACTCCAAGAGCTAAATCAACGCCAAGAGAGCCAGAAGAAATCGTTTCTACCTCCACAATGGCTTTGTCGCCCATTTTCATTACGGTTCCTTTTCCGTAGGTTTTGTCAAGTTTATCAAGCGTCAGTTGTAACGCTTTTAATTTGGCTTCTTTGTCTGAACTCATCTTTTGTTTATGTCTAAATTGTTATTTTTTCTTTCAAAATCGAAATCAAAAGAATACTCATTTTGATTTTGATTTGGCAGACTTTGTAATTTTGTAAAAATACTTCTTTTTTTGAAGTTTCGTGGTTTCAAATTGTCACAAATTGTAACAATTTAACTATAAAAACAAAGCCTTTAATTCGGTTGCGTCAGACGGTTTCATTTTGCCCGCAAGCACTAAACTCAGCTGTTTACGACGCAAAGCGGCATCAAAACGCTGAATTTCTAGTTCTGTTTCTGGAATAATTGCTGGAACTTCGACTGGTCTTCCGGTGTCATCAACAGCAACAAAAGTGTAGATCGCTTCGTTTGCTTTTGTTCTGTTTCCAGATTCACGGTCTTCGACCCAAACGTCAATAAAAACTTCCATTGAACTTTTAAAAGATCTTGAGACTTTTGCTTCAACGGTAACAACACTTCCAAGAGAAATTGCACGGTTAAAAGCCACGTGATTTACAGAAGCAGTTACCACAATTCGGCGTGAATGTCTGCGGGCAGCGATACTTGCAGCGCGATCCATTCTGGCTAATAATTCGCCACCAAAAAGATTGTTTAAAGGATTTGTTTCGCTCGGTAAAACTAAATCTGTTAAAATAGTTACGGATTCTGAAGGGTGTTTCGGATTCATTTTTTTATTAATAAAATTTTGTTTTTGCCACAGATTCACACAGATTTTTCTAATCCTTTTAATCAATGAAATCTGTGGCTTATATTTATGTTTCGGCCGATTAATTTAGCCAGTAAACTGCCATTACTGCGGGAACAAAATAGATTACGATAGTTCTCGCACCATCATAATCTTTTGCTAGTCTTTGCCCAAAGAGCATCATCAATAAACTGATGCAAGAAAAAATTGCACCGTAAAAACCAAATTCTCGGCCACTATTCAACAACAGCTGAATGGCGCCAACTACTGATAAAATTCCAGAAATAAGTTCTAAAATTAAAAGATGCAGCAAGGCAAGCGGTACTTGATTTTTTAATGGTGTATTGGCAAAATGACCTTTAAGCCAATCTACATTATCTTTCCAATAAAATATTTTTTCGTATCCTGACTGTAAGAAGGTTAAGGCTAAAAATGCCAGAATTAAGATAGAGGCAACATTATTCATAGGAAAACTATTTTTTATGAATTAAACGTGTAAGTTTGATTGATAAATCGGTTAAAATTATTTTTGCATTTCCGTTTCTTTCAATGTGATACATCGCATCTGAAAGTTCTTTGAAAATTTCATGAATGTTGTTTCCGTTTACAAAAGGCGCAAAATTTTCGAGTTTGAATTTATCTACTTTTGGCTCAATGTAAACTAAGCTTGGCGCCTGATAATTCAGCATTAAGGCTTGACGAAACATTTCTATACAAAACTGAATAAATTTTTTCTGGCTTTCGCGACCAAGTCCGGCGATTTCTTCGCTCCAGGAAATTAGATCCTGAATTGCGGCGGCGTTACCTTTGGCTCTAAAAGCAGCACGAACCCAGTTGACAAACCATTGTTCAAAAGGATATTCAGAATCATCTTCTTTCAATAAATGCAGTGCTTTATTAAAATTTCCTTGTGCTTGATGCGCTATTTTTTTGGCCAAATTCGCGTCGATATTTTCACGTGAAACCAATGCGTCGGCAATTACTTTTTCCGGAAGTCCGTTAAAGTGAATGACCTGACAACGAGAACGAATGGTTTGAATAATATCTTCTTCATTTTCAGAAATCAGAATAAAAATAGTTTTATCTGAAGGTTCTTCCAGAAGTTTTAAAAGTTTATTTGAAGCCGCGATATTCATTTTGTCGGCCATCCAGATAATCATGATTTTGTAGCCGCCTTCGTAGGATTTCAGCGAAAGCGATTTCAAAACTTCCTGCGCATCTTCAACCCTGATTTCTCCCTGTTTGTTTTGAACGCCCAAGATTTTATACCAGTCAAATAATCCCCCATAAGGCATTTCCTGAATAAATGTTCGCCAATCCTGGATAAAGTCTAAACTTTTGGGTTTGGTTTTGACATCTTCGGTTGTAACTGTTGGGTAGATAAAATGCAGATCGGGATGTGAGATGTTTTGGAATTTCAGATTACATGAATCATTTCCGTTTTCATTTTCGTTTCCGGTATTGTTGCACAAAATGTACTGTGCATAAGCTATCGCGGTCGATAAAGTACCGCTTCCTTCTGGCCCAATAAATAATTGTGCATGCGGAATTCGTCCTGAAGATGCACTTTTTATCAAGTGACTTTTGATATAATCCTGACCTAAAATTTGAGAAAATTGCATGAGACAAAGATAGAAGAAAATGATGTAGTCAAAAACTTTAGATTAAAAGATTATGAGTTGGTTTTAAAATGCAAAAATGAGAATGTTTTTTTTGAATTTTTTTTGCTTTGTGTCAAATTTATTTTGTTAATAAATTACTTCATGCGAGTAGATATGAAGACTTTTTTGTTAATATTTTTTTGTTGAAAACGATAAACGTAACGATTTTTTGGTTATTTAAAGATAGAAATCAGTAAAAATTTATAATCATTATCCTACAGTTTTGATTTTAACAATTTTAACAAAACCCTCGTTAAAACGCAGATTTTCTCGACATACGACTGGTTTTTAAGGTTTTTTTAAGGTTTTTTTTTGAAAAAAGAATTTAATAAAGTTGCAATTTAAGTTAAATTATATATTTTTGTTTGCATCAACTACCACTAAAAATAGAATTTATGAAAGGGAAAATTATTTTATTAAGTACACTTTTTTTCTTGACGACTGCAGCTGTTTCAGCTCAGGCAAAAAATGCTCCAAGAAGTATCATTAGTACAACAGCTCTTATTAGAAAATACCATGATCAAAAAGAATTGAGCGGTATGCAAAAAGGTGAGCTTTTGGAATTATACATTGAGCGTATTAAAGTTTTAGTAAAAACTCTTCCTTACATTGCTTTGGTTACTAAACCAGGTGTTACGATGGCCGACTTAGGTATTCCAGACGATAACGAACACAAAAAAGTTTTAGATGCTCAGGCTGTTGGAACAACAACATTCCTTGACACTACTGTAGATTTTCAAAGAAAAATGATGCCATATTCTGATAAAGGAAATCTAATTGCAGCAATTTTATTTTACGAAAGCACATTGAAATCATTACACGAGTTCAACGAATTGAACGAAATGTAATAAAACAATATATTTTTAAAACCTTTTTTGATTTGTTTGCGTAGATGATTTAGATTTTCGAAAAAACATCTTAAAAGAGAAATAAAAATAACTCGTTCTCGATGTGTTCTGAATTTCAGAAAAATCGAGATGAGTTTTTTCATTTACGCATACCCAAATTTATTATTAACCCTAATACCCCCTTATCATGAAAAAAATTACTCAAATGATCTGCGTTCTTTTGACAGTTACTAGTATGAGTGCTCAGCAAGAGAAAGGAATTATGGGCTACAACAATTGGTTGAACAACTGGACCGAATTTAAGCCTAACAAAGTAGAGTATGGAGAAGCAAACCAAATTTTAGCAGGAAACATTTCTGTTAATACTAAATTGCTGAAGAGGAATGTATACGTTTTGCAAGGTAATGTTTATGTAACAAACAACGCAGTTTTAACAATTGAACCAGGAACTTTGATTATTGGTGATTTTGAAACTAAAGGTACGTTGGTAGTTACAAAAGGTGCACAACTTGTTGCTGACGGTTTAGAAACTGACCCAATTGTATTTACTTCTAACCGCAGCCAGAAAAAAGCTGGTGACTGGGGTGGAATTGTACTTCTTGGTGATGCTCCAATCAATAAATTTGGTAACGTTGGTTCTTATAACTTAGATCTTGATCCTACGCTAACTACTTATGGTGGTGACAACGCAAACGGGAATTCAGGGGTTTTAAGATTTGTTAGAATCGAATTTGCAGGAAAAAAAGTTAAAGGTGCAGATACTTTCAATGGTTTGACTATTGCTGGTGTTGGTGCTAAAACAATACTAGAAAATGTAATGGTAAGCTACTCTGGCGGTGACTCATTTGCTTTCTTTGGAGGTGATGTAAACGCTACTAAATTAGTTTCTTACAAATCAATCAACGACGATTATAAATTTACTCAAGGTGTTCAATGCCGTTTATTCAACTCATTGGCAGTTAGATCATCTTATTTATCAAGTAACAAAGACGGATCTCGTTGTATGGAGGTAAAATCATTCGAAAAGAAAAGCGAAACAGATTTTACTAAAAAACAAACTCTTGTTGTTGCAACAAATATTACAATGTTGAATGATAGTGATAACATTAAAGCTGATATTCAAGCAGGTTTAGTAAAAGAAGCAGTTTATGTTGCTGAAACAGCTTCTCTTGAAATGAAGCGTAGTGTGGTATCTGGATTCAACCCGGCCGTTTTGCTAGACAGTAAAACTGAAATCAACGAAACCAATCTTAAGAAAATCAAATTTGAAGAAATGTATTTCAACTTATGTAACGGAAACATCTTTACAGAGTACAATACAAACAATGAAGATTTAGAGAGCTGGTACGGAAACAGTGTGTTCTTTAACGTTTACTCTCAAAGTGACAACAAAGAAACTTTCATTGACATTTACAATGCTAAAAAACCAGATTTCAGATTACAATTAGGAAAAATAACAGCATCTAGCGGAAAATAGATAAGTTTAGATTTTTATTTCAGAGCGTAAATTTTATTAATAAAGTCCCCAGACACAATTTATGTCAGTCTCGTACAGGACCAAATAAAGATCAGAACATAATGGCCCCATCTATAAAAAAATATTTTATTTATATTATATTTTTGGTTTCGCCTATTGCAACAGTTAGTGTAAATGCACAAAGTAATTCAGGAAATACTACGGTTCCTGTTTCTACTGATTTCGTTGCAGCGGCGAGTGTAAACAACCAAAAAACAATTACAGCTGATACGTCAGTGATCAGCAAATTAGATAATTCTAATCAGTTAGCAGTGGAGCTGTCCATCCCCAAGGACAGCTTTGCTTCAACAACTGAGGTGAACAATCAGACTACTTCTGAATGCCAAAACTCATCAACTACAGCTTTTTATTCTGTTCTTGCAAAAGACATTATTGAGAACTATAAGTATGATTTTTCGGAAACATTCATAGATATTTTGTTTTTTGAAAATATAGACTTAGCAAGAACTAGAACTATATGATTCAGAAAACTACGCTATCTGTAATCCGTTTTATTCTTTTTTTTAGTATTTTCTTAGGTACTAAAACGATTACTCATGCCCAAACAATAGTGCCTCAACCATTAGATGGTTTGGAGAAATTATGTGCCGGTAGTGGGTTTAACGAGTTTTATGCAACCTTTGGCTATGTTAATTTTCCTGCAGGTACAACCTTTACAGCTGAACTTTTAGATGCTTCAAACAATCCAATTGCAACTACTTTTTTAGATGCAGTTGATGTTTCTGCAACACAAAAGACCGTTAAATTTGCGGTTCCTGTAAATCTTGTTGGATCAGATACGTATGGAATAAGAGTAAAAAGTTCAACGGGTGTAGTAAGTCCAAGGTTTAAAAATTCTTTAGGAGCAACATCTTTCCCAGCATATTATAAAGAGTTTGAATCCAAATTTTCTATTAATAACAAAGGAATTAATGCTGCAATTTGTTCGAGCGGATCTATCACACTTTCTGTAGATAACGATACACCAACTGTTCCGGCTTCTTCGCCTGCAAATTATCCTAATCTTAAGTACAGATGGTACAAAGACAACGCTATTATTGCAGGACAGACTACTAAAACATTGACAGTAAATGCCGTTGGTGATTATTATGTAATTATTGAGTACGGCGCATGTACCGATGTAAATATCAGTTCTAATCATGTCAATGTTGTTTCGTCAGCTTCAGGATCTGCAGCTACAATTTCATCAAGTTTAGGCAATCCATTTTGTTCAAACGGTACAGGAACTGTATTAACTGCAACAACAGGAAATAGCTATGTTTGGAAAAAAGATGGAGCAGTAATTAGTGGAGCTACAGGGCGAAATTATACTACTAATGAATCAGGAACTTACACAGTTGATATTGATTTTGGCGGATGTAAAGCAACAGGAAGCATTAATTTGAGTGCAAGTGGATTTAATGCAAGCATTGACGTAGCAGATACTGTTGAACTAAATGAAGGCGAAACAATAAATGTTAGCGTAACAACAGATGCGACAAGTCCAACTTATGAATGGTTTTTAAATGACAATCTTATCGCCGGCGCAACTTCAAATTCATACTTGGTAGCCGCAGTAGGTAATTATAAAGCTAAAATTTCACAGGCAACTGGATGTATTGCTACAAAAGAATTCGTATTTAAAATTACCGGGCCAGCCCCGCCAACAACGGTAATTCCGAATATAGTAAACTTAAGTGGCAGTTACCCATATTGGAATATTCCTGATGTATATAAAACCGCAAGCACTAAAGTGACCATCATTAGTTCAAACGGAGAAATTATGTTTAATGATGTTGGAAGTAATTATGACCCCCAAGTCAATTCGTTTATAAAAGATTTTAAAAATGTAAATCCAGTTTATTACTATGTTATTCAGGCAGATACAGGTGAGAAAAAAGGATCAATAACTGTGATAAAATAATATGAAGAAAATCCTACTATTCATAACTTTATTTTACGGTTTTTCAAATGCACTCTATTCCCAGCAAACCACTGAGAATGGAGTTGTTTCGTTTTCATTACCTATCAGAAATTCTTTAAAGTTTAATAGATATTTAATCAATCCAGCATTCAGTTTTGTACGCGAGTCAGATCCCTATGTGAGTTTTTATAACAAAAGACAATGGGTTCAGTTTGAGAACGCACCAAATACTTATTTGTTTAATTATTCAGGCCGTTTTAGAGAAAATGAAGCTTTTGCCGTAGGATTGTTTCAACAAAACTATGGTTTAATGACCACGTTTGGCGGTATATTCAATTTTGCTCATAATATCGTTTTGGATCAAGACAGCAATTTGACTTTTGGTTTAAATGCAGGAGTTTATCAAAGTGGTTTGAACAAAGGAAAAATTATATCTGATGATCCAAATATCTTAAACGGAGATTATCCTTCAAATACAATGCTTACAGTAAATCCGGGTATTAACTACGGAACTGCATTTCTTGATTTTGGCCTTTCGATCAACAATTTAATCCTTTACAATTTTGGTTCTGGAATGGTTAAAGACGATCCAGAAAGAGCGATCGAATTGCATGCCATGTACACGGGTTATATCGACAGTTACGGATTTTTTGACAGAAGTAAATTTTCTGGTATAGTAAAAACAGAAATCAAAAAAGATAAAACGGTTTTATCTGGTCTTGCCATGATTACAATTCCTAAAGGAGTTTGGGCTCAAGCAGGATATAATACTTTATATGGGATATCTGCCGGACTTGGTATGAATATTTCGCCAAGTATTGCAATCGAATATAACTACGAAAGAGGTTTTGGTGGCTTTACAAATTTGGGAGGCTCTCATGAGTTTGCAATTGCTTATAAATTCAAAAACAAAAATTACTATTACGGTGATGATGATGAAGGTTCTCTTATCGATCCTTCTAAGCCAAAACCTGTAATGGCAAAGAAAACAACAACTGCTCCAGTGACAAGAGTAGATGGAGCTGAAAAAGCAAGATTAGCTGCTGAAGCAAAAGCAACTGCTGATGCCGAAGCAAAACAAGCAAGACTTGCTGCATCTGAAAAAGTGAAGGCAGATGCCGAAGCTGCAGCGAAAGCAAAATTAGAAGCAGATAATAAAGCTAAAGCAGATGCTGAAGCATTGAAAATAAAACTTGCCGCAGATGCAAAAGCTAAAGCTGATGCCGCTGCTGCAACAAGAGCACAAACTGCAACTGCAAACAGATCGGTTGCTGCGACACAAAAAACACAAGCACAATTAGCAGCAGATAAAGCAAGAGCTGATGCTGAGGAACGCAGATTAAAATTAGCTGCTGACAATAAAGCTAAAGTTGATGCTGCCGCTGCAGCGAGAGCGCAAGCCGCTGCAAATAAACCTAGTGCAGCAGCTGCGAAAACGCCACAACAATTAGCCGCTGATAAAGCGAAGGCAGATGCCGAGGCAATGAAATTAAAACTAGCTGCTGACGCGAAAGCAAAAGCAGATGCTGAAGCAGCAAAAGCTAAAACTGATGCGGCACCTCAAAAAACGCCAGCACAATTAGCTGCTGACAAAGCAAAAGCCGATGCAGAAGCATTGAAAATTAAATTAGCGGCTGATGCAAAAGCGAAAGCGGATGCTGCAGAAGCGAAGAGAAAAGCAGATGCGAAAGCAAAAGCGGAAGCTGCCGACTTACAGTCTATTTTAGCGGCAGATGCTAAAGCAAAAGCTGATTCTGATGCATATCAAGCGAGATTAGCTGCAGAAGCAAAAGCAAAAGCGGCTTCAGAAGCTAAAACGAAAGCGGCAATCGATGCGGCAAACAAAGCGAAAGCCGCAGCAGCATTGAAAGAAAAAGCAGCAGCAGACGCAGCATTAAAAGAAAAATTAGCGGCGGATGCAAAAGCAAAAGCAGATGCAGAAGCAAGACAAGCATTAATTGCTTCTGAAGCAAAAGCAAAAGCAGATGCAGAGGCATTGAAAATAAAACAAGCTGCCGATGCGAAAGCAAAAGTAGAAGAGGAAGCAAGACAAGCAAAATTAGCTGCTGATGCAAAAGCAAAAGCAGATGCGGACGCTTTACAAGCTAAACTTGCCGCAGATGCAAAAGCGAAAGCAGACGCAGAAGCTTTACAAGCAAAATTAGCTGCTGATGCAAAAGCAAAAGCTGATGCAGAAGCATTACAAGCGAAACTTGCTGCTGACGCTAAAGCGAAAGCTGACATGGAAGCTTTACAGGCAAAATTAATTGCAGATGCCAGAGTGAAAGCAGATGCAGAAGCAACGGCAAAAGCAAAAGCGGATGCTGAGGCTAAACAATTACAGCAAGCAGAAGAAGCTCGTCAGGCTAAGTTAGCTGCTGACGCTAAAGCGAAAGCAGATGCTGAAGCTCTTAAAGCAAAACAAGAAGCTGATGCAAAAGCAAAAGCAGATGAAGAAGCTCGTCAGGCGAAATTAGCGGCAGATGCAAAAGCAAAAGCTGATGCAGAAGCTCTTAAAGTAAAACAAGCTGCTGAGGAAAAAGCAAGAGTTGAAGAGGAAGCTCGTCAAGCGAAATTAGCAGCAGACGCGAAAGCAAAAGCGGACGCTGAAGCCTTACAAGCAAAACTTGCTGCCGATGCAAAAGCTAAAGCTGATATGGAAGCTTTACAAGCGAAACTTATCGCTGATGCAAAAGTTAAAGCTGATGCGGAAGCGACTGCAAAAGCAAAAGCTGAAGCAGAGGCAAAACAATTACAGTTAGCTGAAGAAGCACGTCAAGCGAAATTAGCGGCTGATGCAAAAGCTAAAGCAGATGCAGAAGCTAAAGCAAAAGCAGATGAAGAAGCTCGTCAAGCGAAATTAGCAGCAGATGCAAAAGCAAAAGCTGATGCAGAAGCATTAAAAGCAAAACTTGCAGCTGACGCAAAAGCAAAAGCGGATGCTGAAGCTTTACAAGCAAGACAAGCAGCAGAAGCTAAAGCAAAAGCAGATGAGGAAGCTCGTCAAGTGAAATTAGCAGCAGACGCCAAAGCTAAAGCGGACGCAGAAGCATTAAAAGCTAAACTTGCAGCCGACGCAAAAGCGAAAGCGGATGCCGAAGCTTTACAAGCGAAACAAGCAGCAGATGCAAAAGCGAAAGCTGATGAAGAGGCTCGTCAAGCGAAATTAGCGGCTGATGCAAAAGCAAAGGCAGATGCAGAAGCATTAAAATTAAAACTTGCAGCTGACGCCAAAGCGAAAGCAGATGCGGAAGCATTACTTGTTAAACAAGCAGCAGATGCAAAAGCTAAGGCAGATGAAGAAGCTCGTCAAGCTAAATTAGCTGCAGATGCAAAAGCGAAAGCGGATGCAGAAGCTTTACAAGCTAAACTTGCAGCTGATGCAAAAGCAAAAGCAGATGCGGAAGCGTTATTAGCTAAACAAGCGGAAGAAGCAGAGTTGGCAAAATTAGCAGCGGCGAAAGCAGCAGAAGCTCAAAAAGATGAAACAGCAAAAGCTATTGATAATTTAACGCAGTCTCTTGAAGCTTCAAGTAAAAATCAGAGCGATTTAATGGCTCAGTTTAATGCTACTGTTGCAAACAAACAGAAAGATTTGAACGACTTGAGAGAGGAGAATGACTTAAGTGAAAAAGGAATTTACAAAGAGCCAAAACCTTTCAAAAGTGTGGCTGCAGAAAACAGTCAGTTAGAAGCTTTAAAAACAAATATTGCTGAGGCAAACAGACTTCAAAAAGATGAAATTGCCAAGCTGACGAATTTGTACAACGAAAGACTTAAAAAAGTTCCGAATAAAAATGATGCTTTAAACAAAGCTTATCTAGAAAAGATAAATCAGTTGAAGGCAGCGCAATTAAAAATGGAAACAGATAGTGCAGCATTATTAGCGAATTTAGAGCGTATTAAAGCTGAAACTGAAATTGAGAAAAAACGTCGAATCAAACGTGCGGCTTATGAAAATGATCAAGGACGATATAACCAGGATCTTGCAGCGCTGAAACGTATTAAGGAAACTACTAAAATAAGCAGTACGCCTTTAACAGCAAGTGATTTTGATTTTGGTGAAGATCAGTCAAATATGCAGATCATCAAGAATATCAAAAATTCTGAAAGTGGTTACTATATGATTGTTGCTGTTCATAGCAGTGTTGAAAAGAGAGATGAATTCCTAACTAAAGCAGTTGCTGCTGGACGTACAGATATTAATTTCTTCTACAACATAGCAACAAGTAAGTATTACATCTATTACGAGAAATTTGAAGGTTTACAAGAAGCGACTAAAGCATTAGAAGCAAAAGGAAATAAACCTTACAACGGCAAAATGGCCATCGTAAAAGTGGAGAATTAAGAGAGATCATAAAATAGAAAGGAGCCTTCTAATGAGGAGGAAGGCTCAAAATAATAAATAGAATACTAATTGCTTTATTCACTATTGCCCCTTAGTGGATAAGACGGAAGTAAACAAAAGAATGATTATGAAAAAACCTACTATTCTAAAAACGTTGATTTTTGTTTTAGCTATGTTATTCCATTTTGCGTCCTACTCGCAAAATTTGGTAGCGTACAATTCAAAGTTTAATGCAAACTTGAATGAGAATTTATTCTTAAAAACAAATAATCTGCCTGGCGATCAATTTGGTCTATCGGCGAAAGGCGATAATGGTGCTGATAAACCAGCTGCTCCTATGGTGAATCCGGCAATCAAATATGCTAAATCACCCTATTTAGGAACCGTTTCAATCTGTCCGAATGACGGTAAAGAGCTTCCGAAATTATTTCTTTGCGGAAGTAATGAAACAAGACTTATTCAAACAGGACTAGTAAATCCTCAATTAATTGTTTGGGAAAAATTTAATGTAGGAGGTTCTTGTTTAAATGTTTCTAATACAAATTGTGCCAATGAAACTGCGGCGGCTTCTTGCTGGACATCAGTGGGAACTGCGGTTGATTATTTGGCTGCTAGTGCAGGTCAGTACAGAGTTAGAATTATAGATAATGCCGGAACACCTTATACATTTTATTTTAATGTGTACCAAAACACATTAGATCCTGGTGCTATTGCAAAAAACGATATTATTAAATATGGAACTACTTGTACTATTAACGGTAAAATCACAGTTAATGGTTTTGGAAGCGGTTATGAGTATGGTATAACTCCAACTTCTGCTCCGCCATTATCTTGGCAGACTAGCAACGTTTTTGATGTTACTTCTGCAGGAAACTATAATATATTTATAAGATTGGCTGGTGTTTCTGGTTCTTGTGATTTTAAGGTTCCGAACATTGTTATTAATCAAACAACATTTGTAGTTGATAGTCAGGTTACTTCTGCAAAATGTAGTGGTGATCTTGGAAGCATTAGAGTATTTGCTAATGATGTTAACTTGCAATATGTTTATTCAATAACCGGTCCTAGTCCTAGTACTACTACCATAACTACTCCTGTTACAAAAATTCCAGAGTACACATTTACTGGATTGGCGGCGGGAAAATATACGGTTGTAACTTCTATTGACGGTACTTGTGCTGTCGACAAAAAGATAGATCTTACAATTGACGCAACTCCGGCTGTATTAAAAAACACATCAACATTAACAACAAGCTTAACTCCATGTGTGACGGGTGAAATTACAGGATCTGTTACAGGTGGAAAAGCACCATATAGATATTATGTTAATATCGACAACACAGGATTTGTGAATGTTGCGAATGTTACCAATATCATTACAGTTGCAAAAGCTGGATCTTACGTAATTCGTGTTGAAGACGGTAACGGATGTACAGCTGATAAAACTATTGATATTGGTGCCGTAGATAAACCAGTTTACAAAATTGATAAAATAGATGGTACTTGTACAGGCGCATCAGGAAAAATAACGGTAAATGTTACTGCTCCAAATGGTTTTACAGACATTCAATACAGTATTGACAATGGTTCAACTTTTAAAAACAGCAATGTTTTTCCAAATCTTGTTTCAGGTATTTACTATGTTGTGGTGCAATACCGAAAAACAGGTGTAAGTGGTGCAAGTAATGCTTATTGTGTCGATCCAGCAATCATGACGACTGTTGGTGCAGCTACTCCTTTGACAGCATCTGCTGGTATTGCAGCATTATCTGGTTGTGGTCCAGTAGGAAAGGAAGAACAAGGTTTGGCGCGTATCGTGAATCCACAAGGGGGAGTACCTCCGTACCAATATAGTTTTATGGGGTCACCTTGGAGCAGTTCTAACGAAATGTATATTTATCCAGGAGGACCTTACACTTTTAGTATAAAGGATGCTGTAGGTTGTACGTATGATATGACCGGTATTAAACTGGATGATAAACCAGCGCCTCCTACTATTAAGGTTTTGGATCCCGTATTTAATTGTGATGGCTCAGCAACGACTACCGTTCAAGTTAATGGTGGAGTTCCAGATTCGAAGTTCAGCTATAAATATTACATGGATGGATTTCTAAACAACAATACACCATCTAATGTATTTTTAAATGTTAGTGAAGGACCACATACTGTAACGGTAGAATATACTGTATTAAACGTTTCAACATATAGTAACTTGTTGATCGAAAGTTTTGGTAGTGGTGGAACAACAACTACACCTGGAATTGCGAGTACCTATTGTTTTAATGACCAAAGGGTAAACCCTCCTTATACTTGTAATGCAACAGTAAAACGTTCTATTGAAGATAACCAATACTCGGTGGCAAGTTTCTTTTGGAGAGGAGATGATTACAGTGGTAATACATACGTTGGAAATGGTGCATGGTTTCACTTTAAAGATCATACCACGAATCCAAATAATTTAAATGGAGTAGGAGATGCAAACGGAAGATTATTACATGTAAACATTGGAAAAGCAGCTGGTGATTACGGAGTTTTATACAGTATGCCAATTGTCGATGTAATTCCGAATCAACCCGTTTTGATTGATTTATATGTGGGTAATTTACTAAAAAAAGGAAAAGATGGAGCGTCTCCAGATTTGATTATTGAATTAGTGGATCCAGCGGGTAATGTCGTGGCCACAGATAAAACCGGAATAATTGCTGGAGACAAAGATGGTCCTGATAGAAACAAATGGTTGCAAAAGACATTGTCATTAAATCCTGGCAACAATACTAACTTGACGTTTAAGATTCGCTCAGGAAGTATTGAATATAATGGAAATGACTTAGTAATGGACGATATCTGGGTACGACAAATACCAAGAGCTTGTGGTACCGTACAAGATTTCAATATTAATGTTGATGGTTCAAAAGCTTTCTCTGCTGATATTACTGGAGTAAAAAATCTTCTTTGTAAAGGAGATACAAATGGCCAACTTACGATATCGGCTCAAAATTTTGATAAAACTAAAGGATTTCAATATTCAATAGATGGAGCGACCTGGAAAACTTATGTACCAGTTCCTGCATCAACTAGCGGTAGTGTTACAATTACAGGTTTAGTAGAGAAAAATTACCAAATAAGAGTACGCTACGAAAATCTAGCCTCAAGTTGTACTTTGCCTTTCTCTCAAGATATTACTGCTCCAACCGCTTTGCAAGTTTCTGCGAATGTTACGCAACTTGCTACATGTCTTTTAGGCGGAACAATTACTGCTCAGGCAACATTTGGAACTGCTCCATATGAGTACCAATTAAAAAAATCAGATGGTACACTTGTAGTTGATTATACTGTACCAACCGGAGGAGTATTTAGCAACATTGCGCCAGGGAATTATATTGTTTATGCTCGTGATAAGAATCGATGTCCAGGAAATGTTTCGGCCAATGTGACTATTCTTAATCCAGTAAAACCTACAGCAACTTTCGTAACTACTCCTACCTGCTTCAATTCTGGTACAGGACAAGATATTACAGTACAAGTTAGCGGTGGAGTAGCGCCATATACCTATAATGTGAAATTTAATTCAGGTTCAAAAAGTGCTGAGAGCGCTCCTTTTGACGGACCTAATTTTACCTATCATGCTGCACAATCTGGTTCATATACTTTTGATATTACAGATAAGAATGGTTGTACCTTAATAGCTCCAATTTCTCAAACAATAGTTGATGAATTGGTAACAAGTTCAACTGTTACCTCACCAATAGATTGTGATCCTGCACCAAACGATAGAGCTGTTATTACAGGAACAATAGGAGGTGGTACTGCACCATATACTGTAACAATTACATCTGGAGCAACTACTGGCGCATTAACACAGCCAGCTAGTAATGGAAACACTTTTACTTATTCTATTTTAACACCAGGTTATTATAAATTTCAAATCAAAGATGCTAAAGGCTGTTTAACAACAAGCGATGCAACTATTGACGCACTTACAGCGATTACTTTGGGATCTCAAAACACAGATCCAAAATGTAATGGCGATTCTACAGGAACAATATTATTGCAACCAGGCGGAGGTACAGGAGCATTTGAGTACAGTAAAGATGGAACGAACTATGTTACCAACCCACTTTTTACAGGATTTGCAGCAGGAAGCTATACTTTATATGTAAGAGACACTAATACTAAATGTGTTAAATCTATTGGAGTTACTTTAGGAAATCCAGCAGCGGTTACATCTTCAGCATCTTTCCCTGCAAATACCTCTTGTAGTTCTACTACATTAATTACGGTTACAGCAGGTGGCGGAACAGGTACGTTCCAATACAGTTTTAATGGAAGTACTACGTTTACAGGAACAAATACGTTGCCTGTAACGCTTACAACTGCTGCTCAGAACATCAAATATTCAGTGCAGGATGCTAATGGTTGTACACTTACAAAAACAATTACTGTTCCAGCATTCAATCCACCGACAGGAATTAAGTTTACAACTCCTGCAGCAATTACATGTACAAATACAACTACGAGCGTGACGGTAAGCCCGCTTGCGGGTGGAATTTCACCATTTACATATACTATTTTAGCTGGACCTGGAGCAGGAACTTCAAATTCAAATGGAATATTCTCAGGACTGGGTGCAGGAAACTATACTTTCGAGGTTAAGGATGCAAACGGCTGTGCGAAAAGTGGTTCAATTGTTATTGATCCAGCAGCTACTATCTCGGCTACCAAAGGAAGTACAGATGTACAATGTTTTGGTTCAAGCGACGGTACAGCAACATTTACAGTAAGTGGTGTAAGTTCTACAGGTAATTTTACATATACTATTACACCTGCCGTAACTACGGATACCCAGACAGGAAATGTGGTTAAAGTTACAGGATTGGCTGCAGGCAGCTATACCTTTATAGCAAAAGACAAAACGACTGGTTGTTCTACAGCTAGCGTTGTAGCTACTATAAATGCAGCTACTGCTATCAACTTTACTGTTCAGGCTACAAAGATCAGCTGTAACAATAAAATTTCTACAATCAGTTTCCCAACTTTATCAGGAGGAAAACCGGGTTATACTTATGCATACGTAACTTCAGGGCCTACGGCTCCAGCGGCGGGTCTTTATACAGGAGCAACAACTGTTGATACAGCTGTATTAGGATTAACTATTGATGTTTATGTAAAAGACAGCAATGGATGTGTTGCCCCAAAGCAAACGATTACAATAGGACAAGAAACACCTCCACAAATTAATACACCGGCAAGCCAGTGTTATACTGGAACACCAATTTCTGTTACTATTACAGGTAACGTAGTTGGTACTCCAACTTACAGTATCGATAACAATACTTATGTAACTTCACCTACATTTAGTTTAGGGGCAGGTTCATATACATTATATATTAAAGACGGTTTTGGCTGTATCGCACAAACTCCTTATGTTGTTGCGCCTCAGTTGACTCTTTCTGCAGCGCCAGTACCAGATGTTACTTGTACGCCAAATACTAAAATCAACCTTACAGCTGGTGGTGGTAAACCGGGTTATACTTATGAGGTTTCAACAACTGGTGCCACTGGTACATTCAGTTCTATCCCAAGCAACACTTACGATGCGACAGCAGCGGGTACTTATACCTTTAGAGTAACTGACTCAGCTACTCCAAAATGTTCTGCTATTTCAAATGATGTTGTAGTAACAATAAAACCTACAACATTGACTTTAAGCACTTCAAAAACTGATGTAAAATGTTTTTCTGATGCTACAGGAACGATAAATATTACACCTACATCAGGAAAGGCACCATATACTTACAGTGTTAAAAAAGTTGCAACGACAGTTTCTACGACAGCGAGCACTACGGGGCTGACCGCAGGGACTTATGACATTACTGTTACAGACAATCTAGGATGTACAGGAACGGCGTCGGTTATTATTAGTGAACCTGCACAAGTAACTTCTTCTGCAAGCTTCCCACCGAATACTGCTTGTAGTCCTACTACATTAATTACGGTTACAGCAGGTGGTGGATCAGGAAGCTTTAAATACAGTTTCAACAACAACCCGACTTATACTGGCACAAACACATTGCCTGTAACCCTTACGTCTTCTGCTCAGACGATTACTTATTCTGTTCAGGATTCTAACGGATGTACGCTTACAAAAACAATTAGTGTTCCGGCATTTAATCCTCCAACTGGAGTGAAGTTTAATACTCCTGCGGCGATAACTTGTTTGAATACGACTACACAGGTGATAGTAAGTCCGCTTGCAGGTGGAATTTCACCGTTTACTTATACTATTTTGGCGGGACCTGGCGCGGGGACTTCAAATACTAACGGTACATTCTCAGGACTAGGTGCAGGAAACTATACTTTTGAGGTTAAAGATGCAAACGGCTGTTCAAAAAGCGGTTCAATTGTTATTGATGGTGCACCTAGCATTTCAGTATCAAGCCAAAAAACGGATGTAAAATGTGTTGGATCTTCAGATGGAACAGCAACATTTACAGTAACGGGAGCAAGTTCAACAGGTAATTTTACTTATACTTTAACCCCAGCTTCAGGTACAGCGACAAAAAATAATGATGTCGTTACGGTAACAGGATTAGCGGCGGGAGTGTATAAACTTGTGGTAAAAGATATTACAACAGGATGTACTTCTAATACCGCTTCGGTTACAGTTGGTGCGGCAACTGCAATTACAATTACTGCAGCTACAGCTTCAAATGTAAATTGTAATAATTCAATTTCAAATATCGTGGTTACTGCTAATGGCGGTGTACCAAATTATAAATATGCTTATGTTCTTTCAGGAACAGGAATGCCTGCAGCAGCAGCTTTTTCATCTTCAAATACAACTATTAATACAGGAGTAGGACAAGTTAACCGTTCTTGGGATGTGTATGTAATGGATCAAAATGATTGTACAGCTGGACCATTTCCATTAACAATTATAAGAGATGCTTCACCAACTTTGAAGTCTCCAGCTCCTGCAACATTCTGTTTTAAAGCACCTTCTACCACTGCAATAGATGTAAGCACGTTCTTTAATCCAGGTACAGGAACACATACGTATACCGTAAACGGATTGACTCTTACAACTACAACTTATAATATTACGGCAAGTAATACATATACTATTGTTGCAACAGATGCTAATGGTTGTAGTGCAACTGCAACGTATGTAGTTAAGCCAGAACTGGTAATTACAGCAACAAGAGTTAAAGATTTAGACTGTATCAGCAATGCTCAAATTTCTTTTGGAGCAGTTGGTGGAACAGGTACATATACAAAATACGAAGTACAATTTAATGGTGCTGGACCATGGTCTACAGTAACATCGCCATTTAGTACTGGAAATTCTGGAGATTACCAGTTTAGAGTAACTGATAATGCTGGTTGTATTGGAGTGTCGAACGTAATAACAATTACACCAAAAACAATTCCGTCGTTCACTCATAATGAGAAAAATCCAACATGCGTTGGAGGTACAAATGGATTAATTAATATTACTAATCCAACTGGTTTACCTCCATTCACTTATTCAATCAAAAAAGGAGCTGTTGTAGTTTCAAGTACAGCGTCGGCCGCAGGTTTAAGCGCTGGAGTTTACGATATTCTTTTAACAGATGCTAAAGGATGTATAGCCACTGGTCAAATTACACTGAGTGACCCAAATCCATTAAGTGCTACTGTAACTTCAACTCCAATAGCTTGTAACACTGATAATACAACAAAAAATGCAACTATTACAGTGACTTCTCCAACAGGGGGTTCTAATACAGGATATGAATATAGTTTTAATGGTGGAGCATTCTCTTCTACTAATACTTATAGCACAAGTGTTGCAGGTTTAGTGACGGTTGTAATGAGAGACAGCAACAATTGTACACAAACGTTAACATCACAAAATTTTATTGCATTAGATCCGCCAAAAATTACAGGATTTAATGGATCATTGATTACTTGTAAACCAGGAGAAGATAAAAGTAATGTTGATGTATTAACAAGTAATGGTGTTGCGCCGTTAACATATACTATTGTTTCAGGACCAACTAGTAATACTACGGGTGCTGCTGACGGAAAATTCACTGGATTAGCAGATGGTGTTTACGTATTTAAAGTAACTGACTTTAATGGTTGTTCAGCTATTTTATCTTATACTGTTAAACCACTTGTAAATATTACAGCTTCTTTATTATCTCAAACAAATGTAGCTTGTAATTCTGGGAACACAGGTTCTGCGGCAGTTACTGTTTCTGCATATGCAGGAACTTATACAGCGACATTAACAGCTGGATCAGGAACTGTTGCAAAATCAGGAAGCACAGTTGACATTACTGGATTAGTTCAGGGAGCTTATACATTAAGAGTTAAAGATGATCTTACAGATTGTTTCAAAGATGTAAGTTTTACAATTACTGAACCAGCAGCTGTAACTTTAACGCTTGCTTCAAATAAAAATGCTAATTGTGGTCAGCCAAACTCAAAAGTTACTGTAACTGGTGGTGGTGGAAAAGCGCCTTATAGCTACGTTTTTAGAAGTACTACAGGAAACCCTGCATCGACGGATTATGTTTTAAATGCAAATAGCGCTGATTTAGATCCAACGATTACTACATGGTATGCGTGGGTAAAAGATGCTAATGGTTGTGAAAAATCGTTGCCAATTACGATTGCTAAAGATCCTGATGCAGTGATAAATCTTCCTGCACAGCAATGTTTTACTTCACCATTTACGATAACACTATCAGGATCTGGAAAAGGAACATTAAAGTACACTGTTAATGGTTCTACATTGCCTGGAAATACATATACAGTTATAGCTCCTGGAACATATAAAGTAGGAGTTATCGATGCTAATGGTTGTCCTGATGTTAAGGATTATGTTGTTGATAAACAAATTTTTGCAACAGCAACTTCAAATAAAGACATCACTTGTTCTGCACCTGCTGCAGCTTCAATCACAGTGGATATTACTAACGGAACAGCACCTTTTAGCTATCAAATTTATAATGGAGCAGTAGCAGTGGGAGCTCCGGTGACAGGTATTGCTACACCTAGTTTCACGGAAACATTTACTGTACAAGGAAATTATAGTTTTGAAGTTACAGACAGCAAAGGTTGTCCTGTAAGAACAAATACAATAGCTGTTACACCAACAGGTACTGTTGCTGCCAATCCAGTTGTAACAGATACAAATTGTAATGGAAGCAGTGATGGTTCGGTTACATTTAATGGTTCAGGAGGTAAAGCGCCTTATAAATATAGCTTAAATGGAAGTCCATTAGATTTTGGAAATACATTTGGAGGATTAGCAGCTGGTACATATAATTATATTGTTGAAGACGCGAGAGGATGTAGAGACGCTTTAACTGTTACAATTGGTGAGCCTCTAGCTATAACGGCGGTAATTAAAACTAATGATATAAAATGTAATAGCAATAAGCCGGGAAGTATAGAAGTAAGTTCTTTAACAAATGGTGTAGGACCTTTTATTTACACTTTATATGATAAGGCGCATTCACCAATTCACACAAGTTCATCGACATTTTCAAGAACTTATACGTTTCCAAATAATCTGACATTCGGGATTTACTATGTATCAGTTGTTGATACAAATGGCTGTGAATATTTAAGCGATAAACAAACTATTTACACAGTTCCATATCTTCAATTTTTACCTGTAGATATTAGTGGTACTTGTACTGCTGGAGCTACAGTTAATCTGAAGTTGGATCCTACCTTTCCAAGTGCGCCAGATTATAAATATTCAATAGTAGGAGATCCAACTTCAGTTTCTGCTCCTACTACAAACGATTTTTATAAATTTGACAATTTAAACTTCGGTCAAACTTATTTTTTCCAGGTTGAAGATAATAATGGATGTGTATCTGTTATTGAGGTGAAAATACCGAAATTATCATTAATAGAATTTGACAATGTTATAACAAACAATGTTTCTTGTAATACTTCACCAGCTACTCCAAATGGCGCCATAAGCTTTAAGGTATCTGGATATGATCCTTCTGTAACAAAAATACGTTTTGAGGTAGTAGATCAACTATCAAATGTATCAGTTGCACCACCTTTAGACGTTGCTTTGCCTGCCCCAATGCAGGGTAGTTTTACTAATTTGCCAGCAGGTTTATATACTTTAGTGGCGAAGGAAATTGATGGTACAGAATGTTCGAATTCTATGGAATTTGAAATTACACAACCATTACAATCGGTAACACCAAGTATTGTTAGTCAGGTAAATGATAATTGTAACAAATTTGCTCAAGTTTTCCTAAAAACTGTTGGAGGTACCGGTCCTTACGAATATACTTTCGTGGCCGATGGAGCGATTGAACCAACAAGCGGTTACCTTCCTAACAATCCAGTACTTATTGATTATGAGACTGGAACAGATTGGGATATTTGGGTAAAAGATAAAAATGGCTGTACTGCCAAAGTTGATGTTACAATTGGAAAAGATTTGCCTCCGAGTGCAATTGCCGGTCCTGCAGTTCCATGTTTTACAGGAGCTTCATTTACAGTAGATTTAAGCAAATACTTTACTTCAACTGTTGGTACGCCAGTTTATACACTAGACGGAGTAGATTTAGCTGATGAATTCGCTACTATTACAGCGGCTAAAACATATACAATTGGTATAAGAGATGGAAATGCATGTACAGCAACAGCTCCATATATTGTTAGAGATATATTAACACTTGGTGTAATTGCCAAAAAAGAACTTGACTGTAATTCACCTGCACCAAATGCATCTGTAACAGTTAAAGCTGAAGGCGGAATTAACACAAGTTATACGTATACAATTATTGCAGGAACCACTCCAAATACAACTGGTGCAACAACTGGTATTTTTACAGATTTAGATGCTGGAAATTACACTTTCCAAGTAAATGATGGATCTTGTACGGCAACAGTTGATGTTAAAATTGATGCATTGATCCCAATTACTCCTGTTAGTAGTGTTGGAACACCTTTATGTGTTGGCGATGCTGCCAATGTTACGATAACAGCAACTGGAGGAACTGGTATTTATACCTATGGAAAAGGAGCTGTTCCAGCATTAGCGACGCAAACAAATAATGTTTTCACACAAACAGCTGCTGAAGGTTTAGTTAAATATTATGTTAAGGACAGCAAAGGCTGTTACGTATCTATAGATGTTACTGTAGTTGATCCTACACCTGTAGTCATTACTAAAATTGATGCCACTCAGATGCTTTGTGGCGGAGGAAATAATCCTACTGATGCTACAATCACCGTTACAGCTAATGGTGGTGCAGGAAACTATGAATATAGTTTTGACAACGGAGGACATTTCTCTGGTAACAATGTACTTACAACAACAAATGCGAAAACATACCAAATAATTGTTAAAGACGGTAATGGTTGTTTGTCTGCTATGCAAACGCAAATCATTGATGCATTAGATCCACCAGTAATTTCTGGATTTACGCCTACTCAAATGACTTGTCCTTCATTAGTTAGTGATGTAAAAATAAATTACACACATGGAGTAGGTACGGTATCATTTAAAATGATATCTGGGCCAACAAGCAGTACGAGTGGAGATGTTTCTGGTATTTATACGGGATTAACTGCCGGTGATTATGTATTTAGAGTTACAGATAGTAATTTATGTACAGATGAAAAATCATTTACTGTTCCTAGTTTACCAGCATTACAAGTATTGGAAAAAGTAGTTGCAAATGTGAGCTGTAATGGCGGTGCAACTGGTAGCGCTACATTTACAGCAAGTGATTTTACTGCTTCTGGAGCATTTACTTATTCAGTTACAACAAGTCCAGCTGCTTTAACATATTCTGACACAAAAGCTGGGGATGTTGTTACTTTAACTAATCTAAAGAAAGGTACATATACTGTAACATTTAAAGACAATACAACTCAATGTGAGATTACCAAATCAGTATCAATTACAGAGCCTGCATTACTATCATTAACTGCAGTAGCTAGTAATGTAAATTGTAACGACCCTGTTTCTACACTTACAATGTCGCCTGTAGGTGGAACATTGAATTATACGTATTCTATAGTTGAAAATGGAAAACCAGCAGGTACATATTCAAATGTAACTACTATTGATACATCAACTTTAACAAATGGTGTGGCAGCTGGATTAGGAATGACATGGTTGGTTGATGTGTACATTAACGACGGTAATGGTTGTCCTGCTGTGACTACTGTTACGATTACTAAAGATGATACGCCAACAGTTTCAACACCTGCATTGGCTAATAATCAATGTACAGCTAATGGAAATTATACATTTACTGCGACGGGAACTGGTGTTCAACCATTAAGTTTCAGTATCAATGGAACAGATTATTTTACAAGTTCAGGATTGACTTATACATTCACGGTACCAGCTCCAACAACAGCGTCGGATGCTTATACAGTGTACGTAAAAGATAAAAACGGCTGTATTGCCACAAGTACAACTCAAACAACAGTATTTACACCTTTAACGCTAAGTGTTGTTCAAGATAAAGAGATCACTTGCGTGGCTTTACCTATAACGGCAGCTCAATTTACTTTAACAGCAAGTGGAGGTAAACCGGGTTATACTTTTGAAGTAAATGTTAACAATACTGGATTCACAACAATATCAACTTTACCATATACAACAAGTGTTGTGGGATCTTACGTTTTCCGTGTTACGGATAGTAATTCTTGTCCTGTGACAAGTGAGGTAATTGATGTAAAAGCGCCTGTTAATCCAACTTTCACAACATCTAAATTAGATGTTAAATGTAGTGGAGATTTCACAGGAACTATTACAGTTGTACCAGCAAATGGTGTTGGACCATACACATTTGCTTTAAGCGGAGCAGGAGCAAATAATAGTGGAGATACTTCTGGAAATTATACTGGATTACCAGCGGGTTCATACACAGTGGTGGTTACAGATGCATACGGTTGTATTTCAGCAGCGGTTCCTGCAATTGTTATTACTGAACCAGTTGCATTAAAATCATCGGCGGCACTTTCAGTTAATACTACTTGTAATCCAACTACGATTGTTACAGTGACAGGTACAGATGGTACACCTGGTACGTCAGGTTATACATATAGTTTTGATAATGGAGTAACTTATGATACTAGTAATACATTGTCGGTTGATAATAATGGAAGTATTCAAACGATTTGGTATTCTGTAAAAGATGCTAATGGATGTAAAACGCCACCAAAATCAATTGATGTTAATCCATTGAATAAACCAACAGATTTAGACTTTACAGCAACAGCAATTACTTGTAAACCAGGTGAGGATGTGAGCACAGTTTCTGTAAAAGCAACTAATGGAGTTGGAGCATTGATTTTCAAAGTTATTTCAACAAATACAGCAACACCGGTTGCGAATTTAGGGCCAATCAATACAGCTGATTCTTCAGTTGCGGCGAGCTTCCCAGGATTGCTTCCAGGAGATTATACTTTCGAGGTAAAAGACAACAACGGATGTACTTATCAAGAATTTGTAAATATTCCGAATGTTGTAAATATTGACATTCATGGTGAGCTGGTAAGCGATATTTCATGTAACCCAGCTAATGGTATAACAGACAACGGAGTTGCAAAATTCACTGTTTCAGCTTTCAGTGCAACAGGAAATTACTCAGTTAATGTTTCACCATCAGTAGCTCCTGCTAATATCAGTCAGACAGGTGACGTAATCACGTTGTCTAACCTTCCAGCAGGAACGTATACGGTTACAGTTGTAGATGCAACAACAGGATGTACGAAAGACGATAGTGTAACGTTCACTACTCCAGCAGCTATTACATTCAATACAGCAGCTACTAAGGTTTTCTGTTCAAGAGATGAGTCAGAGATCACAGTAAGCGGTGAAGCTGGAGGTACAGGAACATATACGTATGCAGTTATAAAATCTGGAACAGGAACTCCTGCGGCAGGTTCTTATGTAGATAATGCAATACTTAAAGTTGACACTAACCTAACAGACTTATCGTGGGATGTTTATGTAAAAGATTCAAAAGGATGTATTGCGTCTAAAACGGTGTTAGTAACTTATAATGCTGCACCTTCTATAACACCAGCAGCACCTCAGTGTTACACAGGTTCTAAACTTACAGTTGATTTGAGCACATTGACATCAACTTATAATGGAACAAAAACATATACATTAAACGGTTCGGTATTGACTTCTGCAACAGCTGAATTCACTGCACCTGGTACTTATACATTAGGTGTTACAGATGACAACGGTTGTGAGGCTACAATTCCGTATAAAATTGAAGAGCAGTTATTAGCTCAAGCACTTGTTTCAAAAGATCTTTATTGTGCACCTTCAGCTGCTGTAAACGCTACGATTGATGTAACGATTACAAATGGAATTGCACCATTTACTTATGAAATGTATTTAGGAGCAACTTTGGTTGCAGGTCCAAAAACATCTGCTACACGTACCTTTACAGAGTCTGTGGCTAGTGCAGGAGACTATACTTTTGTAATTAAAGACAGCAATGCCGCAACTTGTACAGTTACAACGGAAAAAGTTACAGTTAATACACCGCTTCCGGCTGTTATTACTGCAACTCCAGTAGTGTCTCCAATTTTGTGCGCTGGAGGAACAGCTTCTATGCAGATCAATATTGACGGAACTACAGGTCTTCCACCTTATACTTATACAGTAACAAGAACATTGCCAAGTCCTTTGCTTCCAGTGGCTCAGCCTTCAAATAATGTGTTTACAGGATTAAAAGCTGGAACATACGACGTGACAGTTACTGATGCAAAAGGATGTATTTCTGTAGTAACAACAGTGGTTATCGGAGAGCCGGTTCAATTGACTGCTTCAGCAGATCCTCTTCCAAGAAACACTACATGTAGCACAACAACAGTAATTACTGTAGTAGGACATGATGGTACTCCTACCGGAATTGGAACAGGTTATTACTATAATTTCAATAACGAAGGTTATTCAGATTCTAATACGTATACTGTTGGTGACAATGGATCAGTTCAAACTATCAGTTATACAGTAAAAGATGCAAATGGATGTGAAACTGCGCCTCAAAACGTAACAGTTAACCCATTGAACAAGCCATCAGACTTAAACTTCACGCCAACAGCTATTACTTGTAAACCAGGTGAGAATGTTAGTACGGTTTCTGTAAAAGCGACTAATGGAGTTGGAGCATTGGAATTCAGTATTATTTCAACAAATACTGCAACACCGGTTGCGAATTTTGGACCTATCACTACAGCTGATTCTTCAGTTGCGGCGAGCTTCCCAGGATTGCTTCCAGGAGATTACACTTTCTTAGTAAAAGACTACAATGGATGTACTTATCAAGAATTTGTAAATATTCCGGATGTTGTAAATATTGCCGTAACTGGTGAATTTACAGGAGTTGCATGTAAAAATGATGCTAATGGTACTGTAACATTTAAAGTTTCAGGTTTCCAAACAGGATTTACTCATACAATTTCAGGGGTTTCTGGAGTTGGAACAGTTACTCAAGTTGGAACAGATACTTTTGAGTTGAAAAACTTAATTGCTGGTACTTATAAAATTGATGTAAAAGATGCTACAACAGACTGTGTGGCTAGTTTATCGATTGTGGTTCCAGAACCTGTTGCATTAGGAGTTAGTTATGCGACTAACAAACATGCAAATTGTAATGCTGGTGCAGAAATAAAAGCAACTGCTTTTGATGGTTCTCCAGGATATATGTATGCATTTGTTAAAGCAGGTGATCCAAAAGTTTATGATGTGGTAGATACTGCAGTCTTAGACAAAGCATTTACATGGGTACTTTGGGCAAAAGATTCGCATGGTTGTGAAACTTCTACTCCAATAACAATTATTACAGATCCAATGCCGGTTATTGCTAGCGTAGTAGCTGATCAATGTCCAAGCGCAGCAAATACTTATAATATTACAGTTACAGCTTCTGGATTTACAACAGATTTACAGTATAGTTTAGATGGAAATACTTGGCAGTTAAACAATAATGTATTTACAGTTAAAACAACTGGTGATTATACTGTTTATGTTAAAGATGCTAATCAATGTAAAGTAACTAGTACTGTGAAGATCTTAGAGCCATTGCAAATGTCATTTGATCTTACTACAACTCCAACTTGTTTAACTGCAAATGGTGTTGTAACATTAACTGCTACTGGTGGAACAGGTAATTACCAATACAGTATTGACGGAACAACTTATGTTACAGGAGCTACGGCAAATGTATTTAGCAACTTAGCTCCTGGTAGCTATACATTCTATGTTCAAGACGGAAATTGTACTAAAGCTCTTCCAGTTGTTATTGATGCGCCAAATCAAGTTATTGATTTTACTTTAACTGCTAGTAAAGTACTTTGTTTTGGAGATAGTAATGGTACGATTACTGTAAACATGGCCGCTACAACAACTAGTGTGAACAATAATCCAGTTTATACATATTCAATTAATCCTTCTCCTGTCGGAATGGTTTTAGTTGGTAATGTATTCAAGAACCTTCCTACTGGAAGCTATACAGTTACTGTAACTTCTGGAAAAGGATGTCCAGTTAGTCAGACTATTAGTGTTGACACACCACAAGCAATTGTAGTGCCAACCCCAACTGTAGCTCCTTACGGTTGTGCAACTGGTAATAAAACAGATTATGCACAGGTTTCTGTAGCAATGCCTACAGGAGGTACAGGAGTATATAGTTATGAATTCTTCAGAGATGGAGTTTCTGTTCAAAGCGGATTAGATTCAGTTTATACAGAAAGTGACTTCTTAGGTGGAAAATATACAGTGAATGTATCAGACGAAAACGGATGTATGACTACATCTCTTGAAGCTACAGTTTTACCATACACTCGTATGTACAAGATCGATGTAGCAGTTACTCCAATTACTTGTGCTACTAATGAGGATATTGCAGTTACAGTTCAAGATGAAAATGGTGTTGCATTTACAATTCCATTAGAATATACACTTACAGGTGTTAACGGAACGGTATATAATCAAACGAACGCAAATGGTATCTTCAAGAATTTACCAATTGGATTCTATTCAATCACTGTAAAAAACCCTGCTACAGGATGTATAATTCAGTTAGATCACTTTGTTAATGATCCAAATACATTTACTTTGAATGCAGATAATGTTTCAAATGTTAAATGTTATGGTGCAGCTGATGGAAGTGTTGATTTAGTATTGGTAGATAATTTGCCGGTTCCAACAAATGACGCAGGTGTATATACATACGTAATAACAGATGCATTAGGAAACGTAGTTACTAACGGTACAAGCGATGCTTCAGGTAAAGCAACAATCAACGGATTAATTGCTGGTAACTATAAAGCGGTTGCAACATTGCCGAACCCAACATTCTGTCAAGTTGAAACAAACTTTACAATTCAGCAATCATTATCAGTATTGAAAATATCTGAAATTCATGATTTGATTTCTTGCAATCCTGGTAATGACGGAAGAATTATAATCTCAGGTGAAGGAGGATGGGCTGGTGCTTACAAATACGAATTAGTAGGAGTTAGCGCAGGATTTACAGATCAATTCGAGTTTGATAATTTAACAGCAGGAACTTACACATTAAACGTACAAGATGTTGGAGGATGTGTTGCTACAACAACGGTAACATTAAACAACCCAACACCAATAACTGCTACAGTAACAGCTACAGCAAATTCTATAGTATGTCATGGTGAGAATACAGGTGTAATCACAGTATCAACTCCAGTTGGTGGTCAAGGAAGTAATTATGCATATATTTTAAATATGTTATCAACTACTCCTGTTATTTCAACAACGCCGCAAGATTCTCCTGTATTTACAGGATTAGCAGCAGGAAGATATTCTGTTACTATTGTTGACGGATTAAATTGTTCAGGAACAACTGCTGAAGTAGTTATTGATGAGCCATCAGAAGTTATCCCAACGTTAGAATTAGCTACTGGTATAACTTGTAAAACTGATGCAACATTAAAATTAACTGCAGTTGGAGGAACAGGACCTTATGAATACAGTGCTGATAAGAACTTTACAACAGTTTTAGGTACTTTACCAGCAACATTTAGTGTAGGTATTGGAAATCACCAATATTTTGTGAGAGATTCAAAAGGTTGTGTGAGCACGATTTCTAACAATGTTACAATTGATGCATTAACACCATTAGATCTAAAATTAGATTTAAGTAACGCATTAGTTTATTGTAAAGGAAGCTCAACAGCAGCAATTGATGCAGAAGCGGTTGGAGGTTTATCAAACTATGTTTATTCATTATTTGATGGAAATGGAGTTTTGATACGTCCAGGTCAACCAACAGGTTACTTCGATTTACTTCCTCAAGGAGTTTACGTAGTACGTGTTGATAGTGGAGATTGCCAGTTTAATTCTAAAGCAATTACTATTAATGAGCCGAACGCGCCATTGTCTGTTATCCCAACAGTAACTGACGCTACTTGTTTTGCTGCAAATGATGGTAAAATATCAATCGCTGCAAGTGGAGGAACTGGAGTAATCAAATATGCGATTTCTCCGAACTTAGGAATGTTTGATGACAAATCTGTATTTGATCATTTAAGTGCTGGAAAATATCAAGTGTTAATTCAAGATGAAAACTCTTGTTTCCAACTTTTAGATTTAGAAGTTAAAGAACCTACTGTTTTGATAGCTAAAGTTGTAGGACCAATTATTGAAGAAGTTTGTGCAGGAGATAATGACGGATCATTTACAGTTGATATCACTGGTGGTACACCGCCTTACACAATTAGTTTAGATAACGAAAACGGAACGTATGCTCCGGTTGTTGGTACACAACATACTTTCAGTAATTTGAAAGGTGGTACACACAATGTATTTGTTAAAGATGCAAATTGTATCACTTTGCTGGAAGTAGATATGGCTAAGCCGGTTACTTTAAACCCAACAATTGATATCTCATACGAGTGTGTAAATAACGCACAAGCTAATAGAGTTACAGTTACGGTTGATCCTAGCAATACTAATTTGGCAGATATTGATTATCAACTTGATGGTTCAGGTACTTATTACACAAGCAACATCTTTACAAATCTTGCTCCTGGTAAACACTTTATCAATGCAAGACATACAAACGGATGTGTGGTTCCAACACCAAGTTTTGATATCAAAGCGATGCAGCCATTAGCTCTTGCTTTATCTGCTGGAAAACCTGAAATGAACGTAATTTCAGTTACAGGTTCAGGTGGAGCGCCAGCTTATGAGTATAGTTTCAACGGAGAACCGTTTACATCTTCTAACACATACAAAATCTACAAATCTGGTGATTACGTAGTAGTAGTAAGAGATCAAAACGGCTGTACGGCGACTATTACAGTGCCAGCGATTTATGTTGATGTTTGCTTAGACAATTACTTTACGCCTAACGGAGATGGTGTTTATGATACTTGGGGACCTGGTTGTACAAATATTTACAACAACCTTGAATTCTCAATCTTCGACAGATACGGTCGTGTAATTGCTAAATATCACTATGGTCAAAAATGGGACGGAAGATACAATGGAGAAGAATTGCCTTCTGGTGATTACTGGTATGTTCTTAAACTAAATGACGAGAAAGATGCAAGAGAGTTTGTTGGACATTTCACTTTATACAGATAACAAAATTATAGCCCCAATGATGTTATCTAAAAAAATTATTACAATGAAAAAGTTTATTTTATCCCTAGTGCTCATGGCTGTAACAACAAGTTACAGCCAAGAGTTAAACCTACCAGTGTTTACCCAGTATTTAGCTGATAACCCTTTTGTGCTTTCACCTGCTTACGCCGGTATTGGAGATAACCTTCGTATTAGAGCGAATGGTTTAACACAGTGGGTGGGAATTAAAGATGCGCCTGAAAATCAATCTTTATATGCCGATTTTAGAGTTTTGGATCGTTCCGGAGTTGGAATCTCGTTATATAATGATAGAAACGGTTATACAAGACAAACGGGAGCTAAAGTTTCGTTTGCGCACCACTTGATTTTAGATTATTATTCTAAACAATATTTGTCTTTTGGTCTTTCGTATAACTTCAACAGTTTCAGAATTGATATTGATGAGTTCAACAACACAATTGAACATCCAATTCTTGATCCTTCTGTAACAGACAATCGTTATACAGCAAATAACAACTTTGATATTAGTGCTTTATATCGTAATAAAAACTTCTATTTGAGTTTCAATGCCAACAACGTTTTAAAGAAAAATGTAGATAAATATCGTGGAGTAGAGCCAAACTTGCTTTCTAACTATCAGGTTTACACAGGATATGTTTTTACCGATGCAGAAAATAGACGTGTGGAATACGAACCATCGGTTTACTTTCAGTATTTTGCCAGTGATAAGCGTTCAACAACCGACTTTAACTTCAAATACAGACATTACAATCGTTACGAAGATTATTACTGGATTGGAGTTTCATATCGTTTCTTGAATGACCAGTTCCCAAAACCTTTATCGGTTGGACCAATGGCTGGTTTCATGAAATCACGCTTTTACTTTGGATATTCTTACCAAGTTATGTTCAACGATTTAGGAAATTACAACACAGGAACTCACGTAGTAACTATAGGTTTTGATTTCTTGCAGGCCATCAGTAACTGTCCTTGTACGCAGAGTCCGGTTCACGATTAAAAACAAAACCATTTCAAGGCAAATAAGCCAATATTATAAAGCGAGTCGCAACATTATGTGTTTTTACCGCAATAATTTGAAATAAACTGGCAATAACATTAAATTTGAATAGTATCAGTTTGCATCGTCAAAATGATAAATCAAATTTGATTTATGAAAGCAAAATTTTCACTTTATGCGAAACATATAGTTCTGTGCCTCGCTTTTCTTTTTTTGCCGTATGCCTTCACATCGACAAATACGATTTTTTCTTTGCCGCATTTGGCCACAAATCCGCATGATCGTATTTACTTTTTTATCTATTTTACACTTCTTTGTTTTTTCTACTTCAACTATTATTATTTAATTCCGAAGTTTTATTTCTCCGAAAAGAAGTTTTTATACTATTCGATCATAGTTATTTTTCTTTTGTTTTTTCTTTGGATATCAACGACTTTAGATCATCCTGCACGAAATTTTTTAGATTTTAGAAATCCGCCCGAGCATTTTGAACACAATCCCGGATTATTTCCTAAAGATTTTCCGCCACCTCCTTCATTGGTTAAAGAACAACCTTTTGATTTCGTCGGTGGTCCGCCAACACAATACGGGCATACCGCTTTGGTTTATTTAATAGGTGTTATTTCTAGTTTGCTTTTTGCCATTACAGGTAGATTGCAACTTGTTGAAAAAGAGAAAGTAAAATCGGAATTAGCTTTTTTGAAAGCACAAATAAATCCGCATTTCTTGTTCAATACTTTAAACAGCATTTATGCATTGGCGCTTAAAAAAGATGATAAAACCCCAGATGCCGTTGTCCAGCTTTCGGAATTGATGCGCTACATTATGACCAATTCAAATGATGAAGTAATTGAATTGTCCAAAGAAATAAACTACATCAATAATTTTATTTCACTCCAAAAAACGCGTTTAGGCGATACCGTAAATGTCGATTATAAAGTCTCAGGGAAAACTTTTGGAAAACAGATTACACCTCTAATTTTAATATCTTTTATCGAAAATGCTTTTAAATATGGTGTAAATCCAGATCAAACTTCTGAAATTTGTATTACTATTGATGTTAATGAAGAAGATCTGAAGTTATTCGTGTCTAATAAAAAGACATTTTCAGTTCAGTCAGAATCTGGAATCGGACTTCAAAATACAATTGAAAGATTAAAATTGGTTTACCCAAATAAACATCAGCTTAAAATTGAAGATACTTTGAAAGAATATGTAGTAAACCTTTCTATAAAATTAGGATGATCAAAGCAATTGCATTAGATGACGAGCCATTGGCATTAGAAATTCTTCAGAGTTTATGTGATTCAATTGATTACATAGAATTGGAGAAAGTCTTTACGAAATCTGATGAAGCGTTTAAATATCTAAAAAAGTATCCGGTCGATTTATTGTTTTTGGATATCAATATGCCATCGATTTCTGGTTTGGATTTTTATAAAAAACTGCCACATAAAACTATGGTCATTTTCACCACAGCGTATTCTGAATTTGCCGTCGAAGGTTTTACTTTAAGTGCTACAGATTATCTTTTAAAACCCATTTCGCTTTCCCGATTTCAGCAAGCAGCTGAAAAAGCTTTTTCGCAATGGAAACTGCAAAATCAAAATATCGAACAGCACTATCTTTTTATTCGTGCCGATTATAGTTTGATCAAAATCCTATTTTCAGATATTTTATATATCGAAGGTTTAGACGATTATTTGAAGATTCACATTCAGAATCAAAAAACGGTCGTCGCAAGAATGACCTTAAAAGCAATTCTTCAAAAGTTGCCGGAAAGCGAGTTTGTCCGTGTGCATCGCTCTTTTATTGTTCCGATTGCTAAAATTGAAAAAATCAGAAATAAAATAATAACGATCGATAAAGCCGAAATCCCAATTAGCGCCAGTTACGAAGAAGCTTTTTTTGCGCTTCTAAATCAAAAATAAAAACACCAATTGGAGACTAATTGAACTTTGGTGTAATTTTTTCAACACATAGAAACATAGTTGTGCTTTGTGATTAAAGGCGTTTCACTTGTTTTAATACACATAGCACTATGTGTTAAAATGTATTTTGTAATTTCAGACAACAGATTGTTTCCGACTTATTTTTACTACAAAAAACATTTTTTCTCTAGTTTACCGCATAAATTTTAGGGTTTACCTCAAACATTTTCCAACGCTTTAATTTCGAATAATTTTACTCGAAAATAACTGTTAATCATTCCATTGGTCTAACATTTAAATCAAAAAGCAATGAAAAGAAAAGAGTTTTTAAGAGGTTTGGGTTTAATGGGGATTTCGTCTTTGGCAATTCCAATTATCAACTCATGCAGTAAAGATGATGTTTCTGACATAGCATCAGATTCAAGTTCTTCTTCTGGTTCAGGATCGTCTTCGGGCGATTGCTCCGTATCTCCGTCAGAAACTGCCGGACCTTTCCCAACAATTACGCCTTCATCTTTAGTAAAATCAAACATTGTAATGGATAGAACCGGCGTTGGTTTTACCATTAAAATCACGATTAAAAATACCAAGGCAAGTTGTGCAGCTCTAAAAGGCGCCATAGTTGATATTTGGTATTGCGACAAAGACGGTTATTATTCGGAATACGGCGGAACTTCAATGCAGTCTGTAAATTATACTTCGGTTCATTTTTTAAGAGGAAGACAAACAACAGACGACAACGGATTAGTGACTTTTACTTCTATTTTCCCAAGTTGGTACTCGGGCAGAGCGACGCATATTCATGTGCATGTTTACAACGCAAGCGGAACTTCTTTATTAGTAACTCAAATTGCTTTTCCCGAAGGTGCAAACAGTGCGGTTGCGCTAGTAAATGCTTCAACGGCTAACGGATATACAAAAGGTTTAAACGGTTATACGTATAATGCATCCGATAATGTTTTTTCAGATTCAGTTGCAAATGAAATGTCAACCGTGACAGGAAGTGTGGCTGATGGTTTTGTTTTAACTCATACAGTTAATGTGGCAAGCTAGATTTAAAAATAGGTAATAATGATAGTTCAAATTCCAGCTCAAATATATAAGTCAGATGCAAGAGGCATGTTTAATTCTGCAAAGCACAACCGTTTTGCGACTTTTAATTTTGAGGATTACCAAGATATATCCAGAAAAGGCTTTGGATCCCTGAAAATTTTAAACGAGGTAATACTTGCTCCACAACAACGTATAACCCGATTAATAAGTTCAAATTCAAACGTGATCATTTTGCCTTTGTTTGGCGGTATTGAGTACAAGGATAATTTTGGTAATGCGGAGTTTTTGCGCGTTGATCAAATTCGGGTAATTGCGGCAGATGATGATTTGGAAATTGAAATATTTAACCCATATGATGGCGAAAACGTAAGTTATCTGGAAATCGATTTTGAAATGGGTCCACAGTATTTCAAAAATTACTTTCAGCAGTATAAGTTTGAAATTGCCAAACACAATAAGCTGAATGCTTTATTTGAGATTGAAAAGGGACTTGGTTTCATCGGAATTTATGATGGAAGAAAAGAAGGTTTTTATACTTTGAAAAATGCAGATAATGGCGTTTTTACATTTGTCATCAATGGCGTTTTTGAAATTGAAAACCGACTTTTGGAAGCCAAAGATGGTTTAGGAATAAAAAAAATTTCAACCATCGAATGGGAAGCTTTGTCTGAAAACGCCATTTTGTTGGTAATTGAAGTGCCGTTGAAGTTTTAAAATTTAGGAATGGAAATCAGAAAAATAAAATTGGCATACCGAATTGTAATCGACAGTTCTTCGACTTTTTTGTGGGACAAATATGTTTTTGAAGATACTTTCAAAGAATATCAAATGCAGAGCCAGCAATTTAATTCGGAAACAAATCCAAAAAACACCTTTCGCGAATTATTGGCCGAAAATGAAAAAGCAGAAAAATTGCATTTTCTCACCGGAATCGCGGCGAGCGGCTACGTCGATCAATTAAAAGGAAATTTTCATCGCGTGACAGATGTTCTCGGAAACAACTATTTTCCATTTATCAATTATCAGTTGGATATTATCAATACGGATATTACGGATTTATCAAAACATAAAATCGGAATCACCTTTTATTCGCCTTTGCTAACATATTTTGGAATTGTGGAAGGAAATTATCTGGTTTCAAAAAATACGGAAGAAACTAATGAATTTGAAACCATCATGTTTCCTGTTCAAAAGAATTTGTCAATCTGTTTTCTCCAAAAATAAATAGTAAGCATATCACTGAGTGTAATTATTTTAACACATAGAAACATAGATTTTTTAAACTTTTTAAAGGCGCTTCACTTGCATTAAAAAACATAGGCTATGTGTTAGAAACTAGTTTCTTTTTGTATTCTTTTTTGTACACATTCAAAATCTATGTTTCTATGTGTTGAATTTTTTTCAAATTAATGCCACAATACAATTAAGTAAAAAACAGAAATTTTTTGTTTCATTTTTTGCCTTTTCTGCTAGTCTCTAAGCAGGAATGGCTTTTTTTTGATTAAAGTTGATGGGAATTTGCATTTAAAATTGTGTTTAATATTTAATAAACCAATTTATTTGTGAAATTATAACGTTTTCGTTCTTTTAATTATCGATTTTTTAGTTTATCCGAATTTATTAGTACTGCAAAAGTTCTATATTTGTTGTTCTTTCAAAAAAATTAAAAAACTAGTCAAATGAAAACTTTAAACGATTTCGATTTTAAAAATAAAAAAGCAATTATTCGTGTTGATTTTAATGTCCCTTTAGATGAAAATTTCAATGTAACTGATGCAACACGTATTGAAGCTGCGAAACCTACAATTGATGCTATTTTAGCGCAAGGAGGAAGTGTAATCTTAATGTCGCATTTAGGGCGTCCAAAAGGTGCTGAAGAAAAATATTCATTAAAACATATCTTGAAAACGGCTTCTGAAATTTTAGGAGTTCAAGTTCAGTTTGCTTCAGACTGCGTTGGCGAGCCAGCTCAAACTGCTGCTAAAAACCTAAAACCAGGGGAAGTTCTTTTATTAGAAAATTTACGTTTCCATGCTGAAGAAGAAGCTGGAGATGTTGCTTTTGCAAAAGAATTGGCTTCACTTGGAGATATTTATGTAAACGATGCTTTTGGAACTGCTCACAGAGCGCACGCTTCGACTACAATTATTGCTCAGTTTTTTCCAACTGAAAAATGTTTCGGAACATTATTAGCAAAAGAAATCGAGAGTTTGAATAAAGTTTTGAAAAACAGTGAAAAACCGGTAACTGCGGTTCTTGGAGGTTCTAAAGTTTCTTCAAAAATCACGGTTATCGAAAATATTTTGGATAAAGTGGACCACATGATCATTGGCGGTGGTATGACTTTTACTTTCATCAAAGCACAAGGCGGAAAAATTGGTGAGTCAATCTGCGAAGATGATAAACAAGAATTGGCGCTTGAAATTTTAAGATTAGCTAAAGAAAAAGGTGTCCAAGTTCACATTCCAGTTGATGTAGTTGCTGCTGACGATTTCTCAAATACTGCAAATACACAAGTTGTTGATGTAACAGCAATTCCTGACGGATGGCAAGGTCTTGACGCTGGTCCAAAATCTTTGGAGAACTTCAAAAAAGTGATTTTAGAGTCTAAAACTATTTTATGGAATGGTCCATTAGGAGTTTTTGAAATGGAAACTTTCTCAAAAGGAACAATTGCTTTAGGTGATTATATCGCTGAAGCAACTAAAAATGGTGCTTTTTCATTAGTAGGTGGAGGAGATTCTGTTGCTGCTGTGAAACAATTTGGTCTTGAAGATAAAATGAGCTACGTTTCAACAGGTGGTGGAGCTATGCTAGAGATGCTTGAGGGCAAAGTTTTACCTGGAATTGCAGCAATTTTAGACTAAAATATCACAATTAACATTTTTTTGCGTATTTTTAAACACTAAACTTTTTAGTTTTGCAAAAATAAGCATCTTATAATTGTTTGATTTATAAGATTTTAAAAAAATGTTATATGATTGTACGGAAAATATCTATAATAGTAGGAGCTCTATGTTCAATGTCGATGTTTGCACAGCAATCTGCATCATCAGAAACTGAAATAAAGCCGGAAGTAAAATTATCGTATCTAGACTCGGTTAAAAGCACTTTCAAAAAAAATGAGATGGCTGCAAAAGCAGACAGTCTTTGGATGAAAGAATTAACAAGTCTTGATATTTACGATGATTTATCGAAAGATATTCAAACTATTAATTCAGATGTTACGGTCGATGAAGAATTGCCAACAGAATTGTTGAAACAGCGATTACAGGCAATGAACGAAAAATCGCCTTTTCATATCGAGTACAATCAAGGTTTAGAAAACATAATAAAGTCATTTCTTAAGAATCGCAAAAAGTCATTTTCTCGATTAATGGCTTTATCAGAATACTACTTCCCAATTTTTGAAGAGTCTTTTGCAAAAAACAATATTCCTTTAGAAATAAAATATTTAGCCGTTGTAGAATCTGCTTTAAATCCTAAAGCAGTTTCTAAAATGGGCGCTACAGGACTTTGGCAGTTCATGTACGGAACAGGAAAACAATATGCGCTGAAAATCGATTCATATGTTGATGAGCGTAGTGATCCTATGAAAGCTACTGCGGCCGCAAGTGATTACTTTACTAAAATGTTTGAAGTTTTTGGTGATTGGGAACTGGTTTTGGCTTCTTATAATTCAGGACCTGGAAATGTTACCAAAGCAATTCGTCGTTCTGAAGGGAAAACAAATTACTGGGATATTCGTAGTAATCTTCCGAAAGAAACCCAAGGTTATGTACCGGCCTTTTACGCAACAATGTATCTTTTTGAATATCATAAAGAACACGGAATCAACCCAGAAAGAGCTGTTGTAAAGAACTTCGAAACGGATACAATAAATATTAAAAAAGAAATGACTTTCAAACAAATCGCCGATTTGCTTGATATGCCTCAATCTCAAATTCAGCTTTTAAATCCTTCTTATAAATTAAATGTAGTGCCTTATTATCAAGGTGAACAGCATTTTTTACGTCTTCCGAAGGATAAAATCGCCACTTTCGTTTCAAACGAAAAACAAATTTATGCTTATGTAGATTACCAATCTGCAAATCGTGCACTTCCAGTAAAACTTGCTCTTAAGGTAGCGCCAAAAGCGAAACCTCATCAAGAAAAAATTATTGACACAGATATGCAGCTTTATAAGGTGCAGAAAGGTGATAACTTAGGTGCTATTGCCGAAAAATATAATGTCGATATCGCCGAGTTAAAGAAGTGGAATAACTTAAAATCAAACTCTGTTGCATTAGGAAGAACATTGAAAATCAAGTCGGATGTTGATCCTGCGAAGATTTCAAAAGATGCAAAATCAAGTCTTGCAGTTGAGAAAAAATCGGAAGAGGCAATTGCTTCTGCTGAGGATAAAGATAAAAATGCTGCAGAGCCTCAAGAATATGTTGTAGCTGCAGGAGATAATTTAGGTAGCATTGCTAAAAAATTCGGTACGACTATTGCGGAGTTAAAAGAACTTAATGGTCTTACTTCAAACAATATTGGTTTAGGAAAAACATTAGTGATTTCTAAAGAAGTACCTGTAATTGAAGAAACTGCAAATGTAAATACAGCGTTAGCAGCAAATGCGTCTGTAGATTCATTTAAGAAAAGTGCGGTATCTAAAAAAATCAGCGAAGATTATTACGTTAAAAAAGGAGATTCTCTTTACAGCATTTCAAAAAAATATCCTGGAGTTACAATTTCAGATATTAAAAAATGGAATGGCATTAAAGATGGAGATATAAAACCCGGAATGAAACTTAAAATAAACGGATAATAAAAAAATCATCTAAATTTGGGTTTTATTTCATAAATTAAAAAAATGAATAAAACCCATTTTTTATTTCTAATACTGCCGTTTTTACTGGTTTCGTGTTTAAAAACCGATAAACAGTCTCAACCTGTATCTGGTAAAACCAATACCATTTCGGTCATTATCGATGATCAGTTGTGGTACGGCGAAGTTGGCGATACGATCAGAAATAAATTTGCATCGCCTGTTTTGGGCCTTACTCAAGAAGAACCTCTTTTTACAATAAATCAATATCCAGCGCGATTGCTTGAAGGTTTTGTAACCGACAGCCGAAGCATTATCGTGGTCAAAAAAGCGGCATTGGATAAGTTTGAAATTATTCGCAGCAAAAAACTTCCTCACAACACTTTTCGCATTTATGGAAAATCGGTAGATGATATTATCTGCAGCATTGAACTCAATGCGCCGCAAATGATTAAAATAATTCACGATGCTGAGATAGAGAAAATTCAGCAGGACAACAGCAAATCAATACTCAATCAGGCGATTATCAAAAATAAATTTCATGTTGCATTAGAAATCCCAGTTGGTTATGAATACATGCTGCATAAAAAGAATTTTATTTGGCTTAAAAGAAATATCATAAGCGGCAATACGAGTTTGCTCATTTATGAGATTCCGATAACATCTTTTAAGAAATCAAATGTTGTAGCAGATATAATCAAAATGCGGGATTCTGTTGGAGGCTACATCAAAGGGAGAGAACCAAACACCCGAATGATTACTGGCGAAGCTTACGCGCCATATTTTACCAATATACTTCTAGACGGTAAAAAAGCGTATGAAACCAAAGGAAGCTGGGAAATGAGAAATGATTTCATGGCAGGACCTTTTATCAATTATGCAATTCTTGACGAAACTCATAATCGAATTTTGGTTATTGAAGGCTTTTGTTATTCACCATCTAATCAAGAACGTGATTTGATGATGGAATTAGAAGCGATTATTAAAACTGTCAAAATTGATAAAAAGTAAGTGTTTCTTATTTTTTAACCGCAAGGTTCGCAAAATTTTATAAAAGCACGATAAATTAAAAACATTATTGACCCTTGCGTAATTCTTTGCGGCCCTTGCGGTTAAATCTGAAACCTAAATCCTGAAACTTCAAAACATTTTTCTTAAATTTGTTTGTAACAAACGTAAAAACAAATACTTATGAAAAATGTAACCGGAATATTAGTAGTATTGATTTTGAGTTTTATTTCTTGTAAAAAAGAAGTGAAAACAGAAACTGAAGCCGCAAAAAATTTAGATAGTATTAAAACGGAAGAGCCAGTTGCTGAAGCTGAAACACCTGTAGATTCTGCAACTGAAGTAAAAGCTTGGCAAGATTATGCGACTCCTAGCGAAACTCACAAAATAATGGCTGAAGAAGCTGGAACATGGAATTGTGAAATGACTTTTTGGTATGAGCCAAACGGAAAGCCTGAAAAAGCAACTTCGACTGCAAATGTGAAAATGGTTCTTGGAGGACGTTATCAAGAATCAGATTATAAAGGAACTATTATGGGAGCTCCGTTTGAAGGAAAAGGAACTTTGGCTTATAACAACGTTACTAAAGAATATACGAATACTTTTATCGACAATATGGGAACCGGAATGATGGTGGCAATGGGCAAATATGACGAAGGTTCAAAAACGATCGAATTGAAAGGAGAAGTTGTAAATCCAGTGACGGGCAAAAAAGCGCCATATCGTGAACTTTATCACATTGTTGACGCGACAACTCGAAAAATGGAAATGTTTGACACTAAAAACGGCGCTGAATATAAAAGCATGGAAATCGTGATGAAGAAAAAATAAGTATTTAGTTTCGATTAAATAATAGAAATCCCGATTGCAATTTGTGATCGGGATTTCTATTTGATGTAATTTTGCGAAAATTAATAGTAAACAATAAACCCAAAACACGAAACGACATAAAGAATGGAGTTAAAATGGAAAATAAAGCCGTTTGAGGCACTAACGGTTCACGAGCTATATGATTTGCTTAAACTACGAAGCGAGATCTTTGTAGTGGAACAAAACTGTGTTTATTTAGATCTTGACGGAAAGGACAAGAAAGGATTGCATTTGATTGGTGAATATGACGGCAAAATTGTTGCTTACACGCGTTTGTTTGATGCTGGAATAAGTTTTGATAACGCATCGATAGGAAGAGTGGTTGTTGATGCCAATTATCGCGACAGAAAATGGGGTCATGATTTAATGCGTGAATCAATTGCAGCTATTAAAGAAAATTTCGGGAAAGATCAAATTACGATTGGTGCGCAATTGTATTTAAAGAAATTCTACGAAAGTCATGGGTTTGTACAATCAAGCGAAATGTATCTTGAAGATGATATTGAACATATCGAGATGATCCGAGGATAAAAAAACATTAATGCAAAAATGTTGCGTTATTGTTTTTGGTGTTTAAATTCTTTTAATAATTATCTATAAAACAATTTAATAGCGGTTTTTTTTGAAGTATTACTTTAGGATAAATTGAAGTTGTTTTTTCCTTCGGGGAATTAAAAACTTTAAATTTTCGTAATCAAAAATTCAACTCTGCGGTCGTATTTGTCTCCTTTTCCTAATGGGAATTTATTACCGCAGCCTTGATACGTCATGCGGTTTTTGGATACTTTTTTTGAACTTAAATAATTAAAAACCGTTTTGGCGCGGTTCCAGGAAAGCCGTCTTTCTTTGGTTGCATTGTCGATTCCATCGTCATACATATCTGGAGTACAGCAAACGTGGCCTCGTATTTCAAATTGAAGACTTTTTTGCCGGAGCAGTATTTCGGCAATTTTGTCTAGTTCTTTTTTAGAAGATGAGGTAAGAACAGAACTTCCCATATCAAACAGAATGCTTTCTAAATATATTTTGTCGCCAACTTTTAAATTGTCTTTAAAAGAAGTATAAATTCCTTTTCCAAAGCTATTCCGTTTTACTACTATCAAATCGACCCGCCGATTCCGAGAACGGGTCTCGTGAAGGTTCTCAATCGTGTCAGGCCGGACCACAATACGGCCTTTTCCTTCTAAAATCACGATTTTGCTTTGATGAAATCCAGCATCTACCAATAAGTTCTGAATCGTATTGGCACGATTGTTTGATAATCTAAAATTATATTCGTCCGTACCGCGATCATCGCAGTAGCCGTAGATTTGAATTGATTCAACTTTTGTTGTATCAATGCTTTTAATGAAATTAATTACAACTTCGGTTTGTTTGGGAGTCAGATCATATTTGTCAAACTCAAAATAAATGGTTTCAATAGGTTTTTGCTGTGCCGATAAATTGTAAATAATAAACAGAAATAGGGCTAAACAAAGTTTCATTTCATTTTTACATTTTTAAAATCGTTTTGTACTCAGTTTGGTTATTTAAAACGCTGACCGCTTTTTTAATCTCTGAATTGTTTTTTAAATAAAATTGATATAAACCTTCTTGGTATTGGTATCTCTTAATGAGTTCTTCCTGAATTAAGCTTCTGATTTCCTTTTGATTTTTATCCAGCAATGTAGTTTCGCTTTTTTCTAAAGCAGCCAATAACTGCTGATATTCTGGTGCAATTGTTTCGTCTATTTTTTCGGTTTTGGCTGCAGTCAAAGTATTTTTCAAAGCAATTTCCGTTTCAGTATCAAAACTGATTTTGTTTGTTTTTAGATATTGTTTGAAAGCGGTATAATCTGCATCTGTTAGCACCGGAATTTTGTCTCCTAAGTTTGGATTTTTGTAGTAATACGTTGTTGCGTAATCAAAAATACCGTCGTTTTTTAATAAAGCGCTCGTAATCGGACTCATTTTTGTTTCATCCAATTCAATATCTGGCAAAACACCTCCGCCATCATAAACCGTTCTCCCTTTTCGGGTTTTAAATGCATTAAAGTTTTTGGCATCGGTTTTTTGTGCCACACCGTTTTTGTCTTTGTGCGCATAATCAAGCGCTTGAATACAACGGCCAGATGGTGTGTAGTAACGAGAAATGGTAACTTTAAGTTGTGTTCCGTAAGTCAAATCGACAGAACGCTGTACCAAACCTTTTCCAAAACTTCTGCTTCCAAGAATTACTGCACGGTCTAAATCCTGCAAAGCTCCGGAAACAATTTCAGAGGCTGAGGCACTTCTTCCGTTTACTAAAATCGCAAGCGGAATTTCAGTGTCAACTGGATCTTTGGTTGTTTTATATGTGTTGTTGTGTTTTTCGATTCTTGATTTCGTTGTAACAATAACTTCGTTTTTCGGAACAAATAAATTACAAATATCAATTGCTTCGTTCAATAAACCTCCCGGATTTCCTCTTAAATCTAGAACAATTTGAGTGGCTCCATCGGCTTTTAATTTTTCCAAAGCGTCTTTTACTTCAGCTGCAGCTTTTCTGCTAAAGTGTGATAAAACGATATAACCGGTTTTCTCATCAATTTTTCCATAAAAAGGAACCGATTTAATATCAACTTCGTCCAAAACCAATTCGGTTGTGTTTGTTTTCCCTTGACGAAGGTATTTAATTTGGATTTTGGTGTTTTTTGTGCCTTTTAGCAATTGCGATGCATCGTCCTTGAAATCAGCGATCATAACATCGCCAATCTGAATAATTTCATCGCCAGCTTTTAGTCCAGCTTTGTCTGCAGGATAATTTTTATAGGGCTCGCGAACGATCAAGCGATCTTTTTTTCTAGAAATCAAAGCGCCAATTCCAGTATATTCTCCAGTATTGTTGATTTTGAAATTCACAACATCCTGCTCATTAAAATAAACCGTGTACGGATCTAAACTTGCCAGCATGCTTTTAATGGCTTTGTCCATCAAATCACCAGGATTGGTTTCGTCTACATAATTTGTATTAACGGCTTTGAATAAAGTAGTGAAGATTTCTATTTGTTTGGCAATTTCAAAAAAATCTTCTTTGAAACTTGCTCCAACAAATAAAAGGCCCGACGCAACAGCCGGTATAATGAATTTCTTTTTGAAATATGGATACATAATTGCGAGATATCTTAAATTATAAAGTACTAAAATAAGAATAAATCATCAATTACGATTATTCGGACAGACGAATCTCAAGAGGCTGTCTCAAATGGATTGATTATAAGGGATTCTGAGATTCTGGTTTGTTTTCAGAATCTGTAGTTTTGTTTATTTGCTGAATGAATTTCTCAAACAATTGAATCGTTTTGGTATTGATTTCTTCATACGATAATTTGTCTTTTGTCTGATAAAAAAGCATGAAAGCATAAGGCTGATTCAGATTATCCAAAAGCAGATGTTTGTTTAATCGATAGGTTTCTCTTAGAACTCTTTTGAAGTAATTTCGGTCAGCGGCTTTCTTGAAATATTTCTTAGAAACGGATACGCCGACTTTTGTATTGCCCTGATATTCTTGATCCGCTTGACGGTAAACCAAACGAAGCGGATATTTTGAAACCGATTTCCCTTCAGAAAACAGTAATCCGATTGTTGTTTTGCTTTTTAAGCGTTCGTTTTTAGGGTAATTGAAGTTCATTTAGTTCAGAAAAAATTTGCAAATTTTAGGGCAAAGGTACAATTAAACAAGAAAAACGGTTATTGTTTTTAATTTTTATACCGCTAAAAATTTATTTACTACTTTTGGCAATTAATTTTTCAAGCATGCAAAAGATAATTTCGTACCCAATATCCGTTATTTACTATTTATGTTTTGGATTGTGTTTGGTTGTTTTTCATCCAATACAATGGATCTGCCTGAATGCTTTTGGTTATCAGGCACACAAGAAAAGTGTTGATTATCTGAATTTTTTCCTTTTAAGATGTACAAATCTTGTTGGAACAACATATAAAATTGAAGGTGTAGATACGATTCCTACTGGCGTGCCGATCATTTTTGTGTCGAATCACCAAAGTATGTACGATATAATTGCAATGATTTGGTATTTTAGACGATTTCATTGTAAATTTGTAAGTAAGAAAGAGTTAGGAAGCGGCATTCCAAGTGTTTCTTTTAATTTGAGACATGGCGGATCTGTGCTTATTGACCGTAAAGACCCTAAACAAGCGATTCCTGTAATCAAAGGCTTGTCTGAATATATCGAAAAAAACACCAGATCTGCAGTTATTTTTCCGGAAGGAACCCGCAGCAAGACTGGAAAACCTAAAGAATTTGCTCAAAGCGGTTTAAAAATTTTATGTAAATACGCACCGTCAGCTTACGTAGTGCCGGTGAGTATCAATAATTCATGGAAAATGGTTCGCTATGGCATGTTTCCTGTTGGTTTAGGAAACAAATTGACTTTTACCGCACATAAAGCAATGGCAGTAAAAGATTATGATTTTGCCGAGTTGATGGCTTTGACCGAAAAGGCCGTTGTTGAAGGAGTAAACGAGTATAAATAGATTTTTGTTTTTAGTCCGAGCTGAAACAAAAATCCCAAATCAAAAATAAGTAATGTCTATAAAAAACATTAGATTAGAAGTAATGCAGTTTTTGGAAAAAAACGTGGATAGCTTCGTTGAACAGTATTTAATTCCAGTGGAAAAAATTTGGCAGCCGTCAGACTTTTTGCCTGATTCTCAAGGAGAAAATTTCTTTGAAGAGGTAAAAGAGTTGCGTGAAATTGCTAAAGAACTTCCATATGATTTCTGGGTTACGCTTGTTGGTGATACTATCACTGAAGAAGCTTTGCCTACATATGAATCTTGGTTAATGGATGTAGAAGGTGTCGATCAAGTTGAGAACGGCGGAAATGGCTGGTCAAAATGGATCAGGCAATGGACCGGAGAAGAAAACCGCCACGGAGATCTTTTAAATAAATACTTGTATTTGTCTGGCCGTGTGAATATGCGTGAAATCGAAATGACGACGCAGCATTTAATCAACGACGGTTTTGATATTGGAACTGGAACTGACCCATACAAAAACTTTGTATACACTAGTTTCCAGGAATTAGCAACTTATGTTTCGCACAACAGAGTAGCGCAAATGGCTAAAAAGTTTGGCGACAACAAATTGTCTAAAATGTGTAAAATGATTGCGGGCGACGAAATGCGTCACCATCATGCATATAGCGAATTTGTAACTAGAATTTTCCAAGTTGATCCTAGCGAAATGATGTTGGCTTTTCAATACATGATGAAGCAGAAAATCGTTATGCCAGCACACTTTTTAAGAGAATCTGGGCAAAAAATCAGTTCTGCGTTTGAACAGTTTTCGGATTCAGCACAACGTATTGGCGTTTATACTGCAAATGATTATGTTGATATTATGCAAAAATTAATCAACAAATGGGAAATTGATAAAATTACGAATCTTACTGACGAAGCTGAAAAAGCACGTGATTATTTAATGAAATTGCCAGCCCGTATGGCTAGAATTTCTGAAAGATTAGTAATCCCTGCAGAATCTCACATTTTTAAATGGGTTGAACCTGCTAGACTTTAAATTTTAGATTGTAGATTTCTGATTTTAGATTTTTACAATTGATATTAATATTGAAAATATTGTTGATTGTTGAGGTTTTGAAACTTTGACAATCAACATTTTTATTTTAAGAAAACAATTAAAAATAATCTGCGTTAACCAGTTAAAATCCGCGCCATCTGCGTGCCATCCTCAACACAAAAAAACTATGAATACTTCGCAACTTATTAATAAAACAATCGCTTTTGTAAAAGAAAAATTAAATGATGCCGAAGGTGGACACGATTGGTTTCACATCGAACGCGTTTATAAAAATGCGCTCTTAATTGCGAAAGATACTAATTGCGATTTAGAAGTTGTACAGCTTGGCGCTTTGTTACATGATATTGCAGACAGCAAATTTCATAACGGCGACGAAACTATCGGCCCGAAAACAGCTCGATTATTTTTAGAATCAGAAAATGTTTCGGAAGATATTATTCAGCATGTTGTAAATATAATCGAAAATATCTCATACAAAGGGGGCAATTTTGAAAAGAAGTTTTCTTCTGTTGAATTAGATGTTGTTCAGGATGCAGATCGTTTAGATGCAATTGGCGCGATTGGAGTAGCACGAGCGTTCAATTACGGCGGATTCAAAAACAGGGCTTTATTCGACCCAGAAATTGCGCCGCTGACCAATATGACAAAAGAGGAATACAAAAAAAATAATGCACCAACAATAAATCATTTTTACGAAAAACTATTGCTTTTAAAAGATAAAATGAATACCCAAAAAGGCAAAGAAATCGCAACTGAAAGACACCGCTTTATGGTAAACTTCCTAGCGCAATTTTATGCCGAATGGGAAGGAGTGAAGTAAGTGTTCAGTATTCAGTTTTTATTATTCAGTTGTAGTTTTTAGTCTTGTTTCTTAGTTTCGGTTTTCAGTCTTGTTTCTTTCATCTTACTTCTTTCATCTTTCACACGACATCAAACATCTTCTCATCTAACTCTTTGAACAAAACCCTGCACAGCATTTTTAAATTCTTGGTTCTTTTCATAATACAAGATGTGACCGCCGTTGATGATTTTAACTTCCTGATTCGGAAATTTGAATGAACGATAATGATCGGGACCGATGTTGTTGTCTTTAGTGCCAGAAATGATAAGCGTTGGAACTTTAATCAAAGCAGTTTCTTTAGTAAAATCTCCAAAATAAATAGGATCGGCTAACGCGTGTTGTGCGAACGAAGAATTTCTTTTTTGACTGTTGTCAATGCTGTCTAATTTTTCCACATTTGCTTTATTGTCAGACAGTATTTTATAATTCAAGTCGGTTTTACCAAGAAGTTTTTTGGCTTCAAAAAAGGCGTTTAATACAGAATCGTTATTTTCTAGCGTTACATTTTCACCAAGAAGGTTGTTTATAAATGAAATTTGATTCCGAAGCGAATAATTTATATCGAGAGTAGAATTTAGGAGAATTAAGCCTTTTACATGTTCTGGATATTTTTTGGCATATTCGGTGGCAAGAATTCCTCCAAAGGAATGTCCCATTATAAATACTTTAGAAACATTGAGATAACGGCGAATATCTTCAATATCGTCAATCATTCGATCCAGACTGTAATTGTTGTCTACCGCTGATTCAGATCTTCCGCATCCTCTTTGGTCGTAGTAACACATGGTTAATTTATCTTCAAGGATATTGCCGTCAAGTTCCTCAAATGATTTGCTCCAAGCGCCTGGACCGCCATGTACAAAGATGCAAACGTCGCCTTTTCCTGAAATTTTTGAGAATAAAGAAACGCCATCTGATGTTTTGATGGTCGTATTGTTTATTGGTTTTATTGTGGTGTTTTTTTGGGAAAACCCATTATAAACAAAACACAATAATAAAATAAGAATATTGCTTTTTCGTGTCATTTTATAATCGTTTTGATAATTTAGCTGAGGTAGTTTCGCTATGCTAAATATATAAAAACTGCAAACACAAAAAACAAAAAACAACAAACAACAAACAAGTTGCTTGCGTACCAGAACTAGCTTTTGTTTAAAAAATAACTAATTAGTAATGCAATAATAAAACCTAATGTAAACCACAATAATCGAGCAACTCTGTTGTCTCTGATTATTTCTATTTTATCATCTTCTGACATCTTTGATAAATTTAAGTTGCTCAAAAATAGCAGATACATAATTTGACAATGATCGATTTAGGTTTTTAAAATGTAAAAAAAAGACATTTTATAGAGACGAAAATGTCTTTTTTTGAATTTAAAAGATTAACTGCATCCGCAATCAGTTCCGTTGCCGCAGTCTTTTTTCTTTTTAGATTTCCAAAAGAATTTTTTGATCAAGAAAGCGACGGCAAATCCTAATATGGCAAAAGCTATAATTTCTTGAATCATAATGTTTTATTTTAATAATTGATAAGCCAATAAGGCGGTTAAATAAGCAAGACTGCTCATAAAAACCAACTGCATTGCAGGCCATTTCCATGAATTCGTTTCTTTTTTAGTGATGGCAAGCGTACTTGCGCACTGCATGGCAAAAGCATAAAAAAGCAATAAAGAAATTCCGGTCGCAAAATTGAATACCTTTTGTCCAGTATCCGGACGTATTTCTTCTTGCATTTTGCTTTTTATCGTGGCTTCGTTATCGCTGTCGCCAACGCTATAAATAGTCGCAAGCGTTCCAACGAAAACTTCACGCGCCGCAAATGAGCTGATTAAGGCAATTCCGATTTTCCAATCGTAGCCCAAAGGAGCGATTGCTGGCTCGATTGCTCTTCCCATCAATCCGATGTATGAATTTTCAAGTTTTTGCGAAGCGACTTCGTTTTCAAACTGAATTTGAGTCAGGTTCTCTGTTGCGAATTTTTCTTTCACGATAGATTCTGCTTCGTTAAAATCTTTTCCAGGTCCGTATGAGGCCAAAAACCATAAAATAACAGATATTGCCAAGATGATTTTACCCGCTCCAACAATAAAAGCTTTTGTTTTCTCGACAACATTAATTCCGACGTTTTTAAAAAGCGGCATTTTGTAGTTCGGCATTTCGACAACAAAATAAGTTTTGGACTGCAGTTTTAAAACTTTATTCAAAATATAAGACGATAAAATTGCTGTTGCAAATCCCAATACATATAGACACATCAATGTCAATCCCTGAAGATTTAAAATTCCAAAAACACGAGTACTCGGAATTACCAATGAAATAATAATGGCATAAACAGGTAATCTTGCAGAACAAGTAGTGAATGGCGTTACTAATATCGTAATAAGGCGTTCTTTCCAGTTTTCAATATTTCGAGTGGCCATAATTGCCGGAATGGCGCAGGCCGTTCCTGAAATTAAAGGCACAACACTTTTTCCCGAAAGTCCGAATTTGCGCATTATTTTATCCATTAAAAATACAACGCGGCTCATATAACCGCTTTCTTCTAAAATGGAAATAAACAAGAACAAAAACGCAATTTGCGGAATAAATATGATAACTCCGCCAATTCCCGGAATGATTCCCTGTGAAAGTAAATCGGTTAAAATCCCACTTGGCAATTTTTCGGCCGCCAAGGCGCTTAATGAGGCAAAAGTGCTGTCAATGAAATCCATAGGAATAGTTGACCAGCTAAAAATGGATTGGAATATTAAAAACAAAATCGCAAAGAAAATTACATAGCCCCAAACTTTATGCGTTAAAACACGGTCAATTTTTGCGCGGACATCTTTTGCGATTGAGGCATCAACTTTTAAACCTTCTTTTAAAACATCATTTATAAATTGATAACGTTTAATAGTTTCTTTTTGCTGTAAACGTTTTAATTCAGAATGCGATTTAGTAAATGTGGTTCTGATTTCATTTCGATCCAAATTTGAAAAATTAACGTCCTGAGTAATTACAAGCCATAATTTGTACAACAATTGGTTTGGAAAAGCGTGTTGCAGTTTTTTGAAATATTCTTCGTCAATTACTGAAGCATTTAAACAAGGTTGATGCGGAATGGTTTTATATGAAACAATTAGCTCTTTTAATTGATCGATTCCTAAACCTTTTCTTGAACTGACTAAGGCGATTTTGGTTTTTAGTTTTTCTTCTAAAAACGGAATATCAAGTGAAATTCCTTTACGTTCCATACGATCAGACATGTTGATGACTAAAATCGTCGGAATCTCAAGGTCTTTTATTTGTGTGTAAATCAGTAAATTTCTTTTTAGATTTTCTACATCGGTAACTACAACAGCAACGTCAGGGTAAAGTTTGTCGTTTTTGTTGAGCAAAAGTTCAATAACAACGCTTTCGTCCATTGAACTTGCATTCAAACTGTATGTTCCCGGTAAATCAAGAATGTTGGCTTTTATATTATGCGGAAGCTTGCAGAATCCCATTTTTTTCTCAACCGTAATTCCAGGATAATTTCCAACTTGCTGATTTAAACCTGTTAATTGATTGAAAACAGAAGTTTTTCCGGTATTTGGGTTTCCAATAAGGGCAACATTGATATTTTGAACACTCATTACAAATTGGTTTTGATAAGTTCAACTTCAATTTCGCGAGCGGTTTCAATACGAATCGCGACATGCGAGCCGTTAATGTCAAGATATAAAGGATCTCCAAAAGGAGCAATTTGTAGCAATTCGACTTCACTGCCCGGCAAACAACCCATTTCTAATAATTTTAGAGGAATAAGATCGATGTCGAAATCTTTGATTATGGCTTTTTCGCCTTTTTTCAGAGTGTGAATTGTATTTTGCAAGCTTATTTAGATTGAATTTAGATTGCAAAAGTAGGCAATAATTCTTTATTTCAAGGCATTTAACACATTGGATTATGCTAAATCTTTCTAAAAATTAGGGATTTTTTTCGTTCGACAAGAAATCAATGTCTTCTAACAGACGTTTGATTTCCTCTTTGTTTGTTCCATCATAAAATCCGCGTACGCGTCTTTTTTGATCAACCAAAACAAAATTTTCGGTATGAACCATATCATAAAGCTGATCTGGTCGTCCTAGTTTTACAGCCAAATACGATTTTCTGGCCATTTTGTAAATTTCTTTTTTATCGCCGGTAACCAAATTCCATTTGCCGTCAACAACGCCATATTTTATCGCGTACGCTTTTAAAACCGGAATACTGTCAACCTCAGGAAAAACGGTGTGCGAAAGCAACATTACTTTTGGATTGTTCAAAACTGCTTTTTGTACCTCAACAAGATTTGTTGACATTTTTGGACAAATTGAACCACAAGTAGTAAAGAAAAAATCGGCTACGTATATTTTTCCTTCGTAATTTTTTTGCGTGATCGTGTCGCCGTTTTGGTTTACAAACGAAAAATCGGCAATGGTGTGGTACTTGGTTTTATATTGAATGGTACTATCGACCAATTCTGGATTTACATCGGATGGATTGTAAATTGGAAGCGTTTTTTGTGGCTTTAAAGCCGAATAAAATAAAGATATCGTGACAACCGAAAATACAATTAGAACAATAAAGAATTTGCGGTATTTATATAAAAGCGATTTCATAAAAATAATTTGGCGCAAAAATACAAAAAGAGCATTTTAAAAGTCGCAGTTATAACACTTTTTAACAAGATGCTGAAGTTTGGTTTGCCACGAATTTCACGAATTTCCACTAATTTTTTGTTTCTATTAAAATCTTTGGCAATTTTAAAAAGAATTGATTTGAATATTAATTCGTGAAAATTCGTGAAATTCGTGGCAAAACATTCTTTAAACTTTCGGCTTTCGTATCGATTTATTTACCAAATAAATTCCAATCAACGTAACGATGCCGCCAACAATTATAGCTTGCGTAAGCATTTCCCCAAAAATAAAAAACCCTAAAACCATAGCAACAATCGGATTTATATAAACATAAATACTGCTGATTTCTGTTGGAAGGTGTTGCAACGTATAAATAAAGGCGATGAAAGTCAAAACGGAACCAATAATCACAAGATAACCAATTGCCCACCAAGAAGCGATAGGAATTTCGGTTAATGAAATATTCATACCCAAAGGTTCTGTAATTCCATAAAGTATAAAACTGGAAATCAGCATTTGCAGGCCTAAACTAAAATACGGATTGAAACTGGCCGCTTTTTTCTTGATGAATAATATTCCGAAAGCCCATGTAATTGTTGAAATAATCGTCAAAATTATTCCGAATTGAAAATCAGGCTTGAAAAACTCTGTCAAATGATCCATGAAAATAATACAGATTCCACAGAAACTGATTAAAATTCCGGTTATTGCCAGTTTTGCAACTCGTTCGCCATTGAAAAAGTTGATGATAATAATCCAAATCGGAAAAATGGCGCTTATAATGGCTCCTAATCCGCTGCTGATATATTTTACTCCCCAAGTGCTCAAACCATTGCTGCAGACAAAATTCAAAAAAGCCAGAATCAGAATGGTGATCCATTGTTTTCCTTTTGGCCAAGGTTCTTTTTTTAGAAGGAAATAACCAACGTAAATCAGTCCACCTAAAAATTGACGAATCATGGCTAATTGAAGTGCCGGCATATGTTTTACGCCTTCTTTTGATGCAAGCCATGTTGTTCCCCAAGCAAAACTTACCCAACACAGCGCCAGAATTGGCAGTCCAATTATTTCAATTTTTCCTGATAAAGCGGTCTGAATTTTCTCTTTCATTTTGCTGTTTTTCTTTGAACAAATATTCCAAAAACAATTTCGAATATTGGGTATAAATCGCACAAATTATTGATGAAAGTTTTAAATATTATCCATTCGAATATTGAATATCAGGCTGAGGTTTGAATTATTGGTAAATTTTAACATAATATTCAAAATAATAACAATATGTTTGTGTATATACTAAAACAATAAATTATAATGATTAAAAAGCTTACTAAACCTATGTTTTGTGTAGTTTCTGCAATGTTCACATTAACTGCAGTTCAAGCTCAAGATGCAAAACCAAAAGAACCAGGTATCAATATTGCAAATATGGATACAAAAGTGAGTCCGGGTCAGGACTTTTTTCGTTATGTAAACGGAGCTTGGCTTGACAAGACTGAAATTCCTAGTGACAGAAATTCATGGGGAAGTTTTAATGAATTGCGTCAAAAAACAGACGAGAATTCTCTTGCTATTTTGAAAGAAGCTTCGAAAAATCCGAAGTATAAATCAAATACTGATCAAGGTAAAGCAATCGCTTTGTTCAACACGATCATGGATACGGTTGGAAGAAACAAAAGAGGTGTTACACAGCTTCAGCCTTATTTGAAGAAAATCGACGCTATTAAAAATGTGGCTGATCTTCAAAATTATATTACTGAAATGCAGCTTTCTGGCGGATCAGGTTTCTTTGGAGTTTATGTTGGTGCTGATGCTAAAAACAGTAATAAAAATACAGTAAGCTTAAGCCCAGGAACTTTAGGATTGTCTGATAAAGATTACTACAATTCAGATGATAAAGATTCTAAAGAAAAACGTGAGAAATATGAAGTTCACGTTGCTCGTATGATGCAGTTTATTGGAGAATCTCCTGCTAAAGCAAAAGAAAGCGCAAAACAAATTTTGGCTTTAGAAGTTGAAATGTCTGCACCAAGATTGGACCGTGTTGAAAGAAGAGACAGAAGAAAACAATACAACCCAACTGCTGTTGCTGATTTGAAAAAGAATACGCCATCTATTCAGTGGGAAAAATACTTCGCAGGAATTGGAATGGCAAAAGTAGATACTGTAAATGTGGCACAGCCTCGTTACATGATCGCTTTGGAAAAAACTTTTACTGAAAAGAAAGTAGAAGCTTGGAAAGAGTACTTGAAATGGTCTTTATTAAACAGAGCTGCTTCAACTTTGACTACAGAAATTGAAAACGCAAACTTTGATTTTTACGGAAAAACATTAACTGGAGCTTTAAAACAGCGTCCACGTGAGGAAGTTGCTTTGCAAGTAATCAACGGAGCGACTGGTGAAGCTTTAGGAAAACTTTACGTAGAAAAATTATTCCCAGCTGAAGCAAAAGAAAAAGCAAAAGACATGATCGCTAATGTTATGCTTGCTTACGAAAACAGAATCAACGCTTTGCCTTGGATGTCTAAAGAAACTAAAGTTAAAGCAATTGAAAAATTGAAAAAATTAACGATCAAAATTGGATATCCTGACAAATGGAAGGATTATTCAAAATTAGAGATTAAAGACGTTAAAGAAGGGGGTACTTATTTTGATAATATGAAAAATATTTCAAAATGGGCTTACGCAGATAATTTAGATAAACTAGGAAAACCTGTTGATAAGACAGAGTGGGGAATGTCTCCACAAACGGTTAATGCTTATTTCAACCCATCTTACAATGAGATTGTTTTCCCAGCTGCAATTTTACAGCCGCCATTCTACAATTACCAAGCTGATGCTGCTGTAAACTACGGTGGAATTGGAGCTGTAATTGGTCACGAAATCTCTCATGGATTTGATGATTCTGGTGCTCGTTACAATGCAGACGGAAATCTTGTTGACTGGTGGACAGCTGACGACTTAAAACAATTTACTGCTCTTGGCGGTGAATTAGCTGCTCAATACAGTGCTTTAGAGCCGTTGCCAGGAATTCACGTTGATGGTAAATTTACTTTGGGTGAAAACATTGGTGACTTAGGTGGAACAAATGCTGCATACGACGGATTACAGTTGTATTTAAAAGCACACGGAAATCCTGGATTAATTGACGGTTTCACACCAGAACAGCGTTTCTTTATTTCTTGGGCTACAGTTTGGAGAACAAAATCTAGAGATGAAGCAATCAAAAGCCAGGTTAAAACTGATCCGCATTCACCAGGAATGTACAGAGCAGTTGTGCCAATCCAAAACTTAGATTCATTCTATCAAGCATTCGGAATCAAACCGGGAGATAAAATGTATGTTGAACCAGACAAAAGAGTTAAAATCTGGTAATCTATATATTTGATAAAAAGTAAAACGGCGCTTATTAAGCGCCGTTTTTTTTATGTTGTTCTTTCTCATTTTGAAAAGCTATAAATGTAAGTTTCAATAGCTTTTAACTCCTCGTCAGACATTTCTTTTGTTATTGCAAAATTGGTCTGCATTACCGCAAATTGACTAGGATCAACAATTGGATCTGCATTTCCTTTTAAGAAAGTTGGAATATCGCCTTTTTTGTCTTTATACATTTTTGCTATTTCTTGAATACTTGGACCAATTACTTTTTGATCAGGCTGATGACAAGACGTACAATTTCCTCTTCCTTCAAAAATTTCTTTTCCTAAAGCTTCAGGAGTTGTCGCTTTCGCAGATTCTCCTTCAGCAGAAGTTTCAGTCGTTCCTTCAGATGATTTTCCAAAAGGTTCCTGACTTTCTTTTTTACAGGAAGCAAATGCTAAAACAGCGGCTAAAAATATTGCTTTTTTCATAACTATCTGTTTAAAATTACGGCTGCTTCTTTTGCAAAATAAGTTGAGATAATACTAGCTCCCGCACGCTTAATGCAATAAAGTTGCTCTATCATAATTTTGTCGTGGTCAAGCCATCCTTTTTCTGCTGCGGCCTTTACCATTGCGTACTCACCAGATACTTGATAAACGGCAACCGGTACATGAACGGCATTTTTTACCTCACGAACAATGTCCAAATAAGCCATTCCTGGTTTTACCATTACGATGTCTGCACCTTCTTCAACATCTAATAACGCTTCACGAATTCCTTCAATTCGGTTAGCATAATCCATTTGATAAGTCTTTTTATCTTTTGGAATATTTTGAGAATCTACCGGAGCAGAATCTAATGCATCACGGAATGGTCCGTAAAACGCGGAAGCATATTTTGCACTGTAACTCATAATCCCCACGTTATGGTGGCCATTTTCTTCTAATGCTTTTCTAATCGCCAAAACTCGTCCGTCCATCATGTCGCTTGGTGCTACAAAGTCGGCTCCCGCTTCAGCGTGGCTTAAACTCATTCGGGTTAAAGCATCAACCGTTGCATCGTTGATCAATTGACCGTTTTCGATAATTCCGTCGTGACCGTAAATAGAATATGGATCTAAAGCTACATCAGGCATTACGATCATTTCCGGAACTGCGTCTTTAATCGCTCGTATGGTTTGTTGCATCAAACCGTCTTTGTTCCAAGCCTCGGTTCCTTTATTATCTTTTAAATTATCGCTTACTTTTACGTAGATATTTACCGCTTTGATTCCTAAATCCCAAGCTTCTTTTACTTCTTTGATGGTGTTGTCCAACGAGTGACGATAAATTCCTGGCATAGATGGAATGGCAGATTTTATGTCTTTTCCTTCGGCAACAAACATTGGAAGCATAAAATCCTGTGGACTTAAACTGGTTTCACGAACTAACGAACGAATAGATTCATTGGTTCTTAAACGACGATTTCTTTGTAATGGAAACATTCTTTTTTTGTTTAAAGTTTCAGGTTTCAGGTTTTTATTCTGAAACTGAATATTGTTATTGTATTTGAATTTTAGATTTTAGTCCCGAAGCTTCGGGACAGATTTTAGATTTTTCTGCAAGCTTAATTTTTTATTTTATTGATTTATATTCTTTTGACTTTATGACATTAAACTTTCGACTTATTATTTAATAGAAGCGTTGTAAATATCTTTAATTGTGCTGCTTAACTCATTATTAAATGCTTCGTCAGATTGGTTGACGGAAAGTCCTTCTGACAGAGCTCTTGAGAAACTGGCAATCAAACCATGATTTTGAGCTAATTTTTCATTGGCTTCTTCTCTTGAATATCCGCCTGATAATGCTACAACGCGAACGACATGCGGATCAGTCATTAAATCGCTGTAAAAATTATTTACAGCTGGAATAGAAAGTTTCAGCATCACTTTGACATTATCGCTTAAAGAGCTTAACTGTTTTTTGATTTCTTCCTTCAAAATTTCTTCTGATTTTGCTTTATCTGCACTATAAATATCAACTTCAGGTTCAATAATCGGAATTAATCCTTTTTCAAAAATTTGCAATCCGACTTTAAACTGCTGTTCTACAACATCGCGAATTCCAGTTGGATTGGCTTCTTTGATAACAGAACGCATTTTAGTTCCAAAGATATTTCGTTCCACAGCACGGTCAAGCAATTCGTCTAAATTCGGAATTGGTTTCATGATTTGAACACCATTTGAAAGATCAGCAAGACCTTTATCGACTTTTAAAAACGGAACGATATTTTTTTTCTCCCATAAATAATCGGCCGTCCATTGTCCGTCGATTTTACGATCCATCGTATTTTCAAAAAGAATTGCTCCAAGAATATACTGACTGTCAAATGATGGACTTTTAATAATTCGCGTTCGCATCTCATGAACTAGCGTGTACATTTCTTCTTCATTTGAGAAGCTGCTTTCCAGAACTCCGTATTGTGCTAATGCTTTTGGAGTGCTTCCGCCGCTTTGATCAAGTGCCGCTATAAATCCTTTTGCAGATTGCATCCGACTTAATTGCGCTGTCTTCAATTCTAAATCTCTCTTTTCCATAATGATGATTTTTAATTATTAGAAATTGCTGCTCATGTATGTTTTTATGCGTTTTTTAATGTTTTTAAAAGCCTATTTTCTCATTTGCCTTGTCGTATACTTCTTTTACCTTTTTTGGAGTATCAAAGCGATAACCTGCAGAAAGTTTCAAAGTGACAATATTATCATTCAATCTGGGATCTACTTTCTCATCTTGAGAAAAACTTACAGCATTAAGAGTTCCAAAAGCAAAGAAACGATCATTATTATACGCCAATTTTAAATTGAAATCGGCTTGATATAAAGCTGAGGTATCTCCGTCAGTATTGTTTATTCCTGCACCTACGCCGAGTCCTGCACCAATTAAAATACGGTCACTTATTACAAAATTATAAAAATAAGATGGAGCAAGAGTAAATACATACATATCACCAGGTGATGAATCGGGTGAATTTAAGTCTATATTAGTGTAATAAAACGAAAAAGTTGGAATGAAACTGCCGGAACTCTTCGTTTGCCATTCATTTTGGCTTACCAGTGTTTTAAAAGAAAATTTATCATTAAAAATATACGATGTTGATCCTCCAATTTTTGTGGTTCGCATATCGGGCAATTGTGCTGTTATATTGTCTTCACTAATATAAAATCCTTTTTGGTTTATGAAAGTGAAAGACTGCATCCATTTTTTGTAATAAAAGCGTGTATTGAAATTAAAGTTTTTTGAATGCGAATCTCCGGTGTTTCCGCCTAGAAATTTGGGTGCAAAACCAATTGTAACGTCAATAATTTTATAATTTAAGTTGAAACCAATCTGTTCTCTTCTATTCGGAATAAGATCGAGAAAGATTTTAGGTTCTTCTTTATCTGAAGCAATTTGAAAACTATTTGAAGTATCTAAATAATAAATGCTCCCAGTAATTTTATCATTGTATGATTTAAAATACGGATTTTGTAGCGTATCATTTTGGGCAAAACACCCAAAAACGCTGACAAAAAACGCTATGTAAATCATTTTTAAATCCATTCGCGCGGGTTTTCCAAAACATTCACTAATTTCTCTTCGTCGCTTCCTGCTTCTGCATGATGATCATAAACCCATTGCACATGCGGAGGCAAACTCATTAAAATACTTTCAATTCTTCCGTTCGTTTTTAAACCGAATAAAGTTCCTTTGTCATGAACTAGATTAAACTCCACATAACGGCCGCGACGGATTTCCTGCCAGTTTCTGTTTTCCGGAGTATATGCTAAATTTTTTCTTCTTTCCACAATCGGAACATAAGCTTCCAGGAAACTATTCCCAACTTCGGTTACAAAATCATACCAGTTTTCCATTGACATTTGCTCATTTGCTTTGCAATAATCAAAGAATAAACCGCCAATTCCGCGGGCTTCGTTTCTATGGGCATTCCAGAAATACGAATCGCATTGTTTTTTATATTTCGGATAAAATTCTGGATTGTGTTTGTCACAAGCAGTTTTACAAGTTTGATGAAAGTGTTTTGCGTCTTCTTCAAACAAATAATAGGGCGTTAAATCTTGTCCGCCACCAAACCATTGTTCGATTACTTTTCCAGACTCGTCATACATTTCAAAATAACGCCAGTTTGCGTGAACTGTTGGCGTCATTGGATTCTTTGGGTGTAAAACCAAACTCAATCCACAGGCAAAAAAATCGGCTTCACCAACACCAAACATTTTTTGCATCGTTTCAGGAAGTTTTCCATGAACAGCTGAAATGTTTACACCGCCTTTTTCGAAAACATTTCCATTTTCAATAACGCGTGTTCTTCCACCTCCGCCTTCAGGACGTTTCCAAAGATCTTCACGGAATTTTGTTGTTCCGTCAACGGCTTCTAATCCAGCGCAGATTTGGTCTTGTAAGTTTTGTATGTATGCGTAAAATTTATCTTTCATGTTTTTATTTTTCTGGAAAAGTATCATGATATTTGAATGCTACATTCATATCAATTACTAGTGTTGTATCTTTTTTAAAAATCGTTACAAATCTTGAATTTGCTTTTTTTAATAATGAATCTCCTATTTCAGCTTTTTCCCAAAGAATAGAATAAGCATATATATGACTTGAATCCTTTAGGGTAAATTTGGGCGACATATGGTTATCTTTATCTAAATATCTTTTTACAATTAATCCAGAAAAATTTGCATCAAACATATATTTATACGCGTCTCTACTAATTTTGGCTTCGTTTGAAAAATACGAGCATGTACTAACAACTATTGCAAAAAAGCACATTGCTAAAAATCCTTGATATATCGGATTTAATTTTTTTAAATCAAAATCTAAGATCGCGGTTAAAATTTTTTCAAAAGAACTCATTTTTAACTTTGTCTAACTTTGTCTTTCTTGTTTAATATATTCTGATTTAAGCAATCCGAAGTAGAGGGTGTTTTGTAATGTGCCATCACCGTTTCTAAATTCGTCTCTTAAAATTCCTTCTTTTTTAAAATTGTGTTTTAATGCAATTCGTTGGCTTGCTAAGTTTACCTCTGAAGTACAGATAAAAACTTTATTAAGCTTCAATTCATTGAAACAGAAATCGAGCGCATTAGAAACCATTTTGGATGTAATGCCTTTTCCTTGAAAATCTTCGTCAATAAAATAACCTAATTCACATTTTGAAATGCGGTAATCGATGGTTTTTACGCATAAATACCCAATTAGATCATTTGTTTTTATTTCTCGGGCGAAGAAATAATATCCTTCACTATTTCTTTCTTTGTCTTTATTGACTGAGATAAAATTTTCTGCTTTTTCTGGTGAGTCAGAATTAGCTAGTGTTACAGGGAAAGTTTTTCCAATGTGATTTTTATTCTTATCAATCAGTTTATAAAACTCTTTAGGAAGAATATTTTCAATTCGGTCTGTTTTCCAATCTGTAAAAATCATTTTTATTTGTTTTTTAGAGAAGCAATTTTAGCATTAATTCCGAAAGAAAAAACTTTGCTTTCTTGTTGGATATATTGATAAATGGCTAAGGCTTTGTCTTGAAAATCATAACTCTCATTTTTGGAGAATTCGATTAAAATATCTCCAAATTGCTCTAAATGTTCCCAATCAAAATGAAGCTGTATTAATAATGTTATTAAATCTTCATTTGTTTGACTGGTCAAAGTTTCGAAGTTCAGCTCAATTTCTTTTAGCTTATTTTCGACTTCTGTTTTTTGTAAATCATTTAAAGGATAAGGAACATAAATAAGAGTTCGTAACGTCTTGAGGACGTTATCAATTCTAATTTTTTCTTCGTCTCTTAAACCTTTATTGAGCATTTTTTAAGTTGTTGGTTGTCGGTTTATGGTTGATAGTATTTTTATCCAACAACTATCAACCATAAACAATCAACTATATTATTGTCCGTATTCTTTAACTGCGTCAATAAACGCTTTTGCGTGATCTACAGGGATATTTGGTAAAATTCCGTGACCTAAATTTACAATATATTTATCTTTTCCGAACTCGTCGATCATTTCATGAACCATTTTCTTGATAGTCGGAATTGGAGAAAGCAATCTTGACGGATCAAAGTTTCCTTGCAAAGTAATATTTCCACCAGACAAATAACGGGCATTTCTTGCCGAGCAAGTCCAGTCAACTCCTAATGCAGAAGCTTTGCTTTTACCCATATCGCCAAGCGCAAACCAACAACCTTTTCCGAAAACAATAACTGGAGTAATTTCAGCTAAAGCGTCAACAATCTGGTTGATGTATTTCCATGAAAATTCCTGATAATCAACTGGAGAAAGCATTCCTCCCCAAGAATCAAAAATCTGAACGGCATTTACTCCTGATTTTACTTTTTCTTTTAAGTATAAAATTGTTGTATCTGTGATTTTTTGCAATAAAGTATGCGCTGCAACCGGATTTGAAAAGCAGAAACCTTTTGCAGTATCAAAACTTTTAGAGCCTTTTCCTTCAACTGCATAACAGAAAATTGTCCATGGTGAACCAGCGAAACCAATTAATGGCACTTCGTCGTTCAACATTTCTTTAGTCAATTTTACAGCATCAAAAACGTAGCCTAAAGTTTCATTTACATCTGGAACAAAAACCTGATTTACTTGCTCCATTGTACGAATTGGATTTGGAATGATTGGTCCCAAATTATCTTTCAATTCTACGTGAATTCCCATTGCGCGAGGCACTACCAAAATATCCGAAAATAAAATCGCAGCATCTGGAGCAATTCTACGGATTGGCTGAACCGTAATTTCAGCAGCTAATTCTGGAGTTTCGCAACGCGTAAAAAAATCATATTTATCACGAAGTTCTCTAAATTCTGGTAAATATCTTCCTGCTTGGCGCATCATCCATACTGGTGGACGCTGCACTGTTTCTCCTTTTAATGCTTTTAAAAATAGGTCGTTTTTTAACATTTTTTTCTTTGCTTTAGGCTTTAAGCTTTAGGCTTTAAGCTTGTTTAACTATGATTTTTTTGCTTATGGCTTACTGCCTAAGGCTTATTGCTTACTTATATTCGTGAATTACATCTTCGATAACATCTTCAATTGTAGGCTGATCTGCGATGATGATATTCTTTGTTATTTTTGATAAAGCTTCTGCAGTGGTTTCACCGATACAAAAGCAGATTTGTTTATTTATGGTATTGTCTTTCAGATAACTTTTAACTCCAGACGGACTAAAAAACAAAATCGCTTCTGGATTTGCTTTTATTTTTTGAGGTTGCAGCGTAGTTTCGTAAACCTGAATTTCATTGAATTTAATTCCGTTTTCTTTTAAAGCTTCTGGCAAAGTATCTCTTCTTAGGTTTCCACTGAAAAAAGTATAGCTTTCATTTCCATAAATTAAAGTGATAATTTCTGCCAAATCAGATGCGTAACCTGTGTAAGCCACAACATTAAATCCGTTTTCAGATAAAAGAAACTTTGTCTTTAAGCCAACGCAATACACGTTTTTGCTTTTCAATTCTTCTGATTTTGGATTGGATAAAACGCTGTGAACGGCGTTCTGGCTCGTAAAAATTAAACTTTCGTTGAGGTTTTTAAGTTCGAAAGCTTTGTTTTCAGTTTTGATAAAATCGGCTTCGATTACTTCTAAACCCGCTTTTGTCAACTCTTGCTTTTGAAGGGGAGATAATATTTTAGTGGATAATATTTGAATTGATTTCGCCATTATTTTTTCAAGGATTCTTTGATTTTCTGCATTAATTCTGTTCCGCCATTATTCAGAATCTCCTGAGCCGAATGAAAACCTAATTTTTTCCATTCCGAAATATCAACCGTTTTATTGATTTCTAGTTTTTGTTTTCCGTCGATAGAAAGTAAAACTCCTTGAAAATGTAAAGTGTCCTCGTCTTCGTTATACGTTACCAAAGCTCCAATTGGTGCGGTACATCCGCCTTCAAGGGTTCTTAAAAACTGACGTTCGATATACGTGCAGATTTCCGTTTCAATATCATTCAACTGCGAAAGCGCATCTAGCGTATAATTGTCATTTTCCATTGCTACAACCAACATTGCTCCTTGTGCCGGCGCCGGGATCATCCAATCTAGATTGATGAAATTTTCAGGTTTTAAGTTGATTCGCTCTAAACCTGCAGCTGCAAAAACAGCTCCGTCCCAGTTGTTATCTTGTAACTTTTGCATACGAGTATTTACGTTTCCACGTAAATCAACCACCGTATGGTTAGGATATTTGTTGAACCATTGTGCCTGACGTCTAAGACTTCCGGTCGCAATAGTACTTGGATTTGTAAAATCTGGATTTCCTTTATGAACCAAAATATCCAAAACATTCGCTCTTGGTAAAACAGCACCTTGAACGATACCTTTTGGTAAAGCAGTTGGAACATCTTTCATGGAATGTACCGCAATATCAATATCGCCGTTAATCATTGCAATGTCAAGCGTTTTGGTAAAAATTCCTGTGATACCTAACTCATAAAGAGGTTTGTCCAGAATAATATCGCCTTGAGATTTTACGGCAACAATCGAGGTTTTATAACCTAAATCGTTCAGTTTTTTCTCGACAGTATGTGCTTGCCAAAGTGCTAATTCGCTATCGCGCGTTCCAATTCTGATTGTTTTTTCAGCCATGTTTTTTTATTTTACCATTAAGGGCATTAAGAGAATTAAGTCAATCTTTGTCAAGAAAATTAAGCTTAACTTTTTTAATATTTTAATGGTTAAATTTAATCTATTAATCTTGCGAAATGATCATTCACAAGAGGTTTCATTGATTTTGTAATGTTTGTTGTGTTGAAATTTATCAATAGTCCTTGAGGTCTTTGCAATAATTTCATATAAGTTAATAATTGAGCTTCGTGAATAGGCAAAATATTTTCAATTGCTTTTAATTCAACAACGACGCAATCATTAACCAATAGATCTATTCTTAAATCAGATTCAAATTCAAGATCGTAATAATCAATTTTAACAGATAATTGTTGTTTTACATCATATCCGTTTTGTTCTAATTCGTATTTGAGGCACTTCTCATATATACTTTCTAAAAGTCCAGGTCCTAAAGCTTTGTGCACTTTTATCGCAAAACCTGTAATTTCATAAGCCAATTGTGTTACCTCTTTTTTTGTCATAGAACTTATTGTTTACCATTTTTCTTTTTTTACCATTAAGAGATTAAGTTAATTAAGCTTTATGTTCAAAAACTACTTGGCTTAATTTTCTTCGACAAAGCTTGGACTTAATTTTCTTAATGTCTTAATGGTAAAAACAACTAAGATGCTTTTATTTTGAAGACTTTCTCGATCCATTCGATGCTTTCATCGACCATGGTGTCGTCGTCTTTTAAATGATTGGCAAAATGAGTAGTGATTTTCTGGATGATTCTGTTGCTGATGATTTCTGCTTGTTCTTCGTTAAAATCAGCAATTTTTTTGCTTTGAAAATCTAATTCCGAGTTTTTGATCGCGTTTAGTTTTTCTTTTAAGGCGTTAATTGTTGGGGCAAATTTTCTGCCTTTCATCCAGATTACAAATTCTTCTTTGATTTCTTCAATAATAGCTTCGGCTGCTGGAATGTGTAATTTTCTGTTTTCCAATGTTTCATCCGTCAATTGTGACAAATAATCCATGTGAATCAACGTTACGCCTTCTAATTCCTCCACGTTTTCATGAACGTTTTTCGGAATAGACAAATCCAGAATTAACAAAGGTTTTTTAAGATTTAAAATTGCTTTGTCAACCGTTGGGTTTTGCGCGCCAGTTGCTACAACAACAACATCGGCTTTTTGAAGTTCTAAATGAAGTTCCGAATAATCTTTAACAATCAGATTCAGTTTTCCGGCTAATTTCTCCGCCTTGTCTTTCGTTCTGTTGATTAAAGTAATGTGTTCATTTTTAGTGTGTTTTACTAAATTCTCGCAAGTATTTCTTCCGATTTTTCCAGTTCCGAAAAGTAAGATGTTTTTATTGCCGATATCTTCAACATTCTTCAAAATGTATTGTACCGAAGCAAAAGAAACAGAAGTAGCGCCAGAACTGATTTCAGTTTCATTTTTAATTCTTTTGCTTGCCTGAATCACAGCATTCACCAATCTTTCCATAAAAGCATTGGCCAATCCCATTGATTTTGAATGTGTAAAAGAAGTTTTGATTTGCGAAATAATTTCAAAATCACCAAGAATCTGACTATCTAAACCAGTTCCTACGCGGAAGATATGATTAATCGCTTCCTGATTTTTATAAACGAAACCAACTTTTTGAAAAGCGTCAACAGAACCGTTGCTGTTGTCGCAGATAAGTTTTATTAATTGAAATGGATGTTCAGCAAAACCGTAAATCTCAGTTCTGTTGCAAGTTGAAGTAACTATTAAACTTTCTATTCCATCGTTTTTAGCTTGTTCAAGCAAACGCGTTTTAGCAATTGCGTCCAAACTAAATTGACCTCTCACCTCAGCATCAGCTTTTTTATAACTCAATCCAACTGAGTAAAAATAAAGGTGTTTCGGTACATTATTGTTTTCCATAAATTCATCTACATAGAGTGCAACAAAATTATTACTATACCGCTGATAAAAATAACGCTAAAAGTACTTTTTATATCGCTGTATGTTTTTTTGGACCTAAATAGGTGTTTTTGAGTAAAAAGGACTATTTTTGTAGCAAAATCAACTCATTTGAAGCAATTAGTTTAGAGTGATTCTAAATAACATTTTGACTTCGTTTTGATTTTCGTTTCAAAAAAATATCGCTATGAGTTCTCAAGAAGTTATAAAAATTGAAGACGACTTTACGCTGATCCGTTTTCAAAATGATAGTTTGGAGCCATTTTATGCGCAGCATGAAATTGGTACTGGCTTGATACAGTTTCACTTCGGAATAAAAGGCAATGCTAAATTTTTGTTCAATCAAGGCAATTATGCTTTAGAATTGAAAGAAGAAAAATCGCTGCTTTTGTACAATCCGCAGAAAGAATTACCGCTTAATTTAGAATTGGCACCAAATTCTTGGGTGATTTCGGTAATTGTTTCTATTAAAAAATTTCATGCACTATTTTCTGCAGAAGCCGATTATATTACTTTTTTAAGCCCTGATAATAAGGACAAAAAGTATTATAACGAAGGAAATATCAGTCCGTCAATGGCAATTGTTTTGAGTCAGTTGTTCCATTATAATCTTCATCCGTCTATAAAAAACCTTTATTATAAAGGAAAAGGATACGAATTGTTGAGCCTGTATTTCAACAGAACAGAAGATCCAAATGCTGAACAATGTCCGTTTTTGATTGATGAAGATAACGTTCTAAAAATTCGGAGAGCCAAAGAAATTATCATCGCCAATATGGCTGAACCGCCAGGATTACAAGAACTAGCAGATGAAATTGGCTTGAATTTGAAGAAACTTAAAATGGGTTTCAAACAAATTTATGGCGATACAGTTTACGGTTTCCTATTCGATTACAAAATGGATTTCGCTCGAAAACTTTTGGACAGCGGTTCTTATAATGTAAATGAAGTTGGACTTAAAATTGGGTACAGCACGGGAAGTCATTTCATTGCGGCGTTTAAGAAAAAGTTTGCCACAACTCCAAAGAAATATTTGATGTCGATAAATGCGAATGTATAGGTTTTCCGCCACTCCGATAGCTATCAAGATCACAAATTAGCACAAATTAAAATCTGCTAAATCAGTATAATCTGTGGGCCATTACACGAACAAATCAATTTTCGATATTCAACAATAATCAAAAAGTAATAATTATCATATTTCGCAAAAGAAGCAAGTTCTACTTTTGCCGAAATTTTTAAAACATATAAAAAGCTTAAAGCCTAGTGCTTAAAGCCTAAAGCAAAAAACATGAAAGGCGTATTATTAATAAACTTAGGATCTCCAGATAGTCCAACACCAAAAGATGTAAAACCTTATTTAGACGAATTTTTAATGGATAAATACGTGATCGACGTTCCGTATTTATTGAGAGCATTTTTGGTTCGCGGTATTATTTTAAGAAAAAGACCAGAAGAATCGGCACATGCGTATTCGAAAATTTGGTGGGAAGAAGGTTCGCCTTTAATCGTCCTTTCTGAAAGAATGCACAAAAAAGTACAGCCTTTAGCCAATGTTCCAGTTGAATTGGCAATGCGTTACGGATCAATGACAATCGAAAAAGGTTTACAGAAGTTACACGATCAAGGCGTGACAGAAGTTTTGCTTTTCCCGCTTTATCCGCAATATGCGATGGCTTCGACTTTGACTATTTTAGTTTTGGCAGAAGAAATTCGCAAAGCGAAATTCCCTCACATGAAATTCTCAGATGTTCCAGCGTTTTTCAACAAACCGGATTACATCAAAAACGTAGCGGACTCAATCAAAAATCATTTGCGTGATTTCGATTATGATCAATTGGTGTTTTCTTACCACGGAATCCCTGAACGCCACGTGCGCAAAACTGACAAAACAAAATCACATAAAAAATTCGTAACCAACGAAATGTGCTGTGAAGTGGGAACTCCAGAAGCGGAATTCTGCTACAGAACACATTGTTACGAAACAACTCGCTTGGTTGTTGAACAATTGGGAATTCCAAAAGACAAATATTGCGTGACTTTCCAGTCAAGATTGGCGGGCGATAAATGGCTTGAACCATATACCGATGTCGAAATTGACAATATGCCAGCAAGAGGAATCAAGAAAATCGCGGTTGTAACCCCAGCTTTCGTTACCGATTGTTTAGAAACTTTAGAGGAAATCGCGATGCGCGCCAAAGAAGATTTTGAAGCAAATGGAGGCGAAGAATTCTTGGCAATTCCGTGTTTGAATGACGATGACGAATGGTGCGAGACAGTTTCTAATTGGATTAATGATTGGGCTAAATAATATTTGTTTCAGGTTTGAAGTTTCAAGTTTTTCTCAAAGTTGATTAACTTGAAACCTGAAACCTGAAACCTGAAACAAAATAATAATGGAATATTACAATTATCTAAAATCACTGCATCTTATATTTGTGATTACTTGGTTTGCGGGTTTGTTTTATATTGTGCGTTTGTTTGTGTATCAAATCGAGGCAAATGAAAAACCTTCGCCAGAAAAAGAAATTCTACAGGCGCAATATAAAATAATGGCCTATCGTTTGTGGTACATTATTACATGGCCGTCGGCGGTGTTGGCGAGTATTTTTGCTTTTTGGATGTTGCTCTTTACAGATGCTGGGCATATTTGGCTTACACAATCATGGATGCATGTGAAATTATGTTTCGTTTTCCTTTTATATTTATATCACGGAAAATGTCATCAGATTTTTAAACAACTGCAAAGAGGTGAGGTAAAATATTCCAATAATTTTATGCGTTTGTGGAACGAAGGCGCAACGATTATTTTGTTTGCCGTTGTCTTTTTAGTAGTTTTAAAAAGTGCCATCAATTGGATTTTCGGCGTAATCGGAATTATATTGTTTTCGGTTTTAATTATGCTGGGTTTCCGTTTTTATAAGCGTATTCGTGAGAAGAAATAAAAAAGTTGCCACGAATTTCACCAATTAGCACGAATTAGGTTTGATGCTTTTTGCGACAGATTAAATAGATTTTAATGATTTTTTAGCGAGGAGTATAATCCTATTAATCATTTTAATCTGTGGCAGAAAAAAATAATTAGCGTAAATTCGTGTAATTGCTTTGCCTGTTCGCTATCGCTCGGGTCGTGGCAAAAAAGAAAATTATGTTTAACAACTTCAAAATGTCAATGCTTTCACTTCGTACCAGGATTTTCCTGTCGATGATTGTATTGATTGTTGTGGCATCTTTTTTATTGGCTTCGATTTCGATTATTCAGTTTAAGACTGAGGCTAAAGAATATCATCAAGAACGTTTAGAACGAAAAGAAAATGCAGTTAAAGAGCATATCAATTATGTGCTTTCGACTACTACTTATCCGCTGAAAACTCAGAATCTGGATTTGATTTTTAAAGATAAAATCCATGAACTAGCGCAGATTCACAAAATTGAAATCAATATTTACAGTCTTGACGGAAAACTTCTAAAATCGTCAAAAGAGTCTTTTGCAGTTGATAAAGCGCCTCCGCCAATTCCTGAATATATTTTGAAATTAGTCCGTTCCTCGATTGAAAAGCGTTTTGTAGACATTAAAACGATCGACGGCGTTAAAAACCGATCTTCGTACAGTTTGATCAAAGATGAAAAATTCAAACCACTAGGAATCCTGAATCTTCCCTATTTAGAAGACGACGGCTATTATGACAATGAGCTGAATACCTTTTTAATTCGCTTAAGTCAAGTCTATTCTTTCATGCTGATTGTGGCTTTTGGATTAGCTTATTTCCTTTCAACTTATATCACAAAGTCGCTTAAAACAATTTCAGACCGTTTAGAAGAAACCAATTTGGATCAGAAAAATGAGAAAATTGTATTAGAAGCGAATAGTAAAGAAGTCAACTTTCTGATTAAAGCCTATAACGGAATGGTGGACAAACTCGAAACCAGCGCCATAAAATTAGCGCAAAGCGAGCGTGAAGAAGCGTGGCGTGAAATGGCAAAACAGGTAGCGCATGAAATTAAAAATCCGCTTACGCCGATGCGTTTGACGGTTCAAAGTTTCCAGAGAAAGTTTGATCCTTCAGCTCCTGATGTCAAACAGAAAATGAATGATTACTCAGAAACTTTAATTCAGCAAATTGATACGATGACGGCGGTAGCTTCGGCGTTTTCGAACTTTGCTTCGATGCCGGCGCAGCAAAACGAAACCTTGAATGTTGTTGAGGTTGTCGAATTGGCTTTGGATATTTTCAACGAAGATTATATTGTCTTTGAAAAAGAAGAAGAAGAAATTATTTCTAAAATGGATCGTACGCAATTGATTCGTGTGATTACCAATTTGGTTAAAAATGCAACACAAGCCATTCCGGAAAGCCAGTTTCAAAAATCAATAGTTGTTTCGGTTAAACGAATAAATAACAATGTTGAAATTGACGTAAAAGACAACGGAATTGGAATCCAGAAACAAGATATCGGCCGAATTTTCGAACCAAAATTCACCACTAAAACCAGCGGTATGGGACTTGGACTCGGAATTATAAAAAACATTATAGAAAATTACAAAGGAACAATTACCTTTGAGTCAACTTACGGAAAAGGCACCACTTTTAGGGTTTCTTTGCCTATTACAAACTCATAAAATCAGCGTCATGAATTACGAAAATATTTTAATTGCTATTGAAGAAAAAATTGCAACAATTACAATCAACAGACCGGCTAAATTGAATGCTTTAAACAAAGAAACCATCAGTGACCTGAGTAAAGCAATCAAATTATTGAGCAAAAATGATGATGTTCGCGCGATAATTTTAACTGGAAGCGGTGAAAAAGCTTTTGTAGCCGGAGCCGATATTTCGGAATTTGCAAATTATACAATTGTTGAAGGCGCACAATTAGCGGCGGAAGGTCAGGAATTGTTATTTGATTTTATCCAAAATCTTAAAAAACCGGTAATTGCAGCAGTAAATGGTTTTGCACTTGGAGGCGGATTAGAATTAGCAATGGCTTGTCATTTTAGAGTAGCTTCAGACAATGCAAAAATGGGATTGCCAGAAGTGACTTTAGGTTTGATTCCGGGTTACGGTGGAACACAACGTTTGCCGCAATTAGTTGGAAAAGGACGTGCAATGGAAATGATTATGACTGCAGCGATGATTTCTGCTGAAGAAGCAAAACAATACGGTTTGGTAAATCATGTTGTACCTCAAACAGAACTTCTATCGTTTACAACTACTATTGCCCAAAAAATCATTAAAAATGCTCCGTTTGCAATCGCAAAAGCAATTAAAGCAATCAACGCTAATTTTGAAGATGGCAAAAACGGATTTGATACCGAAATTAAATCATTCGGAAAATGTTTCGGAACACAGGATTTTAAAGAAGGAACCACGGCATTTTTAGAAAAACGTAAAGCTGAATTTACAGGAAAATAATTTTTTTTCTAACCGCAAAGGTCGCAAGGGATTACACAAAGCACGCAAGAAAATTTAAAAACTTAGCGAACATTGCGTAAATCTTTGCGACCTTTGCGGTTAAAATAATAGACAAAGATTGTAAAATCTTAGTCCCTCAGCATCTCAGAACCTTAGCACCTTTAAAAAAAATGTACGAACCAATATTTGCCCTTTTTTGTGAACGAGTTAAAGAAAGCATCCAAAACGGAACTTTCGCAAAATTGACTTTGGCAAAAACTATGGGCGACACCGAAATAAAAAACATCTATTTCAGACTTGTTCTGAATGAAGACAATACATTCTCTATTTCATTGACTTCCCGTTATAAAACAGAAGAAATCGAAAGCATTCATACTTTAGATGAAGCTTTGATGATTTTAGGAACTTACATCAAAAAGCCTTTCTTAACAGCACTTTTATTTACAACAGACAACGACGTTACGTTCAAAGTAAATAAAAAGAACGCCGGAAGTATTATCGAACAACCTCCGACATTTAAAAATGCTTCGCCAGTAATGCTGGAAATGATTGAGAAGGGGATTGTGTAAATAATTTAAGTTACTTTTTTGTCAGGCTGAGCGAAGTCGAAGCCCCGCAAAGTGATTCAGCAAACGGGCTTCGACTTCGCTCAGCCTGACAAAAGCATAAGTCTTTGTGTTTTTCTGCGAAACTTTTGGTGAATCTTTGCGAAATAACCTTAAACCAGCTTCACAAACAAATTTGAAGCGATTTTATTAGAAATCGACAATTCCTTGCCGTCAACATTAATTCGGACAGATAAATCGAAGGATTCTTTAGAGAGAAATTCGATCTTAGACCCCAAAGCAATTCCTTGTTTGTCCAGATATTTCAGGAATTCAGAAGAAGTGTCTTTTACGCCTACACAAACTCCCGTTTGACTTTCTTCTAATTCAGACAAAAGCTGTTTTTCGATTTTAATTATTCGTCCATTTGCGTCTGGAATCGGGTCGCCGTGTGGATCTTCTGTCGGATTTCCTAGAAAATCATCCAAACGGTTAATCAATTGTTCCGATTTGATGTGTTCCAATTGTTCGGCAATTTCATGAACCTCATCCCAGCTGAAATTTAGTTTTTCAACTAAAAAAACTTCCCATAAACGATGTTTTCTAACAATCATTTTAGCAGCAAGTTTTCCGTTTTCGGTCAACGAAACCCCTTGGTATTTTTTATAATTCACTAAATCCTTTTCTGCCAGCTTTTTAAGCATATCAGTAACCGATGATGCTTTCGTTTCCATCATTTCAGCAATAGCATTTGTGCTCACTTCGGTTTCTAAAGCTGCCGTGAGGTGGTATATTGATTTTAAGTAGTTTTCTTCTGAAAAAGTCATTTTTTTTAAAGATTCTAAGGTTCTAAGATACTGAGGTTCTAAGTTTAAAGATTCCAAAATAAAATCTCAGCATCTTAGAACCTTAGCAACTATTTTACTATCAACAAAGGTATCGAAATTTTATGTCGCAGTTTATCTACGGTTGTACCAAAAAGAATATCTTTTAATCCAGTATGGCCGTGGGTTCCCATGACGAGAATGTCAAAATTGCCTTCGTTTATGATTTTCGGAATTACATTGTTGGGTTTTCCAAATCCAAGCTCGGTTTTGATTTTGAATCCTTTTTTCGAAAGCATATCTTGATATTCTAATAATAATTTTTCATCTATTGTGGTTTCATGATCATGAACGTTTACGCCGTACATTAATGCACCGACGGTTTCTACAATGTGGATTAGCGTGTATTGTGTTTCGTTTCCGCCCAATTCAAAAGCTTTGTTTAAAGCAGCTTCATCAGCTTTTGAAAAATCGACAGAAATCGCAATGTTTTGAATGCTGTGGCTTTCTTTTGGTGTAAATTGAAGTTTCAGATTATGAGGCGAATGATTGACGGTTTTCAATTTTGCTTTTGCAATAAAAGGTTTGAAAACGATGTATAAAAGTAAAGCCAAGAACCCAAAAGCTAGCGGAACAACGGTAAACCAAAGAACCACTGGATGATTTGAATTTTCAAGCCATGACGTAATTTCGTCGTAAACTAATTTTGCATTCAGCGAAACAATGATTGAAGCGATAATCCAGGAAAGAATTTGTGTGGTTCTTGAAATATGGAATCCATTCATTTTTGATTTGTCGCTTACGAAATGAATTAGCGGAATAATAGCAAATCCTAATTGAAGACTCAAAACGACTTGGCTCAAAATCAATAATTTTCCTGTAACGCTTTCGCCATAGATATAAATCACGACTAAGGCCGGCACGATGGCGATTAAGCGCGTTATAATGCGTCGTACCCAAGGTTGAATACGCAAATGCAAATAACCTTCCATAACGATTTGTCCAGCTAGCGTTCCCGTTACGGTTGAACTTTGTCCTGCGGCGATTAAGGCAATTGCAAATAATCTCGGAGCCCATTTGTTTCCTAATAAAGGTTCTAGAAATTTGTGAGCATCTTGAATTTCACCGACTTCAAACATTCCGTTTTTATGGAAGGTAGCTGCCGCCAAAATTAAAATTGCGGCGTTTACGAAAAAGGCTAAATTTAATGCAATTGTAGAGTCGATTAAGTTGTATTTCAACGCTTGCTTGATTCCGGCTGGCGTTCGATCAAATTTTCTGGTTTGCACCAAAGACGAGTGCAGATAAAGATTGTGAGGCATTACAGTGGCTCCAATAATTCCGATTGCGATGTACAAGGCAGCCGAATTTGGAATAGAAGGAACAAGTCCGCTGATGATTTTATGAATTTCTGGTTCGGCAAAAATCATTTCGAAAATGAATGAAAACCCAATAATCGCAACTAAAGCGATTATGAATGCTTCCATTTTACGAATTCCTTTATTGATTAAGAACAATAGGAGGAAAGTGTCCAGAACGGTAATTAAAACACCTTCAAGCAATGGAATTCCAAATAAAAGATTAATTCCGATCGCCATTCCGAGTACTTCGGCTAGATCACAGGCGGCAATGGCTATTTCTGCCAGAAAATATAAAATGTAATTGATGTATTTTGAATAGGTTTCTCGTGAAGCTTGTGCGAGATCGCGTTGTGTCACGATTCCCAGACGCGCGCTTAAACTCTGCAGAAGCAACGCCATTAAGTTACTCATCAATAAAACCCAGACAAGCGTATAACCAAATTGGCTTCCGCCGGCAATATCTGTCGCCCAGTTTCCGGGATCCATATATCCCACGCTGACTAAGTAGGCGGGACCCAAAAAGGCTAAAATTTTCCTGAATCCGGTTTTTTTATGTTCTGTAGCAACCGATTGGTTTACTTCTTCTAAAGATTTGGTCATTTTAAAAAATGTTGTTTTAACAAATATATAGAAAAATCATATTCGTATAACAATATTTTTAGGCGAGTCTAAAACTTAGATGTTAGAATTCAAACAATTCGGGCACAATCCAGACAAAGTAAAATTGATCTCTTTCACTTTGTAATTATGAGGCATAATATAACTCGGTTTTACATTTTCGAGGCAAGTAATTTCGTGGCAGTTTTCACAGCTAAAATGAGCATGGTTGTGTATGTGAACACGCTGATTAGAATGGTTACATTTTGCGTATTTTACCGTTCCGTCGAGGTTGGAAATTTTGTGCACAATATCATCATTAACTAGACGGTCAAGAATTCTATAAATGGTGACGCGATCGCAAACATCGTTCAATTGTTTTTGAATTTCTGAATGTGATAATGCGGTCTTTGATTTCTCAAAAATCTCTAAAACGGCTGTCTTTGCTGTGGTGTTGCGTGTAGCTTTCATTTTTTTAAATTAAAAATTTTATCGCAACAATGTTGCAATTGATAAAATTGTGATATATTTGCAACTAAATTGCATTAAGCAAATATAGAAAAATATGAAGAAAATAACGGCATCTTTTTATGATATTTTAGGGATCTCAAGCGCGACATTTTGCCTTGTCCATTGTTTGCTTTTTCCTATTTTGACCATCCTTCCTTTAGGACTAATTCACAATCCAATAATCGATTTGATTTTTGCTTCTTTCGGTTTATTTGCAGTAATCAAAATTATAAAAAAATCATCGCTTTTGGTGTCGTCAATTTTGGTTGTTTCGATGAGTCTAATTTGGATCAGTATTTTGAGTGAAATAGTTTTTGAGATGCATCTTGATCTAATTTACTTAGGAGGAATCGGAATGATCATTGGACATTTGTTGAATTACAAGTTACACAAAAAAGAAAATCATTAAAAAATAAGATTATGAAACAGAAAGATTTTGAAGTGATTATCATTGGCGGAAGTTATAGTGGGCTTTCTGCAGCAATGAGTTTGGGACGTTCCCTTCGTCAAGTTTTGGTGATCGACAGCGGTTTGCCTTGCAACAGACAAACACCTCATTCTCATAATTTCATTACGCAAGATGGTGAAAAGCCGGCGGTTATTTCGGCGAAAGCCAAATTACAAGTTGATTTTTACAAAACCGTTCATTTTTATAACGGATTTGCTGTAAAAGCAATCAAAAAAGACAAAGGATTTGAAGTTGTAACTGAATCTGGTGAAACTTTCAATTCACGCAAAATCTTGTTCGCAAGCGGAGTCAAAGATTTGTTTCCGGAGATAAAAGGTTTTGCAGATTGTTGGGGGATTTCGGTTTTGCATTGTCCGTATTGTCATGGTTATGAAGTGAAAAACGAAAAAACAGCGATTATTGCAAATGGCGAAATGGCTTTTGAATACGCTAAATTAATCTCAAACTGGACGAAAGATTTGAGATTGTGCACAAATGGAAAATCAGATTTGACTTTGGAACAAACTCAAATTCTGAAGAAAAAAGGTATTTCAATTTTTGAAGAAGAAATAGATTCGTTTGAACATAATGAAGGATATGTTTCGAATATCGTTTTCAAAAATCAGGAAAAAGTTGAAGTAAAAGCCATTTATGCTAGACCGCCATTCGAACAACATTGTTCATTACCAGCAAATTTAGGGTGCGATATAAATGAACAAGGTTTATTAAAAGTCGATGCCATGCAAAAAACAAATATTCAGGGAATTTATGCGAGTGGAGATTGCACCACTCAAATGCGATCTGTGGCGATTGCAATTTCTACTGGTTCTTTCGCCGGAGCGGTTATAAATAAAGATCTTGTTGATGAAGATTTTGCTTGATGAAATTTTAAACACATAGAAACATAGTCTATCACACTGTTGAAAGGCGTTTCACTTGCATTAACACATCCCAATGCTTCGGGACTATGTATGAAAGCTAGCTTTTTCAATAATCTTTATTTCAGATTTTAAAAAAAAATCTATGTTTCTATGTGTTTAAATAAAAATCTAACACATTGAATTCAATCCGTTTAAAATTATTTCACCTAAAGATAATGTTTGTCAAATTTAATTTTTAGTTTTGTCTAAAATTAATTTTAATACAATGAAATATTTATTTTTGACAATATTAATAATTTCTGCTACACGCCTTTACTCACAAAATATATCAGGAAAAATTGACGGACTAATTCCTGTTGGACAGGAAATTAATATAAGTTTGTTAAATACAAACTTTAAAACACAAGCTGATTCTTTGGGTTTTTATAAATTAGAAAATGTTCCGAACGGAAGTTATAAAATACATGTAACCTCGACAGGATTCAAAACAATAACCCAAAAAATTTCGGTTTTGGAAAATCAAAATTTAAGTCTTGATTTTGAATTGACTGAAGACCAAAACGAACTTAATGAAGTTGTAGTTTCAGGAACTTTAAAACCTGTAAAAAGATTAGAAAGCGCGGTTCCGGTTGAGGTTTATTCTCCGGTTTTCTTCAAAAAAAATCCGACGCCAAGTATTTATGATGCGCTTCAAAATATAAATGGCGTTCGGCCACAGTTGAATTGCGGTGTCTGCAACACGGGCGATATTCACATCAACGGATTGGAAGGCCCTTATACTTTGGTTTTGATTGACGGAATGCCAATTGTGAGCAGTCTTTCGACGGTTTACGGTTTATCCGGAATTCCGAATTCTTTGGTCGAACGAATAGAAATCGTAAAAGGTCCGGCGTCGTCACTTTACGGCAGTGAAGCGGTTGGCGGTTTGATCAACATTATTACCAAAAGTCCAATAAACGCTCCAATGTTTTCTGCCGATTATTTTACGACAACTTATTTCGAAAACAATCTTGATCTCGGAATGAAATTCAATGTGGGAAAAAAAGCGAAAGCGCTTTTAGGCATCAATTATTTCAATTACAATCAGGTTATTGATAAAGACAAAGACAATTTTACGGATGTGACGCTTTCTGACCGAATTTCGGTTTTTAATAAATGGAGTTTTCTACGAAATAATAATCGTCTTTTTACGATTGCAGCGCGCGGAATGTATGAAGATCGCTGGGGCGGAGATGTACGTTGGGAAAAGAAATTCCGTGGAGGCGACGAAATTTATGGCGAAAGTATTTATACCAAAAGAGCCGAATTGATTGGAAGTTATCAATTGCCATTTGAAGAAAAACTGATGCTTTCGTTTTCTGGAAATGTGCATTATCAAGACAGCCGTTACGGAACAACTTCGTATATCGCGAATCAGAAAATTGGTTTTCTGCAACTGACTTGGGATAAAAAAATCGGCAGAAATGATTTATTGGCCGGAATTGCTAGTCGATATTCTTATTATGACGATAATACGACGGCGACAAAAGAAGCTGAAAATACTTGGCTTCCGGGAATTTTTGTTCAGGACGAAATTACATTTTCTCCAAAAAGCCAAGTTTTGCTGGGAATGCGATATGATTACAATTCGATTCACGGTTCGATTTTTACTCCGAGATTTGCTTATCGATTCAAAGCCAATGAAAACACGATTTTTAGATTAAATGCCGGAACCGGATTTCGGGTGGTGAACTTATTTACCGAAGATCATGCCGCGTTGACGGGTTCGAGAGATGTTGTAATTGCAAATGATTTGAAACCCGAACAATCAATAAATGTGAATTTGAATTATATTCAGAAAATAAACTTTGGCAACGGAACTTTTATGGGCATCGAAACAACGGCTTTTTATACGCGTTTTAGCAATAAAATCATTTCTGACTATGAAAGTGACCCAAATAAGATAATTTACGATAATATCGACGGATATGCATTAAGCCAAGGAATAAGCACAAATGTTGATCTTAATTTTCCGTCTGGGTTAAAGTTTATTGTGGGCGCAACGTTTTTGGATAATAAAAATGTGCAGAACGGAATTTCTGAACGACCTTTTCTAACAGAGAATTTCACGGCAACTTGGAGTATTTCATACAAAATACAACCTTGGAATTTACTACTTGATTATACCGGGAATGTTTACAGTCCGATGAAATTGCCACTGTTGAGCGAAACCGATCCGAGAAGTCCAAATTCACCTTGGTACAGCATTCAGAATATTCAGTTTACATTTACGGGTTTGAGGAATTTTGAACTTTATGGCGGAATCAAAAACTTGCTAAATTTTACGCCTATGCAAAATAATCCGTTTTTGATTTCGAGAACCAACGATCCTTTTGATAAAAATGTGCAATATGATTCAAATGGGAAAGTTTTGGTAACGCCTGATAATCCGTATGGTTTGACTTTTGACACGACTTATGTTTATGGACAAAATCAGACGATTCGTGGGTTTTTAGGATTTCGATATACTTTACGCTGATTTTTTTTCGCCACGAATTTCACGAATTAACACAAATTTTTAGCGAATGGATATTATTGAATTTGTGCTAATTCGTGAAATTCGTGGCGGAAAATTTTGCACGAAACCAAATAATCCTCTTAATCTGTGCAATCAGTGGCAAAACAAAAAACAAATGAAAAAGCTATATCTATTAATATTCTTCTTGGGAATTTCAGCGACAGTTTTTTGTCAGCTGAAAAGCAATTCTTTTGAAGAAATTGAAAAGCTGCAGCAAATTCAAAAACGAAAAATAATTGTTTTCATTCATACTGATTGGTGCCAGTTTTGCCAAAGAATGAAAGCGACAACATTTAAAAATCAGGAAATTATCGAAAAACTAAACTCCGATTTCTATTTCGTTGATTTTAATGCTGAAGAAAAAAGAGAGATTACTTTTAATAATCACGTTTTTAAATTTCAGCCCTCGGGAAATAATGTTGGAGTTCATGAACTGGCGCTACAACTCGGAACAATTAATAATCAGATTACCTATCCGGTTTTGTGCGTTTTGAATGAGAAAAACGAAATTATGCTACAATACAACAACTATTTGAGTATTAAGGATTTTAAAATTCTTTTGGAAAAACTTCTTCTGTAAAAAACGTCTTGATCGCCAAAGCTGTTCGTTAATAAAGTTTTAAAGATAATCTGTTGAGGTACAATTATTTTTGAAATTTATTTGTAAATTAGTTGAAAGCTGAGTGAAATTAAATACTGTTGATAATCAGCTAAGTAAGTTCTGTAAGTTATTGATTTTACAATTTTTCATGTTTTTCGGATAATAAAAAAAATAAAAAGTGAGTTTTTATTTATAATAGATTCTGAATTTTTTACAATTGACATTGAGATAATAGCCAAATTAAGCTTTAGCAGTTGTTAATTTTTGACAGCTTTTAGCATATTCAACGAGGAAAATATGGGGATACTTAAAAATATTAAGCGCTTCTGTAAAAGAAAAGAAGTTATTAAGAGCCAGGACGATCAATCTATACCAAATTACGATACTTATAATCCATCAAATAAAACTATTGTTTTTTTCAGCATTTATATGCTCACGCCTGAACATGATTCGGGTTCAAACAGACTTAAAGAAATCATTTTGTTTTTTAAGGCTAAAGGCTACAACTGCATCATTTGTTCAAAAAATACCTTTAGGATGAACTACTATGTCAACTATTTCAGTGATTTGGGTGTTATTGTGTATGTCGAAAATAATGAATTCAATACATATTTTGATTTTATAAAAACGGTTCCGAAAGTCGATTTAGTCTGGTTTTTCGGCGCAAGAAGCTTGAATTATAATTTGAGCAAAGTGCTTCAGATTCTTCCCGATTCGAAAACAATTTTTGATATGATCGACATTCACTTTTTGCGCTATAAAAGAGGAATTAACATCGATCCAAAACGAATTTCCCTCCGAAAAAACTACATGAAATTTTTATATATTGAGACAAAACTGTCTCGAAATGTAGATTTTATCGCAACTATTTCGGATATCGAAAAGGAGATTATGTCAAAATATGTAGAACCAGAAAAATTGATTACCATTTCAAATATTCATTATAAAAAAATCAATAAAGAGGAAGCGCTTCCTTTTGAAAAGCGCAAAGACATTCTTTTTATTGGCTCGCAGCACGAACCAAATATTGACGCTGTTTATTATTTGTACCATGAAATAATGCCAATTGTTTGGAAATACGACAATTCCATAAAAGTCAATATTATTGGGAATGTCAATGAAAAAATTAAAAAAATTGATGATTCAAGATTTGTTTTTCATGGCTATATTTCAGATATAAAGCCACTTTTTACCAAAAACAAAATGATGATCGCGCCTTTGCGTTACGGAGCTGGCGTAAAAGGGAAAGTAGGACAAGCTTTTGAATATTTTCTGCCCGTAATTACATCGTCTATTGGTGCAGAGGGAATGAATCTCGTTCATGAAAAAAACGCTTTAATTTATGACAATGAAAAAGATTTTGCATCTGCAATAGTCGATTTGTACAATGATAAAGCGCTCTGGCTCGAATTACAGCAAAATTCAGAGAAAAGTCTTGAGCCATTTTCAATTCAAGCTTTAGAGTCCGTATTTAATTCGCTTGATTGCTTGTAATTCCGAATGCTTCATCTAGTGCTTTATAGTTTGCTTCAATACTGTGGTGTTTGTCAAAAAACGAAGTTGCTTCTGAACTAATTGTATTGTAAAAGTTTTCATCGTTTAATAATTGATGAATGTAGCCCGCAAATTCATTTGGATTATTTGAAACCAAACATCCATTATTGGTTTTGTTGAGCAAACCATCTAAACCTCTTTCGTTGCAAACCACCGGAATGCCAAAAGACAAAGCTTCGATCACTTTAATCTTGATTCCTGTACCGCTCAACATTGGGCATATAGCAATTTTGCTCTGACGATAAACGTCATTCAGATCTTCAATAAAACTGATTTTTTCAACATTAGCGAATTCGCCAATATGTTTGTTGATTTTTCCAATCACGGCAATTTTTATAGATTTTGACAGCAAAGGATAAACATTGCTAAAAAACCAGTTGGCACCATTGATATTGTGGTCATTGTCGCTGGCAACATAAACCAAGTCATATTTTGGAGCCGTTTTAGAATTTTTATTTGATGGCAGCGCATGAGTTGCGAGTGCTATTTCTTTATCAATAAATTGAGAAAAAAGATATTTTTCTTCTGGAGAAATTACCAAAATTTTATCGAAACGGCTTAAGATTTCTATTTCTTTTTGAAAGAATCTACCCAATTTAAATCTTTTTTGTTTTTGAAATTGAGAGGTTAAAAAGTCATGCGTATCAATCATTAATTTGGTATTTTTAATGTTTGGGCTGTTCTTGACTAATTTTGACCAATAGATATACGAAATCAAAATAATATCATATTCATTTGCTTTTAAAATAGCATTAAAAGCTTTGACATGATTTAATCGGGTTCTGTCATATAATCCAATTTTTAGCTTAAGGCTGCTAGGAAGTGAATAAAAGAATAAGTAACGTATTTGATTTTTCTTCCTAATAAACATTGGCAGTAAAAAACCTTTTGAAATCAGATTTTGTTCTTTAAGTTTATTGATTTCATCTTCATTATATGTTGGTGTTGGTATGCTGACAAAATCAACTGTTACATTTCTGTCTCTAAAATATTCTAATAATTTTAAGGCTCTTGCATTATTTCCTTGTGTTTTGTTTAACGGATTTTCGGGATAGAAATATAAAACTTTCATAGGTAAAATGACTTTTTGTGAAATTAATGTAATAACAATCAGACTGTTTTGAGAAAATGTTCGTCCATTTGCTCAAAATGCGATTCATTGCTGAATTTTTTCATTACAGCTCGTTGAATTTCTTGGGTTTTAAATCTTTTGGAATCATTTTAAGGTTTTCTGTAGAATTGGGTTTGCTTTTACTTCTTTAAAAAAATTGGTACCACTTTTTTTTCTTTTGCATCCAATTGCTTTGATAAATAACACCAAGATAAATTTTGCTAAGTTGTTTGATGCTTAAAAGATCCATTTCAATTTCATATTGCTCTTTGTAATGGTAAACTTTAAAAAGGCTTCCAATTGGAAGTATGTCGATCAATCTTGTTTTCAGCAAATATTCGCCATAAATTACACAATCAGATGGAGAATAACTTTTCTTGTCAATTTCGGTAAAAAATTCATCAAAATTTTGATTTCTTTCTTTTAGAAAAACATCATTAAAATGTTCCCAAACTTTGCAATTCCAGATGTAGGGATTTGGGCCATAATCCCATTCTTTGCCTTTGTTGCCAAAAAACGAACGCGTATCTCGCAGCGCTCTTTTGAAAAACAGATTTTCAGAATCCATTTTGACTCTTTCTGTCATCTCAAGCAAATCTTTTGATTCCTGCATCACCGTATAAGGTGTATTTTCATCATACATAAAATCGGAAAAATAAAAATCCCTGATAAACTCCGAATCAGAATCGATGGCAAGGTAATTTTCGCAGATATTTAATTTGTGAACATTGCATTTTATGATTTGCTGATAACGCCAGCCATTAGTAATTGTAGTTTTGATAATTTCAGAATCGCGATATACTCTATACTTTTCAAAACAGTCTTTTCTTAATAGATCAAAATGATCATCATTTACCGAAATCACAACCGGAATATTGTCTTTGTTAAACTTATCAATCGAATCCAGGAGTTTGTAAGCTGTTTTAAAATCAGGCTCATACGTCTTGACGAAAAGAATTAGTTTATGCATGGCAGAGAAGTTACGTTTTTAAAATATTAAAGATAGAATTAAATGCTATTTTAAACAAACGGCAATATGAAATAACAATTGTTTTGCGGTTTTAAGTTTTTTTTGGAAAAACAGAACAAATAAAATTTCTTATTTTTGAGAATGAATTCTTCTCAAATCAAACATTTCGACTACATTTTTACAGGAACTGGTCTGGCGGCTTTAATGACGATTTACAAAATGGTTTTATCGGGGGAATTCTCAAATAAATCGATTTTATTGTTGGATAAAGACATAAAGAAAACCAACGACAGAACTTGGTGTTTTTGGGAAAAAGAAGACTCAGTCTGGAATTCGGTTATTTCTAAAAAATGGGATTTGGCTTTATTTGCCAATGAAAATTTTAATCGTGATTTAACGATCAAGCCTTATTCATATTGCAAAATCAAAGGTTTGGATTTTTATGATTTTGTTTTTGAAACGATTTCAAAAGAAACCAATATTACTTTTTTAAACGAAAAAGTAACCGATATCAACGAACTCGAAACGCATGTTTTTGTCGGAACAGAAGAAAACCGATATACCTGCAATTATTTATTCAACAGCATTTATGCAAAGGCTTTCGCCGAAAGTCAAAATAAATATCCGGTTTTGCAGCAGCATTTTATTGGCTGGTTTGTAAAAACAGAAGCTGCCGTTTTTGATTCTGAAAAAGTAACTTTTATGGATTTTTCGGTAGTACAAAAAGAAAATACACGATTTATGTACGTCTTGCCAACTTCTGAAACCGAAGCTTTGGTTGAATATACTTTGTTCTCAGGCAATCTCCTTCCGAAAGAAGAATACGAAAATGAAATCCAAATTTACTTGGAAAAACTCGGTGTAAATCAATTTGAAATTCTTGAAAATGAGCAGGGAAGTATCCCAATGACATGCTATCCTTTTTGGAAGAAAAACACAAAAAGAGTTTTAAATATTGGCACCGCTGGCGGATGGACAAAAGCAAGTACGGGTTATACTTTTAAAAATTCGGATAAAAAATCGTCGGAATTGGTTTCTTTTCTTCAAAATGAAAATTTAAAAATGAAAGCGTTTCATAAAAAAAGCCGGTTTTGGTTTTATGATTTATTGCTTTTGGACATTCTGTATCGCCACAATGAATTAGGAAGTTCGATTTTTTCTTCTTTATTCAAAAAAGGAAATCCTAATTTGATTCTGAAGTTTTTAGATGAGGAAACAAACTTATTTGAAGATTTTCAAGTGATTATGAAATGTCCGAAGGTTCCGTTTATAAAAGCTTTATTTCGAGTTATTTTCAAGTAGAAGTGGTTCTGGTTTGGCTTTCAACTTTAAGTGTCTTATCTGCTTATTTTAATGGCTTTTTTGAGAATTAAAACAATGCGCGGATATCTAGATTTGTTGATTCTAAAATAATATCGATTTTTTACGATAAAAGAAAGAATTAATAGATTTATGGGAACATCTAAGCGTTTAAAATTTGATCTAGAAACAGATGCGATAGGGAAAATCTGCAAAGCACTTGGGCATCCTGTCAGAATCCAGATAATGACAATATTATGGAAAAGGGATTGTAGAACTTGCGGCGAAATTGTCGAATTGATTCCGCTCGCGCAATCAACAATATCAAAACATTTACTCGAATTAAAAAAGGCAAATCTTCTAAAGGTAAAACATCAGGGAAAGAAAATAATTTACTCGATCGAGGCTGATAAAATTCAAACACTTAAAACGTACTTATCGAGTTATCTTTCAACGATTGAAATATCAGAGGAAAAAAAGACTACTATTTTGGCCACCACACGTAAATCGAAAGGCGCAAATAGCCATTTGAAAAAGTATAATTATCAGTTTCCGGATAAAAAAGGAAATCAAATCGCGGTTTAAAAACCTAGAACTTGCTACAGCACATTTGTTTTTGATGATCTCATTGCGAAAGTTTATAAAAGATCTGCGTTTATCTGCTTAAATCTGTCAAATCTCCGCGCAATTTGCCAATGTATAAAATATCAATCGAACTATAACAAAACTTTATACTTCAAATTAAGTAGTTGCGGGTAAACTTTGTAACTTTGCAGTTCAAAAGTAAAATTTAAAAATAAACAATATGTATCCACAAGAAATGGTAAAACCTATGGAAGCTGAATTAACTTCTGCTGGTTTTCAAGATTTACATAGTGCTGAAGCTGTTGAAAATGCTATCAAAGCTGAAGGTACCACTTTAGTTGTTGTAAACTCTGTTTGCGGTTGTGCTGCTAGAAATGCACGTCCGGGAGCAAAAATGAGTTTAGAAGGCGCTAAAAAACCAGATCATCTTATTACAGTTTTTGCTGGTGTTGACAAAGAAGCTGTTGACGCTGCAAGACAACATATGTTTCCTTTTCCTCCATCATCGCCATCTATGGCTTTGTTCAAAAACGGAGAATTGGTTCACATGTTAGAGCGTCACCACATTGAAGGACGCCCAGCTGAAATGATCGCTGAGAATTTGCAAGATGCGTTTAACGAATTCTGTTAATTCCTTAGGTTCAAAGAAGCAAAGGTACAGAGGTACAAAGATTAAAAAAGCACTATTTTTATAGTGCTTTTTTGTTTTTTATAATATACTGAGAAACCTTTGAACCTTTGCCTCTATGAACCTTTGAGCCTCATAAGCTCCATCCCCCGCCAAGTGCTTTATACAATTCAACCATTGAGCTCAATTGTCTTTCAGATAATTGTGCTAGACTCAATTGTGCATTGAATAAGTTGGTTTCTACATCTAAAACCTCTAGGTAAGAAACGTAGCCACTGTCATATCTTTCGCGGGAAAGGTTAAAGTTTATCAAAGCTGCCTGAACTTGTCTGTTGCGGGCTTGCCATTCTTCTTTGTAAGTTTTGACATTTTGTATCGATTGTTCTACTTCTGAAACGGCGCCAATATAGGTTTTTTGATAAATAAATTTGAATTGCTCTGCTTGTTGTCTGTTGATTTCGACTCTTCTTTTGTTTTTTCCAAAAGCAAATATCGGACCTGCGATTCCTGCCGATGCATTTTGTAGATAAGAACTTCCTAAAAATAAATTACTTAAGTCGGCACTTGCAAATCCTGCTATTGCAGCTAAATTCAGAGACGGAAAACGCATTGCTTGAGCTACGCCAATTCTTTCATTAGCAGCTCTGTATCGTAATTCGGCAGCTTTAACATCAGGTCTGTTTTCTAATAACGCAGACGGAAGTGAAAGTGGAATTTCGCTGACAATACGCAATTCAGTATTGCTTTTTCCTCGCGGAATTTCAGTAGGAAGTTGACCAGTAAGCAATGCAATTGCATTTTCTTGGTACGTTATCTGTCTTTGAATATTCGGAATCGCGGCTTCAGCAATTGCAACTTGTTGTTCAATCTGTACTTTATCAACTTCAGAAATATAACCGCTTTGAAACCTTTGGTTTATAATGTTATAGTATTTCTCCCTTGTTGCAAGTGTTGACTTTGTAATTTCCAGTTGTTCATCAAGGTTTCGCATTTGAAAATAAGCATAAGCTATATTGCTTACGATATCTGAAAGCACAACTTTACGGGCTTCTTCAGTAGCTAAGAGTTCGGCCTGTACAGCATTGTTTTCATGACGGTATTTCCCCCAAAAATCCAGCTCCCAAGACATGCTTGCTCCGGCATTTGAAGGCGTTAAGTTTTTCTTGTTGCTGTTTATCGTTGCTCCATATTGAAATGTCGGAAACAAATCGGCTTTAGCATAGCCTAATTCGGCGCGAAGCTGATCAATTCTGGAAACAGCGATTTTTAAGTCGTAATTGTTTTCCAATCCTTTTTTAATCAGATCTTTCAAAACATCATCATTAAACAGATCAAACCATTTTAGATTGGTGACATTTGCCAGACTGTCTAGGTTTCTTTCGTTTTTATAAGAATCTGATTTTTGCTGTTCAGGTTTGCTATATTTTGGTCCAACCATACAACCCACAGGGAAAAGTAGGAGAATAAATATAACGACGATTATTTTATGTCTCTTAATCATGGTCTGTAGTATTTGGTTCCACATTATCGATTGTATCATCCTCTTTCTTTTTTCCGATGTTTTCAATCATTACAAATAGACCAGGTACAATTAATACACCCAGAACGGTGGCAATTAACATTCCGCTGAATACCGCCATTCCCATTACAATACGGGCTTGTGAACCGGCTCCTGTGGCAGTTAATAAAGGAACTACTCCAAGTATAAATGCAAATGCAGTCATTAGAATTGGTCGGAAACGAAGTTTGGCCGCAACCATTGCCGATTCGTAAAGCGGTTTTCCTTTTTCGTATTCTTCTTTGGCAAACTCCACAATCAGAATGGCATTTTTGGCAACTAATCCAATTAACAATACGAGGCCAATTTGGGCAAATACATTGTTGACATATGCATCACTTCCAAACCTTGCTAAAAACAGTCCTAAAAAGGCACCAAAAACAGCGAAAGGTGCTCCAAGCAATACACTGAACGGTAATTTCCAGCTTTCGTATTGTGCGGCAAGAATTAGAAACACAAAGACTAATGCCATGGCAAATACCATTCCTCCACCTGGAGAATGTTTTTCTTGATAAGACAAGTTGATGTAATCGTAACTCATATCAGATGGTAGGGTTGCTTTTGCGACTTCTTCTAAAGCGTCTAGAGCTTGCGCACTACTGTAGCCGTCGTTTGGCGCGCCTCCAATTTCTGCCGACCTAAATAAATTAAGACGATTCGTAAAATCAGGGCCCGAGACTTTTGTTGTTGTTACTAAAGTTGATATTGGCAACATATCGCCTTTATCATTTTTGACATAAATGAGATTTAGATTTTCTGGCTTAACACGGTCAACGGCTTCTCCCTGTAAATATACTTTGTACTGACGGCCAAAACGGTTGAAGTCGTTTACATAAGTTCCTCCTAAAAATGTTCCCAACACCTCGGTAACTTTTGAAACAGGTACGCCCAATTTCATGGCTTTGTCATTATCAATTTCTAATTTAATTTGAGGAGTTCCTGCATTATAAGTGGTGTAAATTCTTTTAATTTCAGGACGTTTTTGCGCTTCGGCAATGAAGGCTTGAGTTTGTTGCGCTAGATATTGAGGTGTATTTCCACCTCTATCCTGAAGCATCATACTAAAACCTGCTGAAGCTCCTAATCCTTGGATCGCCGGTGGTCCAAAAGCCATAACCGTAGCACTCGTAATTTGAGTTGCAAATTGAGCATTCAGTTTATCAGCTATTTGTTTGGCTGTAAGCGTTCTTTCTTCCCAAGGTTTTAATCCAACAAAGATGAATGCATTTGCAGGCAAATAAGAACTCGTTAATAAACTGTATCCGTTAATGGTTGTATAACAATCTAATGTTTCTTCTTTTGCTAAAATAGATTCTATCTTTCTGGTAACTTCATCTGTTCGCTGCAATGAAGAAGCTGGCGGACTTGCTACGTTAACCAAAACATACCCTTGATCTTCTTCGGGAATAAATCCTGCTGGTACTTTTTTGCCTAAAAAAACAACAGCGACCAAAATAACGGCTAACAAAACAACTATTCGTATTGCTTTTTTTGCAAAAAATGTAGCGCCAGTGATATATTTTCCTGTTACTTTTTCGAAGATTCTGTTAAAGCCGGCAAAAAATTTAGCTAGCCAACCGGTTTGTTCTTCTACAGGTTTTGTGGGTTTTAAAAGCATTGCACAGAGCGCTGGACTGAGTGACAAGGCACTAAATGCCGAGAATGCAACCGAAACGGCAATGGTTATGGCAAATTGCTGATAAAAACGACCAGTAATTCCGGGCGTCATCGCTACGGGAACAAACACGGCAATCAAAATTAAGGCAATCGCAATTACAGGACCAGAAACTTCTCTCATGGCTTGAATCGTTGCTTCCCGCGGTGTTTTGCCATGTTCGATATGATGCACAACCGCTTCTACAACCACAATGGCGTCGTCGACAACAATACCAATTGCGAGTACAAGTCCTAGTAGTGAGAGTGTATTTATTGAAAATCCTAACATTGGGAAAACCGCAATGGTTCCAATCAATGACACCGGAACGGTAATCAGCGGAATCAAAGTGGCGCGCCAGTTTTGAAGAAAGATAAATACAACAAGGATTACTAATATAATAGCTTCAACAAGTGTATGAAGGATATCTTCAACCCCAGCGGTAATTGCCGTTGTAGTGTCCAGCGAAACTTGATATTCAACCTTATCTGGAAATCTTTTGGAAATTTCTTCCATTGCAGCTTTCGCTTTTGCGGCAACGTCAAGTGCGTTACTTCCTGGCATTTGGAATATTCCTATCGCTGCTGTTGGCTTGCCATTTCTGCGAGAAGTCGAACTGTAGTTTTCAGTTCCAAGTTCAATTCGGGCAATATCGCGAAGCAGTACTTTTGATCCATCTTCTTTACTTTTTACAATAATTTCAGAGAATTGTTTTTGAGTTACAAGACGATCCTGAAGTGTTACGCTATAAGTGAAATCTGTTCCAACGGGAGCTGGTTCAGCACCAAATTTTCCTCCCGGCGTGATCATGTTCTGATCGTTTAATGCTTTTTTGATTTCATCGACTGTAACTCCAAGACTGCTCATTTTGCCCGGCTGAAGCCAAATCCTCATCGAATATTCACTTCCGGCAAAAAGGTAACAGTCACCCACACCTTTTATTCTGGCAAGAGCGTCGATTACATTGATAAACGCGTAGTTGTTCAGGAAAACACCATCATATTTTGGATCTGATGAAGTTATGGTAAAAATCATCATCGGAAACGATAGTGATTTTTTAATAGAAACACCTTGTTGTTTAACACTTTGTGGTAAAAACGGTTCGGCTTGCTTTTCTTTATTCTGCGTAAGCATGTTGGCGTTATCCAAATCTGTACCTACATCAAAAGTTACTTCGACAGTAAGCGCTCCGTCAGAAGTGTTGATAGATTTCATGTACAGCATATTTTCTACACCATTTACTTTCTGTTCAATTGGTGTAGCAACAGCTTGTTCTACGTTTATGGCATTTGCTCCTGTAAAAGATGTAGTAATTTTTACTAACGGAGGAACAATGTCTGGATATTGCGCTACTGGTGTTTTCTGTAAAGCCAGTAATCCGAGTATAATAATAATGATACTGATTACCATGGCCACAATTGGTCGTCTAACAAAAAATTCTCCCATAATGATGTTTCTAAATTATTTAGTTAGTACAGAATTAGTTAATTGCTTCTCCCGGAGCCCATTTTTTAATTTGCGGCGTTACAACATTACCGCTTTTTAATTGAGAGGTGCCTCCAAGTGCAATTTTGTCATTGGCAGTTAAACCATCAGTAATGATGTAGGAGTCTTTGAATGCTGGACCAAGTTTTACCTCTTTCATTTCTACTTTATTGTTTGCGCCTACTACATAAACCTGAGTAATTCCTTGCATTTCAATAACAGAACGTTGCGGTATTATGATTGCATTTTTATGAATATCGGTTACAACATGAATTTTTACGTATTGACCCGGACGAATCAATTGTTGCGGATTTGCAAATGCTGCTTCAAAAGTTACAGCTCCAGTAGCAGGATCAATTTGTCTGTCGGCAAAACTTATTTTTCCTGTTTCAGAATATGGTGTTCCATCTGACAATAAAATAGATATTGATTTTGCTTCGTTTTTTAAGCCGGAATCTTTTTTTGACATTTCTCTGAAAATTCGAAGAAATTCCTGTTCACTCATTGTGAATCGAACTCTGACATCGCCTAAATCAGAAACAGTATTTAAAACAGAAGCTGGACCTGGGCGAACATAATCGCCCACTCTCACTTTTGATATCCCGATTAATCCTGAAATTGGAGCCGTGATGCTGCAATAGCTGAGTTCTATTTTTGCATTTTTTACACTCGCAGTCGCCGCGTCGATTGATGCTTTTGAAGCACTATAAGCAGCTTTCGCGCCGATATATTCCCTCTGGCTGATGGCATTCATTTTTGCCAATGGTTCCATCATTTCATAATCGGATTTTGTTTTGGCTAATCGGGCTTGCATTTCAGCTAATCTTCCTTGTGCCTCGGTAACTTTGTTTTGAAACGGCAATGGATCAATGGTGTATAGCAATTGTCCTTTGGTTACTAAACCGCCTTCTTTGAAATTCAGACTTTGAATAACGCCATCTACTCGAGGATTGATCTGGATGTCTGATTGTCCATAAGTTTGTCCTGTAAATTCAGATTCTAATTTTACATCTTGTTGTAAAACTTGAACTATTGGAATTTCAAGTGGCTTGGGTTGAGGTGGGGCTTCTTTTTTGCAGGCTAACAATAAAAAAAGTAAGAAGATTGCAGGAGTGTAAACTTTGTTCATTTTTAATTTTTTATTAAATTCTATTAAAACTCAATTAACTAAAAACCAAATAATTCCTTAGCTAAGTTAATATTTTTTTTGCTTAGATTCTGAAATATTATTTTCATTTTGATTTTTTCTTAAATTTATATGTAATTGATCCTCAAGTGTTAAAAAATCGTTTAAATGACACAAAACATCGTCAAAATGCGCTTTTTGTAAGAATTGATAGTGAGCGTTTGCTTTTTAATTTTAAATAATTCCCATTATGTCAAAAAAAAATAAAATAAAGCCAGATAATTTGGAAGGTGCTTATGAAAATCTAAAGACACTAAACAAGAAAGAATTGCTGCATCGAGCGAAGAAATTTTCAGAACAATATTGCGTAGGAGATGACAAAAATTTTATGCTCAAGGATAAAGCTACTTCGTATTTTGGAGATGAAAAAAAGTCGGCAATAAAAGAAACTTTAAAAATGGGAGTCAAAGCATTGGCGGCCATGCAGGATATTCTTTATGCTCAGGATAAATGGTCGGTTTTGATTATTTTTCAGGCCATGGATGCAGCAGGAAAGGATGGTGCGATTAAGCATGTAATGTCTGGTATAAATCCGCAAGGCTGTCAGGTTTCATCTTTCAAAGGGCCAAGTTCTGAAGAATTGGATCATGATTATTTATGGCGCTGCCAAAAGCATTTGCCGGAAAGAGGACGAATCGGAATTTTCAACCGTTCTTATTATGAAGAAGTTTTAGTGGTTCGTGTTCATGAACAGATATTGAGAAGTCAAAAAATTCCCGAGAAATTGATCACCGAGAATATTTGGGAAAACCGTTTTGAAGACATTCGCAATTTTGAAAAGTACTTGCATCGAAATGGAACTATTGTAATCAAGTTTTTTCTAAATGTTTCAAAAGAAGAACAAAAAAGGAGATTTATTGAACGCGTGGATAATCCGGACAAAAATTGGAAATTCAGTGCTGCCGATGCCAAAGAAAGAGGATATTGGGACGATTATATGTTTGCTTATGAAGAATTGATCAAAAATACATCAACCAAAAAAGCGCCTTGGTATGTAATTCCAGCAGATAATAAATACTACGCCCGAATTGCCATCGCGTCTGCAATTATTCATGCTTTAGACGAAATGGATTTAGAATATCCAAAAGTAAGCGCGGACAAACTTGCAGAACTTAATGAGGTCAAAAAAGCCTTATTAGCCGAAAAAGATTAATTCTTATTATCATTTTAAATGATGACTTCGAAACTTTTGCCCATTACAGGCTGGATTAAAGAATATAAATCAAAAAATCTTAAAAGCGATTTTGTGGCAGGGATTACGCTTGCCGCATATGGAATTCCAGTTTCATTAGCATATGCAACTCTTGCTGGACTTCCTCCACAGTTTGGGATTTATGGTTATCTTCTCGGAGGACTATTTTATTCTTTTTTAGGAACGAGCAAACAGCTTGCCATTGGGCCTACATCTGCAATTTCGTTATTGATTGGAACTACAATTGCAACGATGGCAAATGGTGATGTACAACGATGGTCTGAAATCGCTTCGCTTACAGCATTGGTTTTTGCCGGAATGGCCATAATTGCTTACGTCTTAAAATTAAGCGGCATCATAAATTTTATAAGCGAGACGGTTTTGCTCGGATTCAAAGCAGGCGCCGCAATAACCATTGGACTCACTCAATTGCCTAAATTATTTGGCGTAAAAGGTGGCGGCACTAATTTTTTAGAACGCGTTACAATTCTATTTCATCAAATTCCACATCTTAATAGTACTGTTTTTATTTTTGGTATTGTTGCCATCATTATTTTAATAATCGGCGAAAAATTAGCTCCCGGCAAACCAGTTGCTATTTTAATAGTTGTTTTGTCTATTGTACTCGTCTCGTCAACATCATTGCAGTATAGCGGTTTCAAAACAGTTGGAGTTATTCCAACGGGACTTCCGGAATTTCGTATGCCGTCAATATTGATTCGTGATGTCGATGGGGTTTTGCTCCTCGCATTGGCCAGTTTTTTATTATCTTATATTGAAAGTGTTTCTGCCGGAAGAACATTGGCACAAAAAAATGGATATGTTATTGACCCGCGTCAAGAACTTCTGGCACTAGGCGTTGCAAATGCGGCTGTTGCTTTTGGTCAGGGTTATCCTGTTGCTGGCGGACTCTCGCAATCGGCGGTAAATGATACTGCGGGCGCAAAAAGTCCTTTGTCTCTTTTGTTTTGTTCGGCAACAATTGCAGTTTGCCTTTTATTTTTAACGGGATATCTTCAAAATCTGCCAACTGTAATTTTGGCTTCAATTGTTTTGGTTGCTATTCGAGGTCTTTTTGATTTCAAAGAAATGAAATACTTGTACAAAAGAGATAAAGGAGAATTCTGTGTCGCAATGATTGCGCTTGTTGGAGTACTTATTTGGGGAATTTTGGCGGGCGTACTATTGGCTGCAATGTTTACTTTGTTGCTTTTGCTGAAAGCGGCTTCAAAACCAAATGTAGCTTTTTTAGGGAGAATCCCGGGAACGAGACTTTATACTGATTTAGAAAGACATCCGGATAATGAAAGAATCGAAAACATCCTGATTGTGAGGATCGAATCGTCGATATTTTATTTTAATGCCGAATATATCAAGGAAAAAATTTGGGCAAAAATTTACAACGAGCCACAGTCGTTAAAGTTAATAATACTAGATCTTAATTCGTCTCCTCGTGTTGATATTGCTGGAGCACGTTTTTTAAAAAATTTATTTTTTGACTTAAGTGCCAGAAATATAACGCTCAAAATTGCAGAAGCACGTTCTGAAGTTCGTGACAGTCTGAGAGCAGAGAATTTAGAATTTTTTATGGGTCGAATAAGTCGCTCTGTTTCAGTTGATGACTTGGTTGTTCAAGCTAGCCAAAAAGAGAATACTACTTAATTTTATTTAAAAATGGTCTGGTAGATTTTTTTGAAAGTTGTTAAAAAAATCAGATAATTAGCCTAATACAATTTTTAATCTCAAAATAAACCCTAAATTTGCAGCACATTTTAGAAAAAATCTAAAAAAACATACATTCTTAACTTAAAACTGTTTATAGCATGCAACTGTATAACACTTTGAGCGCAGAAGAAAGAGCTATCATGATCGATGATGCAGGTAAACAACGACTAACGTTGTCTTTCTATGCGTATGCCAAAATTGAAGATCCCAAAAAATTTCGCGATGATTTATTTTTAGCCTGGAACGCACTCGATGCTTTAGGCCGAATTTATGTTGCCAATGAAGGAATTAATGCTCAAATGAGTATTCCTGAAGAAAATTTGGAAGCTTTTAGAGCGACTCTTGAAGTTTATGATTTCATGAAAGGCATTCGTTTAAATGAAGCTGTCGAACATGACGATCATTCCTTTTTAAAATTAACCATTAAAGTACGTAATAAAATCGTTGCCGATGGTTTGAATGACGAAACTTTTGATGTTACCAATATTGGCGTTCACTTGAAAGCCAAAGAATTTAACGAAATTTTAGATGATCCAAACACAATTGTAGTAGATTTTAGAAATCACTATGAAAGCGAAGTGGGGCATTTTAAAAACGCAATTACTCCAGATGTTGAAACATTTAGAGAAAGTTTGCCAATTATCAACGAGCAACTTCAAAATCATAAAGAAGATAAAAACTTGGTAATGTATTGTACTGGCGGAATTCGTTGCGAAAAAGCAAGTGCTTACTTTAAACACCAAGGTTTCAAAAACGTTTTTCAATTAGAGGGCGGAATTATCAATTACGCGAAACAACTGAAAGAAGAAGGTTTAGAAAGTAAATTCATTGGTAAAAATTTCGTGTTCGATAATCGTCTTGGCGAAAGAATCACAGATGATATTATTTCGCAATGCCACCAATGCGGAAAACCTTGTGATAATCACACCAATTGCGAAAACGACGGTTGTCATTTATTGTTTATTCAATGTGACGAATGTAAAACGGCTATGGAAAATTGTTGTTCTACAGAATGTTTAGAGATTATTCATATGCCTTTGGTTGACCAAGTTCGTTTGAGAACTGGAAAACAAGTTGGAAATAAAGTGTTCCGAAAAGGGAAATCTGAAAATTTAAAATTCAAACATTCAGGTGAATTGCCAGAAACAGCTTTGGCGACAGCTCAAAAGCCAGTTGATATCCGTCAAAAAGTAAAAGTAAAAAAAGTACTTCTTGGAAAAGCTGAGCATTATTATGTAAAAGCACAAGTTGGTCAGTTTACAGTGGAAAATCACGGAGTAAACGCGGGTGATAAAATTCTTATTTCTGGTCCAACAACAGGAGATCAAGAATTAGTTTTGGACAAAATCATTGTTGATGGAGCTGAAACTGAAACAGCTAAAGTTGGCGATAAAGTGACTTTTGAAGTGCCATTCAGAATTAGATTGTCTGATAAAATTTATAAAGTTTTAGGTTAACATAATCTAAAACTAACTTTTAAAAGCCTATTTTGTGTTACACAGAATGGGCTTTTTTATTTAGTTTAAAAACTAATGAACAGGGCTTTGCGTGCAAGGACAATCGCTGATTGCTCGAAGAAAATCGAGACCAATTGTAATGACATGTGTTCCTGAATTATAGGCACCCATCTGGTTAAGAGATGCTTGATACGAATATCCAAAGTAAAAATTGGATTTTTTGAATCCGGCCATTGGTCCCAAAACTAAAGGCTGAAAGGGCTGATCATTTAAAAAACGATATGAAATACCGAGCCAATAATAGTCTTCATAACGGTTATATTGTCTGAACTTAAAATTCAAATCGGTACTAGAACGCTTATCGCTAACATAAAATTGATAATACACCGATGGTTCAAATTCTATTTTTTCGTTTTGAGCACTTTTAAAAATATACCCGGTGTAAACTTGATAATTACGAAGTAAATTAGGTTCTGTATAATAAAATTCGTTTGTTTTTTTATCCAGAATATTTTCAATGTTTATACTTAGGTAGAAATTTTTATTTCGGTACAGAGCACCTATGTCAAAATTATTATTGGAGATGCTTCGGTTATTTGTAACACTTGGATCTATAGGTGGTACAGGGCTATTTCCGGACTGAAATTTATCAGTATCCATTTTAAAATTATTCAGATTGTAAGAAATTCCAAATGATAAATATTGTTTGGAATAGTAATCCAAAATAAGATGATGAGCAAATGAAATTTTTGCTCCAGTTTGTTTGGTATTTCCATTGCTGTCATTGTACAATGAGATTCCGATTCCCGAGCGATCCAGAACTCTTAAATCGGCATAAAGGGATTGATTTTGCGGAGCATCTTTGATCCCAACCCATTGGGTTAAACCATTAGCTCTTATTCTTAAATTATCGCCAATTCCCGCATAAGTTGGGGACACAACAAAAGGATTGTCGGCTAAGTATTGCGTGAAAACTGGTAGATTTAGTTCTTGTCCATAAGATGAAGTTATTACAAGAAATAAAGACCATAGTATAAAATTTTTCATTTATCTGTAAAGTGTAAAGTGTCCAACAAATTCTCTGGCATCTTTGGGATCATTGAGTTTTAGTACATACCAGTAATCGCCAGAAGTTAGTTCAGCACCATTGTATTTTCCATCCCATTTTTGTCCATTGCTGAATTTGTTGATCATGCGACCGTATCTGTCAAAAATTGTAAAGGTTAAATTTTGATATTGTAAAGAAGAATCAGGTCCCCATTCATCATTAATTCCGTCGCCATCTGGAGTAAAATAATTTGGAATTGATATGTCGATGTAGTCGAAATATTTTGAAATACTAGCCGAACATCCATTTTTATCTGTTACAGTAACTATGTATGTTCCTGATTTATATATGATTAATTTATTCGCAGTAGCGGAAGATTCTGTGTTAAAGGTGTATTGATAATTTCCTGAACCACCAGAAGCGCTAGCAACAATTTCATTCAATTCACCATTGTTTAAACTTAGTTCGAGAGGATTAATTTGATCAATAATAAACGACTTTGTGGTTTGAGTGCAACCGTTAGAATGTCTGGCGGTTATTGTGTGATTGCCAGAAGGTACGTTTGTAAACACATTACTATCCTGGTAACCACTAGGATTTTCATCAAGTGTATAATCTATATCTGCTGGGTTGGTAATACTTTGATCAATTGTTACGGTAACCGAATTGACAGATAAATTATTTAGGCATTCATAATTAATTTCTGCAATTGGATTGATTTTAACGCCGTTCGGTATTTGAATTTCAAGTTGGTTTGTACAGTTGTTAGCATCTTTAATGTAAACTTTATGCAAGCCGGCAGGTAGATTTTCATATGTGTATTCAGTTCCGGAAATTTGTCTATATATACCGTTAAAATTATCCAAACTCAATTCATAAGGAGCTGATCCGCCAGTTATTTCGATACTAAAAGCGCCATTTTTTTCGTCAAGACAATTTTCAGGAAATAGGCTGTTATGTATTACAGCAGAAGTCAATAATGGTGTCACAATCAAAACCAGTTCCTGATCAGCTGTACATCCGTCTTTGGTCAACAGATAAGTTCCTGAAGTATTGTAGGTCATATTGTTCTCACTCCAAGTATAACTTTCGCCTGAACAGATTGTTTGATAAGTCGAAATTTTTACCGGTTTCGAGGTTACAGTCAAAACCAGTTCCTGATCAGCGGTGCAGCCGTCTTTGGCTACAAGATAAGTTCCTGAAGTATTGTAGGTCATATTGTTCTCACTCCAAGTATAGCTTTCGCCTGAACAGATTGTTTGATAAGTCGAAATTTTTGCCGGTTGCGAGGTTACAGTCAAAACCAATTCCTGATCCGCGGTGCAGCCGTCTTTGGCTACAAGATAAGTTCCCGAAGCATTGTAGGTTGTATTGTTTTCGTTCCAAGTGAAGTTTTCTCCTGAACATATTGTTTGAGAAGTCGAGATTTTTGCCGGTTTCGGGGTTACCGTCAAAACC
>NZ_VJYD01000030.1 GCF_007341385.1 Flavobacterium daemonense
TGCAAATTCCAGTGATATTGACCACCCAATTCCAATTTAAAGTGACCACCTGATTCCAATTCAAAATGACCACCTAATTCCGGAGCAAAATGACCACCTCCATTTTTCATTAAAAACTGCTCTTTTTCATCTGTTAATTAGTATTCAAATATACTTAAAATATTATCCTTTGTTTATTCCTCTTTTTTTTCTCATAGATTCCCCATGCAATTCGAGCCGGTGAGATTGATGTATAAGCCTGTCCAAAATTGCATCAGCTATGGTTTTTTCGCCAATTATATCATACCAACCTTGCACTGGGATTTGTGATGTCACAATTATAGAACCGTTATTATGCCTGTCTTCAATGATCTCCAAAAGGGTAATTCGGTTATGACTGTCTAATGCTTGGAGTCCAAAATCGTCAAGTATAATGACGTCTTGCCTTTCAATTTTGGCAAGCTCCCGCAGATAAGAACCATCTGCTTTGGCCATTTTTAATTTAGCAAACAACTTTGAGGTATTAAAATAACTCACTTTAAAACCCTGTATACAGGCTTGATACCCCAATGCAGTGCCTAAATAACTTTTGCCGACACCGGTGCTTCCCGTGATTAAGATGTTTTCATTTTTTTCTACAAATTCACATTCTGCCAGACGCAGTATTGTATTTCGATCCAGATTACGGGTTTGATCAAAATTGATGCTTTCAATATTTGATTTGTAATGGAATCGGGCATTGGTTATACTGCGCTGAATACGACGATTGTGTCTTTCGTCCCACTCTGCATCAATAAGCATTGATACAAACTGATCGAGTGTGTAATGATCTGTTTTTCCGCTTTCAATGGCTGTTTTAAAAGCATTAAACATGCCATAAAACTTCATTTGTTTCATTTTTGTTACTGTGGATTCGTTCATGTTTTCAAGATTTAATTTAGTTATAATAATGTTTTCCTCTTATGTTGCCGTGATTCGGGAGTTCCTGATCTGGTTCTTGTTCAAAATCAATATGGTCTAAGTTGTTTTCTAAAATATTTTGTATCGTCTTAAAATTGTAAATTCTAAAATCGAGCGCCCGTTTACAGGCATTTATTAATCGCTGTTTACCAACCTTTTTTTCGAAGTTGAGTATTCCTAAACAACTTTTATAAGCCTGTTCAGGATGGTTCCTGCTTTCGATTATCTGCATGATATATTCTGCTACTGCCTCATCAATACTGCTGGCCCAATCAATGAAGCGAGCAGCACTCCACTGGGCTACAAACTGATGTGTACTGGCTAAATGCTCCGGGATTGTGGTATAGACATAAGGTTTGTAATTTCGATGGTGGACAGCTATTCGATTGTATTTATGATAGATCTCCACGGTTGATTTTGTATACAAGAGTTTGGCTTTTTTCTTTACATATTGATACGGAACACTGTAATAATTTTTGTCTTGACTTAATTGGACATGCCCATTTTGCATTACCGTTGCAAAGGATTGGTATTTTATTTCAAAGCGTTCTTGTGGTAGTGGACGCAGTTTTTGCTTCTCATCCTCTACAAATAATTCTTTTCGAGAGTAAGGACGGCCGGTGAGTTTTCGACTGTTATGAGCATCCAATAGATCCCATACCTGCTGGTTCAATTCCTCCAGAGAAAAGAATTTGGTTTCTTTTAGGGTTACATAAATCCTTCTGTACAATATCTTGACAGCTCCTTCAACTAATGACTTATCTCTGGGTTTATAAGCCCTAGCGGGTAGGATTGTAGTTTCGTAATGTTCCGCTAAATCAGCCAGAGTTTCATTAATTGTCGGCTCAAAACGACTACTTTTTATTACTGCAGATTTTAAATTATCCGGGACAATTGCCTCAGGAGTGCCTTCAAAAAAGCGCATGGCATTTTCTACTGAAGTGACAAAATCCTCCTTTTGCTGGCTCATGGAAGCCTCAGCATAGGTGTATTGGCTAGCTCCCAATATGGCCACAAAAAATTGTACTTCTTTGATTTCTCCTGTGCCATTATCAATAATGGAGAGTGTTTTTCCGGCATAATCCACATACATTTTATCACCGGCTTTGTGATTCATGTGCATTACTGGATTGACTCGTTTACTCCATACTTTGTAATGATGAGCAAATTGCGAGCTCCTGTAACCATCAGGGTTTATGTCAACATATTGCTCCCACATGTGTTGTATGGTAACGCCAACTTTTTTTAGTTCACGCTCCATTTTAGGAAAAAAATTATGGAGTGTCTGCAATTTGGGACTAATTGATTCCACAGTAGTCTGTGAAAACAAAAGCTCTAGTTCAGCATCTGTTTTTTTATCAATTAATTCAAAGTTTAATCCGAGGACTTCGTATAAAGAGATATACTTCTTTACCGTATTCCTAGAAAGGGATAAGTAGCTACTTATAAATAACTTGCTTTTTCCGTCACAATAGAATTTAATTACTTTTCTAATTTTACTCATGTCTGTTATTTTGTTTGCCATAATCCGTGTTTTTTTTAACGAATGTATGGTTCTAACAACATGAAAAAGTCAGTAGTTTTTAATAATCAATTTACCCCGAAATTAGGTGGTCAATTTGAACTGGAAAATGGTGGTCAGTTTGCTCCGGAACTGGTGATCAATTTACACTGGAAAGTGGTGGTCAATTTGACCGGTTTTTCCA
>NZ_VJYD01000003.1 GCF_007341385.1 Flavobacterium daemonense
CCTGATCGGCGGTACAGCCGTCTTTTGAAATTAAATAAGTTCCTGACGTATTGTATGTCGTATTGTTTTCGCTCCAAGTGAAGTTTTCTCCTGAACATATTGTTTGAGAAGTCGAGATTTTTGCCGGTTTCGGGGTTACCGTCAAAACCAATTCCTGATCGGCGGTACAGCCGTCTTTTGAAATTAAATAAGTTCCTGACGTATTGTATGTCGTATTGTTTTCGCTCCAAATGAAGTTTTCTCTTGAACATATTGTTTGAGAAGTCGAGATTTTTGCTGGTTTTGGAGTTACCGTCAAAACGAGTTCCTGATCCGCAGTGCAGCCGTCTCTGGCAACAAGATAAGTTCCTGAATTATTGTAGGTTGTATTGTTTTCACTCCAAGTATAGCTTTCGCCCGAACAAATTGTTTGAGAAGTCGAGATTTTTGCTGGTTTCGGGGCAACAATCAAAACCAATTCTTGATCAGCAGTACATCCGTCTTTTGAAATTAAATAAGTTCCTGACGTATTGTATGTCGTATTGTTTTCGCTCCAAGTATAACTTTCGCCCGAACAGATTTTTTGATAAGTCGAGATTTTTGCCGGTTTCTGAGTTACATCTAAAATAAGTTCCAGATCAGCCGTACAGCCGTCTTTGGCAACAAGATAAGTTCCCGAAGTATTGTAGGTTGTATTGTTTTCACTCCAAGTATAGCTTTCGCCCGAACAAATTGTTTGAGAAGTTGATATTTTTGCTGGTTTCGGAGTTACCGTCAAAACCAGTTCCTGATCTGCCGTGCATCCATCTTTTGTCAACAGATAAGTTCCTGACGTGTTGTAGGTTGTAGTGTTCTCGCTCCAAGTATAGCTTTCTCCAGAACAGATTGTTTTGGCAGTCGATATTTTTGTCGGTTTTGGTGTTACGGTCAAAACAAGTTCCTGATCAGCCGTACAGCCGTCTTTGGCAACAAGATAATTTCCCGAAGTATTGTAGGTTGTATTGTTTTCACTCCAAGTATAGCTTTCGCCCGAACAAATTGTTTGATAAGTCGAGATTTTTGCTGGTTTCGGAGTTACATCTAAAATAAGTTCCAGATCAGCTGTGCATCCGTCTTTGGCTAAAAGATAAGTTCCCGAAGTATTGTAGGTTGTATTGTTTTCGCTCCAAGTGAAACTTTCGCCGGAACATATTTTTTGAGAAGTTGAGATTTTTGCTGGTTTCGGAGTTACCGTCAAAACCAGTTCCTGATCTGCCGTGCATCCGTCTTTGGCTACAAGATAAGTTCCCGAAGTATTGTTTGTAGGTTGTATTGTTTTCGCTCCAAGTGAAACTTTCGCCGGAACATATTTTTTGAGAAGTCGAGATTTTTGCTGGTTTCGGGGCAACAATCAAAACCAATTCTTGATCAGCAGTACATCCGTCTTTTGAAATTAAATAAGTTCCTGACGTATTGTATGTCGTATTGTTTTCGCTCCAAGTATAACTTTCGCCCGAACAGATTTTTTGATAAGTCGAGATTTTTGCCGGTTTCTGAGTTACATCTAAAATAAGTTCCAGATCAGCCGTACAGCCGTCTTTGGCAACAAGATAAGTTCCCGAAGTATTGTAGGTTGTATTGTTTTCACTCCAAGTATAGCTTTCGCCCGAACAAATTGTTTGAGAAGTTGATATTTTTGCTGGTTTCGGAGTTACCGTCAAAACCAGTTCCTGATCTGCCGTGCATCCATCTTTTGTCAACAGATAAGTTCCTGACGTGTTGTAGGTTGTAGTGTTCTCGCTCCAAGTATAGCTTTCTCCAGAACAGATTGTTTTGGCAGTCGATATTTTTGTCGGTTTTGGTGTTACGGTCAAAACAAGTTCCTGATCAGCCGTACAGCCGTCTTTGGCAACAAGATAATTTCCCGAAGTATTGTAGGTTGTATTGTTTTCACTCCAAGTATAGCTTTCTCCCGAGCAGATCGTTTGAGAAGTTGATATTTTTGCCGGTTTCGGGGTAACGCTTAGATTCAGAATTTGGTCAGCCGTACATCCGTCATTTGTAATTTTGATTCCGTTTTGCGGAGTCGTAAATATTGTATTATTGGCAGCCCATATAAATGTTTCTCCAGAACAGATTGTTTTGTCAGTTTAGCATCTGCTGGTTTATGCGAAATGTCACCGGTATAAGTAATTGTAGATACGTTTGATGTTTTTCCGTAAGTGTCATTAAAGGTGTAATCAATTGTAATTGTACCATTTACGGTGTTGTCAATTGGTAAGAAAGTAATTTTACCGGATGTATCATTGTAAGTAAACGTTCCTTTATTGACAACAGTTTTTGAGGTTTGGATTCCAGCTATTGCGGGATCTAAATCTATTGATTTTTTATTTATTTTGCCTAATGTGTTGACTGTACCATTATCATTAGCAGTAATATCTTGAGAGGTTGCCATTAAACCTGCACAATCTGAAAAAAAATCTGGATGAGCAATTGGTGTTAGTAATGTTGCTGAATCCACAGAAATTTCTAAATTTCGGATTTCATGAAAGTTAGTAACGGATCCAGTTGATGAAGCAATTGCTATTTTTAGATTGTCCGGAGAAACCGTTGTATAAGCAAAATTATTGATTATTAGATCTTTTGTGTTCCCATGGGTCAGATAAACATCAATATAAAACCCTCCTCACAGAGCGTGGTTTCAAATTAATATCTATTTTTCTAAATTGAGGATGACTAGTATCAGTTGCATTTCGATCATAACCTGAAACGTTAAATCCGTAAAGAGATGTTTCTGCTGTGATTAAATGGGAATAACCACTGTTTTCATTTCCTCGTAAGGTTACATTACTTGGAGTTCGGGAAATTCCCCCTGTTGTCCCATCTGTGTTGGTAGCAAAATTTCCGAACTCATCAATTCCAATCCCTAAATATCCTTGTGCAAATCCATTTTCGCCCCCTGATTGAGCATAACCTAAGGAGCCTCCGTAAGCACCCATTTGTACTGTGGTTACTGATGCATCAAATAGAATAAAGGATATACCATCCGCGCCATTACCGCCAAAATCATAATATTCAAATGAAATATTCATTCCGTAAGCAGATGGAAAAGAATAATTATCCCACCACACAGCTCCTTTTTGACCTTGCTGGTTGTTTGTCAAACGTAAATAGCCATTTCCAGCCGTATCATTAAAGCCGTCTCTTAGACCGGCTCCAGCAGTTAGAAAAGCAGTTGGAGCGCCTTGCAAATTCATTTCAGACTCAGTTGAGTTTTTAAAACTCTGAAAAAGTGGAAATTGGGCTCTAATTTGAAAAGATAAAAAAAATAACATGCTTAAGAATGTTAGCTTTATTTTGTCAAGGCTTTTGTAAGTAATTTTATGCATGTATGAACTAAATTAAATTGAAGAAGTATTGTCAAAAGAAACAATTCATTTGATGTCTGATTATGAAACTATTAAGGAGGAAAAATGGATTAAGAAATATTTTGCAAAAATTATCTTTTATAGCTAATCCGTTAGTACTAGATAGGTCAAAAAAACATCAGAATAAGGCAAATAAAAAAAGATCGTTTTATTTAACAACGCTTTAGAATTAATCTATAAATGCTCAAATAAAAAAAATACTATCTTTACCGATCAAACGTTTATGAACTTAAGTTGCTTATATGCAACACTACATATATAATTATGGCATGTACAAGTTGTTCAACCTCAGATGGTGGCGCACCAAAGGGTTGTAAAAATAATGGGACTTGCGGCACCGATAGCTGCAATAAATTGACGGTTTTTGACTGGCTTTCAAACATGAGTCCGTCTAATGGAGAGGCGATTTTTGATTGTGTTGAGGTTCGTTTTAAAAACGGACGTAAGGAATTTTTTAGAAATTCAGAGAAATTAACTTTAAGTATTGGTGATATTGTAGCAACTGTTGCATCACCAGGACACGATATTGGAATTGTTACTTTGACAGGAGAATTGGTTAAAATTCAAATGAAAAAGAAGGGAGTAAATTACGAAAGTAACGAGGTTCCAAAAATCTATCGAAAAGCATCTCAAAAAGATATTGATATTTGGTCTGTAGCACGTGATCGCGAAGAACCAATGAAAGTTCGCGCACGTGAATTGGCAATTCAGCATAAATTGGAAATGAAAATTTCTGATATTGAATTTCAAGGAGACGGCTCAAAAGCGACTTTTTACTACACCGCAAACGATCGTGTCGATTTTAGAATGTTGATTAAGGATTTTGCAAAGGAATTCAGCACGAGAGTTGAGATGAAACAAGTTGGTTTCCGTCAGGAAGCGGCGCGTTTAGGTGGAATTGGATCTTGCGGACGCGAACTTTGTTGTTCGACTTGGTTGACAGATTTTAGAAGTGTCAATACATCGGCAGCTCGTTATCAGCAATTATCATTGAATCCGCAAAAATTGGCGGGACAATGCGGAAAACTTAAGTGTTGTCTAAACTATGAATTAGATACGTACATGGATGCTTTAAAAGATTTTCCGGATTATGATACTAAATTAGTAACAGAAAAAGGAGACGCTGTTTGTCAAAAACAAGATATTTTTAAAGGATTAATGTGGTTTGCTTATACCAATAATTTTGCAAACTGGCATGTTTTGAAAATCGATCAGGTTAAAGAAATTATTGCTGAAAATAAACAGAAAAACAAAGTTTCGTCGTTAGAAGATTTTGCGATCGAAGTAACTTCTGAGCCAGAAAAAGACTTTAATAATGCAATGGGTCAAGAGAGCTTAACTCGTTTTGATCAGCCAAAGAGAAAGAAAAAACCAAACCGCAAACGCAAACAAAACGCTGAAAATGCGGTGGCTGAAACTCCAGTTAAAGCGAAGCAGGAAAATAACAACAATAATAAACCGGCGGGAGGAAATCCAAATCAGCAGAATAAACCAAATCCAAATAAGCATAATCATAAGAACAAGCAAAATCCGAATAAACAAAACAATTCGAACAAGCAAAATTCAAATGATAACAAACCTGCTGAACCTAGAAAACCAATAATTATCACTAAAAATGAGAATAAGAAATAGCGTAATTCTTCTTTTGGTCTCAATAGTTCTTTTCTCATGCGACAAGAAAAGAGTATTTGATGAATACAAATCGGTGGGAAGCGCCTGGCATAAAGATAGTGTTGTCACTTTTGATCTGCCAGTTTTAGATTCTACCAAAAAATACAATTTATTTGTAAATTTGAGAGACAACAATAATTATCCGTTCAATAATCTGTTTCTAATTGTAGCTATAGAAACACCGAGCGGTTTTACAAAAGTTGATACTTTAGAATATCAAATGGCAAATCCGGATGGGACATTATTAGGAAACGGTTTTACAGACATCAAAGAGAGTAAATTGTTTTACAAAGAAAATGTGAAATTTAAAGGAAAATATAAAGTCCACATCAAGCAAGCCGTTAGAGAATCGGGTAAAATTCCTGGAGTTCAGGCTTTAGAAGGTATTACAGACGTTGGTTTTAGAATAGAACAAAAAGATTAGAAAATAATTATGGCTGCTAAGAAAAACAATCAATCAAATAGCGTTAAAGATATTAATTACTATAAAAAGAAGTTCTGGCGTGTTTTTGCCTATACATTGCTAGGAATTCTAGCTTTCTTTTTATTTGCTTCGTGGGGATTATTCGGTTCAATGCCGTCGTTTGAAGATCTGGAAAATCCAGATTCAAATTTAGCCACAGAAATTATTTCTTCTGATGGAGTTGTAATTGGTAAATATTTCAAAACCAACAGATCACAACTTAAATATTCAGATTTGCCAAAGAGTTTAGTTGAAGCTTTAGTAGCAACTGAAGATGCGCGTTTTTATGAGCATTCAGGAATTGATGGACGCGGAACTTTAAGAGCCGTTTTCAGTTTAGGAACTAATGGTGGTGCGAGTACCTTAACACAGCAGTTAGCAAAACAATTATTTCACGGAGAAGGATCTAAATTCTTGCCGTTTAGAATTGTTCAGAAAATAAAAGAATGGATTATTGCTATTCGTCTGGAGAGACAATATACTAAAAATGAAATTCTTGCAATGTATTGCAACGTTTATGACTTTGGGAATTATTCTGTTGGAGTGAGTTCTGCTGCGCAGACTTATTTCTCAAAAGATCCGAAAGATTTGACGATGGACGAATCGGCTATTTTAGTTGGAATGTTCAAAAACTCAGGATTATATAACCCAGTTCGTAATCCAGAAGGAGTAAAAAACCGTCGTAATGTCGTTCTTTCTCAAATGGCAAAAGCGAAGATGATTTCTGAATCTGAAAAATTAAGATTACAGGCTTTGCCAATTACTTTGAAATTTAAATTAGAAAGCCACCGTGAGGGAATGGCAACTTATTTTAGAGAATATCTTCGTGATTACATGAAAAAATGGGTTGCTGAAAACAAAAAACCGGATGGATCTGATTATGATATTTACAAAGACGGTCTGAAAATTTACACGACAATCGATTCAAGAATGCAGCAATACGCTGAAGAAGCGGTTTCTGAACACATGAAAAACTTACAACAACAGTTTTTCCTTGAAATGAAAACCAATAAAAATGCTCCGTTCGTAAATATTACGCAAGCAGAAACTGATAGAATCATGACGCAAGCGATGAAAAATTCTTCTCGCTGGGCAATTATGAGAGATATGGATAAAAGCGAAGATGAGATTATCGCTTCGTTCAAAGTAAAAACGAAAATGCGAATCTTTACTTGGAAAGGAGAACGTGATACGATTATGACACCGTTAGATTCAATCCGTTATTACAAGCACTTTTTACAGTCTGGTTTAATGGCAATGGAGCCTCAAACGGGAAATATCAAAGCATGGGTTGGTGGTATCAATTACAAATATTTCCAATACGATCACGTTGGGCAGGGAGCAAGACAAGTTGGTTCGACTTTTAAGCCTTTTGTTTATGCAACAGCAATTGAACAGCTGAATATGTCCCCTTGTGATTCAATACTTGACGGACCATTTATGATTCACAAAGGGCGTCACCACGTAACCGAAGATTGGGAACCAAGAAACTCAGACAACAAATACCGCGGAATGGTAACGTTGAAACAAGGTTTAGCAAACTCTATTAATACAGTTTCGGCTAAATTAATTGACAGAACGGGTCCTGAAGCTGTAGTCGAATTGACTAAAAAACTAGGGGTAAAAACTGAAATTCCGGTGCAGCCTTCTATTGCATTAGGAGCTGTGGATATTACAGTTGAAGATATGGTTGCGGCGTACAGTACATTTGCAAATCAAGGTGTTTATGTAAAACCTCAGTTTTTAAGCCGAATTGAAAATAAAAGTGGTGAGGTTATTTATGAGCCAATTCCAGAATCTCATGACGTTTTAAATAAAGATATCGCTTTTGCTGTAATCAAATTATTAGAAGGAGTTACTGAAACTGGTTCTGGTGCGCGTTTGCGTACGCAAGGCGGAGGAAGCGGTGACAACCGTTGGACAGGATATCCATATATGTTTACAAACCCAATTGCAGGTAAAACAGGAACAACACAAAACCAATCAGATGGTTGGTTTATGGGAATGGTTCCGAATTTAGTAACCGGTGTATGGGTAGGTTGTGAAGATCGTTCGGCACGTTTCAAAAGCTTGACTTACGGACAAGGTGCTACCGCGGCATTGCCAGTTTGGGCTTATTTCATGAAACTTTGTTATAAAGATGAAAGTCTGCAGATTTCAAAATCTGAATTCGAGCGTCCGGCAAATCTTTCTATAAAAGTAGATTGCTACCAAAGACCTGCTGTTGTAAAAGATACAACGCAAACTGATCAAAATACAGACGAATTCGAGTTGTAAACTTAGATTCCGTTTGATATAAAAATATCCTTTTGTGCTTTCAAAATAGAAAGATTGCAAAAGGATATTTTTTTGAAATATACTCCGTTAGGAGTTAAATATTGGTAGCAAATATCGATAAGTGATCTTCTAAGTTTAGAAGAATACAAGAGATTTTTTTTGGATTACTATTAGGTTTTATTTTTTAAGCGCTTATTGAATTATCGATTATACTCCTTTAGGAGTTAAATATTGGTAACAATTATCGATAAAACCTCGATTTTGTCCCGTAGGGACTACATCTTTCAAGGTTGGTTATGAATTTCACATATAGTCCCTCCGGGACAAAATAACACTAACAATGAATTTTTCTACCAATATTTAATCTCTACGAGATTTATTCATGAGTTACTAAATATTGGCAATTAAAATCAGCTAAAATAAAATTGCGCAAAATCATTACGAAATCGTTATAATTTAATCTAAAAATCTTATTTTTATCAAAAATATACGATTATAAAGTCAGTTTGTTATGATAACAAAAAAAGTTAATAATGTTCACGAGGCAATTGCGGGAATTGAAACCGGAATGACAATTATGTTTGGCGGTTTTGGTTTATGCGGAATTCCCGAAAACACGATTGCAGCCTTAGTAAATACTTCAATTTCAGATTTAACCTGTATCTCAAACAATGCAGGAGTTGATGATTTTGGTTTGGGTTTGCTTTTGCAGAAAAAACAAATCAAAAAAATGATTTCATCTTATGTTGGTGAAAATGCGGAGTTTGAACGCCAAATGCTTTCGGGCGAATTAGAAGTTGAATTAACGCCACAAGGAACTTTGGCAGAAAGATGTCGTGCTGCGCAAGCTGGAATTCCTGCTTTTTTCACGCCAGCTGGTTATGGAACCGAAGTTGCCGAGGGAAAAGAAGTACGCGAATTCAACGGAAAAATGCATATTATGGAACAAGCTTTCAAAGCTGATTTCGCGATTGTAAAAGCGTGGAAAGGCGATGAAGCTGGAAATCTTATCTTCAAAGGAACGGCCAGAAACTTCAATGCTTGTATGGCTGGAGCCGGAAAAATTACAATTGCTGAAGTTGAGGAACTGGTTCCGGTTGGGACTTTAGATCCAAATCAAATTCACATTCCAGGAATTATGGTGCAACGTATTTTTCAGGGAGAAAAATTTGAGAAACGTATTGAGCAACGCACAGTGAGAAATAGAAATTAGATAATGAGAAAATGTGACAATTAGATAATTCAAAAACAATTATCTAATTATCAAATTCTCTAATTGACACATTATAAATATGGCACTAAGTAAAGAAGATATAGCAAAACGAATTGCAAAAGAAGTAAAAGACCGATATTTCGTAAACCTTGGAATAGGGATTCCGACTTTAGTTGCGAATTACGTTCGTGAAGATATTGCCGTTGAGTTTCAAAGCGAAAATGGAGTCTTAGGAATGGGACCTTTTCCATTTGAAGGTGAAGAAGATGCTGATATTATCAACGCAGGAAAACAAACTATTACAACACTTCCGGGTGCGAGTTTTTTTGATTCGGCTTTCAGTTTCGGAATGATTCGCAGTCAAAAAGTCGATTTAACGATTTTGGGAGCGATGGAGGTTTCTGAAAATGGTGATATTGCCAATTGGAAAATTCCGGGCAAAATGGTAAAGGGAATGGGGGGTGCAATGGATTTGGTGGCTTCCGCCGAAAACATCATCGTTGCTATGATGCATGTGAACAAAGCAGGCGAATCAAAAATATTAAAAAAATGTACTTTGCCATTAACAGGCGTAGGATGCGTTAAAAAGGTTGTAACCGAGCTTGCGGTTCTCGAAGTAACTGAAAAAGGTTTTAAGCTCTTAGAACGAGCGCCAGGTGTTTCTGTCGAGCACATCATTGCGTCAACGGAAGCTGATTTGATTATTGAAGGCGAAATTCCGGAAATGGCAATTTGATTTTTTTTTTAGGGACAAAGGCGCAGAGGTACAAAGTCGCAAAGGTTAAATAGATAAAGAGAACTTTCTTGACGGAAGGTTCTCTTTTTTATTTTTGAGATCAAACAAAAAAGTAATCTTTTATTTATATTTACTTTTAGTTTTAAAACACAAGTATTTGGAAAAGTTCGAAATAGATTTAAAATGGGGCAGTTATTTGTTTTTAACAAATACGATAACAACAATCATTATTTCGTTGTTGCTATTTTTGATAGATGGTTATAATTTGGGATATCTGTCTAATATTCTTTTAATAGTTTTTATAATTCAACTCTTTTATTTCGCTATTAAAGTTTTGAAAGAAAACAAAAAATATGGTTTGAATAAAGGTTTTAGAAAAATCCTTGTTTTTATCCGTTTTTTGGTATTTTATTTTATGCTTGCTTCTTGTTTAAACGGAATTTCAAATGTATATTTTCGATATTTTCCATCTTTGTTTCCATATAGAGATAAAGACATTTCAGAATTCTTAATTGATGAGAATTCAAAAGAAGACTACGTCATCACATTAAATGATTTTCTTTATATTCTAAAAAGAAAACTCAGACTAGCATATTGAACTTAAAACAAAAACCGCCATAAGGCGGTTTTCTATTTTTTAAAACTTTCATCTTTGAGTTTCTGTAACTTTGTAGCTAAACTCAAAAGTATTTATTGTAAATTAAATGAAGCTCCTAAACTGAAGGTTGCCTGATTATTTAAATGATCAAAAACATCATTGTTGGCGCTGTATTTTGCAATTGGAAAACCAATCTCAGTGAAAACACCAAATCCTTCAGTAAAGAAATAACGTCCTCCAACGTGTCCTCCAAAATTTTTCAGACCTAAACTTAAGCCTGGGTAAATATCTAATTGTTCTATTCCAATAACACTGCTTAAGTTAGCATTGATTCTTGCTTTTGCATCAAAACGATCTTTGAATTCTGGTTTGTAATCATTGTAAGGAGTTGGGTGATCACCATAAATTCCATTAAAATTATTTACGCCAAGTAAATAGTTCGAAACAAAACCAAAAGAGAAATTTTCTCCTAAACCAAAATCTACAGAACCTTGAATTCCAGAACCACCATCTTGAATATTAGCACCAACATTTACTTTGATATCTCCCTTTCCTGTGAAAGCTTTTTGAGCATTGATAAATCCGAATGAAACTAAAAACAAGAGTGTAACAATTTTTTTCATAAACTTTATATTAATAATTTTGAGATGCAAAAATAGCTTTTTGAAAATCAATTCCTACCTTTTTCGTCAGGATATAATTCATTTAATGGTTCGCTTTGCCAAAATTCTTTGGTGTCAATATTCATAATTGTCAGTGGACCTTTGAAAGCTGCTCCTGTGTCAACATTCCAGACACAGGCTTTGTTTACTGGAACGGTTTGTCCAATTCGGGTAACGGGCGTGTGGCCGATATAGATTTCTTTATAAACCGTAAATCGCTTAGGATAATATAAGTCATCTGGTTTTAAAGCTGGATTTAAAGCAAGCGCAGATTCCCAAAGTGTTCTGTCCCAATAAAATAATTTCGGAAAATATTCCCAGACAACGCCGTTCAAATTCGTAAATCCGGCGTGGACAAAAAGTCGGTTTTCATCATCAAGATAATAATCTTTCAATGATTCTAAAAATGTGATATGTGTTCTCTTTTTTTCTTCAGAAAGTTTAGAGTATCCTTCAACAGTAGCTTTTCCGCCATGTTTGTACCACATTTCTTCATCAAAATCTTCATGTCTGTTTTCGAGCCAGTCCAGAGCCAATTGGTCATGATTTCCTCTAATGCAAATGCATTTTTGTTTGGTTTTAAGATCAATTAAAAAATCGATTACGTCAGCAGATTGACTCCAGCCATCAACATAATCGCCTAAAAATATAAGAGTATCTTCTGCAGTAACTTTGGCTCTGTCCAACACTTGCTCAAGTGCGCGTAATCCTCCGTGTATATCGCCTATAACAAATGTTCGCATTTTTTAATATTTCGAATAAGGATTACAAAAATAGAGAAAATGATTTGTTTGGAATCATTTAGTTGTTAATCTTTAAAAATTGATACTATTTATAACTATTGCCAGCGTTTTTTTATTGTTTTCCTGTTTAAATTTGCATAATGTCAGAAGTGCCAACATATAGAAAAATTATTCATATTGATATGGATGCTTTTTATGCTTCAGTAGAGCAAATGGATAATCCGGCTTTACGTGGAAAACCCGTTGCAGTTGGCGGTTCAGAAAATAGAGGAGTGGTTTCGGCAGCAAGTTATGAGGCCAGGAAATTTGGTGTTCGAAGTGCTATAAGCGGCGTTTTGGCCAAAAAATATTGCCCAGAAATTATTTTTGTCCGTCCGAGATTTGATCGATATAAAGAAATCTCCTCTAAAATTCACAAAATTTTTCATGATTATACCGATTTAGTTGAACCGCTTTCGCTGGATGAAGCTTATCTTGATGTAACTCAAAATAAAAAAGGAAATCCGAGCGCTAGTTTATTGGCACAAGAAATCAGGATGCGAATTTTAAATGAAGTCGGACTTACGGCTTCGGCGGGAATTTCTGTTAATAAATTTGTGGCCAAAATTGCCAGTGATGTTAATAAACCGAATGGTCAAAAAACGGTAAATCCGGATGAAGTTTTGGCTTTTTTGGAAGAATTGCCAATCCGGAAATTTTATGGCGTCGGGAAAGTAACAACCGAAAAAATGTATCAGCTTGGTATTTTTACGGGAGCCGATTTAAAAAGCAAAACATTGGAGTTTTTGGAGAAGCATTTCGGAAAGTCAGGTGGCTTTTATTATAGAGTGGTTCGCGGAATTCATAATAGTGAAGTGAAATCGAACCGAATTACAAAATCGGTCGCAGCCGAACATACTTTTGATGTTAATTTATCTTCGGAAATTTTTATGTTGGAACAGCTTGAAAAAATTGCAACATCGTTGGAAAGACGTTTGAAAAAACATAATATTTCAGGCAAAACGGTTACATTGAAAATCAAATACAGCGATTTTACGCAACAAACCAGAAGCAAAACACTGCCTTATTTCATTTCAGATAAAAGCTTGATTTTAGAAACCGTCGAAGAATTATTGTATCAAGAACGAATGAAAGATTCTGTTCGATTGCTCGGAATTTTCCTAAATAACTTAAACACAGAAGAAAAGAAAGCTGTTGTTGTGCAATTAAAGTTTTCTTTTTGATTTGTTATAATAATAAAAAATACGGTTTCACGTAAAATAGATTACAGTTTTCGCCTTATCTTTGAGAGAAAAGATATCTCATTAAATTGCTCCAAAAATGAAAAACTCTGACCTTGAAGATGCTTCTTATCGCTATTCGGTTCCAATTTTAGCTTGGGATTTTCATTATGAATATGTAAATGAACTTAAAGCTATTGCGGCTGATTTAAAAAAAGTAAATGAAATTTCAACTCAAAATTCATGGAACAAAACAGAATTTAAGATTGAAGAAAGGATTAAAAATGAAGTAGTTGTAATTACAGATTTGAATTTGAAAATCGTTTTTGCATCCAGTAAAATTAAAAGAATGACGGGTTATACTGAAGCAGAAGTTTTAGGAAATACACCCAAAATGTTTCAAGGACCAGAGACTTGTCCCAATGCGCTCAAAGAAATAAGAGAAGCGATTCAGCTGAAGACCTCTTTTGAAAAAACAATCGAAAATTACAAGAAAAACGGAAAAGTGTACAGCTGTCACATAAGCGGATATCCTGTTTATAACGCTAAAGGCGAAGTTTCTCATTTTATAGCATTTGAGAAAAATGCTCTTAGTGCTTAGTTTTTTTTAACCGCAAAGGACGCGAAGATCTACGCAAGGTTCGCAATATTTATAAAAAAACCGTCCATTTTGGACGGTTTTTTTTATTTATCTTAGAATCTCAGTATCTTAGACTCTTAGCATCTTAGACTATAAATTCTCAAAGAAATCATTTCCTTTGTCATCTGTGATAATGAAAGCAGGGAAATCTTTTACTGTAATTTTACGAACAGCTTCCATGCCTAATTCTTCAAAATCAACAACTTCTACTTTTAGGATATTGTCTTGTGCCAAAATCGCAGCAGGACCTCCAATAGAACCCAAATAGAAGCCACCATATTTGTTGCAGGCATCTGTAACTTGTTTTGTGCGGTTTCCTTTTGCAAGCATAATCATACTACCGCCATGTTTCTGGAATTCATCAACATAAACGTCCATGCGACCAGCTGTTGTTGGCCCAAAACTTCCTGAAGCCATTCCTTCAGGAGTTTTTGCTGGTCCAGCATAGTAAACTGGGTGATTTTTAAAATATTCCGGCATTGGTTTTCCGGCATCTAATAATTCTTTGATTTTTGCGTGTGCAATATCTCTCGCAACAATTACAGTTCCGTTTAGTTTTAAACGTGTTTTAATTGGATATTGAGATAGTTTAGCCAAAATATCCGTCATTGGTTGATCTAAATCAATTTCAACAGGAGCTTCTAAATGCGGTGCAGTTTCTGGTAAAAACTGTTTCGGATTTACTTCTAATTGCTCAACGAAGATACCGTCTTTAGTGATTTTTCCTTTGATATTTCTGTCGGCAGAACAAGAAACGCCTAATCCAACTGGACAAGAAGCCGCGTGACGAGGCAAACGAATAACGCGGACATCATGCGTAAAATATTTTCCTCCAAACTGCGCTCCAATTTCACTTTCTTGACAGATTTTTTGAACTCTTTCTTCCCACTCTAAATCACGAAACGCTTGTCCCGCCATGTTTCCCGAAGTTGGAAGATGATCATAATATCCTGCAGATGCTTTTTTGACAGCACTTAAATTCGCTTCCGCAGAAGTTCCACCAATTACTAAAGCCAAGTGATAAGGAGGGCAAGCCGATGTTCCTAAATCTTTAATTTTTGCGCGAATAAATGCATCAAGAGATTTGTCGTTTAATAACGATTTTGTCTGCTGATATAAATAGGTTTTATTCGCAGAACCACCGCCTTTCGCCATAAATAAAAATTCATAAGAATTTCCTTTTTTAGCATAAATGTCAATTTGAGCCGGCAGGTTTGAACCTGAGTTTTTCTCTTCGAACATCGTAATTGGAACGATTTGAGAATAACGTAAATTACGTTTTTGGTACGTATTGAAAATTCCTCGGCTTAACCATTCTGCATCATCAACTCCGGTAAAAATGCTTTCGCCTTTTTTTGCCATTACAATTGCGGTTCCGGTATCTTGACAGCTTGGCAATTGTCCTTCGGCGGCTACAGAAGCATTTTGAAGTAAATTATAAGCCACAAAACGATCATTGTCAGTCGCTTCTGGATCGTCAAGAATATTTCTTAGTTTTTGCAAATGCGTCGTTCTCAACATGAACGAAACATCTGTTAAAGCTTCTTCAGCTAATAACTCTAAACCTTTTGGATCAACAGTTAAAACTTCGCGTTCTCCAAATTTTTCTGTTTTCACAAAATCAGAAGTGATTTTGCGGTATTGTGTCTCATCCTTTAAAATTGGATAAGGATCTTGGTATATAAAATCAATCATTGTTTTGTTTTTTACAAAGTTAGAAATTATTTACCTAAGAAAGAATTTGAATTAGGGGCGTTTTATGGTTTTTATTTAGATTTTAAAAAAACCAAGTCGCCACAAAAATTGCCGTAATCACACAAATTAAATCCACCAAAAGCATTGTGCCTAAGGCATAACGAGTGTTTTTAATATTAATCGAACCGAAATAAACCGCAATCACATAAAAAGTACTTTCGGCACTGCATTGAAAAATACTGCTTAGTCTTCCAGTTAAAGAATCGGCACCAAAAGTATTCATCGAATCAATCAAGAATCCGCGTGATCCAGCAGAACTGAAAGGACGCAACATCGCTACCGGCAAAGCATTCGTAATTTCTTGAGAAACACCTAAATTCGAAAACACAAATCCAATTCCGTCGCTGATAATTTCAAATAATCCGCTGTTTCGGAACAAAGAAATCGCAACTAACATTCCCAAAACATATGGGAAAATAGTAACTCCGGTTTTAACTCCGTTGTTAGCACCAACTACAAAAGTGTCAAAAACAGTCGTATCAGCTTCCTTAAATTTTTTCTCATACAGAAAAGAGAAAATCAATGTAAAGGCAATAATTGCAATTAATATCAATCCAGAAAGATTAGAAGTGAAATAGTTTTTTCCGATCAAGTCCAAATGATTTACATACATCAGCAAACCAACAATCGCCGCAATCAAAGTTATTAAACCAATAAGAAGCGAAGCACTTTTAAAATTGATTTTTTGCTTGATTCCCACAATCAAGAAAGCCGCAATTGTACCAATAAACGAAGTTATAATACACGGCAGCATAACATCGGCTGGGTTTGTGGCATTTGCAGCCGCACGATAACCAATAATCGAAGTCGCAATCAAAGTCAATCCAGACGCGTGAAGACACATAAACATAATTTGTGCATCGCTTGCTTTGTCTTTATCAGGATTTATTTCTTGTAAACTTTCCATCGCTTTCAACCCAAAAGGTGTTGCAGCCGAATCTAATCCTAAGAAATTAGCAGCAAAGTTTAGCGTCATATAGGAAATCGAAGGGTGATTTTTTGGGATACTTGGAAATACTTTTACAAATACCGGACTTAAAGCTTTGGCCAATTTTCCAGAAGCTCCAGAAATAATTAAAAGTTCCATTAAACCACAAAAGAAAGCTAAATAAGCAATAAGAGGCAGAATTATATCAACCAAAGTAGATTTACATGTCGGCAATAAACCATCCGATTTTTGAAGACCGCTGTAAATTTTTACTGTTTTGTTTTTGTAAACATAAGTTGTGTCAGCATTTAGCGTGTCGCGATTGATGATCATGGTCTGATCTTTCGCCATTTTTATGCTGTCTTTGATGAAAGCAGGAAGTTCTTCGATGTATTTTTCAGAAACTAAAATTGGGTCGTCTTTTTTTCCATTTAATACAGAATCAACAGTATAAGTGTTGGCAGTAAATAAACTGACTACAATAAAGAAAATTGAAGAAATAAAGATTGCTAACCAAAATCTGCTTAAAACCATAATTATATTTTTTGTAAATGTAATTATTTAGCAATAAAACGCACAAAGATTTTAATACCGAAAGCAGAAGTATTTAAATGAAATGAGAATTTTTTTGCAAAAATTCTATTTATTCGATTATAATTTTAGTTTCAAGATATTTTTCAAAAGCTTTGATTCCTTCAAACAAAACTTCCTTTTTAGAATTTTCGATCTCATTAAAAAATTGTGTCTCTACTTTGACATGATCTTTTTTGAAGGTTCTTTTCCAAATTCCAATTACTTTTCCGTTCTCCACAATAATTGGTTTAAAAATACCATTGTTGGTAAAAGCTTTTGATTGATGTTCGACTTGCATGGAAGCTTCACGCGTTTTATAAGAGATTAAAATCTCATCAAATGCCGGAAGAAAATAGACGCTTTCGCGGAAATTTACTGAATCCGAATAGGTCTTTCCGAACCAATATTCCTGATTTTCAATACTAATTTTGTTTAATTGCAACTCAATTGCATTTATTGCGGATTTGCAGGTAGTTGGCGGAAAACCAGACCACCACGAGAAATCCAGCAAGGTTGCCGGACCATGGCTTTCAAAATAACGAAGGGCTAATTTTGCCAAACCTTCCTCTTTTGATAATTTGATTTTTGGTTTTTCAACGCGTTCTTCGAGTAAAGCATACGTAATTTGTTTGCCTTTCATTTGCCCGTTGCAAACCAAACCGTCAAGTTCCGCATTCATCATTATGGCAGCACTTAAAAAATCTTCTTTTGAAGTTTTGCTGATGCCGAGTTCCTGCATGATTTCTTCTCGAGTCAAATGATTGTTTCCGGTTAAAAGCTTTTCGATTTTATTATTTGCTTGTTCAAGCTTTTTGGCATCATAACCAAATTTTTTAGTGGCCGAAGTTGTAAAACGTTTCACTTGCGGAGCAGAAAGATCAAGCATCCAATAAATATCTTCTGCAGAAACAAAGTGCCATGTTGGACGCAAAATATGTGTCCGAATAATTTTAGCCGAATTTACGGCTTCTTCAATTTCCTTTTCCGAAGCGTCACATCGGGAACCAACCGCCCATTTTGCCATTGCATAATCTTGCGCCTGCATGGCACCAAAATGCCGAACAATTTCTTGTGGTGGACATTGAGTTGTTTTATAAAGCTTTTGAGAAACAAGACGATGATGTGAGATTTCTTGACACGTCATTTTGTAATATTTTACGTGTTTAATTTTTGCATTAAATTTGTCAGTTGGTTATTTGTATATATATTATTTGTATTTTTGCCAAGACTATGACTAATTTAATAAAATTAAATATGACTTTTAAAGTTGTTTTGATGTCTTTATCGGCTTCATTTGGATTAGTAATGCAACAAATTTCTAAAACATTTGGTAGAGAAATTTCTGTTGTTGACAAGGAAGTTGTTGATGTTATTTTGTCTAATCCACTGAACAAACAAAAATTACTTACAAAATTAAATGAAAGTAACGATTCATCTATTCAGATTAAAATTGAAGGTGACAAATTTTCTTTTGTTGAATAAATGGAAATTGCTTTAAATTCATTTGTTTTATTTCTATTATTTATTTTTCCCGGTATTGTATTTAGAAGATTTTATTATGTGGGAGAATTTTCAAAGCAATTTAATTCAGGAAATTGGATAAATACAATATATATTAGCTTGGTTCCTGGGCTAATTATTCAAATCATATCTTATTTTGCCTTTGTAAATTTAATAAACGCAAATTTATCATTTAATAATTTTGAGTTTATAAATAGTATTTACAAAAAAATTAAAAAAGATTCTCTTCCTAAAGAGCTTTTTAATTTTGAATTATTAAGTTGGATCTTCTTATATCTCTTTACAACTGTATTTATTTCTTTTATTATTGCTCAAATTTGTTGGAAGGTTGTTAGAACTTTTAATTTAGATATCCAATTTTCTACACTGAGATTTAACAATTACTGGCATTATTACTTAAGTGGTGAATCTTTAAAGTTTAAGGATTTTAAAGGGCTTCTGCCTGATAAAAGTCTTATTGTGGCTTTAACTGAAGCTGATGTTTTGGTCGATGTTGGGAACGATGGAACAAAACTTTATAAGGGATTAATAAGGCAGCATACTATATGCAAGAACTCAGGAGATTTAAAGGCTATTTATTTAACAGATGTTAGGAGATATCGAAAAAATTTTGAAAATAATAGCGTTGAAATAAAAGACGTTCCCGGACATATTATGATTTTACCAGCGGAAAAAATTATAAATATTAATTTGACATATATTACTAGACATAAAAAGCAAACAAATTATTCTGCTTTAATCTTAGGAATTTTAAACTTAATAATTTTAGCTTTTTTAATGTTTAATCCGTCCAATATTTTCTTGAGAAATACAACTCTCTTTGGAGATATTATTGGAAGAATTTGGCTTTTTCTTGAATGGTTGATTATCGGTACTTTTTTCGATACTTTACTAAATTCTAAAAAGCATGAAAATATCAAATCTTTAAGATATGGTTTGTTATCTTTTTTTGTTGCGATTTTATTAATTATTTATTTTTGGTTTTATAGGTAGTTATTACACATGAATAATTTCCTCATCAATCAATAAATCTTCTCTTCTTAAGCGAAGGAAAATCTGCGCTACAGCAATCGTATCTTTTTCGCAGTACGTTACAATTCGGTCAATGTCTTTTTCAACATAAAAAACATGCGCGACTTGGCTGCCATCAATATCGCCTTTTGGCGATGGGACTCCAAGAATCTTGGTCAATAATTTTAAAGAAGTAAAATGCTTGTAATCGCCAAACTTCCATAATTCTAAAGTGTCAAGATGCGCAATTTCCCAAGGTTTTTTTCCGAATAAATTCAGTTTTTCAGGAATTGCGATTTGGTTGATGATCATTCGGCGGGCCAGAAACGGAATATCAAACTCCTTCGCATTATGTCCGCACAAAAGATGTTGAGGCTGATTGAAATGATTGTTCAGCAGATTATTAAAATCTTTCAGAATCTTTTTTTCTTCTCCAAAAAATGAAGTCACTCTAAAATTCCGAATATCACCTTTGATCGTAAAATAACCAACCGAAATACAAACGATTTTTCCAAATTCTGCCCAAATTCCGGCTCGGTCATAAAATTCTTCTGGTGTAAAATCATCTTTTCGCTGATATTGCGTTTTTAAATCCCAAAGCATTTGCATTTCCGAATCCAGGGAATTGAAGTTTTCTTCTTCCGGAACGGTTTCTATATCAAGAAAGAGAATGTTGTTGAGGTTAATTTTTTCAATCATTTTTGTAGTTTAAAACACGAATTACACCAATTAACACGAATTGTTTAAAGTTGAATAATTACACAAGATTTAAGGTTTTGTAAATATAAAGCTATAAATCTTAATTTGTGTAAATCTGTGAAATTTGTGTTTAATTTTAAAACAAACTTTGCTGTTTACTAGGATTTTCATGTTCGAGAAGCCATTTTTTACGAGATAATCCGCCGGCGTAGCCAGTCAACGAACCGTTTGTACCAATAACGCGATGACAAGGAACGACAATCCAAAGCGGATTTTTCCCGTTTGCCGAAGCTACGGCACGAATCGCTTTTACATCACCCAATTTTTTGGTTTGATCCATATAACTTACAGTTTTTCCATACGGAATTTCGAGTAAAGCTTTCCAGACTTTTTGCTGGAATTCGGTGCCTTGCGGATTCAGTTTTAAATCGAAATCGGTTCTTTTGCCTTCGAAGTATTCTTGTAATTGCAAAACAGCATCTTTCAAAACTTCTGGAATTTCTGTTGAAATTTCATTCGTGCCAACATCAGAAACCGAAATTACAGCAATACCATCTTCATCGCCAACTATTTTGGTGATTCCTAAAGGCGAGTTGATGTAGACTGTTTCCATGATTTTTTAACCGCAAAGGCGCTAAGATTTACGCAAAGTTCGCAAAGTTTTTTTTAAACCATATAAGTTATTTGAGTAATTTAAGTTTTGTGTTATCATATAATTGTCACCCTGAGCGAAGTCGAAGGGCTCGCCAATTGGAATGGCACTTCGACTCCGCTCACCCTGACAATTTCATTAATAATTTTCTAATCGAAACTGATAACTTAAAACATTCTCAATTTTTTCACTCGAAATAGTCTTTTTAATATTCGATTTTTCAGAACTGAATTTTGGTAAAACTAAGTTTTGTTCTTTTGCTTTTTGAGTATAATATTCTTCTCTTGTGGGATGAAAAGGTGCAACGGCATTAAAAACTTCACTCCATTTTGACTGATCGATGATTTCTTCAATAATTCCGATACAATCTTTTTGATGAATTAAATTTACTGGCGCATCAGGATTTTCAAGGTTTTCTTTACCAGATAAATGTTTTACAGGATGTCGGTCTTCGCCGATTAATCCTCCGAAACGAAGAATTGTGGTTTCAAAATTTTCGTTTTTTTGAAGAATCGCTTCCGCTAAAAGCAATTGTTTACCACTTTCCGTTTCTGGGTTTGGAACGGTTTCTTCAGTAATAAAATCATTTTCATCGCCGTAAACAGAAGTTGAACTCACAAAAAGGATTTTAGAAATATTTGATTTCTCTATAAACGGAATTAGGTTTTTGATCTTTTCTACAAAGATTTTCTTTTCGGAATCTGAATTTTCATTGCGTAATTTGGGCGGAATATCAATTATTAAAATTTCGCTTTCCGCTAAAAAATCATTTGTACTTTCTGAAATACTTTCGCTTTCAAGCGCGACCAAAAACGGATTGATTCCAGCGTTTTCTAAAACGGAAATTTTGTTTTCAGAAGTTGTAGAACCTTTAACTGAATTTCCTTTTTCGAGAAGTTTTTTTGCTAAAGGCAAACCGAGCCAGCCACAGCCTAAAATGCTTATTTTTTTCATTACTTTTTGAGGTTCAAAGGCACAAAGATACAAAGGTTATTCGCAATCTTGTCATCCTGAGGAACGAAGGATCACACTAGAAACTCGACATTCTAAATCGCCAATCTTTGTAGATTCGCTAGTGTGATCCTTCACTTCGTTCAGGATGACAAAAAGCGTCACGACTTTGCGAGATTAAATTTTTACAAATCTAGAAAAAAGCAAATTTTCTCTTTTCCTTTTGCACCAATTCTGTGGTAGAATTTAATAGCTCTTTCGTTAAATTGCGGGGTGCGCCATTGTAAATTCACACAGTTTTTTTCCTTGCCTATTTGTTTTAGTTTATTGATTAAAACCTCTCCAATTCCAAAATTTCGAGCTTCTTCTTCCAAAAACAGACAATCCATGTACATGTAGTTGCCTGCACTCCAAGTTGAAAAGCTGAAAGTATAAGAAACATAACCAACAATATCATTTTCTGTTGTGACAACTAGGCAAAATAACTGCGGATTTTCATTAAATAAAGCTTCTTTTAAACCTTTTTCTTTTCCTTCTGGGTCATATTCGGCTTTTTCAAATTCGGTATGTTTTTGGCATAAAACGACTAATTTAGGTAAGTCGGTGATTTCGCACTTTCTTATTGTATATTCCATTGTAGGTTGATTTCGTTTTGTAAAAAATTTATAAAATGATGAAAATAATCTGGGTAGTTTTCGTTTGCACGCGTGGCGATAAAATGTTTTCTTTTTAAACCGTTTTTTCCAACTTTAATAGCTCTAATCGGACTTGATTTTAAATGTGGCAACAAAGCCCATTTTGCCATGGACATAACGCCCATATCTGCTTTTACCATTTCCAGAGAAGCTTCGGTTAATGGCATTGGCGTAATTTTCTTTGGTGTAACTTTGGCTGGAGCCAAAAGAAATTGATGAATCGTAACCGTTTCCATCGGAAGAGAATGAATAATCAAATGTTCATCAATAAAATCTTCTGCAACCACATATTTTTTGTCTGCCCATGGATGATTTTCCGAAACTGCCATGACAACTTCATCCTGAAAAAGCTCAGTATATTTGATATTGTTGTCCTTAATGGTGTCGCTCACAATGGCAATATCAATAGTATTATCCAAAAGTTTTTGAAGCGGAATATGAGTTGCTTCGGCCACAATTTTCAGTTCAACATTTGGATAAAGCAAATGAAATTGTTTCATAACAGACGGAAGCCAATGGTAACTCGAGAAACATTCTGTACTGATTCTGATTTCGCCATATTCGCCAAAAACCATTTGTTTGATCTGCGTTTGCGTTTCGTTTAGTTTGTTGAGGATTTCATTGGCTAAATCATAGATCTTTTCGCCGGCTTTTGTCAAAACCAATTTTTTATTTGTTCGGAGAAAAATGGCTGTACCCAATTGATATTCTGCTTCTTTGAGCTGATGGCTTAAAGCCGATTGTGTCAAATGAAGTTTGTCGATTGCTTTTGTAATGCTTCCTTCTTCGACTATTGCTTTTATCAATTTTAAGTGACGTATTTCCATTTTGTTTGCTTATTGGTACACAAAGTAACAAAATTTTGTAGTGGCTTTTGTATGAAAAAAAGTAATGTTCTGCATGAATTCTTTTCGTTTTTATGAGAATGTAAAGCGTTCTAATTTTGGAAAAACAAAATCATTAAAACAACATACTTATGGAAACGCAAATTAAACATTACGAAAACAAACTGGCTTTTGAAATGGATCCGTCTGATTTATTTGAAGCGCTAAATGAAGGTGAAAATATAATCGTAATTGATGCTCGACGTGCTTTTGGTTATGACGAAGAACATATTCCGAATGCGATTAATATTCCGCATCGCGAAATGAATTTAGAAACCACACAACATTTAGATAGAGATGTTTTGTATGTTACATATTGCACAGGAATTGGATGCAACGCATCAACAAAAGGAGCTTTGAACATGACAAAACTCGGATTTAAAGTAAAAGAATTGATCGGCGGATTAGAATGGTGGAAAATCGACGGTTACGCGACGGAGGGCACAAAAGGAGTAAAAGAAGGATTGAAAATTGAATGTGCCTGTTAGGAGGTTCAGAGGTTCATAGAAGCAAAGGTTCAAAGGTTTTCAACATGTCTTAAAAAACAAAAAGCACTATTTTAATAGTGCTTTTTATCTTTGTACCTCTGAACCTCTGCAACTTTGAGCCTAAATTTTAAGCCTCAACCAAAGCTTTTAGGCTTTGCAGAATCGGATTTTCTTCGCCTTGAGGTTCTTCTTGAACTGCTCCCGGACGATTATCTTCTTGTATAATTTGGAGTTTTACTTTTTGATTTTCTTCAGATAAAATATAATTCATAATGAAATAATTCTCTGATTTGTCTTCTAAACCTGGTCTTGGAAAAAACAAAGAATAACTGATTTTTTGATTCGAAACAACTTCTAGTACAGTTCCCCATTGCTCAAAAACTTGGCCTTCCCACTCATTTCTAAATCGTATTTCGCTGCCTTTTTCCCAGTCTGTAATGAGATCACTTCCATATTGCCATTGTTTTACCAATTCTGGTTTTGTCAAGACATTCCATACTTTTTCGATTGGGGCATTCAGAACGATTGTAGAAATATTTGTTGCCATTTTTATTCTATTTTAACGTTATTTTTTGCTGCAATTTTTTTGAAAACATCTTCTTTGTTTTCCGATTTCATTTTCTGATAAAGAGCGCCCAAAAGCTGTTCGCTATCTTTTACATATTCTGATTTTTCGTTGGTATAAATAATGTGCGCAATGAAAATATTATCCAATGCTTTTTCATCCTCATTTAGCATAATGCAATTTTTTCCGACACCAAAATAGCCTTCAGCGTTGTCTGGATGATACTGAATCAGTTTTTCATAATAACTGATGGCAGTTTTAAAATCTGATTTCAATGTGTATACAACGCCAATATTCATCAAAGCAAAATTTCCTTCGGGATAAATTTCTAGTGATTTTTTATAATATTTTATCGCGTTGTCATAATCTTTTAATTGTCTGTATGAAACCGCCATGTCATCAAGAGCAAGAACAAAATTTGGATCTTCCTTTAAAGCCAATTGAAAACTTTCGATAGCGGTTTTATAATCGCTTTTTTGCATGAAATCTTTTGCGATTACATAAGAATTCTGTGCATTTTTATTTTTTGATTCACTGTAAAAAACATCTTCTTTGTTTGCCATTAATTCCGGAACCAAGTCTGGGCATTTTTTAGAAACAACACCTTGAATTTTCAAAATCATGGTTTTGATGCCTTCAACTGTGTTTATAGATTCTCTAACTTTTGGGTCTTTATCGGTTAAGATCAGCTCGCTCATTGGTTTTGTGAGACAATCTCTAAAAACATCTTCTGTAATTTTTGAACTTTTTTGAAGACATTCACATGCTTTTTCGGCGATTTTTTCTTCAATAGTTTGCGCATTAATTACTGATACACTCACAAAAGTCAAAAATAGCAGGAAGTTTTTTTTCATATTGGTTTTTAAACGATTTAGGTTAGTTAGTGTGTTTTATTGTGGTTTAACGATAGCTGGTTTTAATAAACTGTCTTTTACTACTGATAAGCTGTCCGTTACCGGAACAACCGGCAATTGTGGCACCGGCGCTACATATCTCTTAATTTTTTGCTGAATCAAAACGGCGTCATTTAATACAAATGGCGTCGGCATCATCCAGTCGCTTCTTGGTTTTACTTTAAGAAGTGGATTTGTCATTAAATCAAAAGAACTTTCAATTAAATCCATATCAAAAATAGAAGATTTATTGATGTAAAATTCCATTTCAAGAGGTTCGTTTCCAACAACATAATAACACAGTATTTTTGCACCTTCGCGTTCCAGGCGATTTGTTTTTGCACCCAATTCTGAAACTCCGTTTGCTTTAAAGTTGTAAAAAGTCATTTTCGGATTTGCAAAAATGTCGTAACGATTTACTTTTCGGTTTGGCGTAATTCTGATTTTCAAATATCTTTTATTTCCAATTACACTGTCTCTCAAGAAAGAAATTGTTGGTTTTGGAACATCAACAACCGGAGCGATTGCGCTGTAAGTAAAACCAGAATTGTATTTGCTGGCAAGCGGAAGGCTGTTCAATCCAACTGCTTTTTGATTTGTTTCGCCTAAATATGATTTTGTCCAATCGTCTAAGTTGACATCATAAGTTGTCCAGACAGCCGTGTTGGTATTCGCATTATAAACATAAAGCAAACTGTTCGATTTTGCTTTTCCGTGCTCGTACCCAGAATGATATCCAGCATAGATGAAAAAGCCAATTGAAATCGCGAAAAACAACATTGTCCAAACACCTTTTTTGATAAAAGCTCCAAAAATTGGAAGCAATAATCCGAAAGCTAAAACGGTTAAAATAGCACTTCCAAAAAGAATTTTTAAACCTAAACCTATTGGAAACATTACTATAAATGGTGCAATGATTATTAAGGCCGGAATAGAGAAAATTAAATTTACAGCTAAACTGTTATGTCCAGTAAGAACATAAATTCCGAATAAAATGACTCCGAAATAAACAGGAACAATTAAGAATCCAGCGCCAACTAAACTATTGGCAATAAATGCATTTATGATGATCCAAAGTAATAATGCCGCAACAAAATGATTCATAGTAACTTTTGGTTCAGAAAAATGGTGGTAGAATGCAAAGCAAATTGCGATGCTTAACGTTACAAATGCGCCAATATAAGCGTGGCCGTTGTATGTAAATCCGTTGAGTAGATCAGAATATTGGGGATAAACTTCTAAAACAATTTTCCAGCCTAAAAAGGTTACTAATCCCGCAATAACAACAGCTCCTAAAAGCGGTACAAATCCTTTGAAAATTTCTCTGAAATTGACGATGTGTTTTGCTTTTCCAATGAAAATAAAAAGAATCAGCAAACCTAACGCAATTATTGTCATTGGTGTTACCCAAGAAAAAGGATAACTGATGAAAGAAAATGGAACGCTGAAATAAACATCATCATCGGTAGAATCTGTTGCGTTTAAATCGGCATTGGATAAATATTTTAATAAAGGCATCAAATAAGAACCTTGGTGTGCAAGAGTTGTTTTGTTTAAATGCTGAACATCATCCTGTTGTGTGTGGTAATTGTAGTGCCCATCGATAAAAGCAAAATTGAAACCCTGAATTTTGCCTTGTTCTCTAAAAACAGTTAAATCAGTGTCATTTGGAAGCATTTTGTAAATGCTGTACATCAAAGAATTAGAAACTGGATACGCCGCTTTTGCATTCGAAAATTCATTTACAAGTGCTTTGTTTCCTTTGTTGGTTTCCATCAGCATATAACTTGGACCTGATGAACCTCTTGCTTCAAAATTTAGTACCAAACCAACATCTTTTGCCCAAGGATGTTTGTTGACAAAAAGTGCGGCTCCGTTTAATCCTAACTCTTCAGCATCAGAAAATAAAATTATAATATCGTTTTTATGAGGCTGTTTTGCATATAAAAAAGCACGAATTCCTTCTAAAATAGTAGCAACTCCCGAGGCATCGTCACTGGCGCCTTTTGAAAAAGAATGTGGTGCGCTGTCGTAGTGCGAAAGCAGTAAAAGTGCTTTTGAGTTGTTGGTTCCTTTTATTCTCGCAAGAATATTTTTAGATTTTACTAAAAGTCCTTTGTCGTTTAGTGTAAAACCTTCTTGAGTTGAGGTTTCTAAACCTATTCTGTTTAACTCAAGTATTAAGTAATTTGCTACTAATTCATGATTTGTCGACCCTACATAATGCGGTTTTTGCGCAATTATTTCTACCTGATTCAAGGCTCTTTCTGTCGAGAATTCCGCCAGAGCTTCTTCTTCCCGAGAGATATATTGAGGCATCATTGTGGCATAAATAATGGCCAAAATGCCTAATACACAAAGAAATCCAAGAATTGAGGTGGGGTTTTTTTTCATGATGAATAGTACTATATTTCTTTTTTAACTAGCATAAAATAATCATTGTCCAAAGATCTATATCCTTGGTCATACAGGAAATAGTAGGTATTGCCTGTTTTGGTGTGCAAGATATTGGTAAAGAAATCAAAATCAAAACCTTTATTTATCATTTTTTCTCTAGTCGCTTTTGATTTTCCTTCTGAATTTAACTCGGCCAAAATACGGTAATTTTTGCGTAATTTATTGTTCACATTTCGCATAAAATTAGTCGTGTCTTTATTTATTTTGTTGTTGTAGGCATTTCGGCAGCCGTCTGAACAGAATTTTTTGTCTTCGCGGCCAACAATTTTTTCAGAACATTCGAGGCATGTCTTCATGAATTGAGTTTTTTAATTTCGTATAAATCTGTTCTTCTGTCTTTTAAGGTATGTACACTTCCGTGCTCGTGAAGTTCTTTTAGTAAATTTAGATCGACATCAACAATTAGTGTCATTTCTGTATTTGGAGTTGCTTCGGCTTTGATTCCGTTGCTCGGAAAAGCAAAATCGGAAGGTGTGAAAACAGAGGCTTGTGCATATTGAATATCCATGTTATTTACTTTTGGAAGATTCCCCACACAACCCGCAATGGCAACATAACATTCGTTTTCAATCGCACGCGCCTGCGAACAATGTTTTACTCGTGTATATCCGTTTTGAGTATCGGTTAAAAATGGAACAAACAAAATATTCATTCCTTCGTCAGCAAGAAGTCTTGAAAGTTCTGGAAACTCGACATCATAACAAATCAAAATACCAATTTTACCGCAATCGGTATCAAAAGTTTTAAATTCTGAACCGCCTTTCATTCCCCAATGAACCACTTCGTTCGGTGTGATATGAATTTTTGTATACATCTCTGAAGTTCCATCTCTTTTGCATAAAAAACCAACGTTGTATAAATTACCGCTTTCCAAGAGAGGCATACTTCCGGTAATGATATTGATATTATATGAAATGGAAAGTTCTTGGAAACGTTTTCTGATAGGATCTGAATATCGCGCAAGTTCTCGAATGGCTTCGGCTTCAGACAAATGATTATAATCGGCCATTAAAGGCGCAATAAAAAGTTCTGGAAACAGAGCAAAGTCGCTTCCATAACCTGAAACGACATCAATAAAAAACTCGGCTTGCTCAAAAAATTCTTCAAGATTATTCAACGGACGCATTTGCCACTGAATCAAACCAAGTCGAATAACGCTTTTTTCAAGATTGATCAGTTTCGGACTTTCATCATAATATATATTATTCCACTCGAGCAAAACCGCAAATTCTTTGGATTCTTCATCGCCTTCCAGATAATTTTTCATGATTCGTAAAACGTGAAAATCATTGCTGAGCTGAAAAGAAAGTACTGGATCGTATAATTCTTTGTGTTTAACTTTTTCGATATAATTTTTCGGACTCAGTTTTTTAGAATGTTGCCCATAATTTGGAATTCTTCCGGCAAAAACGATAGCTTTTAAATTCAGCTGTTCGCAAAGTTCCTTGCGTGCATCATACAATCTTCGTCCTAAGCGGAGTCCGCGGTAGTTTGGATGAATAAAAACATCAATTCCGTAGAGAATTTCGCCGTCAGGATTATGCGTTGAAAAGGTGTAATCGCCTAGAATCTGACTGTAATTGTGTTTTTTGTCAACGAGTTTTTCATCAACAATAAGTGACAATGCCGAGCCCACGACTTTTCCATCGACTAGAATTACAAGTTGTCCTTCTGGAAAAACTTGTAACAAGCGTTCAATGTCATCTGATTCCCAATACGAATTCGCCATTTCAGGATAAGACTGAATCATCGAATTTTTTAACTGTTTGTAGTCTTCGATTTCCAAATTACGAAGTTCAACCTTTTTGATTTTTGTTTGCATATCGTAGGATTTATCTCAAATATACAAAAATATTTCCATTTGCAAACGTTTACAAACAGTTACAATCGAAAGTAAACAGTTGGTAACCGAATATTTTAGCGGAGTTGCGCCAATTTTGCCCTGTTGAATTTGATCAACGATTTTTTTATACGAACATTTAAATAATTATAAGCCATGAATGCAATGAAAAACAGAGTACAATTAATTGGTAACGTAGGGAATGATCCAGAAGTTAAAACATTAGAAAGCGGTAAAAAACTCGCACATTTAACAATTGCGACAAATGAAACGTACAGAAATGACAAAGGCGACAAAGTAGAGCAGACGGAGTGGCATCGCGTTACAGCTTGGGGAAAAACGGCTGAAATAATCGAAAAATTTGTTGTAAAAGGAAAAGAAGTTGCGGTTGACGGAAAGTTAACTCACAGAAGCTATGATGACAAAAACGGAGAAAAAAAATACATCACCGAAGTTGTTGCAAATGAGATTTTATTGCTAAGCAAATAATCTTTGATGAACTTTAGCAAACCCGACAGTCCCGAAGCCTCGGGATAAAACCTGTCGGGTTTAACTTTTAGGAGTAATTATAAAACAGAAGCGCCATTAATATCAGTCGTAAGCACTTCGCTCATATAATCAAAAAAAGGTCTCATATTTAAGCAAGTCTGTAAAGCTTGTTCCAAAAAAAGCGGACTCAAAACTTCGTCATCTGTAAAACGTTTTATAATTAAAAATTGTTTGAAACGAAGCAAATCAATTGCTTTATGATTAATGTCGAAGCCTTTTGGAGCTGTTTTAAGCTGTTCGCCTTGCAAAGTTCCAAACGTTTCAACAAAAGATTTTGAATTTAGTATCTCTTGAAATGTTTCAGAATCATGGTCAAATTCACTTCTTATTCTTTTTAAATCGGCTGCATTTGGTCCCCAAAAACCGCCTGCAAAAAAACTGTTTCCTTTTTCAAGATGAAAATAATATCCACCGCGTCTGGCTGCGGTTGCGCGCGTATAACTTCCTCCCCAAAAATGTTTAAAAGGAGTCTTATCTTTAGAAAAGCGAATATCACGATAGATTCTGTAAACACTTTTTTTGCCCGAAGTATTTTCTAAAACATCAGTTTTGGAAAGTTCTTTTAGTAAAGCGCCAGCGAAATTCTCAATATGATTTAATTCAATTAAATATTGTGGTTTGTTGGCTTCAAACCAAGGTTTGTTATTGTTTTCTTTGAGTCGCTGCAAAAAATCCAAACTGGATTTTGGGATTATGATTTTGTTTTCCATATAAATTCTGAGTCTTTAAAATCAAAAGAAGACTGCAATTTAAAACTAAAAAACCCACCAGAAAAATCTAGTGGGTTTTTGTATATATTGTTAAGCGGTTTTTTTGAATAAATCAAACATCGGACAACGCGAACAACGCTTCTTTTCGCTCTTTTTGTATTTTTCACAACAAGAAGATTTGCAGTTTTCCAACTTCTTAATGTTCTCAAGGATAACTTTATTCTTCTTTTTCTTTTTATCCTTTTTCTTGTCCTTATCTTTTTCTTTCTTGCTCAATTTTCCTCTGTATTATAAAAACAGAAGCAAATATATATCAAAAAAGTTATTTTTAAGCATTCTAAATAAACTTTAACTTTTTTTATTTTGGATTGATAGCAATGGAGCTTGTCACTGTTAATTGCTGAATATCACGGTCGAATAAATAAAGCCCACCTTTATCGTCGCCAATCAAGTTGATTTTGTCCAAAATTGATTTAGCTGTAGCTTCTTCCTCGATTTGTTCAGAAACATACCATTGCAAGAAATTATGAGTTGCATAATCTTTGTCTTCAAAAGTAATATGCACTAATTCGTTAATCGATTTTGAAACAAAAAGTTCATGATTATAAAGCTCCTCAAACATTTCCTTAAAAGTCGAATAGCTTGTTTTTGGCGCTTTTAAATCTGTTATATGGGCGTGTCCTCCGCGTTCGTTGACATACTTTACTAATTTAAGCATGTGTGCACGCTCTTCATCTGACTGTGTGTACATAAATTGAGCGATTCCTTCTAATCCGTGTACTTCAGCCCAACAAGCCATAGAAAGATAGGTTTGCGAAGATTCTGCTTCTATGCGAATTTGCTTGTTTAAAGCTGTTTCAATATTTTTTGATAGCATAATGTTGTCTTTTCTGTAAAATTAACAAAAATAATCCATTCCGTTTTTTATAAATGGCTAAAACATAGAACGTTTGCAGTGATTCTCAGTAAATTTAATTTCGAGTCGGAGGAAGAGATTTCCTAAATATTGCTTTGTTCATAATTGGATTTCCTGCGCTTTGATCCATAAAACCATCTGTGAATTTGCGCATGACATAGCTTTTTGAAACGTTGTCGTAATAACCCAAAACATAATAATCGCTTAGTTTTAGGATACTTACCAACGAAATATTTTTACTGGTATTAATGAAATAATTGAGATTGTCTATTGCCAAAGGTTCGATTTGATTGTTTTTTATAAATTCAAAATCAGAGTTTAATACCGAGTCAAAAAACACCATTTTTGTTGCATTTTGGACATTATTAAAACCATCCAGGAAACCATTTGGGGCATAATTTACGCTTAGAGATTGATAAGCAGCAAATCCGCCAAAAGTGACAAAGGTATATTGCCTGTTTTTAAAAGCTGATAATGATGCGTTTACAGTTGATAATTGTTTTAGAAATTTGCTTGTTGTTTTTAGTTTTTGAGGTTTTTCTCCGTTTACCTGCAAAAACATTGGCGAATTTTTAAAAGTGATGGTGTCGTTTTTTGAAACCGAAATGTTTTTTATGCTTTTCCCCGAATCAAAATCTTTTAAACTGAATAAAAGCTGTTCGCTGTTGGCACTAATTTGATATAGTTTGTTTTCAAGATAAAACGAGTTTGTAATTTTTGGCATTGTCTGCGTATCTGGAGTGTCAAAAATTTTCTCCGTAATTTCATTTGTCTTAATGTTCAGATCAAAAACCTGTGTGCGTTTTGTATTGTAGTCAAATGTCAGAATGATGTGGTCATCAAGAACATACATTTTGCTTTTCTTTTCGGTTTTGTCCAAAGAAGAAAAGTCATCAGTCTCCATTTTTTCAATCGGATAATGATACTGCACAAGCGCACTGAAAGAAACAGATTGCCCTCTTTCATTTTGAAAAGAAAACGGTGCGAAATTGAACATTTTTATTTCACATTTATCATTTCTAAATTCGAATAAAAGCAAATGTTCTTGATCTTTTTCTTTGGAAAGAATATAAAATGCATTGTTTTTTTGGAAAGAAGTTATAAGATTTCCAGCGTTTGCCGGAAAATCAAAACCTAAAACTGTTGAAGTTTTGTTCTCTAGATTGTATTTTATTATTCGGATGTTTTTATGATTTTCGGAGCCCCAATAAAGCGTCGGATTTCCATCTTCGCCAAAACTGTATCCAAGCATTGTTCTTTTTTGTTCGGCTTTTATTGTATCACTGAATTGATTGGCCAGAAACAGCGATTTGTTGTATTTTAAAATATTGATGGTTTTATTGTCAGACGCAAAAACAAATACTTCATGAGTTTTGCTGTTTTCTGCATTTATAAGCTGTCCATTTTCTAATGGTTTATTCAAATTAAGAACAGAAGAATTTAATATAGTCTGGCTTAACAATATTGACTGTGAAAGCAGAAAGCAAAAAAGCAGTAATTTTTTCATTAGAATCTTTGGATATATTTCCAAAATTAATGAAATAAAATGATTTTTTACAGATGAAAATTTACTGTTCGAGAAGACATTCTTTTGATGGCTGAATCATAAAAAAAAGCCTCAGGGAAATTTCTCTAAGGCTTTAGTGTAAGAATATAAAAAGTACTTATTTTATTCTGAAAGTAACTCTTCGTGCTAATCTTCTAGCTTCCTCTGAATCTTTTTGGATTGAATTATCAGCTCCTTCAGAGACAACATTTAATCGTGACGACGAAATGCCAGATTTTTCAAAAATGGTCTTAATATTCGTAGCTCTTAAATTTGCTAATTTATCGTTGTATTCAGAACTTCCAACTTGATCAGCATGACCCACGATATCCATTGATGCCGATGGATTTTTTCTTAAATAAGATAAAATAACATCAATTGATGAAGTCGAAGCTTCGATTGGCGTTGCTTTGTTAAAGTCAAAATAAACACCATAATAGTTGTCGTTAATCATCTCTTTCACGACATCCTTGTTTGATACCAGAGTGTTTGTTACTGGTTTTTCGACAATTATTTGCTTTTCAGGAGTCTTTTTAATTTGTTCTTCTAGTCCTGCAATTTTGTTTTCCAGCGCTGCAATATCAGCATTATCAGACATTACGACCCAATCAGCATGCTTTGTGTTTTTTCCTAGATAAACTTGCAAACCAACCGTCCCGTTAAAAAGCAATCCAGAAAATCCTCGGTTTTCTGTAAGACCAGCACCATCAAAAGTATGGTCTTGATGTGAGTTTAAAATAGTGCTGATATCGCCGGTCAAAACTACTCTGTCAGTTAATTTAGCTTGTGCAGTAAATCCAGCAATTGCATTCGTGACCAAGTCGCTTACGTGATAATCTTTGTTCTCTAACTGAGCAATTCCAAAACCTCCATGTGCTAATAATCCAAATGTATTCGTCCATGTTTCAAAATTCATGATACGTCCCAAGTTTAATACAGCCTGCAAGTCAGCTCGGTAATATTTAGAATCAAAAGGAAGGGAGCTGTTTTTTTGCTCCGTTAAACTATTATAGCCAAAATCAGCCTTAAAACCAAACTTGTTGTTAAGCATATATCTTACTCCTAAGTCAACTGTAAACGGGCTGATTCTTGCGTTGTAATAATTACTTGACGTAAACGGACGTTGTACTTTGTTAAAACCGCCATTAAGCTCTACTGACCATTTATTAAAATTGTCTACAGTTTTAGTTTCTTTTTGTGCACTTACACGCATAATGCTGAGCGCAAATGCCAGCGTTATTACTATTTTTTTCATTGTTATTTGAGATTTTAAATTTGGCTCAAAAAAACAATGTTTTGTAGGAATAATCGCTTTGTAAAAGTTTTAAATATAGCAGAATAAGGTTGGCTCTTTTTTTGGTGGATTTTTTTATTAAAATTAATTATAGCCATCTGTATGTATGAGCAACAAGTATTTTTTGGTCTTTAAATCATAATAACCTAAAAATAAAAAAATCTCCAAATTTTAGAATGTTCTTCATTCTTATTTTCTTGATTTTAATCTAATTTGCTGTCAAAACTTTAATAAGGAGTTAAAAATATTTGGCTTAATAAAATAGTATTGCAAAATAAGGCAAGTGATAGATAACTTTGGTTCGTACGTTTTACGTGTCAAAGGTGTTTCGGTTAATTTTAAGCGTTCATCAAATCTTGAAATAGATCGACAAATTGACCCAGATGCAATCCATCCATTAATCCATGATGTACATATACAGCCATTGAGATCGTTCTTTTTCCTGTTTCAGAAACCATCATTTTTCCGAAAGAAACTTTTGGACAGCTGTCTGGATAAGTAAAACTTCTTGCGTGTGTGAGCGATGTAAAGTTCAGCCACGGAATTGCCGAAAAATGAATTAAATTATCATCATTGAATTCTCTAGTAAAAAGGCCGATTGTGTTTTGAATACGTTCAATTTCGGTCAAGGCATTTTGCTTGAAGATTTCAAAATCTGCGTCATATTCAATTAATGAAAAACCGAAAGTTCCATCTTCACGCCCAATAGTTGCCGATGCGTCAATGCGATCATTGATGTATATTTTGTCTTCGGAAATTCGGTATCTAAAATTTTCAACCGAATTTACCGCGACTAAAGTTTTATGCAGATAATAGATGAAAAAAGAAACATTAAGTTCTTTGGCTTTTTGATACGCTTTTGTGCAGTCAATTTCTACAGTTGCGCCAAAAAAAGGTTCTTCCATTCGGCTGAAATGCGCAAAATGTTCTTTTCTGTTCCAGTTTTCTAAGTCTAAAAGTGTTTTCATTATATTAAATTTGGAAGAACTTGGGTAATGTTTTCAAAGGAACTAAAATGTTCGTGTTCTACTTTGTGATTGATTTTTTCGTGTTCCCAAGTCGTGTGAAACGGAATGTGAACAGCATAACCGCCAATTCCTAAAACGGGAAGAACATCGGATTTCAAAGAATTTCCAATCATCAAAAACTCGTGTGCTTTAATGTCTAAACGACCTAAAAGTTTTTCATAATCAATTTCTTGTTTGTCCGACATTACTTCGATATGATGAAAATAATGTCCCAAACCAGAACGATGTAGTTTGCTGTGCTGATCTTTTAGATCGCCTTTTGTCGCCACAACAAGTTTATATTTTCCGTGAAGTGACTGCAAAGTTTCTTCGATTCCGTCCAGCAATTCGATTGGTTTTTCGAGCAATTCTTTTCCGTATTGAATGATCTTTTCAATTACTTCAATCGGAATGGTATTATTCGAAATATTCATTGCAGCTTCAATCATCGAAAGAATATAACCTTTTATTCCGTAGCCGTACAAAGGCAGATTCGCAATTTCAATTTTGAATAATTCCTGCGAAATGCCTTGATGTGAAAGGTAATCTTCCATCAAAGCACAAAATTTATGCTCGGTTTCCTGGAAATAAGGTTCGTTTACAAATAAAGTATCATCGGCATCAAATGCGATTACTTTTAAGTTTGGTATTTTGTTTTTATGTAACATTGTTTTTTTGTTTCAAGTGTTTTTTGTTTCAGGTTTTCTTTGTTTGCTTCGCCAATTCGGCTAAAGCCTCGTGTCAGGTTTTAAGTTTTTGCCACAGATTATTTTGATTAAAATGATTTTTATCTACTTGATCTGTAATCCCGATAGCTATCGGGAACGAGGGGCTTTTTGCTATGACTTAACTATTTTTTTCAGCCACGACCCGAGCGATAGCGAACAGGCGAAGCAATTCACGAATTAAACTAATTTTTATTTGCTTGATCTGCGGAAACCTTTACTATGAATTACACAAATTATCTGCGTAAACCCGTTTAATCAGTTAAAATCCGTGTGCCATTTCTCAATCCTTAGAAAACAATCTTTTCAAAGAAATAGTTTTATCGTAAAACGTAATTCTAATTCCGAAAAGCAAAATGATTCCGCCGAAAACCATCTGTAAAGTTATTTTTTCTTCTAAAAACAACCAAGCCAAAATAGAGGTAATTACCGCCTGACTCAACAAACTCAACGAAACCCTCGTGGCACGCATGTGCTGTGTTGCATAACTGATCGAAAGCCAAGCACACAATTGACAAATAACAGCCTGCAAAACCAACACAAACCATCCTGTATTTGAAAATCCCGTAAAAGGCTGATTTAATGAATAGCAAAGAATGCCAAGATAAACACTTGAAGCCGATAAACTTATGGTCATAAACGATAAAACATCCACTTCTGAAAGTACATTTTTGCTGACTAAAAGATAAATAGAATATAAAATTCCGGATAAAACAGCAAACAGAAAAGCTTGATCAAAATTGAGATCAATAAAAAATTCAAAGCCAACCAAAGTCACCATTCCGAATAAAGAAACAATGGTTCCGATCCAGAAATTAGTTGCCGGTTTTGATTTCAAAAATAAAAAAGAACCAATTCCCACCCAAACCGGAGATAAATTTGTCAGCAACGAAGCTTGCGTTGCACTAGAATCCTGAATAGCGATATTCCAAACCGCAACATCTGATGAAAATAATACACCACAAAGCATTGCCAAAAGCGTAAATTTCAGACTCGGAAGTTTAAAATTTTTGCTCAAAATTGTATAGGGCAAAAGCAAAATAACAGCAAAGAACATTCGGTAAAAAGCCGAAATTAATCCTGGAGTTAAACGCAATTTTACCAATATCGGAAAAATCGAAATGCAGAGTATACCGCAGATTAGGGCTAATCTTGGTTTGGTGAGTTTCATTAGGCGTGTTTTATTCTTGTATTGTTTTTTCAAAGATACTTTACAAAGGAAATACTTTAAAAACAAAAAGCGTGAATTGGTTAAAAATTAACTATTCACGCTTTACATGTTTTTAGGACTTTTATGATTTACATTAATCTATAAATTGCCTAATAATATATTCCTTGCTATTGTTGTCGTAATAACCTAAATAATATGCATCTATTTTAAAAAGTGTTTGTGATGAAACATCATTGTTTTTATCAAAGAAAGTCCTGATTTTATCAAAGGCTAAAGGCTGTAAATCGCCTGTAATATGATTACCGTCTTTATCAAATAAACCATCTATTTTTACAACTTTTCGGTTTGCATATGAATTGAAATTATTCAATGTCGAATTATAATAGCCTATCGCAGCTCCTGCAAAAGCTGATGCTGCAACTCCTACAAATCCGCCGCCCATAAACATTGGAGATACCGCTTGTTGTTGAGCAGAAATACCTCCAAATGTTACCAACGTATTTTCTCCGACATGATAACATGAAAGGCCAGTATGAAGGTTGTTTATTTTTCTTAGAAATTGCGAGCTGGTCTCCAAAGTCCTTGAGCCACCAAAACCTCCACCTTCCTGATGTATATCGGAGTTTTTGAATTCAATAGGACTGTCAGAAGTCGTCGAATATTCTTTAATTACATTACCTTCTAAATCATTGATCGTAAAGTAAAATTGATCAGATGATGTTTTAACCTGATATAATTTATTATCTATAAAAAAAGAGTTTGAGCTTATTTTTACTGGAAACCCCGAACTGCTCATTTTTGATATTGAATTTGATTTTATAATTTTTTCTGAAGCGGTAAATTTTTCTAAATCAATTAAAATAACTTGAGTGAAATCAGTATTCAGATCAATTGTAATAACAAGTTGTTTTTTGTCAAAATAACATTTTCTTCTTTTTGAAGAGTCGGCTAAAGAGGTCGGGTTGTCGGTATTAATATACTGTAACGTCATCGGACCTTCAAACGGAAGCAAGTTCTCATCTAATACTCCGTATAAATTTGATTTGACATAATTTAATTTAAAAAAGTGAAATCCGTCCAAAGAAATTGTTCTTTCCTGATAGACTCCATTTTTGTCAAAAATATGAAGTTTGAAAAGGTTGCTTTTTTTAACAACTGTCAGGATATAAAAATTATCATTTTCACTGAATTGTTGTAAAACTTTTTCATCTTTTAAGACCAAAGGATATTGTTGCGTAACAACTTTGCGTGTACTGAAATCAAATAATTGAGCATAAATATCAGTAAAATCATCAGATGCCCAAAACAATCGGGTATGGTCGTTGCTGAGATTATAACCAATCATAAGGTCATAGGTTCTAGGATTTGGTCTTTCTACAGAAATACTGTCTTCAACCTGCATTTTATGATCAAGCTGTATCGCTTTTACTTTTACTTTATCACTCACAAATAAAGTAACTTTGTTATTGTTGTCATTAACGGTTTGAAAAACATCACGATTCTTTTTTAATTCTACGGGAGTAGAACTTATAATTTCCTGACTAAAAGAATAGTAAGTGGTTAAAAAGAGAAAGAATAATATAGTTTTTTTCATGAATTTAGTATGTTTTGTTTTTGGAGCAATTTCTTTATTTTTTTTGAGATACAATATCTTTTTGAAAAATTAAAAGCGTGAATCAGTTAAAAAATGTTAACCAATTCACGCAATTTATATAACGATATAAATCTTTAGTTTACAGTCGATCCGTTTGGAGCGTCAGCATCTGGGTTTACAAATACCAATTTTCCTTCGGCATTTGTTGTCATTAAAATCATTCCCTGGCTTTCAACTCCGCGTAAAGCTCTTGGAGCAAGATTTGCTAACACAGAAACACGTTTTCCGATAATTTCTTCTGGAGAAAAACTCTCAGCAATTCCAGAAACAATTGTGCGAACATCAATTCCTGTATCTACTTTTAGAACCAAAAGTTTGTTGGCTTTTGGCATTTTTTCAGCTTCTAAAATAGTTCCAATACGAATATCCATTTTCGCAAAATCCTCAAACTGAATTAAATCTTTTTGCGGATCTGGTTGTTTGCTTTCAGCTAAATTTGCTGTTTTTGTTGCTTCCAATTTATCTATTTGTTTTTGTATTTCTTCGTCTTCAATTTTAGCGAAAAGCAATTCTGCTTCACCAATTTTATGTCCTGCCGGAATCAAATCTGAGTTTTCAGAAATGTCATTCCAACCTAAAGTTTTGTCAATAATGATGTCTTTTGCATCACGATCTTTCTCTTTCAGGAATTTACTGAATCCAGCAAAATGCTCTTTCAGATCTCCTAAATTCAATATTTTCGAAAGTTTAGCTGCAGTAAAAGGCAAGAAAGGTTCAGCCAAAACGCTTAAAGCAGCAGCAATTTGCAATGCCACATACATTTGTGTTTTTACACGCTCTGGATTGTCTTTCATTACTTTCCAAGGCTCTTCGTCTGCTAAATATTTATTTCCTAAACGAGCAACATTCATTAATTCCCCTAAAGCTTCACGGAATCTATAACGCTCAACCGAACTTGAAATTACCGCTGGATATGCTTTTAATTCGGACAAAGTTTGTTCGTCAACTTCTGAAAATTCATTTGGAGTCGGAATAATTCCGTCGTAATATTTGTTGGTTAAAACCACAACACGATTCACGAAATTTCCAAAAATGGCAACCAATTCGTTGTTGTTTCTAGCTTGAAAATCTTTCCAAGTAAAATCATTATCTTTTGTTTCAGGAGCGTTTGATGTTAAGGCATAACGCAAAACATCTTGCTTATCTGGAAACTCTTCTAAATATTCGTGCAACCAAACCGCCCAGTTTTTAGAAGTCGAAAGTTTGTTTCCTTCCAAGTTCAAAAATTCATTTGCTGGAACATTGTCTGGAAGAATATAGCTTCCTTCAGCTTTTAGCATCGCTGGGAAAATGATACAGTGAAAAACAATATTGTCTTTTCCGATAAAGTGAACTAGTTTAGTTTCTTCATCTTTCCAATATGGTTCCCAGTCTTTTCCTTCGCGCGCTGCCCATTCTTTTGTAGATGAAATATATCCGATAGGCGCATCAAACCAAACGTATAATTTCTTTCCTTCAGCACCTTCAACAGGAACGTCAATTCCCCAATCAAGGTCACGTGTTACCGCACGAGGCTCTAATCCTGCGTCGATCCAAGATTTTACTTGTCCGTAAACGTTTGTTTTCCAATCGTTTTTATGACCTTCTAAAATCCATTCGCGTAAAAAAGCATCGTAACGATCTAAAGGTAAAAACCAGTGTTTAGTTGATTTTAAAATTGGAGTTTCGCCTGTAATTGTCGATTTCGGATTAATCAAATCCGTCGCATTCAAAGTCGATCCGCATTTTTCGCACTGATCGCCGTAAGCTTCTGGATTGTCACATTTTGGACAAGTTCCAACCACAAAACGGTCTGCTAAAAACTGATTTGCTTTTGCATCGTACAATTGTTCGGTAACTTCTTCAATAAAATCGCCTTTATCATACAAAGTCCTGAAAAATTCTGAAGCCGTATCATGATGGATTTTTGCCGAAGTTCTAGAATAATTATTAAAAGAAATTCCGAAATCTGAGAACGATTTGCGGATAATTCCATCATATTTATCAATAACTTCTTGTGGTGTAATTCCTTCTTTTTTGGCTTTCATCGAAATTGCAACGCCATGTTCATCGCTTCCGCAGATGAATGCTACATCTTTTCCTTGCAATCTTAAATATCTCGAATATATATCTGCAGGCACGTAAACCCCCGCCAAATGCCCAATATGGATTGGTCCATTAGTGTAAGGCAATGCTGCTGTGATGGTATATCTTTTTGGATTCTGTATCATAACTCAATTTTATTGAGTGCAAAAATAAGCAATAGAATTGAGATTTTGTTATTGCGCGGAGATTCACAGAGATTTTAGTTGAGTTTTTAATCTCGCAAAGTCGCAGAGGCGCAAAGATTTCTTCCTCATTTTTGTCATTTCGACGGAGGAGAAATCTTCGCGAGTAACTCCATTCCTAGAGTTACCAATCTTTGTAGAGCTACTTGCGGAGATTTCTCCTCCGTCGAAATGACAAGATTGTGTGAAACCTTATGGGACTTCGACTTCGCTCAGCCTGACAACACAGTTAATCTTCTTGAATCTCTATAAAAAGCATCCATAAAATAGAACCAGTTTAAACTAGCATCCAAGTTAAAATCTTCAAAATATATTTCGCAATCTTTGCATACGAAAAAAACAAGTTATGAGCAAGACAAAATTAATTATCAATAAAAACGGATCAATCAAAATTGAAGGTGATTTTGAAATCATGGATCCAGAAGGAACACTTTACGGTTTACAAGGAAGACAAGCACTTGGTCTTTGCCGTTGTGGACACTCTGCAAACAAACCATTTTGCGATGGAGCACACCGTAATAATTTCGAACACGATTCAAAGGCGTTTGATTTGCCTCCAATGAAAACAAGCTAAAATTTATTAGTTTTTGAATATAAAAAAGCTGCATTTTTGAGATGCAGCTTTTTTTATGCGTTTATTTTATTTGTGATAACTCTTTTGGCAGTCGATATAAAACCGTTTGAGTGTGCACTGTGCCTGTTTCCGCATCTTTTGAAACAGATATCGTTTCTGGTGCTTCAAAAATAAAATCGGATTCTAGTTTGAAAAATTCTTTATGGATGATTTTATCTACAGAAAGTTGCGTAACCGTTGTATCGTTTACAGGTTTTATCGGTCTAACTTCTTGACTTGCATAATCTACAGTACTTTCAATGTAAGAATTCAGATTGTCAACATTATAAACCCATCTTCCGTTGTCAAGTATGTTGATGGTTTTTGTTTTTCCGTCAATGATTAATTCATTTTTTCCAATAGGAACTTCAGTTGAAATAAAACTGTTTGGAGCGACAGTTTGTGTTATTTCCGAAGATATTTTGACTTGCACAGGAACAGATTTTCCATTGTCAATATAAAGCGTCGTTCTAAAACTTGAAGAAACCAGGAAAAATGCGATAAAAGCTCCTACTGGTATAAAAAAGTAACTTGATTTTTCTAAATGAACAGGCATTCCTTCTTCATCTTCATTATCAATAACAAATTGTTTTCTGCTTTTAAAAATGTAATATAATGCACAAATTATCAAAAGCACATTTATAGGTATACTAATAAAAAACGGAATTTGATTGAATGTACTGTACAATACAAAATTTAGTACATAAAATAGGAAAATTGAGACTGCAAGTCTCATTAGAATTATGATTCTATCCATAGTAATAGTTGTTAAAAGAAGGTTATGGGTTAAGGTTTAATTAACCCAAATATATCATTATTTTCTTTCTTTTAACAATCACTATTTTAATTCAGCATCAAAATTTGTAAATATTTACAGCTAAATATAAAGCTCGCCTTTCATGGTTATAATTGAAGAACCACCAACTAGAATATCTTCTTCGCGATTCATGACTTCGATCATTGAGGCTTGTTTTAATTTTACGCCCTGCAGAATTTTATATTCTTTGTCTGATTTTGTGAATTTCTTTTGTGTCAAAAAACCAATTAGCGGACCAGCAGCGGTTCCTGTCGCCGGATCTTCATTTATCCCGATTTTAGGATTGAAAAATCTAGTTTCGACAATATGCTCTTGACCTTCTGTAATGGTGAAGCAATAGAAACCTTCAAAATTATATTCTTTTGAAATTTCTACCAAAAGCTGATTATCTGGAACACAACTATTGAGTAATTGGCTATTTTTTATAGGAACCATCGTGTGTGCGACTTCGGTTTTAACGATTGTGGGAACAAAAGCATTTACGTCTAAGTCTTCAATTTTTAAGCCGAGCGCCACTGCGATTCTATAAGTTGGAATTTCTTGTTTGATTACAGCCGATTTTTGGTGCATTTGAACAACCGGATAAAAAGTAACAGTATCAAAACTCACAGTCAACGGAATTGCCGAATGTTTCATGATTACAAAGGGCTCGCTTTCGTTTTGCTCTTCAAAAATTGGCATTCCTTTTAAGAGCGCACCACAGACAGCGCCCAATAAATTATGTCCGGCACCGTCGATTTCAATTCCGGTTGGGGTAAAAGAACGAACCATCAGTGCTTTATCTCTTGTGGAATAATAAACAAAAGAGGTTTCAGAATAGCCAAATTCTTTAGAAATGTCTTTGTACGTGTCTAATGGCAGATTGCCATCTGTAAAAACCACCGAAAGCGGATTCCCTTTGTAGCTTTCGTTTGAAAATACATCTAAAACGTAGTATTCTAAAGCTTTTCTTCCTTCCATTCCTTTTTCTTTTTTAACTGAGACTTCTTTTGGACGGATAAAGTTACTGTTTCTACTATATTAAAGCAATAGGTATTACAACATTCGTTTTCCTTCGGCACTAAATTTTATTGTTTTCTCTAATCTCGCAAGTCTGGTTTTTTCTTGTTTGGCGCTCATAATCACATGAATTACTACTTTTTTATACGATGGAGCTTGATTGCTAAAGTATTCCCAGGCGGTTTTATTGGCTTTAAATTGCTTTTCAAATTCAGGATCGAGAACGTAGGCTTCGTTCTCGTGTGAGTAAATTCCGGTTCTTTGTTCAGATTTAAATTCAAAAGCCTTAATTCCGGCTTCTTTCATTAGTCCGGCTCTTGTCAATTGTTCAATTTTCTTGATGTTGATGGCGCTCCAAATACTTGATTTTTTTCTTGGTGTAAATCGGATTGTATAGCTTTCTTCGTCAATCGATTTTCGAATGCCGTCGATCCAGCCAAAACAAAGTGCTTGATCAACAGATTCTGACCAAGACATTGATGGTTTTTTGCTTTTCACTTTATAAAATCCAACAAGAAGTTCGGTTTCTTTTTCGTGATGCTTTTCTAGCCATTCTCTGAATTTTTCTTGGGTGGAGAAGAAGGTTGGTGCCATTTTATTGAGTTCTTATTGTCTGTAAAAATATCATAAATAACAGACAATAAAACTGAATTTGCTCGAATTTTTAGTTTTCGGATGTTTAATAAATTATTTAAAAACCACCGTTTTACTCGACTTAGGCATTTTTACAATATGAAAAGGCTGTGTAATTACGGTAGTCAAATCACCTTTTTTTAGTTGTTCGACTTTAACTGTTATTTCATTTTTCGATTGTGTAATCTTGGTAATATCGATGGAATAGCCACCAGAGTTACGTACTTCATCAAAAACCGCGATTACTTGATATTTTGTAAAATCGACATTAGTATCAGGCGTTGTGTACAATGCTTGCGTGATGATATTTAATTTTCCTAATAAGGTGTTCCAATCGGTTTGATTTGTGATTACAAGATTTGATTTAGGAATCGTTCCAGGTGACGATCCGTAAGTGTCTCTTTGGTAAATGGTTGTGAACGCAATATTTGATCCGTCATCGTTGTCATTACTGCAGCTTGCGAATGTTAAGGCAAGGCTTAAAAATAAAATTATCTGTTTCATGGTTTTGGTTTTTTAGGTTGAAAATTTAATTGTAATGTTTTACTAATTAAACAGATAGAATTTTTATTAAATGGTTGCGTTGCAATTTTACTATTTTTTTTAAAAATTTTAAAAACATTATTGGAGTTCACTGAATTTCATTTCAAACGATCCCCAAAGTTTCGAGATGATGAACCTATCGGCGGGAAACGCCCAAAAAATATTCTCAATCGTATCATTATTTCGACGAAATTTGCAAATGAAAACCTGAAGGATAGAAATCATGGCGAAAGGACCAGAAAAAAATACTAAAAATAAGGCTTTGCACACTAAATTGCTGAACCGGAAAAAGGCGAAACTTCGGGAAGAAAAAGAAGCGAAGGCCAAACGGTTGAAGGATTTAGTGAATAAAATAAATGAAATAAAGAACGGCGAAGATTTTGATCTTAGCAATAACTCAAAAGAAGATACAATGGAGGAATTTGGCAGAATTATAGTTTCGGAAACGGCAATGAAAAGTGAAAACCCACAGGATGTGGTGCATTCAAATATTTCGGTAATCAACTTAATGCGCGAGGAAGGCGTTGATGACGAATTGATTCACGAAGATGCTATTACGAGTTATTATCTGGATTATTATTATTCGCAATATGCTGAAGGAAATTTTGCGCAGTTTGTGCATAATTCTGGCTGGAACAAGGAACTGAATGAATTGATTGAAGAAGGTTTGGCCTTGATTGGTGCCGAAAAACACTTGGAATTATTTCTAGAACAAAGCAAAAAAGTCAGAATTACGAGCAACATCAAGTTGGATAAATTTTTGAAAGGAAAACTGGAAGGCGCAAACCCTGTTCGTGATGCTTTAAACAACGATAAGTTTTTTGAATTGGAAGAAAATTTGGTGGAATTGAATGCCAATTTCTTGAAGAATCATCCAGATTTTGAAGTGCTTTCGGTAGATGATATGTTTGCGGCGCTAGAAGAGTTTGTTGGGCACGAGATCAAGAGAGCGTAAGTTTTTTTTTTGAAGGTTCAAAGGTTCATAGAGACAAAGGCTCAAAGATTCAAAGAAGCATAGCGCTTTTGTCATTTCGACTGAAAGGAGAAATCACACTAGTAATTCGACATGCAAAATCGCCAATCTATGTAGAGTTTCTTGTGTGATTTCTCCTTTCAGTCGAAATGACAAAAAACATAACTTTTTTTAATGTAATCGCCTGTTTTTGAATTAATTGATTTAAATTTAGTTCGGTATAAATAAAAAAGTTTATTTATGGAAGAACTTACTCATGTTAAATCGGTTATTGGAATCATTTTGGGTTTGAGTTTGACCCACCTTATAAAAGGATCTGTAATTTTTATTCAGCATCCTGGGCGTAAAAGATTCTATTTTGTGCATTCGCTTTGGGTGTTTTATGTCTTTTTGTTGCTTATCCATTTTTGGTGGTGGGAGTTTAATCTGAAGTTAATTCAGGAATGGTACTTTGTCGATTATTTTTTCATAATCTGTTATATTCTGATTTATTATCTGCTTTCGGCGATTTTGTATCCCGATGATTTGGTTGATTATACGGGTTATGAAGATTATTTTTATTCCCGAAAAAAGTGGTTCTTCTCCATTTTAGCCGTTAGTTATGTTGCGGATATTGTGGACACGGCAATTAAAGGAGGCGATTATTTTTTATACAATCAAACCGAATATTATGTTCGGATTATTAGTCATATTATTTTGTGTTTTGTGGCAATAAAAGTCAATAATAAAGTGTTTCATACTATTTTAGTATCACTTTTTATTATTTATGAGCTTTCTTATATACTGAGATTGTTTAATATAGAATAAGTTTTTTTTAAAAGAGGTTCAAAGGTTCAGAGAGGCAGAGTTTCAAAGGTTTTTAATCTTTGATATTTAAAAATTGAGCTTCTCCCGAAGTCTGGGGATCGCTCAGACTGATAAAAGTAAATTTTGACAAAACCTTTGCACCTTTGTGCCTCTGAATCTATGAGCCTTTTAATATTATTTATGAGCTTTCTTATATACTGAGATTGTTTAATATAGAATAAGTTTTTTGGGGAGGTTCAAAGGGACATAGCCTTTAAAGATGAAGTTTGAAAAACCTTTGCACCTCTGAGCCTCTGAATCTTTGCACCTTTACAAAAAGTAAAAAAATGAAATTTAGATATTGCCTCATATTGCTTTTCCTTTTTCTTCAGATAGGATTTTCTCAAAATAAAATCAATCTTTTTTCAGAGATCAATTACAATTCGATTCCGGCTGTTTCGCTTAGTGATTATAAATCGGTTCAAGAAAGAGACAGCCAATTTCAGAATCCAAATATTGCATTAGGAGTTGGGATTTCTGGCGGAGGTTCACGAGCGCAGTTTTTTAGCATGGGCGTGCTTTTGGGTTTAGAGGAAATTCAGGGAAATGATCCAAAACGCAATTTTTTAAGTGAAATAGATTATTTCTCAACGGTTTCTGGCGGTTGTTATTCGGCGGGATATTATTTGACGATTCTTAAAAATAAATTGCAATTTGATAATTGTACATTCAATGAATTTTATTTTTCGAAAGCCGACGCTTATAAATCAGATGTAAGTAAATCAACTACGCTTTTTTCTCTTCTGAATAATAACCGAAATGAAAAAGGCGAAAAAATTTCAATGGCGCAAAGGCTGGATTTAGAGGTTTTGCAATACGACAGCACGAATCCAGAAAATGAGAATAAGTTTAAAACGCAGATGCTTTTGTCGGATTTTTTTATTCCAAAAGAAAGTAATAGAAGTCCGCAATTACCTATTATGGTTGCCAATGGAACGGCTTATAACAATGGCGAGCGTTTTCCGTTTATGCCGCATATTATTCGAGGTTTGAAGATAAATTCTTCGCTTGCACCAAATAAAGCGTTTCTTCCGCTTGACGAAAATGAGATCAATAATGGCTACGATTTTCCGCTGACCTATGCTATTACGGCAAGTTCTGCTTTTCCTGGAATTCTTCCTAAAACGAAATTCGGAATCAAAAATCAGGACAAAATTTTATGCGTAATCGACGGTGGCGCATCAGATAATACGGGTTATGAAACGCTTTTGGAACTGCTTCACAACGATACTAAAGTGAAAGACAAAAACAAAAAAGCGCTTTTTATTGATTGCATGGGATCTGGAAAAAAAGCACCTTTTATAACGGACGAAAAAATCAGATTGCTTTCGCTTTTAGAAACCGCTTCGTTATACACGGTTCAAACACGATACATTACTTTTGAAAAAGACGTGGAGAATGTTTTGGAGAAATACAAAATTCCAACTTCAAATTATCAGGTTATTGGTTTTACAACTTTGCGTGATTATTTATTGAAACTGAAAAAAGATGATGCTTATGAAGATTTGGTTGCAGAATTAAAAAATACAGAGGACGAAACAGCAAACTGGCTAAAACTGCAAAATGATTTCAGAGACCGTTTGATTGCAAAATTTGGTGCCGACCATTTTAAGAAAGACAAAAATGGTGAAATTTTGCTTTCAAGTTTAGACAGGGAAACGTTTAAGGATTTTGGCGCAAGCGAAACTTTACTCTTATATGAATACACGTCGCATGTGGAAACTAAATTAAAAATAACTCCAGAAGAAAAAGAAATGTTGTTGCTTGCGGGACGTTTTGCCTCTTATCTGAAAACGGATGAATTGAAAGGGATGCTGGTAGAAAATTAAGAATTCTAAAAGCCAATCGATTTGCACAGTATAGAAAAACGCCCAACTAAGATATTATCTTAATTGAGCATTGTTAGCATTTGCATATTCTACTTGAATTTCTTTAATCGTTTCATCCATTTCTACTATTTCAGCAAAAGCACCTTGAAGCATTATTGTCGATTTTGCTTGATTGTCTTTAGCTGTTAAAACATCTATGTTTGTTTCAAAACCATCCATTGAAGTTATACTGCTGTTAAACATATCAAGCATCACTTTCCTTAACCCTTTGTCTGAATTTAAAGGAGCTAGAAGTTCGACTGGTTTTTTTGCTTCTATCAGCTTATTTCTTGTTGAGGTAATAAGTGCTAAAAGTTCTTTTTTTGATTCTGGTTTTCCGATTAAACTTAAACTTCCATTTAAGAATTCTTCATTTGCCTGAAAAAGCTTGCTGTGAGCTTCGACGATTTGGTTGTTGTAGCTTTCTGTCGTTCGTTCGTTGCAGCTGATAAATACTGAAGAAACGACCATTAAAAGCAATAAAGTAATTTTTTTCATAGGTTTAAACGTTGCAAATTAGTGTTAAAAACAAATATATCTGAATTATTTGATTTTTAACGGCATGCTTATTTTTAATTTTTTTATGAATTTACTTACGGATTTGTAATAATTATGTAAATCATCGGGAAATTTATGTAACATGTCCGGAAAACTTTAAAATTAATTTAGCACTATAAATAATTTTAAAAGAAATCAAACATGAAAACTAAACGTATATTTTTCGGACTACTATTATGTGTGGGATTATTTGCTGGTTCGTGCAGCAGTAATGACAACGAAGGAGAAACATTGATTCCGCTTGAAGGCAAATGGGATCTTAGCAAAACAGGAACTGTTATAAACGGTACTGAAACATTGACTGATGCTCCAGAAAATCAAAGCGGATGCAACAGTGATTACATGGAATTAAAATTAGACAACACGGTTAATATGGGAGATTATAGCTCTGTTGTAAGTGCTTGTGCACTGACAGTTCAATCCGGAATTTATTCTAGATCACACAATAATTTAACTACTGTTGTAAATGGTGTGTCTAAAACCCAAGACATCGTAAATTTAACATTTAAAGAACTTAAGCTTAGAGATGCTGCCGGCGTAATTACAGTTTATACGAGATAATTTCAAGAAACGATTTTAAATCTGTTACAGGATTTATCATGAAACGGAAATAACTTTCTAAAGTTATTTCCGTTTTTTTGTTTGGACTTGACTATTGTGATATTATTGATTTCCCCATTCTTCAATGGTTTTCACTTCTGCACTTCGCAAGAAAATTTTCTCCGTCAATACACGATGAACTTCCTCATCGGGATCTGCGCAAGCATCAGATAAAATAGTGATTTTATAATCTTTGTCGGAAGCTTCTGTAGTTGTCGAAAGCACAATGCCGCTTGTAGCAACTCCAGAAAGTACAAGATGTTGAATACCTTTTGAACGCAGAACAACTTCTAATTCGCTTCCGGTAAAAGCACTGATTCGGCGTTTAGTTACACGAATATCCTGTTTTTGGGGTTCCAATAACGGATGAATTTTAGAAAATTGTTCTAAGTCAATGTTTTCAATATTTGCTCGTCTGGCAGCAAAAACTTTATTGTTCGGACTAATTTCTACAGCGCCATTTTTAAAACTGAGCGTAACATAAATAATATCGATGTTTTTATTTCTTGCATTTTCGATGGCTTTGGCAACATTTGCTACAATGCTTTCAGAAACAGGGAAATTAGCAAGAATTCCTAGCTGCATATCCATAACAAGTAAGGCTGTTTTTTGATCCATTTTTTTAAATATTATTGTTAATCATATCGGATTCCTCCGTGTTAATAGTAATTGATTTTTTCTTCTTTTTCTTTTTATATAAAACATAAAAGGAAAGCGCGATAAGCAGCGCCATTACGCCTTGCAATAAAATGCTGTTTGGAGCACCAATGTATTTTGAAACGGCGCCAATGAACAAACTTCCAAGTGGAATCATTCCAAAAGCGGCCATAGCAAAAAAGCTGATCACACGACCGCGCATGGCTTCACTAGATTCTAATTGTAGAATAGTATTGCAAATTGGAATCAGCGACATAGTGCCGAATCCGCAGACAATGGCGACCATCATCGCAATTGGGAAATTATTTAAATGTGAAAAAATAATTAGGCTGAAACCAAGCAAAATGGTATTGGTAAATAAAATTTTTTTCAGATTTGTACTTGATTTTAATGAAGCTAAAAAAATAGCGGCTGACACGGCTCCAACTCCAATAAAACTATTTATATATCCAAAAGTGGCGGCGTTTCCTTTAAAAATGACTTTGGCATAAACGGGTAAAAGAGTGTTGTACGGAATTACCAATAAACTCAAAAGTGACAACATGACCAGAATAACGCTGATTTTGGGCGTGTTTTTCATGTAAAGAAAACCCTCTATTAAATCGGTCATTACTTTCTTTTTTACCGGATTTGGTTTGTAATCTGGCAATTTCATCAGCATCAGCGAAATAATAACCGCTACAAAACTGATAGCATTTATTAAAAAGCAATTTGCTGCGCCAAATTTAGTCAGCACAATACCAGATAATGATGGACCAATTAAACGCGCCAAATTGTTTAAAGTGGAATTTAATGCAATAGCATTGGGCAAATCTTCTTTTTTGCTGATAATATCATGAACCATTGGCTGTCTTGCGGGTATATCAAAAGCATTTACAATTCCAAGTAAAACACTTAGACTCAATATTTGCCAAATTTCGTGATGACCGCTAAAAACCAAAACGGTTAATAAAATGGCTTGTATTGCCGAAATAACCTGCGTAATCATCAAAACCTTATACCGATTGTAACGATCTGCTGCAACGCCGCCAAGAAGTGAAAATAAAAAAGAAGGAAATTGCTCTGCAAAAACAGTCAAACCCAACATAAAAGTAGAATGCGTCATGCTGTAAACAATCCAGACAACTGCGGTGCGCTGCATCCACATTCCGATTCTCGATACTAATTGTCCTCCAAAAAACAAGCTATAGTTTCGGCTTTCAAAAGCTTTGAATGTGCGAATGTTTAAAAATTTTATCATTAGAATTTTTCAGGCATTAATAGTGTCATGAGCTGTTATAAAGCGAAGTAAGTTTGCCTTATAAAATTAAGGTAAAAAAGCAATTTTGAATACGCTCTTTTAGATTTTATGAAAAGTTTTGCATAATCCTTTGTCGATTGAAGCAGAATTAATTTTGAGAAGCCTCTCAAAATATTTTTTCCGTTTAAACTTTGTAGTATTCTTAGCAAACATTTCCTTAAATTTGCTTCCATTATAAAAAAATACAATAGTTACAAAAATCAAGCTATGTTACAAATCGCATTTATTAGAGAGAATCAAGAGAAAGTAATCAAGGCTTTGGCAAAACGAAATATCGATGCTAAAAGCGTTGTTGAAGAGGTGGTGCAATTAGATGAAAACCGTCGTGCTGCGCAAGTAGAATTAGACAATGTTTTATCTGAATCTAATAAATTGTCCAAAGATATTGGCGAATTAATGAAAGCTGGCGAGAAATCTAAAGCGGCTATTTTAAAGGAAAAAACAGTTTCATTAAAAGAAAAAAGCAAAGAACTTGGCGAAAAAGCGGAGGCTCTTGCGGTTGAATTGACAAATAAATTATACACGTTGCCAAATCTTCCGGCTGATATTGTCCCTGAAGGAAAAACACCAGACGATAATTTAAATGTTTTTCAAGAAGGCGATATTCCGGTTTTGCACGAAGGTGCACAACCGCACTGGGAATTGGTGAAAAAATACGACATTATCGATTTTGAGTTGGGTGTAAAAATTACTGGCGCAGGTTTCCCTGTTTACAAAGGAAAAGGTGCTCGTTTACAGCGTGCATTAATCAATTATTTTTTAGATAAAAATACAGCAGCAGGATATAATGAAGTTCAAGTACCGCATTTGGTAAATGAAGCTTCAGGTTATGGAACGGGGCAATTGCCGGATAAAGAAGGGCAAATGTACCATGCAACGGTTGATGATTTATATTTGATTCCGACGGCTGAGGTTCCGGTTACAAATTTATTCCGCGATGTTATTTTAAACGAAAGCGAATTGCCAGTTTTACATACGGCTTATACGCCATGTTTCCGTCGTGAGGCGGGTTCTTACGGGGCTCACGTGCGCGGATTAAACCGTTTGCATCAATTTGACAAAGTTGAAATCGTTCGCATTGAACATCCAGAAAAGTCATATGAAGCTTTGGACGGAATGGTAGAGCACGTAAAAAATATTCTTCAAGAATTGAAATTGCCATACAGAATTTTACGTCTTTGCGGAGGCGATATGGGATTCACATCGGCTTTGACGTATGATTTTGAAGTGTTTTCTACAGCGCAGGATCGTTGGTTGGAAATCAGTTCGGTTTCTAATTTCGAAACTTTCCAAGCAAACCGCTTGAAATTGCGTTTCAAAGACAAAGACGGAAAAAACCAATTGGCGCATACATTAAACGGAAGTTCATTGGCTTTGCCTAGAGTTTTGGCTGGAATTTTAGAAAATTACCAAACGCCGGAAGGAATTGTAATTCCAGAAGTTTTACGTCCTTACTGCGGATTTGATATAATAAACTAAATTTTTTGTAATTTAGAGAATTAAACCTAACAGTCCCGAGGCTTCGGGATAAACCTGTTAGGTTTCTTAGTTTTTAATAATGAGCATAAATAAAATAATATGAACGGAATTTTAAATTGGAATGTAGATCCTGTAATTATAATGATTACAGACAGTTTTCCGTTAAAATATTACGGCGCTCTTTTTGCGTCTGGACTTTTATTAGGCTATTATATTGTCAGAAATATTTATAAAAAAGAGAATATTTCAATAGAAAATCTCGACAGTTTATTGGTTTACGTAATTGTTGGAACAATTTTAGGAGCAAGATTAGGACATTGTTTTTTCTATGAGCCTGAATATTTTCTTAAGCATCCAATAGAAATACTTTTGCCGATTCAGAAAATTGGCGGTATCTATAAATTTGTTGGTTTTCAAGGTTTAGCAAGTCATGGCGGAACGATAGGTGTTTTGATTGCGATGATTTTATATTGCAGAAAATACAAAGTGAAGTTTTTATGGCTCTTGGATAGAATGGCAATTGGAGTTCCTGTTACAGGCGCTTTTATCAGATTCGGGAATTTTATGAATTCGGAAATTTATGGAAAACCGACTAATGGAAATTGGGGTGTTGTTTTTCAAAGAGATGATTTAATTCCGAGACATCCTACACAATTGTACGAAGCATTTGCATATTTGCTGATTTTTGGAATTTTATTTTGGATGTATAAATCGGACAAAATAAAGAATACAAGCGGGTTATTGTTCGGAACTTTTCTGACGCTATTGTTTTTGGCTAGATTTATAATTGAATTTTTCAAGGAAAATCAGGAATCTTTTGAAAATAGCATGATTATAAATATGGGGCAAATTTTAAGTATTCCTTTTATTTTAATTGGATTAACTTTGATTGTGTGGAAATCAAGAACTGAAATTAGAGAATAGTTTTCAGTCACAGTTGACCGTTTTATACTGTGACTGTGAGACTAAAAACCGAGACTAAAAAACTGAAATATGAAAAACATCTTTATCTATATCGTTTTGTTGTGGTCAAGCTTTGCATTCTCTCAAAATGAGCAATTAGCTCAATACTATTACGATAAAGGCGATTTCGAAAAAGCAAAAGTCAGTTATGAAGAGCTTTTGGCAAGTGTGCCATCTAATACCCAATATTTTTTAAGAACAATCGATTGTTATCAGCAATTGCAGCAATATGCCGTTGCCGAAAAAGCGATTCAGGATCGTTACAGCAAATACAAACAAGGCGTTTTTTTAGTCGAATTGGGCTACAATTATCAATTGCAGAAAAATGAATCCAAAGCTCGAAGTTTTTACGATCAGGCAATTGAAAAAATCAAAGCAAACCCGAATGATGTTTACGGAATTGGAAATTCATTTGAGAAAAAAGTATTGTTGGAATATGCATTAAAAGCGTATCAAACCGCAATGCAAATTCAGCCTAATTACAATTTTAACTTTCAAATCGGAATGTTATACGGGCAATTGGGCAGAACAGATGAAATGATTGATCTTTTGTTGACAGAATCCTATAAAAATCCGCAGAATGCTAATTTGATTCAGACACAATTATCGCGTTTCATGAATGGTGAAACAGATAATACCGCTTTTAAAGATGCCATGCGAAAAGCTTTGATTTTAAAAACGCAAAAAGATCAAGATGTTTTTTGGAATCATTATTTAAGCTGGTTTTATGTACAGCAAAAAGAGTTTGGAAAAGCCTTCATTCAGGAAAAAGCAATTTATAAACGCGAACCCGAATCGCTTTCGAGTATTGTCAATTTGAGTCAGTTTGCACTGAATGAAGATGATACAGAAACGGCGGCGGAAATTCTGAATTTCATTCTTTTAAATACGAAAGATTTAGATTTATTGATTCAGTCGAATTACTATTTGATGGAAATCAAAATAGAAAAAGCACAGGAAAAAGACTATCCCGCAATTGATGCTGAGTTGCAGCAATTACTGACAACTTACGAGGTAACTCCTTTTACCTTATCTTTGCAATTGCTTAAAGCGCATTTTGCTGCTTTTAATTTGAAAAATCCCGAAGAAGGCATTGCCATTGTAAAGCGTGCTTTAGAACTGAATTTAAATGATTATCAGGAAGCTGATGCTAAAATGGAATTGGGCGATATTTTGCTTTTGCAGGAAAAATTCAATCAGGCATTGATTTATTATTCGCAGATTCAATTGGATTTAAAGAATGATGTTATGGCGCATGAAGCAAGTTTGAAAGCGGCCAAAACAAGTTATTATAAAACCGATTTTGAATGGGCTTTAAAGCAGTTTAAAGAACTAAAATCGGCAAATACGCAGTTGATTGCAAATGATGCGCTAGAGTATTTTTTATTGATAAATGATAATACCGTTGCCGATTCGACGCAAACAGCATTGAAGCAATTTGCAAAAGGTGATTTTTTAATTTATCAGAATAAAAAACAAGAAGCGATTGCGCAGTTTCAGAGCATTCTGAAAACCTATAAAGGGCAGGAAATCGAAGCGGTTACAATGTTGCGTTTAGGCAAAATTTATGAAGGTCTAAAGGATTTTAATTCGGCTTTAAGCCAATACCAGCAAATAATTGACAATCATAGTGACGGAATTTATGTTGATGAAGCATTATTCTTTTCAGCAGAAATTTACAACGATGAATTGCACGATATAGAAAAAGCAAAACCTTTGTATGAAAAGGTAATTTTTAATCATCAAGACAGTATTTACTTTGTTGATGCCAGAAAAAAATACCGCGAGTTACGAGGAGATAAGAATTTGTAGTTTGGTTTAATTGGCTATTTGTTTAACCGTTTAACCGAATTTATGAGCAAACAAAAAGAATTAGTAATAAGATGATTTGTTTTTAAGCGTCTAGTAAGAAAAACTCAGAACCTTAGAATCGTAGAATCTCAGAATCTTTAAAAAAATGATAATTTACAATATAACTACTAATATACACGAAAGCGTTCATGATCAATGGTTGAAATGGATGCAAGAAAAACACATACCAGAAATTCTGGCGACAGAGAAATTCTCTTCGGCGCGAATTGTAAAGGTTTTGGTTGAAGAAGAAATGGGCGGTATCACATATTCTGTTCAGTATACAACAGACAGCAAGGATACGCTTGAAAAATATTATTTGGAAGATCAGCCAAGATTTGACAGAGAAGCATTAGAATTATTTGCTGATAAAATGCTTTCTTTTAGAACAGAATTGGAAGTTATTTCGGAGCATTAATTTTATTTTAAGTCTTTTCAGTCTCAATTTTACTTAAAAAGTCTATTATGGAAATTCGATTTCAAACAAAAGAGGAAAGTAATAAACAGCAACAGGAAGATTTTTTGAAATTATCAAAAACAGAAAGGTTTTATAGTTTTTTGCGTTTAAGCGAACGAATAAGCAAATTTCCTGTGAAAAATAAAGTAGATAAAAATAAAGATAATTTCATAATTGTTATAAAATCAAAATAGATGTCAAAGCTCTGGGATCAAAATATTGATGAATTTATAGCTTTAGCTACTAAACATAAGGTTAGAATGCTTATGGTTGGAGGAGGAGCTGTTAATTTCCATGGATATCAGAGACACTCTGCTGATGTTGATTTTTGGATAGAAACTACCGATGAAAATTTTAAAAAATTAGTGCTAGTTTTTAATGAAATGGGATATGAAATCGATGATTTTCCCGAAAATGTAAAACAACAACAGCAAAATATTTCAATAAAATTTTCTCCAGTTGATCTTGATTTAGAATTGATTACTAAATTTTCAGTGAATAGGACATTTGAGGAAGCATATAATGATAGTGAAGAAGTTACTTTAAATGATAAAACTTTTTTAAAGTGGAATGTTCTGTCTTTAGAAGATTTGATTACGAGTAAAATCAAAGCAAATCGAGCAAAAGATTTATTTGATGTGCAGCAGCTTCGAGAAATAAATAAAAAATAAAGCTTTGAGTCTTTGACCCTTCGAGGTAAAAAGAATACTTTTGCGCCCTCGTGGCATAACAAGTGAGAAAATGGAAAAAGTAAAAGCCAAAAAACATTTAGGACAGCACTTCCTTAAAGACGAAAGCATCGCAAAAGCAATTGCTGATACTTTAAGCTTAAAGGGATATGATGAGGTTTTAGAAATAGGACCAGGGATGGGTGTGCTTACTAAGTATCTGCTTGACAAACCCGTGCATACGCGAGTAATTGAAATTGATACAGAATCGGTTGCTTATTTAGATGCAAATTATCCAAAATTAAAAGACAATATCATTTCAGAAGACTTTCTGAAATACAATATAAATAAGGTTTACGAAAACAAACAGTTTGCTATAATTGGCAATTTCCCTTATAATATCTCTTCTCAAATTGTTTTTAGAACGCTTGAGTTTAGAGATCAGATTCCGGAATTTTCTGGAATGTTTCAAAAGGAAGTTGCAGAGCGAATCTGCGAGAAAAAAGGATCCAAAACTTACGGAATCCTGTCGGTACTGGCACAGGCTTTCTATGATACTGAGTATTTGTTTACTGTAGACGAAAATGTTTTTATTCCTCCGCCCAAGGTGAAGTCGGGTGTGATGAAAATGACCCGAAAGGAAGATTACAGTCTTCCTTGTGGTGAAAAGTTATTTTTTACGGTTGTAAAAACGGCTTTTCAGCAAAGACGAAAAACATTACGTAACAGTTTAAAAACATTAAATTTATCAGATAATTTGCGAGAAGACACTATCTTTGATAAACGTCCTGAGCAACTTAGCGTTGAAGAATTTATTGTTTTGACTCAAAAAATAGAAGCCGATGGAGTTCAAAGTTAGCAAAGAATTAATCCAACAACTAGAAGAGCATATTGTAAAGAAAAACGACAAAGAACTTGAAGTTTTACTAAACGATTTGCACCACGCCGATATTGCCGAAATCCTTGAAGAACTGGATTTTGACGAAGCAACTTATATTTTTAAGGTTTTAGATAGTGATAAAACCGCCGAAATTCTTCTTGAACTAGAAGATGATCTGCGTGAAAATATCTTAAGCCGATTATCACCAAAAGAGATCGCCGAAGAGCTTGATGAGCTTGAAACGAATGATGCTGCCGATATTATCGCAGAACTTTCGCATGAAATCAAAGCAGAAGTTATCTCGGAATTAGTCGATGTTGAGCACGCAAAAGACATTGTCGAATTATTGCGCTACGACGAAAATACGGCGGGTGGTTTGATGGGAAAAGAGCTTGTAAAAGTCAATGAAAATTGGAATGTTTTAACCTGCGTAAAAGAAATGCGTATTCAGGCAGAAAATGTTTCAAGAGTACATTCAATTTATGTTGTTGATGATGAAAATCGTTTAAAAGGAAGATTATCTTTAAAAGATTTATTGACTTCATCAACTAAAACACAAATCGGCGATGTTTATATCCGAAAATTAAATTTCGTAAATGTCGACACCGAAGATGTTGAAGTGGCGCGTATTATGCAAAAATACGATTTGGAAGCCATTCCGGTTGTAGATGAATTAGGGCGTTTGGTTGGTAGAATTACAATTGATGATATCGTAGACGTAATCAAAGAAGAAGCCGACAAAGATTACCAGTTGGCGGCGGGTATTACACAAGACATTGAAACAAACGATAGTGTTTTGGAGTTAACAAAAGCACGTTTGCCTTGGCTATTGATTGGTATGGTGATCGAAATTGTGGCGTCTTTTGTTTTGAAAGACAATGAAACTGCTTTTCAAAAATATTCAACTTTGATTATTTTCGTGCCCTTGCTTTCGGCGACAGCTGGAAATATCGGTGTTCAGGCATCGGCGATCGTAGTTCAAGGTTTGGCAAACGGAACTTTAAAAGAATTCAGCAAAAGCTATTTCAGCAAAGAGATTACCGTTTCGATGATTTCTGGAAGTATCATTTCGCTGCTTTTGTTGGGATATCATTCGGTTATGTATCAACAATATTTGGTGGGAATGGCAATTTCAATTTCAATGATTGTGGTAATTATGTTTGCAGCAACGCTTGGAACTTTGGTACCGCTTTTTCTTCATAAAAATAAAATTGATCCGGCAATTGCAACGGGTCCGTTTATCACAACAACTAATGATGTTTTCGGAATTATGCTCTATTTTGGAGTAGCAAAAATGATTCTTGGTTTTTAAATTTTTCGCACAAATTAATAGATTGCAGTGATTTAAGATCTTTAAATTCTGTGTAATTTGCAAACGGAATAAAAGGTGTTCATCTGCCTGAAATAAATTAAAATCCAGCAACATGAAAGTACACATTATTGGAGGAGGAAACCTTGGTGTTTCTATTGCCTTGGGAATTGCTAAATTTTCGAAAAACAATCAAGTAACGGTTACAAGAAGAAACACTGCTAGCATTCAGTATTTGTCTGAATATGGAATTACAGTGTCTAACGATAATAAACACAATATTCAAGAAGCTGATGTTGTGATTTTGACTGTAAAACCTTATCAGGTTGATACGGTTTTGGCTGAAATTTTGCCTGTTGTCAAAGGTAAAACAATTGCTTCAGCGGTAAGCGGATTGTCTTTGGATATGCTTCAGGATAAAACAAATAATGAATATCCTGTTGTACGCATTATGCCAAATATTGCGGCGCAGTTTGGAGAATCGGCAACTTGTATTTCTTTTCCTGAAACTGATCGAGAAGAAGCAATGCCAATTGTCGATTTATTTCAAGATTTAGGAACTGCTCCTGTTATTGACGAAAAATTAATGGACGCAGCAACTGTTTTAGGTGCGTGCGGAACGGCATATGCCTTGCGTTATATTCGTGCTTCTATGCAAGCCGGAATCGAAATTGGATTTGATTCTAGCACTGCTTTGGCAATCGCGGCACAAACGGCAAAAGGAGCTGCAAAAATGCTGTTGGAAGAAAAAGTACACCCAGAACAATTAATCGATCGTGTAACAACACCTCAAGGCTGTACAATTGTTGGTTTGAATGAAATGGAACATAATGGTTTCAGTTCGTCATTGATCAAAGGAATCAAAACTTCTTTGAAACAGATTAAAGGGTTATTGAAGTAAAAGTTCAATATTAAATATTTAAATTCCAAATTCCAATTTTTTGTGGGGTTTGGAATTTTTTATTTTTAAATATTAAGCCCTGTATGTCATTCCGAGGAACGAGGAATCTCCGCAAGTAACTCGACAAAGTTTGGCGACTTTAAGAATGGAGTTTCTTGTGGAGATTGCTTCGCCAGTTCGCTATCGCTCGTGTCCTCGTTTCTCGGAATGACAATATTGTGGATAATTGGAATTTGGATTTTTTTTTGAATTTCATTTTGTGTGACAATAATCGATCAAAGCAGTGACATCTTTTTCAGATAATGTTTTTGAAAAGACCGTTTTATGATAGTCTATTGCTAAAATTTCTGTTTTTGTGCTGTCAATTTTATGTTTTTTATCGGTTAGCCAGTTTACAAAAACGATGGAATCAATTTCATGAAGTGCTGGTCCAGTTGATTTGGAATCTTTTTTGTGGCACGCAGCGCAATTAGAATCAAAAATGACTTTTCCAATTCTTTGATTGGCCGTTAAAGTTTTGTTTAAATGTTTTGGATTTTGGGTTGCACAGCCTCGATTTTCATCTTTATATCTCTCATAAATAATTATTCCAATCGCTAGAACTAGAATTAGGAGTAATGAAAGATATAAAAATCTGATTTTTTTCATAGCTGTTTCTGATTAAGCGAAAACTTCAAAATGTTCGACATTTTCTTCAAATTCTAAGAGAAACTGTTTGTCTTCGGGATAATATTTTGCTTTTTCAAAATCTTCTCCGGCAAAATTTTTAATGACTTCCAAGTTTTCCCAATAGGTTATTAGCGTGAAATGTCCTTCGTTATTTTTGATGTTTCTTAAAAAAGAAAGTTTTACAAATCCCGATGTTTTTTCATAATCTGGAATGGCTCTTTGGATCATAAATTCGGTGTAAACATCAAAATCCTCAACTTTTGTTTTTCCGTGCCAGATTCTTGCGATCATAATTTTAAATTTATTTTTTATTCAAAATGTATTTTAAAAACACGAATCCAAAAAATCCAGAAAGCAGCGAAGCAATCAAAATTGCAATTTTAGAAAAAACGATTGTTTCAGGATCTTTGAAGGCTAAAATGGTAATGAAAATTGACATCGTAAAACCAATTCCGCCTAACATTCCGGCTCCTAAAAGATGCGGCCATTTCAAGTTTTTTGGCAAAGCACATAAACCTGCAGTTACGCCTATTGAAGAAAAAAGAACAATTCCTAAAGGTTTTCCTATAACCAAACCAAGAATTATTCCGAAAGTATTTGAATGATTCAAGCCTTCGTGCCAATCGTTTGTTATCGCAATACAAGTATTTGCAATGGCAAAAAGAGGCAATATGATAAAGGAAACGGGTTTGTGTAAAAAATGCTGCAGCTTATAAGAAGAAGTTTTTTCGCCACCATCTCCAAACGGAATTACAAAGGCCAAAATAACACCCGTAATTGTTGCGTGTACGCCAGAATTCAACATAAAATACCACATTATAGCGCCACCAATTAAATACGGAATAATGTTGTTGACTTTCATTCGGTTCAGAATAAAAAGCAAGCCCCAAATTCCAAGTGTAATTGCCAGATTTACGAATGCAATTGATGTGGTATAAAAAACTGCAATAACAATTATAGCACCCAAATCATCAATTACGGCCAGAGCGGTTAAAAATACTTTTAATGATGACGAAACTCTTTTTCCTAAAAGCGATAAAATCCCGATTGCAAAAGCAATATCAGTCGCCATCGGAATTCCAGCGCCATTTTGAGTGGGAGTGCCAAAATTTAATGCAAGGAAAATCGCTGCCGGGACTAACATTCCGCCGAGTGCAGCCATTATTGGCAACGAAGCATTTTTTATGTTAGATAATTCGCCGTGATAAATTTCTCTCTCTAATTCTAAACCAATCAATAAAAAGAAAATAGTCATCAATCCGTCATTTATCCAATGTGTGATCGAATGTCCTCCCAAATCTTTCTCCCAAAAAGCAACATATTCAGCCGAATAAGCAGAATTTGCTAAATACAAAGAACAGATCGTTACAAACAACAAAAGCAGTCCTCCAGATTTTTCGTTATTAAAGAAAGAATTAAAAGTTTTGGTTAATTTCATTTTAGAAGGATTATGAAGATTTAAAAGAAGAAAAAGCTTTCTTTGAGGCTTATATTTCCAAAGTTAAAAAATTTAATCTCGCAAAGGCGCAAAGGCGCAAAGTTTTACTTATTGACTTCGGAAAAAAAGGTTGAGAATCTGCTCAAATCTGCATAATCTGCGTGAAAAAATCTTTATGATTCTGGTGACTTGAAAAATTCAAATTAACCGTATTTTTGTACTATTAAAATTCAAAAGAAATGAGTGTAAAAATTCTTCATATAGACAGTAACAATCCAATTCTTTGGAATCAATTGGAAGAAGCGGGTTTTGAAAACCACGCCGATTTTAAATCTTCAAAAGAAGAAATCGAAGCCAAAATCAAGGATTATAACGGAATTGTAATTCGCAGCCGATTCAAGATTGATAAGACTTTTTTAGATAATGCAACAAACTTGCAATTCATTGCCAGAGTGGGTGCAGGTCTTGAAAGTATTGACTGTGAGTATGCTGAGAGCAAAGGAATTCATTTAATTGCAGCGCCTGAAGGGAATAGAAATGCAGTTGCAGAACATTCGCTGGGCGTAATATTGTCGCTTTTCAATAATTTGAATCAGGCTGACGCCGAGATTAAAGCCGGACATTGGAATCGTGAAAGCAATCGTGGTCATGAATTGGACGGAAAAACGGTCGGAATTATTGGCTATGGAAACATGGGGAAAGCTTTCGCCAAAAAACTTCGCGGTTTTGATGTTGAGGTTTTATTTTATGATATTCTTGAAAATATTGGCGATGAAAATGCCAAACAGGTTTCGTTGTCAGAACTTCAAAAAAGAGCCGATGTTTTGAGTCTTCATTTGCCTTGGACGCCACAAACAGACAAAATGGTCGACGCAGCTTTTATAAACGCATTTGCAAAGCCATTTTGGATCATAAACACCTCGCGCGGTAAAAATATCGTCACAGCAGATTTAGTTGAAGCTATGAAGTCTAAAAAAGTTCTAGGTGCAGGTTTGGATGTTTTGGAGTATGAGAAATTATCGTTTGAAACTTTGTTTCAGGATAAAAATACGCCAGAAGCATTTCAATATTTGCTTGAAGCCAAAAATGTTTTGTTGACGCCTCACATCGCTGGTTGGACTTTTGAAAGCCATGAACGTTTGGCTCAGGTAATCGTCGATAAAATCAAAGCGGTTTATGCAGGCGGCGTTTTTAAAGCGTAATTTTTTGCAGGACTTTACTTTATCTTAGTGTTATCGTAATTTTACGATAAGTATTTTCTGTAAATTTGACATCTTCGATTAGTTTTTAAAGTTATTTTTCGTTAATATTGTTATTGCATTTTTAACAATATTTTCGAAAAGGAGCCGCCGAAAATCCTTAAAAGAGTAGGTTTTAATTAATCGGATAAAAAATGGAAAATACAAAGTACGAGGCTTGGAATACTCCGTCGCGCCCACGGGAAGAAAACAAAAAAATCTCAGCGGGAATTCTGGCTATTTTAGTTGGTGTTCTAGGAATTCATAAGTTTTATTTAGGCTATACAAAAGAAGGCATTATTCAGTTGCTTTTAGGCTTAATGTGTGGTGTTGGTGGTTTGATTGGTCTTATAGAAGGAATTATATACTTAACAAAAACAGATGAAGAGTTTTTTGAGACTTATCAAATAGGTTATAAAGGCTGGTTTTAAAATAAAAAAAATCCCAATCACGAATGATTGGGATTTTTTTATTTTGAGTGTATTTGATTAATCTTCTTTTTCAGAAAGCTTTTTTTCTAATTCAATTTGAAACTCTTCAATAACTGGTTTCATCGTGCTTTCTGGAATATCAGCAATTCTGATATACATTAAGCCGTCAACAGCATTATTGAATAACGGATCAACATTGAATGCAACAACTCTTGCGTTTTGTTTGATATACTTTTTGATTAAAACCGGCAAACGTAAATTTCCTGGTTCTAGTTCGTCAATAATTTTATCGAATTTATTTAAATCAGATTCGGCTTCGTCAAAAATAAAGTCTTTGTCGGCATCTTTCAGTTTTACTTTATAAGCTTTCTTCGGATGAATATATTGCGCAATATATGGATCGTAATAATTTGACTTCATAAATTCAATCATCAATGATTTAGAGAAATCAGAGAATTGATTGCTGATACTCACGCCTCCTAATAAATATTTATGTTCTGGATGACGCAATGTAGTATGAATAATTCCTTTCCAAAGCAAGAATAAAGGCATTGGTTTTTGCTGGTATTCACGAATGATGAAAGCACGTCCCATTTCAATTGATTTGTGCATCATGTCGTGAAGTTCCTGCTCAAATCTAAAAAGATCTGTAAGGTAAAAACCTTCGATTCCGTATTTCGGATAAATCTCAGATCCTAATCCCATACGGTAAGCTCCTGCGATTTTCTTTGTATCATCATCCCACAAAAACATATGATGATAATATTGGTCGTATTGATCTAAATCGATCGATTCATTTGTTCCTTCGCCAACTTCACGGAAAGTGATTTCGCGTAGACGACCAATTTCATGCAAGATATTCGGAATTGATTTTGCTCTAGCAAAAAACACTTCATAATTTTTACTTTGCAATAAACGGCAGTCGCTGTTTCTTAACGCATCAACTTCAGCAATCATTTTTGATTCATTGGCTGGCGTTGCGATTTTTTTAGGTGCTTTTGGTATTTTTAAGCTTGCTGTATCAATAAGTTTAGTATCCTTTTCAAAAGGATTCGCAAGCATATACGTTTTCTTTCTTAAAAATTCTGAATATTCTTCAAACGATTCGATTTCGTTTTGTTCGTTTACAGAAATTGGTTTTCCAATACGTACTTTGATTACTCGGTCTTTCTGCGTAAGCAATTCAGATGGAAGTTTTGCTGTACGCAAAGTGTCGTCTATTTTTGAAAGCCAATAGAATAACTTACTGTTTTTAGCATGGAAATAAATAGGAACTACAGGAACTTTTGCTTTTCTGATTAATTTCAAAGCGCCTTCTTCCCAAGGTTTGTCAACCATCAATTTTCCGTCTTTGTATGTTGAAACTTCTCCGGCAGGGAAAATTCCTAAAGGTTTTCCATCGCTTAAGTGGCGCAACGTTTCTTTGATTCCAACCACGCTTGATTTTGCATCCTTATGATTTTCAAAAGGATTAACCGGCATGATGTATTTTTTAAGCGGAACAATTCTGTGCAACAAAAAGTTTGCAATAATTTTGAAATTTGGCTCTCTTTCCAACATTAATTTCAAAAGCAAAATACCATCAATTCCTCCAAGCGGATGATTTGAAATGGTAATATACGGCCCATCTTTAGGCAAGCGTTTTAAATCTTCTTCTGGGATTTCAAATTTGATTTCCATCTCATCCAAAATTCCATTTAAAAACGCAACATCCTCTAAATGCTTATTGTGATCATAAATTTTATTAAGGGTAGAGATCTTAAGAACCTTCATAAGAATCCAGCCAGAAAAAGTACCGAATACTCCGTACTTATCAACATTTATTGCCTTTGCAACTTCTTTCGCGGTAACTAAACCCATGTACTATTTTTAAATTATTAGAGCAGCCAACAAAGATAACAAAAAACTCTACTTTTCCTTTATTCAAACATAAACTTTCCACTTTTTTATTACATTTGGAATCCTAAAAAAAATACCGAGATGAAAATTATTTCTTATAATGTAAACGGAATCCGTGCTGCAATTACTAAAGGTTTTATTGAATGGCTGGAAGCAGCAAATCCAGATGTGATCTGTCTTCAGGAAATTAAAGCAACACAGGATCAAATTCCGGTTGAGGCTATAACGGCTGCCGGCTATCCGTACCAATATTATTACCCTGCAACAAAAAAAGGATATAGCGGTGTTGCGATTTTATCGAAAACAGAGCCAAAGGCTGTGGTGTATGGAACTGGAATTCATCATATGGATTTTGAAGGACGTAACTTGCGTGCCGATTTCGAAGATGTTTCGGTAATGAGTTTATACCTTCCGTCAGGAACAAATATTGAAAGATTGGATCATAAATTTATGTTTATGGATGATTTTCAAGCGTATATTAACGAACTGAAAATGACTATTCCGAATTTGATTATCTGTGGTGATTATAATATTTGTCACGAAGCGATTGATATTCATGATCCTGTGCGAAACAAAACGGTTTCAGGATTTTTGCCTGCAGAACGCGCTTGGCTAGATGGTTTTATGAAATCTGGTTTTATTGATAGTTTCCGTCATTTTAATAAAGATCCGCATCATTATTCTTGGTGGAGTTACCGTGCTGGAGCTAGAGGAAACAATAAAGGTTGGCGCATCGATTACAACTTGGTGAGTAATTCAATGGAGCATCGATTAAAGCGTGCTGTTATTCTTCGAGATGCTGTTCATTCAGATCATTGTCCAGTTTTAGTCGAAATCGAGTAAAGTTTGGTATTGTTCTTGCTGAAAGAAGAATAATCGAAAACAGAATTATTAATACCCCAAAATAACACCAAAAAATGATTAGAAAAGCCTCGATTGGATTAGTAGTTTTAGCTTTGTCTGCAACTTCATGTGTGTCCAAAAAGATTTACAACGATCTTGAAACAAAATATTCAGATTTAAAAAAAGAAAACCGTTCTATTTCTGATGAAAATGCGAATTTAAAAACTGCTAAAAATCAATTAGAGTTAGATAAAGATAAGCTGACTAAAGATTTGGCTGCAACAAGAGATGATCTTGCAAAACAAAAAGCAGATCTTGCTGCGGAACAGAAAAAATACAAAGTACTACAAGATTCTTATAATGCATTAGAAAAAAACAGCAATGATGCATTAGAAAGCAATATGGCTAAAAACCGAGATCTTTTGGCGCAATTGGAAGCGAAATCTAAAAAATTAGCCGATGAACAGGCTCGTTTAGACAAAACCGCAAGCCGATTGAAAGAACTTGAAGATATGATTGCCGCGAAAGAAGAATCAATGCGAAAACTAAAAGAAACGTTGTCTAAAGCTTTAAACGGTTTTGAAGGAAAAGGTTTGACTGTTGAACAGAAAAACGGAAAGGTATATGTTTCTATGGAAAATAAATTGCTATTCAATTCTGGAAGCTGGGCTGTTGGAGTTGAAGGAAGAAAAGCGGTTGTGGAACTTGGAAAAGTTTTGGGAGATAATCCAGATCTTTCGGTTCTGATTGAAGGTCATACTGATGATGATCCATATGCAGGTTCTGGACCAATTGCAAACAACTGGGATTTATCTACAAAAAGAGCGACTGCAATTGTGGCAATTTTAAGTGAAAATACTAAAATCAACAAGCAAAAATTAACTGCAGCAGGACGAAGCGAATTTTCTCCGCTAGCAAGCAACGCGACTCCAGAAGGAAAAGCTAAAAACCGTAGAATCGAAATCATCTTGACGCCAAGATTAGATGAGATTGCGGAGATGCTTAATAGTATTAATTAGAGATGCTAAGGTTCTGGGATACTAAGGCTCTAAGCTTTAAAAAAAGGTGTAAAGATTTACTTTGCACCTTTTTTGTTTCATAAATACAACCTTAGTACCTTAGAACCTCATAAAAAATCTTGTAGATTTTTTAACTTTTGTAAAATTTCAAGTTGAAAAATTGCATCGTATCTTTGAAGCTTTATCATTCCTAAAAGAAAAACTTAGAATCTTAGCAACTTAGCATCTTAGAACCTCAAAAATGAAATACACTACATTACCCAACACCGATATAAAAGTTAGTAAAATCAATCTCGGAACAATGACTTTTGGTCAGCAAAACACAGAGGCTGAAGGTCACGCGCAAATGGATTATGCTCTTGAAAGAGGCGTAAATTTCTTTGATACCGCAGAAATGTATTCGGTTCCGGCGAATGAGGCAACTTACGGAAGCACGGAAAAAATTATTGGAACTTGGTTTAAAAAATCAGGAAATCGCGATAAAGTGGTTTTGGCTTCAAAAATTGCAGGCCCAAATCCGAGTTTTGGTTATATGCGTGAGAAACTGGATTTTTCTCCAGCAAGTATCAAATTTGCGGTTGAGCAAAGTTTAAAAAGACTTCAGACTGATTATATTGATTTATATCAAATGCATTGGCCAGAAAGAAAAACCAATAATTTCGGACAACGCGCTTTTCATGGACATAATGATACCTGGGAAGATAATTTCAGAGAAATTCTAGAAACTTTTGACGGATTAATCAAAGAAGGCAAAATCAAACACATTGGCGTTTCAAATGAAAATTCATGGGGAATGATGCGTCTTTTGGAAGAAAGCAAATACAATAATCTGCCAAGAATCCAAACGGTTCAAAATCCTTATAATTTATTGAACCGACTTTTTGAAGTGAATTCGGCTGAAGTTTCAAAATATGAAAATGTTGGTTTGTTGGCTTATTCGCCATTGGCTTTTGGAGTTTTGACCGGGAAATTCTTAACCGGAGAAAGTCACCCAAAAGCGAGAATCAATCTTTTTCCGCAATACAAACGTTACAATAGCGAACAATGTACGCAGGCAACAAAATTGTATCAGGAAATTGCTAAAAAACACGGATTAACATTGACGCAATTAGCAATGGGATTTGTATTGCAACAGCCCTTTTTGACAAGTGCGATTATTGGCGCCACAACTTTGGAACAATTAAAAGAAAATATTGATACAATTGATGTGGTGCTTTCTAAAGAAATCCTTGCCGAAATTGATGCAGTTCAAAGTATAATTCCTGATCCGGCGCCGTAATTTATCACCAAAGTTTTAAAACTCAATATTGTCATTTCGACTGAAAGGAGAAATCACACTAGAAATTCCGCAAAGTAAATCGTCAATCTTTGTAGAGTTCCTAGTGTGATTTCTCCTTTCAGTCGAAATGACAAATCTTCGCCTTTATAGCAATAATAAGTGTTTACAAATCAAACTCATCATCAACAGCCAAAGAATCATTTTTAACCGCAGTCGAATCCGGCGCTTTGATTTTTATTAAAGAACGTGCGCTTCCTGATATATAAACCGGTAATTGTCCAAGTGTATCTTCTGGCACTAAAAGCCCTCTTCTAAACATCAAATTCTTAATGAATTTTTGGTTTTTAATGGCGAAATCTTTCAAATTTCCTTGATCATTAAATTGATACATGAATTTTCTTGGTTTCGGAATAATCGTCGCCAAATACAAACATTCGTCAACATTTAAAGCCGATGGACTTTTTTGGAAATAAAAATGACTCGCTTCGCCAATTCCGTACACATTTGGTCCCCATTCAATAATATTAAAATAAACCTCAAGCATTCTTTCCTTGCTTACAATTCGGTTGTTTTCTAAAATGTAAACTAAAAGGATTTCTTCAAGCTTTCGCGAAAGCGTCTTTTCTCTAGTCAAGAAAACATTTTTAATCAACTGCATGCTGATTGTGCTAGCGCCACGAGAGAATTTTTTAGTTCTGATGTTTTTCAGAATCGACTGTTTAAAAGCCTCATTGATAAATCCGCGATGCGAGAAGAAAGAAGGATCTTCGGTTGTTAAAACACATTTTCTCAAATAAGGTGAGATTTGATCTAAAGGCGTGTAATTCGGATTCGCATTTCCAACTAAAATTGGTCTTTGTAATACGTTTTGAATAATCGCGCGATACACAAATTCGCCGTTTAGTTTATTTAAATCGGCTTCACCATATTTTGTAATTCGTAAATCTTCCTTATTGAGTTTGCTGTCAAAAACAAGCGTATTTGGTTTGTTTTTGTTGAATTTGAAATCGAGCTTATAATCGAAATTTCCGGTCGCTTGCATACCTTGAAAATGCGTAAATAAACCATCAGGAAGCGAAACAATAAAATCCTGCGCTTTCATCTTCGGAATATCAACTTTTAGAGTGTAAACTGTGTCTTTTTCGGTGTCATATGAAATATACGGACGCAGTTTTATTTTGTTCAACGTCATTGTTGAAGTGCTGTCAATCGAAATAAAATCATTGCCTAATAAAAAGCGATAATCAAAACGGGCATTTTTGATCACAACATCTTTGCTGGCAATTTTTGGGTGATTGATTTTTAGATTGCTGATCGATGTAAAACCATCGATATGAAGTTCGCTGCCACTTTTGTCAATTTTTTCGACATTTAAGCGAATAGAATCAAAACTAGCTTTTAAATTGTAGCGTTCATCAAGATACGGAACTTTGATTGCGCCAGTATCTAAGTTGAAAAAGCGAATATCTGCTTTTTGATTTCTTGGATCAGCAAAACCTTTTAAATTCCATCTTTGATCAAAGTCTTTGCTCACAACATGAATATTGGTTTCAAGTTGTTTGTTGTCTAAAACCAGTTTATTAATTGCAACATTTGTTTTTTTGCCGTTGTCATTAATTTTGAATTGGAAGTTTTCCAAGTTCATATCTGTCGGAACCAGATTCAGTAATTTTGAAATAATTCGGTAAGCAAAAGCACCATATTTGCGTTTCTCATTTTTTTCAGAATCGTCATTGTTTCTTTTTAAAAACGCATCAAAGTTTCGGATTTTTCCTTTTTTGACTAACTGAATATAACCATTGTTGACTTTTAAAGTTCCAACTTGAACATCACCAATCAATAAATTGCTCAAACTGATGCTTGTTTCAACTTTTTGAATTTTGACAAGAGTGTCGTCATTTTTTGGAACCAAAACAACATCTGTCAATTTAATGCTCGACAGACCATTAAAGGAAGCTTCTTTTATTGAAAAATCACTGTTGTAATCGACAGCCATTTTATGGGTAACTTTTGCAATAGCTTGTTTTAGAAGCGAATTACGGAAAAAGTATAATGCGATGCAAAGCAGAACCAACAATACAGCAAGTATTTTTAGTGCTTTGAATATTTTTTGTTTTGGAAAATTCATAGTGGTATTTTTATCGGAGATCAGCCAAAAAGAATACTCGCAACATCTTCAATTTTTGCTACAAGTTCAATTTTGATTCCTGTATTTTTTAGGGCAATTTTATTGTATTTGGAAACAAAGATAGTGTCAAATCCTAGTTTTTCAGCTTCTTGAATACGCTGATCAACTCGGTTTACAGGACGTATTTCTCCTGAAAGCCCAACTTCTCCAGCAAAACAGAAGCCTTTTCCAACCGGAATGTCTTCATTTGATGATAAAATTGCAGCAACAACCGCTAAGTCAATTGCGGGATCATCTACCGAAATTCCTCCCGTTACGTTCAAGAAAACGTCTTTTGCACCAAGTCGAAATCCAGCTCTTTTTTCTAAAACAGCCAAAATCATGTTTAGCCTTTTGGCGTTGTAGCCAGTCGTACTGCGTTGTGGCGTTCCATAAACGGCTGTACTAACAAGTGATTGTATTTCGATCATCAGCGGACGCATGCCTTCAAGAGTTGTTGCAATTGCAGTTCCTGATAATTCTTCGTCTTTGTGTGAAATCAATATTTCTGAAGGATTGCTTACTTCGCGTAAACCGCTTCCGAGCATTTCGTAAATTCCAAGTTCAGAAGTTGAACCAAAACGGTTTTTCAGCGAACGCAAAATTCTATAAATATGATTTCTGTCGCCTTCAAATTGAAGAACGGTATCTACCATATGTTCTAAAATTTTTGGTCCGGCGATGTTTCCATCTTTGGTTATATGTCCAATTAGAATAACTGGAATATTGGTTTCTTTTGCAAATTTGATCAATTCGGCAGTTGTTTCTCTAATTTGAGAAATACTTCCAGCAGTCGATTCGATATAATCAGTGTGTAAAGTCTGAATGGAATCGATGATTACAATTTCAGGTTGAATCGCTTCAATTTGTTTGAAGATGTTTTGCGTTTTGGTTTCCGTCAAAATATAGCAGTTATCGCTATTTGGCGTTATTCTTTCGGCACGCATTTTTATTTGTTTCTGACTTTCTTCACCAGAAACGTATAAAGTTTTATAAGGTAATTTTAATGAGATTTGAAGTAAAAGTGTACTTTTTCCAATTCCAGGTTCGCCTCCCAAAAGTGTTAAAGAACCAGGAACGATGCCGCCACCCAAAACACGATTCAATTCGCCGTCAGTAGTATCCATTCGGATTTCCTGAGCCGAATCAATTTCGGTAATTTTTAAAGGTCTTGGCGCTTTGCTTGATGAAGTTGGTTCACTTTTCCAAGCTACTTTTTCTTGCTTCTGAATAATTTCTTCAGCAATTGTGTTCCATTCTTTGCATGCGTTGCACTGACCCTGCCATTTTGAATATTGGGTGCCGCAATTTTGGCAAAAAAAGGAAGTTTTAACTTTTGACATTATTTACTTTTTTTAGAAAGCGTATTCATTTCGTCAATTTTCTCATACATCAAATCCTTGTTCAAATCGCCAATTGGTTCCATTTGAGAAGCATTTTGGTATTTCTTCGAAGCATGTTTCGGATCGCCCATTTTCTCGTACATCAAACCTAATTCATATTCGCCCAACATGGCTTTTGGATAATTTACATTTCCAATTTCGGCCATTTTTCCTAATTCGTCGTAAGCGTTTTTCTTTAGAATAATGTTTTCAATAACTTTAAAATCGCTCATTCGCACTGGAACTTGGTAACCAAGTATTTCCGACATTGTGGCATATTTTTTCTCCAAATAATCAGAATAACCAGATTCTAGAACTGCAATTTTTTCATTGTATTCAGCAGAATTGATTGGTCTGTACGATTCAAAAATTTGGTACAAAGCACTTGGTATTGAATGTAGAACCTCTGTATAATGTGTAGCACCTTTGAATACGTCGTATTTATAATTTACTAACGGATTATTAGCGATTTTAATATTGCTGTTTAATTTTTCAATTGGCTCTTTTATTCTCTTAATATCACCTTCTCCTGCAGAAAGATAATAGAAAATAGGTTTTTGGATTTTTGCAAATTTCTCTGCTATTCTAACTTCCATTTTTGGAGCAAGTTCTGGACTTAAACAAATGTATGCATTAAAAATTGGCTCTTCCTTGTATAAGTAGAAATTGGCAAAACTTGCTGTAATGTCATGACCTGCAATGATCCTGAAAGGCGCGGTATGATATTTTTTTTCTACATACGGAATCAATTCGGCACCTATAAATTCAAAAAATTTCGCTCCTTTTTCAAATGGTAAACCTTCATTTTGATCAATTGTCGAATCGTCTTCGCGCTCGCCATCTTTATTTTGATGAATTCCAATGATAATCATTTCTGGAATGTCATCCCAATAAGAACCATAACTCACAGCACCAGAAAAAGGATCAAATAAATAATCTCCGTCTAAAAGATATAAGACAGGGTATTTTCGATCTGATTTTTCATCGTATGAAGGCGGAAGCCCAATTGTTATTCGGCGTTCTTCTCCTAGTTTTTCAGACTTAATATTGTCAAATTTCTTCTGTGAAAAAACAGAAACAGAAATGAATGCAAGCAGTAGGTAAACTTTTTTCATGATTTGTGGCATTTCAGTGAATTAAAAAGCATTAAAAATTATACGGCAATATAATACTTTATTTGCTTTTTGGTATTTGGGGAACAAAAAAAAGCAATGGATTTCCTACGCTTAATTCGGTAATTGATTTAAGGCACAAGAAAATCTGTTTGTTCAAAATATTTTTGACAAATTAAGATTAAGAAGTAGAATTAATGTCTGATTTATGTCAGCGAATTATCATTTTCATTAGGGAAAATGATCCAAGGTTTGAAGGTTTTAGCTTCTTCAAAATCCAAAGTTGCGTAAGAAATGATAATAATAATATCATCTTTTTGAACCTTTCTGGCAGCTGGACCATTAAGGGTGATTTCGCCTGAATTTTTTATGCCTTTTATAGCATAAGTTTCAAAACGTTCCCCATTATTAATGTTGACAATAGATACTTTTTCGCCTTCAATAATATTTGAGGCTTCTAGTAGAGTTTCATCAATAGTAATACTGCCGATATAATTTAAATCAGCTCCAGTAACTTTTACTCGATGAATTTTTGATTTTATAACTTGAATTTGCATGCAGCAAAGGTAATTTAATTTAATGAAATGGTGTCAATTAACCTTATAGAATTAACAAATACTGCTATAAACGCACGGTATTTTTTGTCGTTAATTTTATGATCAATCGGTAATAATGTCGATTCGTCAGCAATTACAAAATATTCAAGTTTAAATCTTTCATTGTCCTTGAATGCGTCTTCGACAAATTTTATAGTCTCTTCGGGAGTGTTTTTCTGGAATATTTCTTTGGTTTCAGTAAGGACTTTATAGATTATTGAGGCTTCTTTTCTTTCTTGTGCAGAAAGACGCTCGTTTCGAGAGCTCATTGCTAATTGGTTCTCTTCTCTAAAAATTGGACAGCCAACAACATTTACTGGCAGATTATTTTTTTCGACTAGTTTTTTAACAATTTGCAATTGCTGAAAATCTTTTTCGCCAAAGTATGCATTTGTTGGCGTAACAATTTCAAAAAGGCGTTTTACAATTGTTCCGACTCCGTTAAAATGCCCAGGTCTGAATTTTCCTTCCATCTGATTTTCTAATCCATCAAAATCAAATGATTGTGAAATTGTATTTCCTTCATAAATATCTTCAACAGAAGGAGCATATAAAATTATTTTGTCACTTAATCCTCTCATTTTTTTTACATCTTCTTCAAGAGTGCGAGGATATTTTTCTAAATCTTCTGAATTATTGAACTGAGTAGGGTTTACGAAAATACTTACAACGGTATCGTTGTTTTCTTTAAGTGATCGCTGCATTAAAGCCAGATGCCCTTGGTGTAAAGCTCCCATGGTTGGTACAAATCCGATAGTTGAATTTGCTGTTTTGATAGTTTTCAAATACGCTATCAGAGCTACTTTACCGTAAAAAATATGCATGGCGGTATTATTAAAATTTAGTGCAAACATAATATATTAGTTATAAACTGCATAAAATTTTGTAATTTTGCAACGTTTTTATTACCAAAAATTAAGTAAAATACTATTATGAAAGATAAGAGGATATTATATGTATCATCTGAAGTCGTGCCTTATTTGGCTGAAAATGAGGTTTCTTTAATGTCGTATGACGTTCCGAAAATGATCAATGATCAAGGAGGTCAGATAAGAATTTTCATGCCAAGATATGGAAATATCAACGAAAGAAGACATCAATTACACGAAGTGATCAGGCTTTCTGGAATGAATTTGGTAGTGAATGATTTAGATATGCCATTGATTATTAAAGTTGCTTCAATTCCGAAAGAGAGAATTCAGGTTTATTTTATCGATAATGATGAGTATTTTAAACGCAAAGCAACTTTTGCAGACGAAGAAGGTGCTCTTTATCCAGATAATGATGAGCGTGCCATATTTTTTGCCAAAGGAGTTGTTGAGACAGTTAAAAAATTGAACTGGGTTCCAGATATTATTCACGTTCATGGCTGGTTGGCTGCAATGCTTCCAATTTATATGAAGCATTATTATAAAAATGAAGCTTTGTTTTCTGAAACAAAAATTGTTACGTCAGTTTACGGACAATCTTTTGATGAAAATCTTGATATGGAGATGATCAACAAAGTGAAATTCGATGGAGTGCCGCACGAATCTGTTGCTGACTTGGAAATTCCTAACTACGAGAATATATTAAAAGCAAGTATATTACATTCGGATGCTGTGATTATTGCGTCTGAAAATGTTTCCCCAAGTTTAACAAAATTTATAGAATCTTCAGGAAAACCTTTTTTACCTTTCGGCCCGAAAGATGCATTCGCTGAAGCGTATACAAATTTCTATAGAAAAATGGGTCTTTAATTAATTTTAAATTTAAACATGTATAATACTTCTTTTATTAAGAAAATTCTAATAGCGGCAACAGTTGTTTTTTTATATTCCTGTGATAGAGATTTTAATGCGATAGGTGATGAATTGATCGGGGATAATCATTTTGATTTGACGCCGGAGAAATATGATGTTTTGGCCTATAATCAAGAAATTACGCCTATTCAGTCAAACGGATTGGCGATTAATGCGTTAGGTATTTATGATAATCCTGTTTTTGGTACTACGACAGGAAATTATGCAACTCAGGTTACTTTGTCAGAATATAATCCGACAATTGGTGAAGCTCCTGTTATTGAGAGTGTGACTTTGAGTGTTCCTTATTTTAGCCACGTTACGGCTACTGATGCCACTACGGGCGCACGTACTTTTGAACTAGATTCGGTTTTTGGACCCGCAAACGGAAAAATTGATTTGAGTGTTTATGAGTCTGGAGTTCAAATGCGAAGTAATTTTTATGATAATGGTACGCAGTTGCCTCAACTATATTATACTGATGAAAATACAACTTTTGATACCTACAAGATTGGTGAAAAGTTAAATAATTCAAGTACTACAAGTCAAAATACAGAGTTCTTTTTTAATAATGCTGAAATAACAGATACAACTGTGGATGACAGTGGAAAAGAAACAACAACCAAAGTGGCGCCAGAAATGCGATTGAGTTTGGATACGTTGTTTTTTAAGAAAAAAATTCTATTAGCTCCTGCCGAAAAATTATCGTCGGCAACAGTGTTTCAAGACTATTTTAGAGGTTTGTATTTTAAAGTGCAAAGATCAGGAAGTAATCCTGCTAATTTGGCCTTGCTTGATTTTGCAAAAGCAGGTAAAATTGTTATTAAGTACAAGGCTAAAACCGCAATTACTACTGATGCTCCTGAAACAACGGAAGAGAAGACCATTACGATTAATTTGAGTGGTGCAACGGCAAGCCTTCAACAAGATGCAAAGAGTGCTAATTATTCCAATGCGATTAGTGAATCGAATATAAATAGGACAACTGGTGATGAAAGTCTATATATAAGGGGAGGCCAGGGATCGCTCGCTGTTATTGAATTAAATGGTTTTGCCGCTCAGCTTGATGAAATCAGAACAAAAAATTGGCTTGTAAACGAAGCGAATCTTGTTTTTACAATTGATTCAGATAAAATGTCAGATCAAGGCTCTGGCGGTTTTAAAGCTGATGAACCAAAAAGGGTTTATTTGTATGATTTGACAAACAATATACCTTTAATAGATTATTCTGATGGTACGTCTACTGCGCTTACTAATGATCCGAAGGCCACAAAATATATTTTTGGCGGTATTATTAGTTATGATGACACTACGAAGAGAGGGAAATCATATAAAGTAAGAATTACAAATCATATTCGAAATCTTATAAAAGATGCAACCGCAGTCAATGTAAAATTAGGTCTGGTTGTTACGGAAGATATCAGTACGATTACTTCTAATAAATTAAAATTAAAAAACAGCGTTATTTCAGAAGCGCCGCGAGGATCAGTTATGGGACCATTAGGGACTATTCTGTACGGAAGTAAATCTACCGTTGCGGAAGATAAAAGACTGAGACTCGAAATTTACTACACGAAACCAAATTAATAAATATATATGTGTGGAATTGTTGGATATATTGGCCATAGAGAGGCATATCCTATTGTTATCAAAGGATTAAAGCGACTCGAATACAGAGGTTATGACAGTGCAGGTGTTATGTTGTTTGACAACGAAACTGGAATAAAGCTTTGTAAAACAAAAGGTAAAGTTTCAGATCTTGAAGCTAAAGCAAAAGGTGAGTTCACAACAAACGGAGCTATAGGTATTGGGCATACGCGTTGGGCAACCCACGGAGTGCCAAATGACGTGAATTCGCATCCGCATCTTTCAAATTCTGGTGAATTAGTAATTATTCACAATGGAATTATTGAAAACTACGCACCGCTAAAAGAAGAATTAATCAAGAGAGGATATACTTTTAAATCAGATACAGATACAGAAGTTTTAGTTAACTTAATTGAAGAGGTTCAAAAAAACGAAAACATTAAGTTAGGAAAAGCAGTTCAGATTGCTTTAAATCAGGTTGTAGGGGCGTATGCTATTGCAGTTTTTGATAAAAAGAATCCTGATGAAATTGTTGCGGCAAGATTAGGAAGTCCGTTGGCAATTGGTGTTGGCGAGGGTGAGTATTTTGTAGCTTCAGATGCTTCCCCTTTTATTGAATACACTTCAAATGCAATTTATCTTGAAGATGGCGAAATGGCAAACATTAGATTGCACAAGCCTCTTAAAGTTAGAAAAATAAAAGATGACTCATTAGTTGATCCTTACATTCAAGAACTTCAAATGAATTTGGAGCAGATTGAAAAAGGAGGCTACGATCATTTCATGTTAAAAGAAATCTACGAGCAGCCAAGTGTAATTAAAGACACTTACAGAGGAAGACTTCATGCAAATGAAGGAATTGTTCAGATGGCTGGTGTTGAAGATAATCTTGAGAAATTTTTAAATGCAAAACGTATTTTAATTGTTGCTTGTGGTACTTCGTGGCATGCTGGTTTAGTGGCTGAATATATTTTTGAAGAATTTACACGTATTCCAGTTGAAGTAGAATATGCTTCGGAGTTTAGATACAGAAACCCAATTATTAATAAAGACGATGTTGTAATTGCAATTTCTCAATCAGGAGAAACTGCTGATACAATGGCGGCTATTAAATTGGCAAAAGAAAACGGTGCCTTTGTTTTTGGAGTTTGTAACGTTGTAGGTTCGTCTATTTCTAGAGAAAGCCACGCAGGTGCTTATACACATGCTGGACCGGAGATTGGTGTAGCTTCGACTAAGGCATTTACTACTCAAATTACAGTTCTTACCATGATTGCTTTAAAATTAGGAAAAGCAAAAGGAACTTTAACAAACAGTGATTTCCATGCTTATTTGCAAGAATTAGAAATAATTCCTGAAAAGGTAGCAGAGGCATTGGAAACAAACGATAAAGCAAAAGAAATTGCAGCAGCTTTTAAAGATTCTGCAAACTGTCTTTACTTAGGTCGTGGATATAACTTCCCGGTAGCTCTTGAAGGTGCGTTGAAGCTTAAAGAAATTTCATATATCCATGCTGAAGGATATCCTGCGGCAGAGATGAAACACGGGCCAATCGCTTTGATTGACGAGCACATGCCAGTTATTGTAATTGCGCCTAAACAAGGTCACTATGATAAAATTGTAAGTAATATTCAAGAGATTAAATCTCGAAGCGGTAAAATTATTGCTGTTGTTACTAAAGGAGATGTTCAGGTTCGTGAATTGGCAGATTATGTAATCGAAATTCCAGAAACTTCAGATGCATTGTCTCCGCTAATTACAACTATCCCATTGCAATTGCTTTCTTATTATATTGCTGTTATGAGAGGTTGTAATGTTGATCAGCCTCGTAATTTGGCAAAATCAGTTACTGTAGAGTAATATCTTAAAATATACAAATGTTAAAAAAGCGAGATTTATGTCTCGCTTTTTTTATTTGTCAGATTTTTTTTCTGAGCCTAGTATTTTTATTAAATCTTCAATTTTTTCGTCAAATTTTATATGTATGCATACTATTTTAGATTTGCAAAGCCTCGTTATTGCTGTTAATTGAATAAAACACAATGTGAAATAGTTAAAATACTAACAAAAAATATGCGTTATCCTGATTTTTTTTAACGTTTTTTTATTAATCTCAAAAATATTTGTATTTTGGCTAGATAAACTAACCAAAAACCTAACCTAAATGAGAGTCTATTTGCTGATTATGTTGTTTTTCTGCGGCGTTTCCTTTGCGCAGAATACAATCACTGGTTCTGTTACCGATAGTAACAAACAATCTATTCCAGGTGCCAACATTAATATTGTAGGAAGTTCAACTGGAACTTCAACTGATTTTGATGGTACATTTAAATTGAATACTACTTCAAAACCACCTTTTACTATTAAGGTTTCTGCAATCGGTTTTGAAACAAAAACAATTAGTGTCACATCTTTAAATCAGAAGATTGATGTAGTCCTAAAAGATGAGGAGAATAAGTTGGATGAAATTGTGGTTTCGGCTTCAAGAACACCGGAAAGAATTATTGAATCACCTGTTACTGTTGAAAGAATGGGGATTCAGGAAATTAAAAACACAACAGCACCTACATTTTATGATGGTTTAGAAAATTTGAAGGAAGTACATTTCAATACCAGCAGTATTTCGTTCAAATCTATCAATACTCGTGGTTTTGCAACTGTTGCAAATACCCGTTTCATGCAGTTGGTTGACGGTATGGATAATTCATCGCCAGCATTAAATTTTGTTTTGGGTAATTTAATTGGTGTATCAGATATTGATGTGGCGAGTGTTGAGCTTTTGCCTGGAGCATCTTCAGCTCTTTATGGTGCAAATGCTTTTAACGGTATTATGTTTATGACAAGTAAAAGTCCTTTTACAAATGAAGGAATCAGTGTTTATTACAAATACGGACAGACTTCTCAGGATATAGCGGGAACTAATGATTATAATGATTTCGGAATTAGAGCAGCAAAAGCATTCACAGAGACTTTTGCTATGAAAGCTAACTTTACTTACATGGAAGCTACAGAATGGATTGCTGGTGATAAAAGAAGCATGACAGCTGGAGGAGATAGTCACGCAGTGAATCAGAATTATGATGGATTAAATATCTATGGTGACGAGGTTACTACTTTTATTCCGAATGTGGGACAGGTGAGTAGAACTGGATATCGTGAGCAAGATCTTACTGATAATAAAGTTAAGAGCATGAAAGCGGATTTCAGCGCGCACTTCAAGCCTTGGAAAGATGATACCGAGTTTATTCTTCAATATAAAATTGGTACAGGAAGTACAATTTATCAGGGAGCAAACAGATATGCTTTGAAAGATTTCTTAATGCAACAAGGGAAATTTGAGGTTAGAGGGAAAAACTTTTTTGGTAGAGTTTATTTTACAAGCGAGGATGCTGGAAATTCATATGACATGAGATTTGCAGCATGGAACGTAAACAGAGCGGCAAAATCAGATACAAACTGGTTTACAGATTATGCTACGGCTTTCCAATTATCATCTGCTTCTTTAGGATTGAATTCAAACGAAGCGGCCGCTTATGCAAGAAATTTTGCTGATTACAATGTTTCGCCAGGCCTTGGTTTAGTTCCAAACATTGATCCTGCTAATCCAAATGCGCCAAGATCACCGAGGTTTGAGCCAGGTTCTGCACAGTTTAACAGCGCACTTGCAACTGTAACTCAGAATCCAGATTTGACACAGGGTGCTAAATTCATTGATCATTCAAAATTGTATCACTCAGATGTGAATTATAATTTTAGAGATTTAGTAAAATGGGCAGAAATTCAAGTGGGTGGTTCTTGGAGAAAATATGTAATGGATTCCCAGGGTACAATCTTTACGGATTATGATGGTCCAATTAGTTATAAAGAATATGGAGCTTATGCTCAATTGCAAAAAAAATGGATGGATGACCGTTTGAAATTCACTGGGTCTTTGCGTTATGATAAAAGCCAAAATTTTGACGGAAATATTTCGCCAAGAGTTTCGTTCACTTACGCTGCAGGTGAATCTAAAAGACATAATTTCAGATTATCTTATCAAACAGGTTTCCGTAACCCAACTACACAAGATCAATATATTGGTTTAGACCTAGGGCCGTTTGCTTTAATTGGTTCAGCGGCAGAAAACTTAGACAGATTCCAAGAAACAATGCCAGTAAGTTTGGCTGGTCAAGCTATGGGAGCTCCAGCTACTGTAAATTTATCAGGGCAAAATGCATATCATAATGCTTATACTTTAGCTTCTGTTCAGGCATTTGGCGCATCTGGAAATCCGGCTGACCTTCAAGTGGCAAATATTGGTCTAGTGAAACCAGAGCAGGTTCAGGCTTTTGAAGCAGGATATCGTTCTGTGGTTCAAAATGATTTGTCAATTGACTTAAATGCATATTACAATATCTACAATGATTTCATGAATACGGCAAGAGTTATTTCTCCTTACTATGGTACAGTAGGAACAAATCCTGCAGATCCAAATGTTCAAATGACCTATGCGGCACTTGCTTTTGGTGACAGAAGAGTATATCAAGTTTACACAAATACAACAGCGCAAATTTCTTCATTTGGTTTTGGAGTTGGTTTGTCTAAAAAAGTTTATAAAGATTTTGAAGTTGGTGTTAATTACAACTATGCTCAATTTAGTTTTGATCAATCAGAAGATCCAGGTTTTGTGGCGGGATTCAATACACCAAAACACAGAATTAAAGCTTCTCTTGGAAATGCAAAAGTGGCTAAGAATTTAGGATTTAATGTAAATGTGAGATGGAACACGGAGTATTTATGGCAATCTTCTTTTGGAGATGGAATGATTCCAGAAAATACAGTTCTTGATGCGCAAGTTAATTATGGTTTGCCAAAACTTAAATCAGTTATTAAAGTTGGAGCGACAAACCTTTTTGGGAAAGATTATATTCAAGTAATCGGAGCTGGTGCAATTGGTCAGATGTGGTTTGCTTCTTGGACTATTAATCCATAATTATAGGAAGTAAATTTGATGAAGTGAGATTTTCTTTCTGTTTTTTCGAATGAAAAATAAATAGGAAGATGTATTAATTTTTAAATTTTAAACGACATGAAAAAAAATATAAAATGGCTTTTATTGGTTTCTTTAACCTTTATGGCATGTAATAGTGATGATAGTGATGTGCCAGCAGAAGTGCCAGTAGTACCGGGATCGGCAGTATTTACTAAATATGTAGCGCTTGGTGATTCTTTTGCTGCGGGATATAGTGATAATGCCCTTTTCAAAAAAGGTCAGGAAAATGGATATCCAAATATTTTGGCTAAACAATTTTCTGCCGCAGGAGGAGGGGTTTTTACAATACCTTATGCGAATGATAATATAGGTGGATTGTTGTTTAATGGTGCTGTAATTGCTGGACCACGTTTGTATTTTAATGCGACAACAAAGGCTCCGACACCTGTATCTGGGGCTCCGACAACAGAAGTTACGGCGCATCTTACAGGCGCCTTTAATAATATGGGAGTTCCAGGTGCTAAAAGTTTTCATTTGATAGCGGCTGGTTATGGTAATTTGGCTGGCGTACCTTCTGGCGCGGCGAATCCATATTTTGCAAGATTTGCCACCACTCCGTCAACGACTGTGTTGGCAGATGCTTTGGCTCAGTCGCCAACTTTCTTCTCATTGTTTATTGGAGGAAATGATGTTTTGGCTTATGCAACTTCTGGTGGTATAGGAAAAGATCAAACAGGAAATATGGATCCTAAAACTTATGGAGGAAACGATATTACAGATCCGACAGTTTTTGCGAATGTCTATTCTTCTTTGGCTACAGCTTTAACAGCAAATGGAGCAAAAGGTGTTGTTGCAAATCTGCCTTATATTACCACTTTGCCTTATTTTACAACTGTTCCTTACAATCCGCTTAGTCCTAAGCTGTTAATAGGTAAAATCGCGCCGCTTAATGCGCAATTGTACGGCCCTTTAAAACAAGCTTTGACAGCTTTTGGTGCAGGAGATAGAATTAACTTGTTGTCTGAAACGGCTTCTAACCCCTTATTGATAAAAGATGAAAGCTTGAAAGATTTGTCTGCTCAATTAACAGCGGCATTTACTCCTACATTGGGAGCACAGACTGCTGCTTTTTACGGTGCTGTTTTTGGACAAGCAAGACAAGCCAAGGCAACAGACTTAATTATGTTGACTACTCAGAACGATATTAATACAGCTCCGACAGCTCAAAACTCAGGAATTGGCGTTGCTCCTCCGGCTCCATTAAATTCATTTGGAATTACATATCCACTGCAAGACAAGCATGTGCTTATCCCAACAGAGATAGCAGAAGTGAAAAAAGCAACTGATGCATACAATGTAACAATTGAATCAGTGGCAAAATCAAAAGGTTTGGCTTTTGTTGATACAAAAACTGTAATGACTCAACTGTCAAACGGTGGAGTTAAATTCGGAAACTTTACGATGACTTCTGCCTTTGCGGTTGGTGGCGCTTTTTCATTAGATGGAGTGCATCCAAGTGCAAGAGGATATGGTCTAATTGCTAATATTTTTATCGATGCGATAAATGCTCAATACGGTTCGACATTGCGTCATGTCGATTTGGCTACATATCCGGGTCAATACCCGGCGACAATTCAATAATGCCAATTTTTTTTAGTAAAAAGCCACTCATTTTGTAAAATGAAGTGGCTTTTTTTATTTCGTTAAAAAATACAATTTTAGTGATTTGGGCCTCTACTTTTAGGAATCAAACAAAATGATGCTATTTTTTATGAAAAAAAAATTGATTTTATATTTTAAAAAATTATCTTTGCGCTCTGAAAAAAGAGGTATTTTCGATAAACCTAAATAGCTATTTAATAAATACATAAGTAATGTCAAAAGTAATAGGAAAAGTTGCTCAAATCATTGGACCAGTAGTTGACGTAGTTTTCAACGGTAAGGATGTTGAACTTCCAAAAATTTATGATTCATTAGAAATCACAAAAAAAGATGGAACATTATTAGTTCTTGAAGTACAATCTCACATTGGAGAAAACACTGTTCGTACAATCTCTATGGACTCTACAGACGGTTTGTCAAGAGGATATGAGGTAGTTGGAACTGGTAATCCAATTCAAATGCCAATCGGTCCAGATGTATATGGACGTTTATTTAATGTTGTTGGAGACGCAATTGATGGTTTAGGTGAATTGCCAAAAACTGGAGAAAATGGTTTGCCTATTCACAGACAAGCTCCTAAATTCGAAGATTTATCAACTTCATCTGAAGTTTTATTTACAGGTATCAAAGTAATCGATTTGATCGAGCCTTATGCAAAAGGAGGTAAAATTGGATTGTTTGGTGGTGCTGGTGTTGGTAAAACAGTATTGATTCAGGAGTTGATCAACAATATCGCAAAAGGTCACGGTGGACTTTCAGTATTCGCTGGAGTAGGTGAAAGAACACGTGAAGGAAATGACTTGCTTCGTGAGATGTTAGAGTCAGGAATTATTAAATATGGTGATGATTTCATGCACTCTATGGAAAATGGAGGATGGGATTTATCTAAAGTAGATATGCCAGGAATGAGAGAGTCTAAAGCTACTTTCGTTTTCGGACAAATGAATGAGCCACCTGGAGCTCGTGCACGTGTTGCACTTTCAGGATTATCTATCGCTGAGTATTTCCGTGATGGAGCAGGATCTGACCAAGGTAAAGATGTATTATTCTTCGTTGATAATATCTTCCGTTTTACTCAAGCAGGTTCTGAGGTATCGGCACTTTTAGGTCGTATGCCATCTGCAGTAGGTTACCAACCAACATTGGCAACAGAGATGGGTGCTATGCAAGAGCGTATTACATCTACAAACAAAGGATCTATTACATCTGTACAAGCGGTTTACGTTCCTGCGGATGACTTAACTGACCCGGCGCCGGCTACAACTTTCGCGCACTTAGATGCTACAACTGTATTGTCTCGTAAAATTGCTGAGCTAGGTATTTATCCAGCGGTTGACCCGTTAGATTCTACTTCAAGAATTTTGACTCCACATATCTTAGGGGATGAGCACTACAACTGTGCACAAAGAGTAAAAGAGATTCTTCAAAAATACAAACAACTTCAAGATATCATTGCGATTCTTGGTATGGAAGAGTTATCTGAAGAAGATAAACTTGCAGTATCTAGAGCACGTCGTGTACAACGTTTCTTGTCTCAGCCATTCCACGTTGCGGAGCAGTTTACAGGTATTCCAGGTGTATTAGTTGATATTAAAGATACTATCAAAGGTTTCAACATGATTATCGATGGTGAGTTAGATCACCTTCCAGAAGCAGCTTTCAACTTGAAAGGTTCTATTCAAGATGCTATCGAAGCTGGAGAGAAAATGTTAGCTGAAGCGTAATAATTTGGTTGTTAGTTGTTAGTTGTCAGTTGTTAGAAAGCAACCATCAACCATCAACCTCAACTATTAACTAAAAAGACATGATTTTAGATATAGTATCACCAGAAGCAAAATTATTTTCAGGACAAGTGACCTCAGTTACAGTTCCAGGAGTTGATGGAAGCTTTCAAATTTTAAATAATCACGCTCCTATTGTTTCTATTCTTGAAAAAGGAACTGTAAAAATTGTTGCACCAAGCTTTAATTTTTCTAAAGAGGTAGCTGGTAAATTTGTGAGAGTTAATGACCAAACTTATACTTTAGAGATTGCGTCAGGTACAATCGAAATGAAAGACAATAAAGTAATTGTTTTAGTTGACTAATAACAATTTCAGAATATTTTAAAACCATTCACTTTTGTGAATGGTTTTTTTATTTTCAATGCTTTTTGAAAATTATTTTTTACTTTTGAAGTATTAAAATCTCTTTATAAAATATTGATTTTGTTGTAAAGGCTCAGTAAGCTTTTGCGTTTTTGTTTTATCTGTTTGATAAAGCAAGATTACTTATGTCAAATTTTATGAAGAATATCTATGGAAAATATATCAAAAGTCGCCGTTCTTGGTGGCGCAGGAAGAACTGGAAACTATCTTATAAACCAGTTGTTAAATAAAGGATTTTATGTAAAAGCATTAGTTAGAAATCCTGAAAATCTAACCATTCAAAATTCACATTTAGAAATTATCAAAGGCGATGCTGTTGATGAAGAAATTATTCGGTTATTATTAGCAGATTGTCAAGCGGTGGTGAGTACAATTGGTCAAAGACCTGGTGAGCCTATGGTTGCAAGTCAGTCGGTAAAAAATGTGCTAAAAGCCATGAAAGAATTAAATATTGACCGCTTTGTTTTATTGGCAGGATTGAATATTGATACGCCATTTGATAAAAAAAGTCCAAAGACGATTATGGCAACTGACTGGATGAAAACTAATTTTCCAATAATTCAGGAAGATCGTCAAAAAGCGTATGATCTTTTAGTTCAAAGCGATGTTGGCTGGACGCAAGTTCGTGTTCCGTTTATTGAGTTTACCGATGAAAGCTCTGAAATTGAAGTAAATCTTGAAGATTGTTTAGGAGATAAAATTACTGCATCTGATATTGTGGTATTTATGGTTGAAGAAATGACCGAATCAAATTACAGTCGAAAGTCGCCTTTTATAAGCGCAATTTAAAATAAACCAGAAAACAGCGGGAACATCAAATCCCGCTGTATGTTATTTCAAATTTCAATTTCATAACTTTGCTTTTATGAAATTACCTGAAAATCTTATTCAAAAGCTTGAAAACAGAAAGCAAAATAACTCGTTGAGAAAATTACCAAGTTTTAATAATCTTGTTGATTTTTCTTCAAACGACTACATTGGATTTTCTAAATCGGAATCTGTTTTTAGACAATCTCATCATTATTTGATCGAAAATGAGATTATTCAAAATGGCGCGACAGGTTCAAGATTGATTTCTGGAAATCATTCTTTGTATCAGATTGCAGAATCGTTTATAATGCAATTTCATGAAGCTGAATCAGCTTTAATATTTAATTCGGGTTATGATGCCAATGCGGGTTTTTTTAGCGCCGTACCGCAGCGAAATGATATTATTTTGTATGATGAATTAAGTCATGCTTCCATTCGTGACGGAATTGTTATGTCAAATGCAAAATCGTATAAATTCAATCATAATGATTTTGAAGATTTAGAACGATTGATTTTAAAGTTTCCTGATACGAATATTTATATTGTTACAGAAACCGTTTTTTCAATGGACGGCGACAGTCCTAATTTAGAAGAATTAGTGCAGCTGTCTGAAAAATACAATTGTTACTTAGTTGTTGATGAAGCCCATACTTTAGGCGTTTTTGGAGAAAAAGGTGAAGGACTTATGCAAAATCTTAAGCTGCACAATAGAATTTTTGCCCGAATTATGACTTTCGGAAAAGGTTTGGGTTGTCATGGTGCGGTTGTGCTTGGAAGTCTGGAACTGAAAGAATATTTAGTCAACTTTGCCCGAAGCTTTATTTATACAACTGGATTATCACCACATTCGGTTGCGACAATTTTGGTTGCTTATCAACATTTGGAAATTGAGAAAGAAACAATAGACAAACTCCGTCAAAATATTGTATTATTTAATCAGCAGAAAAATTTATTTGGCTTAAAGCCAATGTTCGTCCGTAGTAAATCGGCAATTCAGTCGGCGATTATTCCTGGCAATGAAAATGTAAAACGAATTGCGCAGCAATTGCAAGACAAAGGCTTTGATGTCAAAGCAATTTTATCTCCCACGGTTCCTGAAGGTCAGGAACGTCTGCGTTTTTGTATTCATAGTTATAATACAGAAGAAGAAATTAGCCAGATTTTAGAATTGTTAGGAGATTTTGTTTTTTAAGACTCAGTTGTTGTCAGGCTGAGCGTAGTCGAAGCCCATTTTGATTAGGAAGCCCTTCGACTCCGCTCAGGGTGACATTTCAATCTGTGGGCATTTTTTTCTTCTCTTAAGTATTATATTTCCTCACTTTTTTAAAAAAGTTTAAATTTTTCTGTAACGTTTTGATTATTCGATTACTTACGAGCCGTAATCAAATAAACCAAAATAATTATGAAAACAGAATCAACGTCAAAAAAAGAGAGAACTTCCGACTTTGTATTTATATTTTTTACTTCTCTGGGATTAGGGTACACTTTAGTAAACCATTTTATTTTAGATAAACCAAGAACAGAAACACTCGTTGTAATGATTTGTTTATTTGTGATTTCAATCGCTTCTTGGCAACGAAAAAAAATCATGAAGAAATAACAGCGGGTTTCAATCATCAATCAAAAAATCAATCAATCAAAATCAGTCAACATTATGAAAAAATTATTTACATCGGCAATCGCAATAATCGTATTAGTTTTTAGTGCTGTAGGGCACGCGCAAACAAAATCTCCAAAACTGGAAAACTCTCTTTTATGGGAAGTTTCAGGAAACGGATTGGAAAAGCCGTCTTATTTATATGGAACCATTCATATGATTTGTGGAAGCGATTTTTTTCTTTTAGAAAAAACAAAAAAAGCATTCGGTACAGCAAATAAGTTGGTTTTGGAAATCAATATGGCGGATGCGGCAGAAATGACAACAATGCAAAAAATGGCAATGGGGAAAGAACCGCTGAGCAAACTTTTAAATCCGACACAATTATCACAATTAGATGCTATTTTGAAAAAAACTACTGGCATGACGGTTCAGCAAGTAGATAGTTTTAGTTTAATTACAGTTATGAGTTTGATTTCGATGAAAAGTTTTGGCTGTGCAGATACAAAGTTTTATGAAATGGAATTTATAGAGATGGCTAAAAAAAGAAATATGCAAATTGGCGGTTTGGAAACTGTGAAAGCGCAATTTTCGATTTTTGAAAATGCCTACACAAATGATGAGATGATTACTTTGTTGAGTGATTCAGATCAAGATGAAACAACTAAATTAGTAACTGAATACAAAGCAGAAAATATTGAAAGTTTGTATGATATTATTACAGACAAAAAAGTGACAAGCGAGAAGACAAAAAAGATGATTTTGGATGCAAGAAACTTGAATTGGGTTAATGAAATGCCGGAAATGATGAAAAATGAAAGCGTCTTTTTCGCAGTTGGTTCGGCGCATTTGGGAGGTGAATTTGGAGTAATTAATTTATTAAGAAAAGCAGGATATAGTGTAAAACCAGTAATGAACTAGAACTATTTTGAAAGAAAAAGAACAAGAGTTTTTAAATCGGATAGAAAGTCACAAGGGGATTCTGTACAAGGTTTCAAAAATGTACATGGACAACTACGACGATCAGCAGGATTTGTTTCAGGAAATTGTCTGCCAGCTTTGGAAATCGTATGATACGTTTCGGAATGAAAGCCAATTTTCTACCTGGATGTATCGGGTGGCCGTTAATACCGCAATTGTTTTCCTTAGAAAAGAAAAGAGAAAGGTTGACAAATATGAAATTGCGTCAGAAAATATAAAAGATGATGAGGGTGACTCGCACATAAAAGAAAGTCAGCTGGATCATTTTTATAAAGCAGTTCAGAAATTGGAAAAAATTGACAAGGCTATTATTTTCTATCAGCTAGAGGGCTTTTCTCATAAAGAAATCGGCGAAAATCTCGGGATTTCAGAAGGAAATGCCAGAGTGAAACTAAACAGAGCCAAAGAAAAATTAAAAGAAATAATTAAAAATCAAGGATATGGATTTTAACGATATACAAAACGCATGGAATAATGAAAAGACAGAGAATGTTGTTGTTCCAGATAATTTAGAAAAAATAAATTCGGCCAATACGCCATTAGATAAGATTAAAAAAAATCTGAAAAATGAACTTATTATGCAGTCTGTGGCTGTAGTATTAATTGGTGTTACACCTTATTTATACCGTTTTCCAGAAAAATGGATTGTTCCTTTTTATTTGATGTTTAGCATCTTTGTTGCGGTGTGTGTGTATTACTTAGTTAAGCTTTACATTTTTTATAAAAGATTAAATAAGATTACTTTGAAAACAAAAGATAGTTTGTATGAAACATATTTTGATGTACGGCTTAATATGGAATTATACAAAACCTTCGGATTTGCATTAACGCCATTTATGGTATTGTTTTTAATTGGGTTTTTGTATAATGAATTTTTAAAAAAACCAGGTTTTGATGTTACGAATTTCAGTAATACAGAATTGATAAGTGTTTTTGCAATTGTTGTATTTTGTATTTTATTTATGGGGATTTCGTTGGAATGGTGGGTTCATAAATTTTATGGGAAATATGCCAAAGAAATCAAAAATGTAATTGATCAATTAAAAGAAGAATAAAACAGAACCCATCGTAATTGATGGGTTTGTTGTTTTTATTGGTATTTTTGCATGACAGCCCACAGATAAAACGGATATAACGAATTTACGCGGATTGTCTTGTAGCTGATTGATTGAAAAACAAAAAAATCCGCGATAATCGGTTTAATCCGTGTCATCTGCGGTCTATTAATTATGAAAATATTTATTACAGGAATTTCTACTGATGTTGGTAAAACTGTAGCATCGACAATTGTGGTGGAAGCTTTAGAAGCTGATTATTGGAAACCAATACAAGCCGGAGATTTGGCTCTGAGCGATACGCACAAAGTAAAATCTAAAATTTCGAACTCTAAATCTCAATTTTTTCCAAATGCATACGAATTAAATACACCTGCAAGTCCGCATTTGGCAGCAGAAATTGATGGAATCGAAATTGATTTAAAGAAAATTCAGGAACCAAAAACTGAAAATCATTTGGTTATTGAAGGCGCAGGTGGAATTTTTGTTCCGTTAAACGAAAGTGATACGATTGTAGACTTGATCAAACCTGATTATAAAGTAATTGTAGTTTCAAGACATTATCTTGGAAGTATCAATCATACTTTGTTGACGATTGAGGCTATTCAGCATCGCGGTTTTCAAGTACACGGAATTATCTTCAGCGGAAGCGAAAATAAATCAACAGAAAGTTTGATTCTGAATAAAACCGGAATCAAATGCATCGGAAGAATTGACGAAGAACCATATTTTGATCAAAACGTAATTAAAGAATATGCCGATTTGTTTCGAGAAAACCTTTTGAAAATGTAAAATGTGTTTTGTAAAAAGTAAAATGCTTTTATCTCACATCTAACAAAAAACATTTCACCACTATGACATTAACAGAAAAAGACAGCCAATATCTTTGGCATCCTTATACACAGCATAAAACTTCGCAAACGCCAATTGCAATTTCGAGAGGCGAAGGCGCTTTGCTTTGGGACGAAAACAATAAAGAATACATCGATGCGATTGCTTCTTGGTGGGTAAATCCTTTTGGACACAGCAATAAATTCATCGCCGATGCGATTTACAAACAATTGACTACTTTAGAACATGTTTTGTTTGGCGGATTTACACACGAGCCAGCAATAAAAGTGGCTGAAAAACTGATGGAAATTCTGCCGAAAAATCAGCAGAAAATCTTCTTTTCTGATAATGGCTCAACTGCTGTTGAAGTAGCGATTAAAGTAGCTTTACAGTATTTCTTCAATAAAAATGAAAAACGCACCACAATAATTGCTTTCGAAAATGCTTTTCACGGAGATACGTTTGCGGCAATGGCGGCTAGTGGAATTTCGTTTTATACACAAGCATTTCAAGGAATGTTTATTGATGTTGTCCGAATTCCGGTTCCTGTAAAAGGGAATGAGGAAGCAAGTTTTGAGGCGCTGAAAAATGTAATTGAAAAACATAATTGCGCCGGATTTATTTTTGAGCCTTTGGTTCAAGGTGCGGCTGGAATGGTAATGTATGAGCCAGAAGCATTGGCAAAACTGATTGAGATTTGTAAAGAACATAATGTTTTGACAATTGCCGATGAAGTGATGACGGGCTTTGGAAAAACAGGAAAAACTTTTGCAATGGATTATGTTGATGCAAATCCAGATATGATTTGTTTATCGAAAGCATTGACCGGAGGGACAATTCCAATGGCGATTACCACTTTTACACAAGAAGTTTTTGATGCTTTTTATGATGACGATATCAACAAGGCATTATTTCATGGACACACTTTTACGGCAAATCCAACAGGTTGTGCTGCGGCTCTGGCTAGTATTGATTTATTACAGACGAATGAAATGCAAGCTAACATTGCACGAATAAATAAGAGCCATTTAGAATTTCAGAAGAAGATTGAAAATCATTCGAAAGTAATTACTGCTCGAACGTTGGGCGTTATTTTTGCTGTTGAAATAAAATCAGATTCGGAAGAAAGTTATTATGGTTCAATGCGCACCAAATTATATAATTTCTTTATTGATAAAGGTGTTGTTTTAAGACCAGTTGGGAATATTGTTTACATTTTGCCTCCGTATATTATGACCAACGAACAACTTCAGAAAGTGTATAAAACAATTGAAGAAGCGATAGAAATGGTGTAATTCTGCCCACAGATTAATACAGATCAAACGGATTTTCACAGATTAATCTTTTTAAATCCGTTTAATCAGCGTCATCTGTGTGCCATTTTTTATAATTCTTTTGCGATCTTTGCGGTTAGAAAATGCAATAGGCATAAAATCAATATTTTGAATACAAATAAAATCTCCATAACAGCTTTTTCATCTATTTCTCCATTGGGAAATACTACCGAAGAAGTCTGGGCAAATTATCTGAACGAAAATCACTGCTTTTCAAAACAATTTCTGGATCAGCAGGAAACTTCGGTAGCTCCATTAAGTTCAGATTCAAAGAAGATTATTGCAGATGTCAGAGAATCAGATATTAAATATAAATTTTTAGATGATTCTGTTTTATTTGCTTTGGCAGCATCGCGCAAAGCAGTTGAACAAGCAGGCTGGAGTTCAGATGATGTTTTCGGAATAAATATTGGATCTTCAAGAGGAGCAACAGATCTATTCGAAAAACATTATAAAGAATATATAGATACTGGAAAAGCCCAGACTTTAGCTTCGCCAACTACTACGCTTGGAAATATTTCTTCTTGGATTGCTCATGATCTGCAAAGTGTTGGACCCGAAATTTCACATTCAATTACCTGTTCAACAGCGCTTCATGCTTTGTTAAATGGTGTTGCGTGGCTAAAATCAGGAATGGCTGATAAGTTTTTGGTGGGTGGAAGTGAAGCGCCATTGACCGATTTTACGATCGCTCAAATGAGAGCTTTGAAGATTTATTCGCGTATTGATCAAGATCAGGAATCTTGGCCAAATCTGGCTTTCGATTTTGAGAAAACTCAAAACACCATGATTTTAGGGGAAGGCGCTGCAGTTTGCTGTCTTGAAGCTGGAGAAACAGAAAATGCCATCGCGTACGTGACCGGTGTGGGTTATGCAACTGAAGTGTTGGAACATAATATTTCGATTTCTGCAGAAGCAACTTGTTTTCAGAAATCAATGAAAATGGCTTTAAAAGACGAAGATTTGGAAAGCATCGATGCCATTGTTATGCATGCGCCCGGAACGATTAAAGGCGATTTGACCGAATTGCGAGCGATTGAAAAAGTTTTTGGAACTAAGTTACCTTTATTGACAACCAATAAATGGAAAATAGGGCACACGTTTGGCGCTTCTGGAATTTTGAGTTTAGAATTGGCGCTTTTAATGATGCAGCACGATGTTTTTATTGGAGTTCCTTTTGGAGAAAAGCAAGATCGCAAAAAGCCGATTAAAAAGGTTTTAGTAAACGCTGTAGGTTTTGGAGGTAATGCTGTCAGTATTTTAATTGAAAAAAGATAATCTGATTAGATATTTAGATTTCTGAATAAAAAAAATCCATCTGCCAAAGCGGATGGATTTTTTTATGAAATAATATGATTTATTTATTGAAAAATAATCTTTTTAGAAATTGAAGAACCATTTTCTAAAATAACTTTTGCTATTAAAACTCCATTGCCTGACTGCAAGTTTGAAATTTGCAATTCGGTAGCATTTATTTTTGTCTTGTTATATAGTACTTTTCCTGAAATGTCATAAATGTCTACTTCTTTCAAGTTTTCGTTAGACGAAAGCACTTTTATTATTTTATCTTTTATTGAGACTAAAACTCCATCTTTAACATTTTCAAAATCACCTGTTCCTAATGATTTGTTAGTGTAACGGAGCACAAAACGATCTTGGAAGGTTCCTACACCAGTTGTAAAAGTGTAGTTGCCAGCAGTAAGATCATAGATAACAGAAGTTGTTTTGTCTTCTAAATAAATTTTCTGCGTTTTTAAATCTCCATCAGCCGCGTCAATTGCGATCGTAAAATTTCCTGCAATTGTTGTTCTGTATCCTAGAGGAACAGTGTCACTATCGCTAAATGGCAATCCTCGCCCTTGGATTACAAGTGAGGTATTTTCGTTGATACTGTAAAAATCCAAATATTTATTTCCGTCAAAAGTTTCGCCGTCATAGCCAAAATCAATTTTATTTGTCGCGCCCTCAACATATCCTACAAGCAATTGCTTGAAAGCCCCTTCATCGTTTGTCATGTTAAGCCACAAACGGTGTTTTTCTGTTCCCGTAGTCTTTGCAGTTGCAGGTTTGAAAAATTGACTGTTATTAGTTCCGCCAGATCGCATTGTATTGTCGAATTTGATTGTTCCGGCTGCTTTTGCACCGACAAAAAAGGACTGACCCGCTCCAATTTGGCCGGTTGGCGCTTCGTTGTTATTTCCAGATGTTGTTCCGGTAATGGCAGAAGTTCTTACGCCTCCTGTTACATTATAACTTGCATAATCATCGGCATTATATTGATAAGCACCCGATAAAACTACAAGAGTATTGTGTGTCCAAAAGTACAAGGTTCCTGTTAGTAAATTTTTATTGTTGTTGTCAAGGATAAATTTACTGCCATCTAATGCCGAAGGATATGGATTGCCGACTAAATAGAATTTATCTGCCGAAACAGTTTCGCCTGATAATGTTCCATTGTTAGGAACTCCAGTAAATGTAGCGGTAAAAGCTTGACGTTGTGTGTTCGAATAGTTGTCAGGCCCACGAATAATATACCCTTTACCCACAATCATTTCAGTTGTTCTTGCAACCGAAATCCACTGCGTACCATTGTAAGTAAAATATTTATCTGCCGAAGTTGCAGGCGAAACTCCTGCAAGAGTGTAACCTTTTACAGGGCTTGACCAATAAACGAAGTCGGCTTGACGTATAGGTAAGCTATTGCGGATATAACTAATATTTCCTGTGTTGATTGTTGCATCAGGATTTGTTTGAATTAAACTGGCATTGTTCTCAAAATTTAATGAGCCCGAATCAACGTGAATAAAGTTTGTAATAGTCATCGTTTTGCCGGTTTTTATTGTAACCTTTGCGTTATTGTTTACAGTACAAGAACAGCCTTCGATGTCTTTGTTTAAACTATAATCTCCAGCAAATATCAATACGTCATTTGAAGTTGGGTCTGTATTACCAGTCCAAGATGTACCATTCCATTTTTTTGAACCGTCAATTACGATTGGATCCGTATAAGCAGGTGTAAAAGCAGAGCTAATGGCAAATGCATAAGTTCCAACCGCAAGGCCAGATATCGTCATCGTATTTCCTGTAATGGTATAGGTTGCATTAGTAGTGTTTGGTCCTTGGCGAAGCAACGTTCCTGAATTTGGCAAATTAGTTAAAGTTATACTTCCGGTTGGAACTGCGCAAGTTGGCTGTGTGATAGTCCCCACTGTAGGTGGTGCTGGCGGTGCCGGCGGATCAGTAACCATGATTGTGTTTGTTGCTGGTGTTGCGCCATAGCAACCGTTATTGGCATTACCATTATAACTGTTTTTGTAATTTACCGTTACTGTTTTACTTCCTGTTGTCAACCATTTTAATGTTACTGTATTGCTAGTTAAACTTCCTGAAACAATAGAGTAATCCGTATTTAAAGTTCCAGTCACCGTCCATAAATAACTGTTTTGTCCTGCTTGCGTAGTATAAGTAACATTAGTTTGAGTCACAACATCAGAAGTTGGCTGTGTTGTAAATGTTACTGTTGGCAATGGCTTTACTGTTACTTCAGTTTCAATGGCTTTAAACTCTTGAGCGCAGCCAGTAGTTTGTGCAACAGCTCTAAAGGTTGTGGTAACTGCTAAATTACTTAAAGGATCATTCGCCGCAGGTTGATATTCGATCAAACCTTGAGTTCCCGGAATTGGAGTCCATGTGTTGTTTCCGTCAGTGCTATATTCCCATCGTACAACTTTTGTTGGATAAGAATAAGCGGCACCTTGATTCGGAGCATCAAAATTTACCAATTTTAACTTAGGTGTTGCGGTTCCTTGGCATATTGGTGTTCCTCCCTGTGTTCTTCCTCGGTCTGTGGTAATAACCGAAAAAGACATAGTATTAGAAGTTGCCGGACTTCCTGTAAGACAAGGAGATGCATTAGAAGTCATTACAACTTTAAAGGCGTCTGTACTTGTTACATTATAGGCAAGATAAGAATTTGAAGTTTCTGTAAGCAAAGTTGTTCCATTGTACCATTGATAAGTTGGCGCGTTTCCGCCATTGACTGGCTGCGCTGTAAATCGAACATGAGTTCCTTGGCAAATTGTTGAGCTCGATTGGTCAGACGTAATTGTAACACTAGCAGTTTTGGTTGGATTTACAACCATAGTTATGCTGTTTGAGGTTGCCGGACTTCCTGCCAAACAAGGAGAAGCCGTAGATGTCATCACGCAGGTAACAACGTCATTATTTGCTAAAGTAGAACTCGTATAAGTTGCAGAGTTTGTTCCTGTAGTAACATTGTTTAATTTCCATTGATAACTAGGAGTTCCTCCGTTTGTTGCAGTCGCCGTAAAAGTTACCGAAGTTCCCGGGCAAATCGGTCCTGAAGGTGAAGCTGCAATATTTACGCTTGCAGTTAAAATTGGGTTCACAATAATTCTTCCAGTTGCGTTTGCACTGCCGCTTCCGCAAGTTCCACCTGTTAACGGAATACTATAATCATATGTTCCTGCTGTTGTAGGTGTACCCGAAATTGTAACGGTATTGTTTGCGAAACCTGCGCTAGTTCCTGGAGGTAAATTGCTAGGGGTCCCAATTCCTGTAAATCCTGAAGTAGTATGGGTAATTGCTGTCAATGGTGTATTAGCGCATATTGTTGGAGATGAAGATGCGGCAGAAATTGAATTACCAATTGTTATTAATACAGAATTTGAATAACTGTTGCAATTAGAACCTGTTACGACTGCCCTGAAGTAAGTGTTTGCAGTAAGCGGACCAATTGTGGTTCCTAATAGTGTAGTACTTGCTGAATTGTTTATCTGAGTAGCTGATGTAAATGACGAAGTAGCAGACTTTTCCCAATAAAGGACAGTTCCAGTATTATTTGCAAGTGTTAAATTTGCAGGTGTAGCTCCTGAACATATTGTTTGTGGTGATGAAGCAGAACCACCAACAGGTGCAATAGTGCTAAAACTTCTAGGGGTAGAATAGTCGGTTATTGTACAGCTATTATATCCTCTAACTCTATAGTACAAAGTTCCTGGAGGAAGATCATAAACTGGTGAACTTCCGTTATTGTAGGCTACATCGTAATTTTTATAAATGCCTACGAAATTTGTAAAATTAATGTCCGTTGCAATGTCCAAATAAAATCCCGTTGCATTATTGACGTTGTTCCATGTTAGCATGGCGTAAGTACATTGTGTATTAGTTGCACCAGTTGCATTAGGAGTTTGTTTTATTGTAGGGTTGACATTTGAATAAAGGCTTTTTGTAGACGTCGATGCACAACTATTGGTTGCGTAAACTGTAATGTTGCCACCTTGATTTGGATTTCCAACAGTTACCGTAATGCTGTTTGTTCCCGCTCCTGAATCAATTGACCAACCATTTGGGACTGTCCACACGTAGTTAGTTGCATTGGCAACAGGGGATACAGAATAAACTTGATTTGAAATCTTTTCACATTGTGGAGAAGTTCCGGTAATTTCGCCTATTGTGCCTAAAGCATTGTAAACAGTAATAGTTTTTCTCGAACTTTTAACTTCAGAGCAGCCGCTTTGAGTTATAGAATATATAACATCTGCTGTTCCAGCAGCAATTGCTTTGAATTCACTGTTTCCGACATTTTGCAAAACTGATGGATTTGAAGAAGTCCAAGTTCCACCTCCCCAGCCATTTGATGAAAAAGTTTGATTAGTTCCAACACACATTTTATCGGTATTGCTACTTACTGTTCCGGTACTTGCGGTATTACATTGTGCATTTGCACTATTTAAACTAAATCCTAAGAAAAACGCAACAAAAGCAATTTTAAAACTAAATTTTTCGGCGCGTATTTTTAAAAAGGGGAATAGGGAAAATAAAAAACTTAAAAGTAATTTTCTAATCATATTAAATCGTGGCATTTAATTTTTAAAAATTGTTTTTTTATTTTGTTTTGTTTAACGTTTCTATGCCATAAAATTTTAAAAAAATGAACATCAAAATGAAGCCAAGTAGTCATGTTAAGTGGTTTCAATCAGGATGTTATGCTGGCATAGCATTTAACCTAACAAAGATATATACATCTACGAGTTTCGAAAAAAGATGGTTTTGGAATGGTCGAATAATCGATGAAGTGTTTGTATTAATCGTTGAAATGCACATAAAAAATGCACAATCTGTGGAAATTCTTATAAATGCTTAAAAAATATTATAAGAAAAGTCGCAACATATCAAGTAAAATTGCTAAGTTTTTACAATTTAATAATTGAAAACGTCTGATATACTGCGTTATTCGCAAGAAACGGACATTTGTATAGGAAAGTATTTTCTGATAAATGACGACCTTTCAGAAGAAGTTTAATGTAATTGAATTGTAAGAAAAACGGAAGTTATTCTCTCTCAAGTTCTTTTGCTTTTTCATAAACAAAATTGCTCTCATAACCGCGACGAAGAAGATAGTCGCAGAACTTTTTTCTTTTCTTTAGCAGATTTTTTTCTTGGATGCTGTTCCAGCATTTTTCAGAAAGTTCATTGAAGGTAATTTCATATTCTTCGGCCGATATTTCTTTTAATGCCAAATTGATATTTGTGGAAGAAATGTTTCGGAGTTTGAGTTCGTTAGTAATTCTGATTTTTCCCCAAGATTTCATGCGATGTTTTCCTCCAGCGAACGAACAAGCAAATCGGGTTTCGTTCAAAAAGTTTCCTTCAATTAGCTGAACCACAATTGAATCAATCTCGTCTGCTGTCATTTTTAAGCTGTATAATTTTGAAACAACCTCGTCGTGACAGCGTTCCTGATACGCACAAAAGTGTTCTAATTTCTGTAAAGCTTCTTTTGGTGTGCAAATTAAATTCATATGGTTTTTCTTGCTTTTTAACTATAAATGCTAAAAATAGTCATTTTGTTGTTAAATTTTATGATAATTTTCTTCGTTTTCTCAAAAAGAAAATTGCTAAAATGTTGTGTGTGTGCGGAATTATAATATTTTTGTACGATAATATCACGAGCTGAATTCGGTTTGAAAAACAGGATTTTAGCCTTTGATAATAAGAGTTTTAAAAGCCAAAATTAAAGTATTGCCCCAAATTTGCAATGCAGTTTTGTTTCTTTTTAACGCCAAAAACAAATTTAATACCACGCCCTATATGATTCGAAAACTACTTTTGTTCGTTCGTTCTTTATTTTTTAATTTTTCTAATTCTTCTAAAAAAAGATCTTTTACCCCGAGTTTAAGGATACTTTGTTTGGGGATGTTTTTTGTTGTTTCGTTTGCGAATGCAGCTACGATTACCGTTAGTTCAAGTACTACTTGGAGTGCTCTTAATCCTAATTCTACAGACGATATTGTCGTTCGAGGCGGTGCAACATTAACTATTGATGTAACAAATGCAACTTGTGCAAGTTTACAATTAGGAAGAGCAGGGGGAAATGGTGCAGAAACTGGTACTTTAACTTTTGCATCTACAGGAAGTCCTTCACTTACTGTATCGGGTGCCGTTCTCATTGGAGGAACATCAACTGGTAATGGAATTACAGGAACTGTAACATTTACGAACGGATCTACCATGACTGCAGGAAGTTTGCGGTTAGGAGGAAGTAATGGAGGGAACACAGGGACAGTTACAATGAGTGCTGGAGGAACATTGATTATCGGAGGAAATATAACTATAGGTGCGGATTCGGGTACTTGGACTCCAGGCACAGGAACGGTTATTTTGACAGGAACAAATACGCTGCCTGCTACCAAATTCACATCATTTAATAATTTATATATTACAGGCGGAACTACGACAATGGGGACGGACTTAAACGTAACCGGCAACCTTAATATTCTTGGTGGTGGCTTAACAGCAAACGGGTCTAAATTGGCAGTTACTGGAAATCTTGTATTTGCCTCAGGTACGACTATGAATTTAGGAAATGTTAATACTCACACTGCGGGAGCACTTGCCTTTGCAAGTAGTTTTCAGACTGGTGGAGTTTGGGGAGGTAGTAACAGTTCAGCAGCAAATAAAAGCGCAACTTATTTTGGAACAACTGCAACAGGGAGAATTACAGTAAGTGCAGCCTCATGTACTGCAGGTTACTGGTCAGGATTGACAAGTACAGATTGGAATACGCCTTCGAACTGGTGTAGTAATGCAGTACCTTCATCATCAACAAATGTTGTGATACCAGCTGGAACACCATTTTCTCCTTCTATTTCTGCATATACAGCATCAGTTAATAATTTGACAATTAATGCTTCAGCTGCTTTGACGTTGGTTAGTAATTCTAATACGGTGCTAAACATCAGTGGTAATTTTGTAAGCAATGGAACATTTAGTGCAAGTGGCTCATTGAGTAAAATTAACTTTGTGGGAGGTAATCAAACTGTTGCTGGTGTCACATATAGTAATTTAACTCTTTCTCCACCATCACCAACAGGATCAGGAACAAAAACATTTTCAGCCGCGGTTACTGTAACTAATCTTTTAGCTATTGAAACAAATGTTGTTGCATCGCTGGGAAGTATTCAGCATTATGCAGGAATTTTAACACTTGGGGGAGCGGGACCGCTTTCGAATTCATGGGGTAGTACAAGTTCTAACCCGGTTGCCACAAATACAAATAATACTTTTTTTGACACATCATCGGGTAGAATTAATATTAATGGCAGTATTCCTTATCCTGCGATTGATAATAATTATGCATGGTACGTAAATGGAAATTCGGGTGATATGGCCGGAACATCTGGAGAGTATGGCAACGCAGCACATACAATACCAGGTTCAGTAACGCTTTCAGCCCCAATAGGCTCAGCTTTTATTAATGTTAAATTTGCAAGTTATGGTTTGCCTGGCGGAACAAGTCCAAATTTCACGATTGGTTCTTGCCATGCTTTTAATAGCCGTGCTGTAACCACAGGCTTATTGGGTAGCAATGTCGCAACAGTTCCTCCAGGAGGAGCAGCTTTTAATACTACTTTTGGAGATCCTTGTCAGGGTGTGGTAAAATCATATAATGTAGTGGCGACTTATGCACAGCCTTTTTGTACAACTGGAGGAGTTCCTCAAATTATTATTAACGGATCTACACCAACAGGAGGAAATGGGACTTACACTTATTTGTGGGAGAAAAGTACTTCTACTGATCCTACCACCGGTTATACTGCAGCTTCGGGAACTAACAACGGTGTAAGTTATACAGTTCCAGCTAATACAATTACCGGAACAACTTATTACAGAAGAACGGTTACATCAGGTATTTATTCTGATGCTACAATTGTTATTATACAAGTAGTAACAGGTGCTCCAACCCAACCTGCAGCAGGATCATTTACTTCTACAACTTCTTGTGCAGGTACAACCACCCTTTCAGTTGGTAATAGTGGTTCACTTGGTGGATTGGGAGGATATGTAGAGTTTTATTCCGATTCATGTGGAGGAACTGTAGTAGGAACTTCAAATACTATTCCTGCTAGTGTTGTAGTTAGCCCTACAATGGGTAATTTAACTTACTATGTACGATATAAAAATAGTTGTGATATGACTGCTGCATGTCAATCTACAACGGTTGCAAACACAACGATGTCAATTTCAGCGGCGTCGAGCGCCACAGATTTATGTTATAGCACTACCGCACAAAATGCTCTATTAAATTATTCTGCTACAGTAGGTAGTCCTAATCGTTACAGTATAGTGTGGAATGCAGCTGCATTGGCGGCAGGATTAGTAAATCAAACAGATGCTACATTTGCTTTTGGAGCAGGATCTGGAACAATAAACACGATTGCTGTACCAGCCAATGTTCCAGGAGGAACGTACACGGGAACTCTTACTGTTAAAAACGCTACGTCAGGATGTGTAAGTTTTATGAATACTTTTACCCTTTTAATAAAACCGTCACCAACCGTAGTAGTAAGCGGTACTACAACAGTTTGTTTAAATTCGGCGTCGCCAAATATAACTTTTACAAATCCACAAGCTTTACCAATTACTGTAACTTATAAGATTAATAGTGGAGGGAACCAAATCATAAATTTGGCGGCAAATACTACAGCAACAGTTGCTGCGCCAACTTCAGTCGCCGGAGTATTTGTTTATAATTTGGTCAGTGCGGTTTATCAATCAGGACCAACATGTTCAAGCACACTCGCAAGTTCAGCTACAATAACGGTAAATTCAACACCAACAATTACATTAGCCAAAACAGATGAAACTTGTGCTGCATCTAATAATGGTACTATTACGCCATCTATTTCGGGAGGGTTAGCTAATATTCGATATATTAAATTAACCCAAAAATACGTTAATGTAGATGCTTATCAACAAGTTGCAGAAATTGAAGCTTTCGAAATTTTTACAGGTACAAATGTTGCGCGATCTTCAGTTGGAGCAACGGCTACAGCAAGCTCAGTTTATTCAGCCGCATACCCTGCGTCAAGTGCTATTGATGGTGATAATTCGGGAGTTAATAATTTTTGGCATAGTGCAACACCAAATACTAACGAATATATTTTAGTTGATTTAAAAGCTGGTAAAAATCTTGATTATTTAAAAATTTATAATCGTACTGATTGCTGTGCACAAAGAGGTCAAAACATGTTGCTAGAACTTTTAGATGCAAGTAATAATGTAGTGTATTCTAAAACAATAGATTTGTATCAATCTAATACTGTTACAAATGTTACATTAAATGTCTTAGATGTTTCTTGGTCTGATGGTGGCACTACTTTGAATAGAACTGGTTTAGATGCCGGAACTTATACTTTGAGTTATGCTGATGGCGCAGGTTGTTCCACTAGTTCACCAGCCAGCATCGGTACAACTTATCCAGATGCAGCTGTAACTTCGGTGACGGGTCCAAGTTCGATTTGCATTGGCGGTACCGCAACAACTTATACAGCTAATGGAGTTGTTTTAGGAAATGGAACAGGTGCTTGGAATAGTACTACTCCATCAGTCGCAACTGTTGATGCTTTTGGAAAAGTCACAGGAGTTTCTGCGGGAACAACTACTATTACATACACGATAACAAGTGGATGTGGCGGAACGAAATCAGCTCAAATTCCAATTACAGTAAATGCTAATGCAGCTGTATCTTCGGTGACAGGACCAAGTTCAATTTGCATTGGTGGTACTGCAACAACTTATACCGCTAATGGAGTTGTTTTAGGAGGTGGATCTGGCGCTTGGAACAGCAGCAGTCCTAGTGTCGCAACAGTTGATACTTCTGGAAATGTTACAGGTGTTTCGGCTGGAACAACTATTATCAAATACACTATAACAAGTGGATGTGGCGGAACGAAATCGGCACAAATTTCAATTACAGTTAATGCTACTGCAAATGCAGGAACAGTTACGGCAGGTATTAGTCCACAATGTATTGGGGGGACAACAACTTATACTGTCTCCGGTCAAGTTTTAGGAGGCGGAACAGGCGGTTGGACAAGTGATAACACATCAGTAGCTACAGTTGTTGCATCGACAGGAGTTGTTACTGCAGTTTCAGCCGGAACAGCCAATATAATTTATACAGTGAATGGAGGCTGTGGAAACACAGTGTCGGCATCAAAACCATATACAGTTAATGCTAATGCAAGTGCAGGAACCGTTACAGCGGGAATCACTCCACAATGTATTGGTGCCACTACGACTTATACTGTTTCTGGCCAAGTCTTAGGAGGCGGAACAGGTAGTTGGGCAAGTGATAACGGAGCAGTCGCTACTGTTAACGGATCTACAGGAGTTGTAACGGCAGTTTCTGCAGGAACAGCAAATATAATTTATATGGTGACAGGAGGCTGTGGAACTTCAGCTCCAATAACAGCATCAAAACCATATACTGTTATTGCTAATTCAGCAATAACCTCAGTAACGGGACCAAATTCAATCTGTATTGGAGGCACCGCAACAGCTTACACAGCAAATGGAGTTGTTTTAGGAAGTGGAACAGGCGCATGGAGTAGTAGTACTCCAACAGTTGCAACAGTTGATGCTTCAGGAAATGTTACCGGAGTTTCGGTAGGAACAACAAATATTACTTATACCATATCGAGTGGATGCAACGGTAATGTATTTGCTCAAAAATCGATAACAGTCAACCCGGTTCCAACAGTAGCCGCAATCACAGGAGGCGCAACATCAGTTTGTGTTGGAGGAACAACTCCAGCATTTGCAAATGCAACACCGTCAGGAGTATGGTCTATTATTAACGGAACAGGTTCAGCAACTATTAACGCATCAGGAGTTGTTACAGGTGTTACAGCTGGTAATGTAGATGTAGTATATACCGTGACAAACGGCAGTAGTTGTTCAAAAAGTTCAACTACTCCTTTAACAATTAATCCAAATTATCCAGCACCAATTGTTGGAACACCATCGCGACCAAGTTGTGCTGCAAATGGAGCTAGTGTATCAATTAGCGGTTTGCCGGCTTCAGGAAATTTATTGCAAGATGACGGAACAACCGTAACTACAATTCCATTTACGTCAAGTTCAATAACGGTTTCACAATTAGCGCCAGGGACTTATAAATTTGGTGTTAACAACGGTTGTACTGTAACCTACTCGGCGGCTGTTAATGTAGTAGCAAATACATTTACTGGTGGTACTTCTTGGTCATATGGGACACCTCCAACTTCAGATGAATACGTAAATTTTGCAAGTGGTACCACTATTAGTACAGATGCGACCTATTGCTCTGTAACGGTAAGCAATGGCGCTGTAGTAACAGTTGCATCAGGAATAACCCTAACAGTAACAAAAGGTGTGCATGTGGTGGGTACAGGAAGTAATTTAATTTTTGATGATACTTCAACTTTAATACAGAATAATTCTAGTAATACTTTAAATACAGGTACGATTAGATATAACCGATATGCAGGCAAAATTCGCCAGGCAGATTACGTTTACTGGTCATCTCCCGTTAAAAACCAAGTCTTAGGTGCACTTTCATCAGCAACAGCATCAGATAAATATTTTGCTTTCGATGGTACGAAATGGGTATTTACACCTAAAACTTCATTGATGACTGTAGGTAAAGGATATATTATTCGCGGACCTGATACTTACTCAAATACAAGTAAAACTGATTTTACAGGAACTTTCGTAGGAACTCCTAATAATGGTGACTTTACTGGAGAAGCTATGGTTGGAGGAAACTTTTATTTATTAGGTAACCCATATCCTTCAGCATTAAGTGCAGATCTTTTTATACTTGAAACTACTAATAAAACTTTATTGGATGGAACCCTTTATTTCTGGACACACAATACACCAGTAGTTTTGGTAGGGGCTTATCAATATCAGACAGATGATTATGCGGTCTATAATTTGAGTGGAGGAGCGGGAACTGCTGCAGCTCCTTCGGGAACAAAACCAGGTCTTGATACTCCAAATAAGACAATACCAAATGGTAAAATTGGCGCAGGACAAGCGTTCTTTGTAGGAACCATTGCTTCTGGTAATGTCAAATTTACCAACTCAATGCGACTTTCAGGCGATAATAACAATCAGTTCTTTAAGCCTGGCAAAACAGCAAAGACTGCAGCAATTGAAAAACATCGTGTGTGGCTGAATATGACTAATGATGGCGGTGCTTTTAAACAATTATTGGTGGCTTATGTTGACGGTGCGACAAATAATTACGATAGACTGTTTGATGGAAAAACTTTCGACGGAAATAAATTCCTTGATTTCTATAGTATTAACGATAATGAAAATTTAGCAATTCAAGGGCGTGGTTTGCCATTTAATGATGCTGATCAAGTGCCATTGGGTTACCGCACTACAATTGCTGGAGATTTTACAATTGCGATTGACGGGGTTGATGGTAATATGACAACTCAGGCTATTTATGTTGAAGATAAAAAGACAGGTACAATCCATGATTTAAGAGAAAGCAATTATACTTTTACTACCGAGATAGGAACGTTTGAAGATCGTTTGGTTCTTCGATACACTAATAAATCTCTAGGAACTGGAGATTTTGAAAATGTAGATAAAGGCATTACGGTTTCTGTTAAAGATAAAGCTGTTAAAATACTATCTTCAAATGAAGTAATTAAAGAGATTACGATTTTTGATGTAGCGGGCAAACAGCTTTATGATAAAAAGAAAGTAGGAACAACAGAATTATTGATCTCAAATTTACAGTCTGGAAATCAAGTTTTACTAGTGGATATTACACTTGAAAACGGATACAAAACGACAAGAAAAATTATCTTTCAATAAATAAAAAACTAATCTTAATACTTTAAAAGCCATTTCTCTTCTTGAGAAATGGCTTTTTTTTGATCGAAATATCACTAAAAGTGGGTATTGTACAAGTAGAATGTAAATTATAAATTTCAGAAAATTCTTTCAATTTAATATTAATCTCACTTTTGATTTTGAATAAAAAACTACTTTACGCAATTACCTTGATTGTTTTTTTTGGAAATTCTGTTATTTATGGCCAACAAGGAAAAGTTGATATAACTTTTAATACACTGGACGATGGCTTGATTGGTGACGGTTTTGATAATGCAGTACGAACATTGTCGCTTCAAAAAGATCAAAATCTTATCGTTGGAGGCGATTATTTGAACCTTAACGGAATTTCTTCTCCCTATTTAACACGCCTAAAACCTGATGGAAGTGTCGATGAAAATTTTCATGTGGGAAGCGGTTTTAACGGAAAAGTTTATGCATCATTTATTTTGCCAGATGGTAAAATACTTGTCGGCGGAAGTTTTACTTCCTATAATGGCACTGCTGTTGGCCGGTTCGTTCGTTTAAATTCTGACGGAAGTCTTGACGTCTCATTAAATACTTCTATTGGCGCTACAATTGGAATTATATACGACATCGCAGTTCAGTCAGACGGAAAAATAATCGTTTGTGGCAGCTTTACAAAATACAACAATGTAACCGCAAACCATATTGCACGAATTTTGCCTAATGGTACTTTGGATGCTGCTTTTTTATCTACAGGATCTTCGGCAACCATTACAAAAGTCAAGGTTTTGGCTGATGGAAAAATACTGCTTGCCGGAAATTTTACTGCTTTTAATGGAGCTTCAAGCAATAGAATTATTCGTTTAAATGTTGATGGAAGCACGGACATAAGTTTTAATATAGGTTCGGGATTTGATGATAATGTTTCGACAATGGAAACTCAACCAGATGAACTAATTGTTCTGGGTGGTAAATTCACATCTTATAATGGTACAACTGCAAACCGAATTATAAGAATCAGGCAAGATGGCAGTATTGATGCTTCTTTTTTGAGTGGATCTGGCTTTGATTCGGGAACGGTTCAGACAATCAAAATAAATGCTGTTGGTGACATGATGGTTGGTGGATCTTTTACAGGAATTTATAATGGTGCGGATGTTAATCGTGTTTGTCTTCTTACAAAATCTGGGATCCTTATCGAAGAAGAAAATTCCAGATCTGGTCCAGCTTCAGCTTCAGTTTTGGCTTTAGAAATTGATAATGATGGTGCTTGGTACATTGGAGGTTCATTTTCGGTCTTTGATGGTTTAAACCAAGGAAGATTGGCTAAAATTAACATTGATGGCGAATATGATACAGGATATCTAGCTGCGGGAATTGGTTTTGATAATTCGGTTTACAAAATATTGCCCTTAGAAAACGGCGAATCGATGGTAGTTGGGAATTTTAAAAAATTTAATGGAAGTCCAACCAATAGAATTGCAAAACTTTTAGAAGATGGTTCGACGGATCCTGATTTTAATTCCGGAAATGAAGGAGCAAATAATTTAATTAAAACAGCGGTTTTGCAACCAGACGGGAAAATTATTTTGGGCGGAAATTTTACAAAATACAATGAGACTATTGTTAACCGAATTGTACGGATTTTGCCAAATGGAGAAGTTGATCCCTCTTTTATAGTAACTTCTGGCTGTAACAGTCAAGTCTATGCAATGGCTATTCAGCCTGATGGAAAGATTATTGTTGCTGGCGGTTTTACTAAATATAATGATGTAAATGCTGGCAGGATTATTAGGCTTTTGCCAAATGGCTCGAAAGATGCCAGTTTTAATGTCGGAATTGGCGCAAATGCTATTATCGAAGCCATTGTGATTCAGCCCGACGGAAAAATTTTGGTTGGTGGACGCTTTATGAGTTTTAACAACAGCAATTATGCAGGTTTAGTGCGATTAAATACAGATGGAATTATAGACCCAACATTTACAATTGGTGATGGATTTGATAAATACGTGTATGCATTAGGATTGCAGTCTGATCAAAAAATTATTGTTGGAGGTTCTTTCTTAAGTTTTAATAAAGTTGTGCAAAAAAGATTCTTGCGTTTAAACCCAAACGGAAGCTTGGATACTTCATTTGAGTCGGGTTCTGGTTTTAGCAAAGGTGATGTCCGTAGTATTTTGGTACAGCCAGATGATCGTATTTTGGTAGGAGGTACTTTTTCGGGAAATTATAAAAACACAGTTTCATTGCGATTGCTGCGATTACTAAAAACTGGAAATGTTGATACTTCTTTTAATGCGCAGCTCAATAATAAAGTGTATTCAATGTGCTTTACTTCCGATTTTAAACTTTTAATTGGAGGCGATTTTAATTCGGTTTCTGGAATTTCTAAACACCGAATTGCAAGATTGAAACTTTGTTTAGATTCTACAACTTGGGATGGAAATTCATGGTCAAATGGCTTTCCGTCAGGCGGAAAAGAATTGTTTTTTGCCGATAATTACACTGCTTTGACAAGTGCTAATGTTTGTAGTTGCACTATTGATGAAGGCAAAAATGTTTTTTTGTCAAGCAAAAATACTTTGGGTTTAGAGTTTGCTTATTCGGGCCTCGGAACTTTGATTTTAGAAGATGGAGCAAATTTATATCAGTCAGATGATGAAATTATCAATACCGGACATATTCATCTAAAAAGAAATTCATCACCTATTTTAAGTTCAGATTATACATATTGGTCATCGCCAGTTGATGAACAAAAGCTTGTAAATCTTTCTCCTAACACCTTCTCCGATAAATTTATGACTTTTGATACGGCTGCAAATAATTGGAAAGTTGAAAACGAATCCAATAAAATGTTGCCCGGAATTGGTTACATTATTCAAGGACCAAAAGACTTTTCGTCATCAGTCCCGGTTAGTTATTTAGCTACTTTCAAAGGATTGCCGAATAATGGAAAGGTTGAAATAAATATGGGCACGGCGAATAGTTTTAATTTAATTGGAAATCCATATCCTTCGACATTAAATGCAGATGCTTTTTTAAAAGAAAACGCTTCAAAAATTAAGGGCACAATTTATTTTTGGACACACAATACGCCTATTGCAAATAACAAATATACATCTGACGATTATGCGGTTTACAATCTGTTGGGCGGTGTTGGAACGCGTGGCGCTTTGACATCGGGAGTGATTGAAACGATTCCGGATAAGACAATTGGTGCGGGTCAGGCATTTTTTGTGGAAAGCCTAAATTATGGAATCATAGAATTTAATGATAAAATGAGGATGAAAGAAAAAAATACATCCTTTTATAAACCTTCAACAAATGCAAAAAATCAAAAAAACGATATCAAAAAACAGCGAATCTGGTTGGATTTACAAAACGAACAAGGTCTTTTTAAACAAATTTTGATAGGTTATATTGAAGGAGCAACGGAACATTTTGATACTAGTTATGACGCCGAATCTTTTAATGCAAACAAGTTTGCAGATTTTTACAGCATTGCAGATGACAAAGAATTGGTCATTCAAGGAAGAACTTTTCCTTTTGAAGAAGCAGATTCGGTAATGCTTGGTTATTCGTCAAAACTTGCAGATGTTTTCAGTTTTAGTATTGATCAGATTGATGCGGAATTTTCAGCCAATGTGTATCTTGAAGATAAAGATTTAAAGGTAATTCATAATTTAAAAGAAGCTCCATATTATTTCAAAAGCGAAGCCGGAACTTTTAACAATAGATTTGAACTGAAATATATTGACAAAAGCTTGAATAGTGCCGATTTTCAAAGTAAAAATGAAAATGTTTTTGTTTCAATAAAGGATAAACAAATTTATATAAAAACATATGAAGACTTTCTTGACGAAGTTGAAATTTATGATATTTCTGGAAAGATGCTGTATAAAAAAACTAAAATTGATTCAAGAGATTTAATGATTCACAATATAATTTCAATTAATGAAGTTTTATTGGTGAAAGTAAAATTGGAAAATGGTTTTTTAGTGACTCGAAAAGTAATTTTTTAACTATTTTTTCTCCAAATAAACAATCCGTTTGTCATTTTGCAAACGGATTTTTTTTTGTGTTTTTTTTCGAAGAAAAAGCCTTAGTCAGACGTTTTTTTTTGACATTTTTTAAAATGAATTTTGATTTTTTTTAATTAACGTGATAATTTGAAAAATCAAGATTTTTTAATTTCAGTTGATTTGCAAAATTTAAAAGACCAATTGCATCAAAAGAAAAAAAATGAAAGAAATTACTTAAAAAGTTGTGGATTAAAAAGAAATTTTAATTATAAGTGCTTGTTTTTTAAATAGTTGTTAAAATTTTGTAAATTGTTTAACGCTGTTTTCATAAGTTTTTAAGCTTGATTTTTACATTCGATTTCCGCCTTTTTTAATTGAAAACAGATTAAGAAAATTGTTTCAGCCCCTTTTCTTCCAAAAAATTAAAATACTGGTTATTACTATTTAAATACCAAATTAAGGGAACAAAATTACTTTTATCACCATTATTTTTCATTACTGTCCAGGCCTTTATAAGAATTCCTGTTTAATGTGGTATTTAAGAATGCAGAATAAATTTTGAGTTGAATCTGAATTTAATTTTTGTTATTAAATAAGCGCAGTATGAAAAAAACATTACTTATCTCAGTATTAGTTTGTCTTCCTGTTTTTCTTTTGGCACAAACTACAGCAACATTTACTTTAGGAGGCTCGCAAACATTCGTTAGTCCGGCAGGCGTTACCAGTATTACGGTACAAGCTTGGGGTGCCGGCGGTGGTGGTGGAAGTTCTACGAATCCAGGTATACGTGGAGCAAGAGGAGGCTCTGGAGGAGGTGGAGGTGCTTTTGCAAGTGCTGTATTAACAATAACATCTGGTGAAACACTTACTGTAAACGTCGGTACAGGCGGTAAAGGTGTCGATAGTCAAAACGGAGGCAATGGTGGATCTTCTGGAATAACTGGATATTCTATTTTAGCCGAGGGAGGAAAAGGTGGTTTGGTAAATAATGGTAATTTAGTTGTAGGTGGTGTGGCAGGTTTAGCAGCAAATTCTTTAGGAACTACTACAACTTCAGGTACTGCCGGAGGTAATGGAGAAGCTGGTCTTACTGATGATACGGGTGGAATTATAAGTTCTGGAGCAGGAGGAAACGGTGCAAACGGCGGAGGTCTTGGCGGTGCAGCAATTTCGACAGCTTTTACAACTAATTTGGGAAATCCAGGAGCAGCTCCAGGTGGTGGAGGAAGCGGTGGACGATCTTCGTTTTTTGGTCAATCAAGAAAGGGTGGCGATGGAGGAAATGGAAAAGTAACAATTTCTTATACCTGTCCCACTTATAGCTTAACCAGTACAACAGCTACTGCTGTAAATGTTTGCTCAGGAACTTCTTCTGAAATTACTTTGACAGGAAATCTGCCTGTCGGACTTTATTCTGTTTCTTATGATATTCAAGGGACAGCGCAGACGCCAGCCTCAATGAAGGTTACTACTGCCGGGACAGGAAGTTTTATTGCAACCGGCTTTACTACTGTAGGAACACGAACAATTAAAATTACGGCTTTGTCATCAGGATCAAGTTCTGTGGCTTCTGAAAACTGTACTTCATCACCCATTAATTCAAATAATACAGCCGATGTTACTGTAAATTCATCTGGTACCGCGCCAGTTGCCTTAGCGGGAAGCAATGCAACTTGTACACAAATTACAGCAAATTGGCAGGCGGTTGCAGGGGCAACTTATTATGAGTTGGATGTTTCAACTGTGAATACCTTTGCTACTTTTGTTGCTGGTTACAATGCACTTAATGTTGGAAATGTATTGTCTTACGTAGTTTCAGGTAGTGCAAATACAACTTATTATTATAGAGTTAGGGCTTTTAACGGGAGCTGTATAAGTTCAAATTCGAATACAATAACCTACGCGACTCCTGTAGCGCCGACAACTCCAACAATGGCTGCGACTCCTGTAACCGGAAATGCTTGTACACAGTTTACATTGAATTGGAATACGGTTGCAAATGCGACAAGTTATACGGTGCAATGGTCAACTACAGCTGCTAATTTTAGTCCAATTTTAGGAACTGCTTCTAATGTTACTACTACAAATTATACAATAACAGGATTAACAAGTGGTACTTCTTATAGATATCGAATTGCAGCGGTTAATGGCTGTGGTACTAGTGGCTATGTGATCGGTGATGTTACTCCGACAGGATCTGTGCTCTCAGCACCAACGAATCCAAGTTCTAATACCGTCTTGTGTTCGCAATTTAATGTTACTTGGACGGCCGTAGCTGGTGCAACAAGTTATGAAGTACAAAGCGCAACCGACGCTGGATTTACAACGGGAGTTGCTACGTTTACGGGTATAACAACCAATTCATTTACCATAACGGGGCTAACATCACTTATGACGTACTATTATCGTATAAGAGCGATTAATGGTTGTGGAAACAGCGCTTACGCACCAGGCCCTGCTTCAGTTACTATGAATAGTGCATTGCCAGCGGCCCCTGGTTCTGTAACCTCGAGTAATGTTTACTGCACCGAATTTACAATGAATTGGGCAGCTTCTGTCGGAGCTGTTGATTATACGGTTGAACGTGCTACCAATGCCGGTTTCACTACAGGATTAGTTTCGGTGGGAGGCATTACAGGTACAAGTTATACTTTTACAGGGTTAACCGTTACGACTGCATATTATTATAGAGTTTATGCCCGAAATGGCTGTGGAAAAAGTGCGGCAGCCGGAGTGCCTTCGCCAGCTTTTATTACAACTGCAACTCCTGCAACAGCTCCAACTGTTACTGCTGATGGTCCTTTAACAATTTGTCAAACAGATGGAGTTAATCTTACGGCTAATGATCCACTTCCTTCTGGTTATGGTTATTTATGGTCGAATGGTGCAACTTCAAAGTCAATATTTGTTACCGCAGCCGGAAGCTATACTGTTCAATTTAGCAGAACCGGCGGATGCAACAGTCTGCCATCTGCAGCACAAAATGTGGTTATTCAAGGACTTCCAACAGCAATCGCAGGAGGATCTCAGACAATTTGTTCCAATGGTACTGCAACTGTAAGCGGTGCATCATTTTCAAATGGAACGATTAAATGGACTTTTAGTGGTGGTTCTGGAACATTAACAGGAGATACTACGCTTACGCCAACTTATACGCCAACGCTTGGTGGTGCGGCAAGGACAGTTATACTAACCATGACGGTCACTAGTAATAATACTTGTGCTCCACAAATTGCAACGGCTACGTATACAGTAAACATACAGGCCGCACCTACTGTTTCTATTACAGGTTCTAAAATTATTTGTTCGACGGAAGCTGCTACAGTTTTGGCCGGAGAAGCCACCGCGGCAAACGGAACCGTTTCATGGACTCATGATGGTTCGGGAACTCTTTCTAATAGTACAACTTTAACGCCAACTTATAATTCAGTGGCGGCTGATGCTGGAAAACAAGTAACCTTGACATTAACTGTAACAGCTGGTTGTACGCCAACATATGTAGTTTCAGATATATATCCTATCGCGGTTAGAGCCGAAAATACCGTTACTGCTGCTTCATCATCGCCTGTATTGTGCGTTAATACATTAATGCCAAATATAACACATACCACGACGGGGGCTACGGGCATCGGAACTCCTTCGGGTTTGCCAACTGGCGTAACAGCTGCTTGGGCGTCAAATACAATAACGATAAGCGGAACGCCATCAAATACAGGAACATTCAATTATAGTATTCCTTTAACAGGTGGTTGTGGCACTTATAACGCAATCGGAACTATTATCGTCAATTTAAATAGTGCGGGACCGGCATCTTCATCTCCCACAGTTTGTAATCATACGGTAATGACAAATATTACGCATACAACAACTGGAGCAACGGGCATTGGTACGCCGTCTGGTTTGCCACCGGGCATTACCGCTGCTTGGTCATCAAATACAATTACGATTAGCGGAACTCCAACAAATACGGGAACATATAATTATACAATTCCTTTAATTGGTGGTTGTGGTTCAATAAATGCTACAGGAACAATAACGGTAAATCCATTGCCGATTACGCCGGGTATTGGAACAATTGTGCAACCTACTTGCGTTAATCCGAAAGGGAGTATTGAACTAAACGGTATCTTAACGGGTACAAATTGGACGATAACACAATCAGGAACAGCCTCGCAAGTTTACAATAGTGCTGGGCCAAATATTACAATTCCAGATTTAATACCGGGAAATTATACTTTTACGATTCATGATGGTGTAAATTGTCCTTCACTAGCAACGGTGAGTATTCAAATCAAAGTGCCCATAACAAATGTATATTCGGGAACTTGGTCAAATGGAAATCCAGTCGCTACTGATATACTTGAGTTTGCCGCCGATTTTCAGTCGACGGGTGATTTGAGCGGTTGTTCGTGCAAAGTGGATGCAGGCAAAAAAGTGACTATTAATTCGGGACACACTTTATCCATCGAAAATGATGTTGTAGTAGAATCTGGTGGCGGTGCAGTGCTAACTTTTGAAAATAGTGCTAGTCTTCTTCAGACAAATAACGTGACTAATACTGGAAATATCAATTACAAGCGCAACAGCCTGCCTATTCGTCAAGCGGATTATGTGTATTGGTCAACACCTGTAAATCCGCAGAGATTGGTTGATGTTTCTTCGCAAACCAGAGATGATAAATTTTATGCTTTTGATGGCAATGATTGGGTGGGAATTTCTAAATTCAGTAATATGACAATCGGGAAAGGATACATAATTCGAGGACCCGAAACCTTTTCTAATACTGCTCGCAGTCCTTTTTCAACGACTTTTATTGGAGTTCCAAATAACGGAACGATTTCGGGAGAAACGGTAACTGCTGACAAGTATTATCTAATCGGGAATCCATATCCTTCTGCCTTAGAGGCTGATAAATTTATTACTGCAAATAATGTTTTAGAAGGAACTCTTTATTTCTGGACTCACAATACTCCAGTTGTTTTAGTGGGTGCCTATAAATACAATGCAGACGATTATGCTACTTATAATTTAAGTGGAGGAACTGCAACAGCAGCAGCTCCAACGGGTACTGCTGCTCCCGGAAACAATCCGAATGTACCTAGTGGTCACATTGCGGCCGGACAATCTTTCTTTGCAAAAACAAGTGGAGCAGGAACTATTACTTTTAATAATTTAATGCGAAGCGGTGGCGCTAATAACGGTCAGTTTTTTAAACCGAGTAAAGATTTAAGTAAACAAACAATCGAAAAACACCGAATTTGGCTGGATATGACAAATACGGAAGGTGCTTTTAAACAATTATTGGTTGGCTACATAGAAGGTGCAAGCAATGATTATGAAAAAAGATATGATGGAGAGAGTTTCGACGGAAATATTTATCTCGATTTCTACAGTGTAAATAATAATATGCATCTTGCGATTCAAGGTCGTGGATTGCCTTTTTCAGATGCTGATTTGGTACCGCTCGGATATCGTACCACAATTGCAGGTGATTTTACAATTTCGATAAGTCAGACAGATGGAAATATGAGCAGTCAGGCGATCTATTTAGAAGATAAATTGACCGGAATTGTTCACGATTTAAAAGAAAGCAATTATACTTTCAAAACAACGGAAGGAACTTTTACAGATCGTTTTGTCTTGCGCTACACTAATAAAACTTTGGGAACAACTACTGTTGAAAATCCTGAAAGCAGTGTTTTGATTGCAACTAAAGACAAAGTGATTAAAGTGACTTCTACAGTTGAGATACTTGACAAAGTTTACATTTTTGATGTTGCAGGAAAACTGATTTATCAGAAACTAAACATTGGAGAAAAAGAATTGCAGATCACCAATCTGCAGTCATCTAATCAAGTATTGCTCGTGAAAACGGCACTTGAAAATGGAAATTTGAAGGATTCAAAAATTGTTTTCTAAATAAAAGAAATCTCTTTATAGCAAAAAACCATTCCAGAAACGGAATGGTTTTTTATTTTAAAAACTGTTAAAATGAGTTTTAACATTCTCTTCCTCGATTTAAATGATTTGAATAATTAGCTCTCCTATAATGTTAAAGTACTGATTAACAAGTTAAAGTCCTTCTAATATTGTAAATAAAATCGTACCTTGTTGTTGTTTTAATCCGATAAACAACGTAAAAGCCCGTCGTAATGCATTTTTAATGGCTTTCAGAAAGCACTCAAGTCTTTTATCTGCCAAAATACAAATCATTATTTTTAAATACCACACTTTGTCAGCTCATAGTTTTCTTCTATCTGCTGTATTTAGCGCACTCCGCAGAAAACTATATTGTTGTTCTGTTTTTCAATTTTAAGGTATTTAAAAATTAGAGATGATTCTAATATCCGCTGGAATCTTTTTTTAACTTTTAAAATGCCACAGTATGAAAAAATCTTTACTCAAATCGCCCTTTCAATTTTTATTTTATTTAAAAAGACAAAAATTATTTCTTCTGAATAAAAATCTACGATTGTGGTTTCTTTTAATATTTACTTGTAATTCTTTATTTGCTCAACCTCCACATACTTATACAGCTAATAATACACTTTTTGTTCCTGCAGGGGTTACTTCTATGGACGTTGAAGGCTGGGGTGCAGGTGGTGGCGGTGGAGACGCGAGCGGTGCAACTGTCGATGGAAGAAGTGGCGGTGGCGGTGGCGGAGGCGCATATGTAAAAGGTAAAATTACAGTTGTACCCGGAGCAACTTTGAATATTAGCGTTCCAGGGACGACCGCCAAGGGAGTTGATGGAGGGAATTCAACTATTTTGGGATTCGAAAGTGTCTTTTTTGCTGCAGGAGGAAAAGCAGGAACTACAAATAATGCGGGAGGAAGTCCTGCCGGCGGTAAAGGTGGCTTAGATACGAATTCGTTTGGTTCGATTACAAAAACTTCTGGTGCTGACGGAGGTTCCGGAAACACAGGTATTCTTGGATTATTGCAAGGTTCTGGAGCTGGGGGTAAAGGTGGTGGTGCGTCTGGAGCAGGAGGTGCCAGTGTAGCCAGTACAGTTTTAGGAAGCTTTCCTGGAAATCCCGGAACACCGCCCGGTGGTGGTGGAAGTGGCGCTATGACCACGCTTTTAGGCGGAACGCAGCCAGGCGGTACAGGAGGTGGAGGTCAGATAATTGTGAATTACACTTGTCCGACATACGGTTTAACCGGGATTTCAGCTTCGCCTGTTTGTAGTTCGCCAGGAAATGCTACTATATTTCTTTCGGGATCTCAGGCTGCTTTACCTGTTGGAGTTTATACTGTTACTTACAATTTGACCAATCCTGCAAGTAACGGATTAACAACTGCTTTAACAGTAACTACAGCAGGGTTGGGGAGCTTTACATTATCAGGATTTACTGTTGCCGGTACACGAAATATTACTATTACAAGACTAACATCAGGAGCTTGTTTTACTGATGTTTCTTCTAATAATACTGCAAGCATTGTTGTTTCTTCACCATCAGTTGGGGGAACGGTTGGCGGAGGGACAACAATTTGTAGTGGTTTCACAAGTGGTAGTTTAACTTTAACAGGAAATACCGGTACTGTTTTAAATTGGGAATCTTCCGTTAGCCCTTTTACTGTTTGGACTCCAATTATGAACGCTACAACAACCTATACTTCTGGCATATTGACACAAACAACACAGTTTAGAGCTGTTGTACAAAGTGGCGGATGCTCTTCAACGCCTTCGGGAGCAACGACAGTTACGGTAAATCCAATTCCTGTGCCTGCTTTTTCAGTGCAACCGGGATCTTCAGTTTGTGTTTCGACAGATGTGACTTATACCACTTTAGTAGGACAAGCAAATTATATTTGGTCAGTTCCCGGTGTACTCGGAACCGATTATACTATTACCGCGGGCAATATTTCTTCTGGCAGTAACACGGTTACTTTACAGTGGCTCACGAGTGGCAGTAAAACAGTAAGCGTCAAATATTCTTCCAATGGATGTCCCGCAACCACAAATGCAACAAACACAACAACCGTAACAAAAACAGATCGTGGCGTTGTAAATGGTGGTGTTCATGTTTGTCAAGGAAATGCTAGTCCGCTTTTAACACTGAATAATTATACCGGTACAATTGTGAGATGGGAGTATGCGACAGTAATACCATATGTTTGGCAACCTATAGCAAATACTGCTCCTACATATCAGCCTGGAATATTGACTGAAAGTACGAGTTATCGAGCTGTTGTAAAAAATGGAACCTGTCCTGAGGAATTTGCAATTGAAACAAGAATTGATGTCGATCCTTTGCCTCCTGCTCCAAATATTTTAAATATTACGCAACCAACTTGTACCACGCCTACGGGTAGTATTACTTTAAATGGACTTTCTGGGTCGGGAAACATTCTGCAATCTGATGGGACAACGGTTACGCCACGTGCTTATTCAGGTACTTCAATAACAATTTCAGGATTGCCTTTCGGGAAATATAAATTTGCAATTGACAATAGCTGTGCTATAACCTATTCAGCCGAAATCACGATTATGGCAAATACATGGAACGGTACTTCGTGGTCTTATGGAACAGCAAATCCGTCATTTAATGATTTGGTCGATTTTCAAGGAGATTATAATTTGGGTAATGATATAAATGCCTGTTCTTGTATCATCAGCAATAATGCAGCAGTGATGATTCAGCATGGCAATACTTTAAATGTAGTCAACGGAGTTCATGTTGATTCTGGAAGTTTGACTTTTGCTGATGGTGCTAGTCTCTTGCAAACAAGTACTGATAATACCATAAATACAGGAATTATTACTTACAAACGAAATAGCCAGCTCATTCGTCAAGCGGATTATGTGTATTGGTCAAGTCCTGTAAAAAATAGAAAATTAGTTGATGTTTCGCCATTGACAGCCAGCGATAAATATTTTAGTTTTGATGGCACTCAATGGGTGGCTGAAGACAGGAATAATGTAATGGTTGTTGGAAAAGGCTATATTATTCGTGGTCCTGACGATTTTTCAAATACAGCTAGATATCCCTTTGCAACGACTTTTGTCGGTGTTCCTAATAACGGAGACATTACGGGAGAAACTGTTGGCGCTGAAAAATTTTACTTAATTGGGAACCCTTATCCTTCTGCTTTACACGCTGATGATTTTATCAATGGAAATCCTATTCTAGAAGGAACATTATATTTTTGGACACACAATACACCAGTCGTTTTGGTTGGTGCTTATCAATATTCTACAGATGATTATGCTACTTATAATTTAACAGGAGGAGTTGGTACGGGTACGCCTGCAGGTTCTGGAAATACTTCGGGAAATAACAATACACCGCCAAGCGGCGATATAGCGGCCGGACAATCATTTTTTGCAGGTACTGCTGCATCTGGAACTATTGTTTTTAAAAATTCAATGCGAAGAGGCGGAAGTACCAATACTCAATTTTTCAAAACCAAAGCAGATGCAAGTGAATCTGATCTTGAGCGAAATCGAATTTGGCTGAACATGACTAACGATGAAGGGGCTTTTAAGCAATTGCTTGTTGGCTATATCGAAGGTGCAACGGATGATTTTGACAGAAAGTTTGACGGAGATAGTTTTGATGGAAATAAATTTCTGGATTTCTATAGTATAAACAACGACCATAAACTAGCAATTCAAGGACGTGCTTTGCCTGTTAGATCTGCTGATATTGTCCCGCTTGGATATCGAACAGAAATTGCCGGCGATTTTACAATTTCAATTTATCATATTGACGGTGCTTTGACTTTGCAGCCTATTTTTTTAGAAGATAAAACCACAAATAAAATAGTTGATCTCCGAGCTGGAAATTATACTTTCAATACAGGAGCCGGAACTTTCACTGACCGATTCGTACTCCGTTATTCTGATAAATCTTTGGGTGTTGATGAGGTTTCAGATGTCGAAAATAATGTTTGGGTGTCTATAAAATCTAAAGAAATTAAAGTGACTTCGAATAAAGAAATAATTCACGATGTTAATGTTTATGATCTTTCTGGAAAATTGCTTTATGAGAAGAAAAATATTAACGCAACTGAATTGCAATTACAGAATTTCCGCTCTGAGAATCAGGTTTTACTAGTAAAAGTGACTTTGGAGAACGGAAATATCGCGACCAAAAAAATTGTATTTTGATAAATGATAAAGAAAAAGAGCAGTTAAAGAATTAAACTCTAACAGCTCTTTTTTTTATTTTAAAACCTTATTTAAGCACTCTTTCGAAGATTTTCGTGAGTGTTTGTGATTGCTTTTTCATTTTTATAATCAATCCATTTTTGACCTTTGAATTTTCGCATCAAAATATCAAAATGGCGCATAATAAAAACATTGTATGCAGCTTTTGACAAGTTGGTAATGTTTTTAGGAAACGATCTTAGGCTCATTGAAAATCCCGGCGTCAAGTATTTCATATAATGCCAATAACCTTCTGGCATATATAGCATTTCACCATGATTGAGGTTTGTAATATAACCTTCGGCGTTTTTTAATGCCGGAAATTTTTCATAATCCGGATTGTCAAAATCAATGTCTTCTCTCGAAATTAATGCATGCGGCACTTTGTACATGTATTTCGATTGATCTGGTGGAAAAATCATGCATTGTTTTTTTCCATGAAAATGAAAATGCAGGATATTCGAATAATCAATATCAAAATGCATGAAGACTTTTGAATTCTCTCCGCCAAAAAACAGCATCGGCATTTGCTTGACTAATCTCAAACCAATATCAGGCCATTTAAAGTCATTATTCAACGCTGGCACTTCTTTCATCAAATTATAAAGAAAAATGCGGTAATTGGTAGGTTTTGATTCTAAAAGAGCAATATAATCGCTCATTTTCATTTTGGTATGCGCTTCGTTAAAACCATCTTCGTGATTTACGGGACGATCATCATATAGCGGAACTGTAATATCGCCTGCGATTTCATTAATATAGGATAATTTCCATTTTTCATAAGCGGGCCAGTCTTCGGTCAGCTCTTCAACAACCACAGGAATTTGTTTTTTAACATATTGGGAAACAAAATCAGCTTTTGAGATTTTTTTTACCCTTTCGATTTGTTTTAACTTCATCTCTCTAAATAAAAAAATTGCTTATAACTCAATGTCATAAGCAATTTAAAAATATTTATTCAGATTGTTGAACTCTATTAACTAAATTTTTGATTTTATCGAGTGTTCAACATTTCGTTCAATAGTGTGTCCTGGTCTTGACCATTTAGGTTTTTCGCCTAATGGAGCAAACTGTGAGTCTGCTGCTTCAACAGTTTTTGGCTGTGAAACTTTTGTAAATGGCTTCTGCGGATTCAATCCTAAAAGTTCAAACATTTTCATGTCTTCGTGAACATCTGGGTTTGGTGTTGTAAGCAATTTGTCTCCTGCAAAAATTGAATTTGCTCCTGCGAAAAAGCACATTGCTTGTCCTTCGCGGCTCATATTTGTTCTTCCTGCAGATAAACGAACTTGTGTATCTGGCATAACAATTCTGGTTGTAGCAACCATACGAATCATTTCCCAGATTTCAACTGGTTTTTCATCTTCCATTGGAGTTCCTTCAACGGCAACTAATGCATTAATCGGCACAGATTCTGGTTGCGGATTTAAAGTTGAAAGCGCAACAAGCATTCCTGCTCTGTCTTCAATGCTTTCTCCCATTCCGATAATACCACCACTACAAACCGTTACATTTGTTTTACGAACGTTTTCGATAGTTTCTAAACGGTCTTCAAAAGCACGTGTTGAAATAACATCTTTATAATAATCTTCAGAAGTATCTAAATTGTGGTTGTAAGCATATAAACCTGCTTCTGCCAAACGTTGTGCCTGATTTTCAGTAATCATTCCTAAAGTACAGCAAACTTCCATGTCAAGTTTGTTGATGGTACGAACCATTTCTAAAACCTGATCAAATTCTTCACCGTCTTTTACGTTTCTCCAAGCTGCTCCCATACAAACGCGAGATGATCCGCTTGATTTTGCACGCAAAGCTTGTGCTTTTACTTGGCTTACGCTCATTAAATCATTTCCTTCAACGCCAGTATTGTAGCGTGCCGCTTGTGGGCAATAACCGCAATCTTCTGGACAACCTCCGGTTTTGATTGATAATAATGTTGATACCTGAACTACGTTCGGATCGTGATTTTGCCTGTGAATGGTTGCCGCTTCATACAGAAGATCCATAATTGGCTTATTATATATGGCGATGATTTCGTCTTTGGTCCAATTGTGTTTTGTAATGCTCATTGATACAATGTTTTTGAAGCCTCAAAAGTAGTTAAATTGTTCTAATCAACCAATGATGTAGTCGGTAAATGAATATTTGACAGTTATTTTCAAAAAAGAAACACTCTAAAATCATAAAAATGTATAATTCTATGATTTTAGAGTGCTAAATGTTATTTTTTATTTTGAAAATATTAATCGGCAACATATTTATTACCCCAATAAAGCATCATCAAAAAAGTTACGATGACCGATGAGGCAACTCCTTCAAAAAGCAAACAGATGCAATAAGTTGGTACAGAAGGATTTCCTCCAAACATAAATGTCTCTGATAAGGTTTTTACATAGGCATCTCCGCCTCGTGCATAGCTATAAACTAGTAATCCGAAAACACTCATTGACACGCCAACTACTGAAGTTGCCATGGCAGAAACTGCATTCGACACAAAATTGGTTTCTCCTTTATGCAGGTTCATTAGCATGGTTCTGTTTACGCCATAAAAGATAAAGAACACATTTAGAGTACGTAAATAGAACAAATCGGCAAGACCTAATAGATTCATCAATAAAAAATAAATGCCTATTCCAAGGAATATTAGAAACCCGTTGGTTATTTCTTTAGGTAGTTTCATAGTGGTTATTTTTAAAGAAGTTAATAGTAAATATTTGAAGAACAGTGTTCTATATCAAATTTACTAAAAAAATAACTACGATGGCTTAAAATTGGTAAAATGTTGTGTATGAGGAATACGATTATGAAAAAGTTGTTATGTCATATATGAAGTCCTTGACAGGACAATTGATCGGGCGGAATATTTTTTCTACCAATATTTCATTCCTAACGGAATATTATTGTAGACATTTATATTGAAAAAAGCGAGATTTTGCGGATTTTAATATGATTTAGATATATCTCGTAGAGATTCAATATTGGTAACACAATATGGAAATGTTCGATTTTGTCCCATCGGGACTATATATTTTTAGAATTAAATTATTAAAGCTTGCTCACAAAATCTAAAGCGTTTGCCTTATCCTGATTTAACTGCTCTTTCAATAAATCAACGGAACCGAATTTTTGTTCCTCGCGAAGATATTTCAATAACGAAACTTCAATTTGTTTTCCGTAAATATCTTCATTAAAATCAAATAAATTAACTTCAATGGTTTGTTTTTCGCCGTTTACAGTTGGATTGAAGCCAATATTCATCATCCCAAAAACTTCTTTTTGATCTACAATTGCTTTTACAGCATAAACGCCCGTTTTCGGAATCAATTTGTAATCTTCTTCAATTTGAATATTTGCCGTTGGAAAACCAATTGTTCTTCCTAATTGCTTTCCTTTTACAACTTCTCCCGATAAAAAATAATTGTAACCCAGATAATCATTGGCCAAAGCCATATTTCCTCCGTTTAAAGCTTTTCTGATTTTTGTCGAACTAACCGAAACATCTTGAATTTCCTGAGCCGAAATTTGTTCTACTTCAAAACCATATTCAGCGCCAAAAGCAATTAAATCATCAATATTAGCCGTTCTGTTTCTTCCAAAACGATGATCATGTCCAATAATTATTTTTTGAATATGAAATTGATCAACTAAAATATCCCGAACAAATTCCTCTGCGGTTAATCTTGAAAAACTTTCGTTAAAAGGATGAATTATAAGGTTTTCAATTCCTGTTGCTTCTAGAAGTTTTGTTTTTTCGGAAATTGTATTTAAAAGTTTGATTTCTGATTTCTCTTGTAAAACCATTCTTGGATGCGGAAAAAAAGTAAGCACCAAACTTTCATATTTGCCGTTTTCGGTATTCTGTGTAATTCTTTCCAGAATTTTTTTATGACCAATATGAACACCATCAAAGGTACCAAGTGTTAAGATTGTTTTCTTGGTCGAATGGAAATCGTTTATAGAATGAAAGAGATTCAAAACAAATAATTTAAGATGCTGCAAATTTATACTATCTATTTTGAATTTGATGCCAAGGAGAATTGATTTTTTTGGCTGAAGATGGTTTCTTTTTGTGAAAATACACCAACTCGTCGACTAAAAAAGGTTAAATGTCGTTTATATGTAAGAATTTAATTTAATTGACTTAATTTTGATGTATCAACGCCCGCGTCTATGAAAAAACATTTACTCTCTTTATATTTTATTGTTTTCTGTACTGTTTTACATGCTCAAAATTCTGATTTGTGGCAAAAAAGCAGCGCAAATTCTGTGTTGAGCAAAAGAATAAGTACTTCAGATTCTGAAAAGCTTTATTGTAAATTAAATTCAGATCTTCTACAAATTAAGCTGGCATCGGCAACAGCAAAAGGTTCTCGAAATAATACAGCCGAAATTACAATTCCTAATACTTCGGGAGTTTTAGAGCGCTTTACTGTTTGGGAATCGTCGAATTTTGAGCCAGGACTTCAGGCAAAATATCCAGAAATCAGATCATATGAAGGAAATGGTTTAGATGATAAAACGGCAAAGATACATTTCAGCGTCTCGCCACTCGGACTTCAAACAATGGTTTTTCGTTCTGATAAATCGACGGAGTTTATCGAGGGAAATCCAGATGACAAATCAGAATATATTTTGTTTGCCAAAAGTAATTCGGCCTCAAAAAGACTTATCTGCAAAACTGATGATGTCATTTTAAATAAAAACAGTACGGCAAAAACTGCCAATACAGAATCAAACAACAAAGTTTTCAAAACAGTCCGTCTGGCTTTGTCCTGTACTGGAGAATATACCGCCTATTTTGGTGGTACAAAAGCATTGGCGCTTGCCGGAATGAACAACACATTGACCCGCGTAAATGGCGTTTTTAATAAAGATCTTGCGGTAAAATTGATTTTGATAGACAATACAGATGCTGTCATTTATACAGATGCAACCACAGATCCATACTCAAATGCCTCGACAGGTGCTGATGGTGCATGGAATCAAGAAGTTCAAACGACCTTGACCAATGTGATTGGAAATGCAAATTATGATATTGGTCATTTATTTGGTGGTTCTGGCGGTGGCGGTAACGCGGGTTGTATTGGTTGCGTTTGTACAAATCCAACAACAGGTGTTCCATTAGGAAAAGGAAGTGCTTATACATCGCCTTCAGATGGTAAACCGCAAGGAGACACTTTTGATATTGATTTTGTGGCACATGAATTTGGTCATCAATTAGGTGCAAATCACACTTTTTCATATGATTCTGAGGAAAGAACAAGCGTGAATGTTGAACCCGGAAGCGGTTCTACAATTATGGCTTATGCTGGTGTGACGGGCGATTATGATATTCAAAACACTTCTGACGATTATTTTGCTTATGTGAGCATCAGGCAGATCCAAAATACTTTGGCTAATAAATCCTGTCCCGTAAGTACCACGATTACAAATAATCCGCCGGTTATTAATGCCGGCAATGACTTTACAATTCCAATAAGTACTGCCTTTGTTTTAACAGGAACAGGCTCTGATCCTGAGGGAGATTCGGTTACTTATACTTGGGAAGAAAATGACAACGCAATAACAACTTCTGGAAGCACGAGTATTGCTTATCCAACAAAACCAGATGGACCGTTATTTCGATCTGTTGTCCCAACTGCAAGTGGTACAGTTCGCTATATGCCGAGTTTTAGTTATGTCCTTCAAAACAGATTAACCACAACTTGGGAATCAGTTTCGTCAATTGCGAGAACATTGCATTTTACTTTGACTGGACGCGACAATGCGGCTCAAGGCACGGCGCAGACAAATACTGACGATATGGTTGTAAATGTTGTTTCGACAGCTGGGCCATTTGCAGTGACTTCGCATAACAATGATAATGTTAGTTGGTGGCAAGGCTTGAGCGAGACTGTAACTTGGAGTGTAAATAATACAAATTCTTTGGCAGGTGCTTCTTCAGTTAATATTAAATTATCTACTGATGGAGGTGCAACGTTTCCTATAATTTTAGCTTCAAATACGCCAAACGACGGTACCGAAACTATTACGCTTCCTACAAGTGTTCCATCTTCAAAAAATTGTAGAATTTTAATTGAGCCAACGGCAAATATTTTTTACGCAATAAACAGCAAACCATTTGCAATTGGCTATACTGCAAACTCTTCTTGCAATAGTTATAGTTTTGGAAACTCATTTTCGATTCCAAATACTACAACTTTTGTTACTAGAACGATAACAGTTCCGGCATCTGAAGCGATAGTTACGGATGTCGATGTTTCGGTAAATATAACACATGATAAATTTTCTGATGTAGAACTTCAAATTGTTAGTCCTGCTGGAACTGTCGTTCGATTGTTTAATAAAAATTGCGGATCAACAAAATCTACTTTAGACATGCAGTTCAATGATTCAGGTGCTGCTTTAGATTGTAACGCAACAACGCAGCAAATTGTTTTGCCTGTTGATGCTTTGAGTGCTTTTAATGGTGAGAAAGCGCAGGGAAATTGGACATTTCGAGTTAGAGATGCTGTGGTTGGAAATTTCGGAACATTAAATTCGGCTTCAATTAATATTTGCGGTCAGACTTATACTTTGGGAACTCCAGATTTTGAAAGTATCGATTTTAGTATTTATCCAAATCCGAATAAAGGAAACTTTACGATTAAATTCCAAAGCGAATCACAAACTGGCGTAAAAGTTTTTGTTCATGATATTTTGGGAAAAATGGTGTATTCGAAAACTTTTGACATAACCTCAAATTTTGATCAAAACATTCAGCTTCCAAATGCGGTTTCCGGAGTTTATTTGGTGACGGTTATCGACGGAAACAGAAGAACAGTTAAAAAGTTGATTATCAATTAAAATTCAAAGAAAAAAATCTATAATTCCAAATTCCAATTGATTAACACATTGGAATTTGGAATTTCTTTTTTTATGAATTCGCCATCGCCATACAAACAATGCTGATTTTCGCGCCCGGAATTTTGAGCAAGGCTTTTGAACAGGCTTCGAGTGTTGAGCCAGTTGTCAAAACATCGTCAACAAGCAGGAAATGTTTATTGTGATTTTCTTCGGAAAATTTGACATCAAAAATATTTTCGATATTCTCAGATCGCCCGAGAAGATTCTTTTTTGATTGCGTTTTGGAATATTTTTTTCTGTATAAGACAGCATCGTCAAAAGTGAGATTTAAACCTTCAGAAATTGCTTCTGCGAAAGCAGTAACTTGATTATAGCCTCGTTCTTTAAATTTTTTTGGATGAAGCGGTACGGGAATGACAACTTCGAAAGGAGTTTTTAACCGAAGTTCTTTAAGATCTTCGGCATACCAATTTCCAAGAACCGTCCCAATTTCTTCGTGGCCTTTGTATTTTAAATTGTGAATCAGTTCTTGGACAATTCCCTTTTTTATAAAATATAACAATGCAGATGCATGCTCAATTTCAACTTTTCCATAAAACTTTTTTACAGCTTCATTTTCTGAATCCAGATGATATTGTGTCAGAGGCAATTCGTGTCGGCAATTGGTACACAAAACCGTTTCATTTGTCATTAAAACAGAACGGCATCCAGAGCAAACTTTCGGGAAAAACAGATTTATTATAGATTTAAACACAAATAGAAAGAATTTAGTTACAAAACTAACGAAATTCAAACTTCAATCTTTATTATTTTTCTTTTTTTTAAAACTACTTTTTATATTTTTGCATCACTATGGCAAAACAAGAAGATTTATTTAAGAATGTGGTTTCGCACGCAAAAGAGTACGGATTTATTTTTCCGTCAAGCGAAGTATACGATGGATTGAGTGCAGTGTATGATTACGCACAAAATGGTGTCGAGTTAAAAAAGAATATTCGTGAATATTGGTGGAAATCAATGGTTCAGATGAATGAAAATATTGTTGGTTTAGATGCGGCAATATTAATGCATCCAACAACCTGGAAAGCTTCAGGCCACGTTGATGCGTTTAATGATCCTTTGATTGACAATAAAGATTCGAAAAAAAGATATAGAGCAGACGTTTTAGTGGAAGATTATGCTGAAAAAATTAATCTGAAAGCTAAAAAAGAAATCGAAAAAGCAAAAGCTCGTTTTGGCGATGCATTCAATGAAGAAGAATTTGTTACTACAAATGCTCGTGTTATTGAATATTTGGCTAAAGAAAGAGAAATTAGAGAGCGTTTAGGACGTTCTTTAGGAAACGGAGATTTAGATGATGTAAAAGCTTTGATCGAAGAGCTTGAAATCGCTGACCCTGAAACGGGTTCTAAAAACTGGACAGATGTAAAGCAGTTCAACTTGATGTTTGGTACTAAATTAGGTGCTTCTGCAGAAAATGCAATGGATCTTTATTTACGTCCAGAAACAGCTCAAGGTATTTTTGTGAACTTTTTAAATGTTCAGAAATCAGGCCGTATGAAAGTTCCTTTTGGAATTGCTCAAACGGGTAAAGCGTTCAGAAATGAAATTGTTGCAAGACAATTCATTTTCCGTATGCGTGAATTTGAACAAATGGAAATGCAATTCTTTGTACGTCCAGGAGAAGAAATGAAATGGTACGAGCATTGGAAACAAACTCGTTTAAACTGGCACTTGTCTTTAGGATTAGGAAAAGAAAATTACCGTTTTCATGATCACGAAAAATTAGCACACTACGCAAATGCAGCGGCAGATATCGAATTCAACTTCCCATTTGGTTTCAAAGAATTAGAAGGAATTCACTCTCGTACTGATTTTGACTTAAAAGCACACGAAGAATATTCAGGAAGAAAACTGCAATATTTTGATCCTGAATTGAACGAAAACTACGTGCCATATGTAGTAGAAACGTCTGTAGGTCTAGATCGTATGTTTTTAGCTGTTTTTGCAACATCGTTGCAAGAAGAAACTTTAGAGGATGGTTCTACAAGAACAGTGCTTAAATTGCCTGCAGTTTTAGCGCCAACTAAAGCGGCGGTATTGCCATTGGTTAAAAAAGATGGATTGCCTGAAATTTCAAGAAAAATCATTGAAGATTTAAAATGGGATTTCAATGTGGCATATGATGAGAAAGACGCAGTTGGACGTCGTTACAGAAGACAAGATGCTCTTGGAACACCATTCTGTATCACAGTTGATCACCAAACTCTGGAAGATGAAACAGTAACTATTCGTCATAGAGATACCATGAAACAAGATCGCGTTAAGATTTCTGAATTGAGAAATATTATCGAAAACGAAGTTTCTATGAAAAACTGGTTGATGAAGATGTAATCTCCAACTTTAACATAATATAAATCCCAAATTCCGTCCCGTAACATGGGGAGAGTTTGGGATTTTTTTAATTTTGAGAAATGCATTTCGTCGAACTTTTTTGCATTTCATCTTTATGTATTAACATTTTAGTGTAATGTGTTAACAATGAATTATTTGCATAAATAATTTACGTAAATTTAATTGCGCATCATATGCTAAAATTCGAAAGTGAATCAGGTAATATAAATCTATGATTCATTTATAAATTATTTAAAACCAAATTGAAAAAATATTCCTACATTATAATTGACAATGACGCGGAAAGTGTTTTGAAAACCAGAATCGTTGCAGAAGGTTTTTCGGAATTAGCTTTTATAGCATCGGCTACGAATTATCAGCAGGGATTAAATTTGGTTTTAGAGCACCGACCTTATTTTGTTTTTCTAGAAATCGATTCAGAAAATACTTCAAGCAATTTATCGCTCGCTTTTATTGGAGAGTTGTATCGATATTTATCTGTACTTCCAAAAATCATTATTACAACAACTACAAAAGAACTGGCTTTTGATGCGATTCAGTATGGCGTTTTCGATTATATCCTGAAACCTTTAACGCATGTCGATGTTGTAAAAACACTTTTAAAACTCGAAAAAGTGCTTTTAGAGCCAAAAGAACAAAAAAATGCTATAGTTGAAGAATTAGCTCCTGTTGTCGAAGAAAAAGCCTCTGAGCTCAAAATAATGCCTTTAGACGTGCAGGAAAACCTAATTCCGGATTCAGAAGAAACTTCAATTGTCGTTCAAGAAACAGCAATACCACACCTTTTAGAAAAACCGTTGATACTTTGCATCAAGTCCTATGGCGATTATCGTTATATGAATGCGGCGGATATTTGCTATTTTCAAGCGGATAATAATTCGACAGATATTTATTTGAGTTCTGGCGAAATGGTGACAGCTTTCAAGACTTTAAAGCATTTTGAAAGTATTTTAGTACATCCGTTTATCCGAATTCATAACAGTTACATCATCAATCAAAACTACATTTCGAGAATTCATAACGGAAACTCAGTTTGTTACATCAAAAACTCTCCTAAAAAGGTTCCGTTTTCCAAAACTTACAAAGCAAATGTCGATTTGATAATCGCTAATTTCTCCGCAGGTAATTACATAGAGATCTAAAAACTAGATAATTACACGAATTTGACGCCCAATGACTATCATTTGGGTATGATCTACCATAAACTCGATTTTTCATGTAAATTTTTTTCGTCTTGGGGTATAATTTTACCAAACCGAAACGCAGAGTGCGAACGGTCCCAAAAACAAAAAAATCAAATTAAAACCTTAAATACCTCAGGTCATGAAAAAAACAGCTTTAACATTCGGATTATTTTCTTTAGTAATGGTTGCAACTTCTTTCGCAGCTCCAACAACTGCAGTAGCAGAACAAGATACTATCATTGGCGGACAGTCAACTGGACGTGATGGAAGTAGAAAATTAGATTTCCACACTACTACTAATGATTTAAAAAATAATCAGTCTGAAGGATTTCGTCAAGACAGACAATCACTAGGAAACACTATAAAACTTGACTAATAAACAAGTTCCATTATACAAAAAAAGGCTGTCAATTTTCGACAGCCTTTTTTTGTGTCTGTAGTTTTATTATTTTTGGTAAAACTCAAAACCAGACATTGAAAAAAACTTCGCAAATATTATTGGTTTTACTCCTCATCTTACTTGGATGCAATAAGAAAAATCATATCGAAAAAGCTGGAAATTCGCCCGAAGACAGTTTGCCTACTTATTTGTCTTTAGCAAATGACATCAATTTAACTTATGATTTAAAACAGAAATACAATCGAAAAGCATTCAATATCATTATTGAAAAGAATAATGATTCTTTAAACAGAGTCAATTTGTTTAAAGTAGCCAATAGATATTACAACATGAATGACCTCAAATCATATCGTGAAATATCAAAATTGGTTTTAGAACGATCAATAAGCGCCAAAGATTCTGTAAGCATGGGTAAAGCTTATACGTATTTGGGAGATTATTATAGTTATGAGAGCATTCCCGATAGTGCGTTTTTGAATTTTTTTAGGGCTCAAAAAATTTATCTTCGAATTAATGATCAATACAATCTAGCACAGACATTTTTAAGCAAAGCAAGTCTTCAGTACAACGAAGGAGATTTTTTTGAAAGTGAAATTGCTGTTTTTAAAGCGTTGAGTATTTTAAAAAAGCAAAAAAAAGTAAGTGATCTGCTTTATGAGTGTTATAATCTTCTTGGAATATTATACAATGATCGGGAAGAATATGATAAATCTTTGGAATATCATAAAAAGGCAATTGAAGTTTTAAAGAGTAAAGATATTCCGTCGGAACTGCAATTAGAAGCTACTTCGCTAAATAATATTGGTTTTGTTTATATTAATTTGAACGATTACGAGCAAGCGAAGCAATATTTTCAAAAAGGATTAAATCAGAAAAATTTATTTCAGGAAAAAAATGTGCTATATGCAATGTTGCTTGATAATCTTGCATATTCTAAATTCAAATTACAGGATTTTAAAGGACTTCCAGATCAGTTTGAAAGAGCTTTAAAAATTAGAGATAGTCTCGATTTAAAATCGGCGTCAATATTGAGCAGAATTCACTTGTCAGAGTTTTATGCTTTTAAAAAAGATACTTTTAGAGCCATTCAGTTTTCAAAACAGGCCTTAAGTTTAGCGCGAAATCTAAATATTGGGAAAAATACTTTGGAAGCACTCAAGCAAATTGCTATTGTTGATCCAAAAAATGCTTCGGTTTACTCTAAAGAATATTTTCGATTAAATGAAAAGATGCTTAAATCAGAGCGAAAAATGGGCGAGAAATTCTCCCGAATTGAATATGAAACCAATGAAATAAAAGATCAAAATTCGAATCTCGAGGAGAAAAATAGAACTTTAGTTTACGTTTTCAGTATTTGTACGCTTCTTGGTTTATTTTTCTATGTTTATAAAACGCAACAGGCAAAAAACCGGGAACTGCTTTTTAAACAACAGCAACAAGTTGCAAATGAAGATATTTACAACTTGATGATTTCGCAGCAAAATGAAATTGAGCTGACGCGAATTAAAGAAAAGAAAAAGGTGGCGCAAGAATTGCATGACGGGGTTTTGGGCCGAATGTTTGGTGTTAGAATCAGTTTGGACAGTCTTGATAAAATCGATGAAGCACAAGCTTTAGCAAAGAGAAAAAAATATTTGACAGAACTGAAACATATCGAAGAAGACATTCGCGAAATTTCGCATGACTTAAATAGAGAAAAATCAGAATTAATTAATAATTTTGTCGCGATTCTGATGAAACTATTTGAAAATCAGAGAAACACGTATAATTCAAAATTAATTACGACATTTGATTCTCATATAAAATGGGATCTTGTAAGCAATGCTGTCAAAATTAATTTGTACAGAATGATACAAGAAGCGCTACAAAATTGCAATAAGTATGCAGATGCTGATACAATTACTGTCGAGTTTAAAAGTGAAATAAATTATTTAGTTTTGTCTATTGCGGACGATGGAGTTGGTTTTAATGCAAAGAAAACTAAAAACGGTATTGGATTGCATAATATTCAGTACAGAGTCGCAGAGTGTAAGGGTACAGTTACGATAAAATCTGCCAAAGGAGAAGGAACACTTCTCACAATTAAAGTCCCAATCGATCAAAAAATTAACCTGCAAAATAATGACATTTGATTTACCCGCTCCAATTTCGCACTTAATCACGCGAAACATTTTGATTGTAGATGATCATCCTTTTATTATTGAAGGATATAAAAATGCTATAACGCGTTATAATCCAAAAGAATATGAGTTTCGTATTGCTCAGGCTTATGACTGCCGATCAGCTTATGATTTGCTAGAAGATGAATCAACGCCAAGATTTGATGTTGCATTTTTAGATATCAGCATGCCGGCTTATGAGGAAAAAGAAATTTTTTCTGGAGAAGATCTAGCAAAATTGATTTTGAAGAAAATGCCAGACTGCAAAGTAATTTTGCTGACGATGTACACCGAATTGCTGAAAATAAAGACTATAATCAGGACAATTAACCCGAACGGTTTAATAATTAAAAACGATCTTACTTTTGATGAGCTTCTTCTTGCTTTTGACAAAGTGATGAAAAACGGAAAATACTACAGCCAGTCGGTGGTGAAAATGGTAAATCAGTCGCCACATAATTCGATTGAAATAGATGAATTTGATAAACAGATTTTATTTCATTTATCAAAAGGCACAAAAACAGAAGATATGTCGCAATACATTCCGATTTCTTTGGCCGCAATTGAAAAACGAAAAGTCAGTTTGAAAGAATTGCTGAAAATACGATCAGGCTTAGACGAAGATCTTTTGAAAGAAGCAAAAAGCAAAGGGCTTTTTTAAAATTTTAGATTTTAGACATTAGATTTTAGAACATTACTTATAAAAAAACATCCCAACAGATTCGATAAAAACTGTTGGGATTTTTTTTATAGTTCAGCGCCTGAGACTGTATACTAAAATTTATTCACTCAAAGCATCCCAGCCTCTTGCTTTTAAAGCAATTTTTGTGTTGGCGCGGGTTACAAGATGAACTCCTTCATTTTCTTCGGTCATATGTCCGATAATTGAAAAGTTCGGATTTCCTTTTATTTTGTCAAAATCGTTAATGTCAATCGTAAACAAAAGTTCATAATCTTCTCCGCCGTTAATGGCAACAGTCGTACTGTCAATATTGAACTCTTCGCAAGTCGAAATAAATTGAGGATCTAACGGCAATTTATCTTCGTATAAGTTACAACCCACTTTTGATTGTTTGCATAAATGCATGATTTCTGAAGATAATCCGTCAGAAATATCAATCATGGCGTTTGGTTTTATTTCTAAAGCATGCAAAAGTGTGCGAACATCAGTTCTTGCTTCTGGCTTTAATTGTCTTTCGACCAAATAGGTATACGGATCTAAATCGGGCTGGCTGTTTGGATTTACTTGAAAAACTTGTTTCTCACGTTCCAAAACCTGCAGTCCCATATAAGCTGCGCCAATATCGCCTGTTACTACTAATAAATCAGTTTGTTTTGCGCCGTTTCGATATACAATTTCGTTTTCATCGGCCTCGCCAATTGCAGTAATGCTAATAATTAAGCCTTTTTGAGATGAGGTAGTATCACCGCCAACAACATCGACTTTGTATTCTTTTGCAGCTCTGGTAATTCCTTCAAATAATTCCTCTAAAGCTTCAAGTGGAAAGCGATTAGAAACAGCAACTGAAACCGTAATTTGAGTTGGTTTTGCGTTCATTGCGCAAATGTCGGAGATATTCACAACAACTGCTTTGTATCCTAAATGTTTTAAGGGCATGTAAGCCAAGTCAAAGTGCACGCCTTCGATTAATAAATCGGTAGAAACTATGGTTTTTTTATCTTTAAAATCTAACACGGCGGCATCGTCTCCAATACTTTTTAGAGTAGATTCTTGTGTAACATCAAAGTTTTTGGTTAAGTGGTCAATTAGGCCAAATTCTCCTAATTGTGCTATACTGGTGCGTTGCGGATTTTTATCTTCGATCATTTTTTCTGAGTTCCAAAGTTATTTAGTTGCAAAGGTACAAAGTTGGTTATTTAATAACTAAAAAGAGAGTTGTTATTAATTTTTGGTACAGAAGATTTGACCATTATAAGTAGTCATTTATGTTCTCTTCTATTAATTTATCTATTTCAATTTTTAATTTTGGAAGATGGTTTGTTAGAACTGACCAGATATTTTCATCAGAAATATTGTCGTAAGCATGTATAACTTGATTTCGTAATCCAATTATTGCTTTTGCATTAGTGATTTTTTCAGTAAATGAATTATCGCGAGTTATTATTCTATTTACGGCTTCACCAACAATTTCTAGATTTCTTTCAACTGCTCTTTTGAGCATCAGGTTGTTTCTATATATGAAAAAGTTTCTTTCTTCATCCTTGAAAAAAGTATCAATTTCTTCAATAGATATTTTGATATCGAAAAGCCATTTAAGAATTCTTTCATCCATAAATAAGCTCTTTTGAATTATTGATTGATTTAATTAAAATTGGATTTTTTAATGTTTGCTCTTCGACTAAATCAACTTCGCGCCCAAATAAACGCTCTAATTTTTCCTTGAAATCAATATAATTGTCAAAATATTTTGATAACTCAATGTGTTTAAATTTTACAAGAAGGTCAATGTCACTTTCTTTATCAAAATTAGAATTTAAAGCTGAACCAAATAGATACATCTTTTCCACATTGTACATTGTACAAAGGTTTTTTAAGTCTTCAATATTTTTATCAACTATCCCCATTATTGCAAATTTAGGCAAAAAAGTTCTATTAATACGGGCTATAAAATAATTACTTTGACCAACTCGTTTTTAGGGAAAACCGAGATATCGAATAGCATTAAAAGGAAAAACCAATTTTTAAATACCCAAATACTTAAATTGTCATTTATTGACAGTTTTAATTTTATCGAATATGTTTTTTTTAAACCAATCTAAATCTTCTGTGTTTATGAAGATTTTTTTTGGAAAATATAAACTTTGCGATTTTGAAATGTAAAGAAAATAATAGTCTTTAATTTCAAATGTTTTTATGAATTGTTCGAATTTTATTGTGCTATGCGAGCCATTGCCAAAATATGTATTGATTTGCTCTGTTGAGATTTCATAGTGTATTTCGCCAAATATCTTTCTATTGTCTTTTGAATTTGCAAATCTCCAATATTGAAAAATAAGAATGAAAGGATATAAATACAGAAAAATCAAACAAAAGATTGTCAAACCGTCTTTTTCCGCTTCAATAGAAATAAAAACGGCAAGAGCCCAAAAAATTAGAAATTCCCACCATTTTTTCTTTATAAGAACTTTTATAATTACTGATAAATATTCGTTTTTTGTTAATTCAAATTTTTCTGTTGTTATCATCTAATTGCTTTGTTTCGTAGTACCAAATATAGAAAAATAACAACGACAAACTTACAAATTTGTAGTTTTAGAATGTTCAAATTGTTGTAGCCAAACCATCACCGCTTTAAACTAAAATGCGACCTAAATACCTGTTTGACCTGATCTTGTGTATAAAAAACCTGAAACCAATAATCTGAGGAAGGGAGTGGGCCACCATTGTAATTTCCATCCCAGCCAGGACCAGAAGGACGAAGCTGTTTTATGAATTTGCCATAACGATCAAAAATATTAATTACTGCATCGGGCTGAGCGGAAAGATCTGTGATGTTCCAAGTGTCGTTGTAGCCATCGTTGTTTGGGGTGAAAAACTTGGGGTATTTTAGAACATTGGCAAACAGAATAAGATTGTCACAATTTCCTTTTGTATCTTTTATGGCAACGACATGTTCACCTGAATCAACATTGGAAAAAATATTATTGGTTTGAAAATCACTATCGTCGAGCTGATATTCATAAGTTCCAAAACCATTTGTTACGTTTACAATTATATCAATGTCATCTTCAAAAGCATCCGTTATCGTTAAAGTTGCAATGGCAGGACTGGATTTTTCAATTTTGACTGTAGCCGAATTATAACCACAGTCGGCTCCAACAGCAGGAGAGATTTTGGTTGGAACGACGGTGTAAGTTCCTTCTTCTTTGGCAATATAATTTGCACCTGTAAATATTTTATTTCCGTTAAAAAACCAGTCAATTGAGTACTCGCTCGGATTAAGCCCAGAGTTTAATTGCGCTGGGCTAAGTAAAATTCCCGTTTGAAAATCGACACAAATTACGCCGTTTTTTATGGTGAAATCTTTTAACGGGTAAATTGTAATATTAAAATCATCTTGCGAAATACAACTTGAATTTGTTGGTGCTATCGCGTAAATGTACATTCGTTGTGTGCTTGTAATCAAGTCTCCAGGATTATATTGCACTCCTGTTGCATTAGGGGCACTGTAGTATTTCCCAATAGTTAAAACGGGCAATGCATAGCTTTTGCAGACTGCTACATCTGGTGTGCTAACTAATATCGGCGCTTTGGAAATATTTACCGTAAAGCTTTTTTCACTCGAACACGTAAGCCGATTTCCAACAATTGCATAAACATAAACGGTTTGAGAAGTGGTCAAAACGGTTCCTGCCGAGATAACAGTTCCTTTTCCGCCAGACTGAGAATAATAATTTCCTAATTTTAGAGGAGGAAGTGTATAGCTGTCGCAGGCATCTATATTTTGAAAAGTCCCAACGTCAATGCCGTTTATATTAATTTTAAAGAAGGTTTCGTTGTTACAATTTGCAAAATCTGGCCATTCGTTGTAAATGTAAATAGTTTGCGAGGTGCTGATTATTGTTTCTTCGGGAATCAAACTTCCTGTGCCATGTGGCCCGCCTGTTGCCGAATAATATTTTCCGTTTTTTAGTTTTGGAAGCTTAAAATTGGTGCAAGTGACGACGTCGGTAAAATTGTCAACATCTGGCAAAGGTCTGATCTCGATAGTAAAACTATGTTCGTTTGTACATTCAGGACTTACTGAAAAAACATAAATTGTTTGAGTTGCCTTAATTATGTCTCCCGCATGCAAAGCGGTTCCGCCACCATTTGTTGCAGTAAAATAATTACCGTTTGTTAGCGGAGGCAAAACATAACTGTTACATTCTAGTCGGTTTGCTGGAGTATCGACGGGAGGTAAAGGCTTTATAGTAATTTGGTATTTTAGATCAATAGTGCAATTTGGCGAAGTAGTTGTAACAGCATAATAATACACCGTTTGCGAACTGGTAATTACAGTTCCCGCAGGGATATTTTTACCTTGCCCAGCCGGACTGTCGTAATAACCGCCAACAGCAATTGCAGGAAGTGTATAGCTTCCGCATTGCGTTATGGGAACAAAACGCTGTGAATTAATTATGTCTATTTTGAAAGAGTTCTCATTGGTACATTTTCCATCATTTGCAAAAACATACAAAGTTCGGCTCGAAGTTATTTGGCTTCCGGCGTTTAATTGATTTCCCGAGCCTCCCGGCGCTGTGTAATAATTTCCGTTGACTAAAGGTGGTAATAAATAAGAATCGCAGGTTACAACATTATCTGGTTTATCGACTAATGGCAAAGGATGAACAACAAAAGGCACGGCTATGTCGCTGCATACTGCACCATCAATAACGGCATAATAATAAATGGTTTGGCTTGATGTAAATGATGTTCCTCTCGGGATTGGGTCTCCATTACCTCCGGGTTCGGTAAAAAAACCGCCCGCAAGCGCATTAGGAACTATGTATTTTCCACAGGCTTCTTTTGGGAATTCTATTTCGCGGATAAAAGTTAAATTGAAAGTATTTTCATTGGTACAATTATTCGGACCAGGACCGCTGAAAATGTAATAAGCTCCCGATTTTGTAATTACATCTCCAGCATTCAATCGTGTTCCAGTACCATTTGGCCCCGTGTAATAAAAACCAAAAGTGATAGGAGGCAACGTATAACTATCGCAGGCAACAACATCTGGAAGTTCATTTACTGGCGGAAGAGAATAAATAATGATATTGAAATTCACGGTTTGATAGCAAAAGGAATTCTGCAGACTTTGAACTCTAATCCAGATCGTTTTTGGTGACTGTGATAAAGATGTACTGAAAAGATTAGGATTTAAAATACTGTTTGCACCGCTGTTTGCTTCTGCTTGACTTAAATGATACGTAATTTTGTAGTCGGAAGGATTCAAGCCGTTTAGAACTACATTTTGTTGAACAGTCAAATCAACTGGAACGCTACCTGATTTTGTGTTGCAAAAACTCAAGTCTGGCGGTTTTACAAGGTTGATTGGTGGTGTTACAAGCAAATCAAAAGAAATCAAATTATTGCATAAAGCATTGTTGTTGTTCAAAGAAACTGCTTTTATGTAAATAGTTTGATTGCCAACACTTGTAAAAGAATTTAATTGGTTTTGTGGTATTGCTGGCCCATTTGCATTGGCTTCCGCCAAAGAACTGAAATACAAAAGTGAATATTCTGCAGGATTGAGGCCTAAACTAGTTGCGTTATTTTGCGTTAAATCATAATTATAAATTCCGTTTGTGGTGTAACAAGCAATTAAGTTTTTGGCAGGTTTCACTTTTAAATCGGTGATTTTTACTTCATCTTTAATGACACAGCCCGAAAGAGTGGCGGTAACTCCGTAAGTTCCAGATTTGTCAACGGTCAATGAACTGCTTGTTTCCCCAGAAATGACATTTCCGTCCAAAGTCCATTCGTAAGCATAATTTCCCACTAGACCAGATTGAAGTGTGATTTTTTCGCCTTCGCAGATTGTCCGGTCGGGCCCTAAATCCATAGCCGTGATAAAACTGCCTCCTTTTATGAAAACTGCCGAGTCATAACTGCTGTCATTGTAATCGCCAATTGCCAACTTTATTCTGTACGTTCTATTTGGAATTACAGGCGAAGAAGCGGTTAAAACTTTGGTTTCACCTCGCATATTTATTGCCGATGTCGCAGGATTGCTCACATTATAATGGTCAAACAAATTGGCATTGGCAGACAAACAAGAAGAATTATACTGAGTGTCTCTGATATTTTTTACCGAAACTGGCGTTGATGTCCCCGGAAGCACGGCAAGATTTGAAGAAGTTCCGGTTGTTAAATCGGTTAAAATAAAAGCAAAAACATCACTGAAACCACATTGAAATTCGCCATATTCATTTGAAGCAAAAAGAAAATCGAAACTGAAATTGCTTGACAAAGGCGTAAAATCAAACTGAATATAACTCACATCGGTAATGGGGACCATTTGTCCGTTGCTGTCGCTAATGGCTTGCAAATCGGTATCGGTGTCATTATTTAAAATACTGCTTTCATTAGCGCCGGTGTATATTCCTTCGGTGTATTTGGCAATTCCGTTCCGAATAATAATACCTTCTGAAATTGGAAAATTAGGATTTGTATTTGTGAATTTGCCAATTCCCTGTGTGGACGAAAACTTGAAGTTGGTTTCATTGGCACAAGCATTTTTCATTAGTTCTTCTCGCACAAGTTCAGGTACGGTCAGGCTTGTATCATCCACTATAATCCCCTGTGACAAAGCTATAGTCGAATAAAATAATAAAAATAGAAGAAGAGAATTTCTCATAATCCTGATTTTATTAATTGGGGAGTTTAAAGGTACGAATGATTTTTATTTTAAAACCTGATTGTCAGTATTTTAAGATGTTAATTTATTGTTTCGAATTATTTCCAGAATGTTTTGTGAAACTTCGATTAACTTTTTTAAAAAATAATTTTTCCTGCTGACAAACTGTTGTCACCAGCCCATTTTACTTTTGAAGTATAGAAATAATAAAACTTTAAAATCATGAAAACAGTAGAAGCACAAGCACAAGTAATCACTTCAGAAGATTTATTGAAACACTGGCAAGGTCACCGCGCATTGACTCGCCGATTGATTGAAATTTTTCCAGAAAAAGATTTCTTCGAATTTTCGATTGGAGGCATGAGACCTTTTTCAAAATTAGTTGATGAACTTTTGGCAATTGCAGCTCCGGCGCTTAAAGGAATTGTAAATCGCGACAGCCAACCTTATACAGAAGGAAGCGAAAAGCTGATTTTTAAAGCGCAATATCTTGAAAAATGGGACGAGGCAACAGAAGAAATCAATAAATATTGGGAGCAATTATCAATTGAAGATTTTAGCGAAAAGTTCAATCTTTTTGGGCAATATGAATTTCCAATCATTCAGAATATTTTGTATTTTATTGATAACGAAGTACATCACCGCGGACAAGCGTATGTTTATTTGAGAGCTTTAAATATTGAACCTCCGTTTTTCTGGGAAAGATAATCTGAGAATTCGTTGTAACTTTTTCGGTTTCTAAAAAGCTTTTAACCACAAATTACGCAAATTCACACAAAATTGATTTGCGAAAATTTGTGTAATTTGTGGTTAAATTGGGCTTTATGATTTTGCAGATTTTCGGCCTGCTAACCAAATCTGTAGCTTCAAGTCTATCGTGGTTTATGTAAAATCTAAAATTCACTGTTATGAGTTTAAAAAAGATAATGTCAAATTATGCCGATTATAATTTATGGGTAAATAAGCAATTTGTGAATTGGCTTTCGCCGAAATCAGACGAATTGCTTTATACTGAAGTACCTTCGAGTTTTTCAACTATCATCAAAACACTTGATCATATTTGGTCAACAGAAGAATATTGGTTTTCGGTAATTTCTGAAACCGATTTATTTGAAAAGAAACCTGAAAATGAGCTTTCAAAAGAAGAAATTTTCTCAGGCCTATTAAATTCATCTGCAAAATTGAAGCATTTCATCAATTCATTGTCTGAAGACGATTTAAGTAAAGAAGTGAAAATCATAAATCCGTGGTTTGAATGTGAACTTCCAATTTCTGAATATTTGATCCAAGTGATCAATCACGGTACGTATCATCGTGGTCAAATTGTAACGATGGGACGAAACATTGGAATTACAGACGCTTCAAATACCGATTATAATTTTTATAATGTTATAAAAGCACAGAAATAAAAACAAAAAACTCCCGACGATAATCTCTCGGGAGTTTTTTTATAAAAGTCGTTGTTTGTTTATTTCCAATAATTCTAATGCGCGCACTTTAAGTCTTTCAGGTTCTAGAATAGTAGCATAATCGCCAAACATCAAGAACCAGCGTGCAAAACCGCTTTCGATATCACGGCACATAAAAGTCATTTCGATTTTGTCATCAACTTCTTTTTCCGAAACATAACCATGATATTTTTTTTCTGATGCTAAATATCGTGCTATTTTTTTCTCAATCAAGATTCTGACTTTTGTTGTAGGACAGGTTTCGGTTTTAGTCAAATAGGTTTCCAGAGCGTTATGTTCAATAGTAAAATCGAGTTCTGTTTTTCGAATACCTTGAATTCGGTCGGTTCTAAACTGCCGATAATCTTGACGTAAATGGCAATAACCCAAAAAATACCAATTGTTATTATCATGAAAAACGCCAACGGGTTCAATATTTCGTTGTGTCGTTTCGTCGGTATCAAAAGTTTTATATTGAAGCAAAATCTGTTTTTTCTCGGCAATTCCTTCAAAAAGAACGGCTAATGTATTTGGCGAATTATCGTTGAACATCGGTTCGGCTGTTTGCATCACAACTCTTGATTCAATATTCGAAAGCCAGTCTTTATCGGCACTTCTTAAAACCGACTTTAGTTTATACATCGCCGATGCATAATGATTTCCCAGAGACGGATCAGTAAATTTCTGCATTAATTTCTCGGCAGCAATAAAACTGCTGACTTCCTCGCGCGTGAACATTACGGGAGGTAATCTATAACCTTCCATCAAAGCTTAACCAACTCCGGCTTCACTATAAATAGGAACACCAGAGGCTTCGAGCGTGCGGATGTCTCTGTAAATGGTTCTCAAACTACAGTCAAAACGATCTGCCAATTCTTGCGCTTTTACAATTTTCTTAGATTGTAATTGAATAAGAATGGCAACAATTCTATCAAATCGTTTAGGGGTTTCGTCCATTTTTTTAAGTTAAAAGGTTCAGAGGTTCAAAGTTACAAAGGCAAAAGGTTTTGATAAATAAAAAAGCTGTCCCAATTTGGAACAGCTTTATAATATGTAAATCAAATATAGATTTAAAATTTGTACAAAAGACCAAACTTCGGCTGATCAAAGATATTGTTGAACAAGTTGATGTTTAATTCGAATGTATTTGAAGACGGACCATTTTCTGGAGAAACGCTGTTGTACGATAGTAAGTTCGCCAGAACAAAAGTTACCGCAATATTTTTGGTTATAAAATAGTTTAAACCAACATTAATATTCGCAGTTAAACTGTTGCTGTCATCAGATCCAGTGTTGTCTTCAATTTTGTTTCGGCCATAGCCTAAACCAGCTTCGCCATATGCTTTGAAACGTTTTTTGTCTAATTCCAATACATAATATCTTGCAAATCCTCCAATACCAAAAATATTAGTCTTTGTATTAGTTGATTCGTATTTGTCGCTTGAAAGACTAATTTGTCCGCCAACGGCAAATTTGTCATTTAGGAAGTATCCAAATTTGGGATTAAAAGCATAATAATCACGATCGCCGCCAGTAGCAATTTGCAAAGCACCTTCGATAAACATATCACCATGAGCAAAGGTGATACCTTTTGCAGAATTCATTTCAGAATTAACTTGATCTTCTTGCTGCGCATGTGCAAAACAAAAAGTAAATAAGGCTAAAATAATTGAAAATTTGGTTTTCATAATCTTACAGTTTAAAAGTTGTAGGATTAAAAATACATTTTTTATTGTGAAATTAACTTTAAGTTCGATGAACTGCGTTAAAAATCAGGCATTTAATCTTTTTTTATTTGATAAATAAGATTAATCTTACTTAAAATTACTATATTTTTAACTATTTGAGGATCAGTTTAATTTACCCGAAAAGCCTCATTAAATAAAAAAACCTCGCAAAGAGCGAGGTTTCAGACTTAAATGAAATAGTTATTTCTTTATAAATTTCTTGAATTCTGTTTTCTCACCATCATTCAATTCAAGAATATAAATTCCTGATCCTAGTTTGCTGATCGCAATTCCAGTTTCATCAACTTTACCTTGATCAACATTTTGACCAATTAAATTTGTTATCTTATATTTTACATTTTTATTTTCAGGAATTATAACAAATAATTTATCGTGAGCCGGATTTGGATGTAAAACGTAGCCATTTTTCGAAGCATCATGATCTTCTACAGAAAGACTAGATTGAATATTTACAGTGTAATCTTCAACTTCTCCCAGGGCAAATGTTTCACAGCTTGTCGGTATTCCGCCTTGTTTCATAGAAACTCTCATTCTTGTTGAGCCATTTACAGCTGTGTTCGGAATTGTGAAAGTTCCATTTACGGCTGTTGATGCTACAAGTTCTGAACTCCACATTAACTCATTAGAATCAAAAGTCTTGTCTCCGTTTAAGTCAATCCAAACAGAAAACACATTCGATTTTCCGTTTGATGTCCATGTTTCTATCGTAATCGTATTGCTTTGTCCTTTTGCAATAGTTGTCGACATGGCAGTAAAGTCTGAATATCCGCCAATATCTGCTTTTGTCGTATTGTCTATCGAATTTAAATGGACTTTATTGATGTGTCCTTTCTCCGTATCAGTTCCGTTAGATTTGCAGTATGTAACTTCTTTCTCCGTGGTTACCTTAACAACGTTGCTCGGTTCTGATAAGTTCTTTGCTTTATCTTTTGCTTTTACACTAAATAAATAATCTCTTCCTAATGTTAAGTTTTTAACCGTATAAGTTGTTGTAGTTGAGGTGCCGATTAATGAATTGTCGATATAAATTTCATAGCTTGTTACACCAACATTATCTGTTGAAGCCGTCCAACTCAAAACCGTTGTTGTACCGCTCGTTTCAGCCGTCAGATTTTTTGGAGCTGTTGGCGGTGTAGAATCTTCTGGCAAAGTATCTACAATAACATTTTTACTTTCTTCTGATACATTTCCGTCAGCATCAACTGCTTTTACTGTAAAGGAATATCTTGTTTCAGGAATCAAAGTTGTGATTGTAAAAGTGGTGTTTGCTGTCGTAGCAAGTAAATATGTTCCCTGATAAATATTGTAAGCTGTAACACCTACATTATCTGTAGATGCTGTCCAAGAAAGTGTTGTTCCCGATTTTGTCGTATTTGTTGCAACTAAATTTGTTGGCGCGGTTGGTGGCGTTACATCTTGACCTTGCGTTGTTATAATCAATTTATCACTTGCAACCGAAACATTTCCCGCTTCATCTTTTGCTTTTACGACAAACGTGTACATCGAACTTATTTTTAAGCCTGTAACATTGAAAGTAGTGGCAGAAGTTGTTCCAATTAAACTATAATCTTTATAAACTTCATATCCAGTAACGCCAACATTGTCTGTTGATGCAGTCCAAGACAAAGTTGTTGTATATTTTGTCGTATTGCTAGCCGAAAGATTCAATGGTGCTGTTGGAGCAATTACATCGGCAGCCAAAGTAGTTGCGGCAACACTATTGCTTTCTAAAGAAGTGTTTCCAGAATAATCTTTAGCTTTTACCGTAAAATTGTAAACCGTTTCTGGATTCAAGCCTGTAACCGTATATTGTGTATCTGCACTTGTAGCAGCAAGAACGCCGTTTTTATAAATTTCATAGCCAGTCACAGCGATATTATCAGTCGAAGCAGACCAAGATAAATCAACTGTTTTTGCTTTGATATTTGATGCTGTCAGATTTGTTGGAACAGTTGGTGCTTCAGATTCTATGATAGGTTTTTTAATGTCAATCGAATAATCTTCAATTTCGCCATAAACAAATTCTTCACAAGGTTTCGGAATTTCATTTCGTTTCACGCTTACTCTCATTCTAGTTCTTCCAACTTTTGAAGTAAGAGGCAACGTAAATTTTCCTTCAATAGATGTAAATGGTTCAGAATTATCGAATTTGCTCCAAACTAATTCACCTTCATCATCAAAATCTTTGTCGCCGTTCAAATCAATCCAAACTGCCAGACCATTTTTGTCAACACCGCTTGATCTCAACATTTGTAATGTAATCGTATATTCCTGACCAGGATTCAAGCTTGTGGTTTGTGTTGTAAAATCGCTATAATTAGCTACTGCTCCCAATGATGTAGCGTTATTGTTGATCGATCCTAAAATGACGCGATAAATTTTATTGCCATCATCACTTGTTGCTTTTGTCGAGCAATATTTAGGGATTGCAACTGTAGTTACTGAAAGTACGTTGCTTGATATTTTGTTTGAACCTCCATCTCTTGCTACTACCGTAAAAGAGTAAGTTGTTCCTTCTTTTAGTCCACTTACGTTATATTGAAAGACGTTGCCTCTTACAGAATAAAGCAAAGTTGAGCCATTATAAATATCATAATAGGTTATAAATTCATCATCAGTAGCAGCGGTCCAAGACAAATTGGTCGTAATCGATGTAGTTTCAGATGCTGTAAGTTGAGGCGCAACTGTTGGTGGTGTAGTATCTTTTAATGTAGTTACCGAAATAGAAGTTTTTGCAGATTTATTTCCGAATTCATCAACCGCCTGAACACTAAAATCATACGCAATATTATTTCCAAGTTCAATAATTGTCGCGCTAGTGTTGGTTACTGTTGTCAATAAAGTATCACCATAATATACTAAATAAGATATTCCACCTCCGTTATTGGTTGAAGGATCCCAAGCAATGGTGATTTTTGAAGCCGTTACAGTTGTTGCTCTAAGATTTGCAGGCGTTGTTGGGCTAGTATTATCTTTTGGAGTTGTTACTGAAACCGGAACACTTGATTTTGAAAGAAGTCCGTTTGCATTTTTAGCTTTTACAGTAAACAAATAAGTGTTTCCTTGGCGTAATCCCGTAACATTAAAAGTGGTAGTTGCCGAAGTTCCAATTAAAATATTTTCCTTATAAATTTCATAACCTGTAATATCTGCGTTGTTTGCTGGCGCAATCCAAGACAAGTTAGTTGTTGTCCAAGTTGTGCCAGAAGCAGCTAAATTAGTTGGTGCTTCGGGTGCATTGGAATCTACGGTATTATTAACAATGTCAGCAGTGTAGTCTTCTGTTTCTCCATAGTTATAAGTGTCGGTATAATCGCCACAAGGCGATGGAGCCCCTGCTGCGCCACCATCTCTAACAGTTACTCTAATTCTGGTTTTGGCTGTGATAGCATTTGCAGGAACTGTAAAAGTTCCTCGAACAGGTGAGTTTGTTGTGACTTCTTGGTACCAAATTAATTCTCCCGCATCATAAAAATCCATGTCGCCGTTATAATCAATCCAAGCGGCGTAGCGTAATCCAAATTGCGTTTTCCCGCTAATCCATTCTTTTGGTGTAACGGTAATAGAATATGTTTCGCCTTTTTTCAATTCTGTTGCAAGGCTTGTCGCATCAGTATAGCTAATAGCTGAAACATTTGATTTTCTGTCAATAGTTCCAATTTGAACTCTTGCCATATATTCATCAAACATTTGACTATAACCTTGAGACACGCAATATGCAGGCGGAGTAGGGTTTGTTTTTAAAGTAACAATGTTGCTCGATGCCGATGCATTTCCGGCGGCGTCCTTAGCTTTTACGTAAAAACTGTACGTTGTATTTGGCGCTAACGTCGTTGTTTTATATTCTAAAACTTTTAATGTTGTTGCTAAATTTCCATTTATATAAAGTTCATAACCAGTAACTTCTCTATTATCTGTTGATGCTGTCCAATTTAAGTTAACAGATGTCGTTGTAAGGTCTGATGCTGTCAAAGAACCTGGAACTGTTGGTAAAATGGTGTCTAAACTTTCGGCTAAAAGAGGAAGACTTGCATTCGATGAATTTCCAGATGCATCTTTCGCTTTTACAGTAAACAAATAAGCATTATTTGGAGTTAATTCGGTAACGGTAAAACTTGTAGTTGTTGAAGACCCAACTAAAATATTTCCTCCTTTGTAAATTTCATAAGTAACGGCGCTTTCTGCATCTGTTGATGCAGTCCACGAAAGTTTGATGCTTGTTGCCGTAGCTTCAGAAGCGACTACGTTTTGCGGTACTGTAGGTGGCACAATATCCAATGGTTTTACCAAAATGTCACCACTTGTAAACGAAAGATTTCCTGCCGCATCTCGCGCTTTGATGGAAAATCTGGAAGTTACATTTTGAGATAATCCAACTATATATGTAGTAGTTGATGCATCTAGTTGTTTCAAAAGTGAGCTCGAACCATAAACATTATAGCCTACAACTCCAACATTATCTGTTGACGGACTCCATGAAAGCTTTGCCGAAGTTCCTGTAATTTCTAAAGCTGTTAAATCGGCTGGTTTTGTTGGTGCGGTACGATCTGGAGTATTAATGATTACTTCATTGCTCGCCGCTGAGGTGTTTCCTGCTGCGTCTTTGGCTTTAATCGTAAAAATATAAGTTGTGAGTTCGGCTAATCCGGTTGCTCTGTAAGTTGTTGTTGGAGCATCTACAGATCCAATAAGAACATTGTTGCTGTATATGTCATAACTTTTAACACCAACATTATCTGTTGAAGCCGTCCACGATATGTCGGCAGTACTCACTATAGATCCGGGCGAGGTTGCATTTTTTGGTGCCGTTGGCGCTTCTGTATCTACTGATTGAAAATTTTCAGAGAAATGACCAGCAGCATTAAAATTCGCGGAAGCAAAAATGGGAATTAACAATAAAATCTGTAGAACAATTTGAAATTTAATTTTGCGTAGAGTTATTATCATAGTGGTATTGTTAGATAGCTTCGGTTAATTTGGGTATTTTGTTCAAGTTTTTGATAATGATTGCATTTTCAAAAACAGTCTTACTATAGATTTAAAAGCTAGTATTTTTTCTGTAGTAAATCTATTGCTTTTTGCGTATAAAAAAAATAGTATTAAAATTTTATTGATTAAAGCGAATTTCAAACCAACAAAAAACCCAACAACTTTCGTCATTGGGTCAATCTATATTCTTGTTTCTTTCTTCTTTTTTCTAAAAGACTAGTCATTAAGTTTCAAAACAGCCATAAACGCCTCTTGCGGAATCTCAACATTTCCTACCTGACGCATACGTTTTTTACCTTTTTTCTGTTTTTCAAGAAGTTTACGCTTACGCGAAATATCTCCACCATAACATTTTGCGGTAACGTCTTTACGAAGTGCTTTAATCGTTTCACGAGCAATAATTTTTGCTCCAATCGCCGCTTGAATCGGAATGTCAAATTGTTGTCTTGGGATCAACTCACGTAATTTTTCGGTCATTTTTTTACCGATGTTGTATGCGTTATCTTCGTGAATCAATGCAGAAAGTGCATCAACTGTTTGTGCATTCAAAAGAACGTCTAGTTTTACTAATTTCGAAGTTCTCATCCCGATAGGAGAATAATCAAAAGAAGCATAACCTTTAGAAACTGTTTTTAAACGATCGTAAAAATCGAATACAATTTCTGCCAAAGGCATATCAAAATTTAACTCAACTCTTTCGGTTGTTAAGTAGTTTTGATTGGTAATTAAACCACGTTTTTCAATACATAAACTCATTACGTTTCCAACAAAGTCAGATTTTGTAATGATAGTTGCTTTGATAAACGGTTCTTCAACTCTGTCCAGTTTTGAAGGTTCTGGCAAATCTGAAGGGTTATTTACAACTAATGGCGTTTCTGGATGTTTTTTGGTGTAAGCCAAATACGAAACGTTAGGAACTGTAGTAATTACAGTCATATCAAATTCACGCTCTAAACGTTCTTGAATAATTTCCATGTGAAGCATTCCTAAGAATCCGCAACGGAAACCAAATCCTAATGCCGCAGAACTTTCTGGTGCAAAAACTAACGAAGCGTCGTTCAATTGCAATTTTTCCATAGAAGAACGCAAATCTTCATAATCTTCAGTATCTACAGGATAAATTCCGGCAAATACCATTGGTTTCACATCCTCAAAACCTGTAATCATATTCGTTGTCGGCACTTTTGCATCTGTAATTGTATCACCTACTTTTACTTCGCGTGCTTCTTTAATTCCCGAAATCAAATAACCAACATCTCCAGCAGAAACCACATTTTTAGGAACTTGGTTTAGTTTTAAAGTTCCAATTTCATCGGCAAAATATTCATTGTCCGTAGCCATGAATTTGATTTTTTGTCCTTTTTTGATTTCACCATTTACAACTCTAAAGATTACCTCGATTCCGCGAAACGGATTATAAACCGAGTCAAAAATCAAAGCTTGCAATGGTTCTTCTGGATTTCCTTTTGGCGCTGGAATTTTTTCGATAATAGCTGCCAAAATATTTTCAACACCAAAACCTGTTTTTCCAGAAGCGTGAATAATATCTTCTAATTTGCAACCTAATAAATCAATAATATCATCGCTAACTTCTTCAGGGTTAGCACTTGGCAAATCGACTTTATTCAAAACCGGAATAATTTCCAAGTCGTTTTCTAAAGCCAAATATAAATTTGAAATCGTTTGTGCTTGAATACTTTGCGCAGCATCAACAATCAAAAGCGCACCTTCGCAGGCTGCAATAGATCGTGAAACTTCGTATGAAAAGTCAACGTGACCCGGGGTATCAATTAAATTCAGGATATATTCTTCACCTTTATAAGTGTATTCCATTTGTATGGCGTGACTTTTTATGGTAATTCCACGCTCGCGCTCCAGGTCCATGTTGTCAAGCAATTGTGCTTTTTCTTCACGAGCTGTAACGGTTTGTGTAGCGCCCAATAATCGGTCTGCCAGTGTACTTTTACCGTGGTCAATGTGTGCAATAATGCAAAAGTTACGTATCTTCTTCATTTTAATATATCAGTTCTCTAATCGAGTTTAAGTCTTTTTTTGGGTATAAATGGCACTGCAGCAAATGCTTTAGCACCTATTAGTAAGGCGCAAAGATAGCGCAAAGTTTTGGATTCTGAAATGTAGTTGCCTGATAGTTGGTGTCAGAAATTTAAAACATTGGTTAAAATTCAAAATTAAAACCTTTTTCAGTCAGTTTTTTGTAAATATCAGGATCAAATTTATAGAGTTTTGCCGCTCTGTGCGAAACGTCTTGTTGCTTTTCATCGAGTGCTACAAGGAGTTTCATATGAAGAATTTTTCTGCGGAAATTCGATTTGTCTAATTCAATTCCGAGGATTTCTTCATAAAGATGCATCAGTTGCAATAATGTGAATTTTTCAGGCAAAAGATTAAAACCAATTGGCGCTTGACGAACTCTATTTTGAAGCTGCATCAAACTAAAATCGAAAATTTCGTTGTGGTCAAAAATCAAATCTGGAATCTCGCTGATTTTGTACCATTTTGCTTCAATAACGGTTTGGCTAGCCTTAATGTTATAATCTTCGCGGTTGACCAAAGTATAATAACCAATCGTCACGACGCGGCGTTCGCTCACACGATTCGGATTTGTAAAGGCTTTTAATTGCTCCAAGTAAATGTTGTCCAGTGTTGTAAGTTCATATACAATTCGCTGTGCTGCATCATCGGCGCTTTCGTCTTTTCTAAGATAACCTCCAAGCAAACCCCATTTTCCTATACTTTCACCCTCGGCGTGTTGTACTAAAAGCACTTCCAGATTTGCTTTGTTGAATCCGAAAATAACGCAGTCAATCGTGATGCCATCAACGGCTGTACTGCTGTTTGGGTTTTCATGTTTTCTTGGAGAAGGCAATGTCATTTTTGGTTTTTATAAACGGTTTTTAAAATTCGAAATTGAATCCTTTTTGAGTTAGTTTGTTGTAAATCTCTGGATCAAATTTATACAATTTTGCGGCTCGATGTGAAACATCTTGCTGTTTTTCATCTAAAGCCACTAATAATTTCATATGCAGAATTTTTCTTCTGAAATTCGATTTGTCCATTTCAACGCCTAAAATTTCTTCGTACAAATGCATCAATTGCAGCAAAGTAAATTTTTCTGGCAATAAATTAAATCCGATTGGAGCTTGGCGTACTCGGTTTTGAAGATGTTTTAAACTATAAGAGAGTATTTCGTTGTGGTCATAAATAAGATCCGGAATAGTATTAATTCGGTACCATTTTGCATCCGAAGCTGTAAAACCTGCCTTAATGTTGTAATCCTCGCGTTTTACCAAAGCATAATAACCAATCGTAATAACGCGTCGAAGCGGGAAACGGTCTGGATCGCCAAAGGCTTTTAACTGCTCCAAGTAAATATTATCAAGTCCGGTAAGTTCATTCAATAAACGATGAGCCGCATTGTCTGTGCTTTCTTTTTTATAAATCCATCCTCCCGGAAGTCCCCATTTTCCTTTACTGATTCCTTCAGCATGCTGTACTAAAAGAACTTCGAGGCTTCCTTCATCAAAACCAAATATAACGCAGTCAATTGTGATAGCATTCATCGCATTTTGTTCGCTGTTTGTTGCCGAACCAGAATCTAATTTTTTAACCATACGTGAAATTAATTAGGACAAATTAAACAAATAAAATGCATAACTGTCTGGGTTGATTATTGAATATTTTTTGAAGATGAAATTTCTGAATGTCAAAATATTACAGGTTTATCAAAAAAGTGTCTTTCTTATTTAAAACCTATTAAATAGTTGATGGCAAAAATTGCTCTTCGTTCTTTTTTTATCATTTAATAATTCATTTTAAACACTTTAGTTGTCGTATTGGCAAAAATGAGTTCTCATAAATCCGAATAGAAAAAAAATAAGCTTAATATTTTGCTAAAATAGAAAAAAAGTTTTACACTTGTAGTCAAATTTACCATAAGATAAGTTCAATTTGACTATAAGTTTTGAAATGAGCCTATTTTAAACGGAAAATGATCGAGAAAAAAGTTCATAAAATGAAGATTATGAACGATTACCAGTTTTGAAACTTACACTTTAATTACATATTACAACTAACTTAATTTAACCAATTCTTAATTATTATGAAAAGCAAAAATTGTATTAAAACGACAATGCTTCCGTTTTGTATGGCGCTGCTGCTTAGCGTGTTTACGATTCAGTCTGGTTTTGCTCAGGACCAGTCAAGATCAATAAGTGGAAATGTGACCTCGGCAGAGGATGGAATGGGAGTTCCCGGTGCTACTATTTTGGTACAAGGAACAAAAATCAGTACCGCAACTGATTTTGACGGAAACTACAAAATCGAGGCAAAAGCCGGAGACGTACTTGTAGTAAGTTTTATGGGATATAAAACACAAAAAGTTACAGTAGGAACACAAAAAACTGTCAATGTTTCTTTACAGGCTGAAACAGCAGAACTTAAAGAGATTGTTGTTATTGGATATGGAACGCAGAAGAAAAAAGTAAATACTGCAGCAACTTCAGTAGTGTCTGGAAAAGATATTCAGCAAGTTGCAACTTTAGATGTTGTAAATGCTTTGCAAGGTCAAGCATCTGGGGTTAGCGTTACTTCATCTTCTGGACAACCTGGCGCAAACATGGTCGTGAACATTCGTGGAGCAGGAACTGCTGGAAACAGTGATCCGCTTTATGTAGTTGATGGTGTTGTGGTTGATAACGGAATAGGATATTTAGATCCTTCTGTTATTGAAAGGATGGATGTATTGAAAGATGCTGCGGCTTCTTCAATTTATGGTGCAAGGGCGGCGAATGGTGTTATTTTGGTGACAACCAAAAAAGGAAAAGACGGGAAAATGAATGTTTCCCTAAATTCTTATACAGGTTTTCAGCAAGTTGCTAAAAAATTAGACTTGATGAATACGCAGGAATATACAACTATTATTAACGAAGCTCGCGTTAATTCAGGTTATACTCCTTTATACACACAGGCACAGGTTGCTAAATTGCCAAATCATGATTGGCAGGATGACTTGTTTAATGAAGGTGCAATGAAACAAAATCATTCGCTTTTAATTACTGGAGGTGACAGAAAATCTACAATTGCAACAGGATTGTCTTACTACGGGCAAGAAGGTATGATTGGCGGTACTGCAAATCAGTCGCAATATGATCGTGTAACTTTTAGTGTAAACTCAACTTCAGAGGTTATTGAAGATCACTTGAAAATTGGAGAAAATTTTACGTTAGCGAATATCAAAAGCAGCGGAATTGCTGATGACGGTATCTACAGCAACGGAATCAGAAGTTTCTTGAATGCGGCTCCGGTTGATGCAGCTTATGATGCAAATGGAGATTTTGCACATTCAATTATTTCTGCAGATGTTAGCAACCCTGTTGGATCATTATACTACAATAACTTCAACCAAACGAAATCAAACCGTTATGTTGGAAACATTTTTGCAGAATTAAAATTCTTAAAAAACTTCACTTTCAGAACTAGTTTTGGAGTTGATATGACCGACAGTAATTTCCGTTCGTTCAGACCAGTTTATTCGCTTTCATCAAATGATAATAACACGGTTTCAAGTGTAACACAAAGCGGAACTAAATCTATGGGATGGATTTTTGAAAATACGCTTCAGTATAAATTCACAGTAAGCCAAGCTCATAATTTTGATGTTTTAGTAGGTACTTCGGCTAAGAAAAATACATCAGATTATATGACAGCGACAGGTAAAAACTTGATTTTTGATGATTTTGAGCATGCTTATTTAGACAATGCAAAAGATCAAACTTCAAATACAGTTGGTGGAAATCGTACTGATTACGCGATTCAGTCTTATTTTGCTCGTTTGCTTTACGATTATAACAACAAATATTTATTCTCGGCAACAATTCGTCGTGATGGATCTTCAGAATTTGGTCCAAACAACAAATATGCAGTTTTCCCATCGTTCTCTGCAGGATGGAATGTTGATAAAGAAAGCTTTTTCCCAACTGAAAATAAAGTGTTGAATACTTTAAAAATTAGAGGAAGCTGGGGTCAAAACGGTAACGATCAATTTGCTAGAAAATTTGCTTATATGTCAACAGTAAATTCTACAGATAAGAGTTATCATTTTGGAACAGGAGACGAGACTTTGTTAGTAGGCTCAAGCCCAGATCAATTGGCAAACCGTGATTTGAAATGGGAAACTTCAGAACAATTAGATTTAGGTTTTGATGCCGTTTTGTTTTCTAACTTCAATTTGACTTTTGATTACTACGACAAGAAAACAAAAGATTGGTTGGTTTTAGCTTCTATCCCAACTTACGCTGGAGCAACTGCACCTTATATCAATGGTGGAGATGTGAGCAACAAAGGTTTCGAAATTACTTTGGGCTACCGCAAAACGTTTGCTAAAGACTGGAATTTTGGCATCAATGCAAACCTTTCTCATAATGAAAATAAAGTACTTCGAATTGCAAACAGCGAAGGAATTATTCACGGAGACTCAAACTTATTGTTTCAAGGTTTAGATGAGATGAACCGTGTTGAAGTAGGTCAGCCAATGGGTTATTTCTACGGATTAAAGACAGATGGAATTTTCCAAAATGCAGCTGAGGTTGCGGCAGGAGTGCAGCCAAATGCTTCTCCAGGAGATGTTCGCTTTGTGGACTTGAATCATGATGGAAAAATCGATGCAAATGATAAAACGAAAATTGGAAATCCAAATCCAGATTTCTCTTATGGCGTAAATATGGATCTTTCGTATAAAGCATTTGATTTCTCTATCAATACTTACGGAGTTTCAGGAAGCCAGAATGTTTTTGGAGTTCATGACGCAACTCGTGCGTACACAAACAATACAACTGAGATTTTAAACAGATGGACTACTGAAGGAACTTCAGACAGAATTCCGAGAGTAACTTACGGAACTGATCCAAACGGAAACTGGACTAGATTCTCAGATTTATATGTTCAAAATGCTGATTTCTTCAGAATTAAAAATGCAACAATTGGGTGCGATTTGACAAAATTGACAAGCAAATTGCATTTCTTCAGCAAATTCAGATTGTATGTAGCAGGAAACAACATTTACACCTTTACAAAATACAAAGGAATGGATCCTGAAATTGGTTTTGGAAACGTGAACCAGACTTGGGCTAAAGGAATTGATGTTGGATATTATCCGCAGCCAAGAACATACATGATGGGTCTTAATGTTAACTTTTAATTTATGAAAACGATGAAAACATATATAAAATTATTTGCCCTTTCAAGCTTGTTTATTTTAGGAGCTTGTTCGGAGAATTTTTTAGAAACAGAACCTTATACACAAAAAGTAACCGATAACTTTTACAAAACTCCAGCTGATGCTTTTCAGGGATTGGTTGCGGTTTATGATGTGTTGCAGCGCGAAGCATACGGCGGACCTTTATTAATTAGTGAAGAAGCTTCAGATGATTGCTTTGGAGGATTTGGTATTGCCGATGGTCAGGCAGATTTAGAATGGGACCGTTTTTTATACGTTTCTGATAAAGACATGAATAAAGATGTTTGGTCAAATGCATATTTAGGAATTTACAGAGCTAATATTTTATTAGAAAATCTGGATAAAATTAACTGGGGAACTGACACGGCTTTAAAAACTAGATACGAAGCAGAAGCTCGTTTTTTAAGAGCGCATTTCCATTTTACAGCTGCTAAAATGTTTGGTGATATTATTCCACTTGATCATACTATTACGTCAAGCGAATTTACATTGCCAAGACAAGCGCCAGAAGTTACGTATGCTTTAATCGCTAATGACTTAAAATTTGCAGCAGATAATCTAGGGCCTGAAAATTACTCTCAAAAAGGAAATGCAAACTTCGGGCGCATTACAAAATGGGCAGCTGAAGCATATTTGGCTAGAACGTTTTTATTCTACACAGGAGTTTATGGCAAACAAGATTTGGCTGGAGTTGTGACAAAAGCGCAGGCTGTAGCCTATATCAATGATGCAGTAAACAACAGCGGACACAATTTAGTTCCTGATTTTGCTAATCTTTGGCTTGCAGCTTCTTTTGAAAATTTTGCCGGTGAAGATAATACTGAAATGGTTTGGGCGGTTCGTTTCAACGGTTCAGGAAAAGGAAACTGGGATCTTCACGAAGGAAACCGTTTTCAGGTTAACATTGCGCCACGTGGCGGTGCTATCGGAAAATATGCATCTGGATGGGGAGGAGCAACTGTGAACTCAAAATTAGTAAACACTTATGCTGCTGGTGATACAAGAAAAGCAGCTTCATTTATTGATTTCGTTGGCGAAGGATTGAATTTTGATGCCGAAGCTAGAGAACAACGTCAATATACAGGATATTCTTGGAAAAAATATTGCCCAATTACAAATGCAGCTGGAACAAGTGTTGTAGAAGCAAACGGTGGAAATTTCCAAATTGACAACTACCAAGATTATGCAATCATTCGTTTTGCCGATGTATTGCTTATGGGAGCTGAGCTGAATTTAGATACAAACCCTGCAATTGCTCAAGCCGACTTGGATAGAGTTCGTGACCGTGCTTTCAAAAATACATCTAATCGTAAAACAGTAAGCAAACCAGTAATTATGGAAGAGCGTCAGTTAGAATTGGCACTTGAAGGACAGCGTTATTTCGATTTATTGAGACAAGGAATGACTGAGACTAAAAAAGCAATTGACAATACAACTGGAGGTTCTCAGTTTGCAGTGACTTTTAGAACAGAGACTTTGGGCTGGTTCCCATTGCCGCAATCTCAGATTATACTTTCAAATGGTACAATTTCTCAAAATCCAGGTTGGTAATTAATTAAAAAACAATGATTATGAAACGTATACTATATATAATATTCGCTGCAGTAACCATAAGCTCACTTTTATTTTCATGTGAGGCTGTTGAAGATCGTGAGACTTTGCCTGCAGTAACTTTAACGCCGTCAACTCTTAAGTTTTCGGTGACGCAGAATCCTTCAAACAAAAACCAAATTACTTTAAAAAGTGATGATCCAACTGTAATTCCATACTGGAAATATGTTGATGCAAGCGGCAACGAATTAGGACATTCAAACAAAAGCAGCGACAATGTTGTGCTTCCTTTTGCTGGAAAATACACGGTTTATTTTACGGCTCTTACTCGTGGTGGCTCTGTAGATGGAGCTCCTGTAACCGTAACAGTTGACGAGAATGATGAAACGTACTTTAAAGATCCAAAATGGGAAATGCTGACAAACGGCGTAGCCGGAAAAACTTGGATTTTAGATATGGATAGTCCTGTGGGATGGGCTGGTTTAGATTATCCTGGTGCATCAGGCGACAACTGGAACTGGTTTCCTGATTACGCTGGCAATTCATGGGTAATGGCAAATAAAAACTGGGGCGAAATGTCTTTTAATTTAAATGGCGGATACAATACTTCTGTTACCCAAACTGCTATTTCAAGCAATGTTCAAACTACTAAAAAAGGAACTTACGGTTTAGATCTAATCAACAATAAAATAACTTTTAACGGAGGGCCAGAAATGCTTTATGGCGGTGATTATTATTTAGACTGCAGCAACTGGATTACGGTAAAACTTGTTGAATTAACTCCAACGTCATTGCGTTTGGCAGTTATTAGAGATAAGAGCCGTACTGGTGAAGGTGTTTGTTTAATTGTTTTTCATTACAAACCAAAGCCTAATCTTTAAATATATGAAACTAACCGGTAGGTGATTGATACAGTCACCTGCTGGTATGTTTATATTTGTTTTTCAAAAACTGTAAAATCATATCAAAATGAAAAATAAAAGAAAATATTTAGGCAGCCGACTGACAGTAGTAATGCTGGCAGTAATTACATTATTTACTTCATGCAATAAAAACGACGAGGCTTTCAGTAGCCGAAAAGTTTCTTTTAATTCAGATTGGAGTTTTCATCTTAATGACAGCATTGTTGACAAAGATACTATTGGAGCAGCAACAAAATGGCGAACGTTAAATGTTCCTCATGATTGGAGCATCGAAGGAAAATTTGACGAAAAAAGTCCGGCAGGATATGGTGGAGGGTCATTAAATGGCGGTTTAGGCTGGTACAAAAAAACGTTCAAAGTTGCGGCGGAAGACAGCACGAAAATAACTTCAATCACTTTTGATGGCGTTTACAAAAACAGCGAAGTCTGGGTAAACGGACATTATTTAGGAAAACGTCCAAACGGATACATCGGTTTTCAATATCAAATTTCTCAGTATTTAAATTATGGAGAAAAAAACAACGAAATAATTGTTAAGGTTGACAATTCAAAACAACCCAATTCACGCTGGTATTCTGGTTCAGGAATTTTTAGAAATGTTTGGCTTGAAACTACAGATAAATTGCACGTTGCAGAATGGGGAACGTATGTGACAACGCCAAAAGTTACGACTGAAAAAGCAGCTGTTAGTATTGAAACGACTATTCAAAATCAAAACAAAGAAGCTAAAAAAGCAACGGTAACAACGACAATTTTTAAAGAAGATAAGAAAGTTGCAACCGAAATAGAGAATATTACCATTAATGCCAATGCAAGCCAAACTTTGAAACAATTGGCGGAAGTTGAAAATCCGATTTTATGGTCAGATGAAAAACCAGAATTGTACACGGCAGTTACGGAAATTTCGCTTGACGATAAAATTGTAGATCAATACAAAACGACTTTCGGAATCAGAGATTTTAAATTTGACTTAGACAAAGGTTTTATTTTAAACGGAAAACAAGTTAAAATTAAAGGTGTTTGTATGCACCATGATTTAGGGCCATTAGGATCTGCAATCAATACTCGTGCAATTGAACGCCAACTTGAAATTTTAAAAGAAATGGGCGTAAACGGAATCAGAACTTCTCATAATCCTCCCGCTCCAGAACTCTTAGAACTTTGCGACAAAATGGGTTTTATTGTTATGGATGAAGCTTTTGATATGTGGAAAACCAATAAAACAAAATACGATTACGCAAACGACTGGGAAAAATGGCATAAAAAAGATTTGACAGATCAATTGCTTCGCGATCGTAATCACGCAAGTATTTTTATTTGGAGCATCGGAAATGAAATTCCAGATCAATGGAGTGAAACCGGGGTACAAATTGCAAAAGAATTAGCCGGAATTGTGCGTTCGATTGATAAAACGCGACCACTAACGGCAGCTATGAATCCTCCAGTTAATATGAATATTGACGAGGTGACATTGCAATTTGAAAAGAAAAATGTTCAAATCAATCCAATCGCGGCATCTGGAGTTTTAGATTTGATCGGGTACAATTATGCACATCAGACGTATGAGCATCATAAAGAAAATTTCCCAAACAAAGCTTTTATTGCAACCGAAACTACTTCAGGTTTAGAGACACGCGGTTATTATGACAATGTTTCGGATGTTGTAAAAAAATGGCCAGTTAGATGGGATCTTAAATTTACAGATGGAAATCCGGGAAATACTGTTTCGGCTTACGATCAAGTTCAAGCGCCTTGGGGCTCAACACATGAAGCAACGTGGAAAGTGGTTAAAAAACACGATTATCTTTCTGGAATGTACATTTGGACAGGCTTCGATTATATCGGAGAACCAACTCCGTATGAATGGCCGTCAGTGAGTTCGTATTTCGGAATTGTAGATTTAGCCGGTTTCCCAAAAGATGTTTATTATATGTACCAAAGTGAATGGACAGACAAAACCGTGCTTCATATTTTCCCGCATTGGAACTGGAAAGCGGGACAAACTGTTGACGTTTGGGCATATTATAATAAAGCTGATGAAGTTGAACTTTTCTTAAACGGAAAATCGGTCGGAATCAGAAGTAAAAAAGGTGATGATTTGCATGTAATGTGGAGAATTCCGTATCAGCCAGGAACGCTAAAAGCAATTTCTCGTAAAAACGGAAAAACAGTTTTAGAAACCGAAATCAAAACAGCCGGAAATCCAGAAAATCTAAAATTAACTACAGACAGAAGCACCATCAAAGCAGATGGAAATGATTTGTCATTTGTAACTGTAGATATTTTGGATGCCAACGGAACTTTGGCTCCAAATGCAAACAACGAAATCAATTTTTCATTAAAAGGAAACGGAAAAATAGTTGGCGTTTGCAGCGGCGATCCGGTAAGTCATGAATCGTACAAAGGTTCGAAACATACGGCATTAAACGGAAAATGTTTAGTGATTGTGCAATCGAGTGCAAAATCAGGAAGATTAGAATTGACTGCAAAAGCAAACGGATTAAAATCTGCAACAATAGTAATTACAACAGAATAATAAGTTTCGTCCTGCAAGGTTTTTCAAACCTTGTAGGACGAGCTAATAAATAAAAACACACAATGAAAAAAATACAAATAGCGTCCTTGTCTTTATTTGCGAGTTTGCTGCTTTCGCCAAAAGTGTCGGCACAAATTCAAAATGCAGATGTACTTAACGCTCCAATAGACATCAGCAAAGATTTTCAGAATTATCTGAACACGTTTTATTTTGCTGATGAATTGGCTTCTTTTGATCCTGCAACAGGAAAAGGAACTATAAAATATTTGAGATACAATTATAAAACACGTCAGGCTTTCAACAACATGATGATGAAACCTGATGTGGAAAAAGCAAATGAATTCCCAACAACGGAATATGAGGAATCTCCAGTATTGCCATTCGAAATTCAGTTTGTTTCTGACCGAACAATCCGAATCAAAACCACTTCTGGACCGCAGTTTCATCCGCAGGCAACTTCTTTAATGTTGGTTGACGGAACAGCTCCAAATCACCCAGAATTATGGAAATATTCTAAAATCGAAGGAGGTCACTGTTATACAAGTAAACACGGAAGAGTCGAAATTTTGACAAAACCTTGGCACGTAAAAATCTACGATGAAAACGGAAAATTATTGACAAGCACGCTTCACGATACTGATTTCAAAAACACCTATACGCCAACACTTCCATTCTCATATGTTCGTAGAAACAGCGATTATTCAAGAAGTATGGGCGCGGCGTTTAGTTTAGAGCCAGATGAAAAAATATTTGGTTGTGGAGAATCATTCACGCAATTCAACAAACGCGGACAAAAAGTAGTTTTATGGACGGATGACGCAAATGGAATCCAAAATGAAACCATGTACAAACCAATTCCGTTTTACATGAGCAGCCGTGGTTATGGTGTTTTCATGCATCATTCAACACCAATTACAGTTGACTTTGGTAGATATTTTGGAAGTGCCAACGAAATGTACATTGGAGATGATGAAGCCGATCTGTTTTTCTTCATTGGAGAGCCAAAAGATATTTTAGACCAATACACGAATTTGACTGGAAAAGCTGCAATGCCACCACTTTGGTCATTCGGATTTTGGATGAGCCGAATCACTTATTTTTCTGAAAAAGAAGGTCGTGAAGTAGCAAGAGATTTGCGTAAATACAAAATCCCAACTGATGTTATTCACTTCGATACGGGCTGGTTTGATGTCGATTGGAGAAACAATTATGAGTTTGCTAAATCTCGTTTTCCAGATGCCACAAAAATGATGTCTGATTTGAAAGACGATGGTTTCCATGTGTGTCTATGGCAATTGCCTTATTTCACGCCAAAGAATACTTTGTTTCCTGAAATTATGGACAAAAACTTGGCAGTTAGAGACAGAAAAGGAAATCTTCCTTATGAAGATGCGGTTTTGGATTTCTCAAATCCTGAAACGGTAACGTGGTATCAAGCAAAATTGAAAAAATTATTTGATGAAGGCGTTTCAGTTTTCAAAGTTGATTTTGGAGAAGCTGCTCCGCCAGATGGAATTTATCATTCGGGAAGAACTGGTTTCTACGAACATAATTTATATCCATTAAGATACAATAAGGCTGTTGCCGAAATTACTCAAAAAGAAAAAGGCTACACTTTAATTTGGGCAAGAAGCACTTGGGCAGGATCACAGCGTTACCCATTACATTGGGGTGGTGATGCTGAGACGTCAAACGGCGCAATGTCAGCAGAATTGCGTGGCGGACTTTCATTAGGCCTTAGCGGATTCAGTTTCTGGAGCCATGACGTTGGAGGATTTGCAACAAAATCACCAGAGAATTTATACAGAAGATGGGCGCCTTTCGGAATGTTCACTTCACACGTAAGAAGCCACGGAGAGCCTCCGCGCGAACCTTGGTTGTACAGTAAAGATTTTTTGGAAGGTTTTAGAAAAGCTGATAATATGCGTTACGAATTAATGCCATATATCTACGCTCAAGCAAAAGAAAGCTCTCAAAAAGGTTTGCCAATGATGCGCGCTCTTTTTGTAGAATATCCAAATGATCCGGGAGCTTGGCTGGTTGATAACGAATATTTATTTGGTTCAAGTATGTTGGTTGCACCACTTTTTGAAGAAGTGACCGAAAGAGACGTTTATCTTCCAGAAGGAACTTGGATCGATTACCAAACTAAGAAAGTGTACCAATCTGGCTGGCATAAAATCAAAGCGGGCGAAGTGCCAATCGTAGTTTTGATAAAAGATGGAACTGCAATTCCGCATATTGGATTAGCGCAGTCTACAAAAGATATGGATTGGAGCAAATTGACATTAAAAGTTTTTGCAAGCGATAAAACCACTTCGGCGACAGCCAAAGTATTCTTGCCAAATGACAGTTCGGTTCAAGAAATAAAAGTGAATAAAAACGGAAACAATTTTGATGTTACCGCAAATCCATTAAACGGAAAAACCACTTTTAAAACGGAATGGGTTAAATAAGTTACGAGAATTTTTAAACACATAGAAACATAGGTTTTTTTATTCTTGAAAAGAAGACAAAAAAGAAACTCGTTTCTTCACATATAGAAATTATGCTGTATATGTTTTATCCCAGAGGGATTTTATATCGGTAGAAAAGAAATATTACACATTATAATTTGTCCCGTTAGGGACTAAACGAAATTAAAAATATGTAGTCCCTGACGGGACACTGAAAAATGAACATTTCTTTTCTACCGATATAAAATCTCTACGAGATAAGTAAGGTATGAAAATGTAAAGATTCAAATTCAGCTATGTTTTTTTTAAACAAGTGAAACGCCTTTTTATAAGTTCAGTAAATCTATGTTTCTATGTGTTTAAAAAAGTCACGCACAATATTAAAAATAAGTTTTTGTTGAGTTTCTAAATCGGGTGAAAACCTCTTTTTTGCCCGATTTATTAAAAAATGAATTAAGAAAATGAACATGAAAAAACACCTGATTCTTCCCGCTTTATTGCTTTCGGTTTCGATTGGATACAGCCAGAAAAACAAAAATGCTTACGAATTGGCATCACCAAACGGACAGAATAAAATCAAATTTGAGCTCGTAAAAAACGCACCAAAATATGCTGTTTCTCACGGAAAAACCGAAGTGATTTCTCCGTCAGAAATGGGATTTGTGCTGAAAGGAAATGAAGATTTGAGTTCGAATTTTGAAATTAAAGGAGCTAAAACTTCGACGTTTGATGAAACTTGGGAACAAGTTTGGGGAGAAAAGAAAAATATCAGAAATCACTACAATCAATTGGTAGTCGATTTACAGCAAAAAACGGGAAACAAAAGAAAATTACAAATTCAGTTTCGCGCTTTCGACGACGGAGTTGCTTTTAGATATGTTTATCCAAAACAAAATGTAAAAGACAGTATTTTCATCATGGATGAAAAAACGACTTTCAACTTAAAAGAAGATGGAAAAGCTTGGTGGATTCCGGCAAACAGAGAAAACCGCGACGAATATCTTTTTAAAGATGCGCCGGTAAGTACGTTGGATACGGTTTTAACGCCACTTACAATCGAAAGCAAAAGCGGATTAGCATTAAGTTTTCACGAGGCAAATTTGGTTGATTTTGCAAGTATGACTCTGGTAAATACCAAGGGAACAGAATTAAAATCAGATTTAGTGCCCTGGGCAGATGGTGTAAAAGTTCGTGTGAAAGATTCGTTTACTTCTTCTTGGAGAACGATTCAAATTGGAGAAAATCCAGGAGAATTGATTACTTCTTATTTGGTTTTAAACTTGAACGAACCAAACAAATTAAAAAATACAAATTCGTATTTTAGACCCTATAAATATTTAGGAATTTGGTGGGGAATGCACATTGGGAAATATACTTTCTGGGAAAGCGACAAACAAGGTGCAACCACAAAACATGCCGAAGAATATATTGATTTTACAGAAAAAGAAGGTTTCAATCATTTATTGATCGAAGGCTGGAATAAAGGTTGGACGCCTGCGTGGTATGAAAATAAAATGCACATGTTCAGTTTCACAAAAAATGCAGACAATTTCGATTTAGAAAAAGTGGTTGAATACGGAAAGAAGCATAATGTTGAGTTAATTGGTTATCATGAAACGGGTTCGAACTTAATCAACTATTTGAAACAAGTTGACGAAGCATTTGCTTTATACAAAAAACTAGGAATCCACACGGTGAAAATTGGTCACGTAGGTTCTAAATTAAACATGAAACAAATGCACTTCGGACAATTTGGAGTAAATTATTTCAGATATATTTTAGAAAAAGCGGCACAATATGATTTGGCTGTTGTATACCATGAATCAATAAAAGATACGGGCGAAAGAAGAACTTTTCCAAATATGGTTTCGAGAGAAGCGGCGCGTGGACAAGAATATAACGCTTGGAGCGAAGGAAATCCGCCAAATCACTTGACGATTATTCCGTTTACAAGATTGCTTTCTGGTCCAATGGATTTCACGCCTGGAATTTTTGATGTTGAGGTAAAACAAGGTTATCCTGGAAAAAGAGTTCAGGGAACAGTTGGCCAGCAATTGGCTTTATATGTAACGATTTATGCGCCAATTCAAATGCTTGCTGATCTTCCTGAAAACTACGAAGGAAAACCGGCATTGCAATTCTTAAAAGATGTTCCGACAGATTGGGAAGACACTAAAATCTTAGAAGGAAAAATTGGCGAATACATTACAACTGCTAGAAAAGACAGAAACAGCGCCGATTGGTATTTAGGAACTTTGACAAATGAAAAACCAAGAAACGTAGAAGTTTCGTTATCATTCTTAGATCCAAATGCGACCTACGAAGCACAGATTTATGTAGATGCAGAAGGAACAGATCAAACACATAATCCAGAAGCAGTTGCAATTTCTAAGAAAACAGTAAAAGCGTCAGATAAATTACAGTTGAAATTAGGCGGAGCTGGAGGTGGAGCAGTGAGATTTAAAAAATTGTAATGTAAGTGAGAAGTTAAAAGTTAAATGTTAGATGTTAAACCCGACAGGTTTTAAAAACCTGTCGGGTTTACTAAACGAAATGATTGGCCATAATTTGTAGAGACGCATTTCAATGCGTCTAACATATAGTTGGGCAATAAAATATTTAGCCACAGATTAAAAGGATTAAAAAGATTTAAATCAGTATGATATAAATCAGCAAGAGAAAAAAAACCTTTTGAATTCTTTAATCTGTGGCAAAAAAATAAACAAAACCATTTTCAGATGAAAAAACTTTTAATATTAGCAGGTGTTTTATTTAGTTCAATCTATTCGTTTGGGCAAACTGAAAACCGAATCATAAAAGTTGATTATAAAAAAGAAGCAGGAAAATTAAACACCATGTTTAAAGAATGCATCGGTGCCGGAAGAGCAAATGAAGGTTTGAGAGCCGACTGGCAACAACAATTGGCATTGGTGAAAAAAGAATGCGATTTTAAATACATCCGTTTTCATGGTTTATTGTCTGATGATATGGGCGTTTACAGAGAAGATTCAAAAGGAAATCCGGAATACAATTACCAATATGTAGATGTTTTGTTTGATTATATTGTGAGTCTGAAAATGAAACCATTTGTTGAATTAGGTTTTATGCCGAATGCTTTAGCAAGCGGAAAAGAAACGATTTTTTGGTGGCGCGGCAACGTAACGCCTCCAAAAGATTATAAAAAATGGGAAGATTTAGTTCGAAATTTAACCCAGCATTTCAAGGAACGTTATGGAGATGAAGAAGTAAAAACTTGGTATTTTGAGGTTTGGAATGAACCGAATTTATCGCCAGGTTTTTGGACAGGAACGCAAGCCGAATATTTTAAATTATACGATTATGCAGCACGTGGAATAAAAGCCGTGAATCCTGCGTACAAAGTGGGAGGACCAGCGACGGCAGGATCTGGTTGGGTTTCTGAAACTATTGATTTTTGTGCTAAAAATAATGTTCCAATGGATTTTGTTTCAACACATACGTATGGTGTAAAACAAGGATATTTGGACGAATTTGGAACTTCGGGAACGGTTTTAAATCAGGATGAATGGAGCGTGAGTGGTGAAATTATAAACTCTCGAAAATTAATTACAAACTCAGCTAAACCAAATCTAGAATTGCATTACACCGAATGGAGTTCATCCTACACACCGGCAGATCCAATTCACGACAGTTATCATTCGGCGGCGTATATTCTGCAAAAATTAAAACAAGTTGGCAATGCTGCAAACTCCATGTCGTATTGGGTTTTTACGGATATTTTTGAAGAACCAGGACCAAGATTCACGCCTTTTCACGGCGGTTTCGGATTATTGAATACGCAGGGAATTAAAAAACCAGCTTATTTCTCTTATGCTTTTTTGAATAAATTGGGCGAAACAGAACTTCAAAATTCAGATAAAACTTCTTGGACAACAAAGAATGCAAAAGGCGATGTGCAAATTTTGTTTTGGGATTTTACCAATACACATCCGGGAGATAAAGTTTGGAATCAGACTTATTATGTTCAAGATCTTCCATCGAAAGAAAAAGGAAAAGTGAAAATTGAAGTTGGCGGACTGCAAAAAGGGAAATACATTTTGGAAATTTACAAAGTGGGTTACAAAGTAAATGACGCTTACGCAGATTATTTAACTTTGAACAAACCAAGTCAGTTAACACGTGAGCAGGTTAATTTGATAAAAGAGAAAAATAACGGCGCGCCAATTTCGACAGAAAAAATTACAATTGATGCGAAAGGGATTTTTAATAAAGAAATTAAAATCAATGAAAATGATGTTGTTTTTTTAAATTTAGCCCGAGAATAAAATAAAAACCACAAACATATATTAACATGGTTTAAAGAGACTTTGTGAGGAATAGCATCTTTAAATCTAAAAAAAACCATCTAACTATCTATGAAAAACAAAATGATATACCTATCGGCCGCTTTGGCTTTTGTATTGTTTGCTTCTTGTAAAAATGATGCAAAAACAACTACTTCAGAAAACGCACAAACCGAAGAATATAAAGGAAAAGAAATTGGCTCAGAACACGATGCTGAAATCGATAAATTAGTTTCTCAAATGACACTTGAGGAAAAAATTGGAATGCTTCACGGAAACAGCATGTTTAGTACGGGAGCTGTAGAACGTTTAGGTATTCCAGAATTAAAAATGGCCGACGGACCGCTTGGAGTTCGTGAGGAAATTTCAAGAGACAGCTGGGCGCCAGCCGGATTGACAAATGATTTTGCAACCTATTATCCTGCAGGAGGCGGTTTGGCTGCAACTTGGAATGCCGAAATGGCGCATACTTTTGGGAATAGTTTAGGAGAAGAATTACGCGCCAGAGATAAAGACATGTTGCTTTCGCCAGCAATTAATATGGTTAGAACGCCACTTGGAGGAAGAACATATGAATACATGTCTGAAGATCCATTTTTGAATAAAAAAATCGCCGTGCCTTTGATTGTTGGTTTGCAGGAAAAAGATGTGATGGCGTGTGTAAAACATTATGCGGCAAATAATCAGGAAACAAATCGTGATTTTGTTGATGTTCAAATGGATGAGCGTACACTTCGCGAAATTTACCTTCCTGCGTTTGAAGCGGCGGTAAAAGAAGCAAAATCGTATGCTATAATGGGCGCTTATAATAAATTTAGAGGCGAATATTTATGTGAAAACGATTATATGCTGAATAAAATCCTTCGTGACGAATGGGGATTTAAAGGTATTGTAGTGTCAGATTGGGCTGCGGTTCATTCAACAGTAAAATCTCTAAAAAGCGGATTAGATGTTGAAATGGGAACTCCAAAACCATTTAATGAATTTTTCTTGGCAGATAAATTAATTGCTGCTGTTAAAGCCGGAGAAATTTCAGAAAGCGAAATTGATCTGCATGTAAAACGTATTTTAAGAGCGTTGTTCCAAGTAAAAGCAATGGGCGCAAAAGATCGTACAAAAGGAAGTATTGCGACAGAAGCACATTATCAAGATGCCTACAAAATTGCGACAGAAGATATTGTATTATTGAAAAATGACAACAATGCGTTGCCTTTAAAGGTGGACGCAATTAAATCGATTGCCGTAATTGGAAACAATGCCATGAAGAAAAATTCTCTTGGAGGATTTGGTGCCGGAGTAAAAACGAAAAGAGAAGTTACGCCACTTGAAGGTCTAAAAAACAGATTGCCATCTTCTATAAAAATCAATTATGCCGAAGGTTATTTAGAGCGTTACGACGAAAAAAATAAAGGAAAATTAGGTGACATTACATTAAATGGTCCTGTAACTATTGACGAATTAGATCCAGGAAAAGTTCAAGAAGCTGTTGATGCGGCTAAAAAGTCTGATGTTGCGGTGATTTTTGCAGGTTCAAATCGTGATTACGAAACGGAAGCTTCTGACAGAAGAGATTTGCATTTGCCTTTTGGACAAGAAGAATTAATCAAAAAAGTATTAGCAGTAAATCCAAGAACTATCGTTGTATTTGTTGCCGGAGCGCCTTTTGATATTGACGAAATCACTAAAAAATCGCCTGCTGTAGTTTGGAGCTGGTTCAATGGTTCTGAAGGTGGAAATGCTTTGGCCGATGTATTGCTTGGAAAAATAAATCCGTCAGGAAAATTGCCTTGGACAATGCCTAAAAATATTATGGATTCGCCTGCGCACGCTACAAAAAGTTTCCCAGGAGGAAAATCGGTTAATTATGCTGAAGGAATTTTGATTGGCTACCGTTGGTTTGATACTAAAAACATTACGCCATTATTTCCTTTTGGTTACGGACTTTCATATACGACTTTCGCTATCGAAAATAGTAAAACCGATAAAACTTCATATTCTGCAAATGATGTAATTACAGTTTCTGCGGAAGTAAAAAACATCGGAAAAGTAGACGGAAAAGAAGTTGTTCAAGTGTACTCTTCTAAAGGAGATTCTAAAGTAACTCGTGCTTCAAAAGAGTTGAAAGGTTTCAAAAAAGTATTGGTAAAATCGGGAAGTTCAGAAACGGTTAGCATTCAAATTCCAGTAAAAGAATTGGCTTATTATGATGTTTCTGCTAAAAAATGGACGGTTGAACCAGGAAAATATACGCTAAAAATTGGAACTTCTTCAAGAGATATTAAGAAAGAAATTCAAGTAACAGTTAAATAAAACTTGTTATGCAATAAAAGTAACCAAACCATTGACGCCAGCCCATTAAAAAGCTGGCGTTGATTTTAAAAACAAACCAAATAAAATGAAAAAAACAATTCAAGATTATCTGCTGAGTTTTGTTTTATGTTTTGTTTTTCTGGGCGTTTCTGCTTGCAGCTCAGATAAAGAAAATACGCCGGTAAGTATAAAAACGTTGACAATAAGCTCAAATAAAATCGATTTTGAGAGTAAAGAAAATACGGTAGAAGTAACTATTAATTCTAATGGAGCGGCCTGGGCTCTGAATAATCCTGTCAGTTGGATAAAATTAAGCTCAACTGCTGGAACTTCGGGAAGTACAATCATAAAAATTACGGCTTTAGAAAACACAACTACGGCTCTGCGAAATGCAGTGATTACATTAACGGGTACTGATGTTCCATCTGTAACAATTTCAGTTTCTCAAGCAGCCGGAAGTTTATACCCAAGTTACAATACCAACCCAATTGCAGCCGATGCTTCTGGAATGGGAAGTTCAGCAGTTGAATTGGCAGCAAAAATCAAATTAGGGTGGAATATCGGAAATACTTTGGAAGCTACGGGAGGTGAAACTGCTTGGGGAAATCCAAAAGTAACAAAAGCATTAATCGATGCCGTAAAAGCAAATGGTTTTAATGCGATCAGAATTCCGTGTTCTTGGAACCAGAATTTAGAAAATACAGCAACAGCAAAAATCAAAGTCGATTGGTTGAACCGAGTAAAAGAAGTAGTTCAATATTGTGTCGACAATGATATGTACGTTGTATTAAATATTCACTGGGACGGCGGTTGGCTGGAAAACAATGTTACCGAAGCCAAAAAAGATGAAAACAACGCCAAGCAAAAAGCGTTTTGGGAACAAATCGCAACGCATTTACGCGGATTTGACGAACATTTACTTTTTGCTAGCGCCAATGAACCAGCAGTTGAAGATGCTTCTCAAATGGCGGTTTTAACTTCGTACCATCAAACTTTTATCGATGCAGTTCGTTCAACGGGAGGAAAAAATGCTTCTCGTGTTTTGGTGGTACAAGGACCAACGACAGATATCGAAAAAACAAACAAATTAATGACTACATTACCAACAGATAAAGTTTCTGGCAGAATGATGGTCGAAGTACATTATTATGCTCCATGGAATTTTGCAGGTTTAACCAAAGACGAAACTTGGGGGAAAATGTTTTATTATTGGGGAGCAAATTATCATTCGACAACAGATACAGAACGAAATGCAACTTGGGGAGAAGAAGCGGATTTGGAAAAGAATTTCAAATTGATGAAAACCCAGTTTGTAGACAAAGGAATTCCGGTTTTATTGGGTGAATTTGGAGCAATCAGAAGAACTTCTTTAACTGGAGACGCTTTGACTTTGCATTTGAATTCAAGAGCATATTATTTAAAAACGGTGGTAAAAACTGCAAAAGCAAATGGATTACTGCCTTTTTATTGGGATGAAGGAAACTTAGGGAACAACGGTTTCGGAATTATCAATAGAACAGATAATACCGTTTTTGATACACAAGCTTTAAATGCATTAATAGACGGATTAAAATAAAAAATACTGTAAAACTATACAAGTGATATAAGCAAATTTAAGCACAGTGTTTAATAAAAACTTAAAAAACTTATATCACTTATATGATTCAAAAAAATATTTAAATTAGAAAAGATGAAAAAGAGTGTAATATTTATTTTTCTATTAATTAGTGTTTTATCAAAGGCAAATGTGAAAATGCCTTTACTATTCTCTGACGGAATGGTGCTCCAAAGAGACAAACGAATTCCGATTTGGGGTTTTGCTGACGCGAATGAAAATGTAGAAATTCATTTCAATAAACAAATCAAAAAAACACAGGCCGATAAAAACGGAAAGTGGATCGTAAACTTAAATGCTGAAAAAGCAGGCGGACTTTTCGAATTAGAAATTATCGGAAAAAATAAAATCACAATTAAAAATGTTTTGGTTGGTGAAGTCTGGATTTGCAGTGGACAATCAAATATGGAATTTCAGGTTTTTAAAACCATGAATGCCGAAAAAGAAATGAATAATGCTGATTTTCCTCTGATTCGTCATTTTGGCGTCGCGCAAGACTTAAACGGAAAACCCAAAGACGATTTAAAAGCTGGAAAATGGGAAGTTTCAAGTAAAGAAACGGTTGGTAATTTCACCGCTGTCGGATTTTATTTTGCCAGAAAATTGTATGCTGAATTGAAAATCCCAATTGGAATTATCAATACTTCTTGGGGAGGAACCAATGTCGAAACTTGGACAAGTCGTGAAGCATTCGAAAAAAGTGCCGAATTCAAAAACATGATTGCCGATGTTCCGGTTATGAATGTCGATTCGATTTCAAAATTATACGCAAAGCGAATGAACGAAAGAGTCGAAAAAATTCAGGGAACTACAGTAAGTACGGCTAACGAAAATACGTTTAAAGAACTTTCTTTTGATGATGCTTCGTGGGGCGAATTAAAAACGCCGAGTTTATGGGAAAATCAGCCTCTTGGCGATTTGGACGGCGTTGTTTGGATGCGAAAAACCATTACACTTTCGGCAGAAGATATTAAAACTAAAGTAACACTTCATTTAGCGAAAATCGACGACGAAGATATTACCTACGTAAACGGAATCGAAGTTGGTAAAAATAACCAATGGGATTTTAAAAGAGTGTATCAAATTCCTGCAAATGTTTTAAAAGAAGGCAAAAATGTAATTGCCGTTCTAATTGTCGATAATAGTGGCGGTGGCGGAATTTACGGAGAATCGGAAGATTTAAAACTTGTACTTGGCAACAAAGTTATTCCGCTTGACGGAAATTGGAAATACAGAGTTATCGTTGTTAAAACGGCTTTATCACCAAATAGTTATCCGTCATTATTATATAACGCAATGGTAAATCCGTTGGTTCCTTACGCAATTCAAGGTGTTTTATGGTACCAAGGCGAAGCGAATGTTTGGAGAGCAAATCAATACAAAAAAGCGTTTCCGTTAATGATTACAGATTGGAGAACAAAATTCAAACAAGGCGATTTTCCTTTATTTTGTGCAATTATCAACTTTTGATGAAACCGGAGGAAACAGCAAAAAAGGAAGTCGTTGGGCAGAACTTCGTGAAGCACAGTCGGAAACGTTAAAACTAAAAAATACCGGAATGGCTGTTACAACAGACATTGGAAACGCAAAAGACATTCATCCAACAAACAAACAAGATGTAGGATTGCGTTTGGCAGCAATTGCTTTAGACAATGTTTACGGCAAAAAACAAATTTTCAGCGGACCAACTTATAAATCTCAGGAAATAAAAGTAAATCAAATCATCCTTACTTTCGATAACATTGGGGGTGGACTATCAACGCCAAATAACGATGAATTGAAAGGCTTCGAAATCGCAGGCGCAGACAAAGTTTTTCATTCCGCGAAAGCGATAATTAAAGACAACAAGGTAATCGTTTCCAGCGATGCGGTTCAAAATCCAGTTGCCGTTCATTACGGTTGGGCAGATGATGATACGCAGATTAATCTTTTCAATAAAGAAAAATTTCCTGCATCGCCTTTCAGAACCGATAATTGGGAAATGATTACGGCGAATGAAGTATATAAAGTGAGCAAGTAAAACTATGAAAAGAATAATTTTATTATTTATAAGTTTTATTTCTTTTGCCGGAAATGCACAGCAACAAAAAGCAAATATTGAAAAGGAGTCTTATCAAAACCCAATATTTGCTGGCGATTATCCTGATCCATCTATTATTAGAGACGGAGAGGATTATTATATTGTGCATTCGTCATTCAATTATTATCCCGGATTATTAATCTGGACTTCGAAGGATTTAGTGAACTGGAAACCGGTGACGCATGCATTAAAAAAAAGCGTAGGTTCTGTCTGGGCGCCGGATTTGGTAAAATACAACAACAAATTTTATATTTATTTTCCCGCAAATGAAACGAATTATGTCGTTTGGGCAGATACTATCACCGGACCGTGGAGTGATCCAATTGATTTGAAAATTGGGAATATCGATCCTGGACATTTTACTGATGAAAAAGGCAATCGATATCTTTATTTCAGCAACGGAAATTATGTGCCGTTATCTAAAGATGGGCTTTCTGTTTCGGGCGAAGGAAAGCATGTTTACGATGGATGGAAAATTCCTGCTGACTGGTCGATAGAGTGTTTTTGTATGGAAGGTCCAAAAGTTTTAAAACGCAGAGATTATTATTACTTAACCGTCGCCGAAGGTGGAACTGCTGGCCCGGCAACAAGTCATATGGTAATTTCGGCAAGATCAAAATCGCCTTTAGGACCTTGGGAAAACTCACCTTTCAACCCAATTATTAGAACCAAAAGTCAATCAGAGAAATGGTGGTCTAAGGGGCACGCGACATTAATTGATGATGCTGACGGAAAATGGTGGATGGTTTTTCATGGCTACGAAAATGGTTATTACAATATGGGACGCCAAACACTTTTAGAACCAGTGGAGTGGACAAAAGATGGTTGGTTTAAAAGCGCTGCTGCTATTAAAACAGAAAACCCGATTAAGAAACCTGCAGGAAAAAAGATTGAAAGTAATTTTTCGCTTTCTGATGATTTTTCGGCTTTGGAACTCAAACCTCAATGGCAATTTTTTAATGAATATGATGCCGAAAGATTCAAACTCACAAAAAATGGTTTAGAGTTAAAAGCAAAAGGTAAAAATGTTGGAGAGAGTTCGCCACTTTTGTGCACGCCACCAGATCATTCTTATGTTGCTCAAGTCGAAGTCGAAATTGAAGAAAATGCAACAGCCGGACTTGTTCTATTTTATGATACTAAATTGTACACAGGAATCGCGGCAGATCATGAAAATGTTTTTGCAATCTTGAGATCATGGCAACTTCCTACTCAAAAAGGAGTCAACAAAACCCATTTATTTCTGCGTTTAGAAAAGAAAGAGCAATTAGTAAATATGTTTTATAGCATAGACGGAAAAGAATTGATAAAAATTGAAAATTCAGCTGAAGTTTCTGCTTTTCATCATAATGTCCTAAGCGGATTCATGAGTTTGCGCCTAGGGCTTTCTGCCGCTGGAACGGGCAAGGTTACATTTAAGAATTTTATTTATAAAGCGACAAATTAAATTCTAAAGAATTAAATTTAGAACCGAAATAATAGTTGCGTGGAAGAGGATAGCTGCTATCCCTAACGCGTGCTTAACGTTTTGTATGTCATTCCGAGGAACGAGGAATCACACTAGAAATTCGACAAAGATTGGATAACTCACTTTGTAGAATTTCTGGTGTGATTTCTCCTTAGGTCGAAATGACAAGTTTGTGGAAATACTTAATGCTAAAAAACATCAAAATAAAAACAACCCGATCATGAATCCAAACCTCATAAAAAAAACATTTCTCATTTTACTTTTCACATCTTACGCCATAAACATTTCGGCACAATCGAATCATGTTTTGTGGTACAAACAACCGGCAGAATTCTTTGAAGAAAGCTTGGTTTTAGGAAACGGAAAAATGGGAGCAACCGTTTTTGGAGGTGCGAATTCAGATAAAATTTACCTGAACGATATTACGCTTTGGTCGGGAGAACCCGTAAACGCTAATATGAACCCGGAAGCTTACAAAAACATTCCGGCAATTCGCGAAGCTTTAAAAAATGAAAATTATAAACTCGCCGAAGAACTCAATAAAAAAGTACAAGGAAAAAACTCCGAATCGTATGCGCCTTTAGGAACTTTGGAAATCAACAATTCTGAAAAAGGAAATGCTGTAAATTATCATCGTGAACTTGATCTTTCGAATGCAATTTCAAAAGTAAGTTACGAAATGGCCGGCATAAAATATACGCGTGAATATTTTGTCTCAGCGCCAGATCAAATCATGATCATCAAACTTACAGCCGATCAAAAAGGGGCGTTGAATTTTGATATTAATTTGAAAAGTCTGTTGCAATCTAATGTGGATGTGAAAGGAAATATCTTGGTAATGACTGGCACTGCGCCAATTCATGAAAATGCAGGATATACCGTTTTGCCAAAATATCTTGGTATAAAAGAGAGAGGAACAAAATTTACGACATTAGTCCAAATCAAAAAAACGGACGGAAAAATTACAACTTCCCGAGAAACGCTTACTTTAAAAGATGCGACCGAAGCTATTATTTTTGTTTCTGTTGCAACAAGTTTTAATGGTTTTGACAAAAATCCTGCGACTGAAGGCGTAGATGACATTACAATTGCCTTGCAAAATTTGAATAAAGCATATGCAAAAACATTTGATAAAATAAAAGAATCTCATATTGCTGATTATCAAAAATTCTTCAATCGTGTCAATTTGGATTTAGGAAAAACAACCGCACCAGATTTGCCAACAGACGAACGTTTACTACGATATTCTGAAGGGAAAGAAGATAAAAATCTGGAAATCCTGTATTTCAATTTTGGGCGTTATTTGTTGATCAGTTCATCTCGAACAATTGGTGTTCCGGCAAATTTGCAAGGACTTTGGAACCCATATGTAAATCCGCCTTGGAGCAGTAATTATACGATGAACATCAATTTGGAAGAAAACTATTGGCTGGCAGAAAACACCAATCTTTCCGAAATGCATTTGCCGCTTTTAAGCTTCATTAAAAACCTTTCGGTAACTGGAAAAGTTACCGCTAAAACTTTTTACGGAGTTAAAGAAGGCTGGGCGGCGGCGCATAATTCGGATATTTGGGCAATGACCAATCCGGTTGGGCAATTTGGAAAAGAAGAACCAATGTGGGCATGCTGGCCAATGGCAGAAGCGTGGCTGAGTACGCATATTTGGGAACATTACGCTTTTAGTCAGGACAAAGAGTATTTAAAAAAAGAAGGTTATCCGTTGATGAAAGGTGCGGCCGAATTTCTTTTAGGATGGATGATTACCGATAAAAACGGAGATTTAATTACATCGCCATCAACTTCGCCTGAAAATCAATATAAACTCGCAGATGGTTTTATTGGCGCTACACTTTATGGTGGAACTGCTGATTTGGCGATGATTCGCGAATGTTTTGATAAAACAATAAAAGCTTCAAAAATATTGAATACTGATGCCGATTTTAGAGATAAACTTGAAAAGGGGCTTGCAAAACTGCATCCGTATCAAATTGGGAAAAAAGGAAATTTGCAGGAATGGTATTTTGACTGGGATGATTTAGAGCCAAAACACCGCCATCAATCGCATCTATTCGGACTTTTTCCGGGAAATCATATTACGCCTTTAAAAACGCCAGATTTGGCTGAAGCGTCAAGAAAAACGCTCGAAATAAAAGGCGATGAAACCACGGGTTGGTCAAAGGGCTGGAGAATTAATCTTTGGGCAAGACTTTGGGACGGAAATCGTGCTTATAAAATGTACCGCGAATTATTGCGTTACGTAGATCCAGACAAAAAGAAAACCGATAAACCAAGAAGAGGAGGAGGAACGTATCCAAATTTATTCGACGCGCATCCGCCATTTCAAATCGATGGAAATTTTGGAGGCGCAGCAGCCGTTGCCGAAATGCTAGTCCAATCTGATGAAAATGAAATACGTTTGCTTCCTGCTTTGCCAGATGCTTGGGAAGAAGGTTCTGTAAAAGGAATTTGTGCTCGTGGCGGATTTGAAATTGAAATGAATTGGAACAATAAAACGATCCAAAAATTGATAATTTCTTCTAAAATCGGAGGGAAAACTACTTTGATTTTTGGGGATAAAAAACAAGAAATTGTTTTGAAAAAAGGAGAGAAGTTAGAAGTGAAATTCTAAATATTATTCTGACAACATATTATAAACCCGACAGGTTTTTGAAACCTGTCGGGTTTAATAATGAAAACGAATGTCATCCTGAGCGTCCCGAGGCTTCGGGAGAAGGCTCATTTACATGAAAAGGCTTCGACTTCGCTCAGCCTGACAATTAAATTATTCTGTTTCAGTTTCTGATTTTTCCTCAGGTTTTTTGGTGCTTTCTTTTTTAAAGCTGTCGTACCATTTTTCGATCGACGGATACACAAAAGCGGCCACTTTTTTTACCGGATTATAAAAAATGGATTTATCCAAAGTCTCTTGTTTTGCAAAAGTATTATTGAAGTTTATTTTTTCGAATAAAGCAATAAAAATACTCAGAATCAAAATGGTTTTTAAAACTCTGAAAAAACCGCCACCTAATTTATTTGCCCATCCAAGAAACGCAAAATCAGCTATTCCGGTTAAAATCTTGGCTAAAAAATAAACGCCAATCACAACAAGAATAAACGTTAAAATGAAAGCTGTAATTTGAATTGTACTAGGATTCCATGAAACATGTTTCATGATTATTTCTTTCATTATTGACGAAAATTTAATCGCAAGATAAATTCCCAGCAACAGGGAAATAAAAGAAGCAACTTCTACAAAAAGTCCGTTTTTAATGCCTTTGTACAAGCTAAAAGCCAAAAGAGCGGCTACAATAATATCAAAAAAACTCATGCTTTGGTTTGGTGTTTAATGAGGCGCAAAGATATTCTTTTTTTTAAGGTTCAAAGGTGCAGAGTTGCATAGGTTCAAAGGTTTTATATTTCTCATGTTTAATATTTTTACGAGCATTGAATTTGAAGTCCGTATCTTTGCCATCTAAAATTTATGCTTTCTGAATTCACAATTCACAATTCATAATTCATAATTAAAAACAAATGTCTAGAGATACACAATTAAAAGAGCGCTGGGAAAAGCTCGTCGATATACTTTCAAATCAATTTTCGCAAGGAGAAGATTTAGATTTAGATGCCATAATTTACCTAATTGGAGTTCAGGAATTCGGGAAAGTGCACCAACAATTCAAAAAAGATGAAAAGCTGAACCTAATGCATATTGCAATCTGTAGATTATTAGAGCCATACGGATTTTACGAATTTGAATATTTTGATGAAGACGGCTGGCCGCATTACAAAGTGAAAGAGCAATTACCACCATTAAAAGCTGGGGAACAATCGGTTTTGATGAAAGAAGCCATTGTGAGTTATTTTTTAGAAAGAAACCTCATAGAGTAAGATTTTTATCCCGATGGTTAGGGATTAGAGTGGAGATTTTAGCCCCGAAGTTTTGGGATAGATTGAAATTATCACGGAAGTTTAGAATACTTGTGATATCTCGCTATTATCATCTCACTTTTTTATTTAAATTTGTATTCTCAAGAACCGAATGAAAATGATAGATAAGATTAAAGAGTATATTGGGGTAGCCCAATCTTTTTCGACTGAAAACAAAGAAGAGTTAGAAGCATTCCGTATAAAATTCTTAGGAAAAAAGGGAGTTTTAAACGATTTTTTCGCAGAGTTTAAAAACGTGCCAAATGATCAGAAAAAGGAATTTGGACAAGTTATAAACGCATTGAAAAATGCTGCTGAGGAAAAAGTTAAATCTATTGTTGAGGCTTTAGAAAGCAAAGAGGAGACAAAAGGTATTTTTGGTGATTTAACTCGTGCTGCAGAACCAGTAATTGTAGGTTCTCGCCATCCGATTTCAATTGTTAAAAATCAGATTATAGATATTTTTGCCAACATTGGATTCAACGTTTCTGAAGGTCCAGAAATTGAAGACGACTGGCATAACTTTACTGCATTGAACTTGCCAGAATATCATCCGGCGCGTGATATGCAGGATACATTTTTCATTCAGACAAATCCAGATGTGCTTTTGCGTACGCATACATCATCGGTTCAGGTGCGTTATATGGAAAATCATAAACCGCCAATTCGTACCATTTCTCCGGGACGTGTATTTCGTAATGAAGCAATTTCATCGCGTTCGCACTGTATTTTCCATCAAGTAGAAGGATTGTACATTGACAAAGATGTTTCTTTTGCCGATTTAAAACAGACTTTGCTTTATTTCACAAAAGAGATGTTCGGGAAATCGAAAATCCGTCTTCGTCCGTCTTACTTTCCGTTTACAGAACCAAGTGCTGAAATTGATATCTATTGGGGTTTAAAAACCGAAACAGATTACAGAATCACAAAAGGAACTGGTTGGTTGGAAATTGGAGGTTGCGGAATGGTTGACCCAAATGTTCTTAAAAACTGTGATATAAATCCAGATGAATACAACGGTTTTGCTTTTGGAATGGGAGTAGAGCGTATCGCAATGCTTTTATACCAAATTGGCGATATTCGTATGTTTTATGAAAATGATGTTCGTTTCTTAGAGCAATTCAAAGCAAATATTTAATAAATAAGTTATTAGTGAGTAGTGATTAGTGAAGAGCTTTCTTTCTAATCACTATTTACTTTTTACTAATTACTAAAAAATGAAAAAAGATATAATAATTCCAGAAGTTGAAAACGTTTTTCTTGCAGCAGTGCAGGAGTGGAGCGACGATTTTATGGAAAAAGTGTGGTACGCTTATTTAGTTAACGACAGCGATTTTAATTTAGATAGCGTAATGGTGGTTTCAAAGGCATTTGGAACGATTGATGGCGAGATGAAAAAAACGTCAATTCTGCGACATGCATTTGTTGAGGTTCCATCGGTTTCTGTTGTAAAGATAGAATTGGTCGAAAAAAGCCTTTTGGCGCTTAATAATGAATTTATGGTGACTTTCTTCATTGGAAATACTTTATACGATAAGAAGTTTATTTTTAAAGCCAATTCGCTTGACGAAAACAAAACGGAAGAAGTGCCGATTTTGTTTGTTGAAGGGATTATGGTGAAGTAAAGAGAATAGAAGCAAGAAGCAAGAGGAAAGACTTGTGTTGAAAATAAAAAAAGAGTCAAGACTGTATAATTAGCTTGACTCTTTTTTATTTATTCTATTTTCAACAATCTTGTCTCTTGCTTCTTGTCTCTTTTAACTAAAACTAATCTAAAGACTCTGTTAATTTTCTGAAAACCGTTTTGGCATCTTTTCCTTCGTATAAAACCGCATAAACAGCGTCAATAATTGGTGTTTTTGCACCGTAGCCTTGATTTAGTTTATAAGCACTTTTTGTTGCGTAATAACCTTCGGCAATCATGCTCATTTCCATCATGGCACTTTTTACGGTATATCCTTTTCCAATCATGTTTCCAAACATTCTGTTTCTTGAAAAAACAGAATATCCTGTAACCAATAAATCACCCAGATAGGCCGAATCATTAATGTTACGTTTCATTTTATGTACTTTTCTGATGAATTTCTTCATTTCACGAATCGCGTTACTCATCAAAACGGATTGGAAGTTGTCGCCATATCCTAATCCATGTGCAATTCCGGCCGCGATAGAGTAAATGTTTTTTAGCATAGCCGCATATTCGGTACCAATAATATCATCTGAAATTTTGGCTTTAATGTAATTTCCAGAAAGTGATTTTGCCATATTGCAAGCTTTTTCAGGATCGCCACAAGCAATTGTCAAGTAAGATAGTCTTTCTAAAGCAACTTCCTCAGCATGACAAGGACCTGTGATAACTCCGATATTATAATATGGAATATCGTACTGAATATGAAAATGTTCTCCAACAATCAAACTTGTTTCTGGAACAATCCCTTTAATAGCCGAGAAAATAATTTTGTCCGCTAGAGAAACCGTCATGTTTTTCATTTCGGCATCTAAAAATGCAGATGGAATAGCGAAGATCAAATAATCTGCGTATTCAATTGCTTCGTTGATATTGTTGGTTAATTTAAGTTTTTTAGTGTCAAATTCAACTGAACTTAAATAATTTGGGTTGTGTTTATATTTTTGAATGTGCTCGATTGCAGCGTCATTACGCATATACCATGCAATCTCAGATTGATTAACGCACAACATTTTTGCAATTGCCGTAGCCCAGCTTCCTCCTCCAATTACTGCAAATTTTAAATTTTCGCTCATTATTTTAATAATTTAAAACAAAAGTACTTAATAATGTAGTAATAATACAAAATCTGTTTTAAGAAATTTGTAAAACGTCTTTAAAAATGGCGGTTTTTCAAGGAGTTAGAAAAAAAATAAAAAAATATTTCACTTCTCATACAATAAAAGATTAAGTCTTACGTTGTAAGTGATTATAAATTAGAATTTTAATGAATTTAATAAAAATTGAGTTAGTTAGTTTTGTTTTAGTATTGTAAAAAGGCGCTCTTAAACTTATTAAGAACGCCTTTTTTGATTAGTTTTTAGTGATCACTAAAAACCTGACCACTGATTACTTAATAACTAAGTTCAACAATAGATTTTACTTTGTCTAAAGTTACTAATTGGTTCTCACCTAGACCTTTCCAACCTCTTTCGTCAAAACGACTTACAATAAAATCAGCTGTTTTTGAATAATCATCTGTGTATTGTGAAAGTTTTGTGTCCATTCCCATTTTGTGGAAAAATTCTACCATTTTATTGATCGCTTCTTTTGCTACTTCTTCATCAGATCCTGAAAGATTAAAAATGCGTCTTCCGTATTGGGCAAGTTTGCCTTTTTTGGTTTCAAACATTACTTTGTACAAACTTGGGCCAATAATTGCTAAAGTTCTGGCATGGTCAATTCCGTAAAGTGCTGTCAATTCGTGACCAATCATATGTGTTGCCCAATCACTCGGAACACCTTTTTGGATCAATCCGTTTAAGGCCATCGTACAACTCCACATAAAATTAGATGCCAAAGTATAATCTGTTGGGTTTTCGACAACACCTGGGCCTACTTCAATTAGGGTTTGCAGTATTCCTTCGGCAATTCTATCCTGAAGAAAACCTTCATGCGGATACGTCAGATATTGCTCCATAACATGTGTATAAGCATCTACAACACCATTTTGAATTTGTCTTTTTGGTAGCGATGCAATTACAGTTGGGTCACAAATAGAGAATTTAGGAAATAAAGCACTTCCGCCTGAAGCTAATTTTTCCTGAGTAGCTTCGATTGTAACGACATAGCCAGAATTCATTTCGCTTCCCGTTGCCGGCAATGTTAAAATGGTTCCAAATGGCAATGCATTTTCTTTAATTAAAATTCTTTTTTGGAGAATATCAATCGGATTTCCTTCAAAATTAACGGCTGCCGAAATGAATTTCACGCCGTCAATTACAGATCCTCCACCAACAGCCAGAATAAAATCGATTTTTTCTGTTTTGATGACTTCAACAGCTTTCATTAAAGTCTCAAATCTTGGATTTGGTTCGATTCCGCCAAATTCTACTATTTCAAAACCTTTTAAGTTCGCGATTACTTGATCGTAAACACCATTTTTAAAAATACTTCCACCGCCGTACGCCAATAAAATTTTAGCATTTTTTGGAACTAAAGTTGAAAGTTTTTCTATTTGTCCTTTTCCGAAAATTAAATTTGTCGGATTGTATAATTCAAAGTTTAGCATTTTTTTTGAGTTTCTAAGATGCTAAGGTTCTGAGGTTCTGAGTTTTTTTCTTTGAACTTATTCAGTAAACTTAGCGTCAATTTTTATTTAATTTTTTTTACTAATTATAGAAAATGAGAGATTAAGTTTTAAGATGCCAAGTGAGAACCCTCAGAACCTTAGAAACTCAGTCCCTTAGTCCCTTTTTATTTTATCTTTTGTAGCAATTTTCCAGCTACTAATTTAGATGAAGCTGGATTTTGACCAGTTATCAAAAGTCCGTCTTCAACTGCGTAAGGTTGCCAGTTTGGTCCTTTTGAAAAAATACCGCCATTTGATGACAAGGCATCTTCTAATAAAAACGGAACTATTTTAGTCAACCCGACAGCTTCTTCCTCTTCATTTGTAAAGCCGGTTATTTTTTTGCCTTTTACCAAATATTCGCCATTAACTTTTACGTTTTTCAAAACAGCGGGTGCGTGACAAACAAACGCAACTGGCTTTTTGTGTGTATAAAATGATTCGATCAAAGCGATTGAGCTTTTGTCTTCTACTAAATCCCAAAGCGGACCATGTCCTCCTGGATAAAAAACAGCATCATAATCTTTTTGATTTACCGTAGAAAGTTTTAAAGTGTGTTTCAATTTTTCTTGTAATACTTTGTCGGCGTCAAAACGTTTGGTGTCTTCGGTTGCTGATGATGGATCAGCACTTTTAGGATCAATTGGTGGCTGTCCTCCAAGAGGCGAAGCAATTGTGATTTCGACTCCCTGATCAAGTAATTCATAATATGGCGCAGCAAATTCTTCTGACCAAAATCCTGTTTTTTCTCCTGTATTGCCCAGTTTATCATTGCTGGTAACAACAAATAATACTTTTTTCATACTTTTCTTGTTTGATTTTTGAGCTAAAGCAGTTGTGCCGATAGCTGCAAATGCGATTATTGCGAGTAATGCTATTTTCTTCATAAATATTAAATTTTCAACAAATTTACGCCTAAAGTGATATCAGTAAAAATAAAATAAACTATGTTTGTTATAAATAATATTATATCATGGTAAATCTAGAATGGTACAGAACTTTTAAATCTGTTTACAAAAACGGTAATTTTTCAGTTGCCGCGAAAGAGTTGTTTATGAGCCAGCCTGCCGTTAGTCAGCAGATATCAATGTTAGAGGCTCATGTTGGTAATAAATTATTTAATCGAAAGTCAAAAGGCGTAGAACCAACGGAATACGCTAAGTTACTGAATAATTTGATTATAGATGCTTTGGATCGACTCGAAAGCGTCGAAACAGGCTTCAGGGCAAAAGCAGAAGATGCGAATCGATTGATTTCGGTCGGAATTTCAAGACATCTTTTTGATTGTGTCGGGAATCTTCTAATCTCAAAATTTGATTTGATTGATTTTACTTTCGCAGAAAATGATGAACTTTTTGATTTGGTCAATTCAAAAAAACTTGATTTTGCAATTACTACAAAAAGATTTGACACTTTTGATACTACTTATGAAATAGTCGGGAAAATAAAATTGATTTTAGTCGCGCCAGCAACTTTAGACATAACCGAATTTCGCCAGAAATTAAAAGCCGATAATTTTACGGAAATTGAGCAATGGCTGAATGCACAGAAATGGTATAGTCATGATGCTCGTATTCCGCATATAAAATTATTTTGGCTTCATGCTTTTAATAAAAAGCGACCATCGATGATTCCGAATTACATTATTCCGTCAGAAGCTGAAATGCTTAGACTTTTAGCAAAAAACGAAGGAATAGCAGCAACGTGGAATTGTAATGCGAGAAATTATATCAAAGAAAACAAATTGCAATTGGTTTGGAACAGCTTTCATGTTCCGGAAGAATTTGTGTATTTACTGGCTCCAAAGAACAACAATGTGAAATCGTTTTTTGATATTATTGAGAAAGAATTGAAATTATTTTTTGGTAATAGAATGTGATTTTATTGCTGTAATTCAGTTTTTTATTACTTTGTATTTGTCATTTTGATCTCGAGGCCTCGGGATCAAAATGACAATATTGTGTATTTATTTCTTATAAAAATTATTGTGATCAATATATTCCCAAACTTTCGGGGGCAATAGAGGCTGAATATTTTTGCCTTCTTTGATGCTTTTTCGAATAAAAGTTGACGAAATTTCTACAATTGGTGCATCAATTACATGAATTTTAGGATGCGATTTTAACTCTCTGTTTTCAGGTTCATCAGAAATTCGAGGGTAAACATAAATCTCATAATGATCTAAAATTACTTCATAGTTTTTCCATTTATGAAGCGTTTTCAGATTGTCTTCTCCCATAATTAGAGAGAAATCATGATTTGGGTATTTCTCCTGTAAATGAACTAAAGTGTTTACCGTATAATTTGGCTGAGGCAATTTAAATTCAATATCTGAAGGTTTGATTTTCGGATAATCTTCAGTAGCCAAATAAACCATTTGCAAACGATGATGGTCATCTAATAATGTCGCTTTCTTTTTTAACGGATTGTGTGGTGTAACGACCATCCAAACCTGATCTAAATCGGCAAACTCTGCCATGTGATTGGCAATAATCAAATGTCCGACATGAATAGGATTATATGTTCCGAAGTAAAGACCTATTTTCATTTATTATTATTAAAAGATTAAAAAATTGAAAAGATTGAAAAGATTCTTTTGGTAATTTTTCAATACTTAAATCTTTCAATTTTTTAATTTCTATTTACTCACAAAATCCTTCACTAACTGATAAGCTTCTTCTTTAGCAGTATCTAAATCGTAGTTTTTTATAATAGTATCAAATTGAGGCGCAGTAGCTAATTCTACAGAAGCTTTTGCAATTCGCATATTAATCTTGTCGTCACTTTCGGTAGAACGTTGTTTTAAACGGCGTTTTAGTTCGTCAACGCTTGGAGGTTTAACGAAAACAGCTAACGTCTGTTCAGGAAATTTGTGTTTGATACGCAATCCGCCGGCAACATCGATGTCAAAAATTACATTTTTTCCCATCGCCCAGATTCTTTCGATTTCAGTTTTTAAAGTTCCATAGAAATTATCGCGGTAAACTTCTTCCCATTCTAGGAATTCTTCAGCCTTAATATGTTTTTTGAATTGTTCCAACGAAATGAAATAATAATCCTTTCCGTGAACTTCTTCTCCACGTGGGTCGCGTGAAGCTGCAGAGATCGAAAATTCTAAGTTTAAATCTTCTTTCCCTAGTAAATGTTTTACTATAGTTGTTTTCCCTGATCCTGATGGTGCCGAAAAAACAATTAATTTTCCTTTGTTCATTATTATATGCTTTAAGCTTTAGGCTTTATGCCTTAGGCTTTAATTTGATTCCGTTTTTAGCTTATTGCCTATAGCTTAAAGCTTATAGCGTTTTTTACAAAACATTCAAAACCTGTTCTTTAATCTTCTCCAATTCATCTTTCATCATCACGACCAATTTCTGCATTTGAGCATGGTTTGATTTTGAACCCATTGTATTGATTTCACGACCCATTTCCTGAGTGATAAAACCAAGTTTACGACCATTAGCTTCCGTTCCTTTGATTGTTTCCAAGAAATAGTCTAAATGGTTCGTTAAACGTACTTTTTCTTCCGTTATATCGAGTTTCTCTAAATAATAGATTAATTCCTGCTCAAAACGATTTTCATCGACATTTACTTTCAGTTCAGAAATTGCAGTTTGTAAACGGTCTTTGATAGCTTGAACACGTTCTGGATCTAAAGCCAAAGCATCGTCCATATATTGGCGGATATTTGCGATTCTAAGGTTGAATTCTCTTTCAAGAGATTCTCCTTCATCTCGTCTGAAATTTAAGATGTTTTGCAGCGCTTCTTCAATGATAACCTGAATTTGCTCCCAGTCGTTTTCATCGATTTCCTCACGTTCTGTTTTTAATGTGTCTGGCATACGAACGGCCATTTTCATTAATTCAGTTTCGTCAGCATCTGCATAAACTTCTCTTAATTGTGTGATATAATTTTTTACAACAGGAACGTTTACTTTAGTTGAAGTCTGTTCAGCGGTGCTTTCGATATAAATTCCGAAATCAATTTTGCCTCTTTCCAGTTTTGTTGAGATCTGCGTTCGCAAACCTAATTCCATTTCGCGGTAAACCGACGGCATTCGCACATTTAAATCTAAACCTTTAGAGTTCAACGATTTTACTTCAACGGTAATTTTTTTTGTAGGCAATTGCAAAGAAGCTTTGCCAAACCCTGTCATAGATTGTATCATATAATTGAGTATAAAGGCGCAAAGATAATTAAAAGTTTGCTCTGTTTATGACGTAAAATACTATTCTGTGAGCTATGTAAGTATTTAAAGTGTTTTTGTCACGAATTTCACGAATTTGCACTAATTAATTTTAAAGTTTGTGAAGTCAAGCTTGAATAAAATTCGGGTAAATTCGTGAAATTTGTGGCAAATAAATCTAGCTTAAAACCTTTATTACTTCTGCTACATTTTTTTGGCTGTTGCCAATGTAGATTTTTCCATCAATAATAAAAACTGGGCGACTTAAGAAGGTATAATGTTCAAGAATATACTTTTTAAAGTCAGCTTCTGTAAGTGATTTATTTTTTAAATCCATCGATTTGTACAATTGCGCTTTCTTGCTGAACAACGCCTCATAGCTTCCAGAAAGCTTATACATTTCTTCCAGTTCAGCTTCAGTAATCGGATTTTGTCTGATGTCTTGAAAAACCAGATTATTTTCAGGCAGGCTTTTGATTATTTTTCTGCACGTATCACAAGACGCTAAATAATATATTTTGTTCATTTTTTATGAATTTTGTTAGACATGCAAAGAAAATCCATTTGAAGCTCAAAATTGCCTAATTTTAGAAAAAAAATAAAATTATGAAATCTGTTTTTGAAGTTCAAAAAACCATTAGAGAAATTCTTTTGAAGATTTTAGACAATCATTCATTAGAACAATTAAACAAAATTCCGGATGGATTTAGTAATAATTTGATTTGGAATATTGTGCATTGCGTCGCTTCGCAACAAGTTTTAGTTTATAAATTATCAGGTTTACCAGTAATGGTTTCTGAAGAATTTATTGCAAAATACCGTAAAGGCACAAAACCGGAAGGAAATGTTTCACAATCCGAAGTTGACGAAATTAGAACATTGCTATCAATAACTTTAGATCAAACAATTAAAGATTTCGAAGCTGGCGTTTTTGTTTCTTATAATGAATACACCACCAGTTTAGGCTTTACACTAAAAGATATTCACGGAGCGCTTGATTTCAATAATTACCATGAAGGAATTCATACCGGAATTGCAATGAGCATCCGAAAGTTTGTCTAAACAAAAAATCCTGCTTCAAGCAGGATTTTTTGTTTATTCGATAATAGTCTCGATTGTTACTTTCATAGCACCGGAACCTTTGTTTTTTGTGATTTCCATGAAAGCGCGTTTTGAAAGATCAATTTCGCGGGTTTTTACAAAAGGTCCACGATCCGTAATTTTTACAATTACAAATTTTCCATTGGCTTCATTTGTTACTTTAACTCGGGTTCCGAAAGGGAGTTTCTTATGTGCTGCAGTATATTTACTATTGCTGAAACGACTTCCGTCTGCGGTTTTTTTACCATTAAAACGATCTGCATAGTAGGAGGCATGAGCGTTTTTTTTGTAGGTTTTTAATTTTAATCCTTTATCAGTAAAGACAGAGTCAGTTGGTAAAGGGATTATGTTAGGTCTTGAAAGCGTGTCTTGAGTTTTTGGTTCAATAACGGGCTTGGTTTGGCTTATAACATAAGTAAAGCAACTTATAAAGGCTGCTGTAAGCATTGTGAGTATAAAGTTTTTTTTGTTTCTCATGGGTTATTTTTTTCAGACTTGGGGAGTTTGTACAAATAATATGCCATTATAAAAAAAGTCCTACAAAATTAGGACTTTCTTTTTATTGGAACCAAAGGTTCCAAGGTATTCTGCTAAGGATCAGTAATAACCCTAATCCGTAAAAAATAGCAAAAGTTTTGAACTTAGCTTCGCTATTAATTAATTTTTTATGTTTAGACCATCCAATAGTTATTAAAGTGATCGCGATAATATTAATAAGAGGGTGTTCAAGTGAAGTAAGTCTAAGCTCTGCATTGCTCATTTGCCCGAAAGCAGCTTTTCCAAGCGGAGATACAAAATAAAGGATTAAACCAATCAATAATTGCGTATGAGTTCCAATTAAGGCAAACAACGAAATTTTGCGGTCTTTAGCTGTAAACTCTTTTTTAGAATTTAGACCTACCAATGCATTTATAACTGCCACTAAGAGAAGCAATAATGCCAAGTAAGCCCAGCCGGAGTGAAATTTTTGTAGAAAATGGTACATAATTGTGTTTTTTGTTTAAAACAAATATAGAAAAAAAGGCCATAAAAAAAACGGCATTAAACTAAAAGTCAATGCCGTTTTATTATTTATTAAGATTCTAAATTTTAGAATTCGTAACGTAATGTAAAGTTCCAAGTTGTTCCGTATCCGAAATAAACTTTGTTCGCAGTAGCAAGACCTTTATAAGTTTCTCCTAACTCTTCGTAAGTTTTAGCAGGATTTGTTCCTGGCTTAACATCACTAGCGAAGATGTTTGTGAAAGCCTCATTGATGTATGTTTTGTTGAAAACGTTGTTTACATTAAATCTGAAGTTTAATGCTTGAGCTTTATCTGTTCCAAATCTGAATTTATAAGAAAGACCAGCATCAGTAGTTGCAAAACCAGGTAATTCTAATGCACCTTTATTAGTAGCGCTTAAGAAGTTCACTGGAGAAATGTTTCCGTATAATTTCTCAGCATAGTTAAGGTTAGCGTCAACATTCAAACCGTCTAAGATTTCGTATGCAGCACCAACTGCTATTGTAGTTTGAGCGTTGTTTCCAACTTTAACTCCATCTAAGAATAATGTTTGTGCAGTTCCACCTGCTACAGGGTTGTTAGATGCATCAAAACGGTTACTAGTTGCATTACCATCATATTTCCAGTCTCCAAGAGAGATCATACCGTTAAGTCTCAATTTAGAAAGTACTCTTGCAGTCATTTCAAGCTCAACTCCAGTATGTGTTTCATTTACTCCTGAGAAAGTGTAGTATCCACCAGGATTTCCTGCTGCATCTGAATCATTAGCTATAGTAAATCTGTCGTTCCACTGAGTGTAGTATCCGTTAAATTTAGCATTGAAGATTCCAGATGTGAAACCGTATCCAACTTCAACAGCTTTAACTTTTTCGTTAACAAGGTTATCGTTAATGATAGAAGCGTTGTTAGGGAAAACCGCATTAAAGAATGGTTGTTTAGAATAGAAACCAGTATTTAAGTACACGTTATGGTGCTCGTTAATGTTGTAGTTTGCACCTGCTTTAACGTCTCCACCAACGATGTTTTTGAAATCTGTTTCAGCAAGTGGGTCTGTTGTAAGATATTTAAAGTGATCAATTCTTTTGTATCCTTGTTGAGAAACTGCTCCTTGAATAAATGCTGTAAAGCTATCTTTAGAATATTCTAATTGTGTAAATGCACCATAGTAGTTGACTTTACTATCATTCCAGTAGTTGATTCTTTCTTGGTAATCAGTACTTACAAACGGGTTTCCGTTTGGTCTTGGCGCATAAGTTGTACTGAAATAAGCAGGGTTGTTGTTTATGTTTGCAGTATCTTTATAGTTTGTAGCTCCAAATAAATCAATTAAGTTTTGGAAGTGAATACCTTTGTACATTCTTCCTTCAACTCCGAAATCCCAAGTTAAAGTTTCAGAAAGTTTTTTATCTAAATTGATAACAGTTCCATACCAGTTGTGTGAATTAACTGAAGCAATTTCAGTAAGACCAGCGCCATTACCACTAGAACTTGAAGTATTTTGGTATTGACCATTCGTTTGTGTTCTTGTTCCAATTGCGGTTGGTAGACCAGAGTTCCAATTTTGGATTAAATCAAAATTGATTAAACCATTAGCATCTCTTAGGTTGTTAGGAGTAGTAGCAGTTGGCACAGTATAAGGGTTTTGACCTTTGATACCACCTGTAGAAGTAGTTCCTCCACCACGTCCCCAAGAAGCGTAAACAACGGTAGATAATTTTGTAGTCTCATTGATGTTGTAATCCCAGTTAAGAGACATAACAGGTTTGTGGTAGTAGTTTGTTTTTAAGTTGTATTCTTCACCATTTCTCATACCCCAATCAGAGTTGTATTTGATGTTTGGTTTTGAACCATCACTTCCGAATTTTAAGAAATCACTTAAAAGTGGAGAAGTAGATCTTTGATCGTGCCATTGAGGCGCTCCTGTAAATGTGAATTCTAAACTATGTTTGTCGTTGATTTTGTATCCAAAAGCCATGAAGTAGTTGTATCCTTCAAATTTTGTTCCGTCAACATAACCATCTCCAGTTGTTCTACTGAATAAAACAGAAGCAGAAAGTCCGTTTTTCATTAAACCTGTACTGTAAGAAGCTTGTGCTTTTAAGTAGTTGTTGTTACCAAAGCTAGAAGAAATATTTCCTCCTTCTTTAACGTCAGAAGATTTTGTAACAATGTTGATTGTTCCCCCAACAGAAGAAATAGCTAATTTAGATGCTCCTAAACCTCTTTGTACTTGCATTGCAGAAGTTACATCAGAGATACCAGCCCAGTTACTCCAGAAAACAGCACTGTTTTCCATATCGTTGATTGGCACCCCGTTAACCATAACAGCAATGTTTTTTTGATCAAAACCACGAATCGCAATTCTAGAATCTCCGTATCCACCTCCTGCTTTTGAAGCGTAAACAGATGGAGTACTTTTTAAGATTTCTGGAAACTCTTGAGATCCAAGTTTTTCTTGAATTTCAGCTGCTTTAATTGTAGACACAGCAACCGGAGTTTTTCTGTCTTTTGCAACGTCAATTACACTGCTTTTTACTACAATTTCGCTTAATTCGTTTGAGTTTGATGTTAAAACAATCTCACCTAAGTTTGTAGTTGAGCCATTTGATACTGTAAATTTTACAGTTTTGTTGTCAAAACCAATGAAAGAGATAACAATCTCTCCTGACCCAGTTGTTGAATTGAGGGTAAATTTACCATCAAAATCTGTTGAAGTAGCTGTAGATGATCCTTTGATCGCTACGTTTGCTCCTGGCAATGAACCGCCTGTTCCGTCGGTAATTGTACCAGTCACTTTTCCTTGAGAAAATACGGTTGAAACTATCATAAAAAATAGTCCAGTAAGTAACCAATTTTTCATTTTCTTCATTTGTTATTTAGTTTATTGTTTTTGGCAAAATTATAACAATAAAATCAGATAATGTTATCAAAGTGTTAAGAAAAATTAGTTTTACGGTTTATGCTGCGCATTAAAATGATTTTTTCTTTTTTCGTTAAATTAAATAATGATTTTTTAAATTTCAACTATTGTTTTTTGTTAAAATGATAATAATTTGATTAGTGTTGTAGCTCAAAACTTGCAAATAGATGTCTTTCTTTATGATTTTGAATGCATTTTATACGAAAAAACGCCTTAATTTTTATTAAATTAAGGCGTTTCAGAATGTTATAAAAATGTGAATTATTTATTTCTCAAAAAGTGATTTAATAAAAATGTAGTTGAGCTATCATGTGTTTTCACAGTTTTAGAATTAATTTCATCCAAAATTGAATTTGCCAATTGTTTTCCTAATTCAACTCCCCATTGATCAAAACTGAAAATATTCCAGATAATACCTTGAACGAAAATTTTGTGTTCGTATAATGCAATTAGCGAACCTAAACTTTTTGGAGTTAATTTTTCAATCAAAATAGTATTTGTTGGCTTGTTTCCTGTAAATACTTTGAAAGGCAATAAATAAGAAGCTTTTTCTGCAGAAAGTCCTTGTTTGTCAAATTCAGCTTGAACTTGCGCCGGAGTTTTTCCGTTCATTAAAGCTTCAGTCTGTGCAAAAAAGTTTGACATTAATTTATCGTGGTGATCTTCGTTTCCGTAAAGTGGTTTTATAAATCCAATAAAATCAGTTGGAATTCTCTTTGTTCCTTGGTGAATCAACTGGAAAAAAGCATGTTGCGAGTTTGTTCCTGGCTCTCCCCAAATAATAGTCCCGGTTTGGTAGTTTACAGGTTTTCCGTCACGACCAACACTTTTTCCATTGCTTTCCATAGTTGCTTGCTGCAAGTAAGGAGCTAATTTTGACAAATATTGTGTATACGGAATCAAAGCTTCACTTTCGGCACCGTAAAAATTATTGTACCAAACGCTTAATAAAGCTAAAATTACCGGAATGTTTTCGTCAAATTCTGCCGATTTGAAATGCTCGTCCATATCATGAGCTCCAACTAATAATTGGTTATAATTCTCAAAACCAATTGCTAAAGCGATACTTAAACCAACGGCGCTCCAAAGAGAAAATCTTCCTCCAACCCAGTCCCACATTGGGAAAACGTTGTCTGGATTAATTCCGAATTCTGTTACTTTTTGAATATTTGTTGAAACGGCTGCAAAGTGTTTTGCAATATCTTCTTGTGTTGCCGATTGCAAAAACCATTCTTTAATAGTTTCTGAATTCGAAAGTGTTTCCTGAGTTGTAAAAGTTTTAGAAACAATTACAAATAAAGTAGTTTCAGGATTTAATTTTTTGATTACTTCATTTACGTGATCGCCGTCAACGTTTGAAACGAAATGTAAGTTCAGGTGATTTTTGTAAAATTGTAAAGCTTCAACTGCCATAACCGGCCCAAGATCTGAACCTCCAATTCCGATATTTACAACATCTGTAAATGCTTTTCCAGTGTATCCTTTTCTTTGTCCAGAAATTACTTCTTCTGTAAAGTTTTTGATTTTATTTTTTACTTCATAAACTTCCGGAATTACATTTTCTCCGTCAACTTTAATCACTGCTGATTCTGGAGCACGTAAAGCGGTATGAAGAACAGCACGGTTTTCTGTTTTGTTGATTAATTCTCCTCCAAAGTAATCAGCAATGGCATTTTTTAATCCAATTGAATTCGCTAATTCTAATAAAAGAGAAACAGTTTCCTGACTGATATTGTTTTTAGAATAATCAACTAAAAAGTCGTTCCATTGTAAGTTGAATTTCTCAGCACGAGTATTATCCTGCTGAAATAATTCTTGTATCGTAGTTTCGTGAATTGCATTATAGTGGTTTTGCAGATTTTTCCACGCCTCAGTCCCAGTTGGGTTTGTTGTGTTTAAAGCCATTTGTATTTTATTATGTGGTTTGTTTTTTTTTTAGAAACACAAAAATACTGAAATAACTTTTAAAAGCTTAGCGGTTCACGATTATATAACAATAAGTTACGAAAACGTTTTATGTATTTTACTTTTGAATTTTTGACGTTATGATGATTGCGCCATCATTTTCTTTTTCGTTATAAATTATACGACTGCTGTTTTGGTTTAAAAAATCTAAGCTAATGATGTCAGATTTTTTTAAGTGGCAGTAAAATCGTGTCTTGTTTTTTATTGTATTTGAAGGGAATTCCATTTATTACTATCAAAGGAGAATTTCCAATCAAATTCTTTTCGAAGGCATTGTCAACTAATTTTTGGACAAAGTATCTGTTTTCTTTTTGGTCGCTTAAAATAAAAACCTTCGGATCGGAACATCCTATTATGAAAAGTGCTAAAAGTATCAGTAAGGATTTTTTCATGAACGAGTAAGGTTTTGCGCTAGGACTTTTTGAATATAGTTTTTTACCAAATCTTCCACCAAGGTTTTTTATTGACTTCGATAGTTTTCTTTTCATTGTCAATTTCGATTCTTTTTAAAGGTTCGGTTTTAATTTTCGAATCATCAAAAAAGAATTCGCCATTGTCAGCCATTCCAAGTGGAGATTTTGTTCTTTCTTTCCAATCTTCGGTTTGTAATTCGGGAATTAAAGCAATATTGATTTTATTTGCGAATTTTTTTCGCGCTTTTTCAATAATTTCTTCTTCCAGATTTGAAGATGAATTTTTAAAAAGAGTTAGCGAATTATCGGGAATATTTAAAAGGAAAACTTGGGTTTTGTCGCCAATTTTATAAATATCCAAAACTTTAAAATAGGCAATCGTGTCTAAAAGAAAATGACCGATTTTTGCCGAATCAGGATTGAATTTTGATAGATCTTTTGGATGAGCACTCGCAATCAAATATCTGAAATTCCCTGAAAGTCCTCCACCAATAGAACTCATATCAGTGAATCCTTTTTCTTGAATTATTTGTCCGACTTTGTAATTCGAAATTAAATTCTCCGGCAAGTCAGTGTCTCTGTAAAATAGTTTTAAACCAGAAAAGGTTTCATGATACATGGCTTTTAAACGCGAATTTTTCATGACTTTTTGATTTAAAGAATTGTAAAAATAGGTGATTTACAAATTCCCAATGCTATCCAATTCTCTTTTCAAAGGTTCAATTTGTTTTGTAAAACGAGTTTTGTCATTTCCGGTTAAAGATTCGCCAGTTGGTAAATTTAATCGAAGAGCATCTACCTGAACGCCGTTTTTCCAGAAACGATAACAAACGTGTGGCCCCGAAGCTAAACCTGTACTTCCAACCAAACCAATTGTCTGACCTTGCGTAACGCGCTGTCCATGGCGCACCAAGATTTTTGACATATGTAAATATTGAGTAGAGTAGGTTCCGTTGTGTTTCACTTTTACAAAGTTTCCGTTTCCGGCAGTATATCCTGTCGTTTCAACAACTCCAGATGCTGTTGTAGAAATTGGAGTTCCGGTTGGTGCCGCATAATCGGTTCCTTTGTGCGCTTTCCAAGTATGTTGCACCGGATGAAACCTATTCATTGTAAATCTAGAAGTAATGCGGCTGAATTTAATAGGTGTTTTTAAGAAGAAATTTTTAAGTGTTCTTCCTTGATCGTCATAATATTCTACTTTTCCAGAAAGGGTGTCTTTTTCGAATGGAAAGGCATAAACGATTTTTCCTTTATATTCAAAAAAGGCAGCTTCGAGTTCTTCAACGCCGTCATACGTTTTTCCGTTGATGAATCTTTCTGTGAAAATTAATCCGTAGCGATCTCCTTTTTTAAGCTTGAAGAAGTCGATCGACCAAGAAAAAACTTTAGTGATTCTACTGGCAAGAGCTGTTTCTACACTTTCATTTCCTAAAGTTTCAGAAAGTGAGCTTTTTAAAACGCCTCCAATAATTTTGCGTTTTAAAGTAACTGGTTTTATTTTTTTATACGCTTTTGCAATACTGTCTCTTAAATCTATGACATAATACGTCAAAGCGTCAGGCTGATAAATAAAAACCTCAAGATTATTAGTTTTATTTTTTGCACGAAGCAAAGTATAAGGTTTGTTGTATCGGATAGATCTAACGTTAAAAGAATCTTTTACCTGTTCAACAATATCGTGTACTTTTTTGTCGCCAATATTTTGACTCTGAAAAATAGATCCAAACGAATCTCCTTTTGAAATGGTATCGTTTACAACATTAAAGTCTGCGTAATTAAATCCAAACTCTACCTTTTTAGTTTTTGGTTTTGTGATTTTAGTTTCAACTTTTTCATCCGTTTTATTACATGAAAATACTGAGAATAAAAGGATTATAATTACAACTGCTTTTTTCAAACTTCTATTTTTTTTGGGAAATTATAGTGGTTTATTCATTTCCCCAATTTGACAATTCTTCTTCGGTCCACAATTTAGGAAAAAAGATGCGTCTTTGGTATTTTGGATGCATATATTTTTGCCAGTCACTTCCTCCGGTCGCTTCTCCGTTGCCTTTTCCACTTTCTAAAATATATTTTCTCGCAGTATTCAAATGCTGCATTACCCAAGTAATATTTACAGTTTTGTCATAATGGCGCATAGCGTCAATCAACTCTGTGTTTTGCTGATCTTCAACAGGAAGTTGAGTAAATTTTTGCCAAATGTTTTTCGTTTTAAACGATGACATCTGTCTTAAAAACTGGTCTTTATATTTCTTTTCAAACTCGTTCAACAAGTATGATTTTTCGCCAGTATGATAATCTTTTCCAGCAGCTTGCCAGTACAAATGTTCAAAACTGGTTTCCAAATCTGTGTTTTCGTCAAAGTTTACTTTATATCTTCTGTCTGTTAAATTGATAACATCAGTTGATGCAAATTCGATCATTCTATATTGTGCGCTTTGAAAACCACTTGCTGGAGTTAAAGTATTTCTGAATTTCATGTATTGATCTACTTCCATTCCATTTTCCATAATGCTGAAGGAGTTTGTCAGCATGTCAAAATAACGTGTCACTCTTGAAAGTCTTTCGCTGAAAAAATCTACCTGAATGTTTTGTTCGTCGGCAATTTGATTGATTTCCCACAAAATCATTTTGAAGATTAATTCGTTGACTTGATGATACATAATAAATACCATTTCATCAGGAAGTGTAGTGCGTTGTATTTGTAAATTTAATAGGGCATCTGTTTGAATGTAATCCCAATAAGTGATTGGTTTTGACCAAAGCAATCCTTCTAACTGAACATCAGTTTTTTGATTTATAGCTTGGAATTTTTGATCAATTTCTTTTAAAATTGATTCTGATTGATCAGTAAGGTTCATTATTTTTTTGCTTTAAATGGATTTTTTAATCCTTTATATTCATCAAGATCTGCTTTGAGTGATCCCACGGCAAGATCTGCTTTAATTCGAATAGGAACTTTGTTGTCGTCGTCTGTAATCCAAAGTGTTAGGCTTTCTTCTTCTTTAAAAACCCTTCCTTTTTGAACCAATGGTTTAAAGACCATTGTAGAAACGGTGCCAAATTTAGTTGTAATATCTTGACGGCCTACATATTTTAACTTAAATTTTGTGATTTCATCATCAAAAAACATGTCAATTATTATGGCTTCACCGGTTTTTAGTTTGTCAATGTTCGGATGATTTCTTAAGTAATAAAATGAGGAAACAATATCTTGTATATTGTCACTGGTAATGATGGTTTTTTCAGTTTTTCGTTTATAGTCTTTGACCAAAACACGATTTTCATTTTGATTAAAAAAACCTTCCTGATTTTTGGTATAGCCGCCTTCATCAATTTTTCTCACATAGCGATAAGGACTTCCGGTTTCTTTATCAAAATAACTTTCGTATAAATCTTCAACTTTAAAGAAAAACTTTGACATACCGGTTGTGTAACCTTTACCCACCGCATGAAATACTTTTTTGTTGTTTATTGTTGCGTCTTTAATCTCAAGTGTAGCGTATCCGGCGTTTATGATTCCGTAGTGAATTCTGAATTTAAAAAACTCTCCCGTATCGAAAGCATCTTCTTTTTGTGTATCAAAACTAAAGGCTGTGAGGATGAATATAGTGAGGATAAATTTTTTCATAGTGCTGTTTTACAATTATTTATGAGGATAAATGCAAATTCTATTCCAAATGTACCAAAACAAAAAAACTCAGTCAAGTAATGACTGAGTTTTTATGCTATTAACTAACCAAAAAACTATAAATTATGAAATTTATATCAATCCAAAAGGAAACCACCCCTTTTGTTTTGCGAGTGCAAAGATAGATAGAAAGTTCAAAAAAGAAATAGCAAAAGGCAAGTTTAACATAACATTTGCATAAAAACCATCATTTTACAGAGAATTCTTCTGTATAATGTAAAAATGTTGCATTTTTATAGTGTTCCTCTCAATTCTTGCTCTCTTTCAATAGACTCAAAAAGGGCTTTAAAGTTACCTGCACCGAATCCTTTTGCACCCATTCTCTGAATAATTTCGAAGAAAAGGGTAGGTCTGTCCTGAACTGGCTTGGTAAATATCTGTAAAAGGTAGCCATCTTCATCGGCATCTACCATGATGGCTAATTTTTCAATTTCATTAATGTCTTCTTTCATCATACCCATGTGAACGCCCAATCTTTCAGGGATTGCTTCATAATATGTATGAGGAGGAGCAGATAAAAATTCAACACCGCGTGCTCTTAACTGAGATACGGTTTTGATAATATCATCTGTCGCAATGGCAATGTGCTGAATTCCAGGTCCGCCATAGAAGTCTAAATATTCTTCAATTTGTGATTTTTTCTTTCCTTCGGCTGGTTCATTGATTGGGAATTTGATTCTTCCATTTCCGTTTGACATTACTTTACTCATCAATGCAGAATATTCCGTCGTGATTTGTTTGTCATCAAAAGATAGGAAATTCACAAATCCCATAACTTCTTCGTAGAATTTTACCCAAGTATTCATTTCATTCCAACCCACATTTCCAACCATGTGATCGATATATTTTAATCCTGTTGGTTCTGGATTGTAGTCTGATTTCCATTCTTTGTAACCTGGCAAGAAAACACCATTGTAGTTTTTTCTTTCTACAAAAATATGAACTGTTTCACCGTACGTGTAAATTCCAGAACGGATAACTTGCCCAAATTCATCTTCCTCAACAGTTGGTTCCATGAAAGAACGCGCACCGCGTTTCATAGTTTCTTCGTAAGATTTTGTAGCATCTTCAACCCAAAGTGCTGCAACTTTTACTCCGTCACCATGTTTTTTCAAATGTTCGTTGATTGGAGAATCTGCTGTTAAAGGCGTTGTCAAAACAATTCTGATTTTGTCTTGCTTCAATACATAAGACGCTTTGTCTTTTACTCCAGTTTCTAATCCGGCGTAAGCCAATGATTGATATCCGAAAGCTGTTTTATAATAATGTGCAGATTGTTTTGCATTGCCTACATAAAACTCTACATAATCTGTTCCTAATAATGGAAGGAAATCCTGTGCTCCTTCAAAGATTTTCTCTAATCCGTATTCTACTGATTTAACTTCTTTTGACATGATGTTTATTTGTTTAATCGGCTAATCGTTTAATTGATTTTCCGAAATGTTGTGTTTAAGTTTTTTTTACCGCAAAGAGCGCAAAGGCTTTTTTGAGAAAGATTTTGTAAATCGCTAAGAACGCAAAGCTTTGTGGACTTGGTTTGATAAAACTCTCTTAAAAACTTTGTGAACTTTGCGAAAAATCCTTTGCGAACTTTGCGGTTAAATTCGACTAGTTACTCCGTCCAAGATTTGTAATATTTCCCATCATCCAGTCCCATAGCTTCTTCCGTTACCATTAATGGCCTGAAAGTATCAACCATAACGGCTAATTCTTGAGTTTCTTTATGGCCAATACTGCGTTCCATTGCACCTGGTGCTGGACCATGTGGAATTCCTTTTGGGTGTAAAGTGATGTGTCCTTGCTCAATATTATTTCGGCTCATAAAATCGCCATCAACGTAATAAAGAACTTCGTCAGAATCTATATTGCTGTGGTTGTATGGTGCCGGAATTGCTTTCGGGTGATAATCGTAAAGTCTTGGACAGAATGAACAAACGACAAAAGCTGCCGTTTCAAAAGTTTGATGTACCGGAGGAGGTTGATGAACACGCCCCGTTATAGGTTCGAAATTATGAATTGAAAATCCGTATGGGAAATTATATCCGTCCCAACCCACAACATCAAAAGGATGAGTCGCATAAACCACTTCGTGAATCATGCCTTCTTTTTTGATTTTAATTAAAAAATCTCCTTTTTCGTCGTGTGTTTCCAATTCGTTTGGCAAAATAAAATCACGCTCGCAAAATGGAGAATGTTCTAAATGCTGACCGGATTGGTTTTTATATCGTTTTGGTGTATAAAATGGAGAGTATGATTCTACGTAAAACAATCTGTTTTCTGTAGTTTCAAATTCTATTTGGTAAATAATGCCTCTTGGAATAATTAAGTAATCACCATATTCAAACGGAATATTTCCTAACATGGTTCTTAATTTTCCTTTTCCTTTGTGGATGAAAAGCATTTCATCGGCATCGGCATTTTTGTAGAAATAATTTCGAAGTGATTCTTTCGGCGCAGCCAAACCAATAATACAGTCTTTGTTGACTAACATTGCTTTTCGGCTGTCCAGAAAATCATTTTCAGGCTTCAATTCGAAACCTTTAAAAAGCAAAGATTTTATGTTTTTTCCGATTGCAATTTTTGGCTCAACCGAATATGAGTTTAAAATTTCTTTTACCTGTGTTGGACGGTGAACGTGGTACGACAAAGAAGAATGTCCGTGAAAACCTTCGGTTCCAAATAATTGTTCGTAATAAAAACCTCCATTTGGTTTTTCGAACTGGGTGTGTCTTTTTTGAGGAAAATTTCCAAGTTTATGATATAATGGCATGGCTTTTTCAATTAGATAATTTGTGAATTAGATAATTAGAAAATGTGAATTGAAGAGCTAATTGGATCAATCTCTAAAATGACCAATTATTTCAATTCGATAGGGCCATTATTCAGGATTTCTCTTGATTAGGAATTGAAGATACTCTAATAAACCTGTCCAATTTGTTTTCATTATAACAAATGTCGTAATTTTTTCCGAGTAAAATTAAAAATTATATTATTTATAACTATAAAATATTTTAATTTTTTTGATATAATTTTTAGATAGCAAAAAAATAGTACGATTTTATTGCAGTATTCTTCAATAAAAGTCTAAAACAAGAAACCAATACTAAACCAGGTAAAGCTTTTTGACATTTCTGGCGACCATGATTGTTTGATTTCAATTGGCCCAATAATGGTTTCTAGTCCATATCCTAACGCGTAGCCAGTGTATTTTGGCATCGAAATCCAATCGACTGTGCTGAAAATGTCATCGCCAAGATTGGCAAAGTTTGCTGAAAAATTGATGTGGTTTTTTTTGATGATTTCGTAATCCAGCGTAATATCAGTTTTTATATAGCTGTTTCCGGCAATACTCAAGAAATCATAACCATAGAAATAATTGAAATTATTGATTTTGCTGTATCCGTAACCACCCAAAATATAGTCGAAATAAGGAACGCTGTCGCTGCCGATGTTAAATCCTGCATCGGCGCCAACTTTAATTGTTGCTCTTCTAAACAATGTTTTGGCAAATGCAATTTCAGCTTTTGCCATTGAAAAAGGCTTGAAAGTATTATTGTAATCTGAAGATGCTAAATAAGTTTGAACATCACTTGAGAAATACAATCCGGAACGTGGAAAACTTTTATTGTCGAATGAATCGTATTTCAAGTATCCAAAAACACTGAAATAATTACTCTTATCAATTATGTTTGCTTCATTTGTAAAAGTCGGCGAATCGATTTTTAAATATTTATATTCAAAACCACCCCCCATTAAAAATTTCTGAACAAAAATGGTTTGGAAATAGGCCTGATTAGTAACGTCAAAAAAGTCAACGTTAATAAGGTTCACATTTGGATCTGATACTTGGAGCTTGCTTATGCTTGTAGTTACATTTCGATTGAATTGATTAAGTCTAGAGCGAAATCCGAAACTGATATTAAATCCGTTTTCTACATAATAATTGAAGTCATATCTAAAATTATCACCCAAAATAACATCAAAAGAAGTGACGTCATTTTTTAGAAATGTTTTTTTATGCGTCAAGTTCAATAAAATACCACTTTTATATAAGCCGTCATAATGCAGTCCAAGTTTTAGGTAAGTCTGTGTTGGGTTTTCTTTCAAAACAAGATCTAGATCGTCATGATCGCCATTTGGCTGTAAACAATATGAAATGGTGCTAAAGTTTTGGGTAGCATTTAAATTATTCATTCCGGTTTTTAAATCATGATAGGTAATCGTGCTTCCCGGTTTGAAACGAAGCTTACCGTTGATGTATTCTTTTGTATAATTGTCTAATTTGTCAACGTTGATTTTTTCTATTTCTAAAGTATCTGAACTGATTTTCAGCTTCGGTTTTTTATAAAAAGTTTCTTCTGTAACCAACGATTTTATTCTTTCGTAAACAGCAAAAGTAGCTTCTTCGCCTTTTCTGACTATTTCTTCGCCTTTGTCAAATGAAATTACACCAAAATCACGAATATCTGGTTTGATATAAATATCCGTGTCTTTTACTTTGCTTTTCATTTTTTCAATCGACTGAAGATTAGTAATCTGAACTAATATTCTTGTGGCGTTTTTCAGTTTTTTTCGATTCATTAAATCATCCTGAACGTCAACACCAATAATAATATCGGCACCAAGATTGCGAACTTCTTTTATCGGATAATTGTTTACAACGCCGCCATCAACAATTAAGTTTCCGTCAATTTCAACGGGAGTAAATAACGACGGAAAAGCAGCGCTTCCCATCATTGCCTGAACAAGATTTCCTTTATTCAGCAAAACTTCTTCGCCAGTTTCAATATTGGTTCCAATACATAAAAACGGAGTTGGGAGTTTATTGAAATCACGAATATGACGCACATTTCTCGTCAGACTGCTTAAAAGATTATAATTGTACATTCCTTTTGAAAGCGCCTCGGGAATTCCAATTTTAAAGTTGCTGAAAGGCAAAGTAATGGCGTATAATTCATCATTTTTTTTGCCATAAAAGTTTTTGGAAGAACGCGGAATATAATCGTTTATCAGTTCGTCGAAATTTGTTTTTTTGAAAATAGAATCAATTTGTGAGGCGTTATAGCCAGACGCATAAAGTCCGCCGATTACGGCTCCCATACTGGTTCCGCCAATATAGTCGATCTTGATTCCAGCTTCTTCCAATACTTTCAAAACACCAATGTGAGCAAAACCTTTCGCTCCACCGCCACTTAAAACCAATCCAATTTTTGGTCTTTTTACGCTGTCCTGTTTTTGTTCCTGCGAAAATGATTTTTCGGGAAGAAGTAAAAGAGTGAAAAGTAGGATTGCTGCGCCCCAAATAGAATTTGAGAAAAATCCATTTAACTTATTGAGTGCAATGAGTTTGTTTGGGCGCATAAAAATTTATGGGTTTGTTTTGTAAAAGTCGACAATTTTTTTGGCTTTTGAAACTCCTATAACGTCCGATATTTCTTTTTCTGATGCTAATTTTAATCTTTTAACACTTTTGAAATGCTGAATCAAAGCCAACATTGTTTTTTCGCCAATGCCCGGAATATTTTCTACTGACGAATTAAGTGCTGCTTTGCTTCGTTTGTCGCGGTGAAATGTGATCCCGAATCGGTGTGCTTCATTTCGCAATTGCTGAATCACTTTTAACGTTTCTGATTTTTTGTCTAAATATAACGGAATCGAATCGCCGGGATAAAAAAGCTCTTCCAGACGTTTTGCAATTCCAATTATGGCGATTTTTCCACGCAAGCCTAATTCATCAATGCTTTTTAAAGCGGCCGACAATTGTCCTTTTCCTCCGTCAATAATTATTAATTGTGGTAGAGGTTCATTTTCTTCCAATAATCTTTTATAACGTCGACCAACAATTTCGGTCATCGAAGCAAAATCATCTGGACCTTCAACCGTTTTTACATTAAAATGGCGGTAATCTTTTTTGCTCGGTTTTCCGTCTTTAAAAACGACACAAGCCGCCACAGGATTTGTTCCTTGAATGTTCGAGTTGTCAAAACATTCAATATGCCGTGGTTCAACCGGCAGTCGCAAATCTTTTTGCATTTGCGCCATGATTCGGTTTGTATGTCGGTCTGGATCTACAATTTGAAGTTGTTTCAATTGTTCGATTCGGTAGAATTTTGCATTTCGAATCGATAAATCCAGAATCTGTTTTTTATCGCCGAGTTGCGGAACGGTTGTTTTGATGTTTTCGCCCAAATCAATCTCAAACGGAACAATAATTTCTTTTGACAATAATTGGAAACGTTCACGAAGTTCGACAATCGCCAATTCTAATAACTCTTCATCGGTTTCGTCCAACTTTTTCTTCATTTCCAAAGTGTGCGAACGAATAATCGAACCGTGAGAAATCTGTAAAAAATTCACATACGCCGCACTTTCGTCAGATACAATAGAGAAAACGTCAATATTGGTAATCTTCGGATTTACAATTGTTGATCTTGATTGATAATTCTCCAGAACTTCAATTTTTTCTTTGATTTTCTGAGCTTCTTCAAAACGTAAATCTTCAGCATATTTGACCATCAAACGCTTGAAGTCCTTCATACTTTCTTTAAAATTCCCTTTTAGAATTTCACGGATTGCATCGACCTGTTTTTGATATTCTTCTAATGGTTCCAAACCTTCGCATGGACCTTTGCAATTGCCAATATGATACTCCAGACAAACTTTGAATTTTCCGGAATCGATATTTGATTGACTTAAATCGTAATTGCAGGTTCGCAGTGGATAAAGTTCCTTAATCAATTCTAAAATAGTATGAACGGTCTTGAAATTGGTATACGGACCAAAATATTCAGAACCGTCTTTGACCATTCTCCTTGTTGGAAATATTCTCGAAAAAGGTTCTTTTTTAATACAAATCCAAGGGTAGCTTTTGTCGTCACGAAGCAATACGTTATAGCGCGGTTGCAACGTTTTGATTAAATTGTTTTCTAATAAAAGCGCATCGGTTTCAGTAGGAACGACGATGTGTTTTATCGTAACAATTTTTTTGACCAAAACATTTGTTTTAGCCGTGTCATGAATTTTGTTGAAATAAGAAGAAACTCGTTTTTTTAAGTTTTTTGCTTTTCCAACATATAAAATTTTTCCGTCTTTATCATAATACTGATAAACGCCAGGATTGTCTGGCAGGGTTAGAATTTGAAGATCTAAGGACGGTTTTTGCATTCTTTTTTATTTGTGAAGAGAGTAGCTTGGCGTTTTCAAGAATCATTTCGATTTCTCGAAAAAACCAAAGCATCGATTTAGTTTCAAATTTACAAAATCAAAAGAATAATTTCTATATTTAGCTTTTATAATTCTTTATGAAAAATAGTAAGCCTTTGGTTATCTTCGATGAAACAATTTTGCCTGGCGAAAGCAGGACAATTAATGTCGAAATCGCAAGATTGCATACCACTACAAAACTGAATATTCCGGTAATTGTGCGCCGTTCCAAGATTGACGGCCCTGTTGTTTTATTCTCGGCAGGAATTCATGGTGATGAAATAAATGGTGTTGAAATTGTACGGCAGATTATCAGCAAAAAAATCAATAAACCTGCCCGCGGTACTATAATTTGTATTCCAATTATCAACATGTACGGTTTTGTAAACAAGTCGCGCGAGTTTCCTGATGGACGCGATTTAAACCGAGTTTTTCCGGGAAGCAAAAAAGGTTCGCTCGCAAGCCGATTTGCTTATCATATTGTTGAGGAAATTTTACCAATTTTAGATTTCGCTGTCGATTTTCATGCCGGTGGTGCAAGCCGATTTAACGCACCTCAAATCAGAATCACAGAAAATAATCCTGAACTGAAAGTTTTGGCTGATGTTTTTAATGCACCTTTTACGTTGTACTCAAAAAATATTAGCGGTTCGTTTAGAAATACATCTGAAAAAGCAAATGTAAAAATGCTTCTTTTTGAGGGGGGGAAATCTTTGGACATCAATAATGATATTGCCAACGAAGGTGTTCTTGGTGTAAAACGATTGTTGAATTATCTAGGCATGTTAGACTCAAAACAACTTGTCGAAGCAGCGCCGGTTCCTTCAATTTATATTAAATATTCTTTTTGGCTCCGAGCTAAATGTTCTGGCTTGCTGCATGATTTTAATTTGGTTGGAAGATTCGTAACGAAAGGAACAATCTTGGCGATTATTACAGATCCGTTTGGAAAATTTGAACAGAAAGTAAAAGCGCCGCACGATGGTTTTGTAATCAACGCAAATCATTCGCCAATTGTCTACGAAGGTGATGCAATTTATCATTTATCTAAAAACAGTCCGGTACATGACGATGAATAAAAAAGAATTAAGACTGCATTATAAGAACTTGAGAAAACAGCTTTCTGAAGAGGAGATTGAAGAAAAGAGTTTGGCTGTAGCCAATAATTTAATTCAGTTGCCAATTTGGGATAAAACGTATTTTCATGTTTTTCTTCCAATTGTTGAACATAAAGAAGTTGATACTGAGTTTGTATTGCATTTGCTTTCTGGAAAAGATAAAGAAATCGTGATTTCGAAAAGTGATTTTGAAACACGAACAATGACTCATTTTTTATTGACCGATAATACTAAAATCAAAAAAAACGAATTCAATATTCCGGAACCCGTAAACGGACTTCAAGTTCAGAGTTCAAATATTGATGTTGTTTTTGTGCCGCTTTTAGCATTTGATATTCATGGAAATCGTGTAGGTTACGGAAAAGGTTTTTATGATAAATTTTTATCAGAATGCCGACCAGAAACTATAAAAATTGGGCTTTCTTTTTTTGAAGCCGAAAATGAGATTGTTGATGTTTTTGAATCCGATGTGAAATTGGATTATTGTGTGACGCCCGAGAAAATATACACGTTTTAATTTTCGTAGAGACGCATTTCAATGCGTCTACTTAACGTTTGGCGATTTATTATCAGAATTGATTTGGATGATTTTAGACGCATTGAAATGCGTCTCTACGATTTTGATTGCGAAAAATTATTGCGCCTACATTTATCAACCCAACGCATATCGTAGAGGCGCACAGCAGTGCGTCTACGCAAAGTTTGTCGATATGCATTTGAAATAATTTGGTATAAATAAATATTTAACAAAATACAATCTTAATTTATATTTACTTATATCACTTATATGATTTAAATCCAAAAAAGAAAATCCCAAACTTCAATTTTAGAATTGGAATTTGGGATTTTTTTATTTGAAATTTTAAAAACTTATTTCACTTCTTTAATTGTTGAACCATCAATCCAACCTTCCGTTCCGTCAGTTAATTCGATTTTTTTCCATTGGCCTAAAACTTCGGTAACGTACACCTTTGCGCCTTCATGTAATAGGAAAATGGCAGCGCCGCCTTTTTGAGGTTCACTTCTAACTTCGCTCATTTCAGAAAATACAATTGCCGGACGGTCATTATCAAAATGACTTTTTTCAGACATTCCAGCTGAAACGCTCAATGCCAAGGCAACCAAAAGAACAAACATTCCGATGAAGTAAATTCGTTTTGAAAGTGTAAGCTGTGAAAAATAATAACCAATAAAACTCAGCAAAAAAAGAAACGCAATTCCAACTGATATTTTTGCCCAAGTATTGTAATCAAAAATTCCGGTAAAGTTCTGAATCAGTTTTGCAAAACCCACTTTCGGGACTTCTTTGATTTCATCGATGGTCAGTTTTTTGGCAAATTTTAAATTGTTCAGCACATCTGGATCATGAGGTTTTAAAACCAATGCTTTCTCATAATTATAAATTGCCGGTGCTACTTTGTTCAGTTTATAATAACTGTTTGCCAAATTGAAATACAACTCAGCCGATTCTTGTTTGTTTTCTTTAATGACACCTTCGTAAGCCTGAATAGCTTCCTGATAATTGCCTCTTTGGTACATCGCATTTCCTTTTTCAAAGCTGCTTTGAGCAAAGAAAACCTGTGTGATCAATAAAAAGAGATATACTATATTTTTCATTTTCTAGATGTGTAATACGATTTTCAACTTTGCGAACTTAAAATTCCGCAATCTAAATCAAATTTCTTAGCGCACTTTGCGGTTAAAAAAATTAAACTATCTGTTTTTCTAATTCTGAAATAATTAAAACAGCTTTATCAAAATCTTGCTGAATCGAAGCGCTTGATGCCGGAGCATATCTTGCAAATTCACAATTTTCAGTCAAATTAATAAAACTTTGAACCGATTCTGGATTTGCATTTCTTGATAACAGCAACTCGCGAATATTGTCTTTGCTCATTTCTGAAGTTTCAATATGCAGTTTTGCTTTCAAGAAATTATGCATCGCTTTTTCCAGTGCAATATAAAACGGCTCTTTGTTGTTAAGCTGTTTTTTAGCCTCAGACAAATATTTCTTAGCCAGTTTATTGTTCATTTTGATGCGGTTTCCAGCAACATCACCATCAATAGCTTCTTTTTTCTTCTTAGCAATAATAATTATTGGCAAAATGATGAAAGGCGCAAGCAATAATGCGTAATACAAATCAGAGCCATAAAAATCATCTTTTTCAACAGAAACTAATGTCGTTCTTGATTTGATATACTTGAACTGATCTGTTTTCGAAATTACGTTTTTGGCAGCATTCGCAGTGCTGTTTGCTTCTGCTTGCATTGGTCCGTCTAATACGTCGATTGCAATTTCCTGTGATGTAATTGTTTTGTATGAACCCGTTCCTAAGTCAAAATAAGAAAATTGCATCGGTTTAATGATGTATTTTCCTTTGTACTGAGGCACAATTGTGTACTTGTCAGATATTCTTCCAGACATTCCAGTCAATGATGTAGTAACTTTTTCATCATGAACAGGATCGTACATTTCAAGTGCATTTGGTACAATTGGTTTTGGCAAAGTAAACAATTTCATGTTGCCAGTTCCGGTAGCACTAACAATTAAGTCTAAACCTTCTCCGCTTTTTACGCTAGTTTTTGAAGGCGTAACCACGAAATTAAATTTACCAACCGCACCACTGAAATCTGCTGGTTTTCCTGTTTCTGGAAGCGGTCTTACGTTTATTGTTTTGGCTCCAGCCGAAACTACTTTATTGTCATCCGTGATAATCATTTGGCCAAACATATCGCGACGATTTGTCGGCAATTGTACGCCAATGTCTAATGAAAGTGGTTCAATCGTTAATTTACCCGATTTTTGAGGATACAGAATTGTTTTTTTTAAGATTACAAAATAGCATTTCTGTCCTTGGAAACTTCCTTCTTCGATTGCTAATTGCTTGATGTCGATATTCTGATTCCAGAAATCATTGTATTTTGGTTTAGCCAATTCTTTAAAACCAGTAACACCAATATTATTGAAATATAGTTTATAGACAACCGTAATTGGTTCATTCAAATACGGATTTGTTTTTGAAATTTCGGCAACAAGATTTAACGTTTCGCTTCCTTGTCCTTGTGGCCTGTCGTTTGGATCTCTTTCCTGAGCAACCGCATTCGTAACAACAATTTTTATAGGCGAAGTTTTGTAAATCTGTCCGTTAAATTCAATTGCAGCTTGACGGATGGTTACATTTCCTTTTCTGTCTGGCTGCAGAATATAAGAATATATTTTTTGAAAAGAGCTTCGTCCATTGATCCACGATTGGCTTATTTGCTGACTTGGTCCGGCTACAACTTTGAAGCCTTCAAAATTAGGCTGTTCGAAGTTGTCTCCATCAACATTCATGATGAAGTCTATTCGAAGTCTTTCATTAAGTCCAAGCGTGTTTTTGCTGACTCTGGCTTCAAACTGAACCTGAGCCAAAAGTCCTTGAAAAGTGAATAGAAATAAAATTAAAAATCTTTTCATTTATTCGTTTAATCGGTTTTTTTGTTTGTTGTTTAATTGTTTAACTGTGAAATCGTTTAATCGGTTTTTTGTCTAAAGGATACTTTCCGATTAAACAAATAAACAATTAAACGATTAAACTTTACCAGTCTTTTTCTGTTTTTCTAGGATTTCCTTTTACTTTTTGAGCATTTACTTTATCCTGAATTTTCTTTTCTTCGTTGTTGACAGCATCTAATAAATTCTGAACTCGTTCTTTAGATATTCCTCCAGGCTGTGGTTTTGGCTGTCCGTTATTGTCTGATTTATCATCTTTCTTCGGATCATTTTTGCCATCCTTTTTATCCTTGTCTTTATCGCCTTTGTCGTCTTTTTTGTCTTTATCCTTGTCCTTGTTTTTATCTTTGTCCTTGTCTTTATCTTTATTTTTATCCTTGTCTTTGTCCTTGTCCTTATTCTTGTCTTTGTTGTCGTTTTTAGGCGGATTCTCTTTTAGCTTTTGTTTTGCTAAAGCATAATTGTAACGCGTTTCATCATCGGTTGGATCATTTCTAAGCGCTTCTTTATACGCTTCAACCGCTTGTGTATAATCTTTCTCTTTCATGAAAACATTTCCTAAGTTATGATACGCTTGATGTTTTTCAGGACGTGTTTTCGCATTTTTTATGGCTTTCGCGTAAGCATATTTCGCTTCTGAAATTTGATTTTGCTTGTAAATCGTATTTCCTAAATTGTATGAAGCAGCTGCTTTTTTTGGAAATTTTGATTGCGAAATTCTATAATTAGCTTCGGCATCAACAAATTTATTCTGTTTATATTCTTCGTTCCCGTTTGGCAATGTTTTGTCTTTTTCTTGAGCAGAAATTGCTAAAGAAAAGGTTAGTAAAATATATAGAAGTAAATTTTTCATTCTAAATTTTTTGTTTTTTTTATTTGCCACGAATTTCACTAATTGTCACTAATTTGATTGTTTTCGTATTTTTTGAATTTCACAAAACAGATTATTTAAAGCGACTGTTTTTGTGTAAATCTGTGTAATTAGTGGCGAACTTTATTATTTTTTTTCATTAAATAAATTCAACTCTTTGATCCAATTTGTTTTTCTTTCTAAAAGGAAAATATCTAAGAATAATAAAAGAAAAGCAAAGCCGATGAACCATTGAAACTGCGATTGAAATTCGGCCATTTGTGTAGCTTCAAATTCGGTTTTCTGAATGTTGTTTAACGCATTTTTTATGTATTCTAAAACTTCTTTAGTGTTGCCGCCATAAACATAACCTCCTTTTGTAGCTTTTGCAATCGTTTTTAAACCTTCCTGATTTAATTTAGTGATTACAATTTCTCCGTTTTGGTCTCTTTGATGGTTTCTTACAACACCGTTTTCTTTTAACGGAATTGTACTTCCTTTTTCAGTTCCAACACCAATTGTGATGATTTTCATTCCAATTTTATTCGCTTCTTCAGCCGCAGCTGTTGCGCCTTCAGAATGATCTTCTCCATCAGAAATCATTATCAAAAGTTTGCTCGTTTTGCTTTTTTCATCAAAATATGTCGATGATAATCGGATTGCGTCGTCAAGCGAAGTTCCCTGTGATGAAACCATATCTGGGCTCATACTTTGCAAGAACATTTTTGCAACGCTGTAATCTGTTGTAATTGGCAAAACAGGGAAAGCACTTCCTGCGTAAGCCACAATACCAATTCGGTCGCTTCCTAACTGATTGATGATTTGAGAAACAATTTGTTTGCTTTTTTCCAAACGGCTTGGCGCCACATCTTCAGCAAGCATACTTTTAGAAACGTCAACAGCAAAAACAATATCAATACCTTCACGTTTAACCGTTTCCATTTTAGTCCCAATCTTCGGATTTACTAAACCGATAATCAAACAGGCAAGCGCTAAAAGTATAATCGATAATTTTAATACAGGTTTAAAAACAGAACTTTCTGGGCTCAGTTTTTTGACCATTTCGACATCACCAAATTCGCGTTGTTTTTTTCGTTTCCAATACACATTGAAAAGAAAAATACACACCAAAATTGGCAGTAAAAATAAAAGGTATAAATATTTTTTTTCGTCTAATTCCATAAATTTTTTAAATTCCAATGTTGAAATTCCAAATTCCAAATTTTGTTGTTTACCTATTAAGCGATTTCTCAAATTATAAATCCCAATTTTGTTATTTGGAATTTATGAAATTGGAATTTTTTGATTTGAAAAATCAAATAAAGCTTCTGTAAACTGTATTTCTTAAACCAACTTCTAACAATAATAAGAAAACCGCGAATCCAACAAAAAATCGGTATTTTTCGTCATAATCGTAGAACTTTAATTCTTGTATTTCTGTTGTTTCTAATTTGTTGATTGCGTTATATATTTGAGCTAGTCTGTCGTTGCTAGTTGCTCTAAAATACGTTCCGTCTGTTTTGCGGGCAATACTTTTCATCAACTGTTCGTCAATTTCTACTTTTTGCATTTTGAACAAGAAACCGCCATTTGGACCATACGCATATGGAGATTCAGCCATTCCATTAGTTCCCAACCCAATTGTATAGACTTTGATTCCATATTGTTTTGCAATATCTGCAGCCGTTTCCGGCTCGATAAATCCAGCATTGTTTACACCATCTGTCAATAAAATAATAACACGGCTTTTTGCTTTGCTGTCTTTAAGGCGATTTACTGCTGTTGCAAGTCCCATTCCAATTCCGGTTCCGTCTTGTAAAGCAGTATCGTATTTAATTTCTTTAATTGCTTCTAAAATGATGGCTTTGTCGCTTGTAACAGGGGTTTTTGTATAGGCTTCAGAAGCATACAAAACCAAACCGATTCTGTCATTTGGTCGTTCTCCAACAAAGTCTGCGGCAACTCTTTTTAAAGCCTCCATACGGTTTGGCTTTAAATCTTTTGCCAGCATAGATCCAGAAACGTCAATTGCCATAACAATATCAATTCCTTTGGTCGTTTTAGTTTGATTGCTCACGTCAACTGTTCTTGGTCTTGCCAAAGCAATAATCAACGAACATAAAGCAAGAATTCTAAAAACATGTAAACTCGGTTTTAATTTTACCAGCAACGATTCGCTGTTTTTAAAACCTATTGTTGAACTCATTTTTAAAGTTGCTGACTGCTGGTTTCTTTTCCAAAAATACCAAGCAATCACAAGCGGGATCCAAAGAAACAGCCAAAAGAATTCTGGATTTAAAAAAGTGATCTTTCCCATTAGTTGCTAGCTTTTTTAAGTTCAACAGAATTTAAAATTCGGTCTGTAATCGTATTTCCGTAAGTATCACCTTCTTCGTGTGAAATAATAATTTGCTGCAAACCTTGTTCTTGTTTGAACAGAAGAATTTCATAATACACTTTTGTGCTGCTTTTTGTCAACGGATTTATAACCGACATTGTTCCGTATCCTTTTAATCCTTGAACACCTTCGTTTGTTTGGTAATCTTCCTGTTTTACAATAATATTTTGTCCGCCTTGCGCTTCAATAATTTTTAATGAACCTTCTAAGGTTTTTGCCAAATCGATTTCAGTTGGGGTTTTAAATTTACTTGTTGAAACTGCAATGTAAAAATTGTCCGTCATGCCTCCATAAACAAAAAGTTGCATTTCTTTAATCAACGCCATAGCATCTTTTGGAAGGACTTTCATCGGATCCATTCGTTTTAAAACTTGTGGTGTTTCAATTAAAACGCCTGGATTTCCGTATTCACTTTTTACCCATTCGCTTTCTAAAAGACGTTTTGTTGGGTTCATTAAAACAGTATCTTTTACATTAGTGAAGCCTTTTACAGCAATTAAAACAGCTGTTGCCGCAATCAACAAACCAAAAACAGATGCAACAGCAATTGTAATTCGTTTATTTCTTTGTTTTTGTAACTGAAGCTTGATCTGTTTTTGTCTTTGCGCCTCGTTCAATAATTCATCTTCTTCAGACGGAATTTCGGTCGGAATTGCATTATCAAGCGTTAAAATTACTTTCTGGATTTTGTTTCGGTCTTCTGTAATTTCAAAATCAAGCGGTTTTGATTTTGCGAATTTTACCAAATCGGCCTGACGTAAAACGCGTTCTAAGTTTTCAACCGTTTCAGGCGTCAACGTCATTTTCTTTTTGGTCGAAGCTGTTCTGATCGCTTGAATTAATTCAGAAGTTGTGCTTTCCATTGCTGGAATGTGAATGGCTTCTTCAATATAATTTCTGGCAATATCTGTAAGTTCGCTATAGTATTCTTTGATTTCGCCTTTTTGAACCAATTCTTTTTGCTCTAGATTATTTAAAAGGCTTGTCGCTTTTTCGATTGGCGTTTTATAAACTTCTTCTTCAATTTTCTTTTGCTGGCGTTTTTTTACATACCAATACACAAAAGCACCAATTCCAAGTATAATTACTAATGCCAAAACATATTTCCACCAATTTCCAAGTCCTTCGTCAGCAGTATTGATGTCTTTAATGTCGTACATTTTTTGTTGTAGCGTATCAACTTTTACACTCGCAACTTCAACTTTGATTGAATCAGAGAAATAAGGTTTTTTGTCGATTAAAATCTTAACACTCGGAATTACATATCTTCCCGAATCAAATTGTGTCAATCCATATTTTTTGATCAGCTCATAATTGCCATCTTTCTTCACCGTATCAACAGGGTAAGACTGAATAACTTCTAATGGGCCAAATGTTTTTTGCTTAGGAAAAACAACTTTCGATTTTGAGCTCACAACCGTTTTAAGAGTCAGTTTAAACTCAGCCCCAATTTTGTTTTTTGTAGTATCGATGCTTGTTTCAACTTGTTTTTGTTGTGCAAAAACAGCCGAAGTAAGCAAAGATAGAAATATGTAAAATTTTAATTTCATTTGATTTTTGATTTCAGATTTTAGTCTAAAATGATGCTTAAAAATGGAACACTGATGACACAGATTTAAGCGGATTTTTTACGTTCTAATTTTTGGCAGAAATAAGTTTATCGATTTTCAAAAAATCTAAAATCTAAAATCTGCAATCTAAAATTATATTTATCTCGATTTGAAATAGCCTAATAATTTAGTTACGTAATTTTCATCGACTCTTGTATTTACAACTCCAGCACCAGATTTACTAAATGTTTCTTTGAAATAATTTACTCTTTCCTGATACTGTTTTTCGTAATTCATTCGAACCGTTTTTGATCCGGTATCCACCAGAATTGTTTTTCCAGTTTCAGCATCAAGCATGTTTACCATTCCAAGATTCGGAATTTTTTCTTCGCGAATGTCATACACGCGAACTCCAGTAAGGTCATGTTTTTTTGAGGCAATTTTTAATGTCTGCTCGTAATTTTCAGACATAAAATCTGAAATCATAAAAACTATGGCTTTCTTTTTCTGAGTTCCCGATAAGAATTTTAAAGCTTCAGAAATATCGGTTTTGTGGCTTTTTGGTTCAAATTCGATCAATTCACGAATAATTCTCAAAACGTGCGAGCGGCCTTTTTTTGGCGGAATATACAATTCGACATTATCTGAGAATAATATTAAACCAATCTTGTCATTGTTTTGCGTAGCCGAAAAAGCCATTGTTGCCGCTATTTCGGTTACAATGTCTTTTTTAAATTGGCTTTTTGAACCAAAACCTTCTGAACCCGAAATATCAACCATTAAAACCATGGTCAATTCGCGTTCTTCTTCAAAAACTTTTACGTGAGCTTCGTTGTAGCGTGCTGTTACATTCCAATCGATGTTACGGATATCATCGCCATATTGGTATTGGCGCACCTCGCTAAAAGTCATCCCGCGTCCTTTAAATGAAGAATGGTATTCGCCCGAAAAGATATGATTGCTCAGTCTTTTGGTTTTGATTTCTATTTTCCGTACTTTTTTTAAAAGCTCTTTTGTATCCATTTTTTGATTTGGTTTATGGTTGTTGGTTGTTAGTTTATGGTTTTGGAACCATCAACAAAAAACAATCAACCATCAACTTTTTTAAGGTACTTCAATCTCGTTTACGATTTTGTTGATAATGTCTACAGAAGTAATGTTTTCAGCTTCAGCTTCATAAGTTATTCCTACTCTGTGACGCAATACATCATGTACAACAGCACGAACGTCTTCTGGAATTACATAACCACGACGTTTGATGAAAGCGTAGCATTTTGCAGCATTTGCTAAATTGATACTACCACGTGGAGATGCACCAAAGCTGATAAGAGGTTTTAAATCGGCTAATTTGTATTTCTCTGGATAACGAGTAGCAAAGATGATATCTAAGATATATTTTTCGATTTTTTCATCCATATAAACTTCACGAACTGCTTCTTGAGCGCGCAAAATTTGATCTACAGAAACTACAGGATTTACTTTTTCATAACTTCCTTTCAAGTTTTGACGGATTACGAATCGTTCTTCATCAATTTTTGGGTAATCAATTACCGTTTTTAACATAAAACGGTCAACTTGCGCTTCAGGAAGCTGGTATGTTCCTTCTTGCTCAACAGGGTTTTGTGTTGCCAATACTAAAAACGGACGATCTAATTTGAAAGTCGTGTCGCCAATAGTAACTTGTTTTTCCTGCATCGCCTCTAAAAGCGCTGATTGTACTTTTGCAGGAGCACGGTTGATCTCATCGGCAAGTACGAAATTAGCAAAGATTGGCCCTTTTTTAATAGAGAATTCGTTTGCTTTGATGTTGTAAATCATGGTTCCGATAACATCGGCAGGTAATAAGTCAGGAGTAAACTGAATACGGCTGAAAGAACCTTGAACTGCTTGCGATAAAGTATTAATCGCTAATGTTTTTGCTAAACCAGGAACTCCCTCAAGCAAAATATGTCCTTGTCCTAAAAGACCAATTAATAAACGTTCGACCATATGTTTCTGGCCCACAATAACTTTGTTCATTTCCATTGTAAGAAGGTCTATAAAAGCACTTTCTCTCTCAATTTTTTCATTTATCGCTCTAATGTCTAAAGTCGTTGTATTTTCTTCCATATAAATATTTTTAAAAGCCTTTTTAAACCTTTGATTTTTATGCCTAGTTTTTGAGAGTGCAAATTGAATATTTTTTGAGAAGTAAGATGTTAAAGAATGGTTAAAACTTCGACCAAACACCTAATTTTAAGGACGAATTGTGAATCTATTTTTATATTTTTAAGAACTTTGATGGATATGTTTTTAAAAAGCATATTTATTATAAAAAATAACGCAATATAACCATGAGCAAAACAACATTATCGCCTATTATTTCAGGCACTATGAATTGGGGAATATGGGACAAAAACCTTTCGACTAAAGAAATGGAAAACATGATACAAATTAGTATCGAAAACAAAATTACCACTTTTGATCACGCCGATATTTACGGCAATTATACTACCGAAGCTGATTTTGGAAAAGCTTTTAAAGCAAGCAAAATTTCCCGCGACAAATTACAATTAATTACCAAGTGCGGTATTCAGATGATTGCTGAAAAACGTCCTGAAAACAAAATCAAACATTATGATTATTCTAAAGACTATATTATTTGGTCTGCAGAAGAATCGCTAAAAAAATTAAAAACAGATTATATAGATGTTTTCTTGCTGCACAGACCAAGTCCGTTGATGCAGGCTGACGAAATTGCGGAAGCAGTTGAGAAATTAAAATCGGAAGGAAAAATTATTGATTTCGGACTTTCGAATTTTACGAATTCTCAAACCGAATTGATTCGTCAGAAAACAGAAGTAAGCTATAACCAAGTGCAATTTTCGGCAACGCATTTTGAACCAATGGTTGACGGAAGTTTGGATTATATGCAGACTCACGGAATTCGTCCGTTGTCATGGAATCCGCTTGGAACGGTTTTTAGAGAAGATACCAAAAAAACACGCCGATTGAAAAAACTGTTTTCTGTACTTTTGGAAAAATACCATTTAGGCGCAGATACGCTTTTGCTTGCTTGGATTTTGAAACATCCGGCTCGCGTTATTCCAATTGCGGGAACTGTTAACATTGCAAGAATTCAAGCTTTGTTAAAAGCTGTTGAACTAGATATGGATAAAGAAGACTGGTTTGCAATCTGGACAGAAAGTATGGGCGACGATGTGCCTTAATTTTTAGTGTTCAGTTTACAGTTTTTAGTATTCAGCAAATTCGAAAAAATAAACACATAGAAACATAGCTCTACTTTTATTTGAAAAGAGAAGAATTTAGCGTTTCACTTACATATAATAGCTATGTGAATTAATGCAAATGAAATGCCTTTAGCGCAAAGTAGAGCTATGTTTCTATGTGTTTAAACAAAATATTTTAAAATGAAAAAAACAGCCCTAATTACTGGAGCAACAAGCGGAATTGGTAAGGCAACCGCGCAAATATTGGCAAAAAACAATTATAAAGTTATTCTTTGTGGAAGACGAAAAGATCGTTTAGAAGAATTAGAAAAAGAACTTTCAGCTTTTACAGAAGTTCATTCTTTATCTTTCGATGTTCGAGATAAAGATACCGTTTTTAGTGAAATCAATTCTTTGCCAGCAGATTTTTCGCAAATCGACGTTTTAATAAATAATGCTGGAAATGCGCATGGTTTAGATCCAATTCAGAATGGAGATATTGACGATTGGGATGCCATGATTGATATTAACGTTAAAGGACTTTTGTATGTTTCTAAAGCAATTATTCCGCAGATGATCGAAAGAAAATCGGGACATATTATCAATATTGGATCAATTGCAGGAAAAGAAGTTTATCCAAACGGAAATGTGTATTGTGCTTCAAAACATGCGGTTGATGCAATTAACAATGGAATGCGAATGGATTTGAATCCGTACGGAATTAGAGTAGGGGCAATTCATCCAGGAATGGTAGAGACTGAATTCAGTGAAGTGCGTTTTAAAGGCGATGCTGACCGAGCATCCAATGTATATAAAGGTTTAGATGCATTGCAAGCAGAAGATATTGCAGATATTATTCATTTTGTGGTGTCAAGAAAATATCATGTAAATATTGCCGATTTGATTGTGTTTCCAACAGCTCAGGCCTCAGCAACAATTGTCAAGAAAAATATTTGATAGAAAATTTTATTGTAGAGACGCACAGCAGTGCGTCTTTTTTACGTTTTAAGGTTATGGATTGGGATTTAAATGATTTCGATGTTTTAATTAGTGTAAATTAGTGCAATTAGTGGCAAAAAAAATTAGACTATGATCAACAAACGCCTTTTGATAAAGAATTTACTCGCGCATAACGACGAGAGCAGTTTTTATGATAAAAAAAGGCAGCTGAATCTTCATACGCGCGAAGGAAAGGGAAAATTCTTGAAACATATTTGCGCGTTATCAAACTCTAATCCTACGAATAATTCATACATCGTAGTTGGTGTTGAAGATCAGGACAATGAAATTGTTGGTGATGATTTTTTTGACGATAGCCGAATTCAGAATTTAGTCAACGCTTTTCTAGAAAATCCTCCAAAGATTCAATACGAAAATGTTCCCTTTCCGAATCTTCCAAAAGACAAAGTGATCGGTCTTGTTACGATTAAGCCAAAAAGCAAAATATCGTATTTCAAAAAAGGTATTCATACAATTTTAGCCAATAGCGTTTTTGTGAGGCGGGGAAGCAATTCGATTCCTTTAGAAAATCACGAAGAAGTCGAGAAAAATTATCAAAATACCGAAACTGTAATTGGAATCGAAAACAGTTCCCGAAATAGTATTCAATATACGTTAGACGGCGTTTTTGATTTTATGAATTTCAGGCACAAAGATATGTCGCCGAAATATCATGTTTTTAAAGAATTATTTGTGATTTGCTGGGCGGGAGTTCCCAAAAAATCGAGAGATAAAACCTTTCTTTCTCGCGTTGACATTGAGTTGATCAACGAACAAATTAAACTTTTTTATTCGGCGCAAGATGTTGTTACGATTTTTTATGATGATGATAGTTTTACCATTACCGAATATGTTCCGCTGGGACTAAATGATAAAACCAGTTATTATCCTTTAGAAGAACAAACAATTCATTTTTTTGACAACGGTTATTATAAAATTGACCGAAAAATGCTTTTCCAACCACCAGAATTCAACCGAAAAATGCTCTATCATATTTATAATTCGAATATGGCACTGCTTCAAAAACTACAAAAAGGATTTGCTTTATCCGAGCGCGAATTGACTGATCTCGAAAATCTTCCTTCTACTTTTATGATTTGTTATTTGAATGGTTTTGACGAAGCCAAACAAAAATTAATTGATTCAAAATTGTTGTTGAAGCCTTTTCCGCAAGTTTATTTGTCTTTTAAAGAAGCACTTAGAATTTTAAGGAAAATGAAATACGATGTTCAATAATTTTTAAGTGGAAAAAAACTTAGAATCTCAGAATCTTAGCAACTTAGAACCTTATTTATTGGTATTTCAAAAATTGGTTTACTTCGGCATATGGAAATAAAATGTCTTTTGGGCCATCGGCATAAGATCCGGCTTCATAGGAATTGTAATATAAAAGCAAGCCTTCTTCTGTATAAAAAATATTCTGTGGCAATTGAAATTTATCATTTTCAAACATCAATCCCGTTGCATTGATATTGGCGCTGGAAGGGATTTTATATTTTGCTCTGAATTTTTTTTCGGCGAAAGCCATAAATTTTTTTTCGTCTTTAAACAATTGATCGTTAAAAATCGTCTTTCCAGTTTTTGGATCAAATAAGAGCGATCTAAAACCTTGATAGCCATGTGCACCTCCCGTAAATGTATAATGATCGATTTTTATGTTTAAAATTGTTTCCGAATGGAATTCGACATTACCCACGATTTTTCCTTCCCATCCAAAAGTTTCAGTTGGAAATTTTTTATGCATTTCTTCGTATGAAGCAATAAAAGATTTTGCCAGCGTATTATAATCGTTGGCTTTTGCAGGTTCTTCGCCAAAATAAACGATTTCTTTTACGACCGAAAAAACCTTTTTATTGATGCTATCGGCAGGAATTCCTTTGTTTTTTGCAATAGGAATGTCGATTGTTATTTGCGGACAATCATTTTTGCAAGGAAGATCGGATTTTTCGTCAAATGTTTCATTTTCAAATGAAAGCTCTTTGTTACAACTTGTGAATATCAAAAACAAAAAGACTAAAAAAGCATAATGTTTCATATATGTAAAAGTTATTTGTTAGGAGACATAAAAGATAACACTTTTTTTTTGAAATAGAATTTTCATTGCATAAAAGTCTGATTTGCAGTTGTTTTAAGTAAAAAAGTGTTAATTATATACAAAGGTAAGAACTTGGTTCAGGATTAGAATAAATTAAACGGTAAATTTGTACAGTATTTAAGCATTTAAAATTTGTAACTATATGAAATTCAATACTAAAGTAATACATGGAGGTCAGCATCATGATCCAAGTACAGGAGCAGTAATGCCTCCGGTGTATCAAACTTCAACTTTTATCCAGACAAGTCCAGGAAAACCTTTAGCAGATTATGAATACAGTAGAGCGTCTAATCCAACTCGTACAGCTTTAGAAAATGCGTTGGCAAGTATTGAAAATGGTACACGCGGTCTTGCTTTTTCATCTGGATTGGCGGCAACAGACTGTATTTTGAGATCGTTTAAAGCAGGTGATGAAATCATTGCAATGGATGATTTATATGGCGGAACGTACAGGATGTTTTCTAGAATTTATAAAGATTCCGGAATTAAATTCCATTTTGTTGATATGACCGATCTTGCTAAGTTGAAGTCGCTAATCAATGAAAACACAAAATTGGTTTGGGTTGAAACACCAACAAATCCATTAATGAAATTGGCTGATATTGAAGAAGTGGCCAAAATCACAAAAGCAAATAATGTTTTGTTTGCTGTTGATAATACTTTTGCAACGCCTTATTTGCAAAAACCTCTTGATCTAGGAGCTGACATCGTAATGCATTCAGCAACGAAATATTTAGGAGGACATTCTGATGTTATTGCCGGCGCTTTAATTGTAAAAGATGAAGCATTAGGCGATCAATTGCATTTTCAGCAGTTTGCTACGGGCGCAACTTTAGGGCCAATGGACAGTTTCTTGGTTTTAAGAGGAATTAAAACACTTTCATTACGTGTTCAAAGACATTGTGAAAACGGAGAAAAAGTAGTGGAGTTTTTGAGTAATCATCCAAAAATTAAGACGGTTTATTATCCTGGATTAAAAAATCATCCGTTTCATGAAATTGCTAAAAAGCAAATGAAAGCTTTTGGCGGAATGGTTTCGTTTACTTTTAAATCGGGTAAAAAAGAAGATTCTATTGACTTTTTAGAGAAATTGAAAGTGTTTACACTTGCAGAGTCTTTAGGTGGTGTTGAATCTTTAGCAAATCATCCGGCGTTGATGACGCATGCCTCAATTCCTGCAGATAAGAGAGCAGAAGTTGGTATTACTGATGATTTAGTTCGATTGAGCGTTGGTATTGAAGATGCGGAAGATTTAATTGCCGATTTGGAACAAGCTTTGGCATAAAGATTAGATTCTAAATAAAAATAAATCCCAAATTCCGATCTTATAATTGGAATTTGGGATTTTATATTTTAGAGCTTGAAATATTTTTAGAATTCTAAGTAGTAGATATATCCAAAGTTAAACCAAACTTGCCAGTCATTTGACTTGTTTTCTTTATAAACGTCTTTATTTGGATTTAAACCGTCGATCCAGTCGTTGCTGTACATCTGAAAACGTGTTTCAAACATCAAATCGCTCATCGTTGTCATTTTATAGTGAACACCTATGCTTCCAGTTGCAGAGACTACAACTCCGTCTTCTGTTGAAAATCCGTGAGGTCGTCCGTCAGATGGCATTAGATATTTCCCAACTGTAACACTTGGAAGTGTCATGTCTCCTAAATGAGAACCCACTTTTGCAGAATAATAATTTACCTGGAATCCAGCACTCACATACGGATTAAAGCTGCCAACTGTGTTTTCGAAATCATGAATTTTAATTAGCGAAAATTCTAATTGAGATCCTAATCCTACCGTTGTTGAGCTAGCATGCATGTTTTGGAGAAGTATAACTGCTAATGTAGGTGGTTTTTTATCAACCCATTCTCCATAATGTTTTAATTGTGTATGGCTAAATGAAAGTTCAGATCGAACTTTAAAGTGCTCTGTGAAAAAACTTTCGTGGTTATTGGCTGCTGAAAAGTTGATAAAATGCATCAGTCCAATTCCAAATCCACTGTTCCCAACATTGGTGTCAAAATTGTTTCTTTGTCCAAAATCTGACTGCAGTGTAACAGGTCCTGCGAATATTCCTATTTCTTGTGCTAAATTGGATTGTGCATTCGCTGTGGTATTGATTGCAAAAAAGGCAAATAGCGTGATAATTACGGGTTTGAGCATAGTATGGGGGCTTTCAAATCATGGCAAATATATAAAAAAGGTTGTCTAAACAAAATATTATATAAGTCTATTAAAAAATTAGTAACAAAACACTTAATTTTCTGACTTTAAGTGGGATTAATTGGTGTAATTCCGGACGTGTAAAATTGTATTTTTCCTTTTGTTTAAAAAATACACAATTCTTCTCCAAAAACGAAAAAAAATAACAAATCATGATTGTTTTGCCTTATCTTTGCATGTTGTTACGAAAACGTTTTCTATTGCGTATTTTCGTATTATAATTAGATGTAAGCTAAAAACTATTATTTGAATAATTGATTTAAAAATGGAACAAAAAATAAATGAATTTATGGCTCTGGTGGAGTCAAAAAATCCAAACGAGCCAGAGTTTCTTCAAGCTGTCAGAGAATTTGCAGAAACGGTTATTCCGTTTATTGCTGAAAGAAAAAAATATGACGGGAAAAATTTACTTCTTAGAATAGCTGAACCGGAAAGATCTGTAATTTTTAGAGTTCCGTGGGTTGATGACAAAGGAGAAATCATCGTAAACAGAGGATTTAGAATCCAGATGAACTCAGCGATTGGACCTTATAAAGGTGGAATAAGATTTCATCACACAGTAAACCTATCAGTTTTAAAATTCTTGGCATTTGAGCAAGTATTTAAAAACAGTTTGACAACTCTTCCAATGGGAGGAGGAAAAGGAGGTTCTGATTTTGATCCAGAAGGAAAATCTGATGGTGAAATTATGCGTTTCTGCCAATCGTTTATGACAGAATTGTGTCGTCACATTGGTCCAGACCTTGACGTTCCTGCTGGAGATATTGGTGTTGGAGCAAGAGAAATTGGTTATTTGTTTGGTCAATATAAAAGAATCAGAAATGAATTTACCGGAGTTTTAACTGGAAAAGGTTTGGCTTACGGAGGTTCATTAATCAGACCAGAAGCTACAGGTTACGGAGTTGTATATTTTACAGATCAAATGCTTCGTACTATTGGTCACGAAATTAAAGGAAAAAGAGTTGCGATCTCAGGATTTGGAAACGTTGCTTGGGGAGTTGCTTTGAAGGTAAATGAATTAGGAGGAAAAGTGGTTACGCTTTCTGGTCCTGATGGTTATATTTATGATGAAGAAGGAATTTCTGGAGAAAAAATCGACCACATGCTTGAAATGAGAGCAACTGGTGATAACAGAGCAGAAAGATATTTAGAAAAATATCCAAATGCGGTATTCCATAAAGGAAAAAGCCCTTGGGAAGTAAAAGTTGATATTGCGATTCCTTGTGCTACTCAAAACGAATTGAACGGAGATGATGCTAAAAAACTAATCGACAACGGAGTTTTATGTGTAACTGAAGCGGCGAATATGCCATCTACTTTAGATGCAATTAAACTTTTCTTAGATAATAAAGTGCTTTTTGCACCTGGAAAAGCGGCTAACGCTGGTGGAGTTGCAGCTTCTGGATTAGAAATGACGCAAAACTCTATTCGTTTGAACTGGACAAGTGAAGAAGTGGATTTGAGATTAAAAGATATCATGGTTGGAATTCACAATCAATGTAAAAAATACGGTGCTGAAGAAGACGGTTATGTAAACTACGTAAAAGGAGCAAACATTGCCGGATTTGTTAAAGTTGCCGATGCTATGCTGGCTCAAGGTGTAGTGTAATTTTTAGTTATAGTTTTTTGAGATGCCTTTGATTGTTGCGAGACAATTGAAGGCATTTTTTTATTTGTATAAGAACAAAAAACAAATACTTTCGTTTGTAGTATATTTGTCAATCTGAATGCATAAAATAATGAAAAAAGGTTTTCTGTATATTTTGTTTTTGCTCCTGTTTCAATTTGCTTTTTCGCAGAATAAATTGTCATGGCAAGGTTATTTTTCGTTTAACGAAATAAAAGATATTTCAGAATCATCTTCTGCGGTTTATGCGGCTTCAGAAAATGCTTTGTTTGTTAAAAATACTACAGCAAATACTAGCAAAACCATTACAACTGTTGATGGACTTTCAGGACAGACGATTTCGGCAGTTTATTATAGTGAGGCTTTCAAAAAAACAATCGTTGGTTATGAAAACGGTCTTATGATTGTGATTAATGAGGCTGATGGAAGTATGCTGAAAGTTGTCGATATCATCAACAAACAATTAGCACCAAATATCAAAAAAATCAATCATTTTATGGAGCATAACGGATTGGTTTATGTTTCCTGTGATTTCGGAATTGTACAGTTCAATTTGGCAACATCTCAATTTGGCGATACGTATTTTATTGGTGACAATGGTGCAGAAATCAGTGTAAAGCAAACTGCATTTTTTAACGGATTTATTTATGCAGCAACTTCAAGCGGAATACGCCGCGCCGATATTACGAATCCTAACTTAAATGATTTTCAGCAGTGGTCTGTTGTCAATTCTGGCGATTGGTCAAGTATTGAAAGTATCGATACAGAATTGATTGCGATTAATTCTGCTGGTAATATTCACCGATTCAACTCAAGTAATTTTGTTGGTTTTTTTCAGCTTCCGCAGGCTTCGGTTGATATGAGGGCAAAAAATCATAATTTGTTTATTACGATTTCAAATGCGGTTTATGTCTATAATAATCAAATGACTTTGATTCGTCAAATCAGTAATTCGCAGGTTTTAGATAATACTTTGAATTTTACATGCGCAACTGCTGTAGGCGATGTGATTTTTATTGGAACAAAAGAAAAAGGTTTGTTTTCTTCATCACTTTCGAGCAACGGCACATTTGCGAATAATACGCCTGCCGGACCAGCGCGAAACAATATTTTTTCGATGGATGTTACGCCAAATGTTCTTTGGGCTGTATATGGAGATTATGATACCTATTATAATCCGTACGATTTAGATAGTTATGGAGTCAGCAAATTCAATACTTCTGGCTGGTTGAATATCCCTTATTCTTCTGTTTTAAATGCAAAGTCGATTACTAGAGTTATTGTTAATCCAAAAAATGAGAATCAAGTTTATGCAAGTTCTTTCTTTTCTGGATTGCTCCGAATAGAAAATGATGTGCCGAACTTTTTGTACAACGAAAAAAACAGTGGTTTAGAATCGATTACGACTGAAGGTCCAAGTTATATTGATGTCCGCATTAATGCGACGGCTTTTGATAAAAATGGGAATTTGTGGGTAACCAACAGCCGAATCAAAAACGGATTGAAAGTTTTGAAATCGAATAATCAATGGGGAAGTTATGCAATGACTTCGATTTTGGATGATGCCGAGGCGAGCAGTTATGCGAGTATTTTAGTGGATAGAAATAATGTAAAATGGATTGCAACAAATCGCGACGGTGTTGTTGGTTTTAATGAAGCGACAAACACATTCAAAAAAATGGCTTTTGGTGCCGATGCTGGAAATCTTCCAGTTGCTGATGTAAGAGCGCTGGCAATTGATACTAAAAATCAGCTTTGGATAGGAACAACAAAGGGGTTGCGCGTTTTGTCAAATGTTGGGAATTTTCAAAATGAGAGTCAGCTAAAAGCAAATCCAATTATAATTATGGAAGATAATGTGGCTCAAGAACTGCTCTATGAGCAATTTATAACCACAATTGCAGTTGACGGCGCAAATAATAAATGGATTGGTACCAGTGATTCTGGTGTTTTTATGGTTTCGCCAAACGGACAAGAAACGAAATACCATTTTACAATCAGCAATTCTCCTTTACCGAGCAACGCCATAAATGAAATTAAAATAAACAGCAGCACTGGCGAAGTTTTTATTGCTACTAATAAAGGATTGATTTCTTTTAAAGGGGTTAATACTGAAGCCAATGAGGATTTGAATAGTGTGTATGTGTATCCAAATCCAGTTCGCCCAACCTATAGCGGCACCGTAAAAGTGGCTGGATTATTAAATAAAGCCAATGTTAAAATAACAGACATTGAAGGGAATTTGGTTTATGAGACTACCTCAGAAGGAGGAACTATAGAGTGGGATACAACTGCTTTTGGAAAATATAAAGTTACTTCCGGAGTTTATATGATTTTTATTTCAGCTCAAGACGGTGGAGAAACAAAGGTTAAGAAATTGATGATTATTCGATAAGAAATTTATAAATAATTAATAACTAAATGCAAACCACAAATCTTTTTAATGCTTTTTAATTCTATAAATTTTGCGATTTTTTTACCATTAGTTTTTATATTGTATTGGTTTGTATTTAATAAATCACTTAAAGCTCAAAACATATTATTGCTTTTATCGAGTTACTTTTTTTACGCTTGCTGGGATTGGAGGTTTTTATTCCTGTTAATCTTTTCTACGATGTTAGATTTTTTTTCAGGAATAAAAATTGCTGAATCTAATAATCAAACCACTCGAAAATTTTGGTTTTGGCTTAGTATATCTATTAATCTTGGTTTTTTAGGTATTTTTAAGTATTATAATTTCTTTGTTGAATCTTTTGCTGAAGGCGTTTCTGAGTTTGGTTTTCATATAAATCCTTTGACATTAGATGTGTTATTGCCGGTTGGAATTTCATTTTATACTTTTCATGGCCTATCGTATGTAATTGATATTTATAAAGAAAGGATATCTGCAGAAAAAAACATTGTCGATTATTCTGTATTTGTAAGTTTTTTTCCTTTGCTTGTTGCAGGGCCTATCGAACGCGCTACACATCTTCTTCCTCAAATTCAGAAGAAAAGAGTTTTTGATTATGCTTTAGCCGCAGACGGATTGCGACAGATTTTATGGGGATTGTTTAAAAAAGTTGTGATAGCTGATCAATGTGCTCAATGTGCTAATGAGATTTTTGATAATTCTGTCCAATATTCAGGTAGTACACTTGTATTAGGTGCAATATTTTTTGCATTTCAGATCTATGGAGACTTTTCTGGTTACTCTGATATTGCCATAGGAACAGCACGCCTTTTTGGTATTGACTTATTAAGAAATTTTGCTTTTCCTTATTTTTCTAGAGATATTGCAGAATTCTGGAGAAGATGGCATATTTCTCTTTCAACTTGGTTTAGGGATTACTTGTATATCCCCTTAGGTGGAAGTAAAGGCGGAACTTGGATGAAAATCAGGAATACCGTTATCATTTTCTTAGTGAGTGGTTTTTGGCATGGAGCCAATTGGACCTTTATAGTATGGGGACTTCTACACGCAATGTATATTATGCCTTCAATTATTTTTAGAACAAATAGGAAAAATCTGAATATTGTGGCTCAAGGTAGATGCGTACCTAATTTGAAAGAAATTCTTCAAATGAGTTTGACATTTTGTTTAACCGTTTTTGCTTGGATATTTTTTCGAGCAGATAACCTGAAACATGCTTTGAATTATATTTCGGAGATTTTTTCGAGTTCGTTGTTTAGTTATCCTATATATCATGGTGATGATTTTAAAAAGATATTGTTTTTATTATTGTCATTTTTTGTTCTAATTGAATGGATAGGTAGAGAAAATCAATTTGCAATAGCTAAGTTTGGACTAAAATGGAAGCCTATTTTTAGATATTTATTTTATTATATGATTATCGTTGCTATTTTTTGTTTTAGTGGTAAAGAACAACAATTTATTTATTTTCAGTTTTAAAGTATGAAAAAATTTATTTTTAAATTGGTCTGTTATTTCATACTGCCTATTGCTGTTATTTCGTTTCCCCTTGATTTTGGAATTTCATATTTTCTGAAGAAATCAATTGAATATCCAGGTGAATTTGAAGTGATGAATGATATTTATAATTCAAAAGCAAATTGTGATATTGCCATTTATGGATCATCTAGAGCATGGGTTCATGTTGATCCGGAAATAGTTAAGGATTCATTGAATTTGTCTGTGTATAATTTTGGAAATGATGGGCATTCGTTTGATTTGCAATATTTACGCCATCTAGAATTTTTTAAATATAATAAGAAGCCAAAAACAATAATCCTGTCGGTTGATATGTTTTCTTTGAAAAAAGAAGTTGGTTTATATGCAGCTGATCAATATCTTCCCTATATGCTCTGGAACGAAAATGTTAGGAGCTATACAGATTCATATATTAGCTATGATGTTTGGGATTATTATATTCCATTAGTAAGGTATATTGGTAAGAGTAGTGTGTTAAGAGAGAGTTTGAAATATCTGAAGGATGGAACTTCAAAACAGCATTATAGGCATAATGGTTTTTTGGGCATGGATAAGCAATGGAATGCAGATTTTGATAAGCTTAAGAGTAAGCGAAAATCGTATAAGGCCCAAGTGAATAAAAACATTAGAGATCTTCTTGAAGTTTTTATTAAAGAATGTAAAGGGATGAAAATAAATTTAATTTTGTTATATACTCCTGAATTTATAGAAGGGCAACATTTTGTGTCGAATAGAAATGAAATAATTGGTATTTATAAAGAACTTTCTAAGCGTTATAATTTATGTTTTTATGATTTTTCCAATGATAATATGTGTTATGAAAAAACGTTATTTTATAACGTAAATCACCTAAATAGCAAAGGAGCAGAGATATTTACAAAGAAATTTGCAGGTATTTTAAAGTCGAATAGGGAGAAACTTCGATTATAGTTTTTATATAATATAATGCTACTTTTGGAAATTAGACGCTAGAAAAATGCAAGTAAAAACCAAAGCCATAGTAATCTCATCCTTAAAATTTCAGGAAAAAAGTTTGATTGTAAAATGTTTTACACTTTCAAACGGACTGAAATCGTACTTTGTGCGCGATGCTTTTTCGAGTCGGAAAACGAGCCAGAAAATTGCTTATTTTCAGCCGTTGTCAATTTTAGAAATCGAAGCTGTTCATAAGAATAAAGGCACGTTGGAAAATTTTAAAGAGTTGAAAACTGCTGTTCCTTTTCAAACTATTCATACTGATATTTTTAAAAGTACAATGGTGATGTTTTTGTCGGAAGTGCTTCATTATTCCATTCAAGAAGAAGAAAAAAACGAATCACTTTTTTTGTTTTTGGAAACGGCTTTGACTTGGCTGGATCATCACGATGAAATTTCGAATTTTCATTTGATTTTGCTTTTAGAAATCACAAAATATCTGGGTTTTTATCCAGATATTTCTGAAATCGATTTGCCTTTTTTTGATGTGAACGATGGCGTTTTTACTCATTTTCAAAATGGAAATGTACTCACCGAACATGAAACGAGCTTATTGAAAAAACTAATCGATTTAAAATTCGACAACGATCAGAAAGTTTTTCATGTTTTGGAAAGGCAAATGCTGCTTAAAATCTTGATTGATTATTACAGTTTTCATTTGGACGGATTCAAAAAACCTAAATCTTTGGAGATTTTAAAAGAAGTTTTCTCTTAAATCAACAAAAAAAGCAATATTTTTTGCGGAATCTACCTGAAATTGTCTCCAAGCGGTCTTTTTTCTCTCATCTTTTATCTATTTTCCTCAAAATTCCTTACTTTCGCACCTCGTTTAAGAAAAGGATAAAATGAGTACAAAATTTACTGAATACAAAGGACTTGACTTGCCAACAGTAGCGTCAGAAGTTCTTGATTTTTGGAAGAAAGAAAATATATTTGAAAAGAGTGTCACAACTCGCGAAGGTGCTGAGCCTTTCGTATTTTTTGAAGGTCCGCCTTCAGCAAACGGATTACCAGGAATTCACCACGTAATGGCGCGTGCGATTAAAGATATTTTTTGCAGATATAAAACTCAAAAAGGTTTTCAGGTTAAAAGAAAAGCCGGATGGGATACTCACGGTTTGCCTGTAGAATTGGGTACTGAGAAAGAATTAGGAATTACAAAAGAAGATATTGGCAAAACAATTTCGATCGAAGAATATAACGAAGCGTGTAAAAAGACCGTTATGCGTTATACCGACGTATGGAATGACTTGACCGAAAAAATGGGGTATTGGGTTGATATGGAAGATCCATATGTGACGTATAAACCAAAATACATGGAATCGGTTTGGTGGCTTTTGAAGCAAATCTATGATAAAGGTTTGTTGTACAAAGGATACACGATTCAGCCTTACTCTCCAAAAGCAGGGACAGGATTGTCTTCTCACGAAGTAAACCAGCCTGGAGCTTACAGAGACGTTACAGATACTACGATTGTTGCGCAATTCAAAACTTTGCCAGAAACACTTCCAAGCTTTTTAAAAGGTTTTGGAGATATCCACATTTTGGCTTGGACGACAACGCCTTGGACACTTCCATCAAATACGGCTTTGACAGTTGGGCCAAAAATCGATTATGTTTTAGTAAAAACGTTCAATCAATATACTTTTGAGCCAATCAATGTTGTTTTGGCTAAAAATCTAGTTGGAAAACAATTTGGAAAAGGATTTTTCTTAAGTGAAGACGATGCTGATTTTGATAATGTTAAAAACGGCGACAAAAAACTTCCATACAAAATCTTAACTGAAACAAAAGGAGCCGATTTAGTAGAAATTCGTTACGAGCAATTATTGCCATATGTATTACCATATCAAAATGCTGAAAATGCTTTTAGAGTAATTGCCGGAGATTTCGTTACGACGGAAGACGGAACGGGAGTTGTGCATACAGCGCCGACTTTTGGTGCAGATGATGCGAAAGTAGCGAAAGAAGCAAAACCGGAAGTTCCGCCAATGTTGGTTTTGGATGAAGAAGGAAATGCAGTTCCGTTAGTTGATTTGCAAGGAAAATTCACTTCACATTTAGGTGATTTGGCTGGCAAATACGTTAAAAATGAATATTACGATGCAGGACAGGCTCCAGAGAAATCTGTAGATGTTGAAATTGCTATTCGATTAAAAGAAGAAAATAAAGCTTTTAAAGTTGAAAAATACGTGCACAGTTACCCACACAGCTGGAGAACTGATGAGCCGTTATTATACTATCCACTAGATTCTTGGTTCATTAAAGTAACCGATGTAAAAGATAGAATGTTCGACCTGAACGAAACTATCAATTGGAAACCTAAATCTACTGGTGAAGGACGTTTTGGAAACTGGCTCAAAAATGCCAACGACTGGAACTTATCTCGTTCTAGATATTGGGGAATTCCATTGCCAATTTGGAGAACTGAAGACAAAAAAGAAGAAGTTCTTATTGGTTCTGTTGAAGAATTATATAATGCGATCGAAAAATCTATCGAAGCAGGTTTTCAAAAAGAGAATCCGTTTAAAGGTTTTGAAATCGGAAATATGTCTGAATCAAATTATGATTTAATTGATTTGCACAAAAATGTAGTGGATCAAATTACGTTAGTTTCACCTTCTGGGAAACTAATGAAGCGCGAAAGCGATTTGATTGACGTTTGGTTTGATTCTGGAGCAATGCCTTATGCACAATGGCATTATCCTTTTGAAAACAAAGATAAAATCGACGAGAATAAAGATTTCCCTGCGAATTTCATTGCAGAAGGAGTAGATCAAACTCGTGGATGGTTTTATACGTTGCACGCAATCGGAACTTTGGTTTTTGATAAAGTAGCGTATAAAAACGTAGTTTCAAACGGTTTGGTTTTGGATAAAAACGGACAAAAAATGTCGAAACGTTTAGGAAATGCGACAGATCCTTTTGAAACAATTGCAGAATATGGCCCAGATGCTACGCGCTGGTATATGATTTCGAATGCAAATCCTTGGGATAACTTAAAATTCGATATTGAAGGAATTGCTGAGGTTCGCCGTAAATTCTTCGGAACTTTATACAACACTTACTCTTTCTTTTCGTTATATGCTAACATCGATGGGTTTGAATACGCAGAAGCGGAAATTCCGTTAAACGAAAGACCAGAAATCGATCAATGGATTATTTCTGAACTTCATTCATTAATCAAATTTGTTGATGAATGTTATGAAGATTATGAGCCTACAAAAGCTACAAGAGCAATTTCTGACTTCGTTCAAGAGAACTTAAGTAACTGGTATGTTCGTTTATGCCGTCGCCGTTTCTGGAAAGGCGAATACGCTCATGATAAAATTGCAGCTTACCAAACGCTTTATACTTGCTTGTTAACTATTAGCAAATTAAGCGCTCCAGTCGCTCCTTTTTTCATGGATAAATTGTACCGAGATTTAACGAGTTCAACGCAAACCGAGCAATTTAGCAGTGTTCACTTGGCTGAGTTCCCAAAATTTGTCGAAAACTTTGTTAATAAAACGTTAGAGAGCAAAATGCAGAAGGCGCAAACAATCTCTTCTTTGGTTTTATCACTTCGTAAAAAGGAAATGATCAAAGTGCGTCAACCTTTGCAAAAGGTAATGATTCCGGTACTTGACGAGAATCAGAGAGCTGAAATTGAAGCGATTTCTGACCTTGTGAAAGCCGAAGTAAACGTGAAAGAAATTGAGCTTTTAGATGATGCATCTGGAATTTTAGTAAAACAAATTAAGCCTAATTTTAAAGCTCTTGGACCACGTTTTGGAAAAGATATGAGTCTGATTTCCAAAGAAATACAAGGTTTTTCTGCAGAGCAGATCAACCAGCTGGACAAGCAGGGAACGTTAGATATTGTTATTTCTGGAAATAATGTAACTTTATCATTAGAAGACGTCGAAATAACATCTCAGGATATTGAAGGATGGTTGGTTGCAAATTCAAACGGAATAACAGTTGCACTTGACATTACAATTTCTGAGGAATTAAAAAATGAAGGTATCGCGAGAGAATTGGTGAACAGAATTCAGAATATCCGTAAAGATTCTGGATTTGAAGTTACGGATAAGATTAAGGTACAAATTAAAAGAGACGGTGTTTTAGAAGATGCTGTTTCAAAAAATGAAGACTATATTAAGTCTGAGACACTAACAGATGATTTGGTTTTTGTTGACGCTTTAGAAAACGGCACAGAAATTGAGTTTGATGATATTAAAACAATGATATTAATTTCAAAATAATATAAAATGATAGATGAAATTACAAGATACTCTGACGCTGATTTAGCAGAGTTCAAAGAAATAATCCAAGCAAAAATTAAAAAAGCACAGGAAGATCTTGACTTGATTAAAAGTGCTTATATGAATGATTTGAATAACGGAACAGACGATACTTCTCCAACTTTTAAAGCTTTTGAAGAAGGAAGCGAAACTATGTCAAAAGAAGCTAACTCTCAGTTGGCTATCAGACAAGAAAAGTTTATTCGCGATTTGAAAAATGCGCTTTTCCGTGTTGAAAACAAAACATATGGTATTTGCAAAGTAACAGGTAAATTAATTAGCAAAGAAAGGCTTAAAATCGTTCCTCATGCAACAATGAGCATCGAAGCTAAAAATTTGCAACGATAATATTTGTTAAGTTATATAAAAAGAAACGCTCTTGTTTAAGGAGCGTTTTTTTATTGCGTATATTTTTTGCTAAAAGATTGTAGTCTAATTCAAATAGAATGAAAAATAACTTTTGAAGAGGAATTAGAAACAAATAATGGCATTTACTTTTGTAGCTAACGAATAAACGTTCTTTTAAAGACGTTTTTTTTGATTTAATTGTTATTTTTGCCCATCAAAATTTTATAAAATGTCATTACGAAAAGCGTATTTCCTTATATTTTTAGTTTTAATTGTCGATCAACTGTCAAAAATTTATGTAAAAACAAACTTTATGCTTGGTGATGAGTATCCTGTTTTTGAATGGTTTAAAATTCATTTTATTGAAAACGAAGGGATGGCTTGGGGAACAAAAATTCCGGGAGAATATGGGAAGCTTATTTTGACAGTTTTTAGAATTTTTGCTGTGTTCGGAATTGGTTGGTGGCTTTCAGATGCTATCAAGAAACGTCATTCTACTTATTTGATCGTGGCTATTGCTTTGATTTTTGCTGGAGCTGCGGGTAATATTATCGATTCAGTTTTTTACGGAGTTATTTTTGACGGCAGTGAACACAATATTGCAACACTTTTTTCACCTCGTCCATACGGAACTTGGTTTCATGGTTTAGTGGTCGATATGTTTTATTTCCCTATTTGGGAGGGAAATCTGCCAACATGGCTTCCAATTTTTGGAGGAAAACATTTTGCTTTTTTCAATGCAATTTTCAATGTTGCCGATATAGCAATTTCTACTGGTGTTGGTATTTTGTTGGTTTTCAATAAAAGAGCTTTTCCAAAACACGCATAAATTATCTTAAAATTCAAAAAATAAATTCCAAATTCCAATATTTGAAAGTGTTCATTGTGCGCAGATATTGGAATTTGGAATTTTTCATTATTGGGATTTAAATATTTATTGTGTTATTTTTACAGATCCAAAAAATCAAATTATGCAAAGTCCGTCTTTCTCAATTTATGATGCTTCTGCAGGCTCAGGAAAGACGTATACATTGGTTAAAGAATATCTAAAAATTATTCTTTCTTCTCCTAAAAATGATGCTTACCGAAATATTTTAGCCATAACTTTTACAAACAAAGCGGTTCACGAAATGAAGAGCCGTATTGTTGGTAGTCTTTCTGAATTTGCAAAAGAAGAACCTTCAGCAAAAGCAATAGCGTTAATGGAAGATTTGTCTCGGGAAACCGGACTTTCGATTATTAAAATCAAAACCAAATCTCAAAATATCATAAAGCATTTAATTCATAATTATGCGGCTTTTGATATTTCAACAATTGATAAATTTACTCATAAAGTAATCAGGGCTTTTGCGCATGATTTAAATCTGCCAATGACTTTTGAAGTTACGTTGGATACTGAAAATTTATTGATCGAAGCTGTCGATGCGATAATTGCACAAGCGGGGCAAGACGAAACGCTGACGAATTTGTTGATTGATTTTACGATGGAAAAAACCGATGATGATAAAAGTTGGGATGTTTCTCGTGAGATTTTAGAAACAGGACGATTGGTTCTGAATGAAAATAATCGAAATGAGATTCAGCATTTTCACGATAAATCAATTGAAGAATTTATTGAGATCAAGAAGAAGATGCTTAAGCTTTGTAAAGATTTGGAATTTGAAAATGAAACCTGGGCAAATGAAGCACTTTCGTTGATTGATAAAAACGGAATTGATTTGAAATCATTTTCACGTGGTACTTTTCCGAATCATTTAGAAAGTATTCGTGATGGAAAATTCAATCCTAAAAACAAAACTTTTCATGAATTTGATGATATTGCAATTAATAAAACGGCCAAAGACCGAGCTTTAATTGAAAATATTATTCCAGAACTGCTTCAAATTTTAGATAAGATTTATAAAAATTTTGAAAAAAGAGATTTTTATAAAGCCTTTTTAAAGAATATAACGCCGCTTTCTTTGTTGAATACGGTTAGTAATGAATTGGCGAAAATTCAATCGGAACAAAATATTCTTTCAATCTCAGAATTTAACGCAATTATTCACAGAGAAATACAAAATCAACCTGCGCCTTTTATATATGAGCGTTTAGGCGAGCGTTACCGTCATTTTTTTATTGATGAATTTCAGGACACTTCCGAGATGCAGTGGCAAAATCTTATTCCGTTGATTGATAATTCACTTTCAGGTTTGGATGATTTTGGCAATAAAGGAACTTTGATGATTGTTGGTGATCCGAAGCAATCTATTTATCGCTGGCGCGGAGGAAAAGCAGAGCAATTTATTGAATTAAGTAAAGAAGATGTTCCTTTTTTTCATCATGAAAAAAATGTAGAACATTTAGATACCAATTATAGAAGTTATAGTGAAGTTATTGATTTTAATAATTCTTTTTTCAAACTGATTTCTTCGGAGTTTTCCAATGAAGATTACAAAGATCTATACGAAAATCACAGCTTCCAAAACTCAAATTCGAAAAAAGGAGGTTATGTAAATATTTCATTTCTTCCAATTATTGAAAAAACTGATTTTGCTGATGAAGAAGAAGTTGTAGAAAAGTCTGACTTGTATGTTTTGGCGACTTTGAACACTATTTTAAAAGTGCTGAAAGATGGTTTCCAGTATAAGGATATTGTAATTCTAACTCGAAAAAGAGATCAAGGAATTGCGATTGCAAATTATTTGACCGAGCAGAATATTCCGCTTTTATCTTCAGAAACTTTGATGATACAAAATGCGACAGAAGTTCGTTTGATAATTCATCTTTTAAAATATTTGAATAATAGCGCCGATTTAGAATCGAAAGCGAATTTTCTTCATTTTTTAGCTGAAAACATAAATTCAGAATTGCCAATTCATGATTTTATTGCCGCAGGAATGTCAAAAAAAATAGAAGCCGATTTTGAAAAATGGCTTTTGACTTTTGATGTTTCACTATCTTTTGAGGATGTTCGTAAAAAATCACTCTATGAAGCGGTAGAAATTATTATAGCCAAATTTATTTTACCCTCTGAGGGGAATGCTTATGTTCAGTTTTTCTTGGATATTGTTCTTGAAAGAGATGTTAGGAATCAAGCTGGGATAGCTGACTTTTTGAATTATTGGGATAAAAATGCAGAGAAGTTCAGCATTCCATCGCCGGAAGGAAATAATGCCGTTCGCGTTATGACGATTCATAAGTCAAAAGGTTTGGAATTTCCTGTTGTAATTATGCCTTTTGCAGAAGAAGATTATAATCGAAAACCGAAAGATAAGTTGTGGCTGGATACAACAGATTCAGATTTGGATATTCCAAAAGCATTAATTGATAACAGTAGTGCTGTTGAAGGTTTTGGTGAAAATGCTTCAGCGGTTTTTAATTTGAAAAAACAAGAAGAATTGCTTGATAATATTAATGTTTTGTATGTGGCTTTAACCCGCGCAGAGGAACAATTGTATGTTATTTCTCAATCTTTAAAAGAAAGAAAAGACGGAGAACTTCCTAATAATATGGCGTCTTTTTTTATTAAATATTTGATTCATCAAGGAATTTATGATTCGGAAAAATTAGAATATGAATTTGGAAACCGAGTAAAATTGTCTCCGACTTATGAAATCGTGGATTCGGTAAAAGAAATTCCGGTTGTAAAAGAAGTTCTGAGTGCTAAAAATATAAAAATAGCACAACGAGAAGCGTTGATGTGGGGAACGCATCAGCAAGAGGCAATTTCTTATGGAAATGTTGTTCATGAAATTTTGGCTTTTATAAAAGATAAATCTGATGTTGATTTGGCGGTTACAAAAGCAATTGAAGATGGTTTGATTAAGTTTGATCAAGCAGATCAGGTCTTGAAATCATTGCAAGAAATAGTAAATCATCCCGAAATAAGTATTTGTTTTGAAGGGAAAAATAAGATTTTGAATGAACAGACAATTGTTCAAAAAGAAGGAAGAATTTTGAAACCCGACAGAATTGTGCTGACTGACGATAAAAATGCTTATTTATTGGATTATAAGACAGGAGCGATAAATCCGAAATATAAGCAGCAAATTCAGGAATATCAAGATGCTATCGAAGATTTAGGATACAAAGTGTTAAAAAAAGCTTTGGTGTATATAGGAACCGAAATCGATGTAGTAAATTTGTGAAAAAATTAATCAGATGTTAAGGAAAAACAGGCTTGTTTTATTGGTAAGCTGTTAATTTTTAACGTTTTAAATATAAGGAAATGTACGGTAAAATTAAAGAACACCTGCAAAACGAATTGCAGACTATTGAAGAAAACGGAATTTTTAAGAAAGAGCGTATCATAACTTCGGCGCAAGGGGCTGAAATTACAATTTCAACAGGAGAGACTGTTTTAAATTTTTGTGCAAACAATTATTTAGGACTATCGTCGCATCAAGAAGTCGTGCAAGCGGCGAAAGATGCTATGGATACTCATGGTTTCGGAATGTCGTCTGTTCGTTTTATTTGCGGAACACAGGATATTCATAAAACTCTTGAAAAAAAGATCGCTGATTTTTACGGTACAGAAGATACCATATTATATGCGGCTGCATTTGATGCTAATGGCGGTGTTTTTGAGCCTTTGTTGGGTGAAAATGATGCGATTATTTCAGATAGTTTGAATCATGCTTCTATTATTGATGGAGTTCGTTTGTGTAAAGCAGCGCGTTATCGTTATGAAAATAGCAATATGGAAGATTTGGAACAGCAATTAATAAAAGCCAATGAAGCTGGAGCTCGTTTCAAATTAATTGTAACCGATGGTGTTTTTTCTATGGATGGTTTAGTTGCTCCATTAGATAAAATTTGTGATTTAGCTGATAAATATGATGCAATGGTAATGGTTGATGAATGTCACGCTGCAGGATTTATTGGCGCAACCGGAAAAGGAACTTTGGAAGCAAAGGGCGTTATGGGACGTGTTGATATAATAACAGGTACTTTAGGTAAGGCTTTAGGAGGTGCGATGGGTGGTTACACGACAGCAAAAAAAGAAATTATTGAGATTCTACGTCAGCGTTCAAGACCTTATTTGTTTTCGAATTCATTAGCTCCTGCTATAGTTGGTGCTTCGATCAAGGTTTTTGAATTGTTGGAAAAGGATACTTCGCTAAGAGATAGGCTAGAATGGAATACCAATTATTTCAAAGAAGGAATGAAAAAAGCCGGCTTTGACATCATTGATGGAGATTCTGCGATAGTTCCTGTTATGTTATATGATGCAAAATTATCACAAACTATGGCAAATGAATTATTAAAAGTAGGTATTTACGTTATTGGCTTCTTTTTTCCAGTAGTTCCAAAAGATAAGGCAAGAATACGTGTTCAGCTTTCTGCGGCTCACACTAAAGAACACTTAGACAAGGCTATAGCTGCCTTCACATTAACAGGTAAAATGTTAAAAGTTATATAATTACCACATTCTGTGAATTTTTGTAGGTTTTTTTTAACATTTCATTTTGTATTTAAAAAATTTGGTGTTACTTTTGTCTGTAATTAACTAAATTGTAATTAAAAAAATTAAGTATGAAACATCTTAACAAACTTTTAGTTGCTGTGATGATGGTGATGGGTTTAAGTTCTCACGCACAAGACAGTAACAATCCATGGGCTATCTCATTTGGAGTTAATGCCGTTGATACTAGAACAAGTTCTGGATCAGGACATGGTTTCTTTGATCAACACTTTTCACAGCCATTTGCTGTAAAAGACAACTGGAACATCCTTCCTTCTTTATCTTACATTGGTGTAAACAGATATGTAGGACATGGTTTCTCTGTTGGTTTACAAGGTTCTGTGAACAAAATTGATAAATTAGTTACGTTTGCTCCAAATGCTACAGGGCATGATGGAAGAGGAAACGTTGTGACTAATCCTGGTGATTTGATGTACTACGGGATTGATGCTACTATCAAATACAGCTTCCAAGAATTAATCAAATCTAAAGTGATTGATCCTTCGTTATCTGTTGGTGGAGGTTATACTTTCTTAGGAGATAACAGTTTTGGAACTGTTAATCCAGGTGCTGGAGTTACTTTCTGGTTTACAGATGCTATTGGTTTAGAATTAGCGACAAAGTACAAATGGGCTGTTGCTGCTAACGATGATAAGCCTCTTGATAGATCAGTTTTCCAACACACTGCAGGTCTTATCTTCAAATTCGGAGGTAAAGATACTGACGGAGACGGAATCTACGATAAAGATGATGCTTGTCCAGATGTTGCTGGTTTGAAACAATTCAATGGATGTCCTGATACTGACGGAGACGGAATCGTTGATGCTTCTGATGCTTGTCCAGATGTATTTGGTTTAGCTGCATTAAACGGATGTCCTGATACTGACGGTGACGGAATCGCTGATAAAGATGATGCTTGTCCAGATGTTGCTGGTTTAGCTGCTTTAAAAGGTTGTCCTGATACTGACGGTGACGGAATCGCTGATAAAGACGATAAATGTCCTACAGTTGCTGGTCCAAAAGAAAACGGTGGTTGTCCTTTCTTAGACGCTGATAAAGATGGTGTTGCTGATAAAGATGACGATTGTCCTACAGTTTACGGTCCTGCTAGTAACAGAGGTTGTCCAGAAGTAACTTCTGAGGCTTTAGAAGATCTTAAAGTTCAAGCTAGAGCGGTTTACTTTAACTCAGGTAAAGCTACTTTCAAAACTGGTGATAAAGAAACTCCAGCTAGATTAGATGCTATTAAAGAAATCCTTAAAAATTATCCAAACGCGAAATTCTCTATTGAAGGACACACAGATAGTACAGGTTCTGCTAAAGTTAACCAAAAACTTTCTGAAGATAGAGCAAAAGCTGTGTTGGATGCTTTAGTTGCTAGAGGTGTTAACCCAGAAAACTTAGAGTCTAAAGGATTTGGATCTTCTCAACCAGTTGCAAGTAACAAAACTGCTGCAGGTAAAGCTCAAAACAGAAGAACTGAAATTAGACACATTGGTTCTAAATACCAAGGTAAACTATAATTTACTTTGTAAATAATACTGAAAAGCCATTCTTAATTGAATGGCTTTTTTTATTTTTATAAAATGATAAATGATTCTTTTTTAGATAAAATTGCTGCAGAAGTTATTCAAAAATATGGAGCAAAACTTGCTGAAACGACTATTATTCTCCCTAATAAAAGAGCGAAAGTATTTTTAATTGAAGCTTTAAAAAAAGCAACTGAAAAGACAATTCTTTCTCCAGAAATAATTAGTATTGAAGACTTTGTACAAGATGTAGCTTCAATTCGTTCTGTTGATTCAATTGAGCTTTTATTTGAATTTTATGAAGTTTATTTGTCAATTACAGAGAAACAGCATCAACAATCATTTGAATTATTTGCTAATTGGGCAAAAACACTTCTACAGGATTTTAATGAAATTGACCGTTATCTTCTAGATCCACAGCATGTTCTTTCTTATTTAAAGGATATTGAGGATATTAAAAAATGGGGTATCGAAGTCGAGAATAAAACCAAACTTTTAGAGAAGTACATTGATTTTTGGAAACTTTTGCCGTTGTATTATGATTCATTATACAATCATTTGTTGAATAAGGGAATTGGGTATCAAGGTTTGATTTACCGTGAAGCTATAAATAATCTTAATCATTTTTCAAATACGGTTTCAAAGCGATCTTTCATTTTTGCGGGATTTAATGCTTTAAACGCTGCTGAGGAGAAAATAGTACAACATTTGTTGGCTTTGGATCAAGCCAAAATCTATTGGGATGCTGATCAGACTTTTTTAAATGATCCTTATCATGACGCTGGCCTTTTTGTTAGACGATTTAAAGAAAGCTGGAAACATTATAAATCACATCCATTTGAATGGATTGTTGATGATTTTTCGCAATCAAAAAATATTCAAGTTATTGGCTCCCCTAAAACTATTGGCCAAGCAAAATTAGCTGGAAGTATTATCGAAAAAATAATTGCTGAAAACCCGACAGGAGCATTAGATAAAGTTGCGGTTGTTTTGGGTGAAGAAAACCTGCTTATTCCTGTTTTGTATTCGTTGCCTTCTTCTGTTGGTGCTTTGAATATTACCATGGGATATTCTGGAAAAAATAATCCTTCACAAATATTAGTTGCCAAATTGTTTAAAATGCATACAAATGCGCTTTCTCGAAAGGGCGAAAGTTATGTGTTTTATTATAAAGATGTTTTAGATATATTAACACATCCTCTGGTTGCTCCTTACGCAAATGCTGGCAATCTGGTCAAAATAATCAAAGAGAACAATTACACTTTTATTTCGCATAGCAGAATTATTGAACTAAATGCCAATACTTCGCAGTTATTTGATTTATTGTTCAAAAAATGGGATAATAATTCATTAGCTGTTCTTGAAATTATTTCTTCGCTTTTGCTTTTAATCAAAGAGAATTTTGACAAAGATAATGAAGAAGAAAAAATTGCAAAATCCTTTGTTTATGCCGTTTTTAAAGTAATAAATAAGTTAATTAATTATTACAGCAACCATCATCATATTGATAATATTGATACACTTCACGCAATTTATAAGCAAATTATTGATGTTGCTGAAGTTTCATTTGAAGGCGAACCATTGCGTGGACTTCAAATAATGGGTGTTTTGGAAAGCCGTGTTCTGGATTTTGAAACTGTCATAATAACTTCAATGAATGAAGGGAAATTTCCGGCCGGAAAATCTCAGAATTCATTTATTCCCTATGACGTAAAACGAGAATTAGGATTGCCTACTTTCAAAGAAAAGGACGCGATTTATACCTATCATTTTTATCATTTGCTGCAACGCGCAAAAAATATTTATCTAATTTATAATACTGAAAATGATGGATTGGATGCTGGCGAACGCAGCCGATTTATTACACAATTAGAAGTTGAAAAAAAACCGAAGCATAATTTGACTTTTGATATTTATAACCCAGTTTTGCCTGCGACTGCCAATCAGCCAATGATTATTCCAAAATCAGAGGCTGTTATGGAGCGTTTGAAAGAAATTGCTCAAACTGGTTTTTCTCCTTCGGCATTGACGAGTTATATTCGAAATCCAATCGATTTTTATTTTCAGAAAATACTTCGAATTCGTGAGGTTGAAGAAGTTGAAGAGAATATTGCGTTAAATACGCTTGGAACGATTATACACGAAACTTTAAAAGGACTTTACGAGCCATTTATTGGCAAATTTATTTCAGAGGATGATATCCAAAATTGTTTTAGACTTCTTGACGAAGAAGTTTTGAAACAATTTAAAGTGGTTTACAAAGAGGGGGAAATTAAAAAAGGCCGAAATCTTTTGGCTTTTGAAGTGGCTAAGCGAAATGTTTTTAATTTCCTGAAAATGGAATTGGAAGCAATTAAAAACGGCGACGCAGTTAAAATAATAGCTTTAGAACAAACTTATGAGCGTGAGTTGATAAATTCAAGTTTGCCATTTCCTGTTTTGATAAAAGGAAATGTCGATCGTATTGAACAGCGAAACGGAAGAATTAGAATTATTGATTATAAGACTGGAAAAGTTGAAAAAGCGAGTGTTGTACTCAAAACTTGGAATGGATTGACGCGAGAGCTTAAAAACGATAAAATTATTCAGGTTCTGGCTTATGCGTTTATGTTTGAGAAAGAAGCTGGGACGATGCCAATTGAAGTGGGGATTATTTCGTTTAAGAATTTAAAATCGGGATTCTTGCCTTTTGCTTTTAAAGAAGAAAAAGAATTAGATATGGTCGTTTCTACACAAATCCTTGATTCTTATTTGCAGGAAATTGTTTTGCTTTTAAATGAAATTTTTGATGTTGCCATTCCTTTTGAGGAAAAAACAAATTAAAAACGTTCAGTATTTTTTAAAATTGTGCAATTCGCAAACAGTTCAAACTTGAATTATTTCGAAAATGAAAAAAGTACTTTTAAGTTTTCGTTTGTTTTTTATTTGGTATTGTCTTACAATCAAATTCTGAGCTAATGATTGAAATTAATGACGAATTACAAAAAGCAAGCTTAAACAAAAAATGAAATATTATCACGAGCTACAACGATCAGAATGTAAAAAAAATCACAAATTGACTCGGTTTGATGGAAATTGAAAAGAGAATTCATAGAAAAGAATTATTAAATAAATTCTATTTTCGGATACGAACATTTTGATGAGATTTTTTCATGAAATTCACTTGTTTTGAGTTTAGTAAGTGATTTTATTAGTTATTGCTCATTTTAAAAGTTTAAATTTTTAAACGAATATATTTTTTATTTTAATTTAAAAACAAACTTCTTTAGGCGAAAATATTTTTAGATTTCTTTAGAAAATGAGATAAAACAACTTCTGTTTGTTGGAATTTCAGAAAAATACTGCATTTATAAATGGTTTTTCTGTAAGCAAAAGTTACATTTTTAAATAAATCTCTTTTTTCTGTTGTTTTTTTTTGAGCATCTTCTTTTAAAAAAAGCGAATATGTGCGTGATAAATAAAAGTGATTCAAATGGTTATGTTTGTCGCTTTTTTTAACAAGTGTTTATGGAACAATTATGTTAATTAAAATATCTTTGACGCTTCTTAAAAGAATAAATAAATCCATAAGATCTAGACCAATTTGTGAAAAGGAAAACTGAATCTGTAATGTGTCTGGAGATGTGGATGGTGGAAATATTAATAAGCAAATTTTAGATTAACAAGAGTGATTTTGTCTAAACTTAAGAAAGACAATGTTGCCAAATTATAATTTTTTGCCCCCACAAAAGGAAGAAAAGGCTGTTTTCGATGTTTATTCGAAACGGCCTTTTCTGATTTTAAAGTATTTTGTGCTAATTGAAAAAATCGGTTAAAACGGTTATCAATTCGTCTTTGTTTTCAATATGACTCATATGTCCATCATAGAAAGAAATCAATTCTACGGTTGTGTCTTCAATTTGAGAAAGACTGTCTTCATAGTTCAAAACAGGATCCTTTTTTCCAAGAATTAATAAAACAGGAAAACGATTCTCACGTAAAAGCCATTCCCTGTCTTTTCTGATCTTCATTCCTTCTAGAGAAGCGATAATTCCTTGTAGCGGGGTTTTCAATGCCTGTTCTTTTACTTTTTCGATTTCATCGGCCAATCGAATTCTATTATTTTCGCTGAATAAGTTTGCGATTGCCAAACTCACAAAGTTCACATAATTTTGTTTTACTGCTTTTATAGCACGCGTTCTGTTTAATTTTTTTTCGGCACTATCTTCTTTAGAAGTGGAATTCAGTAAAACTAATTTTTGGATTTTCTGTGGATATAATTCGGCGAAAGCCAAACCAACATATCCACCCATTGAATGACCTAAAAATATTGCTTTCTCAATTTTTAGATTTTCTAAAACTTCATTGACTGCATTCGCATTTTCTTCCATTTCATGAACGTATCCTAAACAGTCCGATTCTCCATGACCTAATAAATCGATGGCAATTACGCGATATTTTTGGGAGAAAAATGCAACGTAATCTTTCCACATTTTTTTGTTTTCCAAAAAGCCATGAAGTAAAACAATTGCATTTCCAGTTCCTGAATCTGAGTATGATATCTTTGTGTTCTTGTATAAAAGCGTTTTCAAAATGAAAGATTTTTGTTTTGAACTGCAAAGTTAACAAAGCAGAAATAAAATGTCGCGATGTCTTGATTTAATTGGGAAATCTTTAAAACTGCTATAAATTTATTTATAACATGACATCTATGGAATAAAAAAAATGGCTTTCAAGACTGAAGGCCATTGTAAATTAAAATCTATTATCACCATCCAGGAGATTTCCTAATCCGCCAAGGAGACTCCCTTCTTCACGACTATTTCCGCCAGATCTTGGTGCCGAAGCAATGATGCGGTCAGCCAGTCTAGAGAATGGAAGCGACTGAATGTAAACAGTTCCCGGACCTTTTAATGTGGCATAAAATAATCCTTCGCCACCAAAAATAGAATTCTTGACGCCGCCAATAAATTCAATGTCATAATCTACATCTTTGGTAAAACCAATAATGCATCCCGTGTCTACTTTTAGAATTTCGCCGTGACCCAAAACTTTTTTAGCCATTGTCCCGCCAGAATGTACAAATGCCATTCCGTCTCCTTCAATTTTCTGCATGATAAAACCTTCCCCGCCAAACAGGCCGCGTCCTAATTTCTGAGAGAATTCTATTCCGACAGAAACGCCTTTGGCCGCACATAAAAACGAACTTTTCTGGCAGATAAATTTGCCTTGAAACTCTGTTAAATCGATTGGAAGAATTTTTCCGGGATAGGGTGACGCAAATGAAACCTTGCTTTTAGTATTTCCCTGGTTTAAAAATGCTGTCATAAACAAACTTTCGCCGGTAAGAACTCTTTTACCTGCATTTAAAAGTTTGCCAAACAAACCTGATCCTTGTTGCTGGGAACCATCACCAAATATCGTTTCCATCTGGATGTTGTTTTCCATCATCATAAAACTGCCGGCTTCGGCAATTACAATTTCCTGTGGATCCAGTTCTATTTCAACGTATTGCATTTCTTCACCAAAAATCTGATAATCTATTTCGTGCGCTTGCATAATTTCTGAATTTTTTTGTTTTTAAAATAATCCATTAAGTAATTAAAAAAGATCTTTAACACATAGAAACATAGGATTAGGTATCAAATAAAAGAGAGTAAAAGAAACTAGTTTCAACACATAGATAAACTATGTGCATTTAAATTAGTGAAACGCCTTTTTTAAAATCTTCCAAATACTTTGTTTCTATGTGTTAAGATAATTACACTAACGGTTTAAAATTAGACTCATCTTACTCTAAAATGTTACAGTTTTTCGTGTAGTTTGACTGTTTTTAAGAACATTAACAGTTTTTATTATTTTAAATTAGTCTTAATTATGTTTTTTATTCCCTTAAATTATATATTTTTGCACCGTTATTATATTTTATCAGAATGGCATTAGTTAGTGATTTGACCACCAAAGTTTTATTTGAAACAGAAAAAGGATACAGTTATCAATGTGATTTGACCAATAGCATCATTATCAATTTTGTTGATACGGTGTCAAGTTATAAAATTCACGATTTTTTGATTTTTCAAAGAAAGGTTAATAGCGTTGACATTCTAAATATGCTTTATGACTTATCTGATCAATCAGATGCACAGCTGATTGAAACTACCAAAAGAAATTTTTCCAGAAATCTTACCATCTGCGAAATAGTGCAGTTGAGAGATTTATTAAACGGAACAAAATTTACTCTTACGCTACATTCTTTGCTTTGCAATACGGTTAACGTAGAGCTTATTTAGATTTTTACTTAGATTAAATCCAAATTTTCAGGCGGTTAGAGTTGCCGTCTTTAATTTTTGTAAATTTACACGTATAAAAATTAAAGGTTATGAAAGATTTACTAAGAACACGTACTTCATTAACTGAAGGTGTAGAAAATATATTGAATTTACAGGCAAAATTAGAAAGTGATGCTTCTAACAAGTATTTAGCTATGGCAGCATGGTTAGATAGAAACGGTTATGCACACACAGCATCTTACTTGTACAAGCAAGCCGAAGAAGAAAGAGAGCATTTTCTAAAAGTTTTCAAATATATTACAGACATGGGAGGGATTGCCATTACGCCATCTGTTCCAGAAGTGCAACAAGAATTTGCTTCTTTTAGAGAAGTATTCGAAATTGCTTTGCAAAACGAAATCGCAGTTACTCAAGCAATCAATAAAGTAATTGCAAAATGTAGAGCGGAAAATGATTATGCTACAGAAGATTTTATGATGTGGTATGTAGCTGAGCAAAGAGAAGAAGAGAAAAATGCAAGAAGAGCTTTAGAGCTTTTTGAACTAATCAACGGAAACGAAGCTGACGGCAAATTTCAATTGGATATTCAGATTTCAAAAATCGGATAATAAACGATTTATATAATTTAAAAAGCCCTTAAAATATTTTAAGGGCTTTTTTGTTTTTATGATTTTAGGAATGAATTAATATCCGAGAAATATTTTTCTCTCGCATCAAGCCATCCATAATGTTTAGAATGCTCTAGAAGAATCAGTCTAGAATTTGGAAAAGTCTGGTGAGCCAATTCTCCAATTTCATTGCTGATAATATCTTCCTTTCCTTGAATAATCAGAACAGGATTTTTAAAGTTTTTCAGTTTTGATTTACAGTCAAAATTCATTTTCTGCATATCCGACCATAACAAACCATTGATTGTTGAATTTCCTTGTGTTAATCTTTCAGCAATTATAGGAATATATTTTCGGTCATAAACATAAGCCGGAGCCATAGCGCGACCGCGACCTAAACTTGCATTATGCGATGTGTTGCCTTTTTCAATTTTATCGTTCCAATAATCAAGAGAGTCTTTTTCTGTTTTCGAAAGATTCGATTCAATCAAATTCGGACCTTTTAATAAAGATAAATCGACACCTCCCGAAGAAGATAAAACCAATTTATTGATACTATTCGGATAAATTGTTGCGTAATAGGAACCTAACATGCCACCAAAAGAATGCCCGAGAATATTCCATTTCTTAATTTTAAGATGTTTTCTTAATGATTCAATATCGTCGGCCATTATTTTCATCGAAATTGTCGCGGCGTCTAATTTTGAAAGCTTCGATTTTCCGGTTCCTCTTTGGTCGTAAATAATTGTTTGTTGGCTTTCGCCGAGAACTTTCGCCATATCTTCAAAACCATTGCTGTTCATTCCCGGGCCGCCATTTATAATTAAAAGCGGTTCACCTTTTCCGAATGTTTTGTAGTAGGTTTTGCTTCCGTCGTTATTTACGGCATAACCTTCGGTTTGGGCAAAAATATTTGCCGCAACCAATAAAAAACCAAGAAGAAAAATCTTTCTCATTTCGAAATTATTCATTCATCAAAGTTTCGATTTCGTCAGCTTCAACCGGAATATTACGCATTAAGTTAAAAGGTTCTCCTTTTTCCTGAACCACAACATTATCCTCTAAACGAATTCCGAATTTTTCTGCCGGAATATAAATTCCAGGTTCAACAGTGAAAACCATATTAGGTTTCATTGGTTCGTGAAGCAATCCGTAATCATGCGTGTCCAATCCCATGTGGTGAGAAGTTCCGTGCATAAAGTATTTTTTGTAAGCAGGCCATTCTGGATTTTCGTTCTGAACATCGGCTTTGTCTAATAAACCTAAACCAAGTAATTCAGAAGTCATGATTTTACCCACTTCAACGTGATATTGTTTCCAAAGTGTTCCTGGCGTAAGCATTTTAGTCGCTTCGTTTTTAACTCTCAAAACCGCATTGTAAACTGCTTTTTGACGATCTGTAAAACGTCCTGAAACCGGAATTGTTCTCGTCATATCGCTTGAATAGTTTGCATATTCTGCAGCAACGTCCAATAATAACAAATCACCTTCTTTACATTGCTGATTGTTTTCGATATAATGCAAAACATTCGCATTGTTTCCAGAAGCGATAATTGGTGTATAAGCAAAACCTTTAGAGCGGTTACGAATGAATTCGTGCGCTAATTCGGCTTCAACTTCATATTCGGTAACATTTGGTTTTACGAATCCTAATAATCTGCGGAAACCTTTTTCTGTAATATCGCAAGCATGCTGAATCAAATCGATTTCTTCGCTTTCTTTTACTGAACGAAGTCTTTGTAAAATTGGGTTGCTTTTCGCAACATTGTGCGCTGGATAACGCTCTTTCCACCATTTTACAAAACGAGCTTCACGGGTTTCAGTTTCAACTGTTGCGCGGTAATGTTCGTTGGTGTTGATGTACATCGTATCAGCATACGTCATCATTTCGTTCAAAACTTTATGAAAATCCTGCAACCAATAAACCGTTCTAATTCCGGAAACCTGAAAAGCACGTTCTTTAGTCAGTTTTTCACCTTCCCAAACTGCGATATGATCGTTGGTTTCTCTCAAGAAAAGAATTTCTCTTTGGTTTTCATAAGGCGCATCCGGAAACAAAAGCAAAACGCTTTCTTCCTGATCTACACCACTCAGATAAAAAATATCGCGGTGTTGCGCAAACGGCAAAGTACTGTCGGCACTAATTGGGTAAATGTCATTTGAATTGAACACGGCAACCGAATTAGGTTTCATTTCTGCCATGAATTTTTTGCGGTTTTTTACAAAAAGAGCGCTGTTTATTTGATGATATTTCATAATAACTTAATTTTTGAACTTCGAATTTCAAAATTAATGATTTTTGATTTAGTGGCGTATGATTGATTTCTTAAAGTTTTATTATTTGTTTCGGTTCTAATTTTTGAGTGTTTTTTTAACCGCAAAGGACGCTATGGTTTACGCAAAGCACGCAAAGCTTTTAGGTAATATTGTCATTTTGATCCCGAGGCCTCGGGAGAGAGATCTCCGCAAGTAGCTCTACAAAGATTGGAAAAATCTTAGCAGCTTAGAACCTTAGCATCTCAGAATCTTAACTTGGGCGTGTCGCTCCGGGTCGGGCTTTCGGCTAAATTCCCGATTAACAAAAACTACGGCTAAAAAGCCTTGTTTTTCTAAATCAGGAGATACCGCCTCTATCCCTCACGCGTACGGTTTCATAAGAAAATACATTTCATAAGAAATATTGATTATTCAGTATAGTGTTGTTTTAATTCTTATTTTCGGTTTAGAAAAATAAAACTAAAATCAATGCCAAATTACAAATGGACGATTAATTTGAGTATTGCAACACCAATGATATTAGTTGCATCGATAATTATTTCGGGAGGAGGACATGGATTTACAGATCAGCTTATTGTTTTGTTTCCTTGGGCTTCTGCATTTTTATCACTTGAAGTTGAATTTCTTTTTTACTTTTTCGCTATAGTACAATTTCCTGTTTATGGGCTTTTGTATGATAAAGCTTTTAATAAAGTAAAAACTTTATCGGTAGTTGCTATTATTCATTTATTAGTAGCAACCGGAGTTTTGTTTTTAAAATACAGATAGCGCAAATTTTGTAACAATACTTTTTATGAGCTCAAACATCAAAATCAGAAAAATTCAAAACCAAGACCTAGATTTCATCTATAAAGCAATCTGCGAACTTGAAAACGAAATTTTAGATTTTGAAGTTTTCAAAACAATATTCAATGAAAACATTTCAAACCCAAAAAATCGTTATCTAATTGCAGAAAATGAAAATGAAGGTGTAGGGTTTATTAGTTTTCACACACAAAACCTTTTGCATCACTGCGGACTAGTTGGTGAAATTCAGGAATTTTTTATTCATCAAAATCACCGTGGTCAAGGTGTTGGAAGATTATTAGTAAATGAGATTTTAGATTTTGCTGATCAAAATAATCTAAAAAGTATTGAAGTAACGACGAATAAAAAGCGAGTAGAAAATGTTGCAATTTATGAGAATCTTGGTTTTACTTTGAGTCATAATAAGTTTACGATTTATAAATAATGAAGATGTTTTTTAACCGCAAAGCTCGCCAAGGTTTACGTAAAGTACGCAAAGTTTTGTGTTCAAAGCTTTGCGTACTTTGCGGTTAAATTTTAAAGCTGACAAAAAACTTATTTTTAAAACTAATGATAATTCAAAAAGCCAACATAACCGACAACGAAATCCTAACAGCAATTACCAAAAAATCAAAAGCTTATTGGGGATATTCTGTAGAACAAATCCAAAAATGGGATAAAAATCTAACCATTTCACAGGATTATATTAGAAATAATAACACATTCAAATTAATAGACAACGATTTGATTATAGGTTATTATTCGTATATTTTTGAAAATGAAAACACTGTAAAACTTGATAATTTATTTATCTTGCCAAAATATATCGGAAAAGGATTTGGGAAATATTTACTTCTCGATTTCTTAAATCGAATGAACGAACAAAAAATAGAAAAGATAATTCTTGATTCAGAACCAAATGCAGAAAGTTTTTACTCCAAAATGGGATTTGTAAAAATTGGTGAATTTGAAACTTCCATAAAAAACCGTTTCATGCCCATTATGGAAATGAAACTTTAATAATAGCAGATTTGAAAAAACAAATAAAATACCTAATCGCACTCTTTCTGGCTTTTGTCGTGATTGCGGGTGATGGTGCTTTGTATTCTCAATCAAAATCTGCGGAATATTACCAATCTTCATTTGTTGTTTCAAGAAAAGAAACAGATCATAAAAGTTTTCGTTTATACAAATTCGGGCAAGTTGTTTCTTGGGACGAAATAAGATTTTCAATTGTTTTGAATTTTCTAAAAACTGAAAATGTTTTTACTTTTCAAATCAAGAAACTGCTGAAACTTCAAAATATAATTCATCAAAAATTAACGTCATTTATAAATCATTCTGTTTTTATAAATGAAATAATCACTTCAAAATACTTCGGGAAAAGTTTATACACTGCTTAAGAAATTTTATTTCTAAGCTTTATGTCTTTTTTAGGCATAAGGATGATACAATAATGTCTAATCATTTATCATTTTCAAAATGTATAAACAAAATAATACTCCTTTAGAAAAGTCTAAGCGACCACTTCTTCATTGGATAAAAAGAAAAACATTTTTAATAATAACGGCTTTTATGCTTGGAATGTCAAACGGAATGAATGCTGAAGATCGTTCTGTTAATGGCAGTTTTGTTCAGACGGAACAACAGGATAAAAAGGATTGATTTTTTTTAATTAGAGAATTAGTCAATGAGATAATTAGAGAATTCTTTTTTTGTCTTTCGACCTTTGTCAAAGTTTAAAACTTTGACAAAGGTTTTTTAGCACAATCTTGTCATTTCGACTGAAAGGAGAAATCGCACAAGTAATTCGACCTGTAAAATCGCCAATCTTTGTCGAGTTTCTCGTGTGATTTCTCCTTTCAGTCGAAATGACAAACTGTGTGGATATAAAGCAAAAAACCGAAGCATTTTGCTTCGGTTTTTTTTATTGGAATTTGGAATTTCTTTATTGAAATTTAATCGACCCATTTATAATATCTCGCGCCAATCAAAACAGGAATTTCTTTTTCGATTCGGTCAAGAACCCATTCGTTTTTCGGAGTTCTTACGCTTTGTTTTTGTTCTTTTTTATGAAGACTTTCGTAAGTGTTGAAATCAATTTCTACGCTTTCGGCCAAATTTTCAAAAAGTTTTAGGTTTTCCAAAGCTGATTTCCATTCTGGCTGAATTGTTCCTTCGAAAACTTTCGATTTCGATCCGCTTCCGTAAGCTAAGAAACCAAAATTTGTTCCCGCAACTTCTTTATTAGTATCATAAAAATGAGCCAAAGTCGACAACAATCCCATGAAAATAGAACCTGTATAAAGATTCCCAATTAGCGATGAAGCCAATTCTGCAGGTTGTAATTTCTCGGTTACAAAACTTCTGTAATCTTCCGATTTTGCAACTTCTTTAATTTTTGTCTGATAATCGGCTGGCGCAATATCATCAGCAATAATTTTTTCGGCACTGTCTAAAGCGTAAATTTCAGATAGCATTCTTCTTCCTTGGAACGAATATGGCAAGTGCATTACAATACTGTGCCAAGAGTTGTATAAAGTTTCAGTAGTGTTTTTTAGTTTTTTGAATGAAAAGTAAGCATTGCGCGTACGATCCATATAGCATTGGTTTGAATATTGTCCATCAAAAACAGGCTGGTCTTTGTGGATTTCGATTTCTGCTTCTAAATTGTCGAACCAAGAATCGTTGTTAGGTTTTTTTGTGATTTCTTCTTTAGAGATAGTTCTGTAGGGTTTAAAGAAATCGAAAACGCCTTTTGTGGAAGTTGCCCAATTATCATCAAAAGCAATGATTTTTGGATCTGCCGTAATTAACATTGCAACAGCTCCTGCACCTTGTGTGTATTCTCCGCCTGAATTTAAATCGTACTTAGCAAAATCGCTTGTAACAACAATAGCTTTTTTATTCGGATTTAATTTTATAAAATCAAGACAGTTTTGCATGGCATCAACACCGCCAATACAAGCAAAAGTAAAGTCAACAACATCACATTCTGCTAAAGAATCTTCGCCAAATTTCTGCTCCATTAAACTAATTAAATAAGAAGCAATTGGTTTTGAACTGTCGATGCCGCTTTCGGTACCAACATAAATTCGGCTAATTTCGTTTAAGTTGATTTTATTATCAATTATAAGTTTGGTTAAAGCATTTGCCCCAAAAACAACAGCATCTTGATGGACGTCTGGAAAAGTCATTTTTAGTAATCCAAGACCTTTTTCTAATTTTTCTGGTTCAATATTTCTGGCAACAGCCAAAGTTTTTATGGGTAAATGTATGTTTGCTACATCAAAAGAAATAGCATCAATTCCTGTTTTCATTCTTATTTTTTTGAGCCACTAAAGGTAAAACTATGTAATGGAATGACAATTTTTTGGTTGGATAAAATTAAGTAGAGCCGACACTTTTAAAGAAAATAAATCAAAAGTTTGAATAAAATAACAATATCATAAAATTTTAGTAATCTGAATACGTATTAAAATTAGCCGAAATAGACTGTAAAGCAATTTTTTAGATTTTCTATACTAAAATTCTACGTAAAAATACGTATAAGCAGTCTATTTTAAAATGATTATAAATAACAACGAAATGGTTGTAGTTCTTTTGTATTTGAGTTATTTTTGTGTAATTTTTTAAAACAAACTACTTAACACTTATGGCACAATCTGCACAGTTGAATGCTTCCATCTTAAAGAAAGTGGCTATGGCTCTTTCGGGAATATTCTTAATCACGTTTTTAGCGCTGCATGTTTCCTTAAATTTTATTTCTATTATTAGTGAAGATGTTTTCAATGAAGCTTCTCACTTTATGGGATACAATCCGCTGATCCAGTATGTAATGCAGCCAGTTTTGGCGTTCGGAGTAATTTTCCACTTTGTAATGGGATTTGTACTTACGGCTCAAAATAGCGCAGCAAGACCAATTGCTTATGCAAAATACAACGGAGCTGCAAACGCTTCTTGGAGTTCTAGAAATATGATTATTTCTGGATTGGTTATTTTGGCTTTCTTAGGATTGCACTTTTACGATTTTTGGTTTCCTGAAGTTACCTATAAATATATTGCAGGTACAGCGCCAGATGCTACAAGGTATTATGGAGAATTAGTTCATAAATTCCATGATCCAATCCGTACAGGATTGTATTGTGTTGCTTTTGTGCTTTTAGGTTTCCACCTTTGGCACGGGTTTGCATCTTCTCTTCAATCAATGGGAATGCACAACAAATACTCAAGATTTTTAAGTAAAGTTGGTTACTGGTTTGCAATTGTTGTACCAGGGCTTTTCATAATTATCGCATTATTTCATCATTTCAATAATTAATATCAATTATAATGGCATTAGATTCAAAAATTCCAAATGGTCCTATAGCGGACAAATGGACAAATTATAAAGATCATATTAATTTAGTAAACCCAGCTAACAAACGTAATTTAGATATTATCGTTGTTGGTACAGGTTTGGCTGGAGGTTCTGCGGCAGCTACTTTAGCTGAGTTAGGATATAACGTAAAAGCATTTTGTTTCCAAGATTCTCCACGTCGTGCGCACTCAATTGCGGCACAAGGAGGTATCAACGCGGCAAAAAACTATAAAGGAGATGGTGACTCAGTTTACAGATTGTTCTACGATACTGTAAAAGGTGGTGATTACCGTGCTCGTGAGGCAAACGTTCACCGTTTGGCTGAAGTTTCTGCAAATATTATTGACCAATGTGTGGCTCAAGGTGTGCCATTGGCTCGTGAATATGGCGGACTTTTAGATAACCGTTCTTTTGGAGGAACTTTGGTTTCTCGTACATTCTACGCACAAGGGCAAACTGGACAACAGTTATTGTTAGGAGCTTATTCTGCAATGAACCGTCAGATTGGTCGTGGAAAAATCAAAATGTACAACCGTCACGAAATGCTTGACATTGTAATCGTGAACGGAAAAGCGAGAGGTATTATCGCTCGTAACTTAATTACTGGAGAAATAGAAAGACATTCTGCTCATGCGGTAGTAATTGGTTCTGGAGGATACGGAAACGTATTTTTCCTTTCAACAAATGCTATGGGAAGCAACGCAACAGCAGCTTGGAAAATTCATAAAAAAGGAGCGTTTTTTGCAAATCCTTGTTACACACAAATTCACCCAACATGTATTCCGGTTTCAGGAGATCATCAGTCTAAATTGACTTTGATGTCTGAATCTTTACGTAATGACGGTCGTATTTGGGTTCCAAAAAACTTGGAAGATGCAAAAGCTATCCGTGAAGGAAAGAAAAAAGCAATTGATTTATCTGAAGACCAAAGAGATTATTTCTTAGAAAGAAGATATCCTGCTTTTGGTAACTTGGTTCCTCGTGACGTTGCGTCTCGTGCGGCTAAAGAAAGATGTGATGCAGGTTTTGGTGTTAACAAAACGGGAGAAGCAGTTTATCTTGATTTTGCGGCTGCTATCGAACGTTATGGAAAAGAAGCAGCTCACGTAAAAGGATTAAATGAAAATGACAAAGCTTTAGTTACTAAATTAGGAACTGATATCGTGAAAAGTAAATACGGAAACTTATTCCAAATGTACTTGAAAATCGTTGACGAAGATCCTTATGTAACGCCAATGATGATTTACCCAGCGGTTCACTACACAATGGGTGGAACTTGGGTTGATTATAACTTAATGACTACAATTCCTGGATGTTTCTCAATTGGAGAATCTAACTTCTCTGATCACGGAGCAAACAGACTTGGAGCTTCTGCTTTAATGCAAGGTTTAGCTGATGGATATTTTGTACTTCCTTATACTATCGGAGATTATTTAGCTCCAGATATTAAAATGGGACCAATTTCTACAGATTTGCCAGAATTCGTTGAAGCTGAAAAAGCGGTTGTGGATCAAATCAATAAATTCATCAACAACAACGGTAAACATTCTGTAGATTATTTCCACAAAAAACTTGGAAAAATCATGTGGGATAAAGTAGGTATGGCTCGTAATGCTAAAGGTTTAACTGAAGCTATCGAAGAAATTGCTGCCTTACGTGAAGAGTTCTATAAAGATGTAAAAGTTCCTGGAAGTCCTTACGAATTTAATCAGGAATTAGAAAAAGCAACTCGTGTTGCCGATTTCTTAGAATTAGGAGAATTGTTCGCAAAAGATGCTTTACACCGTAACGAATCTTGTGGTGGTCACTTCCGTGAAGAATACCAAACAGAAGAAGGGGAAGCACTTCGTGACGATGAAAACTTTGCATATGTTGCAGCTTGGGAATATAAAGGGAAACCAAGTGATGCAGTATTGCACAAAGAACCTCTTAATTACGAAAACATTAAATTAGTTCAAAGAAGTTATAAATAAGAATTTGGTCGAAAGCCAAAGTCTTAAAGTCAAAAGGCAAAATGTGCCAAGCGACTTTCGACTTTCGACTTTATGACTTTCAAACGAAAAAGGTATGAAACTTACATTAAAAATATGGCGTCAAAAAAACGCTCAAGATAAAGGAGGGATTGTAGAATATCCTATCGATGGAATCGAACCAGATATGTCTTTCCTTGAAATGTTAGACGTTCTTAACGAAGGTTTAATCAACAAAGGAGAAGAGCCAGTAGCATTTGACCACGATTGTCGTGAGGGAATCTGCGGAATGTGTTCTTTATTCATCAACGGTGAAGCGCACGGACCAGACAGAGGTGTTACAACTTGTCAGCTGCACATGCGTATGTTTAAAGATGGCGATACAATTTTTATTGAGCCATTTAGAGCAAAAGCTTTCCCTGTAATTAAAGATTTAGTTGTTGACAGAAGTTCTTTTGACAGAATTCAACATGCAGGAGGATTTATCTCTGTAAATACTTCAGGAAATACAATTGATGCGAATACTATCCCAATCAACAAAGACGATGCTGACAAATCATTTGATGCTGCAGCTTGTATTGGTTGTGGAGCTTGTGTTGCAACTTGTAAAAACTCTTCAGCAATGTTATTCGTTTCTGCAAAAGTTTCTCAATATGCATTATTGCCTCAAGGTAAAGTTGAAGCAGTTGACCGTGTTTTAAACATGGTTCACCAAATGGATTTAGAAGGTTTCGGAAACTGTACAAATACAGGGGCTTGTGAAGTAGAATGTCCTAAAGGAATTTCTCTTGAAAATATTGCACGTATGAACCGTGAGTATTTAGCAGCAAGTTTGAAAGGATAATAAAAAAACATCTTTTAAATAAACTAAATGCATCTCGTCCTGGACGGGATGCTTTTTTGTTTTTGCTATTTCTTGGTTTTTCTTCTGTTTCTGCATATTTTACAATCAAAAGCAATACAAGTGCCAGTTTGAGAATTTAATTGTTCTTAAGGGTTTTTATACGCTAATTGCCACTTTGCTTTCTAAAGGGGAATAAGTTCCAAAATTTTTATTGTGATACCTTTTTTGGTTTCAATGAATTGTTTGACGAAATGCGTATTTTTGTAAATACAAAATGAATTGGCATGAGTACTGAAAATGAAGTTTTAAATTACAGCAAAGAAGAACGTAAAAATCATATTCTAAAAGAGATCAATCTGCACACTCGTGTAAGTTTTGAAACGCTTTCGGCTAAACTTGGTGTTTCTGAAGATACTGTTCGACGTGATATAAACGAATTAGACGCCGATTCTCTTTTGATTAAGGTAAAGGGTGGGGCAATGACTAAAGGATATCATTATTCTTCGTCTAATCAAACATATGCAGTTGAGGCAAAACAAGTGATCGCGCAAAAGGCGGTTAATCTTCTTCATGACGGAATGGTTTTAATTGTTGACGGAGGAACTACGATTCGCGAATTCATTCGTTTAATTCCAAATGATCTTAATTTGACCGTTTTTACCATTACTGCTTTAACAGCTGTACAGCTTTTAGATAAGCCAAATATCAAAACGATCATGATTGGCGGCAGTATTTCTTCTTACAGCCAAATGTGCGTGAGCGGAGAAGCTTTTCATCAATTGGCCAACATTAAAGCTGATCTTTTGGTTTTAGGGACTAATGCTTTAGATGTTGAAGGTGGCTATTCGGATTCTGATTGGGAAACGGTTCAGGTAAAAAAAGCGATGATTCAGGCTTCAAAAAAAACGGCGGTTTTAACTATTACAGAAAAACTGAATACGGTTCTTAAAATGAAGATAGCCAGTTTGTCTGAAATCAATTATGTAATTACTGAAGAAGAACCTGAGCACAAAAAACTGCGGCCGTATAAAAATAATGTTCCGAGTTTGATTATTATTTAGTCTTGAGAATTGTTTTCCATTTTTTTTAAATAAGCAATCTAAAATGAAAATAGCTTTAATCCAATCTGATCTCTTTTGGGAGAATCCGTCTAAAAACCGAGAAAATTTTGATTCAAAAATCAGCAAAATTGATTCGGAAGTAAAACTTATTGTGCTTCCAGAAATGTTTTCGACAGGATTTACGATGAATGCTTCGGCTGTTGCTGAGACGATGGACGGTGAAACTATTCTTTGGATGAAAGCTGTCGCAAAACAAAAAAATACTGCAATTACAGGAAGTTTAGTAATTACGGAAAGCGGAAAATTATATAATCGAATGTTGTTTGTTTTTCCTTCTGGAGAAATTCAGTTTTATAATAAACGCCATTTGTTTACGCTAGCCGGAGAAGATCAATTTTATACTGCAGGAACTGAAAAAGTTATTGTTGAATATTTAGATTGGAAAATCTGCCTGCAGGTTTGTTACGATTTAAGATTTCCGGTTTTTGCGCGAAATACTGAAAATTACGATTTGATTTTATATGTTGCCAATTGGCCAAAAGTCCGTACTAATGCATGGGATGCTTTATTGAAAGCCCGCGCCATTGAAAACTTAAGTTATGCAATTGGTGTAAACAGAATTGGTCTTGATGCAAACAATTATGAGCACATCGGCCATTCGCAGGCAGTTGATTTTTTAGGTAATTATATCCTGGAACCGCAAGAAATTGAAGGTGTTTTCGTTGTTGATCTAGATAAAAATAAAATGTTGGAAACTAGAGCAAAACTTGATTTTTTAAGTGATCAAGATGCTTTTGAAATCAAACTTTAAATATCTTGCCTTACGGTTTCTCTAAAACAATAATTTCTTCTTTAGGGTTTTTAGTTCGAATGAAAATTTTTTGATAATCCCATGCTGTACCTTTTTTAATGGCATGAATTTCTAATTTTCCTCGCTTTTTGCTTCCATTTATTCGTACTGAAAGAGAGATGGCATTCTTATTATCTGTATAAGAAGTATTGCCTTCTAAAATTGCTAATTTGTCCACTGCTTCAATTTTCCCCATGGTTTTTAGGACTTCCGAATTTGAATTGGCAATTTTAATTGCGTTTTCGTAAAGAGAATTTTCATTGAGCGCGGTTACAGTATCAGATAAACCGTTTTTTGAATTTGAGCTTATAAAAACAATGGAAATGAATATTGCCAAAAAACCAATAATAGCTATCCAAATCCAGTTCTTTTTTAACCAGCTTTTTTCAATTATTAATTCGTTATCCATTGTTATGCTTTAAAATCTAGAAAGCTTTCCGTTTCTTTTCGTCTTCTTTCTTTTTCTTTGCGTCTGTTTTTTTCTCGACTTCTGGGCTAAAAGGAATACTTAAATCAATAGCTTGATCAACATCCCAATTTGCTCGGACATCGACTTCTTTTTGGAAATAAAAAACTTCTTCGGAGTATGTTTTGTTTAAGAAACTTCCAGTATCATAAACCTTATTTTTATTGTCGTCATAGATTACGCGTACAGAAAAAGCTTCGGGCTCAACTAAATTGAATTCGATTTTTGTCTGACCTTCTGAATATTCGCTTGCAAGCACTTTGTCTCCTCTTTTATTAATGATTTGAACAATAATAGGGAAGCGTTTTACATTTTGCAGATTCAAAACTAAATTTCCGTAATCTTCTAATTCCTTTGTGGTTAATTTATAAGATAAAGTATCATTCGACTTATCATAAAAATCAGTCAAAGCGCCTGGCATCAAAGTAATTTGGTATTTTTCAGTTGGTTCTTTTTTGAAATCTAAATAAAATTTCTGTTCAAAATCATCATATTCAGTAGTGAATTTTACCGCAACAGAATCTTTATTTACAATTGACATTTTTGAATTGTCAAATTTCACAAGTGGTGTTGACGATTCAAGTGTAAATCGGTCTCTAAAATTAATAGTTCCGTTTTGAGCCGGAGTAAAATTCAATGAATCTTTTTTCTGGTCTTTAATTTTAAAAGAAAATTTCTTGTTGTATTTCTCAGAATTAACTTCTAAAGACAAAGAATCGGTTTTTATTGGTTTGTACCAAATTTGTAGGGAATCTTTTTTAGGGAATTCTGTCACAATAGTTTCTAAAACATCTTTATGATTTCTAAGAGTGATTTTAGGCTTTGTAACTTTATAATTCATTTTTCCTTCATACGGAAGGTATAATCTGTTTCCAGATGCCTGAATTGGTTTGAAAGTTTTTAAAGGCAACGTTTCTTTGAATAATTCCAATTCAAAAATAGTGTCATTAGGAACTGTAATTGGGTGTTTTATAAAACCAATTTTATCGTCTTTTGGATTAAATCTATTATTGCTTGATTTGTCTTTCATCGCAACTAAAAGATATTTTCCGGCTTTCAAATTTTCTAAAGTAAAAGTTCGCAAACTATCTAGCGTATTGGTAATATATCTTGGAGATTCTTTATAAACCGCAGAATCTTTAAACTTGTCATTTATTTCGTAAAGCATTACGGAGACAAAGTTATCGACATATTTTTCATAAGAGTCTTTGATGATTCCTTTTAAAGAAAGCGAGTCAATATAAGGCCCGGTCGAAAAAACGTACTTAAACTGATGAATAGAGTTTCCTTCGTTATTATCGGCAATACTTTCGCCAAAATTCATGCTGTAGGTCGTGTTTGGCTGTAAAGTGTCTTTAATTTTTATAGTAATAACTTTGCTTGCATTTGATGGCAAAACAAGCGGTTCGTGCTTCATTGGCGGCGAAACGATCAGCTGTTTGTTTAGGTTTTTCAACTTTACATATTCATCAAATGTCAAAACAATTTCTTTAGCCTTAAAATTAGTGCTGAAATTTTCTGGATAGCTAGATCGTAAAACAGGAGCAAGCGTGTCTTTTAATCCGCCTGTAATACTGCCTCTTTTAGCACAGCTCATCATTAAAAATACTAGTAACAGTGAAATATATCTCAAAGTGTTTTTCAGCATAATCGTTTTTGAATTTGATTGCACAAAATAACGATTATATTTGCTTTAAGCGAAATTTTTTAGCTATTTATTGGCAATTGCAATTTTTGGTTTTCTTTACGTTTAATAACGTGTTGAGCGTAATTCATGTTTTTTTTAAACACATAGAAACATAGATTTTATTTGTAGAAAAGAGCTTAAATAGAAACCAGTTTCTAACACATAGCCAACTATGTTTGTTTAAAACAAGTGAAACGCCTTTTTTGCGGCTCGTAAATCTATGTTTCTATGTGTTTAAATTAACTGAAGCTAACGAATTTTTAATAGTAATATTTTCTTACTTTTGGTTCAAAATGTAATATCACTTAGTTTTGTTGAAAAGATTTTTTTGGATTTCATTCTTCCTTTTGCTGACGGCGTGCAGTAAAAATGACAAGCCTATAATTTCCTTTTATTATTGGAAAACTAATTTGAAATTTTCAGAAACAGAAAAAGAAGTTTTGAAAGACAACAATGTCGGCAAACTTTATGTTAGATATTTTGATATCGGTTTGCATCCAAAAACACAAAATCCGTTTCCTGTAAGTCCAGTTCATTTTCAGGAAAACATGCAAGGTTTTGAAATTGTTCCGGTCGTTTTTATTCAGAATAAAGTAATGCTCGAGACAAAACTAGACGTTAAGGATTTGGCTGAAAAAACAATTCACTTGATTACAGAAATCAATCAAAAAAATAAAATCAATTGCACCGAAATCCAAATTGACTGCGACTGGTCGCTAAAAAGCAAAGACAATTATCTTAAATTTATTGAACAGGTTAAAAAGCTTTCGCATAAAAAACTTTCGGCAACAATACGACTTCATCAAGTCAAGTATTTTAAGAAAACTAAAATTCCAAATGTTGATTCGGGTGTTTTGATGTTTTATAATATGGGAAGTATTGCGCCAGATTCTCTCAATTCGATTTATAGCCGAGACATTTCGCAACGCTATCTTGAAAGTTTGAAAAAGTATCCGCTTCGGCTCAATTATGCATTTCCTATTTATTCTTGGGCGATTCATATCCGAAATCAAAACGTTTTGGGACTGCGATCGAAAATGAATTTTGAAGAATTAAAAAAGGATAAAAACTTCGAACAGATTAGTCCAATATTTTTCAGAGTAAAACATTCAAATTATAAAAACGGTGTTTATTATGAAGAAAATGATCTGCTGAAAATGGAAAAGGTTTCAGCAGAAAATTCAAGAGAAATGGCTGAAGATTTAAGTGAAAATTCCAAGCAGCCACCAAAAGAAATTATATTTTACGATTTAGACGAATTCAATTTAAAAAATTATGAAAAGAATATTTTCAAGCAAACTGTTTCTTGTTTTTAGTATTGGCCTCCTTTCTGTTTACGGAGTGATTTATGCGTGTGCGGGCGGAGACGACTGGGATTTTTTTGGGTATAATTCGAATTTTACGCCCGAAACTTTTGCGGACAAATCATACTCGCCGTTGTTTTTGTCTAATTCGATTTTTTACGGAATTGGTTTTGATACGGAACATAATTCCCGATTCAATAAAAACATCAAAGAAGATTGGGCTTCTTACCTAAAAGGAAAAGCTGATACGACTTCTGTCAATTATTTTTTAATTGGAGACGAAAAGCCCAGATATTATTCAGATGATAAAAAGGTGATTAAAAACAAAGAAGAAATTGCCGACCTTCATCTTTTTTATAAGAACAAAAAAGAAAATAAAACGTGTCAAAAATGGGGCAAAAAACTTAATTTGAAAGATGAAAAAGTAAAGAGTTTTGTTGAGTTTTTGTATTTGGCACAAAAAATAGAAACCGTTTCAATTGCCGATGATTATTGGGGATATGATCCTGTTGTGGCTAAAACGTTCAAAGACGCCAAAATGATTCAGTCAATCGAAAATGTGTACAATACTTTATCTGATCCGTTTTTGAAAAACCGCTATTGGTTTCTTACCATGAAAGCTCGTTTTTATAGTAATGACAAACAAAAAGCAATTGATTTTTTTAATAAAACGGAGGCTTCAGTTCCTAAAAACATATTGTATTACAGAGCGCTTTCCTACGTTGCGGGAATTAATTGCAAACAAAAAAAATACGCTGTTTCGAATTATTTATACGCGAAAGTTTTTGATAAATGTCCGGAATTGAGAGTGGTTACGGCGTACAGTTTTAGTCCAAAGAATGATTCCGATTGGAATAAGGCACTTTTAATGGCAAAAAACAATGATGAAAAAGCGGCGCTTTGGGCAATTCACGGATATTATAAAGATGAAAAACAAGCAATTGAAAAAATTTATGAATTAAATCCAAAGAGCGAACATTTGAATTATCTCGCAACGAGGCTGGTAAATAAATTGGAGCAATCTATTAATAATTCTTTTCAGAAAGATGGAGGGGAAAATCAGCCTCAAAAGAAACTAACAATAGCAGAAAACAAAACGGAAAATCAAGCCAAGGTTGATCAAAAAGCATTGGATTTAATTGCGAAAATTGCAGCAGCAGGGAATACTGACAGGCCTTATCTTTGGGATTTGTCACTTGGTTACTTGCAAACGCTAAAAGGCGATTATGCCAATGCGGATAAGAATTTTGACAAAGCTGCAAAAACACTTCCTAAAACCGAATTGGCAGGGATGCAACTTCGTTTATTGCGATTTGTAAATAATTTGAGCAAAATTGATAAACTGACGGACAAAAACGAAAAGACAATTCTAGCTGATTTGAATTGGCTGTATTATGAACTTCCGAAAAATTACAAAGGGCAGGAGTTTCGTTATCAAAATGCCTCTTCATGGAGCAGAAGTTATTTGTCGACTCTTTATCGTGAAAAAGGGGATTTAGTAATGTCTGAGATTTTTGGCGAATCACGTTACAGTTATTGGAACGACGGAAATTCATTTTACGATAACGAAAAAGTTTTGTTGGAAATGAAAGCTTTTTTGGAGAAATCAAACAAAACCGAAATCGAGAAAATTGGAGCAGGAATTTACAGTTTGAAATTAAAAGACATTAATAATTTTCAGGCGGTTCAGTCAACTTTCAAAAATAAGATTCCGGAAGCTATTGAGTTCATGAAAAAGACTGATTCGGTTCAATATTATAAGTTTGCAGGGAATCCGTTTAACGGAAACATAAAAGACTGTCACGACTGCGAACATGCGGCGTATCAAAAAAAGAAATATACGCAAATGGATTTCTTGGTTACAATTAAAGAAATGCAAGATAAATTAGCTCAAAAAGAAGATGTTTATACCAATAGTTTGTTGTTGGGGAATGCATTTTATAACATTTCTCATTTTGGAAACGGAAGAACTTTTTATGAAATAGATATTGTGGGTTATGGTTCGAGTCCGTATTCATTTAGAAATTCAATGAAAGAAATGATTACGAATAATTCGGTTTCAAAAATGTATTACCAAAAAGCATTTGAAGCGGCTTCGACTAAAGAGCAAAAAGCCAAATGTTTGTATCTGATTTCAAAATGCGAGCGAAATGAGTACTACAATAAAAAATACAACGACATTAATAATTATTGGGAAATTCAAGATGATAAAATTAATTTTATAGCTTGGAATTCTTTTAAAGCCTTACGAAAAGACTATTCGGATACAAAATATTATCAGGATGTGATTGCCGAATGTGGCTATTTTAAGACCTACGTGAATCAATAAAATTAAAAAAATGGTAAATAAAATTGAACATATCGGAATTGCGGTAAAAAATATGGATGATGCTAATGTATTGTTCGAAAAAATGCTCGGAGTTTCGTCCTATAAGATGGAAGCGGTGGAAAGTGAAGGCGTTTTGACTTCTTTTTTTCAGACAGGAAACAACAAAATTGAACTTTTGGTGGCAACAAATCCAGAAAGTCCGATTGCGAAATTTTTAGAAAAAAAGGGGGAAGGAATTCATCATATTGCTTTTGATGTTGCAGATATTTACGCCGAAATTGAACGCTTAAAAAGTGAAGGTTTTGTGCTGATAAATGAAGTTCCGAAGAAAGGAGCAGACAATAAACTGGTGATTTTCCTGCATCCAAAGAATACGAATGGAGTTTTAGTAGAGCTTTGTCAGGAAATCCAATAAAAAAATGAAATTTTTATTTTCAAATAAGGCATTGAAAATCAATCTCGTTTTTTAAATGCGATACTTCAAAACAGAATTAAATACAAATGATGTCTTAAAATATTTGGAGTGAACGAAAAATAGTAGTAATATTGCATCCTCAAACCGGTCCTATAGCTCAGCTGGTTAGAGCACCTGACTCATAATCAGGTGGTCCCTGGTTCGAGCCCAGGTGGGACCACAGAGAACACTTAAAAAGCCTTATAAACATTGCGTTTGTAAGGCTTTTTTATTTCTAGGGGACGAATGAGGGGACGAATAATTTTTTGTCACTAAGAGATTTTATGTCATCTTACTTATAAAATGACATAATGAAGGCAGTCTAAATAATTAAAAAAGGAATAAAAAAAGCCAAAATGTCACTTTTGACATTTTGGCATAATATTTGTGGGAAAAAAACTAATGATTTGTCGAATTTTAGTTTTTTTATTTGTTTTGAGGCTTACAATCTTACTTCAGACCAAAACTAGATTGTTAGTCATCGATTAAGTGCGATATTTTCCCGATATCTGGCGCAAATATATACGTTATTTGTTAATAACAATGTTAAAAAGTGTAATAATTTAAAAATATCCGTCGTAAATAAAATTTAAAACTTTCGTAACGCCTTATAAATAACTGCATGAGTGGTTATTATTGGCATTGGTTTTTTTTTGAAAATTTTAAATTATAAATTAAAAGTACGATGAATAACATATCGGATTATTACAACTTAGGCAGTCAACAGCCTAATCTAAATTTTGTTGACATTGTTTTAGATAGAGATAATTTGCTTTTTATAGATCCGAGGCTTATTGAGGCTTCTGAGGATTTAGAGATGAAAAAAATGCAACTCTATATTGAAGCTTTTTGGGGAGAACTTGTAAAAAGAATTCGTTCAAAGGATGTTAAGAAGATTTATTCTATTTTATCTGGTTTGAAAGAGCCTCGTGAAACTCGTTTAGGCTATTCTTTTAGTAAAAGCTCAGGTAACTCTGTTGCAAGTAAATTAAAAGCAAAAATAATTGATGCTATTACAAGGAACAAAGCCGTTCAAAGTGGAGTTCTAAGCCATTTTTCAGATGTTGAATTGTTTATTGAGGACATTAGTTCGGATAGGATTTCAGATATCACTACAAAAATTGTTAAATCGGTGCTTATAGAATATACACAAGAGCAATGTAGGTTAAATGGTATATTGATGACTACGGTTAAACAAGATGATATTTTTGATAAAGAAAAATTAAAATGGATTCGAAAGGACTGTGAATTGCCAATTTTCCATGGTAAACCAATTATTTTTGTTCCAAAGGAAATAGTTCGTTTGGAAAGTGGTGCTGGAAGTAATGTTGCTTGTTTTTATAGATATGCAGTAAGACATTTTATAAAACATGATGCTTCAATGATGGAGGATGTTAGTCCGAGTGGGAAAGATGGGGAGATTCTGTTGAAAGATGTGAAAGCAGAATATCCGCTTTCTAAAGAGTCTTTGACTAATTGGGGTATTAAGTACGGAAAGCTTTTGGTTGATTATAAAACTGACCATTTGAATAATCGCTTAAGACCGTTAACTGATTTAGAAATAATGAATATCGTTTACAAAGCAGACGATGATATTTCGCAGGTTAGTTAATTTCTTTTATTAAGATTTAAATTTAAAAGCAGGCAAAGCCTGCTTTTATTTTGTCTGCTATTTACTGAAGGATTATAGTTCAATTTGATCATTAATCTGTTGTTTTCTGTTTTGCTTTAAGATTTCAGCAAATGCGGGATTAAGATTGATGAAATTAAAAACGATATCTTTAATAATTTGCTTGACATTTTTTCTTTCTTTTTTATTTTCAATTTCATTAGTTTTTTCTAGAATATCGCTAAGTGATTGTCCGTTATAAATTAATAATGCTAATAAATACTCTCCAACAATTATGTCTTCGTTGCCTGAATTATATGTTGCGAATTTTATGTCTTTTGGTAGTTCTTTTAGTTTTGTATTATTTGAAATCATATTTTTTTTTTTTAGTTTAGTTAGTTATCGCTTTGTTTTTATCATCCAATCTTTTGTATAGTGGTAATGTTTGTCTGTTTAGATTTATCATTTTTACATTTATAATAAGTCTATTGCTGTGGTCTTTTACTTCAAATTCTTTTAAGACAGCATCTAATTTTTTAAATTCTTCTACATAACTAGAATCTGTGTAAAAATCAGTGTATAGTTCTGAAACTTGTCTTGAACAATTCCAAACTTGGCATTTGAATTTATCATTGTTCTTTGTAACGTATTTTGTCACATAAGAAGCGATTGACCTGATATTATTTGAATTTAATTCTCGAACATCAAAAGCAGAAGATGGTTTGTAATTCTCGTCTCTCGGAATTACTCCATTTTTCTTTTGCAAGCCAAGCCAGTAATTCCACCATTTTTCAATTTTCCAATATTTGTTGGTAATCATGTGAAAGTGAATATTTCCATTGAACATGTCATTTTTTGTTTGTCGTTCCGCAACCCACAGATATTGAAAATTCACGCTTCGCTTTTTTACGTTGTCAATAAACTTGCGTAAAATGTTTACTGCTTGTTCGTCTGTAACTTTGTTTAAAAATGTAAGCGTTACGAAACTTAGTTTTTTGTGACATCTTGCAAAGCAAATGAGCTTCTTTCTAATTTTTTGCTTTGAGCGTTTTGATAAAAAACGAAGTTTTATTTCTTTGGTCTTTTCGGCTTTTGGTTTGCTTGCTGTTGCTTCTTTCTCAGTTTTTTCTTTTGGCGGTTGCTTTTTGCGTTGTAATGCCGAGCCTGTAAACTCTTCTTTTGGAATTATACCAAATTCCCGAACTGAAAAAGCAACACTTGTTCCGTATGTATTTTTGACTATCATAATCTGAATCGTTGTACATTAATTAAAACCATTAAAAGGTTATTTATTAAAAGTTGTTAATTAAAGGTTCTTATTTTTAAAGGTTAAAAAAAAAGTAGGGTTTAAATAAATGGCGGTATAAAATTGCCTTTATGAAAGCGTTTTAAATATTTGCCTGTTCTACGTTCGTAAATATTCATATACACCCAGTTTGAATGCTCTTTATTTAGAAACATCGAAAAGCCATTCAGTTTATGAACGTAATTCCATTTTTTAGGTTTAGGCTCGTTTTCAAAAAAGACAATAACAGAGTAGTCGTTTTTCTTAGTTTCCATAACGACCTCCTTTCATTGTTGAAGTGTTGATTTGACTTAAAGAATTATTGATTTCTTCAAATTTGTAAAGCACACGATTTCCTATTCGATGTGCTTGAATAATTCCTGTTTTAGTCCAGTCGTGAAGTGTGGGTAATGAGATACAAAGAAAATCAGCAGTTTGTTTTCTTGTAAGTAGTTGTGGGTTCTTTTGTTCAACAACAGGAACAAAATGTTTTAACTGATTTAAAATTGCTTCTTCTACAATTTTTTTAAGCTCAGGAAGCTCGATTGTGGTAAACATCATTTTTGTCATTATTTTACTGTATTTAAGTTTTTAATGACGCAAAGATGTTATGAAGTGTAGCGAGGGGTAAGTCGTGGGGTAACCACAACGTTTAGTTTAAAGCAATTTTTTATTGAGCTAATTGCTTAAATCTTTTATAGTAGCTTTTATGTATTAGGGAGTTTTGCCTTTTTATTCTATTGGGATAATAAGTCTATCTTTCGCTTCAATAGACCATTGAACTTGCCATGTTTTCCCGTTAATTTGGTCAAGCAAAATGAAAGTCCAAGTGTTTTGGGTTGGATAAAGGGTAAATCTGCCACTTATTTCATTTTCGATTGTCACTAGAGAAATTGAATTTAAGTTTGTTTCAAAGCGATTTTGAGCCTTTGTGTCAAATTGAACTTGCCACATTTGTCCATTTTTTGTGTTCAATTTGATGAATGTCCATATATTCTGTGTTGGAAAAAGTTTGTAAACAGTATTTGTATAATCTTGTTTTTCTGTTTTATCATCATTGAGCGTACCTTTTTTTGCTTGAACTTGCGCAAGTAAATTCGTTGTGGCTAGTGTACAAATTAAAACTACTATAATCTTTTTCATGGCTTGGTATGTTTTGGTTATTGTTATAGTTAAGATTGTTGTCCTGTCATAACCTTGTTCTATAATTCTTTTAGATCTTTTTTGATTCTATTGGAAATTTGTTCTAATCCTTTGTTTTCAAATAATTGTATCACTTTTTCGAAATTGGTTTTAGTTCTTACTTTATTTTTTCCGGCGTATAGATGTGAAAAAGATTTTCTAATGTTTTCAGCACCATACCCTAAAAATTCACCGAGGATTTCTGCACATTTGTCATTGTCATTTCCTCTAGTATCCAATCCTAAATAATGGAGAGTGATTAATTTTTGATTAAGTGTGAGGTCGTTATTTTTTACAATTTTGTTTGTGGCTGTTAAAAGCTCATTGAGCCATTCATAGTATTTGAAAAGTTCAATTGATTGTTCTACAGATTTTTGTTTGATTTTAATTGATTCATTATTGTCATTTTGTTTCTGAATAATAGAGATTACTTTGCCATTATTTAAGTATTCATAAAAAGCTTCGTTAAAAATTATTCTATCAAAATAAACGTTCTCAAAACTGAAAATTTTAGGAGATTTATTTATTCCAGAAGCCTGCGACTTCCCTCTAAATGAAATATAAGGGATGTTATCTACATAATCCTCAATTGCTTTAATCTCAAATTCAATTGACTTTTTTTTATTTAAACTTTTTTCTGTTGCTGAATCGAACTTTTGTTGAAGTTCTAAATATGTAATTATAGTCATTAGTTAAAAAATGGATGAGTTAGTAATTTGTCTGCATTTTGTTCCTGGGTGATTCTTATGTATTGCATAAAAGAACGCTCTGTTTTATGTCCTGTAATTTTCATTATTGAAATCGCTGGAATGTCTGCAATATATAAATTAGTTGCAAAACTTCTTCTAGCGGTATGTGTTGAGATAAGTTTGAATTTTGGCAATACAGATTTTTCTACTTTTCCGCCACGAGTGATAGTAGTTTCTACTAGTTCTTTTATTTTTGCTAAGCTTGCAACATCTTTTAAATAGCTGTTCATTACTTGATTCGTGTAAGCTACAGGAAGTTTATTTTTATACTTTTTTAAAATCTTTCTAACTGTTTTGTGTAACGGAATTGCGACACGTTCACTAGTTTTTAAAGTTCTAATGAAAAGCATTGTGTTATCACTATTTATATTTTCGGGTTGTATCTGCGTAAAGTCAGAAAACCTTAAACCAGTATAACAGCCAATCAAAAACAAATCCCTTACTTTATCTAATTTTGGTGTTGCTGATAGATTTAGTTTTTCAAATTGTTGAAGTTCTTTGATGCTTAAATATACCGTGTCAGCTTCTTCACGAATAGTTTTAAATTTCTTTTTTCTAAATTCTAGATTTTCGTTTATTCCTCTCTCCGTAGCTTCATTCATAAAAGATTTTATAGTCTTTATATGCTTACCAACAGTATTAGCAGACAATTTGTGTTCTTGCGCAAGAAATGCCGTATAATGATTATAAAATTCTAAAGTGACATTTTCGAAATCAATAGTTTTGTACTTAGATGAATACTCTTTTAGATATTTGAAAGTAGTATTGTAAACTTTTATTGTGCCCTCTCTTTTGTTCAATTTGCTTTCTTCGATATAATTTTCGACAAAAGTTAGGAAGCTTTTCTTTTTAGGTTTTAAACGGTGGTCGCTTAATTCGTTTTCAATTTCCTTTTTTAGTAAAATATTTGTTGGCTGAATGCCATCATTCAATAGTCTACGAAAAACGTTTTTAATTGCGCTTTCAATTTTATCAAGCCTAGTATTGAATTCAGGATATTCTTTAAACTGCTTTGTTTCTTTGGCTCGCTGGCTTGTTGGATTCCAAAATTTAGGATTTATGCTTTCACCAGTAGAGTATTTAAATCTTGAGTACTGATAGTTATAAATTAAATAGACCAAAGTGTTATTTTTGGAGCTAGGTTCTTTGAGTATAAATTTTGCTTTTGCCATATAAACAAATATATACAAAAATTGATAGGGGACGAATGAGGGGACGAATTTTTTTATTTTAGTCTTTTTTGCTCAAATTTTATTTTATCGAAATATCAGTAATTATAAGCTTTAAGACCAGTAAATACGGTAAAATAGGATAAAAAACGATAAAGTTATCAGTGGTGCAGGTGGGACCACAATAAGAAAAAAGCTTCATAATTTTTTATGAAGCTTTTTTTTTTGTTTTAACAGTTGCATTTTTCCAAAATTCTTCTACATTTGTCGGGTGAAACTCTTTAAATTCAAGGGTTTGTACGAAATTTCATAAAGACCCCAAGTCTAATTTAATATCGCTTGTCAGTGGCAAGTTTAAACTTATGAAGATTAAAAAAACTATTTTTTTTGCGTTTTGTTTTACCCTAATGAGTACTTCAGTTCTTTTAGCAAATCCTGATCTTCCTGAACCGCCTGCGCAAGCAGCTCGAGGTACTGCGCAAACAGCTAGTGCGCCGCCGCCGCCGCCGCCAGGAGCTATTGATCAAAATTTATTTCTTTTAGGGACTTGTGCCTTATTATTTGGTCTATACGCAATTCGCAAATATGATTTCATAAAAAAAGATTCAATATAAATTGAATCTTTTTTTGTTTTAAGAATGTTTTCTTATTTGTTGATAGCGTATAATCGAGAGATGTATTTTCCGACAACATCAAATTCAAGGTTTATTTTTGTTCCTACTTTGAAATTTTTAAAATTGGTGTTGTCAAATGTATACGGTATAATTGAAACGCTGAATTGATCAGTTTTTGAATTCACAACCGTAAGGCTAACTCCGTTTACGGTAATAGAACCTTTTTCTATAGTAATGTTGCTAAGGTTTTTGTCGTATTCAAAAGTGTAATTCCAGCTTCCGTTTGCTTCTTCAATTTTTACACAGGTTCCGGTTTGGTCTACATGACCTTGTACAATATGACCGTCAAGACGGTCGCCAAGTTTCATGCCGCGTTCTAAATTGACGATATCGCCTTCTTTCCATTCTCCGATATTGGTTTTTAAAATCGTTTCGTCAATTGCAGTTACGGTATAAAATGAATCTTTGATGGCAACAACGGTCAAGCAAATTCCGTTGTGCGACACGCTTTGGTCAATTTTTAATTCATTAGTAATAGACGAATCAATTGTGATGTGAAGATTGTTTTGATCTTTCTCTATTTTATGAACCCTTCCTAGGGTTTCTATAATTCCTGTGAACATTGTTGTTTTATTTTACTAAATTTGCACATCAAAATTAGTAATAAATAAGCTGAGCTCATGAACAAAAAAGCAGAAAATATAATTGTTGGAATTTCAGTAGGAGATTTAAACGGTATTGGAAGCGAAGTTATACTGAAAACATTCGAGGATTCTCGTATGCTGGAGATGTGTACGCCGGTTATTTTTGCAAATGCTAAAATATTGTCTTTTGTAAAAAAAAGCTTTACATCTTCGGTTCAGTTTCATGGTGTAGATAAATTAGAACAGGTTTTGCCTGGAAAAGTTAATGTTTTCAATCTTTGGAAAGAAGGAGTTGATATTAACTTTGGAAAAAATGATGAGAAAATTGGAGAGTATGCTATTAAATCTTTTGTAGCGGCCACTAAAGCATTGAAAGAAGGTTTGATTGATGTTTTGGTTACGGCTCCAATTAATAAATATAATATTCAGTCAGAGGATTTTAAATTTCCGGGGCACACTGATTATTTGGATAAAGAATTAGAAGGTGATGCCTTGATGATGATGGTGCAGGATAATTTGAGAGTAGGACTTTTGACAGATCATGTTCCGATAAATGAAGTGTCTTCACATTTGACGGAAGAATTAATTACAAGAAAAATTGAAACAATCAGAAAATCACTAATTCAGGATTTTAGTATTGTAAAGCCAAAAATTGCTGTATTGGGGTTAAATCCACATGCAGGTGATGGCGGTGTTATTGGAAAAGAAGATGATTTGATTTTAAAACCAACTTTGAAGAAAATTTTTGATGCCGGCACAATGGTTTTTGGGCCATTTCCAGCTGATGGTTTTTTTGGAAGCGGTCAATATGAGAAATATGATGCTATTGTAGCAACGTATCATGATCAGGGATTAATTCCTTTTAAAACATTGTCTTTTGGCAAAGGGGTAAATTATACAGCCGGTTTAAATAAAGTAAGAACTTCGCCAGATCATGGCACTGCATATGACATTGCGGGAAAAGATATGGCAGATTTCAATTCGTTTAAGGAGGCAGTTTATCTTGCGATCGATATTTTTCGCTCGCGTAATCAGTATGAGGAGATTAGCCAAAAACCTCTAAAAATAAAAGAAAAACAGTTATAAACAAAAAAAGGTCAATAAGATTATTAGTTTTATAATAATTTTATATCTTTGCACCCCAATTCAGATATCTGTTTACAGATGCGGATTGTTCAAATTGATGTTGAAATGAGCAAAACAAAAGAATTTTTAATTCCTTTCGTAGGATTAAAACTAGGAAAACACCATTTTGAGTATCAGGTAAATAATAAGTTCTTTGAGGACTTTGAGTATAACGAATTTCAAAGTTCGGATATCAAAGTAAATTTGGTTTTAGATAAAAAAAGCACAATGCTTGAGTTGGATTTTAAACACAAAGGGACCGTAAATGTACCTTGTGATCTAACTGGCGAAGAGTTTGATCTTCCTATAAAAGGGAAAATGAAACTGATTGTTCGTTTCGGTGAGGAGTTTAATGACGACAACGAAGAGCTGCTGATTTTGCCACATGGAGAGTTTGAAGTAAATGTTGCACAATACATTTATGAAATGATTGCTCTTTCGGTGCCGCTAAAACGAGTTCATCCAGGAGTAAAAGACGGAAGCTTAGAAAGCGAAGCTTTGAAAAAATTAGATGAATTAAAAGTAAAAACAGTCAAAGACAAAAAGGAAGAGAGTAAACAAGAAGAAGATATTGACCCGCGTTGGGAAAAATTAAAGAAACTATTAACGGATAAATAATATAGTAAAATGGCACATCCTAAGAGAAAAACCTCGAAAACAAGAAGAGATAAGAGAAGAACACATTATAAAGCTACTGTAGCTCAAATCGCTACATGTCCAATTACTGGAGAAGCACATTTATACCACAGAGCTTACTGGCATGAAGGTAAAATGTATTACAGAGGACAAGTTGTTATCGATAAATCTGAAGCGGTTGCTTAATACGTTTTTGTAAATTATACTAGAACTCTCACATAGTGAGAGTTTTTTTTGTTGGTTATAACTTTCTTTTTTAAAGAAATTATCTACAAATTAATTTCGTTTTTTTTTGTAATTTTCAAGTCTTTTAAAAATTTTTCAAATACACCGTATTTGGAAGGAAATAATAGAATATAATGAGTACAATCACAGCCGCAATTACCGCTGTTGGAGCTTATGTTCCAGATTTTGTTCTTTCGAACAAAGTACTGGAAACTATGGTCGATACCAATGACGAATGGATTACCACTCGTACCGGAATTAAAGAAAGAAGAATTCTAAAAGATGCTGATAAAGGAACCTCGTTTCTTGCAATAAAAGCAGCACAAGATTTAATAGCGAAAGCAAAAATCGATCCTTTAGAGATTGATATGATTATAATGGCAACAGCTACAGCAGATATGCCAGTAGCCTCTACAGGAGTTTATGTTGCAACAGAAATTGGAGCTACTAATGCATTTGCTTACGATTTGCAGGCAGCATGTTCAAGTTTCTTGTACGGAATGTCAACTGCGGCAGCTTATGTTCAGTCAGGACGTTACAAAAAAGTTTTATTGATTGGAGCTGATAAAATGTCTTCAATTGTAGATTACACAGACAGATCTACTTGTATTATTTTTGGAGATGGAGCAGGAGCAGTTTTGTTTGAACCAAATTATGAAGGCTTAGGTTTGCAGGATGAATACTTGAGAAGTGATGGTGTAGGACGCGATTTTCTAAAAATTTCTGCCGGAGGTTCTTTAATTCCAACTACAGCAGAAACTGTTGCAAACAGACAACATAATATTATTCAGGACGGAAAAACCGTTTTTAAATATGCCGTAACTAACATGGCAGACGCTAGCGAATTGATCGTAAAAAGAAACAATTTGACTAATGAAGATGTAGATTGGCTAGTGCCACATCAAGCAAACAAACGTATTATTGATGCTACTGCAGGCAGAATGAACCTTGAAGATTCAAAAGTATTAATGAATATTGAAAAATATGGTAATACGACTTCAGCAACATTGCCGTTAGTAATAAATGACTTTGAACACCTATTCAAAAAGGGAGATAATATTATTTTTGCCGCTTTTGGCGGTGGATTCACTTGGGGATCTATTTACCTAAAATGGGCTTACGACACAAAATAAATCAAAACTAAAAACGAATCATTATGGATTTAAAAGAAATTCAAAACCTAATCAAATTTGTAGCAAATTCGGGAGTTGCTGAAGTAAAGTTAGAAATGGATGATGTAAAAATCACTATTAGAACAACTTTGGAAACAAATGTAACTGAGGCTACTTATGTACAGCAATTGCCAGCTCAAGCGGCATTGCCTCAAGCTGCTGCTCCACAAGTTGCTGCTCCAGTTGTTGTAAATGTAACTCCAGAAGCACCAGCTGCTAACGATTCTAAATATGTTACTATAAAATCTCCAATCATTGGAACATTCTATAGAAAACCATCTCCAGACAAACCAGTTTTTACTGAAGTAGGAAGCACTATCGCAAAAGGAGATGTTCTTTGTGTAATTGAAGCAATGAAATTATTCAACGAAATCGAATCAGAAGTTTCAGGTAAAATTGTAAAAATTCTTGTTGACGATATGTCTCCTGTAGAATTTGACCAACCTTTATTCTTAGTTGATCCATCATAAATAAATTTAGATTTTAGATTTTAGATTTTAGATGATCTGCAGAATTAATATCAGACATCTAAAATTATCTAATTATCAAATTGTCTAATTATCTAATTAAAATAAGATGTTTAAAAAAATATTAATTGCGAATAGAGGAGAAATTGCACTTCGTGTAATTCGTACATGTAAGGAAATGGGAATTAAAACTGTTGCAGTTTACTCTACAGCCGATGCGGAAAGCTTACATGTTAAGTTTGCTGATGAAGCGGTTTGTATTGGTCCCCCTCCAAGTAACTTATCGTACTTAAAAATGTCAAATATTATTGCTGCTGCAGAAATTACAAATGCAGATGCAATACACCCAGGATACGGTTTCCTTTCTGAAAATGCTAAATTCTCAAAAATTTGCCAAGAGCACGGAATCAAATTTATTGGTGCGGCTCCAGAAATGATCGACAGAATGGGAGATAAAGCTTCTGCAAAAGCTACAATGAAAGCAGCAGGAGTTCCTTGTGTGCCAGGTTCAGATGGATTATTAGAATCTTATGAGCATGCACAAAAAGTAGCTAAAGAAATTGGCTACCCAGTGATGATGAAAGCTACTGCTGGTGGTGGTGGAAAAGGAATGCGTGCCATCTGGAAAGAAGATGAGCTTTTGAAAGCTTGGGAAAGCGCACGTCAAGAAGCTGCTGCGGCTTTTGGAAATGACGGAATGTACATGGAGAAACTTATTGAAGAACCACGTCATATCGAAATTCAAGTTGTTGGAGATTCTTACGGAAAAGCATGTCACCTTTCTGAAAGAGACTGTTCTGTACAGCGTCGTCACCAAAAATTGACTGAAGAAACACCTTCTCCTTTCATGACAGATGATCTTCGTGCAAGAATGGGTGAAGCTGCTGTAAAAGCTGCCGAATTCATTAAATACGAAGGAGCTGGAACTGTAGAATTCTTGGTTGATAAACACAGAAACTTCTACTTCATGGAGATGAATACTCGTATTCAGGTGGAGCACCCAATCACAGAGCAAGTTATTGATTATGATTTGATCCGTGAACAAATTATGGTTGCTGCCGGAATTCCAATTTCAGGAAAAAACTACCTTCCACAATTACACGCTATTGAAGTTCGTATTAATGCTGAAGATCCTTATAATGATTTTCGTCCTTCACCAGGAAAAATTACTACGCTTCATATGCCAGGAGGACACGGAGTTCGTTTAGACACTCACGTTTATTCTGGTTACAGCATTCCACCAAATTACGATTCAATGATTGCTAAGTTGATTACGACTGCACAATCTCGTGAAGAAGCTATCAGCAAAATGCGTAGAGCTTTGGATGAATTCGTTATCGAAGGTGTGAAAACTACAATACCTTTCCACAGACAATTAATGGATGATCCAAAATATATTGCAGGAGATTATACAACTGCGTTTATGGATACTTTCAAAATGAATAGTCAAGAATAATTTTTAAGGCTGCCGATTTCGGCAGCCTTTTTTAATTTTAATAGAAACCCGATGCGTAAAAACGCATCGGGTTTTTTGTTTTTATACAAAAGGAAACACTTAAAGTGTGTAAAAATTACACATTCGATTAAAGAATTACACACTTTTTGCAATTGATAAATTTTGGCACAATGTTCTAAATCTCTTTAAAAATAGGGGGTTATGGACGATTGAACTATGTTTTTGCATTACGGCATAATAATTTCATTATCTAAAGCGTAAACAACTACGAACAAAACTAAAATTTACATTATGAAAAAGATATTATTATCAGCCGCTATTGTTTTGGGAAGTTTGACTTCATTCGCAGCAAATTCTTCAGTTGGAGATTCTATTATAAAAACAAATTCAATTCAGGATGAATATACTGAAATCAAATTAGAAGAATTGCCAACTGCAGTTACTGACGCTTTGAAAAAATCGTTTCCAAATGCAGTACTTAGTAAAGCATATAAAAACGCAAAATCAGAATACAAACTAGATGTTACAGTTGGTGAAAAAGTGGGAAATCTTTTTGCTAACGCCGATGGAACTTGGATTCAAAAATAAGCCAAGTGCTTAAATAAAATTAATTAACTCTATATATACACACTATGAAAAATTTATTCTTATCAGCCGCAATCGTTTTGGGAAGTTTAACATCATTTGCTTCAACTTCTCCAATTAAAAGTACAATCGTAAAAACTATTTCTGTTCAAGATGAATATACAGAAATCAAATTAGAAGAAGTTCCTGCTGCAGTTACAGCCGCACTTAAAAAAGCTTATCCAGATGCAGTGCTTTCAAAAGCATACAAAAATGCTGCTTCGCAATATAAACTTGACGTTACTGTAGGTGATAAAGTAGGCTCTGTTTATGCAAATGCAGACGGGACTTGGGTTAAAAAATAAACCTTTTTTGTTCCAATCAAATTAACTATTTACTATTAAAATACACTATTATGAAAAATTTATTTTTATCAGCCGCAATCGTTTTGGGAAGTTTAACAACATTTGCTTCAACTTCTCCAATCAAGAATACAATCGTAAAAACAATTTCAATTCAAGACGAATATACTGAGATCAAAGTAGAAGAAGTTCCTTCTGCAGTTACAAACGCGCTTAAAAAAGCATATCCAGATGCAATCTTGTCCAAAGCATACAAAAATGCAACGTCTCAATATAAATTAGAAGTTACAGTTGGTGACAAAGTAGGTTCTCTATATGCGAACGCCGATGGATCTTGGGTTAAAAAATAATTCGCTAACTAAAAAAAACTATCATTATGAAAAAGATAATCTTATCGGCAGCAATCCTATTAGGAGGGCTGTCACTACAAGCCACACCGACCGCTGCAATTAATCCAGCGAAAGAATCTGTAAAATTTCAAGATGAGTATAAAGAAGTTGATGCTGTTCCGGCAGCTATCAAAACAGCTTTAGACAATGCTTATCCTGGTGTAAAACTTGAAAAAGCATACGTTAACGATAAAAAAGAATATAAAATCGAAATTATCGTTAGAGATGTAAAGTCAGTAGTTTACACTGACGCGCAAGGAAATATTCTTAAAAAATAAAAATAACTTAAAACTATCCCCACTATGAAAAAGTTAATCTTATCGGCAGCTGTCGTTTTTGGAAGTTTGTCAATCAATGCTGCAACTAGTGTTGCAAAAACCGAAATGGTTAAATCAGTAACTATTCAAGATGAATATACGGAGATTTCTACAGATGCTGTTCCGGCGGCAGTTAAATCGACTATCGAGAAATCTTTTGCTGGTACAAAACTTGAAAAAGCGTACAAAAACGCTAAGAACGAATATAAACTCGTCATAGCGAGCGGAGAGAAAAAGTATACTTTTTTTACGGATGCTTCTGGGAACATCATTAAAAAATAGAGCATTATGAAAAAGTTAGCCATCACAGGAGCTGTTATTCTGGCAAGTTTGTCTATTCCTGCAAATGCGGAGACTATTCCAACCAAACTTAACACGTCCGTTTTTGTTCAAACAGAATACACAGAAATTACTGCAGATGCTGTTCCGGCGGCTGTAAAAACTGCTCTGCAAACTGCTTATCCAAATGCAAAATTGGAAAAAGCATTTGTAAACGATAAAAAAGAATACAAATTAGAAATATCAGTTAAAGATCAGAAGGCTACTGTTTACTCAGATGTCAATGGCAATTGGCTGAAAATATAATAAATATATTATAAATATAATTAGGTGAATTAGATTTATGTTTTTGGTGAAAAAGAGATTGCTTGTAGCAATCTCTTTTTTTTTGCATAATTTTGTGAAAATACAAGTTTAATAGTATTATTTTAGCAAAAAAGACCCTAAAAACAGATGTCAAAAATATTATTGATAGAAGATGATATTTCGTTTTGTAAATTATTAGAAAAGTTTCTAATAAAAAAAGCATACGAAGTTACCGTAGCCTTCTCTGCAGCCGAAGCCAGATCAGCAATCAAAAACGAATCATTTGATTTGATTTTGACAGATCTTCGTTTGCCAGATTCTGATGGTATCGGACTTATGACTGAAATTAAAAATGCGTATCCTAACATTCCAGTTGTTTTGATGACGGGGTACTCTGATGTGAATACGGCCGTAAAAGCGATAAAAAACGGCGCAGCAGATTATATTTCGAAACCTTTTAATCCTGATGAGGTTTTATTAGTTATCACAAATGCGCTTCAAAATAAGGATGTTGAAGAAGTGGCTTCGAAAGAAAAAAAGCCTGCAAAAAAACAGGTTTCAGGTGAAAACGAATTTGTAAAAGGAATTTCTGTTGCTTCAAGAAAATTATTGGATCATATTCAGCTAGTAAGTCCAACTGATATGTCGGTTTTGATCATTGGCGAAAGCGGCACAGGAAAAGAAATTATTGCAAAAAGCATTCATCAGCAAAGCACTCGAAAAAACAATAATTTTATTGCGGTTGACTGCGGAGCAATTCCGAAAGAATTGGCGGCAAGTGAATTTTTTGGACATTTAAAAGGTTCTTTCACAGGCGCAATCAGTGATAAAATGGGTTATTTTGAAGCTGCGAATGGCGGAACTCTTTTTCTGGATGAAATTGGTAATCTTTCGTATGAAAATCAAATTCAGTTGTTAAGAGCGCTTCAAGAGCGAAAGATAAAACCTGTTGGAAGCAATAAAGAAATAAACGTTGATATCCGAATTATAACGGCTACAAATGAAGATTTGCGCGAAGCAGTAAAAAACGGCGATTTTAGAGAAGATTTATACCATAGAATCAATGAATTCTCTATTTTGTCACCTTCATTAAAAGATAGGGAAGAGGATTTGATGGTTTTTGCCGATTATTTCCTCGAAAAAGCCAATCAGCAATTAAATAAAGATATAGTCGGATTCTCTCCAGAAGTTGTTGCTATTTTTCAAAAATACAATTGGCCAGGGAATTTACGCGAACTTCAAAACTGCGTAAAGCGTGCGACACTTTTAACGCGTGGCAGTTATATTGAAAGCGAAGTTTTGCCTGCTGAATTTTTTCAGATTCAAAAACAAAATCCTTCCGATAATTCGATGAATTTTTCATTATCAGAGAATGAAAAAGAAACTATTATGCATGCGCTTTCAAAAACACAGAATAATAAGTCTGAAGCGGCAAAATTGCTTAAAATTACCAGAAAGACGCTTTACAATAAATTGAAGCATTACAACATCGATTAAGTTGTAATTTCGTTATTCAAGATTTCAAAAAGCGAAGCGATTTTTGCTTTTAAGTTTTTGAATATGGTTTTTACTTCAGCAATCTCAAATTCATTTTTTTCTAAAACGGTTAGAATTCGGGCAATTTCGCTAGCGTCGATTTGCTTGAACATGGGTGCGATGCGATGCGCAATTGAATTTATTTCTGCTGCATTTTTTTGTGCAACAGCAACTTCAAGATGAACCAAGTTTTCATTAGTGCTTTCGATAAATGATTTTAAAACCTCGTTTAAAGCATTTTTATCATTTGCCAAAAATTCTTTTAAGGTTTCAAGTGAATAAAGTTTTTCAGATGCACTTTTTGCTGTTTCGGTTGCGTCAACTTTTGGCAGATGATCATTTTCTAAAATCAACTGGATAGTTTCCAGCAGTATTCTTGGCGAATATGGTTTTTTTATGACAGTCGTGAAACCGGCATCCGCATAAACATTTGTATCAAGATCAGTTCGACCGGTTAAGGCAATTACGGGTTGATTTTTATAAACCGATGTGTTTTTAAGTTTTTTCAAAAACTCAAATCCATCCATTTCTGGCATTTGAATATCGGTAATGACGAAATCAAAATTGGTTTTCTGAATCGCTTCGAGCGCTTTTCCAGCACTGTTGAATGATAAAACCTGATGTTTTTCCTGTCTTAAAACACCACTTGTTAAATTCAGAAGATTAATGTCGTCATCAATAACAATAAATGTTTGTGATTGGCTTTTCGTCGAAATGGTTTTTTTAATCTCATCGACCGTGTTTGTACTCGTGTCAAATAAAAGTGGAAGCTGAATTTCGAAAGTGCTTCCTTGTCCAAAAACACTTTCTAATTGCAATGTTCCGCCTAAAATCGAAATTATTTTTTGGCATATTGATAATCCTAAACCTGTTCCGCCATATTTCTTTTCGATGCCTTCGTTTGCTTGCGCAAATTCTTCAAAAACAAATTTCTGATTTCCTTTTTCAATACCAATTCCGGTATCTTCTATCGTTATGACAAAGAAATCATTGTTTTCTGCCAAGTAAGCGCTGATTTTTATATAACCTTCTTCAGTGAATTTATAAGCATTTCCGATAATGTTGCTTAAAATCTGTTTTAGTCGGAAAGGATCGCCAACAATTTTCGATTTTAGCTTTTCATCAACATTAATGATTAAATCAATATTTTTTTGTTTGTACACGGTCTGAATGCTTTTAGCGACTTCATCAATTATTTGTGGCAACGAAAAAGGTACTTTTTCAATTGTAATTTTTCCTGCTTCTATTTGCGAAAAATCCAGCAAATCCTGAACTAACTGCGTAATATATTCAGATGAGTTTTTGATATTGTCAATGAAATAAGACTGTTTCGTGTTGACATCAGAATTGCTTAAAAGTTCTGAATAGCCCACAATAGTGCTTAAAGGCGTTTTTAAATCATGACTAACCGTCGAAATCAATTGTTCACGGCTTTTCAGCAGGTTTTTTGTCTTGAAATTCGCAATCTCAAGTTGTTTTTTGTACAACTGTGATTTTGAATAATCGCTCACAATTAAAACTGAGAAAAATAGGGTCAAAATTAATCCGGCAATTGCCGATGCCGTTACAATTTCGTTGACTTTTTTAAGTGATTTTTCTTTTAGTGAATTGTTTTTTATGGAGTTGATGATGATTTCGCGTTCAATAATTCGGAGCACTTTTCGAAGTTGTTCTGAAATGGCGATTTCATTTTTCAGCAGTTTGTTTTCTTCAAAATTTAAAGATTCTCTTTTCTTTTCGGCTTTTAGTTTTACGGTGCTTAAGAGTTTTTTGGAATTGGCCAAAATCGAATCCGATGCTTTTTTGCTCAAAGTATTCGTGCTGTCGTCAGGAATGTTTTGGTTGAGGTAATCAACGTATTTTTGAAGGACATTTTTTTGGTAAGCGCCAAGCTGATTCGGGTTTTTAGTAAAATCCTGAAGTTCTAATTTTCGGAGTTTGAACTCCATTTTTGTAATTTCATCAATAGCCGAATTGACCGAAACTTCATCATCGGCTTTGTTTTTTATCGTTTTGAGCTGTTGTATGTTTTTTGTTTTTTCTGAAAGTAAATAAGTGACGCTGTCCAAAAGCACTTTTTGATAATCTGTAGTAACAATTTGCTTTAAAGTGTCGATTCTGGCGCGCAGCGAATCACTTTCAATCACATAACTTTTAAAATCTTTTTCGGAGTTGGTCTGAATTGTTTTTCGGGCTAAACTTTCGGTTTTATAAACATTCGAAAATAATTTGCTGACTCTTAAAATCTTGTTTTTTTCGAGTGCAATTTTATCTTCTAATTTATTATAAACAACATTTTCAGAATATAAAAACCAACCTACAGTCACCACAAGCGCCAATAGCGCAACATAACTAAAGAGCACTTTGATGGCGGTGTAACTTTTTTTGCTCTCCATAGATTGTTTTTGTTGGGATTGAGAAGTTTTTAAATTCGAATTCACTGCAATTTATTTAAAAAAATCTGTTTTAAAAAGAGAAATCGAGCTTAAAGTGTTACATAATTCAAAGGTTTCAAAAACAAAATAGCCACAGATTATATAAAAATCTGTGGCTATTAAATGCTTTAAAAAACGAATTTTATAATGTTTCGCTCAACCATTTAAAAAATTCACCTTGCCAAACTTGTGCATTTTGCGGTTTTAAAACCCAGTGATTTTCATCAGGGAAATAAACAAATCGGCTTTTGATTCCTCTTAATTGCGCAGCTTGGAAAGCTTCTTGTCCTTGTCCAATTGGCACACGGAAATCTTTTCCTCCTTGGAAAATCAAAATTGGACGGTTCCAGTTTTGCACCAAAGTTGCAGGATTGAAAGTCGTGTACGATTTTTGTGCAACAGCATTGTCTTTTTCCCAATATGCTCCACCAAAATCCCAGTTGTTGAAGAAAACTTCTTCAGTTGTTCCCAACATACTAACAGTATTGAAAACACCATCATGAGCAATAAAAGTTTTGAATCGGTTGTTGTGAATTCCAGCTAAATAAAATACTGAATATCCGCCGTAGCTTGCTCCAACGCATCCTAAACGGCTTTTGTCAACATAGCTTTCTTTTGCAACATCATCGATTGCAGAAAGATAATCGTCCATAACTTGCCCACCCCAATCTTTACTGATTTTTTCATTCCATTCAACACCATGTCCAGGCATTCCACGACGATTTGGCGCTACTACTACATAGCCTTTAGCAGCCATTAAAGAGAAATTCCAACGGTAAGAATACGATTGTGTCAAGGCACTTTGTGGTCCGCCTTGGCAATACAATAACGTTGGGTATTTTTTTGAAGCATCAAAATTTGGAGGCAAAATTACCCAAACCAACATTTTTTTACCGTCTGTTGTAGTAACATAACGTCTCTCTGTTTTGCTTAATGCTAAAGTTTTATACGTATCTGTATTTACATTTGAAATTTGTTTCCAAGTGTTTTTCTTCAAATTATAAGAAAAAATTTCAGCCGCATGATTCATATCTGTTCTTGTAACGATGATGTCATCACCAACAAAACCAACTAAATCATTCACATCAAAATCACCATTTGTAATTTGGCGAACGTTTATTGCCATTTTTGTCAAGCCTGGAAAATTAACTGTAAAAAGTTGTTTTGTACCATCAACAGCAGCTACAAAAAAGACATTTTTACCGTCTTTGCTCCAGATAAAATGATCTACAGTTCCGTCCCAATTTGCAGTTAAGTTGGTTTTGATTCCCTTAAAATCAACAATAATGTCGTTTTTATCAGCTTCATAACCATCACGTTTCATTTGCAACCAAGTTAAATTTCCTGTTGGAGAAAATTGCGGCGCAGTATCGTAACCTAAATTATCTTCGGTTCTGTTTATCGTTTTTTGAGTTTCTAAATTGTACTCATAAATGTTTGTGTTTGTAGAAATTGCATAGTCAGTTCCGGCTTTTTTCTTGCACACATACAAAATGCTTTTTCCGTCTGGCGACCAGATATAATCTTCGTCACCACCAAAAGGCTTTTGTGGAGAATCAAAAGTTTCACCTTTTAAAATATCAATTCCTTTAGCGCCATCTTTGTTTTCTTTATAAAAAACATGGTTAAATTTTCCTTCGTTCCAAGTGTCCCAATGACGGTAATCTAAACCATTATAAATTTGAGCATCTGATTTTGTCAGATTTGGATAAAAATCTTTTCCTAAAACGCTTTCGATTTTTACTTCGTCATTATAGACTAAAAATTTCCCGTCTGGCGAAATATTTTTGTCTTTTAAAATCTCTTTTGTGTCTTTGATTTCAGTCGCTGTTCCACCATTTACAGGGATTGTGTAAAGTTTAGAATTCGATTTGTTTTCTTCTATGGAAGGTATTGAAACCTTGAAAACAACATTTTTTTCATCTTTCGAAAGTCCGAGTGGTGTCACTCTTCCCAATTTCCATAACAATTCCGGTGACATCACATTCTGTCCGATAGCGTTTAAACTCATCATTATTAAGGTTGTTACTACTACTTTTTTCATAATAAAAATTCTATTTTTTGTGGAGCTAAAAATACAACATTTAAATTCCAATCTGTTAAATTCCAAATTCCAATTTATTGTTAAAATTCTATGCCGTTTTTCCGCCACGAATTCACGAATTTTTTTGATAAACTTTGAAAATAAAAAATTCATGAATTACTTCGTCTGTTCGCTATCGCTCGAGTCGTGGTGAGTAAAAAATCATTATTTTTATAAAAATTTGATCGATGGAATTAAGTTATTGGGAAATAAAAAATTGGTTTACCAATGTGGATTACACCATTGTTGGAAGTGGCATTGTTGGTCTTCAAGCAGCATTGCGCTTGCGCGAAAGATTTCCTGCGGCTAAAATTCTGGTTTTAGAACGCGGAATGTTGCCACAAGGTGCAAGTACAAAAAATGCTGGTTTTGCTTGTTTCGGAAGCCTTTCGGAAATTATGGATGATTTAAAAACGCATTCTGAAGTTGATGTTGTGACACTTATCGAAAAACGGTGGAAAGGTTTGCAATTGCTAAGGAAAAGACTTGGAGATGCGACAATTGATTTTAAACCATATGGAGGTTATGAATTATTTTTAAAAGATGATGAATCTGGTTTTTCAGAATGTATTTCGAAAATTCCGTTTATAAATGAAGTTTTAAAACCACTTTTTAAGGCTGATGTTTTTTCGAAAGAAGTGGATCGTTTTGGTTTTGAAAACATTCAGGAATATCTAATTTTTAATCCGTTTGAAGCGCAGATCGATACCGGAAATATGATGCAGGAATTATTGAAGCAAGCAATTTCGGCAGATATTTTAATTTTAAATCAGCAAACCGTAACTTCTTATTTAGATTCAGGAAATGATGTCGAAGTTGTTTTAAACGATTTTAGTTTTAGAACCAAAAAACTGCTTTTTGCAACAAACGGTTTTGCCGGATCTTTGACAAATGGAGCTGTAAAACCGGCTAGAGCGCAGGTTTTAATTACCGAACCCATTCACAATTTAGACATTAAAGGAACGTTTCACTTAGATAAAGGTTATTATTATTTTAGAAATATTGGCGACCGAATTTTACTTGGCGGGGGCCGAAATCTTGATTTTGAAGAAGAAACGACAACTGAATTTGGACAGACGAAAATTATTCAAAATAAATTGGAAGATTTGCTGAAAAATGTAATTTTACCAAATCAGGATTTCCAGATTGCGCATCGTTGGAGCGGTATCATGGGAGTCGGGAATAGTAAGAATCCTGTTGTGACGCAGCTTTCTGAAAATGTGTGCTGCGGCGTGCGTTTAGGCGGAATGGGAGTGGCGATAGGAAGTTTAATAGGAACAGAATTAGCAGATTTAATATAATGGCAGTAACCAAAAAACCAGCACCAAAAAAACCGGCAGCGGGCAAAGCTAAACCAGCAACAAAAAAGAAAACGAACAGAACCTTTGGCGAAAAAGTCAAATGGTTTTTCATTAAAGCAATGTTGTGGTTTTTTGGATTATCAATCGGATCGGTTATTGTTTTTAAATATGTGCCGGTACCTTTTACCCCTTTGATGGTGATTCGTGCGATTGAAAATAAATTGGGCGGAAAAGAAGTTTATTTCGACCATGATTGGGAACCAATTGACAAAATTTCGAAGAATCTTCAAAAAGCGGTAATCGCCAGTGAAGATGGAACTTTTTTGACGCACAACGGGTTTGATTTTAAAGCACTTCAAAAAGCATATAAAAGCAATGAACGTGGTCGCCGAATTCGCGGTGGAAGCACCATTTCGCAACAAACTGCTAAAAACGTTTTTTTATGGCAAGGGAAAAGCTATTTGCGAAAAGGTTTAGAAGCTTATTTTACTGTTTTGATCGAAATAATTTGGGGTAAAGAAAGAATCATGGAAGTGTATTTGAACAGTATCGAAATGGGTGACGGTGTTTATGGCGCTTATGCGGCAACAGAACATTGGTACCGACGCGACGCTTCGAGTTTAACGCCAATGCAAGCCGCGGGAATTGCTGCAATCCTTCCAAATCCTAGGAAATTTAAAGCTACAGGTTCTTCTAGCTATATCAACAGACGAAAAGAACGAATTGTTCGCGAAATGCGTTATGTTGGCAAACTGAATTATGATGGGAAATAAAATTGTCCTTTTTGCGGTTTTTCTGCTGGCAACAACTTTGGTTTTCGGACAGGGAAATACAAAAGAATTTGGATTTATTTCTGATAATGATTTATACACATCGTCTAAAAATGATATGTATTACACGAACGGTTTAGAACTTTTTTACCGTTATTTATCAAAGAATGAAAACGAAAAAATCAATAAAAAAATAACCGAATTTCGCCTCGGACAATATATTTACAATCCGAGGTTTATCAATGAAACGGCTGTTGATATTAACGACCGTCCGTTTACGGGGTATCTTTTTGCAGAAGCTGGACGCAGTTTTTTTTACCAAAGCGAATCGGTTTTAAAAACTGATTTTCAGATGGGCTATATGGGTCCAAATGCTTTTGGACGCGAAACTCAGGAAAGTTTTCATCATCTTGTTGGCTATAAAAAAGTATATGGTTGGGAAAATCAGCTCCATAATGCTTTTGCTGTTCAGGCGCATGTTATGTATTCGAAGAAATTGTTTCTGAGCAAACACAATGATTTTATAGATCTACACTTTCAGTCCGAAGCTAATTTAGGAACTATTTTTACGGGAGTTTCGACCGGATTTCTTACTAGAATTGGATTTAAGAAATTGCTTCCTATTTATGATTCCAATTTACATGATGCTTCCGTAAGTTCAGAACCGCAGTATGAAATTAGAGAATTCTATTTTTACGCCATGCCGAGCGTGAATTATCAGTTTTATGATGCCACGATTCAAGGAAGCATGTTCAGCAATACTAGTCCAATTACTTTTGATCTGGAACCACTTCGTTTCAATGCTGAATTTGGCTTAAAATACCGCCACAACAAATTCAATATTTCATATTCTTTTTTATACCGAGGTCGAGAATTGAAAGATCCTGGAATTGATACGAATTCAGGGTATTTTTATGGAAGTATTAGGATGGGGTTTTTGATTAGGTAAGGTTTTAAATGAAAAAAGCTATAACAAAAGTTATAGCTTTTTTGGTGTTTATCTATAATATGAATTTTCTATCTTATAATTTCGGGTTACTAATTCAGAAATATTTAAAAAGGATACTTAATTCAAAAACAGATACTTATTGTTTTGTAAAGATTTTAATGTGCTTCAGTCTTCTTTAGACTCTTATTGTATTTAAATTTTTTGCAAAAGTAATAACAGTATTTTGATTAATTGTCAATTTAAGGTTAAATTTTTGTTTTTTATTTAAAATAGGATTCTGAAACACCATGAAAATTGCTTAATAGTTAATTTAGGGCAAAAAAACTTTCAAATTAATGCGCCCCATCTTGATATCGCAGATTTATAATTTGTGCTAAGTAATTCTACAATCTAAATCAAAAAAAGGTCTTCAAAAAACAAAAAAGTCTATTCTAGCCCCGATGGGAACGGCATCCTTTTTCCTGCTTCTTTAGCAGGGAAAAGATAAAGTGGACAGCGGGAGAAAAGGTGTTTTGAAAACAAAATTTCTGCTGCAAATTCCTAAAAAATAACGCTTAACATTCTGATAATGTAGGTGATGATTTAATTTCTTATATTTGGGTAAAATTTAAATTATGGATGTTAATTGGAACATAATAGGAATTGTAGCGATTTTGGTCGTTGTTTTGGTTGTGTTCACAATCAGAAAAAATCTAAGAGAAAAGAAAAAATTGGAAAATTTGCTGAATAACGATTTCAAGAAAGCTGAGAAAGATAGAGTGGATGCAGATGATGCGGCGAATGAAAAGTAAAGATAGGTCTGTCATTTCGAGGGACGAGAAATCACACTCGGGAATCGACAAAGATTGGCGACATACTTTGCGGAGTTTCTAGTGTGATTTCTCGTTCCTCGAAATGACAAGATTGTATAAAAATGAAAACCCTTGTAAGTTTAATTTACAAGGGTTTTTATTTTTGTGGAGAATACCGGATTCGAACCGGTCACCCCTTGCCTGCCAGGCAAGTACTCTAGCCAAATGAGCTAATCCCCCAAAGCGTTAACAAATAAAGTCAAATAAATTTCAAAAAACAAATTTCGGGGAGTTTCTGGAGTATTATTTTGCAAAAGCGTAACTTTACTTTTAAATCTGTTTTTTATGAGTTTAGAAAATACTAACGGAAGTCTGGAAACTTCTTTTAATAATGCTATTGCAACCGTTCAATTTGGTCATCCTGCCAGTAATTCTTTTCCGCGTCAATTGCTGGATCGCCTTACGGCTGAAATTAATTCGTTGAGCCGAAATGAAAATGTTTCGGTTATAATTTTAAAAAGCGAAGGAGCAAAAGCATTTTGTTCTGGTGCCTCGTTTGATGAACTTTTGCAAGTAGAAAATGAAGAACAGGGGACAGAATTTTTCTCTGGTTTTGCTCATTTGCTGAATGCGATGCGCAATTGCAATAAATTAATTATTGGACGCGTTCAAGGAAAAGCAGTTGGAGGCGGAGTCGGAATTATCTCGGCTTGCGATTACACTTTTGCGACAATATTGAGTGATGTAAAATTATCTGAACTCGCTATCGGAATTGGACCGTTTGTGATTGAACCTGCTGTTTCTCGAAAAATCGGTAAAACAGCTATGGCAGAAATGACATTGGCTCCTGAAAAATGGAAAACTGCTGAATGGGCTTTTAATAAAGGCTTATATTCTGTTTTATGTGATGCTGCTAATCTTGACTGGGAGGTTAATAATTTTGCTGAAAAATTGAGTTCCTATAATCCTGAAGCTTTATACGAAATGAAAAAAATCATTTGGGAAGGCACTGAAAATTGGGAATCGCTTCTGTTTGAACGCGCGACAATTACAGGAAAACTTGTTTTGTCGGATTTCAGCAGAAATGCTTTGATGCAGTTTAAAAAATAAGGTTTACTAATAAATTTAAACACATAGAAACATAGCTTTTAAATTCTGAAAATAGAAAATTAAAAAACAAGTTTTCACACATAGCTATGTTTGTTAATGCTAGTGAAACGCCTTTTTACAAAGCTAAAATCTATGTTTCTATGTGTTTAAATCAAATTTTAGAATATGTATATCATTTCATTATTTCAAAAAGTCGATGTTGCTGAGAAAATTAAAAACGCGCCAGACAGTGCTTATCAGATTGGTGTGGTGATTGGATCTTTTATTCCGTTCTTGATTTTGGGCGGAATTGCTTTGTGGATGTATATGCGCGCTAAAAAAAGAGACGAAAACGGTTATTAATTTGTAAATTTGCAAGCTTAAAATTAAACATCGATGAGTAATATCAGAATTACAAAACAATTTAGTTTCGAAACCGGGCACGCTTTGTACGGTTACGACGGAAAATGCAAGAACGTTCACGGACACAGTTATAAATTGTCGGTAACAGTTATTGGTTCGCCAATTACAGATCGATCGAATGTGAAATTCGGAATGGTGATTGACTTTTCGGATCTAAAGAAAATTGTAAAAGAAGAAATCGTCGATCAGTTTGATCATGCAACGGTTTTTAATCAAACAACACCGCATATCGAATTGGCAAACGAATTGAAAGACCGTGGACACCACGTAATTTTAGTAGATTATCAGCCAACAAGCGAAAATATGGTGGTTGATTTTGCGGAAAGAATTGTGGCAAGACTTCCAAAAGGAATTTCTCTTTTCTCACTAAAACTTCAAGAAACTGAGTCATCTTTTGCCGAATGGTACGCTTCTGATAATTTGTAAAAAAGTTAAAAGTGAAATGTGAAAAGTAAATTGTAAAATGCTTTTTCATTTCACATCTTACATCTCACAATTCACATCTCACATTAAATGAAAAAAATATATTTTGCTTCAGATCAGCATTTTGGTGCGCCTACTCCAGAATTAAGTTTACCGCGCGAAAAGAAATTTGTGGCGTGGCTTGATGAGGTTAAAGAAGATGCGGAAGCGATTTTTTTACTGGGAGATTTATTTGATTTTTGGTTTGAATATAAAACAGTTGTCCCTAAAGGTTTTGTTCGAATTTTAGGCAAACTGGCTGAAATTCGCGACAGCGGGATTCCGATTTATTTCTTTGTCGGAAATCATGATCTTTGGATGAATGATTATTTTGAAACCGAATTGAATATTCCGGTTTATCATGATAATAAAGAATTTACTTTTAACGGAAAAACCTTTCTAATTGGCCACGGAGATGGAAAAGGTCCTGGCGACAAAGGTTATAAAAGAATGAAAAAGGTATTTACTAATCCGTTTTCAAAATGGCTTTTCCGCTGGCTTCATCCAGATGTTGGCGTAAGTTTAGCACAATACTTATCGGTTAAAAACAAATTGATTTCTGGTGATGAAGATGTAAAATTTCTTGGCGAAGAAAACGAATGGTTGGTTTTATATGCCAAACGAAAACTCGAAACCAAACACTACAATTATTTCATTTTTGGACATCGTCATTTACCAATGATTATTCCGGTTGGCGAAGATTCTAATTACGTAAATCTAGGCGATTGGATTGGTTATTTTACATATGGCGTTTTTGACGGCGAAAATTTTGAACTTAAGAAATTCGAGAAATAGAGGTTAGTCGAAAGTCACAAGTCCAAAGTCCAAAGTCACAAATCCAAAGTTGGAAAGGCAAATAATACTGCTGAAATTAGTTAAAACTGCCTTTCTCCAAATTTTAAAGAAAAAATTTTATTTAACGCTTGCCGGATATATTCCGATTTTGTGCGTTCTCAAGATGTAATTTCCTAATTGTTTGCTGTTTGAAAGCTGAAATTTAATTGCTCCCGATGCTTTTTTAGGCATATGACATTCCACACAATTTTCGGCTAATAAACTTCCCGACATTGTTTTTAAGGTTTTATCAGTATGTTTCAAATCCTGATGACAGCTCATGCATATTTTTGAGTATGAAGCCATATTTTTTGACGCATTTTCGTGTGGGTTATGACAGGTGATGCAATCCATTTTTTCGCTATTCATGAAACATTTGCTTTGCGCCATCAATCGAAACTGATTTCCGTGAACATCAAATTGTGCGGTGTCTGTAACGCTTCTGGTTGCTCTGTAATAATCTGTTAAATTATCTCCGGGTTTGAAATCAAAACGCGATTTCAATTTCATTCCGTCATTTCCTGCGTGGCAAAGAGCGCAAGCATCCAATCTTTGCTGTCTGTTTAAGTTTTTAAAACTAGTAATGCTATTGGCAACTTTTACATTTGGGTTTTTTAAATGAAATTCAACATGTTTTTTTGCCGGACCATGACATTTTTCGCAGTCAATTCCGTAAACAATTGTTTCCTTTCTTATGATATCTTCCACATCCATAGACATCATGTTTCTTTCGGTAGAATTTTGATTCACGCTTCGGCTGCTCGCATTTGAGGCGTGGCAGGAATAGCAATCTTTTACTACCATTCTGTCAAAATAAGGTTTGTCAGCTGGGAATCCCGGACTAGTAGCCCAATTATGAATTGCACTGTAGTAAGAAAGCGGTAGTTCATACGTATTGTTATTTCGCCAATAAACCGAAGTTTGGGCATGTTTAATTCCAAAAACAATATCAAAACTATGTGCCTCGACTTTTTTTCCGTTTTTATACAAAACCTGAAAAAGGCTGTCACCGTGTTTTTCCATCACCAATTTGGTGTCTTTATCATAAATAAAAGTGTGGTCGCCTTTATCAAATTCTCCTAAAACATTTCCTGAAATTGCGGGAGCAGTAGCTTTAAAATGCGAACTTTTAAAAGCCATATCATATTGTGTTTGATGGCATTGAATACAACTTTCAGAACCCGCATAATCAGTACCTCGCGGATCAATATAGTCGTCAGATGAATTTTTGCAGCTGGTAAAACAAACTGCCAAAAAGAGTAGGGCAAAAAGAATGCGTGTTTTTTTCATTGCCGTAAATATACTTTTTTTTGAAGAAAATCAAAATATATTTCAATAATGAAAAAATGCTGTTAAAATATTTAGAATGTTTCTTAATTTAAGCCTGGGCCGTAAACATATTCATCTAATTCAATTCGGAAAAGAGAACCTTCGACTAAATCTTTAATCGATTTTAATTCGGTCATAGAAACGGCTAAATCTATAGAAGGGCAAGGTGTTTTTAATAAAAATTTGTGGCAGGAATATTTTAATTCGCAGGCTTCACAACAAGCGTTTTCGATTAAGCTGTCTTCAATCAAATCGCAAAACTGATTCATTTCGGCAATTGTAAAATAAAAACCTGTTTCCTTAAAAACCAGTTGTATTTTGTCCAGAATGGTTTGATTATTTTGTTTCCAATAAAAAGCTATCCCAAAATTATTATGATATATCTGTTCTATTTCTCTCATCGTAAATCTTTTTATTCAGACAAATATAAATATTATTTATATTAATTCTAAATAAAAAAATCATAAAAATTTGAGAAATATTTTCATTCAGATCACATAATCAACATGTAGAAAAAAGCTTGGATTTGTTAAGTAAGAGAGGTTGAAATATGCTAGTTCATGCCAGAACCGTAAATATATTCATTAAGATTAAGTCGAAATAATGAACCATCAACTAAGTCTTTAATTGAGCTTAATTCATTTGATGATATTTCTAAATCTATTGCAACATAGGGTGTTCTCAATAAAAATTTATCGAAGGCGTGTTTTAAACCTTGCGTATTTTTATCACTGTGATCTGTTACACAGTCTTCAATTATGTCGTGAAACTCATTTAATTCTTCAACTGAAAAATAAAATCCCATTTGTTTAAAAAGCAACTGGATTTTATCTGATATTACTTCGTTGCCTTCTTTCCAATAAAATGAAATTCCAAAATCGTTTCGGTATATCTGTTCGATGTCGTTCATGGCAATTTTTTTAGACGGCAAAGATACGCACTGTTTCTATTAATATATGACTAATAAAAGCATAAAAAAAAGCTAAAAAATCCTGTTAATAATTGATTTTTAGCTGTTTAGATTGGTTTTTGATGGTCTTTGTTAAAAATTATTTTAACCATTGTTTTAGGTTGGAAAGAAATTCTTTTTGTTGGTCGACAAATAAATAATGCGAACAATTTTCGAGAAGAGAAAAATTGTTTTCACCAACTAAATTTCTAATGGAAGTAATTTGTTTTGGTGAAAAAATACCATCTTCTTTTCCGTAAATAGCAAAAATTGGAACTCCGGCAGCTTTAATTTTCTTTAAGATAGGTTGAGTGTCAATGTTGTTTTGTTTTTCATTTTGATAGAAAAGCAAAGGCGCATTTTTATTCCGAATATTAGTTTTGAAAAATTCCCCAGCCTCATAATCAGCATATAATTTTTTAGAATCTAAAGTCGGATTCGGCATCTTAAAAAAGTTGTTTTCACTTGCCAAATCAAAACAGCCTTTTCTATATTCGGCAGAATTTTTATTCAGATTTTCTACGATATTTATTTTCTTTAATTCCTGAGAATCATTGTTGTATTTTTTCTTCAGCGTTTCTAAAATATGATCGTAAGTTTCCTGTTGAGAAAATAACGCTCCAGCCAAAACTAAGGCGCTAACATTTTGCGGATATTTATTTGTGTAAAGTGTTGCAACTAAGCCACCAAAACTATGACTAAGCAAAACTGCTTTTTTTAAGTGATATTTTTCATAGATAGAATTTAGATCCTGAAAAGCTTCTTCATAAGTAAACTTTGCATTAGGATCGCTAGATCTTCCTTCGCCTCGACGATCATAAGCAATTACATAAAAGCCTTGATCAGCCAAATTTTGAGCTGTTGTTGCTTCAAATAATGTTGAATTGCTGCTGGGACCACCATGAATGAAAATTAGTGGTTTATTCTTTTCATTTCCATAGGTTTTGATATAAAGATTTTGTCCATTTAGGAAAATGGATGTAATCAAAGTGGTAATCAGAAGTAATTGTTTCATTACTCCTGATTATGGTGTTCTTCCATATCTTTTTTAAGATCTAAATTTCTAAAAGTAGGAGAGATGAAACCAAAGCCTAAAACAGTCAAAAGTGTAACGCTTCCGCCAAAAACGACTGATGTTACAGTTCCCATTAATTTGGCAGTTGCTCCACTTTCAAAAGCACCTAATTCATTAGAAGATCCAACAAAAATTGAATTTACAGCGCCAACACGCCCACGCATATGATCGGGAGTTTTGAGTTGTAAAATGGTTTGGCGAATTACTACCGAAATTCCGTCAGCAAGTCCGCTTAAGAATAAAGCAAAAACCGAAAGCCAGAATGATGTTGAAAGACCAAATAAAATGATTGATAATCCGAAAACGAATATGGCGACTAAAAGTTTTTTCCCCGCATTTTTATATAAAGGCACATAAGCAGAAACAAGCATTGTAATAAAAGATCCAACGGCTGGCGCGGCTCTTAATATTCCAAATCCTTCAGAACCGACTTTTAAAATATCCTGAGCAAAAACGGGCAATAACGCTACAGCACCTCCAAAAAGCACTGCAATCATGTCAAGCGATAAAGCACCCAAGACAATTTGGTTCTTAAATACAAAATTTAAACCTTCTGTAAGACTGTCTTTAATTGATTCTCCGATCTTCGGATTAATAATTGGTTTTGCACTGATTTGCGATAAAGCAACTAATGCCAAAAGTGAGAACCCGAAAACGAGACACATTGACCAGTGAACACCAATCCAATTAATTGAAAATCCAGCCAGTGCTGGTCCCATAACGGCTCCAATTTGCCAAACCGAACTGCTCCAAGTAGAAGCATTGGGATATGCTTTTTTAGGAATAATCAGGGATTGAAGAGCGAAAGTAGTTGGACCTAAAAATGCTCTAACCAGTCCACCTAAAAAGACCAAAGCATAAATGGAATATAAAACAACTGTTGGAGCTAGATCACCAACGATTTTTGGCCAAGTCAATAAAAATAATCCGAAACTAATTACCGAAAATCCAAGAATACATTTTACCAATAACCCTTTCTTTTCTTTTTGATCGACAATATGTCCGGCAAATAATGCCATTCCTACAGCAGGAATAACTTCCATTAAACCAATAATTCCTAACGAAAGTGGGTTTTTGGTTAAGCTGTAAACTTCCCATTCGATTACGATGAACTGCATTGCCCAGGCAAAAACCATGGCGAAACGCAGTAATAAATAAACTTTGAATTCTCTGTAACGAAGCGCTTGATATGGATCTGGCTTGCTTGATTTATCTTCCATTTGTTCTAATGTCTTTCAGCATAAGCTGTGTTGAAATATTTCCGTTCCATTCATTTTCGGCAATTGTGTAAGCCAACTGAAACGAATTTTGGTTTTTTGTTATATCTAATTTTTTTCCGAGTCCAAAGCCAATTGCTGCAATTCCGTCAGTCGAAGATTGTTTAGCGAAAAGTCGTAAATGTTCATCTTCAGAGCCTAAAGTTTTGGCATAACCCGTATCTTTTACATCCGAAGTCATAAAAACTGGCGTCATGTTCTGTGGGCCAAAAGGCTCGAATTGTTTTAAAATCCGAATGAGTTTTGGAGTAATATCAGAGAAATTAATCTCGGCATCAATTTCGATTTCCGGAGTTCGCATTTCTGGAGAAATTGTTTCTGAAACCTGTTTTTCAAAAGCGTCTTTAAATGTCTGATAATTTTCTGCTTTCAGCGTCATTCCGGCTGCGTACATATGACCTCCAAATTGTTCCAAGTGTTCTGCACAAGCGTCTAAAGCATTATAAACATCAAATCCCTTTACAGATCTAGCCGAAGCTGCATATTTATCGCCGCTTTTAGTAAAGACCAAAGTCGGACGATAATAAGTTTCAATTAATCGTGAAGCCACAATTCCGATAACGCCTTTGTGCCAATCTTCTTGAAAAACGACGGTAGAAAAACGTTCTTCTTCATTATTTTCTACAATTTGCTGAAAAGCCTCTTTGGTAATTTTTTTATCTAAATCTTTCCTGTCGGCATTATATTGTTCAATTTCTGAAGCAAATTGCTGTGCTTGTTCAAAATTAAATTCCGTCAATAATTCAACAGCATGATTTCCGTGTTTGATTCTTCCGGCAGCATTAATTCTTGGAGAAATAATAAAAACAACATCGGTAATGTCTAAAACTTTCTTTTTTACCTGATGAACAAGTGCTTTGATTCCCGGTCTTGGTTCACTGTTAATTACTTGTAGTCCAAAATAAGCCAAAACTCGGTTTTCTCCCGTGATCGGAACAATATCGGCGGCAATTGCTGTCGCGACTAAGTCCAAATACGGAACCAAATCGTGAATAGTTTCATTTCGATTTTTACCTAAAGCCTGAATTAATTTAAAACCAACGCCACAACCGCATAATTCATCATAAGGGTAGGAGCAATCTTCTCTTTTTGGGTCGAGAATCGCGACAGCATCAGGAAGAAATTCTCCTGGACGGTGGTGATCGCAAATAATAAAATCAATATTTTTCGCTTTCGCGTAAGCAATGTGATCAATGGATTTGATGCCACAATCTAGTGTGATAATTAACGAAATTCCGTTATCGTCTGCGTAGTCAATTCCTTTATAGGATATTCCGTAACCTTCGTCATATCGATCCGGGATGTAAGTTGCAATATTTGGATAATGTGATTTTAAATAGGCCGAAACCAAGGAAACCGCAGTTGTTCCGTCAACATCATAATCACCAAAAACCAGAATATTTTCTTGATTTTCAATCGCCAGTTCTATTCGTGAAACTGCTTTGTCCATATCTTTCATTAAATATGGATCGTGAAGATGTTCTAATGAAGGGCGAAAGAAATTTTTGGCATCTTCAAAAGTTTCAATGCCACGCTGAATCAAAAGTGTTGCTACAAAATCTTCTACATTCAAGGCTTGCGCCAAATGTTTGATTTTCTCTTCAGAAGGTTTTGGTTTTAAGGTCCAACGCATTTTTTTAATTGTAGATTTTAGATCTTAGATTTTAGATTTTAGATTGGAAAAACCAAAAATCGTTTAATCTGGATAGGTAATTTTTTTTAAACACATAGAATCATAGCTTATTGGAAACTTAAAAAAGGCGTTTCACTTGTATAAATTCACATAGTTTTCTATGTGTTAGAAACGAGTTTCTTTCTAATTTCTTTTATTCACAAACAAAAATCTATGTTTCTATGTGTTTGTTTTTTCTGTTCAATCCTGATAAATAGTGTGATCAGTAGAAATATTTGGTTTTTAACTTTGTCAAAGTTTCAAACTTTGACAAAGTTTTTAAGAGTGTAGATTTCAGCAATCTAAAATCTACACTCTAAAATCTAAAATTATTTCGCTTCCAAAGCATTTCCTTCAAACTGAATTCCATCCCAGCCTAAGTTGATGAAGTTTCTAATATTTTGGTGATTTGTTCCGTTTGGATCTCCTAATACTTCTTCAAAATAAAAAGCGCCGAAACAGGCTAAAGTTTCTTCTTTGCTTAAATTCTGCAATTTTGCGAATGAAAACAATTTACAAGAACCTGAATTTTCTCCGGCAGCATTGTGCTGTGTTCCGTTTTGAAAAGCGGTTGGAGTAAAGTTGTAATTTTCTTCAATTACTGCGATAGTTTCAGGAAATGTGATTTGTGTTGGAGTTTGTTTTACTTTTTCTAAAAAGGCTTGAATGCTCATGTTATTGTTTGATTTTTTATAATATATTCTATTGTCAGTTCGAGCGGAGTCGAGAACCAATTGCGCATCTCGACTCCGCTCGATGTGACAAATGGTGAAAACTGTCAAGATTTTTTTTATTCTTCTTCATCCTTAGAAAATTTACTTTTCTTAGGTTCTTTTGTTATTGTTTTCCCTGCAACGACTACTACAATTTCACCGCGCGGTGCTGTTTTTTCAAAATGTGCTAAAACTTCTTTTGCCGTTCCGCGTACATTTTCCTCATGTAATTTTGATAATTCTCTCGAAACACAAACTTGTCTGTCCTCTCCAAAATATTGAATAAATTCACTTAAAGTCTTAACGAGTTTATGTGGAGAAACGTATAAAATCATTGTTCTGGTTTCTTCAGCTAAAGCCAAAAATCGGGTTTGACGTCCTTTTTTATCAGGCAAGAATCCTTCAAAAACAAATTTGTCATTTGGTAGTCCGCTGTTTACAAGTGCAGGGACAAAAGCCGTTGCGCCTGGAAGACACTCGACTTCAATTTTATTTTCAACACAGGCGCGTGTCAATAAAAAACCAGGATCTGAAATTGCTGGAGTTCCTGCGTCTGAAATTAAAGCGATAGTTTCACCAGCTTTTAAACGTGCAATTAAATTTTCGGTGGTTTTGTGCTCATTGTGCATATGATGGCTGTGCATGTGCGTGCCAATTTCAAAATGCTTCAATAATTTTCCGCTTGTTCTAGTATCTTCAGCCAAAATCAAGTCGACTTCTTTCAAAACCCGAATGGCTCTGAATGTCATGTCTTCAAGATTGCCAATTGGCGTTGGAACGATATATAATTTTGACATAGTTATTTATTTATAACACTAATTTCACGAATTAACACGAATAATTAAAGTGCTAAAATTTCACGAATATAAATTAGTGTAAATCTGTGAAATTCGTGTTTATGAGAATTTCTTCTCTATAATTCCAAGGAAACGTTCAGCGTAATCGTCTTTTCCTTCCCAATTGTTATAATCAGGTTTTACCATGTTTTCGATAAATTCCTGCGCCTCACCATAAGTGTCAAAAGTCAGTAACTGATTTAAAACTCGGCTGTAATCTTCAGTGCTGTTTCCAAAAAGATTTTTTGTAAAAGCAATTCTATCATTCAAATCAATATGAAAACCTTTTGCCAGTTTTTCATTTAAAGTAACCACTTTTGGTTCTGCTTGCGTTTCTAAAACGGCAGTTTCAACAATTTTCTTTTCTTCAAAATCAAATGTTGGCGTTGGAGTTGGAGAAACGGCTTCAAAACTATCCACTTTTACAAACTGAGCATCGGCATAATTGATTCCGAAATCCTCAAAGGCAATCGGAATTGGAGTTGCTTTTGATGAAGTTTCAATTTTTGGTTCTTCTTTTTCTGCTGGTTTTTCTAATTCAAAAGCGGGCTTGAAATCCGGAATTGGGTTTGTATCGCTGATTGTTTTAAATGAAAGATCATTTGCTTCGATTGTTTTTTTGGCTTCAAAAACAGCTTCTTTGATTTTTTCAATAATTAGATCTTCATCACTTTCTGTACTTTCAGTTTCTTTAACGGCTTCCGTTTCTTCTTCTTTTTCAACAACAGGTTCTTCAATTGATTCCTGAATTTCTTCTTCAATTGGTTCTGGAGTTGTTTCCTCTGGAGCTTCTGCCGTTATTTCTTCAACAATTGCTGGTTCAGGTGTTTCTTCAATTGCAACTGGAGTTTCAGCTTTGATTTCTGCAGGAGCAGTTTCTTCTTTTTCGAAAATACTCTCGATTTCAGAATTGATTTCGCTGTGGCTGATTGTGGGCTTTGCTCCGTCGAAATTTTCTTCTACAAATTTTAAGACCGCTAATTTCTCGTATAATTTCTGCGTTTCAAGATACAATTGATTGATATCGGATTTGTTTTTAAGCTTTAAAATTCGATGTGCAATGCTGATTAAATCGGCTTCCAATTTTTTTTTCATAACTGTTGAAATTATAGTGAATAGGGGTATTTTAATATATTTTGTAACTGAATGTCTTTATTGCAGGACGAAATCGACACGATATCTTTTTATTTCTGTTAATAAGCATTTACCAATCTCCGATTTGATAAAAATTTTCTACTTTTGAAAAAACGTAAAACAGCGATTTTTTGCGTCAATTTATTGCCAGTACAAAGTAATAAAAACTATTCATTTTTAAAGGTAGAAAAATACAAAATGTTTCTCGAAAATACAGTAAATCACAAAGAACAATTTGGTTGGATTGAAGTTATTTGTGGATCAATGTTTTCGGGTAAGACCGAGGAGTTAATCCGCAGATTAAAACGCGCCCAATTTGCCAAACAAAGAGTCGAAATCTTCAAACCCGCTATTGATACCCGCTATCATGACGAAATGGTGGTATCTCATGATGCCAACGAAATTCGTTCAACGCCCGTTCCAGCAGCAGCTAATATTGCCATTCTTGCCCAAGGTTGTGATGTGATAGGAATTGACGAAGCTCAGTTTTTTGATGATGAAATTATTACGGTTTGTAATGATCTGGCTAATCAGGGAATTCGTGTAATTGTTGCCGGATTGGATATGGATTTTAAAGGAAATCCTTTTGGGCCAATGCCGGGACTTATGGCAACGGCCGAGTATGTTACCAAAGTTCACGCGGTTTGTACGAGAACAGGAAATCTGGCGAATTACAGTTTCAGAAAAACGGATAATGACAAGTTGGTTATGCTTGGCGAAACCGAAGAATATGAACCGCTAAGCAGAGCGGCCTATTTTAATGCAATGAAGAAAATACAAGAAAAATAAACTTCAATTTTACTAAGATTTATAAGTTATGCAGGAAAAAGAAAGTCGTAAAAAACAAAATATTTTATTATTTGCAGGTATTGGAATTGCCACTCTTTTGGCTGTTTTTTTTCAATTTTATCTTTCTGAAAATCGAAGTGAAGTAAAAACTGAAATCGTAGATTTAGTTTCAAAATATAATAAAAACTGTCCGCTTACAATTCAAGATGGAATTCGTCTGGATAGTGTGAGTTTGAATGAAGACCGCACGGTTCAATATAATTTGACATTGCTGAATGTTGAAAAGGCGACCGCTGAGGTAAATGTAATTCAAGTCGAAATTCAAAAAAGTCTTTTAAGTACTGCAAAAGCAAATCCCGGACTTCAGGTTTTTAGAGATAATGATTATACTTTGGTTTATAATTACAGCGACAAAAAGAAGATGTTTTTGTTTAATGTGAAAATATTGCCAGATCAATATAAATAATAAAAAAAACAATATACGTTGGTAAACCCGACAGGTTTTAAAACCTGTCGGGTTTGTTGTTTTTATAAACTCTTCTATACCTAAACCTAAACGTAAACTGGACTGAAGTCCAGCCCTGCAAAATAGTTCGTTCCTTCGGAACTACAAAAGAGCCAAAGGTTCGATCTATATTTTAGAGCTGGACTTCAGTCCAGTTTACTAATAAAAGCAAAAAATAAAATGCCCGATAAATCAAAGTTTATCGGGCATTCTTTTTTAAATGAACTTATATTTCTCATATGGTTTAAAATGAAAAACCTAAATCTTCTTTCTCATTCTCGCTACTGGAATGTCTAGTTGTTCTCTATATTTTGCAATCGTTCTTCTCGCAATTGGATAGCCTTTTTCTTTTAAGATTTCGGCCAATTGATCGTCTGGAAGCGGTTTCTTTTTATCTTCTTCTTCAATAGTATTCTTAAGAATCTTCTTGATTTCCAAAGTCGAAACATCTTCGCCCTGATCATTTTTCATCGCTTCAGAGAAAAATTCTTTAATCAATTTGGTTCCGTATGGCGTTTCAACATATTTACTGTTTGCCACACGTGAAATCGTCGAAATATCCAAACCAACCATATCCGCAATATCTTTTAAGATCATTGGTTTTAGTTTGGTTTCATCGCCATCTAAGAAATATTCTTCCTGATAATGCATAATCGCATTCATGGTTACAAAAAGAGTTTCCTGACGCTGTCTGATCGCATCAATAAACCATTTAGCCGAATCCAGTTTTTGTTTGATAAATTGAACTGCATCTTTCTGCGCAGTAGATTTGTCGCGAGAATCTTTATACGTCTGCATCATTTCCTGATAATCTTTAGAAACGTGCAGGGAAGGAGCATTTCTTCCGTTTAAAGTCAATTCCAATTCGCCGTCTACAATTCTGATAGCGAAATCTGGAACAACATTTTCGGTAACTTTATTATTTCCAGTGAAAGAACCGCCCGGTTTTGGGTTTAATCTTTCAATTTCGTGAATCGCTTTTTTAAGCTGTTCGTTCGAAACACTGTATTTCTGTAAAAGTTTATCGTAGTGTTTCTTCGTAAAAGCATCAAACTGATTTTCGATTATATCAATCGCTAAGTCAACATATTCTGTTGGTGTTTTGTGCTTCAATTGCAATAATAAACATTCTTGCAAATCACGCGCTCCAACTCCTGAAGGTTCAAGTTCATGAATTACAGTCAACATTTTTTCGACCATTGCTTCATCAGTATAAATTCCCTGAGTAAAAGCCATATCGTCTACAATGTCTGGAACGCTTCTTCGGATGTAACCCATATCATCAATACTTCCAACAAGGAATTCGGCGATTTCGCGCTCTTCATCGTTTAAAATAAAAGTATTCAGTTGATTGATCAAATCCTGATGAAAACTGATTGGCGAAGCAAAAGGCGTTTCGCGTTCTTCATCATCACTATAATTATTAACCTGAGTTTTATAATCAGGCGTGTCGTCGTCGCTTAGATATTCATCAATATTAATGTCGTCTGCTTCGATTCTGTCTGATTCTGCATCATCATAATCGTCGTAGTCTTCATTGGCAAATTCATCGGCTTCGTATTCATCTTCTTTTCCAGCTTCCAGAGCCGGATTTTCGTTCATTTCTTCTAATAAACGCTGTTCAAAAGCTTGCGTAGGCAATTGAATTAACTTCATCAGCTGAATTTGCTGTGGAGATAATTTTTGTGATAATTTTAAATTTAAAAATTGCTTTAGCATTTATACTGTTTAATCGTTTATTTGTTTAATCGTCAATTCGTTTCTTTGTGAAAATCGGTTAACCGAATGAACGATTAACCGATTAAACTTTTTTAGAATTCCGCACTTCCAGGAGTTCTTGGGAAAGGAATTACGTCTCTAATGTTTGTCATTCCTGTTACAAACAATACCAAACGCTCAAATCCTAAACCGAAACCTGCGTGAGTTGCTGATCCAAATCTTCTGGTGTCTAAATACCAGTATAATTCTTCTTTATCAATTCCTAGTTTTTCCATTTTCTCAACTAGAACATCGTAACGCTCTTCTCTTTCAGAACCACCAACGATTTCTCCAATTCCAGGGAAAAGGATGTCCATTGCGCGAACCGTTTCTCTACCTGGTTCTGTATCGTCGTTCAAACGCATGTAAAACGCTTTGATGTTTGCTGGGTAATCGTATAAAATTACCGGACATTTAAAGTGTTTTTCAACCAAGAAACGTTCGTGTTCTGATTGTAAATCAGCTCCCCATTCGTTGATTAAATATTGGAATTTCTTCTTTTTATTTGGAGTTGAATCTCTTAAAATATCAATTGCTTCTGTATAAGAAACGCGTTTGAAGTTGTTCTCCAAAACGAAGTTCAATTTTTCTAACAAAGCCATTTCGCTTCTTTCAGCCTGTGGTTTTGATTTTTCTTCTTCAAGAAGTCTTCCTTCTAAGAATTTCAAATCATCCTGACAGTTGTCTAAAGCATATTTAATTACATACTGAATAAAATCTTCAGCTAAATCCATGTTGTCGTCAAGATCGTTGAAAGCAACTTCAGGTTCGATCATCCAGAATTCTGCCAAGTGACGAGAAGTGTTTGAATTTTCTGCTCTAAACGTTGGTCCAAAAGTATAAATCTGACCCAAAGCCATTGCAAAAGTTTCCCCTTCTAATTGTCCAGAAACCGTTAAGTTCGTGTGTTTTCCAAAGAAATCTTTTTTGAAATCGATGTTTCCTTCTTCATTTTTTGGAAGATTATCCAATGGCAAAGAAGTAACTTGGAACATTTCTCCAGCGCCTTCAGCATCAGCTCCAGTGATAATTGGTGTGTTTACATATACGAAACCTTTTTGTTGGAAATAGCTGTGAACCGCATAAGATAAAACCGAACGCACACGCATAATCGCACCAAAAGCATTTGTACGTACACGCAAGTGAGCGTTTTCACGTAAAAATTCTAAAGAGTGTTTTTTAGGTTGCATTGGGAATTTCTCAGCATCAGAATCTCCAAGGATTTCAAGTTTTGTAACCTGAATTTCGTATTTCTGACCTGCACCTTTGCTTTCAACCAAAGTTCCAATTACAGAAACTGCAGCTCCAGTGGTGATTCTTTTTAAAGTCTCTTCCGGTGTATTTTCAAAATCAACAACACATTGAATATTATTAATTGTAGAACCGTCATTAAGCGCGATGAACTGATTATTTCTAAAAGTTCTCACCCATCCTTTTGCATTCACTTCCTGTAGCGTCGTCGTACTGTTTAATAAGTCTTTAACCTTTGTGTGTCTCATTTTAATTTTAGATTTATAGATTGCTGATTTTAGATTTAATAAAACCAGTTTTTTTTATATCGAATTGCAAATATAAACGATAATAATTAATTTTTGAAGCTGATTCCTGCTCTCCGCTGTATCTTTCTATTTTTAAAGAAAAAATAGAAAGGATGCCGCTTCGATCAGGGCTAGGGCACTAGTTTTCAGGAGAACCATTTTATAAATTTAGTTTTTCTCTCATTTTTGTCATTTCGACGAAGGAGAAATCTTCATAAGAAACTCGACAAAGTTTGGAATTGCAGTGCGGAGCTACTTGCGAAGATTTCTCCTTCGTCGAAATGACAATATTGTGAAAATAGTTATTTTAAGAAATCATATAATCTTAAAATAAATAATATGCTTCCCGCAATAATTAAAAATAGCCAATACTTTTTTAGAGATTTTAAATCTTCTCTGTTTGAGGATTTTAAAATTATTCCAAAGACAATTGGAATTATTGCTGTAAATAGACCTAGCATATTTGATATTTTACTTATCCAAATTCTCCAATTCCTCTTTCTTAGTTTTCTTCTTCTCAAAAGTCAAAACTAATGAAGGCAATACAACCAAATTCGCAAACATCGCAAAAGCCAAAGTGCATGAAATTAATCCTCCAAGTGCAATCGTTCCGCTGAAGCTTGACAACGTAAAAGTCGCAAAACCTAAAATCAAAACCACAGAAGTATAAAAAGTACTAATTCCAGTTTCTCTCAAGGCACTGAAAACCGATCTTTTTACTTTTCCGTTGCTTTGAATCAAATCATGTTTGTATTTCGCCATGAACTGAATCGCATTATCTACCGAAATTCCAAACGCAATACTAAATACCAAAATAGTTGAAGGTTTTAAAGGAATTCCGAAATAACCCATTAATCCAGACGTAATGCAAAGCGGTAAAATATTCGTAATTACCGACGCCAAAACCATTTTGAACGAACGGAATAAATACAACATCAAAATCGCAATAACAACAATCGCAAAAATCAATGATTCAATTAAGTTGTCAACCAAGTAAGATGTTCCTTTTTGGAAAACCAATGCTTTTCCGGTAACGGTAACTTCGTAGCGATCTTTCGGGAAAATTTCGGCAATTTTAGAGTTTAGTTTTTTCTCGACTTTCGCCATTTCATCTGTTCCAATATCTTTCATGAAAGTTGTGATTCGAGCATATTGTCCAGTCGAATCAACGTAAGCTTTCATTAAGTTTTCTTTGCTGTTTTTGGTCGCGTTTTTAGCGTAACTCAAAATAAAAGTCTGCTCTTGTGATGTCGGTAATTGGTAATATTCAGGATTTCCATTATAGAAAGCCTGTTTTGAATATTTAACCAAATTCACAATCGAAACCGGTTTTGCCAATTCTGGAATTTCTGCAATGGTAGTTTGCAGTTCATCCATTTTACGAATCGTCGACGCTTTCATGACACCTTTTTTATGTTTGGTGTCAATCATGATTTCAAGTGGCATTACACCGTTGAACTCTTTTTCGTAAAATAAAATATCTTTAAAGAAAGAAGCGCTTTTTGGCATTTCACCAATCAAACTTCCCGAAACTTTCATTTGCGAAACACCGATAACGCTGAAAATCAAAAGTACGCCATAAACAATATAAACGAATTTACGTTTTGTTTTAACCAAGTCTTCAACAACATTCAACAATGTCGAAATGTACGTTTTGGTCAAATGATAAAGGTGTTTTTCTCCTGGAACCGACATGAAACTGTACACAATTGGCACAATTAAAAGCGTCAATAAATAAACGGAAATTACGTTGATTGAAGTCACCAAACCAAATTCAAAAAGCAAATCATTTCCGGTAATCATAAACGTTGCAAAACCAATTGCCGTAGTTAAATTCGTCATTAAAGTCGAAACTCCAATTTTTGAAATAATACGTTGCAACGCTTTTGCCTGATTATTGTGCAATTTGATTTCTTGCTGATATTTATTGATCAGGAAAATACAATTCGTGATTCCGATTACGATAATTAATGGCGGAATAATAGCCGTTAAAATCGTGATTTTATAATGGAATAATCCCAATGTTCCGAAGGACCAGATTACACCAACAATCAAAATACAAATCGAAATAAATGTCGCGCGGAACGAACGGAAAAAGAAAAAGAAAATCAGAGAAACAGTCAATAAAGCTGCTCCAATGAACAATCCAATTTCGCCTTTCATATCATCTGCATTAATTGTTCTGATGTATGGCATTCCAGAAACTTTCAAGTCAATTCCGGTTGTTTGTTCGAATTTATTGATTTTCGGAACCAGATTTTCAAGAATAAATGTTTTTCTTTCTGGTGTATTTACAAGTGCTTTGTTGATGTAAATTGCCGAACGAATACTTTTGGTTTCTTTATTAAAAAGCAATCCTTCATAAAAAGGAAGATTGTGAAATAAATCGTATTCTATTTTTTTTAGATATTCTGGATCAACAGCTTTGCTTTGATCGATAAAAGGCGTGAGAACAAACTTTTCATTTACTGTATCTTTTTCAAGTTTTTTCAAATCATTTAGCGAAACAACCAAATCAACTTCTTTCGATTTTTTCAAACCTGTCATCAATTCATTCCAAGCCGCATAGTTTTTCGGCGTGAAGAATTTTGGATCCTGAAAACCAATTACAACTAGATTTCCTTCTTCACCAAATTTGTCCAAGAATTTTTGATAATTCTTATTTGCAATATGGTTTTTAGGAAGCAAGTTAGCTTCGGTGTACGTCATAGAAAGGTTTTTCCATTGAAAACCAAGGAAAATTGTCAAGGCCGCAACAATAACTAAAATCGTAATTCGGTTTTTAAGTATGATTCGGGCAAGTTTTTCCCAAAAGCCAACTTGAATAGCGTTTTTCATAAATTCTTTAAAAATGGTTGCAAATGTAGTGAAAATGCCTCAAAATCGTAAACAATCGATTGTATTTTACGCAATGTTAACACAATTTTGCAATTGTTTACTTGTGATAAATTTCTTATTTTCTAAGGTTTAGTCGTAAGCTTTTCTCATATTTGCAGTTAATTTAAAAGGAAAAAGAAAATGAATTGGATTTTATTGATTATTGCCGGACTTTTTGAAGTAGGATTTGCATCATGTCTTGGTAAAGCAAAAGAAACAACAGGAATTGTATCAACGTATTGGATGATTGGTTTTTTTGTATGTCTTTCAATCAGTATGATTTTATTATATAAAGCGACACAGGTTTTGCCAATTGGAACGGCTTACGCAGTTTGGACAGGAATTGGAGCCGTTGGAACTGTTTTAGTCGGAATTTTTGTTTTTAAAGAACCGGCAGCTTTCTGGAGAATATTTTTCCTGACGACTTTGATTGCTTCAATTATTGGGTTGAAATTTGTTTCTAGTCATTAATTTATAATTTGTTTAAATGGAGATAAAATGCCAAAATGCGTATGAAAGTACTCTAGAATCGAACAAAGTTTTTTGGAAAATGACATCAAAGAGGAGAATGATTATTCTCACTATTTTGCTTGTGTTTAGTATTTTTCTATCAGTTTATGGTGCTGTGCATTCTAAAGAATTTACTAAAGGAGAGTCTATTCATTCTGAATCAAATGTTCAGATACTTACATTCAATACATATTCAAACCGTCATATTTCGGAATCTATTGGAGTTGTAATGTTTGTAGTTGTGTTTCTTTTATTCCGTTTTCATTTTATTACAAAAAGAGTTTTTTTTAGAAAGTCGATGGAAGTTGCCAATAGATTTCTAGAAACAGGAAATGAATACGCGATTCAGTTTGATAAAGATAATGTGGAATATAAAAGCTATGACCTTTACATGAGAATAAATTGGATAAAATTTTCAAATTATAAAGTTAGCAAGAATTTTGTTTTTATAGGCGAAAAAACACTTGCTCGAGCAATATTAGTAGTTGATAAAAGGTTAATGACAGAAACTGAGTTAGATACCATGTATGGATTATTCAAATCGAATGATGTTAGGGAAATCAAATCATTTTTTTAATTCTTAAAAAATGCAGCAAAACAATACCACGACTTTTATTTTTTTAGCCATTCTTTTAATGCTTGTTGTCATAATTTGTTTTATGGTTTATTTGTTGATGCAGGCAAAAAAGGCAAAAGATGACGCCGAAAAAAGTTTTTATGCGCTCGAAGTAAAAGTCAATGATTTGCAGCTGGAAACTTTAGAGTCAAAATTGAATCCGCATTTGTTTAAGAATATTTTAAATTCGATTCAGTCGCACGCGTATCAAACTTATTTTGCGTTGGATAAATTGGCGAACGTTTTGGATTATATTTTATACGAAAGCAAAAAGAAATTCGTCACAGCCAAAGAAGAAATTGATTTTGCGCTGAATTTAATCGAAATCAATAAAATCAAAATCAGTCCGCTTTTTGAATTAAAGATCAAAACGAATATCAACAAAGAAGACAAATTATATGATCAGCCATTATTGGCTCCATTGATTTCAATTGATTTGATTGAAAATGCCTTCAAACATGCCGATTTGCAAAGTGCCGATGCTTTTATTTCGGTTGTTTTTGAGTTTAAAGACAATGCTTTTTTTATGACGGTTTCGAATAAAATTTCAGACAAGAAAGTATTAAAAAAGGAACGAAGCGGTTTCGGCCACGCAACTTTAGAGCATCGATTGCGTATTATTTACAAGAACAATTTTAAACTCGATAAGTTTGTTGAAAACGATGTTTATATTGCTCATTTAAAAATAGATTTACTTGGATACAAAACTGAAATGCTTGCTTCTGGACGATGAACTTCCGGGATTGACGTACCTAAAAATGCTTTGCGAGCAAATTCCTGAATTGGAAATCGTGAAAACGTACAATAATCCTGAAAAGTTTCTTTCTGATATTCCAGATCTCGAATTTGATTTGTTAATTTCAGATATTGAAATGCCGGGAATCGATGGTCTGCATTTAGCAGAAATGCTGCAAAATAAACTCGTTATTTTCTGCACAGCTTACAAGGAATATGCTGCTGACGCTTTTAATATCGACGCTGTTGATTATATTACAAAACCAGTAAAATTAGAACGTCTGCAAAAAGCAATTTCTAAAGCTTTGGAACGTTTTGTTAAACCAGAAACAGGAAAAAAATTCCTGCAGCTGAATACGGATAAAGGTAAAATATTGCTTTATTTTAATCAGATTCAGTACATAAAAACGGCAATCAGTGATAGCCGTGATAAAACAGTTTTATTGACGGATGGAAGTTTTCTGAATTTAAAAAACATAAAATTCGATACGCTTTTAAAGGAATTACCAGAAGCTGATTTTTGCCGAGTTAATAAAAAAGAAATTGTTGCCGTAAAAGCGATAAAATTTTTTAATCACAACGAAATTGTGCTCCATCATCTGGAAGAAAACAATAAAAACGCAAGCTTGATTTTAAGCGAAACGTACCGTTCTGACTTTTTGAAAAAGGTGAAATTATAACTTATTACAAAGTTTTACGGACTTATTACATAGATTTAAAATTAGCTGCAAAATTGCTTTTTCACGTAAAATTGACTTCTGATATTTGTTCCATAATTTTAAAAAATGGGTTATGAATAACTTTAAAAACTCCTTATTTTACATTACGGTTATTGGCGGTTTTACTACTTTGATTTATTGGATAATTTCGCAAGGAGCTTCGCTTGAAGCAGGTCGAAATGTAGTAGCGAAAAAAATCGAAAGCAACCATTGGAACGATTTTCTCCAGTCAATGGTCGAAAACTTACAGCATCCGCTTGCTATATTATTGGCGCAAATTGTAACTATTATTTTGGTTGCACGTTTGTTTGGATGGTTTTTTAGAAAAATCGGACAGCCATCTGTAATTGGAGAAATGATTGCCGGGATTGTTCTTGGGCCTTCTTTGGTAGGAATGTATTTTCCGGAGTTTTCAGCAGCTTTATTCCCAAAAGAATCTTTAGGAAATCTTCAGTTTTTAAGCCAAATCGGTTTAATTCTTTTCATGTTCGTGATCGGAATGGAATTGGATTTGAAGGTTTTGAAAAATAAAGCGCACGATGCAGTTGTAATAAGTCACGCGAGTATTGTTATTCCGTTTGCTTTAGGTTTGACTCTGGCTTATTTTATTTACGGAACTTTTGCTCCTCAAGGCGTTGCATTTTCTTCATTCGGATTGTTTATGGGAATCGCGATGAGTATAACGGCATTTCCTGTGTTGGCAAGAATAGTGCAGGAGCGAGGTCTTCAAAAAACAAAATTAGGAACTATCGCTATTACTTGTGCCGCCGCAGATGATATTACGGCTTGGTGTATTTTGGCTGTAGTAATTGCGATTGTAAAAGCAGGCTCATTGGCAAGTTCGCTTTATGTAATTGGTCTGGCAATTTTATATGTGATTATCATGTTGAAAATTGTTCGTCCATTCTTAAAACGTGTCGGGGATTTAAATTCTACAAGAGAAAGTTTAAATAAACCAGTTGTTGCAATTTTCTTTTTAACACTTTTGTTTTCTGCATATGCTGCCGAATTAATTGGAATTCATGCATTATTTGGCGCTTTTTTGGCTGGAGCAATTATGCCGGAAAACAGTAAATTCAGAAATATTTTTATCGAAAAAGTAGAAGACGTTGCCATAATTGTTCTTCTGCCATTATTCTTTGTGTTTACTGGTTTGCGTACACAAATTGGATTATTGAATGATCCTGCTTTGTGGAAAATTACGGGTCTTATTATTATTGTGGCTGTTGTTGGTAAATTCTTTGGAAGTGCTTTGGCAGCGAAATTCGTTGGTCAAAACTGGAAAGATAGCTTGGCGATAGGTGCTCTAATGAATACACGTGGATTAATGGAGTTAGTCGTTTTAAATATTGGTTATGATTTAGGCGTTTTATCGACAGAGATTTTTACCATGATGGTGATCATGGCGTTGATTACGACTTTCATGACCGGACCTGCCTTAGACTTTATAAATTTTATTTTTAAAGATAAAGTTACGGCGGTTCCAGAGGAAATTGGAACAAAAAGCAAATACAAGATTCTGCTTTCATTTGCAACTCCCGAAAGAGGAAAAAAACTGCTGAAAATTGCAAACAGTTTGGTTAAAAAACAAGGCGATAATTCGATTGTAACGGCAATGCATTTGTCTTTAAGTACAGAAATTCACTCATTTGATGTTAAAGATCATGAACGTAAAATGCTAGTTCCTGTTATTGAAGAATCAAAAAAGCTGAATCAAAACATGTTGAGTGTTTTTAAAGTAACAAATGATATTGATGCTGATATTATTGACACTGCAAATCAAGGTGAATATGATTTATTACTGGTTGGTTTAGGTCAATCTATTTTTGAAGGAACTTTATTGGGAAAGATTCTTGGTTTCACAACCCGAATTGTAAATCCAGATCGTTTGATTGATAAGTTTACTGGGAAAGAAGGTTTGTTTGAAAATTCGCCTTTTGATGAAAGAACACGCCATATTATTACGAAAAGCAAAATGCCAGTCGGGATTTTTATTGATAAAGATTTAGAAGAAGTTGATCAGGTTTTTATGCCGGTTTTCAGCAAAGAAGATGCTTATTTAATTGAATACGCCAAAAAACTAATCAATAATAATGGTTCGCAGATTACAGTTCTTGATGCAAGCGGAGAAGTGAAAAATACACGTGAAATTCAAGAAACGATTCGCTCAATCGAGCAAATTGCGCCAAATCACATTATGATTATGCACGACAGAACGATTAAAAAAGAGTTTTTAGAAAACCAGAATTTAATGATTATAAGTTTAGACAGCTGGAAAAAACTGATCGAATCTCAAAGCACTTGGCTGAACAATACGCCATCTGTTTTGATTTTGAAGCCGTAAATAGTTTTAAAAATCTCAATATAAAAATTCCAAATTCCAATTTTTTGATTGGGGTTTGGGATTTTTTATTTTTTGTCATTTCGACCGAAGGGAGAAATCACACAAGAAATTCCGCAAAGAAAATCGCCAATCTTTGTCGAGTTACAAGTGTGATTTCTCCCTTCGGTCGAAATGACAAGCAGTACGTAAATTGGAATTTTAAATTTAGAGCTTATCCTTAAAGCCCCAAATCAATAACATAAGAGATCTTAACGGCAATATTATCTTCAAATTTTAACAATTGGTTAGGTCCGTAACGATAAAATCCGCCAAGACCAAAACCTTTGAAAATACGGTTTAATTCAATTCCAGATTCGAAATAACCTTTGTCTAAAGTTTTGTAATCCGGGCCAACATGCTGTTCAGGTTTTTCCATATTTCCCCAAGCCATTCTTGTTACTAAAACTAAAGAAGGACGTACTTTTTTCATGATCCTTATTCGGTCAAAACCATGTTTTATTTGAAAGAAAACGTATTGACTTGAGAAAAACTCATTAAAATACATGGTTTCAAAACTATTTCTTCCGGCAAAAGTAATACGCTGAATAACGGTTTCTTTTGTCAAGTTGTTTGGCATAGTGTTGTACAAATGTGTAATCGGCACGTTGCCCATTGCATAACCGCCTTGGAGCAGCAAACTTGTTTTTTGTCCGTTTAAGTATTTTTTTTCATACTCAGTTTTAAAATCTATTTTGCTGAATGTAAAATCATTGTCTAAGACATTTGGCAAAGACTGCGTGAATTGAAAAGTAAATCGAGGAAACCTTTTCTCTGATTCTGTTCTTCCAGTTGGCGTTTGCATAAAATCACTAAATGGCGCCCAAACAATTGAAGCCATTGCAGTTGTCATTATGTAACTCGAATAAAGCCTTCCGTTTATATTGTATAAATAATCAAATTTTGGTTCTACATAAGTTCTAGCCAATTCAAAAACCGCTTCCGTCTTCGGAATAATTTTGGTTTGAATATTCGCTTTCCAAGCAATGTATTTGTAAAAAGTACTAATGTTGATTGGCCTCGGATCATAAATTTTAAAAACGCGTTTATCCACGGCAAAAACGGTACTTGCAATCTCTCGTACATCATCTGTATAAGAGCCGTTTAACCATGTGTTAGTATTTTTGTCTACTAAAACTCCTGTTCCAAGATTGTATTTAAAAACGCCGTCTTTTGTTCCATATGCACCATAACCTTCAATTCTGAAAAGTTTTGAAAATCGATCGTTGGTTACGCCACCCAATCCTAATCTGAAACCTTCATAATTATTATAGCTGACGATTTTTTTTAAATCCAAATCAATTGGCCCAATTGGAAGATAACCGTTTATGATTTTTCGACCAAGACCCAAGCGTTTTTCAATCCTTTTGCTTAGCGATAAACTGTCTATTAATTGATAAGTTCGCTGTCCTTTTAAGTCTAAAGCTTCTTTTCGGTATTGATTCCAGAACTCTTCCGGTTTTTTATTGGCGTCATCTTTAATTTCGATATAAAGCGACGGGTTTTTTATTGGCGGATTTGTATTGTAATGAATATCAAAATTATTGCTTTCAGAAAGCAGATAGGTAAAATCAGACGCTACTTTTTTTCTTCGCTCAAAATTGTCTTCAACATCACCATCAAACTGAATGGTTCCGCCTAGAATTTTAATATCATCGTCGTTCTTTCCTTTTACAATTTTAAAAGTAGTATTGCTCTGAAACCAGATTTTTTCCTCCGGCACATATTCAAATTCGTGAATACCGCTAATGTCCAAAACCGCTTTAATTCGCATTACCGCTTTCGCAACAGCAAAATTTTCTTGGTCAATATACAGAACACCTTCTAAAGCATTTATTTTTCTTTTCTTGTTTTTAAAGTAAATCATAAAGGTATTTCGACCCTTGATTGGTACTGTGTCAAGAAGTTTGTAATTATAATCTGAAAATGCGTTGTCGGCAATCGGACTTTGGTGTTTGGTTTCGAATAATTCATATTTTGAATCATAAATCGAAATCGACTGCAAATTGAAAGCAATAATTTCATAAACAGGCTGTTTAAAACCTGCCATTTTTGTTCCGAGAATGGTCTCCTTTAATTTGTTGTTTCCAAATTGATACTGCGAAACTTTCTCCGTTTGAAACAAATGTTGTTTGCTGATGATTTCTTTAAACTTATAATCAGAAGAATCAACGTTGATTACTCTTTTATTGAAATCTTTGTAGGCTGCCGAAGTGTCGATTCGGCCGTCAATCGAATCTGGATTTGCCGTTACAATCAGCTTGTTGTACGTTTTGTACTCAAAACTGCTGAGTTTTTTCTGCGGATTGTTTTTGTTTTTATTCGCAATAACTTTTTTAATGATTGTCAAAGCCGGATTTTCTGCCGAAACCACAACTTCTTGCAAATCGTCTGTTTTTTGCAAAAGCGAAACGACGTAAAATTTTTTATTGCTTGTTACGGCAACGATTTTGGTTTGAAATCCAATGTACGAAACTGCAAAAGTGGTGGTTTTTGAAGTGAGCTTAAACTCAAATTTCCCGTCAACATCAGTTATTGTGTTGCTATTGTCGGCGGTTGTGATGGTTGCAAACGGAAGTGGTTTGTTGTTTGAATCTGTTACAATTCCGTTTATTTGAAATTGCGCCTGAATAGTAAGCGTGAAAAACAAAGTCAATAAACAAAATAGCTTCATACAGCGGGTTATAGTTTCAAAAACGAAAAGAATATCAATTTGGTATGCAAAAATAGCAATAAAAAAATCCGTTTGGCAAAATTACACCAAACGGATTTTTTATTTTCTGTTATATCGAATTACACTTTCATGATTTCGGCTTCTTTTGCAGCCAATAACTCATCAATTTTTTTAGTGAAAGCGTTCGTTAAGTTCTGAACTTCTTCTTCTGCAGATTTACAGATGTCTTCAGAAGTTCCTTCTTTCTCTAATTTTTTGATGTCATTGTTGGCATCTTTACGAGAATTACGGATACCAATTTTAGCATCTTCAGCCTCAGATTTTGCTTGTTTTGCTAAATCACGACGACGTTCTTCTGTCAAATGTGGCACGCTGATGATAATTACATCACCATTGTTCATTGGGTTGAAACCAATATTTGCAACCATAATTGCTTTTTCAATTGCTGACAACATGTTTTTTTCAAACGGTTGCAAAGTAATTGTTCTCGCATCTGGAACACTGATTTTTGATACTTGAGAAAGTGGTGTTGCAGCGCCATAGTAATCAACAAAAACACCTCCAAGCATTGCTGGAGAAGCTTTTCCTGCACGAATATTTAGAAATTCTTTTTCTAAGTGCGCAATCGAACCATTCATTGATTCTTCTGTACTTTCTAATATGAAATCTATTTCTTCACTCATTTTTTTTAGTTTTCAGTTTTCATTCTCAGTTTTCAGTTAAAGTCGTATTGTGTGACTGTAAACCGTTACTGATGACTATATATTTACGACAGTTCCGATGTTTTCGCCTTCGCAGATTTTCAAAAGATTTCCAATTTTGTTCATATCAAAAACAACGATTGGCAATTTGTTTTCTTGGCTTAAAGTAAACGCGGTTGTGTCCATTACGTTTAATCCTTTTTTTAGAACATCATCAAAAGAGATGAAGTCGAATTTTACTGCTGAAGCATTCTTTTCTGGATCAGAATCATAAACTCCATCAACGCGAGTTCCTTTCAGGATAACATCAGCATTGATTTCTATTCCTCTTAAAACTGCAGCGGTATCCGTTGTAAAATATGGATTTCCGGTTCCTGCACCAAAAATTACGATTCTTCCTTTTTCTAAGTGACGGTCAGCTCTTCTTTTGATATATGGCTCTGCAATAGATTCCATTTTCAAAGCAGTCTGCAAACGCGTTTTCATTCCTTTGTCTTCAAGTGCGCCTTGCAAAGCCATTCCGTTAATAACAGTAGCAAGCATTCCCATGTAGTCACCTTGTACTCTGTCCATTCCAGAACTTGCACCAGCAACTCCTCTAAAAATATTTCCTCCTCCAATTACGATAGCAATTTCTACTCCTTTGTCGTGAATCTGCTTGATTTCATCTGCATATTCGCCTAATCTTTTTGGGTCAATACCGTATTGTAAATCACCCATTAAGGCCTCGCCGCTAAGTTTCAGAAGAATTCTTTTATATTTCATGTTTGTGTTGCGTTAATTTGTGCAAATATAGACATATTCTGATTTTTTAAAATAATGTTTACAAAAAAATAATCGCGCCTTGAATTTAAATCTATAAAGGATTTTAGGATTTTTTTATATCAAAAGTGATAAAAGTCAGTTATGAATCTTCAGAAATCCGTAAATTTATGCTAAGCAAAATAATTATTTATGAAAAGCATCGTAGCAAAAGCATTATTTAATAGTCATTCCTATGCTGAATATCGAAAAATAGTTACCGATTTATTATCAGAAGGAAAATCGACAGGAAGTGAACAGTCGGATAGTCTGACAAATTATACAAAACTGAATGAAGCGAGAATGAATCGACTGGAAAAAACGATTCAGGTTTCTGAAGATTTAATCTCAAAACTGCGACAGCTCAATAATCATTATATCTGGCTGGTTATTTCTGAAGGCTGGTGCGGAGATGCTGCTCAAATTCTTCCAATTTTAAATAAAATGGCGCATGCTTCGGATAAAAAAATCGATCTCCGTATTGTTTTTCGTGATGAAAACGATGATTTGATGAATCATTATTTGACAAACGGAGGAAGAGCAATCCCAAAAGTGATCGTGATTTGCAAAGAAGCCGGAATAGTCAGAGCCGATTGGGGACCAAGACCAAAAGGAGCAACCGAATTAATGGCGAAACATAAAAGAGAAGTTGGGCCAATCGACGAAAAAATAAAAACCGATCTTCAGTTGTGGTATTTAGCGGATAAAGGAATTTCAGTTCAGGAAGAACTGGTCGAAATCATGGAAAACATTAAGTATAACCGATTGTAATAACCATTTCGTGGGGAAGTATTTAGTAAAATAATTGTTGATAACGTGTTGATAATAAACTAAATAAGATGTTAAAAAACAGGCTTTAAATTTTTATTTCGTACAAAATTTCGTAACTTAGTGACACTATCCCACTTCTATTATTAACTTTCTGATTTACTCTTTTTATTGGTGTTTATTTAATGTTTAACTATTAAAAAATACACTATTATGAAAAAGTTATTCGAAAGATTCTATGATTTCTTTTCTCAATTTTTATTTGGAGGGAAAAATGTGCCTCACTATTAACTCAAGGGAAATAAGTATGGAACAACTGTACTTTGATTGACGAGCTTGGCACATTACGAAAATTTGTAATGTGCTTTTTTATGCATGTTACTTTAAGCTTTCTTCAAATAAAGTAATGTCGATCGCATTTTTAACATCGTAGTCGCCAATTTTTGTTCGGCGTAAAACGGTTAAATGCGAACCTGTGTTCATTGCTTTTCCAAAATCATAAGCGAGTGAACGAATATAAGTTCCTTTAGAACAAACTACTCTAAAATCAACTTCGGGCAAAGCGATGCGAGTAATTTCAAATTCATGAATTGTGGTTTTTCTGCTGGCAATTTCAACGGTTTCTCCAGCTCGTGCATGCTCGTACAAGCGAACACCATCTTTTTTGATAGCCGAAAAAATAGGTGGTTTTTGATCAATTTCTCCTAAAAACTGTTTTACGGTTTCCTGAATCAAAGCTTCATCAATATGCTCTGTTGGAAAAGTTTGATCAATTTCGGTTTCTAGATCGTATGATGGAGTTGTGGCTCCAATATAAAATGTCCCCGTATATTCTTTTGCCTGACCTTGAAGCTCTGAAATCTTTTTGGTGAATTTTCCGGTACAAATCAATAGCAAACCTGTTGCTAAAGGATCTAAAGTTCCGGCATGGCCGATTTTGAACTTTTTTGGAAGCCCGACTTTATTAATTAAAAGGTATTTTAATTTGTTGACAGCTTGAAACGAACTCCATTTTAAAGGTTTGTCAATCAATAAAACTTGTCCGTTTAAATATTCTTCAGGTGTCATTATATTATGGTAAGCGGGTGAATGAAAAAGTGAATCAGTAATAAAACGATTCCGGCGATGATTCGGTAATAACCAAAAACTTTGAAACCGTTTTTAGTCAAAAATCCAATGAAAGTTTTAATCGCTAAAAGTGCTACGATAAAAGCAACTACATTTCCAATAACTAACATCGTGGTTTGATCGTGCGATAATTCGAAGCCAGCTTTATAATAATCATAACATTTTTTTACTGTCGCTCCAAGCATTGTTGGAACTGCAAGAAAAAACGAAAATTCGGCTGCAGTTGTTCTTGATAATTTTTGAGACATTCCTCCCACAATACTTGCGCCACTTCTAGAAACTCCCGGAATCATAGCAATACATTGGAACAATCCAATTTTTAGTGCTTGCAAATACGTTATTTCTTGTGAAGTTTCAGCGGTATTTGGGTTGTTGAACCAATCGTCAACTTTTAATAGAATTAATCCTCCAATTAAAAGCGAAATTGCAACTGTTACTGGGTTTTCTAATAAACCATCGATAAAATCGCTTAATAATAATCCCAAAACTACAGCAGGAATAAAAGCAACTAAAAGTTTAAAGTAGAAATCAAGCGTCTGAAAAAATCGTTTAAAGTATAAAACGACAACTGAAAGAATAGCACCAAGCTGAATAACAATGGTAAAAAGTTTGGTAAAATCTTCATGCGCGATTCCAAAAAAAGAAGAGGCAATAATCATGTGGCCTGTCGAAGAAACAGGTAAAAATTCAGTAATTCCTTCGATAATGGCAAGAACTATAGCTTGTAATGTATTCATGGAGAATTTTAGATTTTAGATTTTAGATTTCAGATTGTCCCTTTCGCTGCACTCAAGATTTCAATTTAAATCTACAATCTATTTATTTAGATTTTTTGAAAATAGAATAAATCGTGATTCCAAAACCAAGTAAAACAGTTGTTGGAGCTAAACGGATACGTCTAAAGCTAAAAATATCTTCATTAAAAACATTCGGATCAGTACTTCCTCCGCCAGACATTAAAATAAATCCTAATGCGATAACAGCAATTCCAATCAATAGAATTTTGTAGTTGATGCCGTCAAAAAGAAATTCGTGATTGTCTTGTTTTCCTTTTTTAATATTGTTTTTCATCTTTTTTTATTTATCAGCCTGAACGAAGTCAAAGGCTTTTTTTTTTAAATCTAAAATCTAAAGTCTACTCCCGAGGCTTCGGGATAAAATTAATAAAGATCGTCTGTTCTTAAGTTTAAGAAACGTTGTGTTGCAAAATGCGTACTTACCCAAGTAATCAAAACTCCCAATCCGAAAACGGCCAATAAAACCAATCCGATTAAGGCTTTGTCTTCTAAAATTCCTAAACCTGGGAAATTTGTTTCGACATAAATCAAAAGTCCGATCAATGCAACTATGGCTAATCCAGCTCCTAACATTCCTAATTTTACACTGCGCATTACAAATGGTTTACGTATAAACGATTTTGTTGCTCCAACCATTTGCATGGTTTTGATGATAAAACGATTTGAATGTATTGATAAACGTAATGAACTATTGATTAATAAAACGGCGATTATCGCAAGGAAACCACTGATAATCAAAATCCACATACTTACTTTTTTGATATTGTCGTTAACCAAATTCACCAATTGTTTGTCATAAACTATATCTTCAATCATGGTATTTTGACGTAAACGGCTTTCGATTTTCGAAATGCTGTCTCTTTCTACATAATCTGCTTTTAGGTGAATGTCGTATGAATTCAATAATGGGTTTTCTCCCAAAAAGGTAAGGAAATCTTCTCCAATAATATCGGTATGTTCTTTTGCGGCTCTTTCTTTTGTAACATAAACAAAAGATTTTGCATAAGGAGCTCTTTTTAATTCAGTATTAAAAGCTTTGATAACGCTGTCATTTGCTTCATTTTTAAAGAAAACAGTCATGGCGATTTTTTCTTTAAAATCGTTGGCCAGTTTTTTAGAATTAATGATGAATAATCCTAGTACTCCCAAAAGGAATAAAACCAAGAATACACTTAATACTACCGAAAAATAAGAGGAAATTAACCTGCGTTTTTGAAATTTATCAAAGTTAGAACTCATAGTTTGCTTAAATTATGTGGTAAAAATAATAAAGTATTTCTTTATTTAAAGTTAATAACGAACTTTTATACTATAAATGTACAATTCCATATTGAATAAATTTGTGTTTAACCTCAAAGCGCGCAAATTTTTAGCAAAGTTTCCAAAAAAGCTGATTTAATCTCGCAATGTCGCAGAGTCGCAAAGTTTTTTCAATCAATATTAAAACTTTGCGACTCTGCGACTTTGCGTGAAAAAAAACTTAGTCCCTCAGAACCTTTACTCAACTTTATAAACCTCTACGCTTTTTAACCAATAAACATGTCTTGGTCCAGTTTTAATATCGTTTTTGCAAATAGCAATCATTTCGCCGTTTTTAGCTGGTTTTCCATTTTCTTCAAAAAGAATAAAAACATTGTCACCTGTTGGATTATTGAAAATTTCTGCCCACGAAAAAGTAGCTTTATAATCGTCTGAAGCTCTTGCTACGATATAAAAATTTCGGTCTTTATGATCTTCTTGTTTGATTTTTGCTTTTTCTAAAATATCTCTCAAAAGAACTCCTTTGCAGGCTTTAATTTCTCTTTTGATTTCTCCGTTTTTCCCGGTTATTTTAAAATTGTCAATTTCAACAACTTTCATTTTTTTAAGAGAATCTACGGTTAGTTTTTGCGGAAATTCAACATCACCTTTTACTTCAATTTCGTGATTTACTAATTTCAAACTGTCTTCTGCAGTAAGAGTTTCGTGTTTGTGATTTTTGATTTGCGAAGTTTTTTCAGTTGAGATTTTTTCTTCTTTTTTAGAAGAATTACACTTGATACACGAAAATGCAATCAGGAGAATGAGAATATAATTTTTAGTTTTCATATTTAAGAAATGATTTAAGCTGTTGTTGTCTGTTTTGTTTAAAAACATAGAAACATAGGTTTAATATGTACAAAAGAGTTTAAAAAGAAACTAGTTTCTAAAACATAGAATTACTATATGTATTTAAAATAAGTGAAACGCCTTTCTACGCAAACAAAAACTATGTTTCTATGTGTTAAAATTAATTATGTATTTAAAGTTTCTTCGTTTCCCAAACTAAAGATAAATAATATAAACCACCAATTGATGGTCCACCCAAAATTGATGTATACGGTTTGTTCAAAATATTGGTTCCACCGAGTTTTGTTGTAATGCCACTTTTTTTGAAGTAATAATTAACCTGCGCATCCATCGACCAATAGGCAGGAACGGTACCACTTACTAAAAACGAAACATAATCAAAATGGTTTTGATAACGCGCGGTAACACTCGTGCTAAGATTTTTCCAGATATTCTGCGCCATTAAAGTTCCGTTTACGTTAAATTCCGGAGTGTTGAAACCGTCTTCTAAACCGTCTTTATCATCGGTTCTGTCGAGTTTGGTGTACGTCAAATTGGTTAAAGCGGTGAACATTTCATTAATTCGATATTTTAAGCCTAAACTTCCTCCGTAATTGTAGATTTTACTTTTTGAGTTTGTCCAAAGTCTGTAGCGATTTTGGCTGTTTTTTGAATATAAGGCTGTCGGAATCAAATTAGGATCTGTAGTATTTGGAATACTCGCTTCGACCTGAGCAATGAAATTTTTATAGGAGTTATAATAGAAATCGGCGTCAATAAAAAGGTTTCGATTTAATGTAATTCCTCTAAAACCAGCTTCAAAAGACTTTACAAACTCAGGTTCTAAATACGTATATGGGTTTTTCTGAATTGTGTTTTTGTTTTTTTCGATAGCTTGTGCCTGAGTTAAACCATTTGTATTGACATCTGTATTTACTTGCGCTTGAAATTGATCGATTGAAGCTTTTGTGTATGAATTTTCAAAAATTCCATCAGACATAATTCGGAGTCCGCCAACACGCTTTACACCGCCGGAATTCACATTGGAAAAACCTTCGAAAATACTGGGAAAACGATATCCGTTTTGGTACGAAGCTCTAAAGTTTAAACTCTCTTTTGGCGAATAAACTGCTGTAAACTGAGGCGTAAATTTCGCATCAAAATAATCTGCTTTGTCAACTCGTAAAGTTGCGCCCAATCGTAATTTTGAAGTAAAGAAATCTTTTGTCAATTGTGTAAATCCGCCAAATTTTTGATACGTTAAATTTTCATCAGCATGAACAGGATTAATAAAATAGTTTCCGTCTGGAACAATAATGTAATTTCTGTAATCGACTCCGCTTAAAAGTTTTGCGTCGATTTTTTCGAAGAAATTGGTAAAAGCTTTATCCCAATTGATCAATCCTTCGCTATGAATTAAAGTTGATTTCACACGCAATGCAGCGCCAATATCCCAATTGTTGATATCGATCAATTCGTTTTTCTTTTGTTCGTAAGCTTCAGTTCCTGGCAAAAATCTTCCTGCATCAGATTGTGTTCGGGCAATTCTGTGTGCATCAGCAACGCTTGCTCCGCCCGCAACAGCATTTTTATAAGCGACACTATAATCGGCAAACCATTTGTCATCTGATTTAAATGCGCGGTCCATATTTTCGGCAAGCGAACGCATATTGTATGAATCTCCAGTATTTTCAGTTGTTGCATAAGCTTTTACTTGGAAAACAGGGTTATGAAAATCAACGGCAAATTGATTCAAAGTATAATTGTCAAGTCGGAAACGGTTGGAACGCTGATAAATCGTATTGATTAAAGCTGTTTTATAAGTTACAGAAAGTTCGTTTCCTGCTTTTGGACGAAAATAAAGTCCGACATCTGCTTTGTAATTTTTAATTTCATAATCAGAAATATCCGTTTCACGATAACCTGTTCTGGCAACAACATAATTTTTGCCATTTAAGTTTAATGTTTTTCGGTTTGCCGATTCGTTTCCGTAACCGTTTACTTCGTCGTACGCCGGATTATCTGCACCAAACAAACCTGTCGAAGCATTTGCATTTGGAGCCAAATCAGTTCTGTCGTCCGCAACCCAATCGGTTCCTCCGGTTGTTGAAGCATTTACTTTAAAAGCGAATTTTTCATTGAAGGCTTTGGCAAATCTTAAATTAAATTGCGAATAAATCTTCGGTGAAAACCGATCAATATTACCCACATGATTTACGCCAGTTAATTGCTGAATGCTTGCGCCTTGATATTCAAAAGGATTTTTGGTCTGAATATTTGCCAAACCGTTTATGGCGTTCATTCCGTATAAAGCGGCGGCAGTTCCCGGAATAATTTCGATCTTGTCAATATCCAGATCGTTTGCTCCAAGAGCATTTGCAATTGGCGCGCCTAAATGTGGAGCCTGATTGTCGATTCCATCAACTAATTGCGCAAAGCGAACATTGGTTGAATTTGCAAAACCACGGGTATTGATAACTTTAAAACCCAAACTTGGCGTGATAATCTGAACTCCTTTTACATTTTTAAGTGCTTCATAAATACTTGGCGAACCCATTTTTTTGGCTTCCGCCGATTTTAATTGTTCGATGCTAATAGGAGAACGCATAATATTTTCAGCACGACGAGAGGCTGTTATGACAACTTCGTTTAATTCTTCTTTTTTAATACTGTCTTGTTTTGCTCTAGAATTTTCAGTTTGAGAAAAACTTTTTAGGCTTATAAAAATAAAAAGGAGATATAGTTTTTGGTTCATTTTTGGTTTGGTTATTTCAGTATGTTTTAAAATGAATACTGACGGTTAAAAAAATATGTTTTTGTTTTTTGTTTTTTTTAAACACATAGAAACATAGTTTTTTTGATTTGATAAAGATTACAAAAAGAAACTAGTTTCTAAAACATAGATTTGCTATGTGTATTAATGCTAGTGAAACGCCTTTTTTAAACTGCTAAAGGCTATGTTTCTATGTGTTTAAATAATTAAATTAAAATTTCAGATTCTGCGTTTCTTTTTGAGCAAATTCTTTGATACGTTTTTCAATTTCATAAAAAACAGAAATCGCTTTCTCGCCGGCTTCTGTCAATCGAGCTCCGCCACCGCCTTTTCCACCAAGAAGTTTTTCTACCAAAGGACTTTCAGCGCGCTGATTCATTTCTTCAACCAATTGCCAGGCTTGTCTGTAGGCCATTTTCATTTCTTTGGCAGCATTGGTAATCGATCCGGTTTTTTGAATATTTTCTAAAAGCCAGATTTTGCCAATTCCAAGAAAAGCACCTTCCGTTTCCTCAATCCAAACACGGACTTCGATACTGTATTTTTTACTCTCAGCCATTTTAATTTTTTTAATACTATTCAAAAATAATTCTTTTCTGATAAAAATATTCTGTCAATGTGATCTGTTTTCTAAGTATTAAAATGCAAAAATAAGTATTTTTACGTAATTAAAAATAAGTATTTTGTTATTTTATTTGTTTGTCAGTGAAATAGCTTTGCTACAATCCGCAATAAATGTAAATTTGCGGCTTAATTAATTTAGTGAAAAGCTTAGAACCTTAGTAACTTAGAATCTTAGTCACTTAGAAATGAAGTACAATCCAAACGAAATTGACGCCAAATGGCAAAAATATTGGGCAGAAAATCAAACTTTTGCAGCAAAAAACAACTCTGAAAAACCGAAGCATTATGTTCTCGATATGTTTCCTTATCCTTCTGGAGCAGGATTACACGTTGGACATCCGCTGGGTTATATAGCTTCAGATGTGTATTCTCGTTTCAAAAGACATCAAGGTTTCAATGTTTTGCACCCAATGGGTTACGACAGTTTCGGATTGCCGGCAGAACAATATGCGATTCAGACAGGACAGCGTCCAGAAGATACGACGCGCGTAAATATTGACGGTGGAGTTGATAAAGAAGGAAAACATATTGCTGGTTACAGAAAACAATTAGATAAAATCGGATTTTCATTTGATTGGGCGCGTGAAGTGCGTACGTCAAATCCTGATTATTACAAACATACACAATGGATTTTTATCCAATTGTTCAATTCTTGGTATTGCAAAAAACAAGGAAAAGCTTTTGAAATTTCAGAGCTTGTTTCTGTTTTTGAAGAAGAAGGGAATAAATTGGTGGAAGCAGTTTGCGACGACAACGTTGCAATTTTTACTGCTGAGGAATGGAACTCTTATTCTGAAGATCAAAAAGAGAAAATCTTGTTGCAATACAGAATGACGTATTTGGCAGAAACCGAAGTAAACTGGTGTCCAGGCTTAGGAACTGTTTTGGCAAATGACGAAATTGTAAACGGAGTTTCAGAACGTGGAGGCTTTCCTGTTATAAGAAAAAAAATGACACAATGGAGTATGCGAATTTCTGCTTATGCCGAACGTTTGCTTCAAGGTTTAAATGATATCGATTGGAGTGAATCTATAAAAGAATCTCAAAGAAACTGGATTGGTAAAAGTGTGGGAGCAATGGTTACTTTTGATGTAGTGCCAACAACCAACAACCAACAACCAGAAACTATTTCTGTTTTCACTACTCGTCCTGATACTATTTTCGGAGTTACTTTTATGACTTTGGCACCGGAACATGATTTGGTAGCTAAAATTACAACTCCAGAACAAAAAGCTGCAGTTGAAGCCTATATCGAAAAAACAGCAAAACGTTCTGAGCGTGAGCGTATGGCTGATGTAAAAACGATTTCAGGAGTGTTTACGGGAGCTTATGCTGAACATCCATTTACAAAAGAAGCTATTCCGGTTTGGATTGGTGATTATGTTTTGGCTGGTTATGGAACTGGCGCTGTAATGGCGGTTCCTTGCGGAGACGAAAGAGATTATGCTTTTGCTAATTTCTTTAAAGGCCAAAACGGAATGCAGGAAATCAAAAATATCTTCGCTAATGTTGATATTTCTGAAGCTGCATACGGATCAAAAGACAACGTTGAAATCGCAAATTCTGATTTCTTAAACGGATTAAATTATAAAAATGCAACATACGCGGCGATCAGCGAATTGCAAAAAATAGGCAAGGGAGTTGGGAAAACGAATTACCGTTTGCGTGATGCAGTTTTCTCTCGTCAGCGTTATTGGGGTGAGCCGTTTCCAGTTTATTATGTAAATGGATTACCAAAAATGATTGATGCACAGCACTTGCCAATTATTTTGCCGGAAGTAGAGAAATATTTGCCAACAGAAGACGGTTTGCCTCCATTAGGAAACGCAGCGGTTTGGGCTTGGGACAGTGCTAAGTGTTCAGTAGTTAGTACTCAGTTGATTGACAATGTGACTGTTTTTCCTTTAGAATTGAACACAATGCCGGGTTGGGCGGGAAGTTCATGGTACTGGATGCGTTATATGGATGCACACAATGAAAATGAATTTGCAAGCAAAGAAGCATTGGCTTATTGGGAAAATGTAGATTTATACATTGGAGGTAGCGAACACGCAACGGGTCACTTATTGTATTCACGTTTCTGGAACAAATTCTTAAAAGACAAAGGTTTTGCTCCAACGGAAGAACCATTCAAAAAACTGATTAATCAAGGAATGATTTTGGGAACTAGTGCTTTTGTTTATAGATTGGAAGGCACAAATACTTTTGTTTCTAAAAATAAAATTGCAGATCAGAAAGTACAGCCAATTCACGCTGATGTTTCAATGGTTAATTCTTCTGATGAATTAGATGTTGCAAAATTTAAAGCTTGGAGAGAAGATTATGCTGACGCTGAATTTATTTTAGATGAAAACGGAAAATATATTGTTGGGCGCGAAGTCGAAAAAATGTCAAAATCGAAATACAATGTAGTAACGCCAGATGATATTTGTAATGAATATGGTGCTGATACATTACGTTTGTACGAAATGTTCTTAGGTCCGTTAGAGCAGGCAAAACCTTGGAATACTGCCGGAATTTCTGGAGTTTTTGGTTTCTTGAAAAAATTATGGAGATTGTATTTTGATGATAATGGTTTAATCGTAAACAACGACGAACCAACAAAAGACAACTTAAAATCACTACATAAAACAATCAAAAAAGTAGCAGAAGATATCGAGAATTTCTCTTTCAATACTTCGGTTTCTCAGTTTATGATTTGTGTAAATGAATTGTCTTCTCAAAACTGTCATTCAAGAGCAATTTTAGAGCCATTGGCGATTTTGGTTTCACCTTACGCGCCACATATTGCTGAAGAATTATGGTCACAGTTAGGACATACAACTTCAATTTCAGAAGTTGCTTTCCCAATTTTTGACGAGAAACACTTAATTGAAACAAATAAAGAATATCCAGTTTCTTTTAACGGAAAAATGCGTTTCACAATCGAATTGCCTTTGGATTTAACCAAAGAACAAATCGAGGAGATCGTAATGAAAGACGAAAGAACACAAAAGCAATTAGATGGAAGAACTCCAAATAAAGTGATTATTGTTCCCGGAAAAATTATCAATTTGGTTGGATAGCCAAATAAATTCCAAATATTTAAAATCCCAAATTCCAATTTTACGATTGGGGTTTGGGATTTTTTTTTATGCTTTTTTTGCCACGAATTGCACGAATTTTCACGAAATTTTTTAAGCGCACAGATAAGTCTTTGCGAGGAACGAAGCAATCTCATTGGCTTAATCAAATTTTATGTCTCATTTTAGTGAGGTTGCTTCGTTCCTCGCAATGACAAACTTTGCGACCTTGTGCCTTTGCGAGCAAAAAATAGCGTTCCTCGCGAAAAATCTTCGCGTACTTTGCGGTTAAAAAACCGCACCAACACTAGGATTTTAAATTTTTTCATAAAAAAAAATAAAACTTTTGTAACATTTTAATAGTTGTCGTATCAAAAGCATGGATCCGATTTAATTAACAACTTAAAACTATTAAAAATGAAAAAGTATATCATCTTAATTATCGCATTCTTATTCTCAGCATTATGTCTAAATGTTTTTGCACAAACAAAACAATATCCTTTTGAAGTTCTTAAAACCGGAAAAGGAAAACAATCCATAATTTTATTCCGGGATTTGCGTCTTCTGGAGATGTCTTTAATGAAACAAGAGCAACATTCGAAAAAGATTTCACTTGTTATACGCTTACAATGGCCGGTTTCGCCGGCGTAAAACCACAACCAAATCCGTCATTTGAAAATTGGAAAACAGAAATTGCCAATTTCATCAAAGAAAATAAAATCGTAAAACCAATTCTTGTTGGTCATAGTATGGGTGGCGGACTGGCGCTTGCCATCGCAGCTGATTATCCAGAATTAATTGGGAAAATTGTAGTTGTTGATGCGCTTCCTTGCATGGTGGCGCTGATGGATCCGTCTTTTAAATCAAAAGAAAATAATGACTGTACGGCAATGGTAAATCAAATGACTGGAATGACTGATGCTCAATTTCTTGAAATGCAGAAAAAAACAATGCCAAGACTTTTGGCTGATGCGTCAAAAATGGATATGGTCGTGGATTGGAGTGTAAAATCAGACAGAAAAACATTTGGGCAAATGTATTGTGATTTCTCAAATACCGATTTAAGAGCGAAAATCGCACAGATAAAATGCCCAGCGTTAATTTTATTAGAGTCTTATTTTATAAATTTAAAACCTGCTATTGAAGAGCAGTATAAAAACTTAAAAACAGCCAATTTTCAGTATGCGAGCAAAGGTTTGCATTTTATAATGTACGATGACAAAGATTGGTATTTAAGTCAGTTGAGCAATTTTATAAAATAATAAGAATGGAATTTGAACAAATCTACAAAACGTATTGGGATCGAATATTCAGGCTTTGCATGGGTTTTGTCAATGATTATGACATTGCGCAAGATCTCGCTCAGGAAACATTTATAATTGTCTGGCAGAAACTGGATACTTTTAGAAACGAATCGGCGATTGGAACTTGGATTTTTAGGATTGCTTCTAATAATTGCTTGAGGCAGATTGAAAAAGAAAAGCGTTTCCCAAAATCAGATTTGCCAATTCATCTTTCTGAAGAAAAACAACATTCAATCGAACCGCAAATTCAGTTTTTATACAAATGCATTGCCGAATTGCCCGAAACGGATCGTATTATTATTTCACTGGAATTAGAAGAACTGAAACAAGCTGAAATCGCTAAAATTGTGGGACTTTCAGAAGCAAATGTTAGGGTGAAAATTCACAGAATTAAAGAAAAATTGACTCAAAAATTTAAAGAAAATGGACAACGATAACAATATAGATTTTAAAGATTTATGGAAAAAACAATCCGTAAGTCCGCCAGATATGACCGATTTGCTAGCGCGAGTTAGTAAATTTAAGAAAACAAACCTTCGCTGTTTATGGCTTACAAATATTTTCCTTTTTGCAACAAGTGCTTTAATCATTTTTGTATGGTCTTATTGTCAGCCACAATTTATTTCGACAAAAATCGGAATTGTTTTGATGATTTTAGGGGTGTTGATTTATTTAACGGTCTACAATAAATTATTAGGAAATTATAAAAACATCGATGCAAATCAGACTAACCATGAATATCTGCAAAGCCTTATTTTGATTAAGAAGAAACAGAATTTCATGCAGACAAAATTGATGAATTTGTACTTTGCTTTACTTGCAGTTGGAATTTGTTTGTATATGTTTGAATATGCTAGTCGAATGACTGTTTTTGCAGCAAGTTTAACCTATGGCATAACTTTATTTTGGATGGCGTTTAACTGGTTTTATATTCATCCAAGAAAAACTAAAAAACAACAGGAAAAAATAAACAGTCTAATTGAAAAATTTGAAGAAGTAAATAATCAATTGGTATAAGTTTAAATTGAAAAAACAAAATCCAAATTCCAACCAAGATCGGAATTTGGATTTTTTTTATTTTGAAACTTTAGACCTGATGTCAAAATGACATTTTGTTAAAATGGTTCATAATTTGCGGTTGGTTTTGTAACTTTAAAAATCAATCAAAAAAATAAAAATATGGGAAGTGGATATTTAATTATCGCCGGAGCTATAATGTTGTTCAGCTGGCTGGTAAGTTCAAAACTAAAAAGTAAATTCGAATTATATTCTAAACTGCAACTCCAAAACGGAATGAGCGGTAAAGAAATCGCAGAAAAAATGCTTGCTGATAACGGAATTACAGACGTTCGCGTGATTTCAACTCCAGGTCAATTAACAGATCATTATAATCCGTCAGATAAAACCGTGAATTTGAGCGAGGCGGTTTACAATCATCGAAATGCTGCTGCTGCTGCAGTTGCGGCACACGAATGCGGACATGCAGTACAGCATTCTATTGGTTATGAATGGTTGACAATGCGTTCTAAATTAGTGCCAATTGTAAGCGTTGCATCTAATTATGTGCAATGGATTTTGTTGGCCGGAATTTTAATGATCAGGACTTTTCCGCAATTACTATTAATCGGAATTGTGATTTTTGCGGCAACAACATTATTTACAATAATAACTTTGCCGGTTGAATATGATGCAAGTAATCGTGCCTTGGCTTGGTTGGAAAATAAACATATGTTGACACAGCAAGAACAAGCCGGAGCAAAAGATGCTTTAAAATGGGCTGCAAGAACATATGTTGTTGCTGCAATTGGATCGATTGCAACGCTTTTGTATTATATCTCAATTTATTCTGGAAGTAGAAGAAACTAACTAATTTGATAATTGAGATAATTAGTCAATTAGATAATTTATAGCAAACCCGATAGATTTTTAAAATCTGTTGGGTTTTGTTTTTGCATATCAATATAAATTAAACTGGACTTCAGTCCAGTTTAGTATAATAAAATAGAAAAATTAGTCGATTAGATAATTCATATCAAACCCGACAGGTTTTTAAAACCTGTCGGGTTTTTTGTTGGAAGTATTTTTAAAATTATCTAATTATCAAATTGACACATTTTCTAATTCTAAAGTTGAATTTGCCTATCAATCTGTTGATCCAGTGATATAAAAGTCTCTGTTCTTGAAACACCTTCAATAGCTTGAATTTTATTGTTTAAAAGCGTCATTAAATGCTCATTGTCGCGACAAATGATTTTAATCAAAACCGACCAGTTGCCGGTTGTATAGTGGCATTCTAAAACTTCAGGGATTTTTCTTAATTCTTTTACGGCTTCAGAGTTTCGTGAAGCTTTGTCTAGATAAACACCAATAAAAGCCATTGTGTTGTAGCCTAGAACTTTTGGATTTACAGTAAATTTTGATCCTGAGATAACGCCAGATTGTTCGAGTTTTTTTAATCGTTGATGAATTGCGGCGCCAGAAATACCAATTTTATTGGCAATTTGTAATATGGGTTTCCGGGCATCGTCCATTAAATAACGAAGAATCTCTTTGTCGATACCATCGATTTCAATTAATAGGGAATTAATTTTCATAACTTAAAATTTGAAACTATTTTTAGTGGTTTGGGTTTTGAATAGAAATCAAATGTAGTTAAAAGGAAATGAAAATAAAATTCCAATTTTTAAATTGCTTCGTTTGAAGTCACAAGCAAGTGATTTTCGTAAAAACAAAAAATCCAAATCCCAGTGATTAGTTGGAATTTGGATTTTAAATATTTTATTTCTTAGGTTTATTTTCCTTTGTTTGCTTCGGCGATGTATTTTTCTAAAGCCATTGTCATAGAAGGAGTTTCAGGAGTTGGAGCAAGAATATCAATTCTTAAACCGTGGTCTAAAGCTTCTTTTTGAGTCGTGCTTCCAAATACTGCAATTCGCGTATTGTTTTGTTTAAAATCTGGGAAGTTTTTAAACAATGATTTAATTCCCGTTGGGCTAAAAAATGCCAAAACATCGTAATAAACATCTGCAAGATCAGAAAGGTCGCTCATTACAGTTCTGTAAAAAATAGCCTGTGCCCAATCCACTTTTAAGTTGTTTAGCGTTACAGGAGCATCTGCATTTAATTGATCAGATGCAGGAAGTAAAAACTTCTCGTCTTTGTACTTTTTGATAAGAGGAGATAAGTCTGCAAAATCTTTTGCTCCAACGTAAATTTTACGTTTTCTGTACACAACATACTTCTGCAGGTAAAATGCTACGGCTTCAGATTGACAAAAATACTTCAATCCTTCTGGAACTTTGTAACGCATTTCATCAGCCACTCTAAAAAAATGATCTACAGCATTTCGACTTGTTAAAATGATCGCAGTGTAATGATTAAGATCGATTTTTTGTAATCGAATCTCTTTTGCGCTAACCCCTTCCACATGAATAAATGGTCTGAAATCAATTTTTATTTTGTGTTTTTGTTGGAGCTCAAAGTAAGGAGAATTCTCCACTTTAGGTTCAGGCTGTGACACCAAAATTGTTTTCACTTTCATATTATAAACATTTTCTAAGCACTCCCTTTTGTTATCCAATAATAGAGAAAATAATAAGGGGCTATTTCAAGAGCGCAAAGATATAAAATAAAATAAAATAACTTGCTGATTATTGCATTTTGATACGTTTTAATTGAAATAAAATAGGCGTATAGGCTAATACACAGCGAAATGCCTATCAATGCTAATGGTACAATAGTTGGAATATTGTCGTAATAGAACAAAACAGCATTAATTGGAAGCAGTAAAACCCCTATATACGTTCTGTAAGTAACTTTTTGCAAATTAAAAAGGTCAACAAACTCTTCAATATTGAATGAAGTTGCTACAATTTTCTCAACTAAATATTTTGCTAGAATAAAATACAATAGAAATGTTGCAATCTGAATAAATAAAAGCCAGTCTGTTTTTAATACAATATCTGCGGCGTTTTTTGAATTTTGCGAAAAAATATGCATCGTCAGCTGAATAAAAAACGCAAACGAAATAATCTGTACAAAAAACAATCCTACAGTAAAACTGCTTTTCATATGGTTGTTGTCACGATAGATTTTAGCATATTTATCTGAGAAAATCAGCTTGCTGAATTCTGAGAATCTATTTTCGTAAGCCGACTTTGTAATGGCAACAACAGCAAAGGTCACGACAAATAAAGCAGTTGCCCAATCTTTGTTTTCAATAATTCGTGGATGAAGGTGTTCAATCATAGTGTCACAAAATTAGTAATTTTTATATTTCAACCGTTTTATTATGTATTTATTATGAAGCAAATGCTATAAAAAGTTTACTTTTGCGGTGAAATTACCGAGAAAAAAATGAGTGATAGTATTGTCATAATTCCTACTTACAACGAAATTGAAAACATTGAAAGTATTGTAAGAGCTGTCCTTTCGCAGCACAAACCTTTTCATCTTTTAATTATTGATGATAATTCTCCAGATCATACCGCAAATAAAGTGATTGCCTTGCAGGAAGAATATCCTGGGAGATTGTTTTTGGAAAAAAGAGCAAAAAAATCAGGTTTAGGAACCGCTTATGTTCATGGTTTTAAATGGGCTTTGGAGCGTCAGTATGATTTTATTTTTGAAATGGATGCTGATTTTTCTCATAATCCCAACGATCTTGAAAAGTTGTTTGACGCCTGTCATTTTGGAGGCGCTGATCTTGCTATCGGATCGCGTTATGTAAAAGGAGTAAATGTGGTAAACTGGCCTTTGAGCCGTGTATTGATGTCGTATTTTGCATCGGTTTATGTTAAGTTTATTACCGGAATGAAAATTCATGATGCAACTGCCGGTTTTGTTTGCTATAAAAGAGAGGTTTTGGAAAAAATTAATCTGAACAAAATCAAATTTGTTGGTTATGCTTTTCAAATTGAGATGAAATATCGAACTTATTGTGGTAAATTTGAGATAACAGAAGTGCCTATCATTTTTACTGATAGGACTAAAGGAGTTTCGAAAATGAGCAATGCCATTATCAAAGAAGCTATTCTTGGTGTGATTTCTCTTCGATTAAAAAAATTATTCAATACATTATAAAGAAAAGACAATGAACAGGATTTTAATTAAAAATGCTAAAATTGTAAACGAAGGATCAATTTTTGAAGGTGATGTTTTAATTGAAAATGACTTAATTGTTGAAGTTTCAGACAGCATCAGCCTTAAAACCTCTGACTGCAAAGTGATCGACGCCGAAGGTAATTATTTGATTCCGGGCGCTATTGATGATCAAGTTCACTTTAGAGAACCGGGTTTAACGCATAAAGGAGATATTGAATCGGAATCGAGAGCAGCTGTTGCGGGTGGAATTACCTCTTATATCGAACAGCCAAATACGGTTCCAAATGCCGTTACTCAAGAAATATTAGAAGAAAAATATCAGATTGCTTCTCAAAAATCATATGCGAATTATTCGTTTATGATGGGAGCAACAAACGATAATTTAGAAGAAGTTCTAAAAACAAATCCAAAGAATGTTGCTGGAATTAAGATTTTCCTAGGTTCTTCAACAGGAAATATGTTGGTTGACAATGAAGCGACTTTGGAAAAAATATTCTCAAGCACACCAATGCTAATTGCAGTTCACTGCGAAGATGAAACGACAATCCAGAATAATTTGGCAAAATTTAAAGGGCAATATGGCGAAGATGTTCCAGTAACGGCGCACAACTTGATCAGAAGCGCTGAAGCTTGCTATATTTCTTCTTCAAAGGCTGTTGCGCTAGCGAAAAAAACCGGAGCAAGACTTCATATTTTTCACCTTTCAACGGCAAAAGAAATGGAATTGTTTACCAATAAAATTCCATTAGAAGAGAAAAAAATTACAGCTGAGGTTTGTGTGCATCACCTTTGGTTTACTGATGAAGATTATAAAACAAAAGGGAATTTCATAAAATGGAATCCCGCTGTGAAAACGGCAGAAGATCGTGCTGAACTTTGGAAAGCATTAAACGACGGCCGAATCGATGTTATCGCAACAGATCACGCGCCACATACTAAAGAAGAAAAACAACAATCATATTTGAAAGCGCCTTCTGGAGGTCCGCTTGTGCAACATGCAGTTGTAGCAATGTTTGAGGCGCATCATCAAGGGAAAATCAGCGTGGAGAAAATTGTGGAAAAAATGTGCCACAATCCAGCTAAACTTTTCAAAATTGAAAAAAGAGGATTTATCAAAGAAGGTTATTATGCCGATTTGGTAATTATAAATCCAAGTTTGCCTTGGAGTGTAAATTCGGATAATATTTTATACAAATGCGGTTGGTCGCCTTTTGAAAATATGGCTTTCAAATCTAGAATTACGCATACTTTTGTGAATGGAGAAATGGTTTACAACAATTTCAAAGTAAAAGATGTTCGCGCCGGAAAAAGATTATTGTTTGACAGATAAAAAGCTGAAATGAAGAATTTTGTATTTATAATATTGGTTTTGTTTCTTTCTGTAAGCTGTAAAAAAGAGCTTGTAAAAGAGCCAAAAGGACTTATTGACAGAGGAAAAATGGTTGATATTATGTATGATTTGTCTCTTTTGGAGGCAATAAAATACCAAAACCCGCTTTCTTTGGATTCTGTTGAGTCAGATCCGAAGAAATTTATCTTTAAGAAATACAAAGTGGACAGTCTGCAATTTGCGCAAAGCAATATTTATTACGCTGCTGATTATGAAACGTACAAAGATATGTTTGATGAATTAGGAAAACGATTGGCAGTCCAGCAAAGAGCAGCAGATTCACTGGTTAAAATAGATGAAAAAAAGGCTGCAAAAAAAGCTAAGAAGGAAGCGGCGCAAAAACCAAAAGATTCGATAAAAAGTGCACCAGCGTCAACTCCAAATCCACGAAGCAGAGAAAAACTTTTAGATCAATAATTAAGTTTTGAAATATTTACAATGTACTCATGTACATCTTGAAAAACCGTTCCTAGAGCGGTTTTTATTTTTTCATTAGAATAGAGATCTTTTGAATAAGAAGATTTTGCTGTTGCTTTTGTCAAGCGTCTTTTTTGAAAAAATAAAGTCGAGAAAACGGCATCAATCATCCAAAGAGAATTCATTAAAAAAGGTTTTGCATGAATGCTCGGTTTTTTTACTTTTAAAACAGTTGCAATCGTGTCCAGAATGTCTTTAAAAACTACATTTTCTGCAATCAAAGTAAAACGCTCATTTTTAATGTCGCTTTTCATTAATTGGAATGCTATTTTTACAACATCATCAACGGTAATAAAGCCAGTGCTTCCTAGAGTGTAGAATGGAAGTCCGTTTTTCACTTTTACATACAATTCGGCGCTGCCTTGTTGTACTTCTTTTGTTTTCGGAATTGGACCTAAAATCACACCCGGATTTACAATGATAATATCCAAACCTTCTTGAACGGCGCGCCAAACTTCCATTTCGGCACCATATTTAGAAATAGCATAATCGCTGTGTGGTTTTTCAGGATTCCAGTCGGTTTCTTCAGTAATATAAGTTTCGTGTGCAGCTAAATCGCCCAAAGCTGCAATCGAACTTACGTAGCAGAATTTTTTTATTCCGCGTGCAATTGAAAAATTAACCATATTGGCCGTTCCTTCAATATTTGTTTTTCGGAGTGCGTCTTCATCTTTTGGATCGAATGAAATTAATGCGGCGCAGTGATAAACGTAATCGACATCGGTAAAAGCAATTTCGAGCGAAGGAACGTCAAGAATATCGGCTTCAAGCCATTCTATTTTTGCAAACAAATCGCCTTTTTTATAAAGTTCAAAAACCGATTTTGTTTTCTGAATGTTGCTTTGATTTCGGTAAATAGCCCGAACATTTTCTCCATTTTCAACTAAATGAAGCAATAAATGCGAGCCTACTAAACCTGTTCCTCCAGTTACTAATACCATTTTGTAAATATAAGTTTTTTGGTTAAAGGAGCAAAGAGGCAAAGGCTCAAAGTTGCAAAGCTTTTGTAGAATTTGAACGAAAAAAAGCCGTCAAAATATCGTTTAAATATTCTGACGGCTTTTTTAATAGGATAAAAATCTAGAAAATAGTGTAGGCTAAAACAAAATCTATTGAACTGTAATTTGTTGTGTAATTCAGATAATCACGCATTAGCTGTTTCTTTGTGTTTAATCGAAGTTCACCACTAAATTTGTCTTTAAAATTGTAACCTAAACCAAAGGCAAAATTAGCTCCTGTATTACTTTTGAATTCGTTTACCGTATTTGTAGCAACTTCAGTATAAGTTATAGTTGCCTTAGCGCCCAAGTCAATCACATATGCGGCATTGATGAAAAGTTTCGATTTTTCATTTAAAAACATATAATGTCTAATTCCTAATGGAATTTGAATTGTATTATAGTTTGCTTTTGCTTTGTACTCTTTATCGGGAATTGATATAAATCCTGTTGGTACTAAATATGTTTTTTCATTTTCATATTTTTGATAAGAAGGATTAGCAAAAATGCTCCATTTGTTTTTATTATAAGGAAGTACATATTCTGCTTCAAAACCAATTTTAAAAATAGTTTTACTATCAAAATCGACATTGTAATTTGGATTACCACCATTATCAGCAGATAAAGAAACAAAACTAGCAGCTGGAACTATTTTTAGATGAAAAGCGCCTTTAGTTGTACTTTCTTCGGTTTTTTGTACCGCATTTGGGTTTACTGCATTGTTGTATTTGTTGAAATACTTAACAAGATCTGCTTTTTTGTATGTTAGCTTTTGAATGTCATTTTCAGTGATATTGTCCGATTTTACATTTCTAAAAAGCTGATTTTTATACTCATTGCTTTCAATAACTTTTTCGGCTCCTTCGTTATTATCAGATTCAATATATTTTACATTAATAAACTGTTCCGTCGGAATCGTTTTTGTTTCATAGAAATAACGAGTAATACTTTCATCGCTGTAACTGTACAAAGTCGCGTCGCCTTTTGCTAGAACTCTTAAAAAGATAACTTCTTCACTCCAAATCGGGTCTTTTTGCGTGCGCATTTGTTTTAACTCATTGCTTGAGCGATCTATTTTTATTTTAAATCGTTTAAACGTTGTTTCGTTTGTGATTCCAAATTCTTGAATATTTGAAATATTTTCAGTTTTAAATTCTTTTTCGTTCGGATCGGTTTTGTACTTAAAGTCTTTGGGAGTATTTTTCCAGTCAAGATTTTTTATAAAACATTCTGTTTTTGTTCCGTCATTAGAAATAAAGTAACCTTTTTCAAAAGAAATTTGAGCATTAATAAAAGTGCAGCAAAGCAATAAAGTAGATAGTAATAATTTTTTCATTTTTGTTTTTTTGATGCCGGCGAAGCTAGATAAAAAGTAATATTTTTTTTACGGGTTTCCTCATTTTTGGTTTTTTTAGGAAAAAATAAAAGTTTTTAATTCTCTTCGGAATTCAAATGCGAATAAAAAAGCTGTCAGAATATTGTTTAAATATTTTGACAGCTTTTTCAATAGAATAAAAAACTAGAAAATGCTGTAAGATAATAGCAAATCTAAACTGCTGAAATCAGTAGAAAAAGGCATGTAGTTGTGTGCTAGATTTTTGCCAGCATTGTATCTAATTTCGGTGCTGATTTTGTTTTTAAAATTGTAACCAAGACCAAGTGCAAAGTTGCCTTGCGCTTTTCCATCTAAATTCACATATTTTGATTCATAAGTAAATTTTCCGCCCAAAGTAACGGCATAAGCCACATTTACAAATATTTTTGAATTTTGATTTAAAAACAAATAATGGCGCACGCCTATTGGAAGACTAAAACCTGAATATTTTACGGTAGATGGATGCTCAACATGTTGGCTGTTATTCACGCTGTAAAGTACACCATAATCTTTGCTGTCTTCATATTTTTGATAGAATAAGCCGATGAATGCGCTCCATTTATTTTTATTAAAAGGGAAAACGTACTCGCCTTCAACACCAAATGTAGGTTGCGTTTTGTTGTCGTATTTGGCACTTTGGTATCCAGAACTTTCTGCTCCACTTACTGTTAGAGAAGTGAAACTTACACCTGCTGATGCTTTTAAGTGAAAAATGCCTTTATTTTTATCATTTATGGTTTTTTCAATAGTAGTGGCATCTACATTGTTATACTTTAAAAAATATTTGACTAGAGATTCTGTTTTGTATTCCAGCCTTTTGATTTCATTTTCGCTGGTATTTTCATTCTTTACGTTATTAAATAACTGTTGTTTGAAATAATTGTTTTCTTCGGTTGTACCGGCTCCAGTTAGATCATCTACCATAAGATACTCTTTAAAAACAAGCTGTTCTGTTGGAATATTCTCTGTTTCATAAAAAAATCTGGCGAAATCTTTAGTAAGATAATAGTATAATGTTGCTTTTCCTTGTACTAATACTTTTAGAAAGACGGTGTCTTCTTTCCAGACAGGATTTTTTGTTGTTGAAATATTTTCTAATCGATTGTCTGATTGGTCGATTTTTACGGTCGCTCTTTTAAATGTAGCACCGTTTTCGACACCAAATTCTTTTACAGTTGCAATAGTTTCTGTTTTAATATCAGTGTCATCGCCGGCAATTTTGTACTTGAAGTCGACAGGGTTATTGTACCAGTCAATATTTTTTATGAAACAGGCTGTTTTTGTTCCATTATTCGAAATAAAATATCCTTTTTCGAAAGATATTTGAGCATTAATTGCTGAGAAATAAAGAAATAATGTTAATAGTAAAAATTTTTTCATAGAAATGGTTTTGGTTGCCGAAAGTATAAAAAGGAAAATTTGTTTTTTTACGGGTTTCCTCATTTTCGATTTTTTTTGCTAAAAAAAATTAGAGGTTGAAACTTTCTTTACTTTATTCTATCCGATTTAGTATTGCTTTTTGATATTGCCATTGCCATTGATTATATTTGCGCAAAATATTATTAAAAATGAAGAATCTAGTTGAAGAATTAAAGTGGCGCGGTTTGTACCATGATAGCATGCCAGGAACGGAAGAACAATTGCTAAAAGAGGTAACATCGGCTTATATTGGTTTTGATCCAACGGCAGATTCACTGCATATAGGCAGTATGGTTCAGATTATTTTATTGGTTCATTTAAAGAATTTTGGTCATCAGCCAATTGCCCTTGTGGGCGGTGCGACCGGAATGATTGGTGATCCTTCTGGAAAATCTGATGAAAGAAATCTGTTGAACGAAGAGACTTTGGCTAAAAATGTTGCGGGAATCAAGAGTGTTCTGTCTCGTTTTTTAGACTTTAATTCAAAAGAAGCAAATTCTCCAATCATGGTAAACAACTATGACTGGATGAAAGAGTTTTCGTTTATTGATTTTGCACGTGAAGTTGGAAAACGAATCACTGTAAATTATATGATGGCGAAAGACTCTGTTAAGAAAAGATTGAGTGGAGAAGGTGAAGGAATGTCTTTTACTGAATTTACATATCAATTAATTCAAGGTTACGATTTTTATCATTTATATAAAAACAACAACTGTCTTTTGCAAATGGGAGGTTCTGATCAATGGGGAAATATTACCACTGGTACAGAATTAGTTCGCAGAATGGGTGGTGAAAATGCGAAAGCTTTTGCGTTGACTACACCTTTGATCACAAAAGCAGACGGATCTAAATTCGGTAAATCTGAAGGTGGAAATGTTTGGTTAGATGCTGACAAAACTTCAGTTTACAAATTTTACCAGTTTTGGGTAAATGCTACCGATGTTGATGCTGAAAAATATATCAAAATCTTTACTTTTTTAGATAGAGAAACAATTGACGCTTTAATTGCTGAGCACCAAGCGGCGCCGCATTTAAGAATTCTTCAGAAGAAATTGGCTGAAGAAATCACGATTTTTGTTCATAGCAAAGAAGAATTAGAAAAAGCGATTCAGGCTTCAAATATCTTATTTGGAAATTCGACTTCTGAAGATTTGAAAAAATTAGACGAAGCTACTTTTTTAGAAGTTTTTGACGGAGTTCCGCAGACTGAAATCGCAAAAGCTGATTTAGAAAACGGATTAGATATTATTACTGTTTTAAACGAAAAAACAGGTTTCTTCAAATCTAACGGAGAAGCTAGAAGAGCTTTGACGGCAAATTCTATTTCGGTAAACAGAGAAAAAATCAAAGAAGATTTTGTTTTGACAGCAAATGATTTGATCAACAATCAATTTGTGTTGTTGCAAAGTGGAAAGAAAAATTACTTTGTGATAAGAGTGGTTTAAAGTTTGTTTAACCGTTTAATCGGTTAATTGTTTAATCGATTTTTAAAGAGATAATTAAACAAAAAAATATAAACGTCCCAATGGTTCGAAAGAGCTGTTGGGATTTTTTTTATTTTTAGAGAAATAAAATCGAATGTTTTTTTTAGTAAGTTTATTCCCTAACTAAAACTAAAAACTAATGATTGGATTTTTATTTATTTACTGGATTTGGAAAGCATTTGCCAATTTGGCCGAAGAAAACGGCAAGAACAAGTGGCTTTATTTTTTCATTGGAATTGTGTCTTATTATGCAGGGGTAATTTTTTCCGGATTTGCTATAGGTCTTTTTTCTGCTTTGCTTGGATTTGAAGATTTTGCAAATGAGGACACTGTAAATCCAGCTTGGAGTTTGCTTTTTATAGTTTTCGGTGGTTTAGCTTGCTATGGAATTTATAAGCTTTTAGAACATAAAGGCGAAAAAGAAAGAGAGCTTTCGCAAGAAGACAGTATAGAAAATATCGGAATCAACAATGACATTCAAAGTTGATTTAATTAGATTTTTCGGTTAAACAAATAACCGATTAAACGAATCAACAATTAAAGAACCATCAGATTGCATCCGCGAATATCAGAATTATCAAAACGTCCCAAGACTTCAAAAGAGTTGTTGGGATTTTTTTTGCCTAAATCCTGCGTTGCAATAAATGAACATGAATTGATGTTTGCCAAATCAATAACATTAATACCGCCAGTTTTTCCGTTGTTTACATAAGTTAAAGCATCTTCTGGATCGCGAACAAGAATGTTCATCCATGCGGGACATTCAAAAACGCCGTCACCTAGTGAATAGGCCTGCGCCAAAAGTTCGGTCATTCCGTATTCTGAATGTATAGAGGTTACGCCAAAACCTTTGCAAAGCAATTCATGAAGCTCTTCGCGGATCATTTCTTTTCGCTTTCCTTTCATGCCACCAGTTTCCATGATAATGGTATTTTGAAGCTGAAATTGGTGTTTTTCGATTAAATCGAGCAATGCATAAGTAACGCCAATTAAAATGACATTCTGGCCGGCTTCATCAAGTTCTGTAAGTTTCTTGATTAAGTCATCGTGATTGTGCAAATAAAACCCACTTTCAGGCTGATTTGACAGTTTTATCAAATCTTCGACCATATAAATCAACGATGAACCGTCGCGCTCTAAATAAGACGGCAAAAGAGCTAAAACAACGTAATCCTCTATATTGCCGTAAAATTGAGAAAACCCCTGACGATAACTTTCTTCATAAAGCGAAACATCGGTAACTAAGTGACGGCTTGTAACCATTCCGGTTGTACCGCTGCTGGTGAAAGTAACCTGAGGAAAATCAGTATTGGAAACGACTTCGTGGGATTTGAAAAATTGAATGGGTAAAAACGGAATTTCTTTAAGCGATTTTACCTGTTGTGGATTTACGTTTAAATAATCACAGAAATCACGATACACTTTATTGTTCTCGTGCTGAAAACGAAAAACCTTTAAGGCTATTTTTTCAAATTGTTTCTGACTCGAAATCGTAAATATATCGCTGGCTGTGATCAAAACTTTTTTTTGCAAAGATATTTATTTTTTAGTGTTCGGTGTTCAGTTTTTTAGTGTTCAGTATTCAGTTTCGGCTTAAAGTTTGCACCAAAGTTCGCAAACGGCAACTGAACACTAAAAAACTGAACACCGAACACTAAAAAAAAAAGCTCCATCAAAGGAGCTTTTTTTTTATCGTATAATCAGCTTTCGTGTTGCTGATGCGTTTTCTTCACTTATTTTAATGATGTAAACACCGGGAACTAAATCTGAGACATTCAATTCTCTGGTAGCTATATGTGTTTGAAGTACTTTTTTACCGAGAAGGTCAAATACAATAATTTCTTTCTCTAAATCATTTTTAGATGTGATGTAAACCTTACCATTAGTGACCGGGTTAGGGTACAAGCTTAGTCCCTCAATGGCAGTTGTCTCTTGAGTTTTTGGTAATTGTTTACTGTCTTGTGCCGAAACACTCACAGTAAAGAAAAAAGCCAATAAGAATGTAATATAAAAGTAGTTTTTTGCCATCGCATGTATTTGATTACTGTAAATATACAAAAAAAATTACAAAAACTACGCCAAAAAAAATCATCCGTAGAATTTAGGATGATTTTAACATTTTATAAGTCTTTTCTTATTTTTAATAAAGTTTGGATATTGTTTTTTCTAACATTATATCAAACAAAAAAATCCTTCGAAAATATTCCGAAGGATTTAATATAAAGTTTGCTTTTAGGAACTTTTTAGAATAGACCAGGCGCTTTAGTAGCGAAGTCATAGTTTGTCCAAGCGAAAACAGATTTGTCAGCACCAACAGCAGCAGTGTTGTTGAAAACAAGTTTTGCAAAATCAGTAGACAGAAAAGCTGGATAAGTAGTAACTCCGTTAGCAATTACTGCGTTGTAGTTTGCGCCAGGAGCTGGACTATCAGGAGATGTAGTTACACCTGGTTGACCGCTGAAAGTTGGGCCTGTATAGTTAATATCGATAGTAACATTAGCAGCAATAGCAGTACCTGTTGCATCGTTAAATTTAAACAAACCGTTTGTAGGCAAGTTTGTTGCATCACCCCAAACTACTTTTGTATTTGTTAAGTTGATTTTACAACCTGTTCTGTAAGTTGCAAGAGCACGAATTTTATAAGCAGTGTTGTTTGCATCACCAGAATCTTTACCAGCTCCATTGTAAACACCAATTGAGAAGTTTGTCATAGTTGGGTTAGACAAGTTTGCTGTATTAGAAGGAGTTGAGCCAAGATCAGAGAAGAAACCATCACCTTCCATCATACCAGAACCGTTAGTGATGTCGTTAAAGCCAGCTTCACGAATTTCGATTACGTTTTTTGCTGTACCTTTCCAACCTAAACACCAGTCAAAAGTATCATCTGCAGAGTTTACAACTAAAAGGTTTTCAACATTTACAGTTCCACCAAAGAATTCGATGTTATCATCTGCACCGTCGTGTAACCAAAGGTTTTTAAGAATTGTTCCTGTACCTTGTGCATATAATGAAAGGTTGTTTCCTTCTTTTGTACCGTTGATACGAGCACCTGCGTAAGCAATCTCTACGTATTGTAATTCTCCTGATGAATCGTCATCTTTATTAGAACCGTATGTAGCATCTCCAATTTCAGTTGCTTGAGTGTAGCTACCATCTCTTGATCCGTTTGGAGAAACAAGAGTTGCTTTACCACATAAAAATACACCAGCCCAGTCACCAGGTAATTTTCTGTCAGATGTGAAAACAATTGGTTTAGCAGCTGTACCAACAGCTTTTAATTTTCCACCCATGTTTACTTGTACACGTACGTTTGTACCACCTTGAGCACCAGAAGTATTTGCAGTAAATTTAACACCTGGATCAAGTGTTAAAGTAAATCCGTCAATAACAACTAAAGCACCATCTAAAACATAATTTCCAGCTGGTAAAGTAATATTACCTGCAACAGTACCTTTTAAAGAATTTGGGTTATAATCTGGATCAGTTAATGAAGTGATTAACCCGTCTTTAGTTCCTTCTGTAGGGGTGGTGTCGCTGTTGTCGTTACTACTACAACCTACTACCATTGTTGCTGCAATAGCAAGCATAAGCATTTTTTTCATTTGTTTCATTTTAATATTAGTATTTGTGTTGATTTAAAATTATTTAGGTTAAGAATTTTTATAATTGCCAGTTAAGACCAAAAACAATAGTTGATCCTTTTCGGTAACTACTAATAAGCGTGTCTTTAGTTTCGTTTGTAACTGTTGAGGTCGTTTGTTGCGTAAGCCAATATCTTGCATTTAAGATGTTTCTTACTCCAAAGTTGATTCCCAATTTGTATTTTTTAAATTCAAAGTTGTTTATGAAATCAAGTGTTGGAACTGCTTTTTCGATAGTATTTTCACGTAGAGATGTACCTACAGTATATACTTTGTCGTAGAAATAGTTAAAAACCAAAGTTGATAAAAGAGATGTTTCGTCATTACCAGTAGAAAAACTCAAGTCAGAATTAACTAACAAAGGTGAAGCTCCTTGCATTTTTCCTTTCGCATTTGTGAAATAAGTAGAAATAACACCTGTTGTTTGGTTGTTTTGTGTTTGCTCACTATACAAATAAGATGTATTCAAACCCCAAGAGAAATCTCTTGAGCGTGCTTCGCTATCAAAGCTGTAAAGAGTTTTACGAACTTCTAGCTCAGCTCCAACAACAAATGCTTTGTCTGTATTCACATATGAATATTCGATTGCAGGTGAGTTCATTTGCGTACGGCTTATTGGGTTTTGAATGTATTTGTAGAAACCGCCTAACGAAATAATCTCTTTTTTAGATAAATAATAATCATATTTCAAATCAACATTGTAATCAGTTGATGCGATAAGATATGGGTTACCATACTCGTTGCTATTTACATCAGAGTATAAAAATTGCGCCATTTCTTTAAACTGAGGCATTGTATAAGTTTCGCTCGCTGCAAAACGTACTGCATTTTTCTCGTTTAGAGCGTACTTTAAATTTACACTTGGCAAAACAAAGTTTTTGTCAATTTTAGAAGGTTTTACCGTCAAGTCGTTAACACTGCTTGTAAGGTTGGTGTCCCAATTGATAGTTTGTTTAATCTGCTCAGATCTTACGCCTACTTGCACAGTCAATTTTTCGTTAACCGGATATAGTAACTGTAGATATCCTGCTAAAATATCACGATTTGCAAGGTAGTAGAAAGGAGAAAGTGCATTTGGGTTGTCTGCTCCTCCACGTCCTGTATTAAGTTGGAAAACACCTGAATCAAGTCCCGCTTGATTAAGAACCAAGTCTGGATTTAGTGGATCCATAGTTGGCCCTGAACCGAATTTATACAATAATTCTGTAAAATTAAATGTTCTGTCAGTAGTACGATAATTTCCTCCCGCAGTCAAAACAGGAGACTTACCTGATTCTGGATTAAAAGTGTAGTTTACTTCTGCTTTTGCACTTGCATCATTTTCATCAAGTGTCGAAAAATAACGATTGGTTTGTCCAGCTGAGTCCGATGCCGCATTGTAGGAGTTATTTGCGTCATTGAAAGCATACGTATTGGTTTTACGATCTGGTTCTGTACCTTTTAGTTTGCTGTAAACTCCTCCAACATTGACACTAATTTTGTCGCTAAATTTGTAATCAGCCAAAAGTTGGTTTGAGAAAAGGTTGTTGTCATCGTTTTGCTGACGTATTACTAATGATTTTTCGGCACCAGGCGTACCAATGTCTCCGTTGATATCATCATCAAAACCGATTAATTTGTTTACATATTGCGAGTTGTTGTGAATGTAAAGAGAGTTAACCGATACACTTCCTTTGTCGAATTTGTATTTTGCATTTCCTAAAAGGGTTTGTGTTGATTTGTAATCCCAACGATCTAAATCATCGCGACGAGTATAATCTCCTGAAAATGTTGCTTGACCAATAAAACCTTTGCGATAAAAGTATTCGTTGTTGCTTGCAGCTACACCAAAAAGAGAAAGTTTGTTTTTACCAATGTTAAACTTTCCACCACCAATAATGTTGAAATTTTGATTGATTGTGTTTGATACATTGTCAGTTTTGAAGTTTGTTTGAAAATCATAACTGTTCAAGTTTGTAATAGGGCTGTATCTTCCATTTTGAAGGAAACCAAAATAGCTATAAGTTCCATTTGCTACAGCAAATCCATTAGATGAATTAGCATTTGTGTTGATACCAGTACGAGCAGATAAACTTAACATTGAATTTTTGTCTAATTCTTTTGATGAAATATCAATGTTTGCTCCTGCATTATCACCAAATAAATCGGCAGAAAACGTTTTGTTTACGTTTATGTTTTTGATAATGTTAGCACCAAAAAACTCTAACGAAACATTCTTGTAAACTGGATCTTCAGATGGAAGAGGCAAGCCATTTAATGAAGTCGAATTGTATCGGTCACCAAGTCCGCGAACAAAAACGTTGTTTACACCTTCTTGTTTAGAAACTCCAGTAGTTTTTACAACTGCACCAGCAGCATCAGAAACTCCTTTTCTTGATAGCTCTTGAGCACCAATAACTTGTTTCATTTCGATAGCATTTTTTTGCTCTAATAAAAGTGCCGACTCTTTTTCTTTATTGACTGTTGCCGATTTTACAACAACATCTTTAAGAGTAAAACTTCCTGATGATAACACTTGGTTAACAGTAACAGTCTCACCAGCTTTAACAGTAACTGGTTTTTCTACAGATTCGTATCCTACGAAGCTGAAAATGATAGTATAATTTCCTGGATTTACGGTCAATGAATATTTTCCGTCAATGTCTGTATTGGCACTAATGTTTGTTCCTTTTATTAAAACATTTGCAAAAGGAAGTGCAGCATTATTGGTTTCTTTGTCGGTTAATACGCCAGAAATCGTACCTTTGTTTTGCGCGATCGAGATCGTGCAGAAAAATAATGTAATAAATAGAAATTTTAAATTGAATTTCATTTCAGTGTTGTGTTTAATTTATTTTTGGCAAAGAAAGACACGCATTGTAAAGTTCGTGTTAGCCACTTGTTATGTTTTTGTGTTGTGAAGTTTATCAAATTGTTACCAAATTAAATTACCGTTAACCGCAATTTTTAACGGTTGTTTTATTGCTATATTTACGCTGCGAAATAAAAAACATCGAATTAAAACAATGAAAATTTGATGTAAAAATCTCAATTCTTGCTATTTATGAAAAAAACACAGACCAAGATTTTATTAGTTGACGATGAACCAGATATTTTAGAAATCGTTGGCTATAACCTTTCCCAAGAAGGCTATCAAATTGTAACAGCTTCTAATGGAAAAGAAGCTATAGCAAAGGCTCAGAAAGAATTGCCGGAACTAATCATTATGGATGTAATGATGGCCGAAATGGACGGGATGGAAGCTTGCGAACACATCAGAAAAATTCCAGAATTAAATAATGTGATCATTACATTCTTAACCGCGAGAAGCGAAGATTATTCGCAGGTTGCCGGTTTCGACGCAGGTGCTGATGACTATATCACAAAGCCAATAAAACCAAAATTATTGGTCAGCAAAGTAAAGGCGTTGTTAAGAAGGTTAAAAGAACAAGAAGTCGTAACCGACACTATAAATGTTGGCGGAATCGAAATCAACCGCGAAGAATACAAAATCATCAAAGGCAACCTTGAAATCGCTTTGCCAAGAAAAGAATTCGAATTGTTTTATTTATTGGCTTCTAAACCAGGAAAAGTTTTTAAAAGAGATGAAATCCTTGATAAAGTTTGGGGTAATGAAGTTGTAGTAGGCGGAAGAACTATCGATGTTCACATTAGAAAACTTAGAGAAAAAATCGGCGAAGACCTTTTTAAGACTATAAAAGGTGTTGGTTACAAGTTTGAAGTCTAAGCATTGTAATATAAATTTGAACCATATAAATTATATAAGTTCATTTAAATTATAGCATACATATTTTTGTATTCAAAGTTTATCTTTGTTAAAGTTCTGTGCTTTGACAAAGATTTCCTTTTTTATGTTCTAATGTAAATTCATATAATTAAGTTTTGCACTTAAATGAATTTATATAACTTATATGGAAAAAAAATAATCTCTTAATGGTTCACTATTTTTAATGAAAATCAATTTTAAAAAAACATACAAATTTGCAATTAAGTCGGCATTATATATAAGTCTGTTTTCAACTGGCTTTGTGCTGATGTTGATGTCATTATTCTATAAAAATCAATTGAAGCATCAAATTGCTTTTGGAATAATATTCATAATTTCAATTTATATCTTCTCTTTTCTAGTGCTTCAATATCGTGTTGAACGCTTTATTTATCGAAGAGTCAAAAAGATTTATGATGAGGTTTCGCTTCTTGAATCGACACCGCTTATCAATCAGCCCATAACAACCGACATGGAAACGCTTTCCCGAGAAGTGAAAAAGTTTGCGACAGATAAAAAGCTTGAAATCGAAATGCTTGAAATTCGTGAACAATATCGAAGAGAGTTTCTTGGGAATGTTTCACACGAATTAAAGACGCCATTATTTACCGTTCAAGGTTATGTGTCGACTTTGCTTGACGGGGCAATGGACGATAAACACATTCGAAAAAAGTATTTGAAGCGTGCCGAAAAAGGTGTAGAGCGTCTTATATATATAGTAGAAGATTTGGATATGATTACCAAATTAGAATCAGGTGATTTAGATTTAAATATGACCGATTTTGATATTGTGGAATTGATTCAGAATGTCTTCGATTTATTAGAAATGAAGGCCGATAAGAAGAAAATCAAATTGGCTTTTGAAAGTAAAAATGTCCAATCCGTAATTATTCGCGGAGATCAAGACAGAATTCAACAAGTTCTGGAAAACCTGATTGTGAATTCGATTAAATATGGTAAAGAAGGTGGTCTAACGGAGGTTGGCGTTGTAAATCTTACCAAGAAGAAAGTTTTGATCCGAATCAGTGATAACGGAGAAGGTGTTGAAAAACAGAATATCTCAAGACTTTTTGAACGTTTTTACCGTGTTGACAAAAGCGGAACGCGTTCTGAAGGAGGTTCTGGTTTAGGATTAGCAATTGTAAAGCATATTATCGAGGCGCATAAAGAAAAAGTTTATGTAGAAAGTGAATTCGGAATCGGATCTGAGTTCTCTTTTACACTCGAAAAAGCAAATAAAGTGACAAAATCTGAGGTTAAATAATTGTAACAGCAGTTTTTGTAGAAGCCGTAAAACGAGGGTTTTAACAATAAATCAACATACGGTTTCATCGCATAACATTAAATTTTTATTATAGTAACATCTTGTTAATGATTTCTTAACATAGGTGAGTCATCTTTGCATCCTGAAACTAAGGATAAAGAAATGATAAAAAAATTAATTCTTGTGATGACACTATTGCTGACAGCAGCAATGAACGCTCAAGATGTAAATCAGCAAAATGTAAATAAACAAGAAGTAAAAAACGAAGTGCTTCGTATTTTAGATTCGATCAACAAAGCAAAACTTCCAGAAACTAAATCTGGAGGAGGAGTTGAAGAACATTGGTACGATAAAATCTCCTTAAGAGGTTATGCGCAAATACGTTACAATGGGTTGTTTTCTACAAATGATAAAGTAGTCTGCGAACAATGTGATAAATCGTGGGGAACAACCTCGACAGCTCCAGATGCAAAAGCAAACAACGGACTTTTTATTCGCCGTGCCCGTTTAGTATTTTCGGGTCAAGTGCATCCAAACGTATTTTTCTATTTTCAGCCAGATTTTGCAAGTTCTCCTGTAACTGGAGTTCAGAATTTTGTTCAAATTCGTGATTTGTATTTTGATGTTTCTTTTGATAAACTAAGAGAATATAGAGTTCGTATTGGACAAAGTAAAATACCTTACGGGTTTGCAAATATGCAGTCAAGCTCGCAACGTTTAACTTTGGATCGTCCTGATGCAGTCAATAGTTCAATTTTGAATGAGCGTGATTTAGGTCTTTTCTTTTATTGGGCACCTGCCGAAATCAGAGAACGTTTTGCAATGTTAGTAAGAGATGGTTACAAAGGTTCAGGCGATTTTGGAGTTTTTGCTTTTGGAGTTTACAATGGTCAGATCGCAAACAAATTAGATGGAAACAGAGATTTGAATGTGGTGGCAAGAGCAAGTTATCCTTTTGTAATTGGCAACCAAATTATTGAACCTGGAATTCAAGCTTATACTGGAAAATGGGCTTTTACAGATGAAATTTCAACGGGAGTTTCGGTTAATGATCCAAAATATGTAAAAGATCAAAGAGTAGGAGCGACTTTTGTATTGTATCCAAAACCATTCGGAATCCAGACAGAATATAACATCGGAACAGGACCGCGCTATAATCCTGCGACCAATTCGGTTGAGGTAAAAGATTTGAATGGAGGTTATGTTTTATTAAATTACAAACTTGATTTTAAAAAACAGCATATCTATCCTTTTGCCCAATTTCAATATTATGACGGAGGGAAAAAATATGAAAAAGATGCCAGAAGTTATTTAGTTAGAGATTATCAATTTGGTATCGAATGGCAACCAATCAAAGCACTTGAATTGACTGCAGAATATGTAGTTGCCGATAGAACTTTTGAAGACAGCGCCCGCCCAATCAACAGACAAGAAGGTAATTTATTGCGTTTGCAAATGCAGTTTAATTTCTAAAAAAATAAGAGTGAAAATCCGTGTTTATCCGCGTTTTTGCAAATGCAAATCCGTTTAATCTGTGTCACGATTTAGACGCAGATTAAACGGATTCACTATCGTGAAGACGCGGATCAACACGGATTTTTTATTGTTGCGTTTTTTATTGTTGAGATTTATTCTTCAAAAACAGAAAATAATTTATCCCAATCAATATCATTTTTAAATTGGGACAATCCCTTAAACGACTTTACTTTTGAAAGATCTTCAATGGTAAAGTCGTTTTGCATTGCATACGGCACCAAGTTTTCTTCTTGAAGTTTTATTGCTAGATATTCTTGTTCGTATTGCCCAGGAGTTGGAATAAAAAAGGCTTTTTTGCCCAGCTTAGCCAAATCCATAACGGTTGTATATCCAGAACGGCAAAGAACAAATTCACTTTCATTAAAAGTTTGTTCCAACTGTTTTGAGTTCATGAAATTGTAATAGGTGACATTTCCGGCTTGCCATTTGGTTTGCACTTTCTCGACAAGACCTTGAATAAACACCACTTTTCCTTTGTAATTAGCGGCTTCTTTTTGAAGTTTCTCATCCAAATATGTTCGCTGAGGTTCAGGTCCAGACAAAATAATCATCAAATCGTATTGTTTTGGAGTCTCCTTTTGGCGCATTCTGCTTAAAGGCCCAATGTATTTTAAGTTCAGATCATTGGTTTTCAAATGCCCTAATTCGCCCGTAAGATTAGTTTCTCCATTGGTATCAGGAACCCAGCATTCTGTATATTTTTTGATAATATATTGATGACATTTACTTGTAAACCAAGTTGTGTTTCCTGTCATTACATTCAATTGATGGGTCATAAAAACAGATGGAACTTTTTTGCTGAAAACGCCCAAACGATTATCCGAAATAATGCCGTCAATTCCATGTTTTTTAATCCAGCTGTTCACGATTTTTTTCTCGTCTAAAATGGCTGTGATCATTTTTGGAAGATTTTGAATCAGCTTCCATTTAAAATTTTTGCCATTTTTAGCATATTCAATATGATAAGAAGGCAACTCTAAAGTTTGTATATACGGAAATTCTTTGCGCAATAAGGCAAGCGCAATCCCATCAGAAGCAATAATCGGAATGAAGTTATTCTCTTGAAGCGCTTTAATGATCGGGATACATCTTGTGGCATGGCCTAATCCCCAGTTTAATGGAGCAACTAAAATTGTTTTGTTCGCAGAATAGTCAATGCTCATAGTTTAACGCTTTTTAAAAGCGAATATAAAGAAATATGTTTTTGATGATATTTCGGACATATTACTAAATTATTAACGGAATATTTTATTTAAGGTACTAAGTTTCTAAGTTACTGAGATACTAAGTTTCTGAGATGCTAAGTTTTTGGAAATGGTTAAATAAAAAAACCGAACAGAAGTTCGGTTTTAAATGGAGCGCCTAAAAAAACTTAGAAGCTTAGTATCTCAGAATCTTAGAAACTTTTTAATCCTGAATATAAGTTTTATTTCCATTTTTGTTGATGTAGTATTTACCGCCTTTTGGTCCAGTATATACTTTTTTGCCATTATATTCACCAGTAACTTTGTCCGGTGTTTTTGGCGCTTTTTCATTAGTTTCTTTTACAGTCTTAGTAGCTGATTTTTTAGCTTTGTCGGCCTCAGTTTTTGCAGTTTTGCTTGTAGCATCAGCTTTTGTGGCAGTTTTTGCAGCTTTATCGGCTTCGCTTTTTGCTTTTGCGCTTTGCTTGTCTGCTGTTTTTTTAGCATCGCTAGCTGATTCTTTTTTTGCTTTTGTTGCTGCAGAAGTTGCGTCATCAGCAGCTTTTTTAGATTTGTCTGCTGCTTTTTTGGCATCGCTTGCTGATTGTTTTTTCGCTTTTGTTGCCGATGCAGTTGCGTCATCTGCTGCTTTTTTAGACTTGTCAGCTTCTTTTTTTGCGTCAGCTTTTGCTTTTTTTGCATCAGCGCTAGCTTTTTTAGCTGCCGCTTCGGTCTGGCTCTTTGATGCTTTTGCAGCAGCGTCCTGGCCATAAAAATTAGTGGAGAAAGCCACTATAAAACAAAGTAATACTAATTTTTTCATAAGGTTACATGTTTAAATTTCAATTAAAATTAATCAATTTATTTTTATTTAAACGTAGGTTTTTTCCTTAAATTATTAAAAGTATGCGCGAAGGTTTACATTTCCTGTATGAACGGTCGCTCCAGTTTCGCTTTTACGACCTTGATAGTTTAAATTAATGTCTAAAAATGATGTAATATTTTTTTGAAGCAGCAATTTCCACACTAAGTTTTGTCCCGCTTGAAGCCCTTCCAACATTTGATATCCTACTGATGAAAACTCATTACCGTTGAATTTATTTTGATAAAAAGAAAATTCACCATTCAAGGTTATTTTTTTCTCGCCCGCAAACGAAAATGAAGTTCCGAGCCTGTTTTGAACTAAGGTTTCTAAATTTCCAATTTGATTTTCTTTATTCTGAAATTCATAAAAGAAGTCCAAACTCGTATTTTTCGAAAATAAATAACTGATTTTTGGCGCAATTTGATAGCCTTTCAAATCATAATTTTTCTCGGCAAAATCTTCTGAAACTAAATTTGTTTTTATGGTTTTGGTGAAAAAATTAAATAGCCACGTTTTTTGAAGCAAATGCATATACTGTAATTGATGCGAATTGTTCGTAACATTTTGTGAACCTACAGAAAGCAGATTTTTACCTTTGTTGACCAAATAAGAATAAGTAACCGAATGTTTTTGTTTGCCTCGATTAAAATACAAGCTGTTTCTTAAGCTCGAATTTAATCCCAAAATATTTTCTTCAGAAGAATCAAACGGATTTAATTCCAATCGTTCTCCTTTGCTTTTCACTTTTCGATCCATAATAAAGGATGTTTGATTATAAAAATACGAAGCAAATTTTTTAAATCCGGTTTCATTTTGCCATTGCATTGGATTTAAAATCAGTGATTGCGAAAATTTATTCTGATTGGTTTTGATGTAAACTTGATTCGGCAAAAAGATTCTGATAAATCGAGCCTGATCCGGAAATTGCGCAATTTCAAATTCTTCCAATTCTTGAATTCCGTTGCCATTGTAATCGTTCCAAGTATAAACTCCTTGTCCAGTCGGGACTTCAATATAAGTAAATTCTTGTTGTGCAATTGTTCCTGAACTGGTTTCGTAAGCAGTTCCAATTTGCATTAATTGGTTGAAAAAACGGTCATTATATAAAACCCTCGAATTCAATGAAGGTTCGTTGCTTCGATTTGGATCTGTAAAATTTAAGTTTCGATAGCTCGCATATACTGCCAAATTCGTCTTTTTGGTCTGAATCAGTTTTGACTTGAAATAATACGTCTGTGAATTGTTCACATGCTGTAATAATCCGTTTTGCAAACTGTCATTTTTACGTTGAAGAAAACCCAATTCTACAAAAACTTTTGTGCTGTCGCCACGCCCAATAAAAGCCCCATATTCAGAAAATCGTTGGCTCAAGGCCGAAAACTGATTGGTAACTTTATCTTTTTCCTGATTGTCCTCAAGCTGCATGCTGGCGCCAATCCAGTTTTTGTCAAAACGATATTTCGTTCGGGTTTGATTTCGAATGAATTTTGATGTTGAAGTCGTGGCATCAGAATTCAAAAAACTTCCTTGGTTTTCAAAAGTCCATTTCTTTATTTTAAAGAATGCGGTTGTTGTGTGGCGCATTCCAGCGTAACTTTCGCTAAAGTCTAATTTTTCAAATTGATACGTTAATAATCCAACATTTGAAGTTTTCTTCTTTGCAAATAAATCAAAATTAAAACCAGTTGCGAGTAGACTCTGATTTCCTAAAAGAGTAGAATTCAAGTTCCAATCACGGCTAAATTCAATATTATATAAACGCTCAACAGATTTGAAATTTTCTGCAACATATTGATAATTTGCAAATGCATCCAGAGTCCAGCTTTTGGTAAAAAGGCGTTTTTTGAGATTGGTCTTAAAAGCAATTCCCTCATTGTTTGCATCGTCAATTCCCGAAAATAAATTTTTATCGTTGTTGCTTACCGCAAGTTCAAAATCGGCGAGTGTTTTTTCATTCGGATTGTATTTTCCTAAAAAGGTGGCAACCTGCAATTTTATTGGCGGAACCAATTGAACAATTGGTTCGTAATTTCCTTGCAGAATTCCGTTTACAGGTGGCGCATATTGATAAATTCGTTCAACTGAATTATTATTTTGAATAATGTAATTCCCAGCATTATTGCCAACAAGACTGAATTTTACATTATACAAAACATCGGCAGGATTGTTTGAATATTCATAAACTTCAACCGAATTGATAAGCGTTTTTTTGTACAAAATTTTATTGTCGGCATATTTATCTTCATACGCAGAAGGCGCTTTCATCAAATCGGGATTATCGCCGGCTTGACTTAAAATCTGAACTTGATCTTTTGAAAGGTTTTGTTGCAAAGGCTGGTTTTTTAAGTCGCTTTCCGAATAAATATAACCACCAAAACTCCAGTTTTTGTTTTCATGCGTACCGCCAGCATACGTCACAAGTCTGTTGTAATTTCGTTCAGAATATTGATATTCAATGTTGATACGCATTTCAGAAGTAATCGTAAAAAGTGACGTAAAAACAATTTCACCTGCATTATAATCGATCACATAATCATTGTTTTCACCACGTTTCAGCAAAACACCATTTACGTAAACACGCTCTGAACCCGAAATAACTAAAACGTATAATTCGCCATTTTGACCTTTTAATTTATACGGACCTTGATTTCCTTCTTGTCCTGTAAAAGTACTCTTGGCATATTGTCCTTTTACAAAAGCAACAGAGGCAAAAATATTGGTTTTGCTTTCTTCAGTATCAAAATCAAAATTGGCAGAAAGCCCCTGAACTTTTTTATTGAAATTAAGAAATTGCGTTTTGTGATTTTCCAGAAAAACATCACCTGCACGAATGTTCCAATCATCGCTGAAAAGCTCCATGAAAATATTGTCAAACTGATCGAGTTTTTGCGAATAACCGCCATTTTGTAGCGGAATATTATTGTCTTGAAGCGAAGCCCGAAGACTGACTTTATCTGAGATTTTTCCGGTAATCTGTAAATCTAAATTGGAATTTAAAACCGTATTTTGATTGTTTCCAACTGTTACGCCTCGCGTGATGCTCCCGGAAGTATTCAAGCCGTCAAACGGAACCACTTTTTTAGTGTTGGCATTATCAATTTTATACAGTTTTTCAGAACCGGCTTCATTGCTGACTACTTGATCTGCTTTGTAAAGACTGTATTCTTTGGTAATAAAATCGGGATATTTTAAATAGTTGACAACTAAAGTGTCTGAAACCGAAGTGAATTTTTCATTTAAAAGAAGCGTTCCTTTTTGAAAATCGATTCTGTAAAAAGTAGAATCAATAGGTTCGTTTTTAGTATTCAAAAGCTGAAAATAACTCGGATTTATGCTGAATTTTTCCAGATGAATGGTGTCGCGTGTGGCAATTACTTTTTTTGTTTTGTACGATGATTCCGTTTCCTGAGCCTGTAGCGCAGAAAACCATATGAAAACCGTTAAAAAAAGTAATTTTTTCAACATAAATACTTTAACTCTAAAAAGCCAAAAGTAGTATTTATAATTGTGAAATGTTTGGCTGCTTATTTTGTTTGTAATGTATTGCTTTAGAGTTCTAAGATTTTAGCATTTAAACATTTTTAAGACTTTGAATTTCTTCTATTTTGAGTTTGGTTTCTTCTATAAAATCATTTGCATTATCAATATAGAATAATACTTTTTTTGAGTTTTTAGTTATTCCAAAAGGAAGTTTAAAACTTTGGCTGTCTTTTAATTCTAAAGAAATATTATGTGGTTCTAGTTTGCCTAATAAAGCGCATTTCAAAAGTTCTGGGCTTTTCTCATAATCGCCTTCAAATTTATCGATAGAAAGAATAGAATGAATAGGAATTTCTATAGTTTCAAAAAGTCCATAACGAAGGACAATTTTTTGTGATAAAATCGTGTGATTTCTATAGATAATTGCTTTTAGCTGGCCAATTAAATTTATTAATAAATAGGTGTGAAAGGCAAGGAGCAACAACGCGAGGTTTTTATTTCGGGAGATTAGCAGCATATGAAAACCAATTGCTTCAAATACAGAAACCAACATTAATCCGATGTATAAAGCAGTAATTCCATTTTCTTTATGACCTGAAAAACTATTTTCAGTTTTTTCATTTTTAGTCCATTTCAGCAAGCAGTAATAAAAAGAACACACTTCAAAAGCGATCATGTTTCCTAGTTTTTTAAATTGAATCGAATTTTTTAAAAAATTTGATATAATAAAATGGTCGTCGTGTTCCGGGTTTTCTTTGTGTTTTAGAGTTTTTCTAAATTCTTGAAAGAATAGAATAGTCTTCCATAATATAAAAAGAAAAAAAGCGATGTTGAAGTAAATTTTCCATTGAAAAATGAACCTGAAAACATTGTTTTCCATTGCAAATACATAAGGCGTTATTTTGAAAACAGAGTAAAATATGAACCAAAAAGTAAATTCAGTTTGTTTTTTTCTTGTTGCTAAATAATATAGGAAAGGCACAACTATTAGAAATAAACCAGTTGTTAAAGATAAAAAATCCTCATTTTTTCTGATGAAATTACTAAAGCCAAATGTTGCAAGGGTAATTTCTGTTAGAATGAAAATAATTAATGAGTTGTATTTTTTTAGCATGGTATTCTTTTAAAAACAATTGAATCAAACATAAATGTTTTTCTTCATAAGTAAATTTAGTCAAATTATTTAAGAAATTTTTGACTAAACAAAAAAGGCCTCACATTAAAGTGAAGCCTTTCTGAAATATATTTGAATTGAAATAATTACCTTTTATAAAGCAATATTAGTTGAGCTCTTTTGTCACAATTTGCATCGTTTCACGGCTTACTTGTTTCAATAAAACTTCTTTGTTTTTTTCAACCGTTTCTGCCGCTTGTTCTGTAAAGTGACGAATGGTATAAAGTGTTACATTTTCGCTGTATTCCACTTTGAATTTTTTAGAAAGAATGGCATTCAATTCGTTGAAATTTCCAAATTTATCTTCCACGCAAACAGAGAAACTAATCGCTGAATTTTGAATCAAGTTTACTTTGATTTTAAATTCGTGGAATAATCCAAAAATCTCGCTGATGTTTTCCTCCATTATAAAAGAGAAATCAATTGAAGAAAGCGAAATCAAAAGTTGTTCTCTTTTTACAATAAAACATGGATATTGTGGCTCTAAATCAACACCTTTAGAAACGCAAGTTCCTTTTAATAAAGGGTTAATGAACGATTTTACGTACAACGGAATTTCTTTTTTCTGTAGAGGTTGTAATGTTTTTGGGTGAATAACCGTTGCTCCGTAAAACGCCAATTCTATTGCTTCGCGATACGAAATTTGGTTTAACAAACTCGCATTTTCAAAATAACGTGGGTCGGCATTCATAACTCCAGGAACATCTTTCCAGATCGTAACACTTTCGGCATTTAAGCAATAAGCAAAAATTCCGGCAGTATAATCAGAACCTTCACGACCAAGAGTTGTTGTGAAATTGTTTTCGTCAGCACCTAAAAATCCTTGTGTAATATTCAAAATTTTGCGTGGTACATTTTTGCTGATCAATTGTTGTGTCGCTTCCCAATCAACTTCAGCATCTCTATAAGTTGCGTCAGTTTTGATGAAGTTGCGAACGTCAAGCCATTGTGTTTGAATTCCTCTAAAATTCATATAATGACTTAAAATATTAGTCGAAATTAATTCACCAAAACTTACAACTTGATCGTAAACAAAATTGTAATTTGGAGATTTATTATGCGCTAAAAAATATTCTAATTCTTCAAATTGTGCATTTACAGCTCCAAAAACAGCATGATTTTCGTCATCAAATAAATCCAATAAGATTTGATTGTGGTACTTTTTGATTTCTTGTACCGAAGAATTCAACTCAGCCGATTTATCAAAATAATTCTTGATAACGACTTCAAGAGCATTTGTTGTTTTTCCCATAGCCGAAACTACCAGAATTACATCTTCATAACCTACTTTTTGTAAAACGTCATAAACGTTTTTAATTCCATCTGCATCTTTTACCGATGCTCCACCAAATTTAAATACTCTCATTTTTAATTAATAGATTTTAGATTTTAGATTTCAGATTCAAATCGAAACCTAGTATATTTTGTATTTTTTGCCACAGATTATTAGGATTAAAATGATTTTACAATCTGTGTCGGGTCGTGGCAAACTATTTTTTATAATTTTTCTAAGAAGGCATTAACTCCCGCTTCGTCCATTTGTACAACTTGCCAATCTTCCAGAATTCTTGCGCCAGAATTCTTGTAAAAATTAACTGCTGGAGTGTTCCATGCCAAAACATTCCATTCTACTCTTCGAACACCATCTTTTTTTCCTTGTTTCATGATTTCAGCATAAAGTGCAGATCCTAGGCCAGTTCCACGCATTTTCTCTTTCACGATCAAATCTTCAAGGTGTATTGTTTTTCCTTTCCAAGTCGAATAGCGGTAATAGTACAATGCAATTCCTACTATTTCTTTTCCATTTTTACTTTCTTCTGATTCGCTTTCAATCTCTGCCACAAAAACCTGAAAAAGCGGTTTTTCTCCAAATCCGTCACGAACTAAATCTTCTACTGTAACAACAACAGCTTCCGGTTCTTTTTCGAATATTGCCAGCTCCTGAATTAATCCTAAAACCGATTTCATGTCTTCGGGATTTCCTTTTCTAATATTCATTTATTCGTATTATTAAGTGTTTATTAGCTAAAAAAGCATTTATTTACAAGGTACTTTTTGCTATTAATTAGCAAATATACAATAGTAGCAAACTAACAAAATAATTTTTAAATCATTCTCACAAAATAAGCGATATTTGTGACTTAAAATTAAAACTATAACGATTTAGCAATGGAAGAACGCAATAAAACACTGGGAGAGTTTATTATTGAGAACCAAAAAGCATTTCAGTATTCGTCGGGAGAACTTTCCCGAATTATCAACTCTATACGTTTGGCGGCAAAGGTCGTGAACTATAAAGTCAACCAAGCAGGACTTGTGGATATTATTGGCGCTGTAGGCGAGCAGAATATTCAGGGAGAAGACCAGCAAAAATTAGATGTCTATGCCAACGAAGTATTTATCCAGACGTTAATAAACCGTGAGATTGTCTGTGGTATTGCTTCAGAAGAAAACGACGATTTTATAACTGTTCAGGGGAGCGACAACAGTCATAATAATAAGTACGTGATCTTAATGGATCCGCTTGACGGATCTTCAAACATTGATGTAAATGTTTCTGTGGGAAGTATTTTTTCTGTTTTTAGAAGAATTACACCAATAGGAACTCCGGTAACTAGCGAGGATTTTTTACAACCGGGAATCAATCAAGTGGCAGCAGGATATGTAATTTATGGAACTTCGACAATGCTGGTTTATACCACAGGGCATGGAGTTAATGGTTTTACGCTAAATCCGGCAATTGGTACATTTTATCTTTCACATCCAAATATGAGATTTCCAGAAAGTGGAAATATCTATTCGGTGAACGAAGGAAATTATGTTCATTTTCCGCAGGGAGTGAAAAATTATATTAAATATTGCCAGCGTGAAGAGGAGGACAGACCTTATACTTCACGATATATTGGAAGTCTAGTAGCCGATTTTCATCGAAATATGATTAAAGGTGGTGTCTATATTTATCCAACAAGCTCAAAAGCGCCAAAAGGTAAATTGCGTTTATTATATGAATGTAACCCAATGGCTTTTATTGCTGAACAAGCTGGCGGAAAAGCCACAGATGGTTTTGGAAGAATTATGGAAATCCAACCGACAGAACTGCATCAAAGAGTTCCGTTTTTCTGCGGAAGCAAAAATATGGTCGAAAAAGCTGAGGAATTTATGGCAGCTGAATAAAAATATTCAGTGAGCAGTCCCGATCCCGAAACTTCGGGACGGGATAGTGTTCAGTTACAATATTACACCCGACAGGTTTCAAAAACCTGTCGGGTTTGTTATTTTGTAGATTCTCACATGTCAAACCGGACTAAAGTCCGACCATACAATATGAATCGAGCCAAAGGCTCTTTATAAAGTTCCGAAGGAACGACTTATATTGTAGAGCTGGACTTCAGTCCAGTTGAATTTGTAATTACGATATGCTTTTGACAATAAACAGCAAACCCGACAGGTTTCGAAAACCTGTCGGGTTTATTTTATCGTTTTTAATTAAATTTCAATCTTCGTTACAAAACTGCAAACCACGACTGAATACTAAAAACGGAATACTATTTATGCATATGTTGCATTTCGTAGATAAAAGTATCTGCATCAACTTTATTGTCAACAAGCGACAGCGCTTTAGCAATAATATAATCCACATTGCTTGGAGTAAATCCTAGGGCAACACTTATTTTTTTCAATAACACTTCTTGTTTGTCTTCAAGATGATGGTCAACATGAACCATTCTTGTTAAGTCATACAAACGCTCTAAACGCTGTACATATGAATAAGGAGGATTAATTGGGTATTTTAATGGGTCGCTAAGAATTTCTTCATACTCAGATTCTGTGATTTCTAGACGAGCAGCTAGTTTGTCTAAAAAGGCTTTTTCTTCTGGGTATACAATTCCATCTGCTAAGGCTACGCGAACAATTGCTGAAAAATGACCTTTGTTTCTTTGTTTGAATTCGCTATCAAATAATTCTGAAAATGACATAATTTATAAGGTTTTTGTTAAACAAAGATAAAAGTTATTTTAATTTATATTTTTAAATTTCTCATAAAATTTAACTTATTTTTCTGCGTTGTTTTAGAGATGGACTTCATGAAATTTTCAAAATAAGTCGTAAGTTTACATCCCCTAATCATTTAATATTATTAGCCCTATGTCAGAGTTTTGGATTTATTTTCAAATAGGATTAAAACACGTTTTAGATATCAACGCCTACGATCACGTTCTTTTTTTAATCGCACTAACAGTTCCGTATTCTTTTAAAGATTGGAAACGAATTTTACTTTTGGTTTCGGTTTTTACAATCGGTCATACAGTAGCATTAATACTTTCTGTTTTCGGAATAATCGCCGTAAAAGTAAATCTTGTTGAATTTTTGATTCCAATAACCATTTTAGTTACCGCTTTGTATCACCTCTTTACGGCAGGAAAAGCGACTAAAAATGAGGGCGTAAATTTAATTTTTATAGTGACGCTTTTTTTCGGACTTATACACGGACTCGGATTCTCGAATTATTTTAAAACAATTTTAGGTGGTTCGGCAACGTCAAAATTACTACCTTTAGGAGAATTTGCATTAGGAATTGAAGCGGCACAGTTAGTGGTGGTTTTCGTAGTTTTGATACTATCATATATAGTGCAAACCGTGTTTCGTTTTTCAAAACGCGACTGGGCACTTGTAATGTCGGCTTTTATCGTTGGAGTTGTAATTCCGATGATTATTGAAAGCCCAATTTGGAACAGATAAAATAAATGGAGATAAAAAAATTAAACAAATACGATAAAGCTTATTTGAGAATTGCAAAAGAATGGAGTTTGCTTTCTTACTGCAAACGAAAACAAGTAGGCGCAATTATCGTAAAAGACCGAATGATCATTTCTGATGGCTATAATGGAACGCCATCAGGATTTGAGAATTGTTGCGAAGATGAAGAGGGATTGACCAGATGGGATGTTCTTCATGCCGAAGCAAATGCAATTTTGAAAGTCGCTAGGTCGACGCAATCCTGCGAAGGCGCAACATTGTATATCACGCTTTCGCCATGCAAAGAATGCAGTAAATTGATACATCAATCCGGAATCAAAAGAGTGGTGTATAAAGATGGATATCGTGATGATTCTGGAATTCAATTTTTAATAAAAGCAGGCATCGAAGTAGAACATATTCCTGTTTTAGAAGAGTAATGAAATTCGATTCAAAATATTTGCCAATTATTATCGGAGCTACTTTTGCTCTGGGAACTGTTCTGGGAAGCCTGATGAATGCTCCCGCAGATGATCAGCTTTTGGCCAAAAATTACTCTAAAACCAAATTAAATAAACTGATCGACTTTATTAATAATGAATATGTCGACAGTATCAATACCGATTCAATTGTAAATCTTACAGTTGATAATATCTTGTCAAAATTAGATCCACATTCAGTTTATATTCCGCCGAGCGAACAAGCCGAAGTTGCTGAAAGCATGAAAGGTGATTTCGTGGGAATCGGGATTAATTTTTATATGTATAAAGATTCCGTTGCGATTATAAAACCAATTGAAAACGGGCCTTCTGCGAAAGCAGGACTAAAATCGGGTGACCGAATATTATTCGCCGGAAAAACAAAATTATACGGACGAAAACTTCCTTCTGATAGTTTGTTTTCGAAACTAAAAGGGCTTCAAGGTTCAGAAATCGAATTGACCGTTTTTAGAAAATCGGAACAAAAAAAGCTGAAGTTTAGAATAAAAAGAGATGTTATTCCGATTAAAAGCGTCGATGCTTCTTTGATGCTTGGGAATAATACGGGTTATATCAAAATCAATCGTTTTGCCGAAACTACTTATAACGAGTTTAAAACGGGTTTAACGAGATTGAAACAAAGCGGTATTCAATCGCTGGTAATTGATCTTCGTGATAACGGGGGCGGTTATATGGAAGAAGCCGTTGCTATTGCCGATGAACTTTTGAAAGACAAACAGTTGATCGTTTTTACTAAAAATAAAAACGGAACGACCGAAAAAACATATGCAACAAAATCTGGAAGTTTTGAAACCGGAAAGGTGTATGTTTTGATAAATGAAAACAGCGCTTCGGCGAGTGAAATTTTAGCTGGGGCAATTCAGGATAATGACCGCGGTATTATCGTTGGTCGTCGTTCATTTGGAAAAGGTTTGGTACAAAGAGAAATGGATTTCAACGACGGTTCTGCAGTGCGATTAACTGTAGCGCGCTATTACACGCCAACAGGAAGATCGATTCAGAAACCGTATAAAAAAGGAAACGAAGAGTATTTCAAAGAATCTGAATTGAGAATAAAATCAGGTGAGCTTTATGCCAAAGACAGTATAAAAGTAGCCGATTCATTGAAATTTAAAACGCCAAAAGGTAAAATCGTTTACGGCGGTGGCGGCATTGTTCCCGATATTTTTGTTCCTATGGAAGCAGAGCACGGAAATGAAAATGTTGCTTATTTACTGCAAACTGGAATTGTCGGACATTTTGTTTTTGAAGAATTGGATAAAAACCGAAAAGCCTTTGTGGGACTTCATTTTAATGAGTTTTTAGATGAAATGAAAAACTCTGATGTTTATTTCAAGAAGTTCAAAAACTATATTGCAATGACCGGCCTGGATTTGAAACTAGATAAAACCAAATCGCTTGTGAACCGTTATATCACAGCTGAATTTGCCCGACAACTATTTGGGGAATTATATTACTACAATATAGTTTTGAAAGATGATGCTATGATAAAATCGGTTTTGAGTCCAAAGAAACAATCCTGAAAATTTTAAAATATGAAAACAGAAGCCGTTGTAAATGCTGAAATCGAACTTTTGACTGCTATTAAAAATGCTGATGTTTCTACTTTAGAAAAAGCCCTTCACGACGATTTGCTTTTCAATTTGCCTGACGGAAATACGATTACAAAAGCATTTGATCTTGATTCTTATCGCTCCGGAAAAATGAAAATCGAGTCATTAGAGGCTTTCGATCAAATTATCAATATAATTGATGATTTGGCGATAGTAACCGTAGCAGTTTCATTAAAAGGAACGTACGAAAAGGAGTCAATACAAGGAGTTTTTAAGTATATCAGAGTTTGGAAGCAGTTTGATGAAAATTTAAAAGTCATTGCCGGAAGCTGTGTTCCATTGGCATAAATTTTGACAAGAAATTTAATAGTAGCATAAAATCAAACGTAGCGATCGATGCGTAATTCTTCACTCCCGATAGCTACCGGGATTGCGGTTAAATACATTCAGAATATGAAAAATTTAAAAAGAATAAGTTTTCTTCTAGTTGTAATGGCTTTTCTAATTTCTTGCGCAACTGCAAAAGACAGCAACAAGATAATTACAGGAAAAGTAACATCAATTGAAGGTGGCAAGGACGGCTACACGGTAAAAATCGATACAGATCAAAAAGAAGTATATTTTGCCACAATCAGTATCGTAAATCTTGGCGGGCCGCAAAACTATAAGCAAGTCAAAATTGGTGATGTAGTTTCAGTAAAAGGAGAATTCTGGAAAAACGAAGACGAAAATCACATCAAGGTTACGCAGATAATTTCGGTGAAATAATCGCATTATAAAATTTTAAACCATTAAGGGATTAAGTTTATTAAGCTTCAAAGCTTTTTACTTAATCCCTTAATGGTTTTTTTATATGTTTAAACTTTTTTTATATGCATAATTTCTTGTGATAGCTCAAAATTAAGTTTATTAAGTACAAAAACTTAATTTACCTTAATTTCTTAATGGTTGAAAATAAAAAAACTTATTTTTAAATTTTATCGTGTACTATCGTGTGAGTGTGTTTGTACGCCATTATTCCATAAAGTAAGAATATCTGTGGCAACAGCGGCACCGCTTCCTGCGGCAATAGCCAATTGGCTTCTCCAACCCGCTAAAGTTCCAATTACATAAATTCCTTCAGCAACTTTGTGGTCTTCGTTTTTTAACTGAATACGTTGTTTTTCTGGAAGTGCTTTTTTGTGCGGTTCAACAAATTGCATCAAACCCTCAATGTCAAAAGTATTGGCAGAACCAATTCCGACAACTATATTTTTTGTTTTATAGGAGTTTTTATTTGTAATTACAGTAAATTCAGGATATTGACCTTCGACTTTAATTACTTTTTCGTTTGCAATTTGAGTAATATGCGGATAAGATGCAGCTAAATCTTGTGTGCTTTCTGTAAGTAATTCAGAGCCTAGTTTTCCTGGCGTTATGCCATAAGCATTGTAGAAAATTGCTTCTTGAAGAGAAGAATTTTTTTGATGTGTAAAAATTCCGATTTTTTTATCGGCAGCAAAAGCTTTATTTTTAGCAGAGCCCAGAACAAGTGCACAAGAAATTCCTGATACGCCTCCGCCAATAATTAGAACGTCGAACATTATTATCTGCCGTTTGTTTTTTCTTCAATTCTTTTCGAAATTCTAAAAATCAAAAGAATCAATACGGCGCAGAAAGAAGCGGCGATTCCAATAAAAGCTACCATACTATCACCCTGAAATGGGTTTTTAAAGTCTAATAGCGTAATATTAAAAACAATTAAAGCTAATGCTAAAAGCACTAATATTGAAGTAAAAATTTTCATATTGGTTGTTTTTGTGTCTAAAATAATCAAACTAAAACTTTAAAAAAGGGCTTAAAGTTTTGTTTTTAGAAATTTTATGGGGTAAAAGTATAAAAATTAATCTTAGACAAACAAACCTTTAACATTAGCAGCAAATAATTTAACAGCAATTGCTAAAAGTATGACTCCAAATGTCTTGCGAACCACGCCGAGACCGTTTTCCCCAAGCAGGTTTTCAATTTTTTTTGATGATTTTAAAACAATGTAAACCAGTACAATATTTAGTAAAATGGCAATAATAATGTTGATTGTATGAAACTGAGAGCGCAGAGACAATAAAGTTGTCATAGTTCCGGCTCCTGCAATTAACGGAAACGCCAAAGGAACAATTGAAGCTGAACCAGGTTCTTCGTCACGATAGATTCGGATTCCTAAAATCATTTCTAGAGCAAGAAAAAATAAAACAAAAGATCCAGCGACGGCAAACGAATGCACGTCGATGCCAATTAAATTCAATAGTCCTTCTCCAACAAATAGAAAAACAATCATAATTAATCCGGCAACTATAGAAGCTTTTTCAGAATCAATATGTCCGACTTTTGCTCTCAAATTGACAATAATCGGAATTGATCCCACAATATCAATCACGGCAAAAAGTACCATTCCAACTGTAATAATTTCTTTATAGTCGATTTCTAACATATCTTTCTGATTTTTAGTGATTAAAAATTTGCTGCAAAAGTAAGTAATAAAGTTAGGTGATTTTTTAATAGCTTGTATTTTTGTTATAAAAGCATTGTTTATTAATGTGAAATGTGATATTTGTAACATTATAATGTCATAATTAGTGATTCAGGGAGAGAAATCGGTTTATTTTGAACTTAATTTATTCTGCTGTTTGACTAGAAAAAAAATGATGGAAAATCAAAAGTTAAAAAATATAACTTACTGAAAATCAATTGCTAAATTTGTATAACTTAAAATGGGAAGGTTATGAAAAAGAGAGTTTTTGTTATCGTTTTCTTGTGTATGTTGTTTTCGTTCAACAGTTCACAAGCCCAAATCTGGCAACAAATTAAAAAAGCTGCGCAACAAAAAGGACAGGGAACTGGGAATGTGGCTGATCAAAATGTAAGTATGGAAAATGCCGTTTTGAGCTATGGCAAAAATAAGGTAGATCCATCGGTAGTTCCAAGTTCTTATAATTTCAGTTGGAAATATGTTATGGAAATTAAGACGGATGAGGGAAAAGCGATGAATGCAAATTATCTTTTAGAGCCTAATGCTGCTTATTTTGGTATGAATATTTCGCAGGGGCAAGGCCAGGACATGTTTATGATTATGGATTCTAAAAATAGTATAACGGTGACTGCTTTTGGAAACGGCAAAGAGAAAATGGCGTCGGCATCAAAAATGCCTGATTATTCGGGAATGGCAAAAAAAGAAGGGGAGAAGTCTAAATTTATTTATAAGACACTTCCCAATAAAACTTTTTTAGGCTATAACTGCAAAGGAATTCAAATGACAAATGACGAATATGATATTATTTGTTATTACACGAGTGAGGCAAAAGTGAGTTTTGGAGATATGTTCAAAAACCAAAAAGGCTGGAAAATGCCGGAAGGATTGTCTGATTATTTTAAACCCGAAGATCGCACTTTGTTGATGGATATGACAATGAAAGACTTGAAAAGCAAAAAAGTGACCACTATGAAATGCCTCAGCCTTGAAAAAAGCGCTTATACATTCAACAAATCGGACTATAAATTTATGTAGATAAAATAACCCGCTGATACAATTGGTTTTTTTTAAACACATAGAGACATAGATTTATTTTTTAATAAAGAGTAAAAAAAAGAAACATGTTTCTTTCACATAGCCAGCTATGTTTGTTTTAAATAAGTGAAACGCCTTTTTTAGAGAACTAATTCTATGTTTCTATGTGTTAGAATAATTAGCCTTAATGTTATAGATAAAATGGCAACATTCTAAATTAGTTGCGTTTGCAAACATAAATTGATGTGCGGTTTTTATTTCCTGAATCTTTAGTTACCTTTGCAAAATGTTTCAATTAGGAAAAACCATAGTATCAGAGGATATCCTCGAAAAAGAATTTGTTTGTAATTTATCAGCATGCAAAGGGGCCTGTTGCGTCGACGGAGATGCGGGCGCGCCTTTGAATGAAGCTGAGACTAAAATTTTGGAGGAGATTTATCCGAAAGTAAAACCTTTTTTAAGAAAAGAAGGAATTGCTGCGATTGAAGCTCAAGGAACTTGGGTAAAAGGTACAGACGGTGATCTTGAAACGCCTTTGATTGATAATAAAGATTGCGCATATGTTATTTTTGACGGAAAAACTGCACTTTGCGGTATCGAGCAAGCATACAATCAAGGAATTGTTGACTGGAAAAAACCTGTTTCCTGTCATTTGTATCCAATCCGAGTAAAAGATTTTACAGAATTTGCTGCGGTTAATTACGACAAATGGGATATTTGCGATGATGCCTGCTCTTTAGGTAAAGAATTAGAAGTTCCGGTTTACAAATTTGTGAAAGAAGCTTTGATTAGACGCTTTGGCGAAGACTGGTATTTGGAGCTTGAAAAAGTCGCCGAAGAACTTAAAAACTCTTAAGAAATTAAAGTGTAAAAAGCACCCTTTTAATGGGGAAGTTTTAACTCAAAAAATTAAGTTTTGACTCAAAAAAAACTTTTAAAAACAATTTAGAATTTCTTGCTTTTTATTTCAAAAAGTCTATATTCTACAGCACTTGCGAGGGTTAAATGAGGTCTTAAAATACTCATTTGCAACTATTTAATTATTGTCTGAAAAAGACCGCATTTTTTGCCCTTTGTTAAAAACTACATCGAATTGTGAATAAGTTTGGCTTTCATTTTTGGCAACAAATGACAATCTTTGTAATCGTTCTGAATAAGTAAAAATTCAGCATAAAAATTAAATAAAATTGTCATGTCACAAGTCGAACCAATATTACAAGAAAATAAAAATCGTTTCGTTATTTTTCCAATTAAACATCATGATATTTGGGAATGGTACAAAAAGATGGAAGCTAGTTTCTGGACTGCGGAAGAAATCGACTTGCACCAAGATTTGACAGACTGGAACAACAAATTAAATGATGATGAAAGATATTTCATCAAACACATACTTGCTTTTTTTGCGGCTTCTGACGGAATCGTAAATGAGAATCTTGCTGAGAATTTTGTAAATGAAGTTCAATATGCTGAAGCGAAGTTTTTCTATGGTTTCCAAATTATGATGGAAAACATTCACAGTGAAACGTATTCTTTGTTGATCGATACTTATGTAAAAGACGAAGCTGAGAAAACAGAATTGTTTAATGCTTTAGAAGTTTTCCCTGCTATTGCTAAAAAAGGAGAATGGGCTTTAAAATGGATCGAGTCTGATTCATTTGCTGAAAGACTTATTGCTTTTGCTGCAGTTGAAGGTATTTTCTTCTCTGGCGCTTTCTGTTCAATTTATTGGTTGAAAAAACGTGGTTTGATGCCAGGTTTGACTTTCTCTAATGAGTTGATTTCTCGTGACGAAGGTGTACATTGTGATTTTGCAGTTCACTTGCATAATCATCATTTAGTTAACAAAGTGCCAAAAGAGAGAATCAAAGAAATCATTGTTGATGCTCTTGATATCGAAAGACAATTTGTAACAGAATCGCTTCCGGTAAGTTTGATTGGTATGAACGCTACTTTAATGACGCAATACCTAGAATTTGTTGCCGACAGATTATTAGTAGAATTAGGTTGCGAGCGTGTGTATGGATCAGCGAATCCGTTTGATTTCATGGACATGATCTCTCTTCAAGGAAAAACTAATTTCTTTGAAAAACGTGTTGCCGAGTATCAAAAATCTGGTGTAATGAACACTGATAGTGATGCTCAGAAAATTTCATTTGACGCAGATTTTTAGAACAACAACAGCATTAATTTTAGCCGATTTTATCTAAAGCTATAATTAATTTTTACAGAACATTTTTTAGGTTAGATCTCTATCACCCAAATCGGAGATTTAATAGCAATTTTAACGGCTTTTCGGTTTGATATTCAAATTGGAAAAGGACAACTATTGAGAATCCTGTAATTCTCGAAAAATAATTTAAAAACACGCAATGTTTAAGTGCTGGAATTCGTTTTCTAGATGCTTTCATTTTTTCAATAACTATAAATAGTAAGCTTATGTATGTAGTAAAAAGAGATGGCCACAGAGAGCCCGTAATGTTTGATAAGATTACAGAAAGAATCAAAAAATTGTGTTACGGCTTGAACGAGCTTGTAGATCCGGTTAAGGTAGCGATGAGAGTTATCGAAGGATTGTATGATGGGGTTTCTACTTCTGAATTGGATAATCTTGCGGCAGAAACGGCGGCTTCTATGACGATTGCGCATCCTGATTATGCACAATTAGCAGCGCGTGTGGCAATTTCGAACCTACATTCAAATACAAAAAAATCGTTCTCTGAAACGATGAAAGATATGTATCACTACGTTAATCCAAGAAATGGACAAGAAGCTCCGTTAATTGCTGATGACGTATTTAAAGTGATTCAGGAAAATGCGGCGTTTTTAGATTCTCATATCATTTATACTAGAGATTTCAATTACGATTACTTCGGATTTAAAACTTTGGAGCGTTCGTATTTGTTAAAAATAAACGGAAAAATCGTTGAGCGCCCGCAGCACATGTTAATGCGTGTTTCTGTTGGTATTCACTTAGAAGATTTAAAATCGGTTATTGAAACTTATGATTTAATGTCTAAAAAGTTCTTTACACATGCAACGCCAACGTTGTTCAACGCAGGAACTCCAAAACCTCAAATGTCTTCTTGTTTCCTTTTGGCAATGCAAGACGATAGTATTGATGGAATTTACGATACGTTAAAACAAACAGCAAAAATCTCGCAATCTGCGGGAGGAATCGGACTTTCTATTCATAACGTTCGTGCGACTGGATCTTACATTCGTGGTACAAACGGAACTTCAAACGGAATTGTTCCGATGTTAAGAGTTTTCAACGATACCGCTCGTTACGTAGATCAAGGTGGAGGAAAACGTAAAGGAAGTTTTGCGATTTACATTGAAACTTGGCATGCTGATATCTTCGAATTCTTGGATTTAAAGAAAAATACAGGAAAAGAAGAAATGCGTGCGAGAGATTTATTCTTCGCTATGTGGACTTCAGATTTATTCATGAAACGTGTTCAGGAAGATTCAACTTGGACTTTAATGTGTCCAAACGAATGTCCAGGATTATATGATGTTTACGGAGAAGAATTCGAAGCATTATATACGGATTATGAATTTAGAGGAAAAGGAAGAAAAACTATCCGTGCTCGTGAATTATGGGAGAAAATCCTAGAATCTCAAATCGAGACTGGAACACCATATATGTTGTACAAAGATGCAGCAAACCGTAAATCGAACCATAAGAATTTAGGAACAATTCGTTCTTCAAACTTGTGTACAGAGATTATGGAGTTCACTTCTAAAGATGAAATCGCAGTTTGTAACTTGGCTTCTATTTCGTTGCCAATGTTTATCGAGAACGGAAAATTTGATCACGAAGCACTTTACAATGTGACAAAACGTGTAACGCGTAACTTGAACAAAGTAATCGATAGAAACTACTATCCAGTAAAAGAAGCCGAAAACTCAAACATGCGTCATCGTCCGGTTGGTTTAGGTGTGCAAGGTTTGGCAGATGCTTTCATTATGTTGCGTATGCCGTTTACAAGCGACGAAGCAAAAGCATTGAACCAAGAGATTTTCGAAACATTATACTTCGCGGCTGTTACTGCTTCTATGGAAATGGCAAAAGAAGAAGGACCGTATTCAACTTTTGAAGGTTCGCCAATGTCTCAAGGAGAATTCCAACACAATATGTGGGGAATGAAAGATGAAGAATTATCAGGTCGTTGGGACTGGGCTTCACTAAGAAAAGAAGTTGTAGAGCACGGAGTTCGTAACTCATTGTTAGTAGCGCCAATGCCAACTGCATCGACTTCTCAGATTCTTGGAAACAACGAAGCTTTCGAACCATATACATCAAACATTTACACACGTCGTGTGTTGTCTGGAGAGTTCATCGTAGTAAACAAACATTTACTAGAAGATTTAGTAAAACTAGGTTTATGGAACGAAGATTTGAAACAAGAAATTATGCGTCATAACGGATCTGTTCAAAATATTGATAAAATTCCGCAAGAGTTGAAAGATCTTTATAAAACAGTTTGGGAAATGTCGATGAAAGATATTATCGATATGTCTCGTCAAAGAGGTTATTTCATTGACCAATCACAATCGTTGAACTTGTTCATGCAAGATGCAAACTATTCTAAACTAACGTCAATGCACTTCTACGCTTGGCAGTCTGGTTTAAAAACAGGAATGTACTACTTAAGAACAAAAGCGGCTGTTGATGCGATTAAATTCACATTAAACAACGATAAAAAAGAAGAAACTCCATCTTTAGTTCAAGAAACGGAAGCAATCAGTGTTGAGGATTACAAAGCGATGTTGCTTAAAGCACAAGCGGCAGGTCCTGAGGATTGTGAGATGTGTGGGTCTTAATTTTTTAGAAGAAAGAAAATAGAGTAAAGAAGAAAGATTTATTCTTAATTTATAGAAAGCAGTTATTGTAATGATAGCTGCTTTTTTTTTGGAGTTATTTCCCAATTTAATAGGTTTTTAAAATAATAAAATATAGATGATAAAGAAGATAATTTTGTTGAATGTGATTATGATTTGTATCTTGAGTTGTAATAATAGAACCGTAGATTTTTTAGATAATCAAAAATATATTGAGGCTAAAAATAGCTTTAGCAGAAAGCTTGTAGATCACTTTCCTAAAATGCTGACATCATATCCATTTCAAACTGTTAATAGCAAGAACAAATCAAAAAGTGATGTTTGTTTTATGTTATATGAATATGAAAAAGATTTAAGAAGTATAGATTCAGTTGTTAGAAGCTTGGAAAAGAAATCATTGGCAAAGTATAGTTCAAATGATTCATGTTTGTTAATTGTTAATCGCTTTGAAACACTTAAGACTTACAAAAATAGAGAAGATGTTACTATTGCTGATAGTACTAAAATGAATCAAGATTGTTTTAAGGATTTATATCCAATACCTAATTTTATAGAATATGAATTTGCTAAAGGAAAGAATGAGATTTATTTAGAAAATAATTTTGATATCTATGTTTTAGAGGCTAAAAAAGGGAATTGTTTGAGAGAGTTTAAAATGATGCCAAATCCACAAATGCCTGCAAATTGGAAAAATGGATATTCAAAAGGAATAGCTGTTAGCAGAGAAAGAAAAACTTTGATTTATTGGAGTGTTATTTGGTAGTGTTTTGAAAATATCGCAGCTCTGTCTTTTAGAAGCTATTTTCCGGTTTTCGTTACAATCTTTTTATTTTTCACAGAAAAAAAATAAAAAGGATTTTCACTTCAATTGGGCTATTTAATTACTGGAGCTTTGTGAATAGCGTTCCGAGGAACAAATTATATTGTAGGGATGGATTTTAATCCATTCTACACAAAGCCGATAATCTTAGTGATTACAATATCCTCAAAAATTCCCCGTTTAAATTATTACCAAAGATTTTTAAAACTTAGCATCTCAGTAACTAAGTAACTCATAATCTTTCTCTAAATTAAACCTTTAAGAGAAAGGAAAGTCTTATTGTAATAATTTCTGAATTATGAAAAAAAGCAATCTTTGGTCATTACGATTGGGTTTTTCTGGAAAAGAATCTGATAAAATTGAAAAACTAGGATTAGAGAAGTTTCTAAAACATTCCTATGATTCAAAATTCGATAAACAACTTCCTGCTTTTTTAGAAGATGATCCCAAAACACTTATCGAATTAAAAGAATTTAAGCAAGCCATAAAAGATGCTGATTCTGATGCTAAAAAGAAAATTCTAAAAAAAGAAATTTATTCAGGCATCGAATTAAGAAGATGGTGGATTAATAAAATGCGAACCGATGAATTTCCGCTTCGGGAAAACATGGTCGTTTTTTGGCACAACCATTTCGTTTCTACTTCGCAAAAAGTAAAAGTCAATTACTGGATTTATCAACACAATATGATTTTGCGCGAACATGCTTTTGGAAATTTTAAAGAGCTAACAAAGCAAATCGTAAAGTCAAACGCGATGATAAAGTATTTGGACAATGTCGATAATAAAAAAGGTAAATACAACGAGAATTTAAGTCGGGAATTGTTGGAGTTATTTACTATCGGAATTGGAAATTATTCTGAAAATGACATCAAAGAAGGCGCAAAAGCACTCGCAGGTTTAAATTATGGCGATGACGGAGGTCTTTATAGAAAAATTCCTGAAGATAATAGTGATAAAACCTATTTCGGAAAAACAGGAAATTGGAAAGTTGATGATCTTGTAGATATCATTTTCGAACAAAAAAACATTCCATATCTCATTACTAGAAAAATTCTGAAATGGTTTATTTATGATACTCCGCCTGAAGATTTGGTGACTTTTTATGGCGATTATTTTCGAAAGAAAAACTTCGAAATTCAACCTTTGCTGACAAAAATTTTTACCGAAGAATATGCCAAAGAAAATTCGGGAAACAAAATCAAAGATCCATTAGTATACATTATTCAGTTGATTGATGAATTGGAAGTAAAAGATTTTGATGACGCGATGATAGCGCTTTTTCTTCGCCAACAAGGTATGGATTTGTACAATCAAGTAAATGTAAAAGGCTGGGACGGCGGAAACTCTTGGCTGACTTCTCAAATTTATTTACAGCGAAATAATACATCTGATTTGCTTTGCAGCGGAAGAAGTATTTCAAAAAAAGTGTTAAACACAATGACGGGAGAAGAGGAAAAGCCAAAAGTAGAATTTGACAAAATTGATGTGAAAATTGATTTTGATACCGAAGGAAACAACAAAACAATCATTGCCGAATTGTCAAACCGATTGTTATTTGATGTAAATGACTCGATGCAAAAAGATATGGAGAATTTGCTCAAATACGATTTTGATCCAAAAAGTCCTCACGCCAATTTTGCCGTAACGAGACTCTTCAATTACATTACAAAATTGCCAGAATATCAATTAATTTAGAAAAGAGAAATCATGAACAGAAGAGATTTTCTAACATTGACAGGAACTTTTACAGGCGGAATGCTTGTGCTTCCTGATTTTTTACACGCTTTTGGTTCACAGAATAATTTGGTAATTGGTGAACAATGTGTCGTTTTTGTACAATTGAACGGAGGAAATGACGGACTAAATACTTTTATTCCGTACGACGACCCTTTATATTATAATTATAGAACCAAAATAGCTTTAAATAAAGATTTGGTTATAAGTAAAAATAAAGGGATGGCTTTTCATCCTTCGTTGAAAGATTTTGCCCAAATGCAGCAAAACGGAGATTTGACGGTAATTCAAAATGTGGGATATCCAGAACCGATTCGGTCGCATTTTAGAAGTCAGGAAATTTGGCAGACAGCAACCGATTCAAATAAATATATAAATGAAGGCTGGCTCGGAAGATATTTAGATCTTCAATGCAACGGACATCAGGCGACAGCCGGAATCAATTTGGATTCCATTGATAATTTGGCTTTAAAAGGTGTTGAACCTAATTTTATAACGGTAAAAGATCCAAATCGATTTAAGGTAAAATCAGATAAAGAAGAAAATGTAACCTTGTCTGATAATCCGCATTTGGATTTTGTTAGAAAAATTGCCAATTCGGTTACCGAAGGTTCAGATGAAATTCAGAAAGCTTTGGCAAAATCAAAAAGTGAAATTAGCTATCCGAAAACTGAATTGTCCAAAAACTTGGAATGGATTGGAAGATTGATAAAAGGAAATCTGAATTCGAAAGTTTATTATACTTCGCTCGGCGGATTTGACACACATGACAACCAAATTGCAATTCACGAGAAAAAGTTGGCTGATTTGAACGACGCTTTATACAGTTTTTATCAAGATTTAAAACAAGCGCAATTATTACAGAATGTTACAATCGTAGTTTTTTCTGAATTTGGAAGACGTGTTAAAGACAACGGAAACGGAACAGACCACGGAACTGCGGCGCCAATGTTCATCATTGGAGGAAATAATAAAGGAACGATTTTAGGAAACAATCCAAATTTATCCGACTTAGATAATGGCGATTTAAAATACCAAATTGACTTTAGAAGTGTCTATGCTTCTCTATTAAAAGAGAAACTAAACTTCGATTATACTAAAATCGGAATTGTGAATAAACCGGTTTCTGGACTGTTTTCATAATCACAATCTTTGTCATTTCGACTGAAAGGAGAAATCGCACTAGAAATTCCACATAGTATATCGCCAATCTTTGTCGATTTACGAGTGTGATTTCTACCTTCGGTCTAAATGACAATTACACTAAGTAATCTGTGTAATTCGAATTAAATAACCACAATGATTTACACCAATTCGTGGATTCGTGGCAAAAAAACCTTAGCGCCTTAGTATCTCAGAACCTTAGAATCTAAAAATTGCCATTGTAAATATCTCATTTTAAGCCGATATTTTTATATTATCATACAAATCGTCCTAAATTTGTTAAGAAATCCCTTTTTGTTTCATAAAATGCAATCTTTTTTTTGGTGCGCTAAAAATAATTTATACATTCGCAGAGAATTTAAAACAAAATACAAACAAAATGGCAAGTAACCGTTTTTATTTTAGCAACAATTTTTATTTCTTCTTTAGTAGAAGTCAGGATTGTGCTATGGTTATTTGAGAAAAATTTTAAGACAAATAAAACTAATATACAATCCTGATGCAAATCAGGATTTTTTTTTGAATATATGACAACGAAAATTGCAATACAAGGTATAAAAGGATCTTTCCATCATCAAGTTGTGAATGAGTATTTCTCTGAAAATGTGGCTATTGATGAATGCTTGTCTTTTGAAGAATTAATCGACAGTCTTCTTTCAGGAAAATCTGATCAGGCAGTTATGGCGATTGAAAATTCGATTGCAGGCCCAATTATCCCGAATTATGCTTTGATTGACAAGAATAATTTACACATTATTGGAGAGCATTATTTAAGCATTCATCAAAATTTAATGGCTCTAAAAGGTCAGAAAATTGAAGACATAAAAGAAGTTCATTCGCACCCAATGGCCATTTTGCAATGCATGGATTTCTTGAAACAATATCCAAATATCAAATTGGTTGAGGATAAAGATACAGCTGAAACTGCCAGAAGAATTCAGGAAAAACAATTAACCGGAATTGCAGCAATCGCAAGCAAAACGGCTTCTGAAATGTATGATTTAGAAATCATCGCGCCAGAAATTCAAACGATCAAAAATAATATGACTCGTTTTGTGATTATCAAAAAGCAAAATTCATTTTTGCCAGAAAACGAAATTAATAGAGCGTCAATCAAATTTGAATTGGATCACAAAAGAGGAAGTTTAGCAGCAGTTTTGAATGTAATGAGCGACTGCAAACTGAATTTGACAAAAATCCAGTCGCTTCCAAAAATTGAAACACCTTGGAAATATTCATTCTTCGTAGATGTAACATTTGACAAATATGAAGATTTTGCAAAAGCCAAAACGTTATTAAACATCATGGCAGAATATTTTAAAGTGTTGGGAGAATATAAGAATACAAAGCCATAAAGAGGAAATTTCAATTTTTTAAAATTCCAAATTCCAATTGTCAGGCTGAGCGAAGTCGAAGCCCACGTTCCAATTGGAAAGCCCTTCGACTTCGCTCAGGGTGACAAATCAAAAAAGAAAAAGCATAGAGCCTAAGGCTTAAAGCTTAAAGTAAAAAATAAAAAAAAATGATTACAACAGCAAAAAGATTAGATACAGTTGAAGAATACTACTTCTCATCAAAGTTGAGAGAAGTGAGACAGCTGATGTCTGAAGGAAAATCGATCATCAATATGGGAATTGGAAGCCCTGATTTGAGTCCGTCAAAAGCAGTAATTGAAGCGGTTGCCGCAGCAATTCAAGACGAAAACGGGCATGGTTATCAAAGCTATCAGGGATTGCCAGAAATGAGACAAGCTATGGCCGATTTTTATAAAGATCAGTTTGGTGTTGAAATGAATCCGAATAATGAGATTTTGCCTTTGATGGGTTCAAAAGAAGGAATTATGCATATTTCGCTGGCTTTTTTAAATGAAGGCGATCACGTTTTAATTCCGAATCCGGGTTATCCAACTTACACTTCGGTAACCAATTTGGTTCAGGCAGTTCCGGTTTATTATGATTTAAAAGAAGAAAATGGATGGGAACCAGATTTTGAAGCTCTTGAAAAACTGGAGCTGGAGAAAGTAAAAATAATGTGGCTGGGTTATCCGCACATGCCAACAGGGGCGAGAGGAAGTTTAGCGTTATTTGAAAAATTGGTTGCTTTTGCTAAAAAACACAATATATTATTGATCAACGACAATCCATATAGTTTTGTTTTGAATGATAATCCGATGAGTTTATTGCAGGTTGAAGGCGCGAAGGATGTGGCTTTAGAGCTGAATTCATTAAGTAAAACATTCAACATGGCTGGCTGGAGAGTCGGAATGGTTTTAGGAAATCCTGAAATTATCGATGCGGTTCTGAAAGTAAAAAGCAACATGGACAGCGGTATGTATTACGGAATCCAAAAAGGTGCAATTGCAGCTTTAAAATGTGACAAATCGTGGTTCGAAGACCAAAACAAAATTTACAGACGCCGTAGAGAATTAACGGAGAAATTAGCTGAAAAGCTAAACTGTAAAGTATATAAAGAAGGAGTTGGTCTTTTTGTTTGGGCAAAATTGCCAGAAGGAATCGAATCAGCAGAAAAGTTCATTGACGAAATATTATATGAGAAACATATTTTCATTACACCGGGAACCATTTTTGGTAGCAACGGCGAAGGATATATCAGATTCTCATTGTGTGTGAAGGAAGAAAAAGTACAGGAAGCAATTGACCGATTTTAGAAGTCATTGCGAGGAACGAAGCAATCTCAGTTGCTGAATCAATTGTTAATGAGGTTGCTTGGTTCCTCGCAATGACAAAAAAAAAGAAATATGAAAGTATACGTAATAGGAATAGGATTAATAGGCGGCTCGATGGTGCTGGACATCAAAGACCAACATCCTGATTCAACGATTTTTGGAATCGATAGCAACGAAAAACATTTGCAGGAAGCCATTGATTTAGGAGTTATCGATGAAGCCGGAAGTTTTGAAGATTTGGCTGAAGCCGATTTTGTGATCGTTTCGGTTCCGGTTGATGTGGCGCTGACGGTTTTGCCAAAAGTGCTGGATTTGGTTGGAGACAAAACAATTGTTTTTGAAGTGGGCTCAACTAAAAAGCCAATTTGTGATGCCGTTGCCAATCATCCGAAAAGAAGAAATTTTATTGCCACGCATCCGATAGCAGGAACAGAGTTTTCAGGACCTTCGGCGGCGATAAAAGGTTTGTTTAAAGGAAAAACAAACATTATTTGTGAAGTGGAAAAAACCACTTTTAAATTGCAGGAAAAGGCGTTAAAGCTTTTCAGCGAAATCGGAATGAGAATTCGATATATGGACCCGACTTCGCACGATAAACACATTGCTTACGTTTCGCATTTGTCGCACATTAGTTCGTTTATGCTCGGGAAAACGGTAATGAATAAAGAAAAAGACGAACAGGATATTTTTGATATGGCGGGAAGTGGATTTGAAAGTACTGTTCGTTTAGCAAAAAGTTCGCCAGCGATGTGGACGCCGATTTTTAAGCAAAACAAAGAACACGTTCTGGAAACATTAGAAGAATATATTTCAAATCTCAGTCGGTTTAGGGATTTGTTGAAAGACGAAAATTACAATGCCATTTTTGAAGAAATGGAAAGCACAAATAAAATAAAAGAGATATTAAACGGATTAACAATAAAAAAGTAAAAACTATAAAACAATGGAAAATAAGAAAGAAATGAGAAAGTGGTTAGAAGATTTCAATTTAAATCACCCACTTGTGATAGCTGGACCGTGTAGTGCAGAAACGGAAGATCAAGTATTAAAAATTGCTCACGAATTAAAAGATTCAAAAGTTAGTGTTTTCAGAGCTGGAATCTGGAAACCAAGAACACGTCCAGGAGGATTTGAAGGTGTTGGAGAAATTGGATTAAAATGGTTACAAAAAGCAAAAGCTGAAACTGGTTTATTAATGGGAACTGAAGTTGCGACTGCAGCGCACTGTAAACTGGCTTTAGAACATGATATCGATGTTTTATGGGTTGGTGCTCGTACAACGGCAAATCCATTCGCAGTTCAAGAAATTGCGGATACTTTAAAAGGAACTGATAAAATCGTTTTGGTTAAAAACCCTGTAAACCCAGATTTAGCTTTATGGTTAGGTGGTGTTGAGCGTTTACACATGGCTGGAATCGAGAAATTAGGAGTTATCCACAGAGGTTTCTCTACTTACGAAAAAACAAAATACAGAAACATTCCAGAATGGCAAATTGCTATCGAATTGCAAAATAAATTCCCTGATTTACCTTTAATCATCGATCCATCTCACATTACTGGAGATCGTAAAATGATTTTCGAAGTAACACAAGAAGCTTTAGATTTGAATTACGATGGTATGATTATCGAAACGCACTACGATCCGGACAACGCTTGGTCTGATGCTGCTCAGCAAGTTACTCCAGACGCTTTGAAACAAATCATCAAAGATTTGACTATCAGAAAAACGGATGATACTACAGATGAGTACAGTCAAAAAATGAAAAAACTAAGAGCTAACATCGATGTTCTTGATGCTAACTTATTAGAGTTATTAGGAAAACGTATGAAAGTAGCTGACGAAATTGGTCAAGTGAAAAAAGATGCGAACGTTGCGATTCTTCAAAACAACCGTTGGAATGAAATCTTAGGGAAAATGATTCTAGAAGGTGAGAAAAAAGGTCTTACGGAAGAGTTTGTTTTGAGAATGTTCAAAGCAATTCACCAAGAAAGTATTGGTCACCAAGAGAAAATTTTCAACGCATAATTTTGTCTTAAACCATATAAGTGATATAAGAGAATTTAAGCATGACTTAAAGTAGTTCTCAAATTTTATTATATCACGAATTTAAAATTAGATTGTTTTTTTATATTAAATCTCCATTGCTTTCGGGCTTTGGAGATTTTTTTATGCTCTTTTAAATAGAAAATAAAACTGCTAATCTGCGAGAAAAATAATCGCTAGCAAATTTTGAAGATTGAACAGATAAAAATAAAATAATTATCTTCCCAACCTTTTGAAGTTTTTTGTTCTCTATAACAATATAAACCTTAATTTTTTGTGTCATGAAACTAAAATTGTTTTCGTCAGCGCCGAGTATTTTTCAAATGAATTTGAATGTATTGTTTTTCTGTCTGCTTTTTATTGGAACAAAAACTTTTGCACAAAGTCCAGAATTAACCGTAAAAGGAGAAGAAGCTGAAAAAGTGCGAATGAATAAACTTTTTGTCAATGTAAAAGTGGTGGGCAATATTGCTTATACAACTGCCGAAATGCATTTTTTCAATTCGGGGACACGACAAATGGAAGCAGAACTTATTTTTCCGTTGCCAGAAAATGTTTCGGTTTCTCGATACGCGATTGACATAAACGGGAAATTGCGTGAAGCGGTTCCGGTGAATAAAAATAAAGGAAAACAGGTTTTTGAGGCCATCGAACATCGTCGTGTTGATCCGGGATTATTGGAGAAAGTGGATGGAAATAATTTTAAAACGAGAATTTATCCGTTGATGCCAAATGGCGAACGCACTGTTGTTATTGGTTATGAAGAAGAACTTTCGGCTTTTGACAAGGATAATTTGGTGTATCAATTGGTGAGCCGATTTCCGAAGAAATTAGATCACTTTGAAATTAATGTTTCGGTTTTAGGAACTTCAACAGCGCCAGTTGTTACAGAGAATTCGGGCAACGAAATTGCTTTTTCGAAGTGGAATCAATCTTTTCAAGCTTCGGTAAAAAAAGATAATTATCAGCCTGAAGAAAAATTGGTTTTTAAAATTCCAATTCAGCAAAATAGTCCAAGTGTTGTGATGCAGAATGCCGGAGGTCAATATTATTTTTATGGAAATACTTTTGTCGAAGGAAACAAAGTTGCTAAAAAAACGCCAGCTTCAATTGGTTTGATCTGGGATAATTCTTTGAGCTGTAAAAACCGTGATTTAAAAAAAGAATTGGATTTGCTGGATGCTTATTTCCAAAAAATAAAAAACACAAAAGTGACTTTGTACTTTTTGAACTACACTTTTGAAAAACAAAAAGAATTTGTGATTTCTAACGGAAATTGGTCGGAATTGAAAACGGTCTTAGAAAACACAAAATATGATGGCGGAACGCGTTATTCGCAAATTAGCTTTGAAAATCAGGATGAATTTTTATTTTTCTCTGACGGATTATCTTCGTTGAGTGAAAATTTGTTACCAAAAACTAGAAAACCTCTTTACACCATTACGTCTTCAGTTTCTGCAGATTTTGCTTTTCTGAATTTTTCTTCAACAAAAACCGGTGGAAATTTCATCAATTTAAATCAGGTAAATTCGGAAACAGCTTTAGATAAATTGACAAATTCTAGTTTGAAATTTCTCGGAATAAAAGAGAATTTGACTGTGACTGATTTATTTCCGATGGAAGGAACTTCAGTTTCGGGAAATTTCAGTTTTTCGGGTATTTCCTTGAATCCTAAAAATGAGATTACGCTTCTTTTTGGTTATGGAAATGAAGCAGTTTTGGAACGAAAAATTACGCTTGATGTTGCTGCCCAAAATGCTGGAGACATAAATGTGGAAAAACTTTGGGCACAGAAAAAAATCGCCAATCTTGAATTGCAGTACACGAAAAATGCAGATGAAATCGAACTTCTTGGAAAGAAATTTGGGATTGTAACTAAAAATACTTCGTTGATTGTTCTTGAAAATGTGAGTGATTATATTTTATACGACATTGTACCGCCGGCAGAATTGCGCGCCGAGTATGACCGAATTAAAAAACAGGAACATGATTCTAGATTGGCACAGCAAAAGAACAATTGGGAAAGCATTGAAAGTTATTTTGCGAGCATAAATAGTTGGTGGAGAAAAGATACAAAATATTCGGCATCTAAATTAGCATCAAAATCTAAGGGCAAGAATTCCCAAAGAGCAAATAATAATAATGTTGCAAGTACAATTTTAAGAACTAGTCAAACAGTCCCAGCTGGATTTATTTCTGGAGTAATTTTAGATGTAAATGGTCAGCCATTGCCGGGAGCGAGTATTATTATTAGTGGGCGAACATCGGGAGTTCAAACTGATTTTGATGGAAAATTTAGCATAAAAGCACCTCAGAACACTGTTCTTGATATCACCTATATTGGTTTCGAACCTGCTCGTGTTAATGTTGGCAGAAATAATCTAGTTTCTATAAGATTGAGAGAGAATTCACAGAATTTAGAGGAAGTAGTTACTTTTGGCTACGGCACTATAAAGGGAGATCCTGATGCCGTACTGACGGTTGATGAGCCTGTTGGCAGAGGAACAGCTACCACTGTAATTGAAGAAGACAACAATGTGTATAATACTCCACCACCGCCAACAGCACCAAAAGTTGATCAGGTAAAATTTGTTGCGCCAGTAGTAGCAAAATCAGAAGAAGTTACCGAAGATATACCAGTAATTACTGATATAAAAGATAAAAAAGTTGGAAGTGAAGTAATAAATGAAAGTTCTGGAGAAGTAAAAGTAGTTGCTGTTGTTGGACCTGGAACTCAAAAAAAATCTGATGTCGTTGGTGCACTTTCGGAAAGTATTTCAAAAAATAAAGATCTTTTGCAAAATGCAAATTTAGAAAGAGGATATTCAACAGGAGATTCGAGAAAGCCTTTAATTATAGTTGATGGTCAGTTTTATGAAGGTGAACTGACTGATCTAGAGTCAGATGATATCAAAAGCGTAGAAGATTTGAAAGATGCCTCGAGAATTGCTGCTTATGGCCCAAAAGGAGCAAATGGCGTTATTATTATAACAACAAAAAAGAAGTCTTCAAATAATGGAGTTGTCCAAACAAAAAGTTGGAATCCAGATCGTTTGTATTTAAAGGCTTTGGCATCGGCACCAAAAGAAAAACAATATGATTTGTATTTAGAATTAAGAAAAGCACAGGAAAGAAATCCAAGTTTTTATTTTGATGTGGCGCACTTTTTCTACAATCAAGGAGATATGAAAAAAGCGTTGTTGATCATTAGCAATGTTGCTGATCTAGGCTTAGAAAATCATCAGCTTTATAAAACATTAACCTATACTTTGCGTGAATGGAAAGATTTTAATGATGCACTTTTTACAGCAAAACAAGTTGCAAAATGGAGAGAACATGAACCGCAAAGTTTGAGAGATTATGCCTTGGCGCTAGAAGATGCAGGAAAGTACCAAGAAGCGTTTAATGAATTGGTAAAATCGCTTGAGGTAAATTATTATGGAGAAATGAGCGGACAATATGAAGGTGTTGAAGATATTGTTTTGATGGATATTAACCGACTAATGGCCGCGCATCCAGGATTGAAAACCGGAAAATTGGACAAAAAATATATTGAAAAAATGCCTGTTGATATCAGAATCATCATGAATTGGAATCAAATGGATGTTGATTTGGATTTGCACGTAATTGAACCAACGGGTGAAGAATGTTATTACAGCCATAAAAGCACTGCAATTGGTGGCCGATTTTCTAAAGATTTTACGCAAGGTTATGGCCCAGAACAATATTTAATTCGAAATGCAGTAAAAGGGAAATATCAAATTAAAACGAATTTCTTTGGCGAAAGTCAATTGACGGAAAACGGTCCGGCAACAATTATGGTCGAAATTTATACGACTAGAGCCGGAAAAACATCCAGAACTTTGAAAACAATTCAGATAGGGAAAATTAAAGAGAATGAAGTTTTAGCCGAAATTATCTGGTAAAGTCTGCCAATTAAGAGAATGTCTTTCAAATTTAAAAGGCGAAATTGCGTTGTTCAATTCTAAAAACGTAATTTTGCCTTTTATTTTTCAGGTTAAAGAGCAATCTAAAATCTGAAATAAGCAATCTAAAATTAAAGAATGACAGGAACCGTTTATAAATCTACAGGAAGTTGGTACACTGTAAAATCTGAAAAAGGAGATTTTATAGAATGCCGTATGAAAGGGAAATTTAGAATTAAAGGTATAAAAAGTACCAACCCTATTGCTGTAGGCGATATTGTTGATTATGAATTGGAGGAAACATCGGATGCTGTTACCGGAATGATTCATAACATTCACGAAAGAAAAAACTATATCGTTCGTAAATCGGTTAATTTGTCTAAGCAGATTCATATTATTGCTTCCAATATTGATCAGGTTTTTTTATTGGTTACTATTGATAATCCGCCAACAACAACAAGTTTTATTGACCGTTTTTTGGTAACTGCCGAAGCATACGGAATTGAAGCAATCCTTATCTTTAATAAAATTGACACGCTGAACGATCAAACTTTAGACGATCAGCTTTACTTGCAGCATATTTATCAGGAAATTGGATATAAGTGTCTCCGAATTTCATCTACAGAAAATAAAGGCGTTGATAAACTGAAAGAAATGATGATCGGAAAAGTGAGTATGTTTTCAGGACATTCTGGAGTTGGGAAATCGACTTTGGTCAATGCGATGGAACCAAGTCTTCATTTAAAAACGACTGTAATTTCAGAACAAAGCAAACAAGGTCAACATACAACGACTTTTGCCGAAATGTACGATTTGTCTTTTGATGCACGAATTATCGATACGCCGGGAATTAAAGGTTTCGGAATTGTTGATATGGAGCCGTCAGAAATCAGTGGATATTTTCCGGAATTCTTCAAATTAAAAGATCAATGCAAATTTAACAACTGTTTACACAAAGAAGAACCACATTGTGCGATAAAAGCAGCTTTAGAAAAAGATGAAATCGCTTGGTCGCGCTACAATAGTTACTTAAAAATCCTCGAAGGCGACGAAGAGCATTATCGAACTGATACTTATGGTGAAGATCGTGCTGCGAGTGATGAAACACGTAAATAATTGTGAATTGAAAATGGTTAATTATAAATTCCCAATCTGAAGCGGAATTTTAAATCTGTTTAATCCGTGTAATCTGCGGCTAATTAATTATGCTACATTTAGATCAAAATAAGAATGAAAATTGTTTTACAAAGAGTTTCAGAAGCATCAGTAACCGTTGAAGGAAATCAAGTAGCTGCTATTCAAAAAGGATTATTGGTTTTAGTTGGAATTGAAGATGCCGATACTCAGGAAGATATTGACTGGCTTGCTGGTAAAATCATAAAAATGAGAATCTTTGGCGACGAAAATGATGTCATGAACTGCTCGGTTCAGGATATTGACGGCGAAATAATTGTTGTTAGCCAGTTTACACTTCACGCTTCTACAAAAAAGGGAAACCGTCCATCTTATATAAAAGCATCAAAACCTGATTTTGCTATTCCAATGTATGAACGCTTTGTTGAAGCTTTAGAAAAAGAGTTCAATAAAAAAATACAAACCGGAATTTTTGGGGCGGATATGAAAATCAGACTCTTAAATGACGGACCTGTAACGATCGTTATGGACAGCAAAAATCGAGACTAAAAAAAGTTTCACAAATGTTAAGAATTTCTAAAAAAAATATATATTTGAAGAAATTACTTACCAATGAAAAGCCCTTTTTTTTCGTTATTTTTATGTTTAATTGCCCTTAATTCGTTTGCGCAAAAGGTTAATTATAATGCCACTTCAATTGCAGACAGTCTAAAACAAAATGCAAATGCCGTTGTTCGATTAGATCAAATGGATATTAATATTGCTTCTCAACGAAGCATGACTACCAAAATTCAAAGAGTTGTTACAGTCTTAAATGAAAAGGGACTTGGTCATATTGATGCCTACCAACATTATGATAAAACTACTTCGATAACGAGTATTGAAGCAGTAATTTATGATGGTGCCGGAAATGAAATTAAAAAAATCAAACGAAAAGATTTTAGTGATCAAAGCGCTGTAAGCGGCAGTACGCTTTTTTCAGACAGCCGTGTCGTTTATTTAAATTATACTCCAATTGCATATCCGTTTACGGTTGCCTATACGTGCGAAACCGAAACTTCAAATACGGCATTTATTCCAAGATGGTACTTTTTGGGCGGTTATAATACAAGCGTGGAAAAATGTGCGCTGAATGTTTCTTTTCCAAGCGATTTGGGTTTCAAGAAAAAGGAATTTCAGTTTGCTGGATTTAACATAAAAAAAGCGGAAGAATCAGCTACAAAACTTAGTTATACGGCCGAAAATATTTTGGTTCAGAAATCAGAAGATTTAAGTCCATCTTCAGATGATTTGTTTCCAAGAGTTATGATGGGATTGGAGAAATTTCATCTAGAAGGCGTTGATGGAACCGCAACTACGTGGGAAGCATTTGGAAAATGGTACGGAGAAAAAATCTTAACTGGAACTACAACTTTGCCAGAAGAAACCGTATCTAAAATGAAAGCTCTTGTTGGTGATGAAAAAGACCCGATCAAGAAAGCGAAAATTATTTATGACTATGTTCAAAAAAAATCAAGGTATGTAAATATCGCAATCGGAATTGGAGGTTGGAAACCTATGCTGGCCAGCGATGTTGACCGTTTAGGATATGGCGATTGCAAGGCATTGTCAAATTATACAAAAGCACTTTTGCAAGCTGTTGATGTACCTTCTTACAACACAATTTTATATGGCGATCCGGATAAGGCTAATATTCAGTCAGATTTTGTTTCTATGCAGGGAAATCATATGATATTGGCAATTCCAAATGGCGGTAATTATACTTTTCTAGAATGCACAAGTCAAGATAATCCTTTTGGTTACCAAGGAACTTTTACTGACGATAGAGATGTTTTGATCATAAAACCGGATGGCGGTGAAATTGTTCGTACAAAAATTTACGATGATAAAGGCAATATCCAAAAAGATAAAGGAACTTACACAATTGACGAAAATGGACATTTTTCGGGCTCAATTTCGATAACTTCTGAAGGTTCTCAATACAGTTTGAAATACAGAATTGAAAATTATCAGCCAACAGAAAAAGAAGCGCATTATAAAGAATATTGGGACAACATCAATAATTTGAAATTAGGTAAAATTACATTTTCAAATGATAAGGAAAATGTCCGTTTTACCGAAGACGTACAGTTGAGCGCTATAAATTATGCTTCAATTTCAGCTAACAAAATGATTTTTGCTATTGACGCTTTTAATCAAAATACGGGAAGCGTAAAGCGTATCAGAAACAGAAAAAATCCATTCCAGATTCAGCGTGGTTATTTAGATTCTGATGAAATCGAAGTAAATCTTCCTGCTGGTTTTGCTATCGAGTTTCTTCCTCAAAATTATGAGCTGAAAGGAAAATTTGGTGAATACAAAACCGAAATCATTAAAAAAGACAACAATAAGCTTATCTACAAACGAAGTATGTTTCTAAACAAAGGAAAATATTCAAATAAAGAATATGATGAATATCGTCTTTTTATGGAACAGATTTCAAAAAACGACAACGCAAAAATTATATTGACCAAAAACTAACCAATAAATTAACCAAGACCTAACCCCAATGAAATTAATTAAAATCTTAAGCCTTTCGATTGTGCTTTTAGTTGTTTCAAAAGCAACCGCACAAGAGTTTAAATTAGGAAAAGTATCTGTTGCGGAATTAGAACAGAAAATGCATCCTAAAGATTCAGCAGCACCGGCCGCTATTTTGTATAAAAAAGGAAAAGCACGAATTGAGTTTGATCCAACAGAAGGATTTATTACCGTGACCGATGTTGAAGCGCGTATCAAAATTTATAAAAAAGAAGGATATGATTGGGCTAATAAAGCCGTTTGGTATTATAAACAGCCAAACTTTGTTGAAAAAGTTTCTTTTTCGGATGCTTACACGTATAATTTAGTAAACGGTAAAATCGAAAAAACAAAATTAAAATCTGAAGGAACTTTTGATGAAGTTTTGAATAAATACAGAGCTCAAAAGAAAATTACAATGCCAAATGTAAAAGAAGGTTCTGTAATTGAGTACAGTTATACTATTAAAAGCCCTAGCCGTTCAATTAGAGAATGGGATTTTCAAGAAACTATACCTGTAAATTACTCAGAATTTGTTACTTGTATTCCAGAGTATTATGTTTTTAATTCTAGAGCAAAAGGATATCTTTCACCAAAAGTTTCTACAACTAAAAATAACAAATCATTTACTATTAATAGTAAAGAAAGAAGCGGTTTTTATATTTCAAAAACAGAGTTTACAAGTGATAAAATTGATTATTTTGAAAATCAAACCACTTACGTTGCACAAGATTTTCCTGCAATGAAAGAAGAAGCTTTTGTGAATAATATGGATAATTACGTTTCAAGTATTCAGCACGAATTAGCTATGGTGAAATTTCCAAATGAGCCCATGAAACCATATTCTACAGATTGGGAATCTGTTGTGAAAACAATTTACAATTACGAAACTTTTGGACCTGAATTGAATAAAACTGGCTATTATGAAGATGATCTAAAAGTGCTTCTTGCTGATAAAAATACTCCTGAGGAAAAAATTTGGGCAATCTTAAATCATGTGAAAGCAAATGTAAAATGGAATGGCTACACCGGTTATGACTGCGATAATGGCGTTAAAAAAGCATACAAAGAAAAAACAGGAAACATTGGAGATATAAATTTAATGCTGACTTCCATGCTTCGTTACGCAGGTTTGACTGCAAATCCGGTTTTATTGAGTACGCGCGAAAACGGAATTGCTTTATTTCCTAACAGAACTGCTTTTGATTACGTTGTAGCGGCTGTTGAAACACCACAAGGGAATTTGTTATTAGATGCTTCAAATAAATATTCAACACCAAATATTCTTCCTTTCAGAACGATTAACTGGACGGGAAGATTGATTCGCAAGGATGGAACTTCTGAAGAAATTGAGCTTACACCAAAAAAAGCATCAAATGATATTGTCTTTTTGAGTTATAGCATAGATGCTGATGGAAAAGTTTCTGGAAAAACCAGAAGACAATACACAGATCACATGGCAATGATTACCAGAGAAAGAATTGACGGCGTTAAGCAGGAAGATTATCTTGAAAAATTAGAAAATAAAAGCGGAAAAATCGAAATCAGTGATTATACTCGAACTAATGAAAAAGAAATTTTACTGCCTGCAGTAGAAACATATGCTTTTACAGGAAATGATTTGTGCGAGATTATAGGTGGTAAAATATACGTTAATCCAATGTTGTTTTTTGCAAATGACAAAAATCCGTTTAAGCAGGAAGTTAGAGAATATCCAGTTGATTTTGGATTTCCGCAACTGGATAAATACAATATCACTATCCAAATTCCAGAAGGTTTCACAGTTGAAACATTGCCTGCTCCAGCAATCATAAATATGGAAGACAATGCGGGAAGTTTTAAATTCAACGTTGCAACAAACGGAAATACATTACAAGTAAGCATCGCAAACCAAATTAATGAAGCTATTTTTTCTGCCGAAAAATATGAAATGCTGAAAGAATATTACAAAGGAATGATTGCAAAAGAAACAGAGAAAATAGTTTTAAAAAGAATATAAAGAATGAAATTAGGTTTAATGATTGTCTCGGTTTTCATGATTTTGGGAATTTCAAAAGTCAAGGCTCAAAATTCCGAACTGGGAAAAGTTACTATTGCCGAACTTCAGGAAAAAGCATGTCCAAAAGATACAGCGGCTCCGGCCGCTATTTTGTTTAAAAAAGGAAGAACTTTTTTTACTTATAGTAACGATAAAGGTTTTTCAGCAAATCATGTTTACGAATTTAAAATCAAAATCTATAAAAAAGAGGGGCTTAAATGGGCCGATCAGAAAGTGAGATTTTTTATTGGTTATGAGAACTTAAACGAAGATCGATTAGAGTTTTCAAACGCTATAACCTATAATCTTGAAAATGGCGCAATTGTAAAAACAAAACTCGATAATCAGGGAGCGTTCAAGAACAAGGTAAATAAATTTTGGAAAGAAAAAACAATAACACTTCCGAATGTAAAAGTGGGTTCGGTTATTGAATATAAATACGTTTTGAAATCCGAGAATCTTCTAAAATTGCCTGATTTTGAATTTCAATACGATATTCCTGTCAATTATTTCGAATACAAAACAGAAATTCCGGAGTATTACATTTATAAGTCGATCTCAATTGGAAATTATCCAATAGAAACGGATTCTAAATTGGTAGGAAAAAGTCAAAGTTATGAGAATGAGCATAATCAATCTGGAATTCTTTCTTATAAGCAGATCAATACTTTTTATAAAGGAAAAGATGTTCCTGCTTTGACTGAAGAACCTTATGTAAATAATGTGGATAATTACAGAGGTGCTCTTCAATTTGAGATCGAGCGAATTCGTTATCCTGATAAGCCAGACAAAGATTATTCTGTAACTTGGGAAGGTGTTGCAACTAATATCTTCAAAAATGAACATTTTGGAAAAGAACTTAACGAAAAGACTTTTCTTGTTGAAGATGTCAAACGATTATTGACTGGCGTTGAATCGCAGAATGATCGAATGAATATCATTTTCAAATATGTTCAGAATAAAATGCATTGGAATGAAGAAAATGATTATTATACAGATAAAGGAGTCGTAAAAGCATATAGTGATCAGACAGGAAATGTAGCCGAAATTAATTTTATTTTGATCAATATGCTGAAATTAGGCGGTATTGACGCAAATCCGGTTTTGGTAAGTACGATTGAAAATGGCGTGCCGGTTTACCCAACAAGAACTGGATTTAATTATGTAATTGCGGGCGCACTCATAGACGGAAAATTAGTTTTGCTAGATGCCACACATAAATATACAAGTCCGAATATTTTACCATTGAACGTTTTAAACTGGAAAGGAAGATTGATCAAAATTGATGGATCTTCGCAGGAAATCAATTTAGATCCAACAACATTGTCAAGAGAAACCTCTAGCGTTTTGGCTAAAATGGACGATAACGGAAAAATTGACGGCAAGATCAGAATTCAAAGAACAGATTATGATGCATATTATTTCAGAATAAAAAATTCAGAAAAAAATCAAGAAAATTATCTTGAGAAATATGAAGAACAATTAGGTGATTTGAAAATTTCGAATTACAAAATCGAAAATGCTAAAGCCAATTTTTCAGATCCGGTAACAGAAACTTTTGATTTTGCATCTGATAATATGGTTGAAATTATTGGAGGACAAATGTTTATTAATCCGCTTTTGTTTTTTACGAGTTCGAAAAATCCTTTTAATCAGGAAAAAAGGCAGATGGGAATTTATTTTGGATATCCAACTCAGGAGAAAATCAGCCTGAATTTACAGCTTCCAGAAGGATTAGAAGTAACCGCAATGCCAAACCCAATTCGCATTACATCAGAAAATAAAGAAATCACATTTACTTTAAACATCTCAAAACTGGAAAATAAAATTCAGATTGTCTGTATGAAAGAAATAAACAATAGTATTTTTGCAGCTGGCGATTACAACGGACTGAAAGATCTTTTTCAGAAAATGATTGCCAGTCAAAATGAAAAAATTGTTCTTAAAAAAATATAGAAATGGATTTGAAAAATGCACAACTTGACGTTGATACTTGGATAAAAGAACACGGCGTTCGTTACTTCAACGAATTGACAAATATGGCACAGCTTACAGAAGAAGTAGGCGAAGTAGCAAGAATTATTGCGCGTCGTTACGGTGAACAATCTGAAAAGGAAAGCGATAAAAACAAAGATTTAGGCGAAGAATTAGCCGATGTTGTTTTTGTGGTTTTATGTCTGGCGAATCAAACGGGAATCGATTTGCAAGCGGCTTTTGATAAAAAGATGGATTTAAAATCGGTTAGAGATAAAGATCGTCACAAAAACAATGATAAATTGAAATAATTGTGAAATTTCAATTATAAGTTTTGAATTATGAGTTTTGAATTTTGAATTATGAATGGGGAGTGGTAAATTGCGGGGCTGAATTATGTTTCTCATCATTCATAATTCAATTCACAACTTACAATTAAAAAAATGAATTTAAAATTAAGCACGAATTCACCATTTACAATTGATGATTCGCAACTAAATATTACAGGTTCAAAAAGCGAAACGAACCGTTTATTGCTACTAAAAGCTTTATTTCCAAATATTTCTTTAGCCAATACTTCAAACTCTGACGATAGCGAGGTAATGCAGAAAGCATTAATTGGCAATGATGAAATTGTTGATATCCACCACGCTGGAACCGCAATGCGTTTTTTAACAGCTTATTTTGCTGTAAACGAAGGCAGAGAAGTGGTAATGACAGGTTCAAGCAGAATGCAGGAGCGTCCGATAAAAATTTTGGTTGATACTTTAAGACAATTGGGAGTTGAAATCTCTTATGAAAAAGAAGAAGGTTATCCACCGATTCGAATTAAAGGAAAAAAAGTTACGGCTTCAAAAGTTACTTTGGCTGCAAATGTGAGCAGTCAATATATCTCTGCTCTTTTATTAGTAGCTTCAAAACTAGAAAACGGTTTAGAGCTGACTTTAGAAGGAGAAATTACTTCGATTCCATATATCAAAATGACTTTGGCTTTGCTGACGGATCTGGATATTAAAACAAGTTTTGAAGGAAACGTAATTAAAGTTTTCCCTAAAGAAGCTGTTGAATCAAAAGAAATGGTTGTGGAATCAGACTGGAGTTCGGCTTCTTATTTCTTTAGTCTTGTGGCTTTGGCCGATGCTGCAAAAATTACGTTGAGCAGTTACAAAGAAAATAGTCTTCAAGGAGATTCGGAGTTAGTTTCTCTTTATGAAAAAATGGGAGTAAAAACGAGTTTCCAAAACAATAAAATGACTTTGGAAAAAGTAGCCGATTTTAAATATGAAGATGTAAATTTTGAATTGAATAATACACCAGATATTGCACAGACAATTGTTGTGACTTGTTTAGGTTTAGGAATTGGATGTCATTTGACAGGTCTTCATACTTTAAAAATTAAAGAAACTGATAGACTTGAAGCATTAAGAATTGAATTGACAAAATTAGGTGCTAATATTTCGGTTACTAATGACAGTTTGACTTTAGTGAAATCTTCAACTATTAACCACGATGTGAAAATCGGAACTTACAATGATCACCGAATGGCGATGGCATTTGCTCCATTAGCAATTAAGGTTCCAATTATTATTGAAGATGCAGGAGTAGTTTCAAAATCATACCCAGATTTTTGGAATGATTTAAAAGCTTTAAACTTTCAAATTTCAGAATTATAAAATTTTTTGAACCATATAAATGATATGTTCAATTAAATAAAAGCGCATAAAACATAGCCTCTGGTTTCAGCCAGAGGTTTTTTTATGCGCATCTAAGAGCAAACCCGACAGGTTTTTAAAACCTGTCGGGTTTAAAATTGTATATAAAACCCAGCTAAAATAAACTTATATAACTTATATGGTAAAAAAAGCGTTTTTTAACTCATCTCGAAACCTCACAAAATCAAGGACTTTTGAAAATAAAAGCCAAAACACTTGACAACGCCTATTTCACAATCGTATATTTGCAAGCGATTTAAAATTTTAGATAAAAAATCTAAAATCTACACTCTAAAATCAATAATTCAAATATGAAATTATCACACTTCAATTTCAATTTACCGAAAGAACTTTTGGCTGAATTTCCAGCAGAAAACAGAGATGAATCTCGTTTAATGGTAATTGACCGTAAAAAAAACACTATCGAACACAAAATGTTTAAAGACGTTATCAACTATTTTGATGATGGAGATGTTTTGATTCTTAATAATACAAAAGTTTTCCCGGCACGTTTGTACGGAAACAAAGAAAAAACGGGAGCGAGAATTGAAGTTTTCTTATTGAGAGAATTAAATTCTGAGCAACGTTTATGGGACGTTCTAGTTGATCCTGCTAGAAAAATCCGTATTGGTAACAAACTTTATTTTGGTGATGACGATTCGTTAGTTGCTGAGGTAATCGACAATACAACTTCTCGTGGTAGAACTTTACGTTTCTTATACGATGGATCTTATGAAGAATTCAGAAACAAATTGACAGAACTTGGAGAAACTCCAATTCCTAAATACATCAACAGAGAAGTTACTGCTGAAGATGCTGAAAGATACCAAACAATCTACGCAAAAGAAGAAGGAGCTGTAGCGGCGCCAACTGCTGGATTGCACTTCTCTAAACACCTTTTGAAAAAATTAGAAATCAAAGGAGTGAATTTTGCTGAGGTTACATTGCACGTTGGTTTAGGAACTTTTAACCCAGTTGAGGTTGAAGATTTGTCTAAACACAAAATGGATTCAGAGGAATTGATCATCAATCAGCAAGCTTGTGATATCGTAAACGAAGCAAAAGCGAAGAAAAAACGTATTTGTGCTGTAGGAACAACTTCAATGCGCGCCATCGAAAGTTCAGTTTCTTCTGCTAATACTTTGAATCCTTACGAAGGATGGACAAATAAATTTATTTTCCCTCCTCACGATTTCAGTATTGCAAACTGTATGATTACAAACTTCCACACGCCAAAATCAACATTATTAATGATGATTTCTGCTTTCTGTGGTCACGATCTAATGAAAAAAGCATACGAAGAAGCAATCAAAGAAGGATACAAATTCTATTCTTACGGAGACGCGATGTTAATATTATAATCTGAGATTATTTTCAGATCCAAACCCGACAGGTTTTAAAAACCTGTCGGGTTTTCTGGTTTTAAATGGTTTCAAGTTTTAGGTTTCTCCCGAAGCTTCGGGATCAAGTTTGACATTCGTTGAGAAATTTTAAACGCAAAGTTCGCAAGGTTTTTGTGCTCAGTTTGTGCTTGCCAAATGCAAAAGAACGCAAAGCTTTGCGAACTTAGCGTTTATAAACGTTAGCCTTGATAAAAAAAGACTTTGCGCTCTTTGCGTTAAAAAACGCACAAAGCATATCAATCTGAAACAAAACAAACAAATTTTGTTATTTTAGCACCCAAAACAAAAACACAATGACTTTTCAAAATACACGCGAATTTGCACGAGAGCTAGATTCGAAAGACGCATTAAACCATTACCAACAAGAATTTATTTTCCCTAAAGTAAATGATAAACGAGTAATTTACTTTACAGGAAATTCATTAGGATTACAGCCAAAACGTACTAAAGCTTATGTGGATGAAATAATGAATGACTGGGCAGAATTGGCTGTTGAAGGTCATTTTTATGCAGAGAAACCTTGGTGGGATTATCAGGAAAGATTTGCTGAACCGTTAAGTAAAATTGTCGGAGCGCTTCCGTCAGAAGTTACTGTGATGAATACTTTGACTGTGAATCTTCACTTATTGATGGTTTCTTTTTATCAGCCAAAAGGCAAACGTTATAAAATTATCTGCGAAGAAAAAGCTTTTCCGTCAGATCAATATATGTTTCAGAGTCAGGTAAATTTTCACGGATACAAACCAGAAGATGCGATTATAGAAATCAAACGCCGTGAAGGAGAACATAATATTCGTCTTGAAGATGTTTTGGCAAAAATTGAAGAAGTTGGCGACGAATTGGCTTTGGTTCTAATTGGTGGCGTAAACTATTATACAGGACAAGTTTTCGATATTAAAACGATTACAGCAGCAGGGCAAAAAGCCGGAGCAAAAGTAGGCTGGGATTTAGCGCACGCAGCGGGAAATATTAAATTAGAACTTCACGATTGGAATGTTGATTTCGCTGCTTGGTGCAGTTATAAATACATGAATTCAGGACCAGGAAATGCTTCTGGAGTTTTTGTTCACGAAAAACATCATAATGCCGATTTGCCAAGATTCGCCGGTTGGTGGGGACATAATAAAGAGCGTCGTTTTAAAATGGAGCCAAATTTTGATCCCGTTCATGGGGCAGGAGGATGGCAGATCAGTAATCTTCCGGTCTTGTCTTTAGCGCCATATTTAGCTTCTGTTGAAATGTTTGCTGAGGTTGGAATGGACGCATTAATTGCAAAACGCGATCATATTACTTCTTATTTGGAATTTATTCTGCATGAAATTGATAAAGAAGTAGAAAGCACTTTTGAAATCATTACGCCGACAAATCCTGAAGAAAGGGCTTCGCAACTTTCTGTTTTCTTGCATGGTGAAGGAAGAAGTTTATTCGATTATTTAATGAAAAACGGAGTAATTACAGATTGGCGTGAACCCAATGTTATTCGTTTGGCACCAGTTCCTTTGTATTGCTCATATGAAGATATGTATGATTTTGGGCAAATTTTGAAAAAAGGAATTTTAGGGAAGTAAGAGTGAATTAATCTCGCAAAGTCGCGAAGACGCAAAGTTTTTTTATTTAAAGCCACGGATTATAAGGATTAAAAAGATTTTTTCTGAATTGCCTCTAGCTTTGGCTGGAGATGTTAAAGATGAAATTTAAGGAGGCTTTAGCCGAACTATACTAGTTTGGCTAAAGCCTTTTATTTGACTATTTGTTTTATTCAGCTAAAGCTGTAAGCTATTAAACTTAAAACATTAAACTTTGCGCCTCTGCGTCTTTGCGAGATTAATATATTCTACTTTTAATAAAAACGCTCCGAGATTTCAACCAAATCTTCTAATCTTATAAACTTTCCAAAAAATTCTGTAATAAACTTTATACCAGATATTCCGTATTTTGTAGTGTAATAATTTTTAAAACTACAATCATGAAAGCCTTATATATATTATTTGCCGCTTTATCTATAGTTTCTTGTCAAAATCAAGGAAAAAAAGATATCAATATAGCAAAACAAGCCAGTATTGATTCTATGAAAGTTGAAATTAGCAAACAACGTGTTATAGACTCAATGAAAACACAAATGGCTAATTTAGAAGCAGAAAAAGCAAAAGCTCAAGAGCAAAAAGTTGTAGTAGTTCATCAACAAGATGGAACAGCAACCGCTGAAACACCTAAAAAGAAAGGCTGGAGTGCAACTGCTAAAGGCGCTGTAATTGGTGCTGGTGTAGGAGCTGCAACTGGAGCAATCGTGAGCAAGAAAAAAGGTGAAGGAGCAATAATTGGCGGTTTAGCCGGTGCTGCTTTAGGAACTGGAACAGGTGCTGTGATCGACAGTAAACAGAAAAAGAAAGAATAGATTTTTAGATACTATAAATTTAAAAAACGCCGATTTAGAACATTTAAATCGGCGTTTTTGTTTTAAGTAATTATGAATTGGGAATCTGAATAGCGTTCAATTCTGATTTATAGAAATCGAATTGCTTTTTGATTTTTTCTTCTTCATTTTTGAAATAAAAAGTAGAAGAAAACAAATTTTGATAATATTCAATTCCTTCTAAAATATTCGCTTTAAAAGTATTCCATTTTTTAAGCTGATTCGTTGTAATTTCTCCAGAAACAGTTTCAATTTCATTTCTAAAATAGTCAACATACATTTTCAATTCTTTCACAAATACATGCGGACGATCATTAGTTCTTAAAATAGATTTTCCTTGATAAATATGCTGCAACATTTCTTTTATAGAAACTTCTTGATCGAAATAAGCTAAATTTGGCCCCGGACAAATTACTACTCCTTGATTCTGGCCTTTTATTTTAATGTCATTTTCAAGATACGAAGCGTTTGCTAAACCAACACATAAACACGATTTTTCGGTTATTTTGATTTTGCTTTTTTCGAATTCGCTGTCGCTTAAAATGTCTTTTTTGCTTTCCAACTCTCCCAGTTTTATGTCTTGATATTTTTTTGAAGCCGTACAAATTCCGTGTGGATCATATTCTTTGCTTAGCGCTAAAAATTTCTTTGGACACGAGCTTCCAGCTTTGTTTTCATGAATTCGTTTTTGTTTTAAAAACTCGTTTGTTGTTCCTTTCAACGTATTAAACGGAACTCCCAAAGGCGAAATATTACTCAAATAAAAATCATTTTCTTTTGCGTTCATCAACAAATCTCTAGTTTCTTGATCTACAGAAGTTGCTTCAGGAACCAATAAAAAAGGCGAACCCCAGCCAACAGAATTTACTTTATATTCATCTAATAAAAACTCATGTTCTTCTGCAGTTCCAACGCCGCCTTGAACCGTAATTTTTATCTCTAAAGGATTTTCGGGTATAGGCTGATTTTTTGCCTGTAAAGCTTTAATCATTAAATCGTGGGCGGATTGTACCAATTGCTCTTTTTTTTGCTTGAATTCTTCTAAAATAGTACCTAATAAAAGTCCGTCAGTGGCAAAAGCGTGACCACCGCAGTTTAATCCCGATTCTATTCGGTATTCAGAAACCCAAAGCCCTTTTTTTGCCAAGAAATTTCCCTGAATCATTGCCGATCTAAAATCACTTACTTTTAGAATAATTTTCTTTTTCAGTTCGTTCTTTTCATTCGGAAAAAAATCTTTGAAGTTTTCAAAATAACTATACAATCGCGGATTCATTCCGGCAGAAAGTACAACAGACGATTCCAGATTACTGTTTGCAAAACCTCTTAAAGCGGCATGAGCATCGTTAAATTCAGTTGGAAGCTGTTCATTTTTGGCAAAATTGTCTTTGTCAAGTTTCGTCATGATGTTAACGTCAATTTCGCCTGAAAAAAGATGGGTTTCAATATAATTCTGAATATTTTCTTTAAAAGCGATTCCATCATCCAATAAATTCTGAAATCCTTTTTTAATGTCGGAAGTATTGGGTAAAATCGACATGAAGTTTTCCAAAGCTGTTTTGCTTTCGGTTAATTCAGTTTTGAAATTTTCGAATTTTTCTTTTACGATTTTATCGACTAAGTTTAAGTAAGATTTAATTCTTTCGGCTCTATAATCATGAAATTTCTGAGTGATTTCTTCATACGGAAAATTAAATTTAGTGCTATAAAAATTACGCATCTTTTCAATCAACTCATCGTCAGCAATTGAAATTACAGACGAGATTCCGTATTGCGCCACACGAATTGGGCTGTCAATTGTATACGCAAGTCCCATTACCGGTATGTGGAAAGTATGTAAAGGCGTTTTTGTCATTTGTCTTAAATTAAAATAAAGACAAATATTGAAAAAAGGATTTTTTAAAAACGTGATAATTATCAGTTTTGTAAGTTGTTGAGAATGTTTTTTTGCCAACGAGCTACCCTCAATCTTGTCATTCCGAGGAACGAGGAATCTCCGCAAGAAGCTCGACAAAGATCGGACTTTCGTTGCGGAGTTACTCGTGGA
>NZ_VJYD01000031.1 GCF_007341385.1 Flavobacterium daemonense
CGATTTCTATGATAAAACCAAATCTTTTTCATAAAAGGTTTGGTTTTTTATTACTGCAAAAACACGATGGATTATTTTGTTTCTCACCGCATTCAAGACGCTCATTTTATTTTTTCCTTCACCAACTTTTCTAATGTAATATCTTCTCAGATCATTATCAAGTCTAATGGCACTCATTGCCGCCAGATGCAGAATGGTTTTTAGGTTTTTATCGGCAAGCATTGATACCCCTGGTCTTCTTTTGAGCGATGTTCCAGATTGAAAATCAAATGGTGCCACTCCGCTGTAACATGCCATTTTTCTAGGATCTGTTATAGCTGTAAAACCTTCTGTTTTTGATAATAATGTCCATGATAGAACCTGGCCTACTCCTGGAACTGATTTTATCAGCTTGTGTTGCTGGCTTAGCTTTTCGTCATCAAGGATTGCTTTTTCAATATCATTTTCAATAACTTTAATTTGTTGGTCAATACTTTTTATGAGTTTTGCATTTAGGTTTTTTAGTTCTTTGTCCAGTCCAATGCTTTTCATTAGTTTGTAATCATGCTGCTGAACCATAAGCTGTTTTTTGATTTTTATTCTTAAAGCTCTTTCGGTCAACAGTATTTTTATTTTTTTAATCGAGCAGGAGCTTGGTTTCCATTCCCTGTTTTCCTGATGATTTTTTTCAATAAAACTGCAAATTCGCAACGCGTCAATTTTATCATTTTTGCCTCTGACAAGACCTATGCTTTTCTTGATATGCAAAGCGGAGATCACATAAACTCTAAAGTTGAATTTTTCCAATGATTCAAATAGGTTCCAGTTGTATCTGCCGGTATTTTCCATGGCTATGATTACATTTTCACCTGAATAACTTTTAAAAAATCGCTTTATGGCTGAAACGCTATTTTCAATGGAAAAGTAATTTATCGATTCTTCTTTAACACAAATATCCAAAGTCTTGCTGCTGATGTCAATGCCGATAATAATGTTTTTCATAACTTTGTTTTTACGATTCAACAATGATTTGAGAAATTCATCATAAGCTCAACTCCTTAATAACGGGTCACTAGCCCAAATTTCTATATGAGTCTTTGATGAAAGGGAAGCTAAAGTCTTAATCGAAATATGAGTCATAAGCTCGGAGGAACGAACAGTTTACTTTTGCTTCCTTTCTCAATCATAAATCTACTCAAAATTTCAAAAAACAAATCTAAAGGAGG
>NZ_VJYD01000004.1 GCF_007341385.1 Flavobacterium daemonense
AGATTTTAGATTTTAGATTTTAGATTTTAGATTTTAGATTTTAGATTTTAGATTTTAGATTTTAGATTTTAGATTTTAGATTTTCTAAAAGTCGCTTTGCTCCTTTTGGAATTCATCTAAAGTTTTAGCTTTGCGAGCTTAGCGTTTATTTATAAAACCTTATATATTAAAAAAATCTTAGCGCCCTTTGCGTTAAAAATAAAAAAAACAATATGAACTTAGAAAGTCCAAAAGTTACTGTTCAGAAATCAGCTCAAGATTTATTTGATCAATTGACTGATGTAAAGAATTTTGAAAAATTAATGCCAGATAATATCGCTAAATTTGAAGTGACTGGCGAAGACTCTTTTATTTTTGGATTGAAAGGCATGCCGGAAATCAAATTGAAAATGAAAGACAAAACAGCTCCAAACAAAATTGTTTTGGGTGCTGCAAGCGATAAACTTCCATTTACTTTGGTCTCTGACATTGAAAGTATTTCAGATTCTGAAAGTGCTGTTCAATTGAAATTTGATGGTGAATTCAATGCTATGATGGCCATGATGATCAAAGGGCCAATCAGCAAGTTTATCGAAACTTTAGCAACTAACATGCACAAACTTTAATAATTGTAAATTATTAATTGTGAATTATAAATGAAAAAGTCCGATCTAACGATTGGCCTTTTTTGTTTTTTTTGTCATTTCGATGTAAAGAGAAATCACACTAGATTTTCCGTACAGAAGATCACCAATCTTTGTAGAGCTTCTAGTGAAATTTCTCCTTACATCGAAATAACAAACGCTTCGTTTTAAAAAACTTAGCATCTTAGTATCTCAGAACCTTAGCAACTTCCTCAATAAAGCATCTGAACTTCCTTAATATCAAATTCGGAAACAGAATCATCTTCGAGCAAAACCTGCAATTTCCCCACAGGAGAAACACCTTGAATAATTCCCATAAAATTTTGTCCAGATGAATTAGTATCAAGATTTTTAAAAGGCATTGGAACACCTTTTCTAAAAAGCGAATTAAAATAATTATCCCAAAAAACGGAAGCTGAATCTGACCAACAATCTATTTTTTGTTTAATTTTCTCGATAATCAATTCAGGTAAAATATCTTTATTAAGAGAATTTCCTAAAATAACTGCCAATGAAGAAGCATTTGGCAATTCATCAAAATTAGTCTGATTGACATTCAATCCTAGACCGACAACTGACACGATTCTGCCATCACTTTTAATAGTGTTTTCAATTAGTATGCCACCAATTTTTTTATTGTATGACATAATGTCGTTTGGCCATTTTATGCTTAAATCGGGAATATTTAATGATTTTAAAACCTCAATTACACTTAATGACACTATTAAGCTTAGATTAAAAACCTGTTCGTTATTAGCAATAAAATCCTTTACCAAGGCACTCATAATTAAGTTTTTACCAGATTCGGATCGCCACTTTGCTCCCATTTGCCCTTTCCCTTTTGTCTGATTTTCAGCCGTTACCACAGTAAAATTATCAAGTTCATCCTGGCTAGATAATGCTTTTAGAAAGTCGTTTGTAGAATCTATGGCATCGAGTTTGATTAGTTTCATCCAAGTAATTTATAATAACTTAATTTAATATTTTGTTAAGGTTCAAAAATAATCACAAAATTTGGTAACTTTACAAATTCATAAAAATAATTCATGGCGAAAAAGACTATTAATAATGATGTTCTACTGGCGAACATAATCAAAGGGATTGAGGAAGTAAAAGGAAATGATATCGATATTCTTGACTTAAGAGAAATAGATACGGCTGTATGTGACTATTTTGTCATTTGCAATGGATCTTCAAACACCCAAGTTAACGCCATCGTAAACTCTATTCAAAAAACAGTATCTAAAGACTTAAAAGATAAACCTTGGCACGTAGAAGGAACCGATAACGCAGAATGGGTTCTGATGGATTATGTGCATATCGTGGTACATGTTTTCCAAAAACACATTCGTGAATACTATAATATCGAGAGCCTTTGGGGTGACGCCAAAATAACTACAATCGAAAACAAATACTAAAGAAAAATTTTTCTAATGGCTAAAGATAATAATCCAAATCCGAATAAATTTAAAATAAGTCCTTGGTTAATTTACACCGCAATACTTCTAGTTTTTTTATTTATAAGTTTTGCAACCGGAGGATCTAACTTAAGCGAGCCTGCTCAATTGACTTCTTCTAAATTCAATACGTTGTTAGAAAAAGGACAAATTGAAAAAGTTATCGTTTATAATAAAGCTGAAGCTGAAGTTTACTTGACTCCTGCAGCTCTAAAAGACAAAGCAAACGAGAAAGTCTCTAAAGATATCTTTAAAAACCCTAACAAAGGGCCACATTATACTTTAGAAATTGGTAACGACCAAATCTTCCAAACTAAACTTGAAAAAGCTGTTGGTGAAGGAAAATTAAAAGATTTCAATTTCCTTCAAAAAAACAATTGGAGCGATATTTTAATCAGCTTGCTTCCTATCATCATCATTATTGGTGTATGGATTTTCATCATGCGTAAAATGTCTGGCGGAGGCGCTGGCGGAGGCGGACAAATTTTCAATATTGGAAAATCAAAAGCTAAACTTTTTGACGAAAAAACAGACATCAAAACAACTTTTAAAGATGTTGCAGGTCTAGAAGGTGCGAAAGAAGAAATTCAAGAAATTGTTGAATTCCTTAAAAATCCTGAAAAATATACAAACCTTGGAGGTAAAATCCCAAAAGGCGCTTTACTTGTAGGACCTCCGGGAACTGGTAAAACGTTGCTTGCAAAAGCGGTTGCAGGTGAAGCTCAAGTTCCATTCTTCTCATTGTCAGGTTCTGACTTCGTTGAAATGTTTGTGGGTGTAGGTGCATCTCGTGTACGTGATTTATTCAAACAAGCAAAAGAAAAATCTCCTGCAATCATTTTCATTGATGAGATTGATGCTGTTGGTAGAGCAAGAGGAAAAAGCAATATGTCAGGCGGAAACGACGAGAGAGAAAACACTCTGAACCAATTATTGACAGAAATGGATGGTTTTGGTACCAACTCAAATGTAATTGTTTTGGCTGCAACAAACAGAGCTGACGTTCTTGACAAAGCTTTAATGCGTGCAGGACGTTTTGACAGACAAATTTTTGTTGACTTACCAGACATTCGTGAAAGAGCTGAAATTTTCCAAGTTCACTTAAAACCAATTAAAAAAGTTGAAGGTCTTGATCTTGATTTCTTAGCAAAACAAACTCCAGGTTTTTCTGGTGCTGATATTGCAAATGTATGTAACGAAGCTGCATTAATTGCCGCAAGAAACAACAAAGATGCAGTTGATAGACAAGATTTCCTTGATGCTGTAGACAGAATCATCGGTGGTCTTGAAAAGAAAAACAAAATCATTACGCCAGAAGAGAAAAGAGCAATCGCAATTCACGAAGCTGGTCACGCAACTGTAAGCTGGATGTTGGAACATGCTGCCCCACTTATTAAAGTAACTATTGTTCCTCGTGGACAAAGTTTAGGAGCTGCTTGGTACTTGCCAGAAGAAAGACAAATCGTTAGAACAGATCAAATGCTTGACGAAATGTGTGCAACTATGGGCGGAAGAGCTGCTGAAAAAGTAACTTTTGACAGAATTTCGACTGGTGCATTAAGCGATTTGGAAAAAGTAACGCGCCAAGCTCGTGCAATGGTAACGATTTATGGTTTGAATGATAAAATCGGAAACGTTACTTATTACGATTCAAGCGGACAAAGCGAATACAACTTTTCAAAACCATATTCTGACGAAACAGCAAAAATTATTGACGCTGAAATTTCAGAATTAATTGAAGGCCAATACCAAAGAGCTATTCAAATTCTTGAAGAAAACAAAGACAAGTTAAATCAGCTTGCTGATATCTTAATAGAAAAAGAAGTTATCTTTAAAGATGACTTAGAAACTATTTTCGGAAAACGCACTTTTGATAAAAATCTGGAAGAAGTGGTTTCGTAAATAATTCAGAAATATGTAATATTTTTTAAAATCTTAATTCAAAATAGCCTTTTGAATTAAGATTTTTTTATCTTTGAACGTTTTCAATTAACATGTAAAGTATTTCATATAAAAATGAATTTTTTCAAAAAAATATTTGGTTCCAGTGAAGCCGCTTCTGATGAAGAAAATGAAAGCGAATACGGAAGAAATCCTATTCAAAACAGTCATTTATCTATAGACGAACAATTCATTTTCAATTTTAAGAAAAATGGTGGCAAATTTTTGTATTGTGAAAACACACAAGAAGTTGCTGAACAATTTGAAAATATTTTAGAAGAAAATGATTGGTTTGAAAATGAAGTTTTATGTTACGAGCCGGGTCTTTTTCATTTATTAGAAGAAAATAAACTACCTCATATTTCACCAAAAAGCCCAAAATTCTTATTGGCTTCATGTGAAAATTTAATTGCTGATGAAGGTTCTATTTTGTTTTCGTCTAAACAAATCAGACAAGACAAACCCAACGAGCTTCCGGCAAATATTGTAATTATTGCTACTACAAGTCAGATTCTACCAATGAAAAGCGACGGATTAAGTGCAATTAAACGCAAATACGAAAGAGACTATCCTACCAACATTACCACTATAAAATATTTCGAAAAGGCAAAAGAGGAAGATTTTACGCAATACGGAAGTGTTGCGAAGAATCTTTATTTATTGCTTTTAGAAGATCTTTAAGATGAACGAAACACTGAAGAGAACCATTTCTGGTGCTGTTTATATCGCTTTGCTGCTTACCTCTATTCTGTTTTCGACTGAAAGCTTTATTGTTCTTTTTGGTATCTTCTTAATTATCACAATTTATGAATTTTCCAATTTAGTGAACCTGAATAAAATATTTTCTATTTTATTTGGAACTATATTATTTTCTGCCATTATACTTGTTAGTCATTATAATAAGCAAACTACTGCATATTTAAATGATTTATTTGGCGCAAATCTTGACTTAAGTACCAATATCAAACAATTAGACTTAATACTTTTAGCAGTTACGCTGGTAATATCTATCAAATGCATTCTGTTTTTATTTTATGATTCGGTTCAAAAAATAAGTACTTCTTCTAAATATTTGTATTTATTAGGTTATATCACTCTTCCATTTATTTTTATTGTAAAAATTTCCTTTGGAACTAATGATTATAACCCGAAAATTATTCTTGGGCTATTCATTTTAATCTGGACCAACGATACTTTTGCGTATTTGGTTGGAAAATCAATGGGTAAGCATAAGTTATTTGAACGTGTTTCTCCTAAAAAAACAATCGAAGGTTTTTTAGGCGGAGCTGTATTTGCCGCTTTCGCCGGTTTTTTAATATCAAAATTATACATTCAGCCCAAACCTGAGTTTAGCAATAAATCAATTTTAATTTGGACAACGATCGCAATAATTGTGAGTATCTTTGGCACAATTGGAGATTTAATCGAATCCAAATTTAAACGAATTGCAGGCGTAAAAGACAGTGGTTCAATTATGCCAGGCCATGGAGGTATTTTAGATCGTTTAGATAGTGTTATATTTGTAGCACCAATTATATTTTTATTTTATCAAATTTTATATTATGTTTCATAAAGAAGGAGGACCATCTATTTTACTAGGTACAATTTTTGCCGTTGCTGTACTGTTAATTGCTGAAAAATTTATAGGTATTACCTGGCTGAGAATGCTTGTTCAAATTGCTGGCGTAGTAGTTTTGATTATTATTCTGCAATTTTTCAGAAACCCAAAAAGAATTGCAATTCGCAACAGCGATCACATCCTTGCGCCTGTAGATGGAAAAGTTGTGGTTATCGAAGAAGTTTACGAAGGTGAATATTTTAAAGATAAACGTTTGCAGGTTTCTATTTTCATGTCACCTATAAACGTACACGTTACTCGTTATGCGATGGACGGAATTATAAAATTCAGTAAATATCATCCTGGAAAATTTTTGGTAGCATGGCATCCAAAAGCAAGCGAGGAAAATGAAAGAACTACAGTGGTAATCGAAAATGATACTTTTGGAGCTGTTCTTTACAGACAAATCGCTGGAGCATTAGCAAGAAGAATTGTAAATTATGCAAATGAAGGCATGCAAGTTGTTCAAGGTACTGATGCTGGATTTATTAAATTTGGTTCGAGAGTAGATTTATTTTTACCTTTAGGTACTCCAATTGATGTTGTTTTAGGACAAAAAGCAATTGGCGGAAAAACAATTATTGCTACAAAAGCTTAATGACCAAAAAAGATTTAGATACACGTTTCGCAGAGGCTGTCGAAAATGCTCTAAAAATGACACAGGCCTCACTGCCTCAAGATGTGCAGTTGCGACTTTATGCTTATTACAAACAAGCAACTTTTGGAACAGCAGTCTACAATCAATCTCAAAATTTTGACTTAAGAGATGCTTTCAAAACAAATGCATGGATGCAGATCAGTCATATCTCGATTGAAGAAGCGAAAGAAAGTTATATCGAAATCATTAATTCACTAACATCAAAATAAATTACATTATGAAGAAAAACATTACTCGTTTTGGCATTTTGGCTTCATTTTTCGTATTATTTTCATGTAATGACAGCAATAAACTTACCGAAGTTGTTGAAGTTCCTTTGCCAACAAAAGAAGAAAAAATTACGATTGGATCGCCTGATGAAGTTACGGTTGCGCCGGGTTCTTTTGGAATTACAAAGCTGCCTTTCGGCTACGATGGCTTAGCACCAGATATTCGTTCTCTTACTTTAGAAACTCATTATTCTAAACATTATGTTTCGTATACAAATAATTTCAACAAAGAAATTGTTTCAACGGAATATGAAAATATGCCTATTGAGGATATTTTAAAGAAAATGGATCTCAGCAATGCAAAACTTCGTCAAAATGCTGGTGGTTATTATAACCACACGATGTATTTTAATCTTTTGACGCAAAAAGAACAAACACCAAAAGACACACTTGCTGGATCAATAAATAAGGAATTTGGGTCTTTTAATAATTTAACAAATCAGTTTAAAGCGCAAGCAGAAAAACAATTTGGATCTGGATGGGTTTGGTTGGTTGTGGATCGTTATGGCAAACTCCAAATAACAACTACAGAAAATCAGGATAACCCTTTAATGAAAAATGCCTTGATTCCGGGAACTCCAATTTTAGGAATTGATTTATGGGAACATGCTTATTATCTTGATTACCAAAACAGAAAAGGAAGTTATATTGATGCTTTTTACAAACACATAAATTGGGAAAAAGCAAATGAATATTACAAAGAGGCTTTAACGAAAGTTAAAAAAGTATAAATTTAAAAAAAGCTGATACAAAACAAGTATCAGCTTTTTTTGTATCTTAATGTTCTGATTTAAAAGAACATGAAAGATATCGCCAAACGTTTTACAGAAAATCCCCTATTATCGCCAAAAGATCTGCGCGCAAGCCATGATGGATTAGAGATTACTTGCCTGTTGAATCCAGGAGTTTTTCAATTCCAAAATAAAATTTGGCTGGCCGTACGCGTAGCTGAAAGACCGAAACAAATTGAAAGCAGTATTTCATTTCCTGTTTTAACTGATCTTGGCGCTATCGAAATTATCGAAATCATAAAAGATCATCCAGAATTAACTGCAACAGACGCGCGTGTTATCAACTATCAAGGCGCTGATTACTTAACGACTTTATCTCATATTAGACTTCTATGCAGCGATGGCGGGCGTCACTTTTACGAACCCGAAGGTTATCCACATCTTGTTGGCGAAGGAATTCTGGAGGCATTTGGAATCGAAGATTGTCGTGTTTCGTTAATTGAAGGAAAATATTACCTGACATTTACTTCTGTATCAAGCAATGGCGTTGGCGTGGGATTGCGGACTACAACAGACTGGAAAGTTTTTCAAAAACACGGAATGATTTTACCGCCCCATAATAAAGATTGTGCCATTTTTGAAGAAAAGATAAACGGATTGTTTTACGCTCTGCATCGTCCGAGCAGTGTTGATATTGGAGGAAATTATATTTGGATTGCATCATCTCCAGACGGTATTCACTGGGGAAATCATAAATGTATTGTGAGGACCCGAAAACAATATTGGGACAGTAAAAGAGTTGGTGCAGGCGCTGCGCCCATCAAAACTGAAAAAGGCTGGCTAGAAATTTATCATGGAGCCAATGAACAACATCAATATTGCTTAGGTGCATTTTTAATGGATTTGAATGATCCATCAAAAGTGATTTCGAGAACTGAAGACCCAATTATGTTTCCTTCAACCGATTATGAATTAAGCGGTTTTTTCGGAAACGTTGTTTTTACTAATGGACATATACTTGATTCTGACAACGATACTCTGACAGTTTATTACGGAGCTTCTGATGAATTTGTTTGTGGTGCTCTATTTTCAATCAAAGAAATTCTTTCGCTTTTAAAAGATTTATAAAACAAAAAAACTTGTTTAGATTCAATTAATCCAAACAAGTTTCATTTAATTCAAAATCGTTCTTTTTTTAGTTTACTTCAAAAATAAACGATTCTGAAGGCTTTATTTTGATTCTTGCTGTACCTTCGCCATTTTCTACAGTAAAATAGGTTTTACTTTCTAAATATAATTTATCTACAAGCACATATTTACCATCTTTTAATTTCCATTTTGAAATAACATCAGCTGGAACTTTTAATTCGAATTCGCTTGTTTTATCTGAAGAAAAATTAGCAATAACAATCAGTTTTTGCTTTTCGGACCAACGAACAAATGAATAAATCAATTCGTCATATCCTGGATTATTTTGACGATTAACCGACTGAATTTCTTGAAAACTTCCCATTAAAGCAGAACTATTAATAGAAAAATTCAAAAGCCTTTTATAGAAATCACGTAAATTTTTCTCTGAATCAGATAATTTTCCGCCGTCAAATTTTCCATCATTCATCCATCTTTGATGATTTGGAACTCCAATATAATCAAAAATCGACGTTCTGGAACGTTTTCCAAAACCTGCATCTTCATTTCCTGCCTCCCCTACTTCTTGTCCAAAATAAACCATTGTAGGCGAAGTACTTATTGTTGTCGAAACCACCATTAAAGGTTTTCCACGTTCTGGCGTTCCTGCAAATTCTGGACTTGCTAAACGCTGTTCGTCATGATTATCTAAAAAATGAAGCATATGATGCTCAATATCTGCCATTCCCTTTTGAATGTCTGACAAACCATCTGGCGAAGATTTTCCCCTAATGACGTCTTTCAATTTATCATACGTTTCCACTTTATCATACAAATAATCCATTTTTCCTAAACGGATATAATTTCTGTATTCGTTTGGATTATAAACTTCTGCCAATAAAAAGGCATCAGGGTTTTTCATTTTTATAGCCGAATTCATGTAGCTCCAAAATTCATACGGAACCATTTCAGCCATATCGTAACGAAAACCATCTACGCCTTTTGCTGTCCAATACAAAGCAATAGATCTGAATTTCTTCCAAGAATCTGGAACGTCTTTGTCTTGCCAAAAAGCAAAATGCTCTTTATAAGATTTCTGGTCATAACCTGCTGGAAGTTCAGGAAAATCTTTTGATCCATCGGGACGAATTCCGTAATTTACTTTTACTGTTTCATACCAATCATTTTGGTCTGGTTTTGCTTTACGCGAACCATTTCCTGTCCATTTTGCTGGATTTTCGTTAAACTTTCCATCAATAAGCGGATTTTTTTCTCCATTTAATGGAACATCTCCATCAGGAATTACAAACGCCGTATTCGGAATATAATAAAAGTTATTATTTCGTTTGTATTCGACCGTTACATCATCATCGGCACCAAAATCACGAACGCCTTCAGGATTGTTTTTTCCTTCATATTTTCTGGCAATATGATTTGGCACAATATCAATAATCAATTTAAGTCCGGCTTTGTGTGTACGATCAATTAGCGCTTCAAATTCCTGAAGTCTGTGAGCAGGATTTTCTGCTAAATCAGGGTTTACACTATAATAATCTTTTACGGCATATGGTGACCCTGCGCGGCCTTTTACAACTTCAGGATCATCATTTGAAATCCCAATTGCAGTATAATCACGAACCAAAGCATGATGTGGAACTCCAGTGTACCAAATATAAGTTACGCCAAGATCCTTAATTTCATGCAAAGCTTTGTCTGTAAAATCATTAAATTTTCCAACGCCATTTTCTTCAATTGTTCCCCAAGGTTTGTTTGTTGTATTTTTATTTCCAAACAATCTCGTAAAAACTTGATAAACTACAACTTTCTTGGTTGCAGCATTTTCTTCTTTTGCTGTACTCATTTTTAAATCGTTTGTTTTACATGCCGAAAAAAGCATGCTTGCTGCCATTCCTGCAGCAAAAAATCGTTTATTTATCATATTCACTATATAATCTTGCTTTTTTGAGATTTTGGAATTAAAATTATTTTCCAAAACCATTTTCTAAATTTAATCTAATTTTTAAAACTTGAATAAAAACAGATTTCAAATTATTCTAAATACGATTCAAAACAGTAAACTACAACGTGAGAGTAAATGTTTTTGTTAATAAATTTAAGCCTCAAAGTTTTAAATTAGCAAAGGCACAAAGACCTTGTGTGCCTCTGAATCTAAAAATATAAATTAATCCTAATAACATTATAAGGTTGTATCCTTTTTCATAAATTTGACAAAAATTTAATCAATTGAAGAAATCACTCTTTTTCATATCTTTTTGTCTGATGTTATTCACTGTGCAATTCGGTTTTGCGCAGGCATCAAAAAATAAACAGGAACCTAAAAAAATCATTATAGAGAACGCTGATTTTTCTGATGTCAATCAAGAATTAGCGCCAGATGCCCTTTTATTGACTGGAAATGTAAAAATAAATCACGACGGAGTGGTTTTGACTTGCAACAAAGCTTATTTTTTTCAGAAAGAAAATTATTTAAAAGCCTTTGGAAATGTGCAATTAGTGCAAGGTGATACTTTATACTTAAACAGTAAATATGCTGAATATAACGGAAATCTAAAAAAAGCATTTGCAACCGGAGATGCCGTAATGACTTCACCAGACGCTACTTTACAAACCGATACAATCAATTTTGACCGAAATGTACAGCAGGTTTTTTATAACACTAAAGGAACAATTGTCAACAAAGACAATACGTTAGTGAGCAAATCTGGACGTTATTTTGTTGCCGAGAAAAAGTTTCAGTTTTTAACCGAAGTGACTATTACGAATCCGAAATATGTGATCAAATCAAATCATTTGGATTATTACAGTAATTCTGGACATACTTATTTACTTGGACCTTCGACAATTACAAGTAAAGCCAATTATATTTATACCGAAAAAGGTTTTTATGATACCAAGAAAAATCTCGCTCATTTTCTCAGAAAATCGTATATAAGATATGACGACCGACTCATAGAAGGCGATAGTTTATATTACGACCGAAATGTAGAATTTGCATCGGCAACGCGAAATGTAAAAATAACCGATTCGATAAATCGTGGTATTGTAAAAGGCCATTATGCTGAAATTTTCAAGTTAAAAGATTCGATGTTTGTTACCAAAAGAGCTGTGGCGGTAAATTTTGTCGACAACGATTCGGTTTACATTCATGGACAAAAGTTAATGGTAACGGGAAAAGAAGGCGAACGAATTTTAAGAGCTTTCAAAAATGTTCGTTTTTACAAAACAGACATGAGCGGTAAATGCGATTCGATTCATTCTAATTCTAAAACGGCATTGACCAAATTAATTGGAAATCCAATTTTATGGAATGGCGAAAGTCAGATTACAGGTGATATTATGCATTTAATTGGCGACAAAAACACCAGAAAAATTGATTCTCTAAAAGTCCTCAACAATACTTTTTTGGTCTCGCGGGACACTTTAGGAACCGGTTTTAACCAAGTAAAAGGGCTCAATTTATTTGGGAAATTCCTTGACGGAAAACTCCATGATGTCGATATAATCAAAAATACCGAAGTTCTCTATTATAGTCGAAATGATCAAAATGAGTTAGTTGGAATCGACAAAAGCGTGAGCAGCAAAATCAATTTGATTTTGGAAAATAATGCAATCGAATCTATCACACTTTATAATAATGTTGATGGAGATTTATATCCTGAAGCTGATTTGCCCGAAAACGCGCGTAAATTGCGAGGCTTACACTGGCGTGGCGATGAACGAATTAAATCGAAAGATGATATTTTTACCGAAGAAGACAACGAGCTCAATGACAAATTAGTCAAAGAAGGAAAAGATCAGGAAGAAAAAGACAAAAACGTCCCGATGAAAGTCAGGAAAGAGACTTTGAATTACGACAAAAAGAAACCGAAAGCTAAAACTAAGAAATAGTATTCAGTGTTCAGTTTTTAGTATTCAGTAGCAGTTTTCAGAAACTTGAAACAAAAAACTTAGAATCTTAGCATCTCAGCAACTTAGTATCTCAAAAAAAATGAATCCAGATTTTATAAAATATCAGGCACAAACTTCTCCTTATCCTTTAGGAATGGAAGTTTCTCATGCCATTGGCTCTTATATTTACGACACAAGCGATAAAAAATATTTAGATTTTGTTGCGGGTGTTTCTGCTTGTACGCTTGGACATCAGCATCCACGTGTAAATCAAGCAATAAAAGATCAGTTGGACAAATATTCACATGTAATGGTTTACGGCGAATATTCACAAAGTCCTGCTGTTCAATACTGCAAATTAATGGCTTCACTCCTACCAGAATCTTTAAACAAAACTTATTTAGTAAATTCTGGTACAGAAGCAATCGAAGGTTCGTTAAAATTAGCAAAACGAGTTACAGGACGCAGCCAACTTATTTCTTGTCATAATGCCTATCATGGGAACACAATGGGATCTATGAGCGTTATGGGATTTGAAGAACGAAAACAAGCTTTTAGACCCTTACTTCCTGATGTCGATTTTATCACTTTCAACAACGAAGAAGATTTACAGAAAATAACAACTCGAACGGCAGCAATTCTATTAGAAACCATTCAAGGCGGTGCAGGATTTATTCAGCCAGAAAACAATTTTCTGCAAAAAGTGCGAAAACGCTGTGATGAAGTTGGCGCATTAATGATTGTTGATGAAATTCAGCCAGGTTTCGGAAGGACCGGAAAGCTTTTTGGATTTCAAAACTACGATGTCATTCCGGATATTGTGGTTATGGGTAAAGGAATGGGAGGCGGAATGCCTGTTGGCGCTTTTACTGCTTCTGCCGAAAAAATGGATCTTTTGACCGAAAAACCAAAACTCGGGCATATTACTACTTTTGGTGGGCACCCTGTCATTGCGTCAGCCTGTTTAGCTACTTTGCAGGAATTAACTGAAACAAATTTAATGGCAGAAACGCTGGAGAAGGAAAAACTCTTCAGATCACTTTTGGTACATCCTTTGATAACAGAAGTTAGAGGAAAAGGATTAATGTTGGCTGCGATGACAGAATCAGCCGAAATTACAAACGAAGTCATTTTAAATTGTCAAGACAGAGGTTTGATATTATTCTGGCTTTTATTTGAAGGATGTGCGATACGAATTACGCCTCCTTTAACAATTTCCGAAGATGAAATCAGAGAAGGCTGCGCCGTAATTTTAGCAGTGATGGATGAAATATTAGAAAAGCGCAACAAATAGGTTTTTAAAATTATTTCAACGGTCGTTTCTTCATAGCAAGCTACAAGCAGAATATTAAATATCAGATTTACAGTCGATTAAAATTTTCGATTTTAAATAAAAATAACAACAAATGAAGCTAATCCCTTGAGAATAAAGGAGATTTCTTCCCAAAATAGAATAAAAAACATCATATATTGTTAATTAAATTGTTCAAAACAATTAATTCTCTTTCCTTACAACAATTATATGGTTGCCTAAATTTATAACAGGCTAATTTCAAATAGAGAAAGTATGCAATTAAGCAACGAAGAAGAAGATTATAACCTATCCCTATCTAAATTTGAGTCGATGTTAAAAACTAACAAAGTACTCTTTTTTGATTCTGAAGAATTCGAGGAAATCATTCTTCATTATTTAGACATAGGTAAGGCTAATTTAGCAAAAAAGGCCTTAAAACTTGCATTAGATCAGCATCCAAAATCTACAGGCTTAAAATTAGTACAAGTAGAAATGCTGGTTTACGACGACAAACTTGATATCGCTGAAAAGCTTTTGAATGAGTTGTATGCAATTGAACCCAACAACGAAGAGATTTATATCCAGAAAGCAAATATCTGTTCTAAGAGAGATCAACACGAAAAAGCGGTAGAATTATTGAAAATTGCACTGCAATATACAGATGATTACGCCGATGTGTACAACTTGATTGGAATGGAATATCTTTTTATGGATAATCTTGAGATGGCAAAAGACAATTTCATCAAATGTCTTGAGGAAGATTTAGAAGATCAATCGGCTTTATACAACGTGGTTTACTGTTTTGAATTTTTAGATCAAAATCAGGAAGCCATCGTTTATCTTAACGAATATATAAACAGAAATCCGTATAGCGAAATCGCTTGGCATCAGCTGGGGCGCCTGCATTATGGCGTAAAAGAATACGAAGCAGCAATTCGCGCTTTTGACTATGCTACGTTGATTGATGATGAGTTTTTAGGAGCGTTTATGGAAAAAGCGAAAGCTTATGAGCGCCTTAAAAAATATAACGAAGCAATTGAAAGCTACAATCGCACGATCGAGCTTGATGACGCGACTTCCTATGCATTATTGCGTATTGGAAAATGTTATGAAAAACTTGGAAATGCAGTAAAAGCGCTTCAATATTACAATCAGACTGTGCATGAAGATCCATTGCTAGACAAAGGATGGATTGCTATTACTGATTTTTATGTTCGTCAGAAAAACTTCCAGAAAGCTTTGTTTTTTGTCAATAAAGCTTTGGCAATTGACAATCAAAATCGTTTGTACTGGAAACGTTATGCAACGATAAACAAACAGATGAACTTTTTTGAAGAAGCTGAATTTGGTTATAGAAAAGCGGTAGAATTTGGAGATTATGCCTTAGATACTTGGTTGTTTTGGGTAGATATTCTTCAATTTTTGGGTGAATTCGAAAGTGCTATCCAAACTTTATTGCAGGCAACAGAATATTTTCCAGAAGAAAACGAAATCGAGTACCGTCTTGCTGGATTGTATTTTATGATTCAGGACAATACAAAAGCTAAATTTCATTTAAGCAATGGTTTACGTTTAAACTTCGACAATTATATTTTGATTGAAGATTTGTTTCCGGTTGTCTGGTCCAAAAAAATGGTTAAAAATTATATTGAAAAACATAAGAAATAAGAATGATTGATACTCTAAAAAGACGTTTTGGCTTGCTTGGCCGTAATATTAGTTACTCTTTCTCAAAAGGATATTTTACAGAAAAATTCAACAATGAGGTTTTTGCCGGAAATACCTATGAAAATTTTGACATTTCAGAAATAAGTCATTTTAAAGGATTACTTAAAAACAATCCTGATTTAAAAGGCTTAAACGTAACTATTCCTTATAAAGAGCAAGTTATTCCCTTTTTAGACAAACTTTCAACAAAAGCAAAACTGATTGGCGCTGTAAACACCATTAAATTTACCAAAAAAGGAAAACTAAAAGGATATAACACTGATTATTACGGCTTTAAAAAATCATTAAAACCATTATTAGAGCCACATCATAAAAAAGCATTAATCCTCGGAACTGGAGGCGCATCGAAAGGTGTCGCTTTTGCTTTGGAAGAACTTGATATTCCATACACTTTTGTTTCGCGCGAAGCGAAAGAAAACATTATTGACTATAACTTCATTAATGCTACCACTTTTGATAATTTCCAAATCATAATCAATTGTACACCAGTAGGAACAAGTCCTAATATTGAAGCGTGTCCTGAACTTCCTTACGAGTTTTTTACCGATAAGCATATTGCGTACGATTTGATTTATAATCCTGCTGAAACGCAATTTTTAAAAAATGCTAAAGAAAGAGGCGCAATAATAAAAAATGGCTACGATATGCTTATATTTCAAGCCGAAAAAGCATGGAAAATTTGGAATAAATAAAAAAATAACCACAAATTAAATGTTAACGTTTTTTTCGTAACTTAGACTACTCATTAATAAGTAGTTATGAAAAAAATATACTTACTTTTTATTTTTGTTTTTTTAGGAATCGCAACTTCAAATGCACAAGGAACAGAAGTTGAAGGAAAAATTCCTTTTACCGAACCTCGTTTTCGTTATTACCTGCAAACGTTACTTTTTTATAACGAATATCTGGATACTAAAAACGGTTCATTTAATACTACCCAAGCACGTGCTTTAATTCCTATTGGCAGTAAAGCCTGGAATCTAAGATTTGATCTTCCATTGGTTTCTGCAAATACCAATGAAACCAACAAAACAGGTCTTGGAGATGTTGGCGCAGGTATCAGCTACATACCTTTTATGAAAAACAGCCAAGGTATTGCGGTTCGAGCAAGAGTTTATGCTAATTCTGCGGTAGATCCTGCTTTTGGATCTGGTAAATGGGTGTTCATGCCTGCTTTCTTCTACGGTCGCTATTTTAATGAGAAAAAAGACCTTTGGATTTCTTCTTTTGAATACCAGCAAAGTTTTGCAGGCTCAAGTCAGCGTTCTGATATCAGCATTGGCGTGCTCGAAAGTGTACTCTTTCATTTCTTTGGCAAAAACTGGATTGCCGGCGACGTCGCGCTAAGATATAATAGTACCATAAAAGGATATCAAAATAATGCTTACGTCGAATATGGAAGAAAAATTACGCCAACAAATCTAGTGTATATCCATCCAAGTGTTGCATTTGGTGGCGATAAAACATACAATTATGGCATAGAAGGCGGTGTATTGATTCTGTTTTAGTATTTCAATATACTTTAATGTAATTTCAGCATTTTATTAATTTCTTTCTTCACATTGAATTTACATTTACTTCAAATAAAGATTTAAAACTTTATATGATATATACAATATGAATGTATAAAATAAGAATTTCGTCGTAAAATAGCGTATAAACAAGCGATTTATTTTGTATTTAGAAACACCTTTACTATCTTTCGCACTGTTTAAATAAAAACCTTATACATTTAAAAATGTTAGAAGAAAAGAATGATAACCTGCAGGATGCAGACGGAAAAGTAGGAATCGAAACAACTGATTCTATTCAAGAAAACGCGATTGATGAAACATTGGCTACAGAAACAGAAACAAAAGCTGTTGCAGAAGAAGACAATCATCAAGATGCGCTAGACGCCATTACAAACTCTAATGCAGAAGAAAGTGAAGATGAAACGCTGAAAGAGCGTCATGATATTCCTATGCAGGATTACGATACTTTCTCATTAGATGCACTTGTAGATGAACTAAGAAAATTAATTCAGACAGATAAAGTAATGTCTGTCAAAGATCATATTGAAGAAATTAAAAAATCTTTTTTACTGCAATACAATCACTTGATTGAAGAAAAAAGAGAAGAATTTAACGCTTCAAAACAAGATCCTAACGAAGAATTTGAATACCATTCTCCACTAAAATCTAAATTTGACGAATATTATAATGTTTTCAGAGAAAAAAGAAATGCTCACTTTAAACATTTACAAAGTAATTTAAAAACAAATTTAGAGACTAGACTTGCTATTGTTGAGGAATTAAAAGAACTTATTAATCCGCAGGAAAACATCAAGGATACTCTGAAGCATTTTAATGACTTGAGAGAAAGATGGAAAAACGCTGGAGCAATTCCTAAAGACAAATACAACCACGTTTGGAATAATTATCATTTTCATGTTGAAAATTTTTATGATTACCTTCATTTAGATCGTGAGGCAAGAGATTTGGATTTCAAATATAATTTGGAACAAAAACAAAAAATTATAGCGCGCGTTGAAGAATTAGCAAACGAAACTGATATCAGCAAAGCTTTCCGTGAACTTCAGGATTTACATAGAATCTGGAAAGAAGATATTGGACCTGTTTCTAAAGAGCATCGTGATGAAATCTGGAATAAATTCAGTGAATTGACCAAAAAAATACATGATAAAAGAGAATTGTTGTTTGAAAGCCAAAGAGCCAACGAACAGAAAAATCTTGAAATCAAAAAAGAAATAATTGGCAAAATCGAAGTTTTAGGAACCGAAAAAGTAAATTCTCATTCACAATGGCTTGTACAAATCCAAAAAGTTGAAGCACTTAGAAATGAGTTTTTTGCAGCTGGAAAAGTCCCATCTGATGTAAATGAAGAAACTTGGTCGGCTTTCAAAACTGCCGTTAGAAATTTTAATGCATTTAAAAATTCGTTTTATAAAGACATTAAAAAAGATCAAAACGATAATTTGAACAAAAAAATGGCTTTGGTTGCAAAAGCTAAAGAATTACAGGAAAGTACTGATTTTGGTAGCACTACTCCAATTATGAAGCAAATTCAGGAAGAGTGGAAACAAATTGGTCACGTTCCTAAAAAATATTCGGATAAAATCTGGAAAGAATTCAAAGATGCCTGCAATCATTATTTTGATAAATTAAAAGAGCATAAATCGGAAGAAAATCAAGATGAAGTTGCTGCTTTTGATAATAAAAAAGCTTATTTAGATATTTTAAGAGCATATCAACTTACAGGCGATCACAAAACCGACTTAGATGCTATTAAACAGCATATTGAAATTTGGAAAGGTTATGGAAAAGTTCCGTTTTCAAGACGTCATATTGAAGGTAAATTCAATAAAATTCTAGATGCGCTTTTTGAAAAATTAAGTTTGAGCAAAAAAGAAAGCGAAATGATGCGTTTTTCAAACCGTCTTGACACTTTATCAGAAAGTAACGATACACGCAAGCTTGATAATGAGAAAATCTTTATAATGCGTAAAATTGAAGAAGTTCAAAATGAAATTTTTCAATTAGAAAACAATATTCAGTTTTTTACAAATACTAAAAACGCTAAAAAAGAAAATTCAATTGTTCTTGAAGTACGCAAAAATATTGCCATCCACAAGGAAAGCCTTGAAGTATGGAAAGATAAACTGAAACAACTTAGAAATTTAAATCAGGAATAAACCAACTATTTAAATTCCAATTTTTAAATTCCAAATTCCAATTAAAACTATTTTGATTGGAATTTGGAATTTTATTTTATGCGCCATTCCCAAAATCGCTCTATTTTTTTTGCTTTTCACTTTCTGGTAACGAATTGATAAAACTGCAAATCAAAATAATACTTATATTTGATAGATTGATTTTAATTGAAAATCAATACTTTAAATACGATTTATTAATTCAAAATACTTAAATAATGAAATTTACTAGAAAAGCACACGCCAACTGGCAAGGAACCGGAATGGAAGGAAAAGGAACAATTAGCACACAAAGTACTACCTTAGACAACGCACAATTGTCATTTAAAACAAGATTTGCTGACGGAGTAGGAACAAACCCAGAAGAACTTGTTGCAGCAGCGCATTCGGGATGTTTTACAATGCAATTAAGTTTTTTGTTAAACGAAGGTGGCTTTACCGCAGATAATTTGACTACAGAAGCCACAGTGACTTTTGAAGACGGAACAATTACTTTAATTCATTTAGAATTAAAAGGAAAAGTTCCTTCAATTTCTGCAGAAGAATTTAATGCAACAGCTGCAAAAGCAAAAGAGATATGTCCGATTTCAAAACTTTTAAATACTACAATAACGCTGAATGCAACTTTAGAAAGTTAATCAAGACTTTATACCATAAAAAAACCATTCACCGCAGTGAATGGTTTTTTCATTTTTAACTATTTTGAGTTTATTTAGCTTTTAAAGCTTTAACTTCAGCTGTCATTTCAAGAGCACTATAAACCCCAATTAATGTCTTTTTAACATCTTCGTTTTGAGGATCTAATTCGTTTGCTTTTTTAAGGTAAGGAATAACGCTTTTGAAAACACTTTCTCTTTGCGCTTTCAATACGTCATAACGCTTCATATCTTTAGCTGAAGTACCTAATTTATTCATTTCATCAATGATTGGTTTTTCAGCCTCTAATTTAAGAGCAGCAATGTTAATGTAAGCATTTACATAATCAGGTTTGATTTCGATTGCTTTTAAATAGTATTTCTCAGCATCAGCAGTATTTTTTGCACCTGCACTGATAACTCCTAAGTTAAAAATCAAATCAGCATTGTTTGGTTCTTTTTCTAAAGCTTCGTTTACTAATTTTTTATAAGTATCATAATCTTTAGTTTCAAGATATAAATTAGCTTCTGTTAGAATCAAAGAAGAATCATCTGGATTTGTTTTTCTTGCGTCAGCAATTGCTTTTTTAGCCTCCTCAGTTTTTCCTTTTTGAACTAAAATCAATGCTAAGTTTTTATAGATTTCTCCTCTTTTAGAAGGAATAGCTTCTGTTTTAGGTTTTTCGTGAGTTCCTAATTTTACAGCTAAATCTCTATCTTTTGCATTAGCAAAACCATCATCGTTTCCAGAAATCTTGTTTACAGCAGTATAAAGAGTTCCTTTTCCAGAATAGTTTAGTTTTTTCAATTCTTCATACATTGGCAATGCAGTATCGTAATCTTGTGCATTTACAGCTGTAGAAGCCGCGTAGTATAAATTGATTGTATCGTTTTTATCTAACAAATAAGCATCATATAATTTAGCAGCGCTTTCTTTGTGTTTATTAGCCTGAGAATCAGCAATAGCTGAGTTGATCAATTTTCCTTTAATCTCAGTAATTGAAGCTGCAGCCTGAGTTGAATACTTTTGTTTTCCAGAAGTTTTTTCAACATCAATTAATGTTTTATAGCTTTCAGCAGCAGCAGTTAAGTTTTTGCTTTCTTCTACTTTTTTATTTGCTAAATCTAAGTAAGCGTTTCCTTTTACAAAATAGTATTGTGCTTGCTCTACATCTTTAGCATTTGTTACTAAATTTTCAGCATCTTTCAATATTGCAATTGCCCCTTGTGCGTCGCCGCTTTTCAGCGCTTTTTCAGCATTTTTGATTTGATCTTTTTGAGCAAACGTTGCTGCCGAAATCAATAGTGCTGAAGCAAGTAGTACATATTTACTTTTCATAGTGTTCAATTTGTGTATTTAATTTTAATTTTCTCTTTTTTTATTATTCTTCAGATTCCTACTCATCAGATTCTTCTTCTTCGTCTTCAACTACATCATCAGCGTCGTCATCGTCATCATCTGCGGTTCCGTCATCTTCAAGAACTTCATCAAGATCTGGCTTCACTCTTTCAATTGCAGACTCCACAACATTTCCATCCTCATCAACAACCACTTCTTCTGCCTCATCTTTCATTACTTTCGTAACTGCTGCAATCGAATCTTTACCTTTAAGATTAATCAATCTAACACCTTGAGTTGCACGACCCATAACACGTAGATCTTCAATCGCCATTCTGATTGTTAATCCTGATTTATTGATAATCATTAAATCATCAGAATCTGTTACAGCGTTGATCGAGATTAATTTTCCAGTTTTCTCTGTGATATTAAGCGTTTTAACCCCTTTACCTCCACGGTTTGTAATTCTGTAAACATCCTCTCCGTCTTCATCAACTAACTTCGTACGTTTACCGTAACCGTTTTCAGTTACAACCAAAATCTGAGAATCGTTCACATCATTTTTACCAACAGTTACCATACCAATTACTTCATCAGTATCGTCTTTTAAGGTAATTCCGCGAACTCCAGAAGCTGTTCTTCCCATCGGACGTGTTTTAGTTTCCTCAAAACGAACTAACTTACCAGATTTAACCGCCAAAATAATTTGGCTTTCTCCGTCTGTCAATTGCGCTCCAATCAACTCATCACCTTCTTTAATTGTAATCGCGGCAACACCATTTACACGAGGCTTAGAATATTTCTCTAAAGAAGTTTTCTTCACCTGTCCTTGTTTTGTAACCATTACAAGGTTATGTGTATTGATATAATCTTTGTCTTTTAAATCTTGTGTACAAATGAAAGCTTTTACTTTATCGTCGCTTTCAATATTTACCAAGTTTTGAATTGCTCTTCCTTTTGCTGTTTTGCTTCCTTCTGGAATTTCATAAACACGCATCCAGAAACATTTTCCTTTCTGTGTAAAGAACATCATGTATTGGTGGTTGGTTGCTACGAACATATGTTCAAGGAAATCTTGATCTCTTGTTCCTGCACTTTTTTGTCCAACTCCTCCTCTATTCTGCGTTTTGTATTCTGTAAGGTTTGTACGTTTGATGTAACCTGCGTGAGAAATCGTGATTACCACATTTTCATCGGCAATCAAATCTTCAATACTTACATCTCCTCCAGAATATTCAATTTGCGAACGACGATCATCACCATATTTATCGCGAATTTCAATTAATTCTTCCTTAATCAAATCAGTTCTTAAATTAACATCTGCTAATAAAGCTTTTAAGTGCTCAATTAATTTCATTAATTCTTCAAACTCAGCTCTTAATTTGTCCTGCTCCAGTCCAGTTAACTGACGAAGACGCATCTCAACAATTGCACGAGCTTGAATGTCAGACAATTTAAATCTTTCGATTAATTTTTCTCTTGCTTCGTCTGTGTTTTTAGATCCTCTAATTAACGCAATTACTTCGTCGATATTATCAGAAGCAATAATCAAACCTTCTAAAATATGCGCTCTTTCTTCCGCTTTACGCAATTCAAATTGCGTTCTTCTAACCACAACATCATGACGGTGCTCAATAAAATAATGAATCATATCTTTTAGATTCAATAATTGAGGACGTCCTTTTACCAATGCAATGTTGTTTACACTGAAAGAAGATTGTAATTGAGTGTATTTATATAAGGTATTTAAAACTACGTTTGGCGTAGCATCACGTTTCAAGATATAAACGATACGCATTCCCGTTCTATCCGATTCATCACGGATATTGGCAATACCTTCGATTTTTTTATCATTTACCAAATCAGCCGTACGTTTGATCATTTCGGCTTTGTTGACCTGGTATGGGATTTCAGTAACAATAATGCACTCTCTTCCGTCAACTTCTTCAAAACCAACTTTAGCACGCATTACAATACGCCCTCTTCCTGTTTTGAAAGCTTCACGAACACCTTCGTATCCGTAAATAACACCTCCAGTCGGGAAATCTGGAGCTTTGATATGAGTCATTAATTCATCAACTTCAATATCATTATTGCCAAGATAAGCCAAAGTACCGTTGATAACTTCAGTTAAATTGTGAGGTGGCATATTTGTCGCCATACCAACCGCAATACCGGTTGCTCCGTTCACTAACAAAGTAGGAACTCTTGTAGGCATTACTTTTGGCTCATATAAAGTATCGTCAAAGTTCAGCTGAAAATCAACTGTTTCTTTTTCGATATCAGCCATAATATCTTCTGAGATTTTACGCATTCTAGCCTCAGTATAACGCATTGCTGCAGGACTATCTCCATCGACAGAACCAAAGTTACCCTGACCATCAACTAATAAATATCGCATGCTCCATTCTTGAGCCATACGAACCATTGCATCATAAACAGAAGTATCACCGTGCGGGTGATATTTACCCAGTACTTCCCCTACAATTCTCGCAGATTTTTTGTGGGCAGATCTTGAAGTTACACCTAAATCATACATTCCGTAAAGAACTCTTCGATGCACTGGTTTCAAGCCATCTCTAACATCAGGAAGTGCTCTGGATACGATTACTGACATCGAATAATCGATGTAAGCTGATTTCATTTCATCTTCAATGTTAATAGGAATTAACTTTTCTCCTTCAGACATAAGTTGTTATGTTTAAATAATTATATTAGTTTCAAAGCGTGCCAAGATACGTTTTTTTGAAATTTTTTCCGCTATTTACTTGCACTTATTTCAATGATTTATTAACAACTTTATTTTCGATTTTAGTTAATAAATTAAGCGTTTTTTAACTCTTTTATTGTTATTTTTTTTGTCAATTAGCTGACAGCAGATCTCAATAGGTATGATTTTTGTTTTTCAACCAGTAAATAATTAAATTTACATATCGAATTATATATTATGGATGATAATTTTTCACCAAGAGTAAAAGATGTTATTACATACAGTAAGGAAGAAGCACTTCGTTTAGGGCACGACTTTATTGGTACTGAACATCTGATGCTAGGCATTTTAAGAGATGGTAACGGAAAAGCTATTCATATACTTAATAACCTAGCAGTCGATTTAGATCATTTACGCAGGAAAGTAGAAATACTGAGTCCAGCCAATCACAGCATTGAGATAAACACTGAAAAGAAAAACCTTCATCTTACACGCCAGGCTGAAAGAGCCCTTAAGACAACATTTCTTGAAGCAAAAGTATTTCAGAGCTCGTCGATAAGCACGGCTCACCTGCTTTTATGCATCTTACGAAACGAAAACGATCCAACAACCAAGCTATTGAATAAACTTAAAATAGATTATGACATAGCTAAAGAACAATATCTAAACATGACGCCAAACGAAGAAGAATTTTTAGAAAACTTGCCAAGGAATGAGTCATACAATGACGATTCAGGACAAGATGACAGTCTTAAAGAAAGTAGTTTCAATAATCCCGCCAATAAGTCAAACAAAAAATCTAAAACTCCGGTGTTAGATAATTTTGGGAGAGATTTAACAGAAATGGCTGAGGAAGGAAAACTAGATCCGGTTGTAGGACGCGAAAAAGAAATTGAACGTGTTTCGCAAATTTTAAGCCGAAGAAAAAAGAACAACCCGCTTCTTATTGGAGAGCCTGGAGTTGGTAAATCTGCTATTGCAGAAGGACTAGCTTTGCGTATCATCCAGAAGAAAGTGTCTCGTATTCTTTTCCATAAACGTGTTGTAACTCTTGATTTGGCGAGCTTAGTTGCCGGAACTAAATATAGAGGACAATTTGAGGAAAGAATGAAAGCCGTAATGAACGAGCTTGAGAAAAATGACGATATCATTCTTTTCATTGACGAAATCCATACTATTGTTGGTGCCGGTGGAGCAACTGGTTCTCTAGATGCTTCAAATATGTTTAAGCCAGCATTAGCAAGAGGTGAAATTCAATGTATTGGAGCAACTACTCTTGACGAGTACAGACAATACATTGAAAAAGATGGCGCTCTTGAAAGACGTTTCCAAAAAGTAATTGTGGAACCAACTTCTGTTGAGGAAACTATCGCTATTTTGAACAATGTTAAAGACAAATACGAAGATCACCACAACGTAACCTATACTCCAGAAGCAATTGAAGCTTGTGTTAAATTAACAAACAGATATATGTCTGAGCGTTTCTTGCCAGACAAAGCAATCGATGCAATGGACGAAGCTGGATCACGTGTTCACATTACTAATATTGATGTTCCGAAACAAATTTTGGATTTAGAGCGTCAATTGGAAGAAGTTCGCGAGAACAAAAACATGGTAGTCAAAAAACAAAAATATGAAGAGGCTGCCAAACTTCGCGATGATGAAAAACGTATTGAGAAAGATCTTGCTTTAGCTCAAGAACAATGGGAAGAGGATTCTAAAAACAACAGAATTGAAGTTACTGAAGATAATGTAGCCGATGTTGTTTCGATGATGACTGGAATTCCTGTAAACAGAATTGCACAAACAGAAAGCAATAAATTAGCTCAATTACCTGAATTGATTCAGAATAAAGTAATTGGTCAAAATGAAGCTGTTCTTAAAATTGCACGTTCTATTCAACGTAACAGAGCCGGACTTAAAGATCCAAACAAACCAATTGGTTCGTTCATTTTCTTAGGGCAAACTGGTGTTGGTAAAACGCAATTAGCAAAAGTATTAGCTAAAGAATTATTCGATTCTGAAGATGCTTTAGTTCGTATTGACATGAGTGAATACATGGAGAAATTTGCTATTTCTCGTTTAGTTGGAGCGCCTCCAGGATACGTAGGTTATGAAGAAGGTGGACAATTAACTGAAAAAGTTCGTAGAAAACCATATTGTGTTGTTCTTTTAGACGAGATCGAAAAAGCACATCCAGATGTGTTTAATATGATGCTTCAAGTTTTAGATGATGGATATTTAACAGATAGTCTAGGTCGTAAAATCGACTTTAAAAACACTATTATTATCATGACTTCTAACGTTGGTGCACGTCAATTGAAAGATTTTGGTCAAGGTGTTGGATTCGGAACTGCTGCAAAAGTGGCTCAAGCCGATGAAAACTCTAAAAGCATTATCGAAAACGCTTTGAAGAAAACTTTTGCTCCTGAATTCTTAAACAGAATTGACGATGTAATTGTATTCAATAGTTTAGAAAAAGCTGATATTGATTTGATTATCGAAATCGAATTGAAAAAACTATATTCTCGCATCGCTGAGTTAGGCTACAAATTAAGCTTGACAGACAAAGCAAAAGCATTTATTGCTGAGAAAGGTTTCGACAAACAGTTTGGAGCAAGACCTCTAAAAAGAGCTATTCAGAAATACGTTGAAGATTTGTTAGCAGAAGAAATCATTACTTCGAAAATACATTCTGGTGACGAAATCATGATGGATTTGAAAGATGACTCGCAAGAACTTTCAGTAGAAATTCATAAAGCTGAAGAACCGACAAATCAATAAATTACTTAAAATTTATACCAAAAATAATACACCCGTTACGTTTTCATAACATAACGGGTGTTTTTTTTAGATAATTTACTATCTTTAGTAAAAGCAAATAGCTACTTTTGAATATTAAATTTTATAATAAAATAACGTATGCTTCAACACAAAGTCATTTTAGGCAGCGAAGAATGGTGCTCATTTCCAGAACTTGGAATCCCAACGATTAAAGCTCGTGTCGATTCTGGTGCCAAAACTTCGGCAATGCACGCTATCAACATAGCTCCTTTTATAAAAAATGATGCCAATTGGGTAAAATTCGACATTAATCCAATTCAGAATAATATTAAAACTATCATTCATTGCGAAGCGCCGCTGGTTGATAAGAGAATTGTAAAAAGTTCAAGCGGTTTTAGAGAACATCGTTATGTTATTCAAACTCATTTAAAAATTGGCGATGCAAAATGGCCAATCGAAATGACATTGACCAATCGTGATTCAATGGGTTTCCGTATGCTTTTAGGCCGTGAAGCCATGAGCGGACGCGTATTAGTTGATCCAGAACAAAAATACCTTTTAGGACAGCCTACTCCAGAATCTCTTAAGGAATTATATCAAAATTCAGAAAAAGCAAGTTCTGGTTTGCGAATTGGACTTTTAGCCAGCAATCCCGAATTATACAGCAATAAAAGAATCATGGAAGCCGGCGAAATGCGCGGTCATGAAATGCATTTTTTGAACATCAAAGAATGTTATATGAAACTAGACGCTAAAACGCCAGAAATTCACTATCGAGGCGGAAAAATATTAAATCAGTTTGATGCTATTATTCCGAGAATCAGACCGAGCATTACTTTTTACGGTTGTGCTTTGACACGCCAGTTTGAGGCTTTGAAAGTTTTCTGTTTAAATTCGGCGACAGCCATCACACAATCACGAGACAAATTATATTCGCTTCAATTGCTTTTAAACAGCGGAATCGATATTCCAACAACCGGATTTGCCAATTCTCCGCTCGATACAGACAACTTAATTAAAATGGTGGGCGGTTCACCTCTAATTGTAAAATTATTAGAAGGAACACAAGGAAAAGGCGTTGTTTTAGCCGAAACCAAAAAAGCTGCAGAAAGTGTTATCAATGCTTTCAAAAGTTTAAATGCCAATATCTTAGTTCAAGAATTTATCAAAGAAGCTAACGGAAAAGATATACGTTGTTTTGTAATCGACGGAAAAGTAGTAGCAGCAATTCAGCGTGAAGCCATGCCAGGCGAATTCAGAGCTAATATTCACCTTGGCGGAACTGCATCTGTGATAAAAGTAACTGCCGAAGAGAAAAAAATCGCCATTAAAGCCGCAAAAGCAATGGATTTAAAAGTAGCTGGTGTAGATATTATTCGTTCATCTAAAGGACCATTATTGCTTGAAGTAAACTCTTCTCCAGGTCTTGAAGGAATTGAAGGCGCAACCAATAAAGATGTCGCTGGAGAAATGATAAAAGCTATTGAAAAGAATTTCAAACTATAATTAAGTTCATTTCAACTTAATTCCACATAAATAATTTAGCAGCTTTGTCAAAGTTTAAAACTTTGGCAAAGCTTTTTTATTTAACTTTAATAAAACAAAAGAATAAAAATGATACAATTCCCCTATTTCGATATTATAATTAGAAGTGTCGCTGTGTATTTTTTCATGACGATTGCTTTGAGAATTTTTGGCAAAAAAGAACTTTCCCAATTAAATACCGCCGATATTATTCTGATTTTACTGATCAGTAACTCGGTTCAAAATGCAATGGTTGGCCCAGATACGAGTTTAGCGGGCGGTTTAGTAGCGGCTTTGGTTTTGTTTGTAATCAACTTTGCAATTAAAAAACTTACTCGCAGATATAAAGTTATTGGAGATTTGATATTAGACAAGCCAGAAGTTTTGATTCACGACGGAAAACTTGATTTTAAAGCCTTAAGCCGACTTGATATTTCTGACGAAGAATTAAAAGAAGCTATGCGTGAACACGGAATCGAATTCTTTAAAAATGTAAAACTAGCAATGTTAGAAATCGATGGAACAATCAGCATCATTTCTGAAGATGACAAAAAACTAAAACAAACACATTACAAAAGAAAACACAATCATAAAAATCTACAGAAATTTTAATAAAGTTATTACATCAAAGCAATCAAACTTTGAACGCTAATTTATCGGTCGTTTTTTTCCATAAAAAGGAAGTATTAGCTCTTCATTAGCAAATCTGCCGTCTAAATCATATTTTATAGGACTTTTAACTAAAAGCGTATTGAAATTTCCTTCAATGTCAATATAAAATGTTTTATTGGATGCATGCTCAGAAGCATGCAAGCCATCCTGAACAGAATAGAGCAAAGATTTTCTTGAAGACCTCTCAATATTAAATATATCTCTGACTTTAACAATAACCAACAAAGTATCATTTCTTTCTCGCGAATAATACTCCAATTCATCGGTGCTGATGCCTTTTATGGTTCTATTTACAAATCCTTTTAAAAAATAAGAAACTGGATCTGTTTTCGCATCAGGAAACTCTGTAACCTTTTCTTGATCTTGAGCCAAATAAACTTTCCTCACATCATCTGACTTACATGAAAACAAAGAGAAAATAATAATTGCTAAGTATAATTTTAGACTATTTTTAATGTTTGACATAATTACACAATCATTAGATTTTTTTTTACAAAAATATCCTCTGACAACTAAAGCAATCAATCAAATAAGTTCTTAAAATACAATTTTAAGACTTTTACAAAGCATGAAAAATCATTATTTATTCAACAAAAAAAGCCGATTTCAAATTTGAAATCGGCTTTTTTAATATTTAGGAAAATGCGATTTTTATATCTCACATTTCACAATAATCGTTTTACGAAATAAACACGCTTAGCACAAAATAAACCAAACCTGCTAATATAGCTGAAATAGGAATAGTCAAAATCCAAGCCCAGATCAAACTTACAGTAACTCCCCATCTAACGGCAGAAACACGTTTTGTTAATCCAACCCCAATGATAGATCCTGTAATAGTATGCGTTGTACTTACTGGAATTTTTAAGTGTTCCGTAAAGTATAATGTCAAAGCTCCAGCAGTTTCTGCAGCAACTCCTTCAAATGAGCTTACTTTTGTGATTTTAGAACCCATTGTTTTCACAATTTTCCACCCACCACTCAAAGTTCCAGCCGCAATTGCAGAATAACAAGCTAATGGAATCCAGCTTGGCATTACCCCTTTTACTCCTGTATCATCATTTGGCAATACAACATCTAACCAAGGATCCATATGAACGCCATGATTTGTATTGATATAAACCGCTACAGCTGCAGCAATAATACCCATAACTTTTTGAGAGTCATTTCCTCCGTGACCTAAACTGAAGGCTGCAGAAGATATCAACTGCATTTTTTTCAGTGCAGCATCAGCTTGATGAAGATTCAGACTGCTGAATATCAAACAGAAACCACTAACAGTTAAAATAATAAAGGCAACTAAAAACCATTTAATATTATGAGAATCAAAGACTACACTCCAAAAATGAGATTCAAATCTAGGTTTTTCTATTTCAGAAAACGGAACCATTTGAGAATATACAAACCAAACAGTAGCAATCATTAAAAGTACAGTAAAAATTTTAGGACCAATACTTTTACGTGAAGCATTTAAAAGCCAAATCGAAATCAAATAAGATGCTATTGCTCCTATTAACGGTGCTAAAACAATAAAAGCAATAATAATTATTACTCCAGAAGGCATCCCACCGTCTTTTCCGGCTTTGTACCAGCTTACAATTTGGTACCAATAATGTGTTGTACCATCTTCACCAATATATCCTGAAAATCCGTGAACTGCAATTGCGTGCGCAACGGCTGCCCCTGCAAAACCCCCAATAAGTGTATGTGAAGAACTCGAAGGAATTCCGAGCCACCAAGTCAATAGGTTCCAGCAGATTGCCGCAATAACTCCGGCAAGAATCACTACTAGGTTGATTTCCATTGTGTGCGCTGTTTTAGCAACAGTATCTGCAACACCAAATCCGAAAACCCAATAAGCTAAAAAGTTAAAAAATGCTGCCCAAAGAACCGCCTGAAAAGGCGTCAAAACCTTTGTTGCAACAACTGTCGCTATAGCATTTGCCGCATCATGAAAACCATTGATGTAATCAAAAATTAAGGCTAATACTATAATTAATATAAGTAGCGTCATAAAATTATAACTTCAGAATGAAAAATTGAATTAAGAATGTTTTACAGAAATAGATTCTAGTATATTCGCAACACTCTTACATTTATCTGTTGCTGATTCTAAAACAGATAACACTTCTTTATATTTAATAATATTTTTAGCGTCTGTTTCGTTTTCAAAAATTTCAAAAACTGCTTTGTTATATACGTTATCAGATTTGTTTTCTAGCTTGTTGATTCTAGCACATGAATCTTTAATAACTTTCATGTTTTTCAAGTTGCTCAATTCCTTTACAGCACTATCAATATTTTGACAAGCTTCAAGGTTGATTTCTGTCATTTTTCTGATTGATTTTGTAATCTTGTCAACTTGATATAATCTCATACGGCTTGCAGCTCCGTGAAGGTAATCTGCAACGTTGTCAATTGAAGTAATTAACGTATGAATATCTTCTCTATCAAATGGAGTAATAAAGTTTCTGCTCAATTCCAGATTGGTTTGACGCGTAATATCTTCTCCTTTTTGCTCTAATTCATCAATTTTTTGAAAAAGAACTTCTCTTTCTTTTAATGGTAAGTTTACAGCTTCGTGTAAGTTAGATGCTAATTCAATTAAATTGCTTGAAGCCTCTTCAAAAAGTGGAAAGAATTTCTTGTCTTTCGGCACTAAAAATTGGAAAATACTGTTTATTGACATTTTTATATTTTTGATAGTGCAAAATTACTTCAATAATGTTCTATAATGTTAAGCCATTGTTAACAAATCGTTTTCAATTTGGAAACTAGCCAAGAATGAAACTGTTTTCTCAATGTCATAATGAAGGATTCTATCTTCTTTTACCAAAGGTACAACTTCACGATAACTGCTTAAGAACATTTCGATAAAATCGCTTGATTTTAAAGGCTCTCTGTACGCAATTGCCTGAGAAGCATTCATCAATTCGATTGCCAAAATACGCTCTAAATTATCTAAAACACGTAAAGCTTTAGTCGCTCCGTTTGCTCCCATACTTACATGATCTTCTTGACCATTGCTAGAAACAATACTGTCAATGCTTGACGGAGTAGCCAATTGTTTATTCTGGCTTGCAATACTTGCTGCTGTGTATTGCGGAATCATAAATCCTGAATTTAATCCCGGATTATCAACTAAAAATGCTGGAAGATTTCTCAATCCTGAAATTAACTGATACGTTCTTCTTTCAGAAATACTTCCTAATTCTGCTAAAGCAATTGCCATAAAATCCAAGGCTAAAGCCAAAGGCTGACCGTGGAAATTTCCTCCCGAAATAATTTGATCTTCTTCAACAAAAATATTTGGATTATCGGTAACGGAATTGATTTCGGTTTTGAATACTTTTCGAACATAATCAATCGCATCTTTTGAAGCTCCATGAACCTGAGGCATGCAACGGAAAGAATAAGGATCTTGAACGTGTTTCTTTTCCTGAGCGATAATTTCACTTCCGTCTAAAAACTCGGTAATTCGTTGCGCCGTTACAATTTGTCCTTTGTGCGGACGTATATAATGTATCAATTCGTTGAATGGCTCGATTCTTCCATCAAAACCTTCAAGCGAAATCGTCCCGATTAAATCGGCTAAATAAGATAATTTGTAACCTTTAATTAAAATATGAGCTCCATAAGCACTCATAAACTGCGTTCCATTCAATAAAGCCAAACCTTCTTTTGACTGCAAAACAATTGGCTCCCAATTGAAATGTTTTAGAACTTCGGCAGCAGCCACTTTCTTTCCTTCAAAGTAAACTTCTCCTTCTCCTAATAACGGCAAAGATAAATGTGCCAAAGGTGCCAAATCGCCAGAAGCGCCAAGCGAACCTTGAGTATATATAACAGGAAGTATATCGTTATTATAAAAATGTACTAAACGTTGCAAAGTAATCAACTGAACTCCAGAATTTCCGTAGCTTAAAGACTGGATTTTCAGCAAAAGCATCATTTTTACGATTTCTGCAGGAACTTCTTCGCCTGTACCGCAAGCATGCGATTTTACAAGGTTTTCTTGAAGTTTAGATAAATTTTCATTTGAGATTTTTACACTATAAAGTGATCCAAAACCAGTATTGATTCCGTAGATTGGCGCAGAATGTGTTGCCATTTTTTTGTCAAGATAATCACGGCATTTCTGAACGTTTACTTTTGCTTCTTCAGATAATTCAAGCATTTTATTGTTTACTAAAATCTCCTGCAGGGTTTCTAAAGTTATGGTTTCCGTACTTATATAATGAATCTCTCTCATGATTATTTTAAATTTAAAACGTCAAAATTCAACAAATCAATATTAAAAAGCAACATTTTATCACAATAATTAAAATTTGAATCCCGACAATTCTTCCGTTTTATTTATTCAGCAATCTGAGATTTCACCAAAATCAACATTTTTTGACAACATTTTCGTTAAAAATCAATTCAATGTATAAGGTTTACAAGCAAAAAAAGCATTCTTAAATATATCAAAACTTCAATTTAGCTTATCTAATTTTAACAAATACTCAATATTGATTTTTTGAGATTTGAATTATTAAAATATTCGTAAAAAGGCAATAACAATTTTAAATCCTACTTAAAAGCTGTACTTTTGAAAAATCAAAAATGAAAAGTAACAGCACAAAATATCATTCTACAATAACAACTCAAACTGGAGTTGCAATTGCTGCTACAACAATTTCTACTACAACAACAACTACCCCTTAGGGGTATACATTTTTACATATAATCCTAGGTTACCTATACTTTTTTCTTGAAAGAAGAGAGTTATTGGATACATAAAAAATATTGCATAAAAGAAAAAATAGTCGAAGTTTTCCGTTTCAGTTCACAGTTGATAACCTTTGAACCTTTGTTACTCAAACCTTTGCACCTTATTAAAAAATATCAAAAAAATGAAAGTATTAAAATTTGGCGGAACTTCGGTTGCCAATGCTCAAAATATAAAACTCGTTCTCGAAATTGTTAAGCAAAAAGCCGAAAAAGACAAATTAGTTGTTGTAGTTTCTGCCTTAAGCAAAGTGACCGATTTACTGCAATTGGCAGCGGCAAAAGCGGCAGCAAACGATGAAAGCTTTAGAGAAGTTGTTGCCGAAATCGAGAAAAAACACCTTGATACACTAAAAGAATTGATTCCGGTAAGCGGGCAAAGCAGTTTGTTGAGCCATGTAAAAAGAATCATTAATCACTTAGAAACGTTGTTAGACGGCTGTTTCTTGCTTGGCGAATTATCTCCAAGAACTGCTGATACTATTTTAAGTTTCGGAGAATTGCTTTCGTCATACATCATCGCTCAGGCGTATCAGCAAATCAACAATGACGCGGTTTATAAAGACAGCCGTGAACTGATTAAAACAAATGCTGATTTTGGGAAAGCGGTTGTAAATTTCGAAATTTCAAACAAATTAATTCAGGAATATTTTGCTTCAAATGATTCAAAAATCAATATTCTACCAGGTTTTATCGCGCAGACTTTAGACGGAATCACTTCGACTTTAGGTCGTGGCGGATCGGATTATACTGCGGCAATTATCGCGGGAGCAATTGATGCAGAACAACTTGAAATCTGGACTGACGTGAACGGAATGTTTACTGCAAACCCTAAAATCGTAAAACAAGCACAGCCTATTGCGAACATTTCATATCAGGAAGCGATGGAATTATCGCATTTTGGTGCCAAAGTTTTGTATCCGCCAACAATTCAGCCAGTTTTAAGAAAAAATATTCCAATTTTAATCAAAAACACTTTTGAACCGGAAGCTGTTGGAACTTTAATTTCTGATACTGTTGTATCAAAAGATACTGTTGTAAAAGGAATCAGCCATATCGACAATATTTCGCTTTTAACGCTTGAAGGTCCCGGAATGATTGGAGTTGCTGGTTCGTCAAGACGTTTGTTTGAAGTATTGTCTCAGGAAAAAATCAACGTAATTTTTATTACTCAAGCTTCTTCTGAGCATTCAATTTGTATCGGAATTTTAAATTCGGATGCTGATAATGCCGAAGCTGCGATCAACAGAGCTTTTGAAATCGAAATTGCGCAGAACAAAATCGATCCTTGCTATGTAGAAAAAGACCTTTGCATTATTGCTTTGGTTGGTGAAAACATGAAAAACCACCAAGGTTTGAGTGGAAGAATGTTCAGCACTTTAGGGAAAAACAACGTCAACATTCGTGCGATTGCGCAAGGTGCTTCTGAAAGAAATATTTCGACTGTAATCAATGAAAGAGATGTTAAAAAAGCGCTGAATACTTTGCACGAAAATTTCTTCGAAGAAAACACAAAACAGCTGAATTTATTCGTAATGGGTGTTGGAAACGTTGGCGAGAAATTCATCGAACAAATTCACAATCAAAGAAAGTTCTTAAAAGAAGTTTTAAAAATCAATGTTCGCGTAATTGCGTTGTCGAACTCAAGAAAAATGCTTTTTGACGAAGACGGAATTTCATTAAAAGACTGGCAATCAACTTTAGAAAAAGGAGAAACTGCAATTCCAACAGAATTCATCGCGCGTGCAAAAGAATTGAATTTACGCAACAGCATTTTCGTAGATATTACAGCAAATGCAAGCGTTTCTGAAATGTATGAGAAATTCTTGAAAGAAAGTATTGCAGTTGTAACTTGTAATAAAATTGCTTGTTCATCTGCTTACGACAACTATAAAAAATTAAAAAGCTTATCTCGCCAATACAACGCTCCGTTTTTATTTGAAACGAATGTTGGTGCGGGATTGCCAATTATTGATACTGTAAAAAACCTTATTGCATCTGGTGATAAAGTGCATAAAATTCAGGCGGTTTTATCGGGGAGTTTGAACTTCATTTTCAACAATTTCGATCAAAACAATTCTTTCCACGATGTGGTTAAAGAAGCCGGAGTTCAAGGATTCACAGAACCAGATCCAAAAATTGACTTAAGTGGCGTTGACGTAGCTCGTAAAATCCTGATTCTTATTCGCGAAAGCGGTTACGAAATGGACATCGATGCCATTGCAAATGAATCGTTTTTACCAGCAGAATGTTTAGCAACAACAAACAACGATGATTTTTTTGCTTCGTTAATCAAACACGCCGCTCATTTTGAGAACATTTACAAAGAAGCTTTAGCCAAAGATTCAAGATTGAAATATGTAGCGCAATTCGAAAACGGAAAAGCAAGCGTTGGTCTGCAATTCATTCCGAAAGATCATCCTTTCTACAATTTAGAAGGAAAAGACAACATCGTATTGTTCTACACTGATCGCTACGTAGATCAGCCTTTATTGATAAAAGGAGCTGGAGCTGGAGCAGCGGTAACAGCATCAGGAATTTTTGCTGACGTTATTAGAATTGGAAATATCTAAAGAGGTACAAAGGTGCAAAGGCACAAAGGGACAAAGTTAAAAACCTTTAAACCTATGAATCTTTGCCACTATGAACCTTAAAAAAACAATAAGTAGTAAACCTCTAAACCTTTGAGCCTTTGCCACTATGAACCTTTAAAAAGAAATGGAAATAAAATTATTCTGTCCCGCTACAATTGCAAACCTTTCATGCGGATTTGACGTACTTGGACTTTGCTTAGACAATGCGGGCGATGAAATGATTGTTCGAAAAGTCGATCAAAAAGGAGTTCGAATCACTAAAATTGTCGGTGCCGATTTGCCTTTGGAAACCGAGAAAAACGTCTCTGGAGTTGCTGCTTTGGCGATGCTTGAAACTTTAGGCGATTTGGATTTTGGCTTCGAAATCGAAATTTATAAACACATAAAAGCCGGAAGCGGGATTGGAAGCAGCGCCGCAAGTTCTGCCGGAGCAGTTTTTGGAATTAATGAATTATTAGGAAGACCGTATTCTCGTAAAGATTTAGTTCAGTTTGCGATGCAGGGGGAAAAATTGGCCAGCGGAAACGCACATGCCGACAACGTTGCTCCTGCCCTTTTAGGTGGCTTTACTTTGGTAAGAAGTTATGCGCCACTTGATATTATCAGAATTGACAGTCCAGAGGAATTATACGCAACGGTGGTTCACCCTCAAATTGAATTAAAAACTTCTGACGCACGTTCGGTTTTGAAACAAAACGTTTCCCTAAAAAGCGCCATCATGCAATGGGGAAATGTAGGCGGACTTGTAGCAGGTCTTTACACTAAAGATTACGAATTAATCGGAAGATCGCTTCATGATGAAATCGTAGAACCTTTACGAAGTGTTTTGATCCCGGGATTCGATCAAATCAAACAAACGGCTTATGAAAATGGTGCTTTAGGTTCAGGAATTTCGGGTTCTGGTCCATCAATTTTTGCTTTAAGCAGAGGAAAAGAAACCGCTGAAAAAATCGCAAAAGCCATGAGCGACGTTTACGAAAAAATGAATTTACCGTATGAAATTCACGTTTCGAAAATCAATCCCGATGGCGTTAGGATCTTGTAAAATGTGAGATGTATTAAGTAAGAAGAAGACATAGTTTGTCATTTCGACGGAGGAGAAATCTTCACTAGAAGCTCGACAAAGATTGGAATTTCGTTGCGGAGTTACTTGCGGAGATTTCTCCTCCGTCGAAATGACAAGAAAAACGAATATAATTATTGGAATTTAGAATTTAAAAATTTGGAATTTCCCTCCAAAAAATCTAAAATCTAAAGTCTAAAATCTAAAATTTAGAAATGAAATACTACAGTTTAAACCATAATGCCCCAAAAGTTTCTTTCAAAGAAGCCGTAATACAAGGATTAGCAACTGACAAAGGATTATATTTCCCAGAAAGCATTACTGCTTTAGATCCTTCATTTTTTGATAAAATCGAAAGTTTAAGCCACGAAGAAATTGCTTTTGAAGCGATCAAACAATTCGTTGGCGATGAAATACCTGCAGACAAATTAAAAGAAATCATTGCCGAGACTTTAGTTTTTGATTTTCCGGTGGTGAAAGTCGAAGACGGAATCTATTCGTTAGAATTATTTCACGGTCCTACAATGGCTTTTAAAGACGTTGGAGCGCGTTTTATGTCACGTTGTTTGGGTTATTTCAACAAAGATAAAAAAGACGCTAAAAACACTGTTTTAGTAGCCACTTCCGGTGATACTGGAGGAGCAGTTGCTAGCGGATTTCTTGGCGTTGACGGCGTTGATGTTGTCATTTTATATCCGTCAGGAAAAGTGAGCGATATTCAGGAAAAACAATTGACTACTTTAGGACAAAACATTAAAGCGCTTGAAGTGGATGGTGTTTTTGATGATTGTCAGGACATGGTGAAAAAAGCGTTTTTAGATGAAACTTTGGCACATAAAAACCTGACTTCGGCGAATTCTATTAATATTGCGCGCTGGTTACCGCAAATGTTTTATTTCTTCTTTGCTTACAAAGCGTTGAAAAGCCAAAACAAACCTTTAGTTTTCTCTTGTCCAAGCGGGAACTTCGGGAATATCTGTGCCGGAATTATGACAAAGAAATTAGGTTTGCCAATTGAACATTTTGTAGCGTCTACAAACGTAAACGATACGGTGCCAAGATTCTTGGAAAACGGAAAATACGACCCAAAACCTTCTAAAGCAACAATTTCTAACGCAATGGACGTTGGAAACCCAAGTAACTTTATTAGAATTCAGGAATTGTACAATAATGACTTAAAAGCTTTCGAAAAAGATTTCTCTTCTTATAGTTATACTGACGAAGAAACCCTAGTTGCTCTAAAGAAAATCTATAACATAGATGGTTATATCGCAGAACCGCACGGCGCTGTTGGTTATTTAGGTTTGAAAAAAGAATTGGAAAAACACCCTAACGCAATTGGTATTTTCTTAGAAACAGCGCATCCTATTAAGTTTTTGGATGTTGTTGAACCTGCTTTAGGAATTACACTTCCTATTCCTGCTCAAATTGAGAGTGTTATTAATGAGGAGAAGGTTAGTGTGAAGATTGGGACTTATGAGGAGTTGAAGTATTTCTTGGGATAAGAATTTATTTTATAAAAAATAAAACCACAAATTATACTGACTTTATATTAGTGTAATTTGTGGTTTTTTATTTGTAATTCGTATTAGCTTTTTATAAGGAAAATTATTATGTTTGAAAACACAAGAATTCAACAACCTAGCATCGCAAATGGAAAATAATAATTGGTGGGGAAATTCTTTCCTTGGAAAAGATTTTGAAAAAAAATTTGAGGAATACACAAAGAAAAAAGTTGAAAAACGAACAGAAGATGCTGATTTTTTTCTCGACATTCTCATCGAACAAGGAATAATTAAACTAAGCAAGGAAAAAGTAAAAGACTATTTTACAAAATGGTTTCTAGAAAACAAAGAGTTTGATTTACAGATTAAAGATGGAGATTTAGCAATTGAAGATGGAGACTTAAAATTTGTTCCAGATTTTAATAAAGATGACATAGTTGGATTCATAAATTGGTTTGAAAATGAAAAAACTGAATTTATAGATTATTTAAAAACCAAAGGAGTAAAAATTGACAATGAAAAAGATTTGGAAATTAAAAACTCTGGGAATTTAATAATTAACAATAATAGCAATGTTCATAATCAGTCAATTGCAAATTCTGATAAAAAGAAAAAATGGGAGAAAGGAACAATTATCAGTTTGATAGGTCTAATTATTGCATTTACTGTTTTATTATTCGGTAACAATCTGGTATCAAGGTTTTCAGATGATTCTAAAAGCCAAAAACAACTTTTAAAAGAAAGTAATAAAGATATTATTGTTAAAACTTTTAATTTACCATACTTAGAAAATTATCCAATATTAGACAAAGGTTTGTTTCTAAAATATTATTTTAATTCTCTTATAGTTGGCGGAGCTAATATTGACGGAATTAAGATTAATACTCGTGGAAAAAATGGAAATAAACTAGAAATAAATAGAGAAACGTCAGATAACAATTATGAAATTGACATAAATGAAGAACCATATATTGAGATAGAATATAAGAAGAAATTCTACTCCATTGAAATTACAGGACAACACTACTCTTTTCTTTGTAAAATAAATGAAATTAAGAATCCAACTCTGGATTTATAAAACATGTAAAGGAAATTTCACATATACTTAGTTGGCGATAATTATACTGAAATCAGAAATTAAACGGAAAAAATTGATAAAAAAACTTTTAAATTACAAAGAATATCTCCCGATAATCGCCTTGATTATGTACGGTTTTGGTTATATATATCAAAAAATATTCTATTCTCATTTTGGAATTGAAATAGAATATTATACATCATTTAGTGATTTGCTCTTTTTTACTGTAAATTTTATTGTTTTTATAGGATTTCTACTTTTATTGACAGAAATCATTCTTATGATCTTAACTCATTATCCTTTATTATTCTTTTTTAAACATTTTTATAAATCCCAAAGAAAAAAATATAATTCAGACGAAGAATTTTATAAGAAAGAAGTAGAAGAAAGAGTGGAAGAAAATTACACAGGATCGTCATTAATAATTTTAACTTTTATTCTAATTTGGGCTATATTTTTTGCAAAAGAATTTGTTTACCCCTTTTCTATTTATTTTTGTCTTTTTATCATAAAGTTTCACAAATTAGTAAAGAAATGGAATCCCGAAGATGATAAAATAGATATTGGAATTAGTTTGGCTGAAGTATTTACCTCGATGTTTTTCTTTTTTTTTCTTCTAATTCTCATCTTTTTTGCATTCAAAGACGCTAAGGATTTAAAAGAAAATAAAAGCAATAAAAAAATAGAGTTCTGCGACAATGAAAAACAATATTCAACATTATTACAAAGTAATTTAATTTACATTGGTGAAACTAGTAACTACTTATTTCTTTATGACAAACAATTAAAAACATCTTCTGTTTTTAACAAGAATAATATAGGAAATTTTACAATTGTTGACCCCACAATTATTACAAAAGAAGAAATGGATGAGATAAATTCAACTAAAAACTTAATTGAAAAAATTATAAATCCAAAATAACTATCATGAACTGCTACAATAATAGATTTGACAAGTATTTGTTTTTGTCTATGAACTAATTTTGCAAATAGGCGAATCTAATTATAATTTCAATTAGACCTTATATAAAAAAGTTGCTCCTCGCTAGCGCGAGCGTCCCGCTCGTGAACACAAAGAAATTCAAAACCCAATTGGAACGTTCACGAGCGAGACGCTCGCGCTAGCAGCACATACAAAACTCTCTTTAAGACTAAAAATCATCGCTTATTATTTTTTTATATCTTTAAAAACTCTAATAACATACCCAAATTCGATGAAAAAAATATTCACTTTATTCCTTTTAGCGGGATTTCTTACTTCACACGCGCAGGAAGCAAAACCAAAAACTACGGATACACCTCCGGCTAAAAAAGAAGAAAATTCACCTGCCAACCTTACTTTCAATCCAGATTCTCAAGTCGTAACAAATCATACAACGACGATAAAAGGACAAAAAGTTCCGTACAAAGCAACAACCGGAACCATGCCTGTTTGGGACGAAGACGGAAAAGCAATTGCTGGATTATTTTATACGTATTATGAGCGTTCTGACGTAAAAGATAGGGATTCGCGTCCTTTGGTTATTTCATTTAATGGCGGTCCTGGATCGGCTTCAGTTTGGATGCAGATTGCTTATACGGGACCAAGTTTATTAAATATTGATGATGAAGGATATCCGGTACAGCCTTACGGAATCAAAGAAAACCCGTATTCTATTTTAGATGTTGCTGATATCGTTTTTGTAAACCCTGTAAACACAGCGTATTCAAGACCTACAAGCAAAGAAATCCCTGCTGCAAAATTCTTTGGCACAAATGCCGACATTAAATATTTAGCCGATTGGATCAATGGTTTTGTAACCCGCACGAATCGATGGGCTTCGCCTAAATATCTGATTGGTGAAAGTTATGGTACAACTCGTGTTTCTGGATTAGCGCTTCAATTGCAAAACAATCAATGGATGTATCTAAATGGAGTGATTTTGGTCTCTCCTACTGATTTAGGAATAACTCGTGGTGTTGTTTCTGATGCTGCTCTTAAATTACCTTATTTTGCAGCGACTGCTTGGTATCATAAAATGCTTAGTCCTGATCTCCAAAACAAAGATTTAACAGATATGCTACCCGAGGTTGAAGATTTTACTATAAACGAACTTCTTCCTGCAATGAGCAAAGGAGGATTTTTGGAAGAACAAAAAAGAAAAGAAATTGCGACTAAAATGGCACGTTATTCTGGTATATCAGAGAAAGTTATTCTGCAAAACAATCTAGACGTTCCTTATGATTATTTTTGGAAAGAACTCTTAAGAGACAAAGGTTACACTGTAGGAAGACTTGATTCAAGATACAAAGGAATTGACCGTAAAGACTCAGGCGAAAGTGTTGATTTTAATGCTGAGCTTACTTCTTGGTTGCATTCGTTTACTCCTGCAATCAATATGTATGTACGCAATAATCTTAATTACAAAACGGACTTTAAATACATGATGTTTGGCTCTGTACATCCTTGGGACAGGTCTAATGATAAAACTGGCGAAAACCTGAGACAAGCGATGGCACAAAATCCATATTTACATGTAATGGTGCAATCCGGATATTATGATGGCGCCTGTGACTATTTTAATGCGAAATACGATTTATGGCAAATGGATCCAAGTGGAAAACTAACAGATAGAATGTCATGGAAAGGCTACAGAAGCGGTCATATGATGTATTTGAGAAAAGCTGACTTAGAAGCTGCAAATGAAGACATCAGAACATTCATAAAACAATCATTGCCTAAAGCTGGCGAGCCTGCAAAATATTAAATCTGATTTCTTTATTCAAAACAAATACAAAATCAATTGCCTCCAGCTTTAGCTGGAGGTTTTGTTTTATAGAATAATTCGGCTTTAGCCAAAAAACGTTAAAGATTAGGCTGAAGCCATTTTCTAATGTAATTTTGTTCCTCCTGTTAAAGCTGGAGGCAATTTAATTTTATAAAATACATTTCATTTTAATACATAATGATTACAAAATCAACATTACAAGACATTCCCGCATTAACAACTCTCATAAATTCTGCCTACAGAGGTGAAACTTCTAAAAAAGGCTGGACAACCGAAGCGCATTTGCTAGAGGGAAAAAGAACCGACGAACAGGAAATGACAGAAATTTTCCAAAATTCAAAAAATACGATTCTGAAATTCACTGAAAATAAAAAGATTATTGGTTCGGCTTTATTGGTTGAAAAAGGGCATCAATTGTATTTGGGAATGCTCACGGTTTCTCCAGAACTTCAAAATAGCGGCATCGGGAAAAAGCTTTTGGCTGAAGCCGAAAATCATGCCAAATCTTTGGGATTGTCAAGTATTATTATGACGGTTATTTCGGTTCGTGAAGAACTTATTGCATGGTACAAACGTCATGGTTATGTGGATACAGGCGAAAGAGAAGCTTTTCCTGAAAGCGGTGTTCATGTTATGGTTTCTGAAGAACCTTTAGAATTTATTTTCTTAGAGAAACAGCTTTGAAAATTTAGAAAACAAATGAACATACATCTTTTATCTAAAGAAAGTAGCAAAGCCTCTGTTTGGAGTGGCGGATTGACATATGAATATATGATATATCCGAAAACAGCAAACTATGCTGATAAGGATTTTCTATTCAGAATTAGCAGTGCTACAATAGAGGAAGCGCCTTCAGAGTTTACCAAATTTAAAGGCTATTATCGATATTTGGTTATGCTTGATAACTGCTTAAATATTGAGATAAATAAAGAAAAAAGAACGTATGAGAAATATGAAATCTTGGAATTTAATTCGGATGATGACGTGACTTCTTATACAAAAGGGATTGATTTTAATTGGATGGTTTCTGAAAAAATAAGCCAACACAAACTGATAAAAACGAATAGTGAGCAGCATTATAATGCTCAAATAATAATTTTATTTTTTTTAGATACAACAGTTATTAAAATTAATGAGAAATCATACCATTTGGAACCTTATGATTTATTGGTAGTTGAAAATCAAGAAAAGGAAAATATAATGCTTGATTTTTCTAATGAATGTCTTGTTGGAATATTGGGTTTTTGATCTACGTTTTTTTAATCTCGCAAAGACGCAGAGTCGCAAAGTTTTTTTTTATCCCCGCATTATCCTCAATATTGTCATTTCGAGGAACGAGAAATCCTCGCAAGTAGCTCCGCACAGAAATGTTGCCAATCTTTGTAGAGTTTCTTGCGAGGATTTCTCGTTCCTCGAAATGACAAACTGTTATGGGAACTTTGTCTAAAAACTTTGCGACTCTGTGTCTTTGCGAGATTTTTACAATACGTTACACGCACTGCAGAGCGTCTCTACGAAAAACCTTTGTCGCTCTGTCCCTCTGTAACTTTGTCCCTCTTTAAAGAACCAATTCTTCAAACAAACGCTGAATCGTTTTCTCCAAATCCTGACACAAACCAGGATGAGGTCTGGAAGTTTGTATTGCAGAACTCCTAATCGCGGTTAACCATCTAAAACGCTCCGGAATCTCAAATGCAGCAATTGGACCGCCATCTTTGGCACCGTTGGCGATTTTTGCTAAAGAGGTTAGATTGCATTCTAATTGTTCGATATCAAAATCGTTAGAAAGTGCTTCTATTTTTTCTTTATTCAAATGAAAAAGAACATTTATAAACTTGGCTTTTTTGCAAAACAAAATGATTCCGATATTCAGGAATTCTTCGCGCTCTACCCTTGGCACAACACGAATCACAGCATATTCGTATAAGTGATTATCTTGCATTTTGAGCCTGATTTACAAATATTTCTGAATTCTCTAATCTTGTTTTTAAAAACTGCAGGTACACATTTCGTAATGCTTCTGGCGTTTCATCTGCATCTTCCCATTGCAACCAATCAACTGGAATCGTATTTACAATTTCTTCCAAAATTTCCGGAGTCAAAATCGCTTTAAATTCGGCATCAACTTCTTTTAAAAGTGAAGCTTGAGGCAATAAAACATGATCTTTAATCAACGCAAACGGGCTTTTAGCATGCTGTTCCCAATTGTTCCAGGAATGATGGAAATACAAACACGCGCCGTGATCAATCAGCCATAATTCTTTATGCCAGATCAGCATATTGGTATTTTTGAAAGTTCTGTCAACGTTTGTGATATAAGCATCTAACCAAACAATCTGTGAAGCTAATTTAGCATCAACCGTTGTTACTGCAGGATCAAAAGTGATTGCGCCAGATAAAAAGTGAAGCGCCAGATTTAATCCCTGACTTCCTTGTAGTAAATCCTGAATTTCCTCGTCGGCTTCGGTTCTTCCGAAAGCTTCGTCGAGGTTTGCGAAAACTAATTCTGGTAATTGTAGTTTTAAAGCTTTTGCTATTTGTCCGCCAACTAATTCGGCTATAAGGGCTTTTACGCCGTGACCGGCACCTCTAAATTTTAATACGTATTTAAAATCGTCATCGGCTTCTGCCAAAGCGGGTAAAGAACCACCTTCGCGCAGTGGCGTGATATATCGCATGACGTTTACCGTTCTGAGATCGAAGTTGTTTTCCATATTACAAACTTAGTAATTTAACCGCAAAGAGCGCAAAGGTTTACGCAAGGTTCGCAGTGTTTTTTTAATCTCGCAAAGACGCAGAGTCGCAAAGTTTTATATTCTTTGCGACTCTGCGTCTTTGCGAGCAAATTCAGCAACAATATTAAAACACTAGCGTTCTTGGCGTAAACCTTTGCGCCCTTTGCGGTTAAACTAAACTCAAAAAAGCTTTTCCCAGATTTTCAATAATATCCGAGGCAATAAAAGATTCATAACCCGTTTTTGGCAACGCAATATCAGCTGTTAAACCGTGGAGGAAAACGCCTAGTTTTGCAGCGTATTTTGGTTCGTAACCTTGTGCGAGCAAACTGGTTATGATTCCGGTTAAACCATCGCCGCTTCCCGCTGTGGCAAGAGCTGCGTTTCCGGTTGTATTTTGGTAGATTTCGGTTTTGTTGATGATGAATGTCGGTGCGCCTTTCATAACGATAATCACTTTGTATTTTTCCGAAAAAGAAATTGTTTTTTGAAACTTCTCTGATTCCGAATTCCAATTTCCTATCAAACGCTCCAATTCTTTAGGATGAGGAGTCAAAATCGTATCTTCAGGAACTAATTCCAGCCAAGACAAATTTTCGGAAATAATATTCAGAGCGTCGGCATCAAGAACTAATGGCATTTTGTTTATCCTCAAAAACTCAAATAATGCTTTTTGAGTTCCGAGTTCCTTTCCTATTCCTGGCCCAATTCCGATGGCCTGCGGAAGTAAAGGTAACTGAATATTGGTGATGAAATTTGCATTTTCATCAGTCACAACCATAACTTCGGGAATTGAAATTTGAAGAATTTGATAACCGCATTTTGGCACAAACGCTGTTACGAGACCGCAACCCGTTTTTAAACACGATTTTGAAGCCAAAACTGCAGCACCTATTTTGCCATAACTTCCGCCAATAATCACCGCGTGACCTTGAATTCCCTTATGTGTTTGCGGATTTACAGGCTTGTAGATTTTTAAGATTTCTTCTTTTGTAACTAAATATGGAGCTTTCATTTTTGTTTAAGTTTTTTTGCCACAGATTTAAAGGATTAAAAAGATTTTTTTTTTGCTACACTAAAAAATTATTTTCTTTCTTTTAGAATTTAAATCCTTTTAAAATCCAATAATCTGTGGCAAAAAATAATCATCAATTTGACTGAAATTTTCAATTCAAATGTTTATTTACAAAATACATTTTCATTCTGCCTTTATTTTTAACTTCGATTTCGCCGCGATAACTGCAATCGAAATTATCTTTTATCAACTCAAACGTGTTTTCGGAGATATTTATTTTTCCGGATTCCGAGTTTGATTCCATTCTTGAGGCAATGTTTACGGCATCTCCCCAAATATCGTAGGCAAACTTTTTAGTGCCAACAACTCCGGCAACAACAGGTCCCGAATTAATTCCGATTCTGATATTAAAACCAGTTTCATTAAAATCTAAATTTGATTTTGAGTCTTCAACAAATTTAAGCATTTCTAAAGCAGCAAGAAGCATTAAATTTGCATGATTATCAGACGGATATGGCAATCCGCCGGCGCACATATATGAATCGCCAACGGTTTTTATTTTCTCTAAATCGTATTTCTCAATTATTTCATCAAATTTCGAAAAGTAATAATCGACCGTTTTTACTAATTTTTCTGGTGATAAATTTTCAGAATAACTGGTAAAACCTTCAAAATCTGTAAACAAAACCGTAACCGATTCAAATTTTTTAGCCAATACTTTTCCGGTTTCTTTTAATTCGGCAGCCGTTTCTTCTGGCAGAATATTGAGCAATAAAGAATTCGAACGATTTCTTTCATTTTCAATAATTTTGTTGGTTTTGTGCACAAATTTATATCTTCGGTACAAACCAAAAGCCAGCAAAAGCACCAATACAAAAGAAATTATAGACGAAATAGCTATAATTTTTTGTGTCTTTTTTTGCTGATTCAGTAAATTGACTTCAACTTGTTTTTGCGCAATTTCTGCCGTTGTACGAATGTCGGCCATTTTCTGAACCATTTCAATATTATTTACACTGTCGCGATAAACAATGTGATTTTTAAAATAATAAAGTGATTCTCTGAAATTTCCCGATTTCTGATATAATTCTGAGAGTTTTAAATTTGTATTGCTCAGCTGCTCTTTCAAACCGTATTTCTGCGCCAAGCTCAAACTTTCTTCGGCATAACCCAATGCTTTTTTCCAATTATTTCGCTTCAAATAAATATCGGACATATAAGTTAGATAGTCCGAAATGGCGTAATAATCCCCGACTTTTTCAAGAATCGCAATGGCTTCATTTATATTCTTCATCGCCAAATCGTCTTTTCCTTGCTCTGCATAAAGCATTCCGGTATTCCCTAAATTATAGGCTGTACCAATTAAATAATTAGCCCTCTTAAAAAGAATACCGGACTCTTTATAGTAAGCTAATGCATTTTCATACCTTTTACTTTTCGAATATTCTTCGCCTGCATTCAATAAGGCAGTGGCTAATGAGATTGTATCGGTAGTTTTTCGTAAAATTGAAATTGCTTGCTTATAGTAAATTTGGGCGTTGATAGCGTTATCCATAACCGAATATACATCGGCAATCGACATATTTGCGGCACCTTCGCCAGCAGGAAAATCAGCTTGAACTGCAGCATCTTTGCTTTTAAAATAAGCTTCGAGTGCCGTATTCAAATCGCCCAAAACGCGGTACGAATTTCCTTTTTGCAGATAACCGCGATGCAGATAGAGATAATTCTTTTCTTTTATTGATAACCTAATGAGCTCGTTAGCATATTTTAATGATGTTTTGAGATCACTGACTTCGTTGAATGATAAATTTCGCAATAACTCGAGCTTTGCTTCGCCAGAAACTTTATTCTCCATATAAATTTTCTTCAAGCTGTCGGCTACTTTTTGATTTTGAGCCTCACTAAAAAAAGGCAAAAAACAGACAACAGCGATCAAAAAACAAACTCTGGCTACTGCGATACTTTTCTTCAAAATGCTTAACTATTTGCTCTTAATTTAGGATCAATCAGGTACTTTTTGACATTCTTTTTGTAGTAAATGCTGAAATTGATTTTGTAAATATTGTTTGTCTCAGCAATTTCGGCCTGATCTTTAACGGTTGCAACCACTTTGCTGTTTTTCCCACCAGAACCTGTAATGGTAATATCGTCATCTAGAAAATAAATGTCAGTCGGGTCATTTAAATCAAAATCATAAACAATACTTTCAATCGCAATATCGTATCCAACATCTTTAGATTCTCCAACCCATTCTACATTTTGAGCTATGTAAACATCGCTTATAAAATCAACGATTTTACCTGTTTCGGATTTTCCGTCATTATCATCAGAGAGGGAGCAATTCTCGTGAATATCATCCTGAGAAGGATTTGCCATATGATAGAGTCTGCTGGCATCAACAGTCAAAACTATCTGCACATTTTTACCCATAATTCAATCATTTAGAATTAATTAATTTACTTTTTACAGGCCAAAAATTAGTTTAGGACTTCATGATTAACTGGTTGATTTTTAAGGGGTAACATTTTTAATACACTCAAATTTAGTGATTTTTTTATTTAAAGAATTATAAAATATTCAAGTTGCGCTTTAATCGGATTAAAGTATCGTTTCATCGGATTTTTAGTTAATAAAACAAGTAAATTCTCTATATTTATAATTACAATTATCTATCTATAAACCAATTACAAGTTTACTTCGAATAAATTTCAGCTAACACAAACGCTCATGAACGTAAACAAACACACGATAGATTGGAACGAAATTTTCAACTTTAAAAACATTGCTCTAAATATAATTGGAGTCGCTTTTATCACTCTGGCGCTTAAAGGTTTCATGCTTCCAAATAAATTTCTGGACGGTGGCGTAATTGGGATCTCCATTCTTCTTCATGAAATTCTTCATCTTCCGTTTGGTGCATTGGTGCTGGTTTTAAATATTCCGTTTCTTTTTATTGGAAAAAAAATCCTCGGAAATACATTCGCCTTGCAAAGTCTTATTACGTTTGTTCTGATTGCTTTGAGCATTAATTTTGTTCATATTGAAGCCGTAACCTCAGATCGATTATTGATCGCTTTATTTGGTGGTTGTTTAATTGGGATTGGAATGGGATTTTGCATCAGAAGCGGTTCAACTGCCGATGGAATCGAGATTTTAGCTTTGTTGACTACCCGAAAAATCGGTTTAAATGTTTCTGAAGTAATTTTCGGAATCAACAGTTTGTTATTTTTAGCAGCGGCTTGGTATTTCGGAATTTCCACTGCTTTATATTCTATCGTTACGTATTTTTCAGCGGTAAAATCTTTAGATTATATTTCGCAGGGCGTTGAGCAGTATATTTCGCTTCATATAATTTCGGCAAAAAGTGATGAAATAAAAGATTTGATTGCCAATAAATTCCGAAAAGGAATTACCATTATTAAAGGCGAAAGAGGTTATTTGCCAGACAGTTTTGATGAAAAATGGGATTGCGATATTATCGTAACTATTGTCACGCGCCTTGAATTGCTTCGAATTAAAGAAGAAATAAGCCAGCTTGATGCTCACGCATTTATGTACATCCAATATATAAAAGATGCAAGCGGCGGAATTCTAAGATTAAAACCAAAACATTAAATCTTTAAATTCTTCAATCTTTCAATCTTTCAATCATTCAATCATTCAATCTTTCAATCTTTCAATCTTTCAATCATTCAATCATTCAATCTTTTAAATCCATTCCAAAGCTAGAGTATCACAAGAATTACCCCTAAATAATTGCGAAATTTATAATTTAGACTATAAAAATTCGATATTTTTTGAATAAATTTGCGACTCAATTTTATAAAACAACACAATGAAAAATACTGCGCTTACGCACATACATGAAGGTTTAGGAGCAAAAATGCTTCCTTTTGCTGGTTATAACATGCCTATTACTTATGAAGGAGTTAATGCTGAACACGAAACGGTTCGTAACAGCGTGGGCGTTTTTGACGTTTCGCACATGGGCGAATTTTTATTGACGGGTCCAAATGCTTTGGCTTTGATTCAAAAAGTAACTTCAAATGATGCATCAGTTTTAACGATTGGAAGAGCGCAATATTCTTGTCTTCCTAATAATGAAGGCGGTATTGTTGATGATTTGATCATTTATAAAATGAAAGATGAAGAATATTTACTTGTTGTAAATGCTTCGAATATTGAAAAAGACTGGAACTGGATTTCATCTCATAATGATTTAGGAGTTGAAATGAAGAATCTTTCTGATGATTACTCTTTATTGGCAATTCAAGGACCAAAAGCAGTTGAAGCTATGCAATCTTTATCGTCTATAGATTTGTCTGCAATTGCATATTACCATTTTGAAGTGGCTGATTTTGCTGGTTTCAATGATGTAATTATCTCTGCAACTGGCTATACTGGTTCTGGCGGATTTGAGATTTATTGCAAAAACGCTGATGCTGAAGCAATTTGGAACAAAGTTTTTGAAGCTGGAGAAGCTTTCGGAATCAAGCCAATCGGACTTGCAGCACGCGATACTTTACGTTTAGAAATGGGATTCTGCTTATACGGAAACGATATCAACGACACGACTTCTCCTCTTGAAGCTGGTTTAGGATGGATTACTAAATTCACTAAGGATTTTACTAATTCTGAGAACCTGAAAAAACAAAAAGAAGAAGGCGTTTCTAGAAAACTAGTTGCTTTTGAAATGCAAGAGCGTGCAGTGCCAAGACACGATTATGAAATTGTTGACGGTTCTGGAGCTGTAATCGGGATTGTGACTTCTGGAACAATGTCGCCTTCTATGAATAAAGGAATTGGTTTAGGATACGTGACAGTTGCAAACAGCGCTGTTGATAGTGATATTTTTATCAGAATCAGAAAAAATGACGTTCCTGCAAAAGTGGTAAAACTGCCTTTTTACAAGAAATAGTTTTCAATAAGTCTTAAAGTTTTAAAGTCTTAAAGTCATAAAGTTGAAATACAAAACTTTTAGACTTTTGACTTTCGACTTAAAAAAAATCTGAAATGCATTACAGTTTTAAAATTGTAATGCATTTTTTTATTTCCAAAAACGCACTTTTTTTGAAATAATAAATAGTGTTTTTCCATTTTTCAGCTGGCATTTTTCTCATTTGATGTCATTCATAGATAAAATCATTTCGTTGTCGATATTCTGCGGAAATTACTGTCTTTTATCAAAAAAATACCGTAATTTTAATGTAACTGATGATTTACAGATCTATGAAAAACCTATTATTAGTATTTCTGCTGACTTCAACTGTTCTATTTGGTCAAAATAGTACTCAGACGTGCCAGATTTTAAACAAAATCAATGCCCTTATTCAATCCGAACACATTCGGCCAAAACCTGTAGACGACAGTTTATCTGTGTTTGTTTTTGATAATCTGATCAATGAATTAGATCCTTCCAGAAACATTTTCTTTAAGACCGAATATGACGAAATGTCTACTAAATACCGCAAAAATCTTGATGATTTAATCTTGAGCAATGACTGCAGTTTTCTTGATGACATTACTTCAAAATATAAAACGGGACTTTTGAGAACTAAAGCGGTTTTAGAAAAAATTCAGGCAGAAAAAATTGATTACACAACAAAAGACACTATTCGTTTCTACAAAAAAGCCTTTCCTTTTTATCTTAAAAAAGAAGATCTTGAAAAAGTTTGGCGTAAAAAACTGCGCTATCAAATTTTAGACGATATAGCCGAAACAAGCGACAATTTGGATTCGATTAAAGCAAACTTTACCTCAATTGAAGCATCAGCAAAGCGTGTGATTTTATCAAATGAAATTTGCAGAATCAATACACTTTTAGAAACTAAACTTAAACAGGAAGAAAATCTATACAACTATTTTTGCACGTATTTCGATCCGCATACGGCTTATTTCAGCGATGATTCTAAAACCAGTTTTGTAGCTTCATTGTCTAAAGAGCATCTTTCACTAGGAATGAGCGTTAATCTGAATGAAAAAAACGAAATAATTATAGCCGAAATTGACCCAAATGGCCCGGCCTATCAAACCGGACTTATTAAAAAAGGTGATCAGATTATTTCGATCTCAAACCAAAAAGAAACCTTGAAAGTTTCCTGTGCTTCATTGGAATCAATTTCGAGCATGATTTTATCAGAATCGAATAAAAGCATTACGCTTACGCTGAAAAGAAACTCAGGAAAAAGCTTTGATGTTTTTATCGAAAAACAAGTTATGAAAGATGAAGACAATTCGGTTTTCAGCTTCATAATTGGAAAAGACAGTAAAATTGGCTACATCAAAATTCCGAGTTTTTATGCTGATTTAGATGAAAACAACAGAAAAGGCTGTGCCGATGATGTTGCACGAGAAATAATGAAACTCGAAAGAGACAATATAAAAGGATTGGTTATTGACTTGATTGACAACGGTGGCGGTTCTATGGAAGAAGCCATAAAATTAGCCGGAATGTTTATTGATTACGGCCCGATTTCGATTGTAATAGACAACAAAAAAGAAAAATCTGTGATAAATGATCCTTATAAAGGCTTAATTTATAAAGGACCAATTGTAGTTTTGGTAAACAGTAATACGGCATCGGCAAGTGAATTTTTCGCTTCGATAATGCAAGATTATAATCGAGCGCTTTTAATGGGAAGTACTACTTTAGGAAAAGCAACCATGCAGACAATCCTTTCGCTTGACGAACAAAAAAATACCGACTTTTTGAAAATTACAATTAATAAATTTTACCGCGTTACAGGTAAAAGCCATCAATATGTGGGCGTGACTCCTGATGTGGTACTTCCGGAATTTTATGAGGATGTTTATCAAAAAGAAAGTGATTTCCCTACTGCGATCAAAAATGACAGCATTGCGCCATTTTTAAAATACAGACCGTATGAAAAACGTGCTCTAATCGATAAACTAGCCAAAAATTCTGCCGCAAGATTGGCTGACAATTACTATTTTAACGACATCAAAAAAATAAATCAAAAAATTGACAACATCGTAAACACGCCAAAAGCCGAACTTCCAATGACACTAGACGCTGTTTTCAAACAAAAAAAACTGGTGAATTCGCTTTGGAAAGAAATCAATACTTTCAACGATGAGAATAATCCGCTGGATGTTTACAACTCAACTGTAAATCAGTTTTTACTTGGCGTTTATCCAAACGACAAAACGGTAAATCAATACCAAATCGATAATCTAAAAACTAATCCGTACTTGAACGAAGCCGTAAATGTTATCAATGAATTTAATGGCTCAAAATAGATTTTTTGTTTTAGGTTTCAGGTTTCAGGTTTGAAGTTTAACCGCAAAGCACGCTAAGTTTACGCAAAGTTCGCAAAGATTTTATACAAAGCTTTGCGAACTTTGCGTTTATAGGCGCAATCTCAAACAAAAAAACTTTGCGTGCTTTGCGGTTAATTCAACACAAGCCATTCAACCTTAAACTTCAAACAAAAAAAGAACTGCATTGTTTTTGGAAAAATAAGGAATAACCGTATTTTTGCATCACAAAACTAAAAATTAGAAATGGGAAGAGCGTTCGAATTTAGAAAAGGAAGAAAAATGAAACGTTGGTCAGCAATGGCCAAAACATTTACCAGAATTGGTAAAGATATCGTTATGGCTGTTAAAGAAGGCGGACCAAACCCAGACGCCAATTCTAGATTGAGAGCTGTAATACAAAATGCGAAAGCGGCCAACATGCCGAAAGACAATGTGGAGCGCGCTATTAAAAATGCAAGCAATAAAGATACTGCCAACTATAAAGAAATTTTGTTTGAAGGATATGCGCCTCACGGAATTGCAATTTTGATTGAAACTGCTTCTGACAACAATAACAGAACAGTTGCAAACATTAGAAGCTACTTCAACAAATGCAACGGAACAATGGGAACTCAAGGTTCTGTTGAATTTATGTTTGATCATACTTGCAACTTCAGAATCGCTAATAACGGTCTTGATGCTGAAGAATTGGAATTAGAATTAATTGATTTTGGTGCTGAAGAAGTTTTTGAAGATGAAGACGGAATCTTGATCTATGCTCCTTTTGGAAGTTTTGGTGCTTTACAGAAAGAATTAGAAAACAGAGGTCTTGAAATCTTATCTTCTGGTTTTGAACGTATTCCGCAAATCACAAAAGAATTAACTGAAGCTCAAATCGCTGACGTTGAAAAATTAATCGAGAAAATCGAAGAAGATGATGACGTCATGAACGTTTATCATACAATGAAAGAAGAATAATATTCTAAAAAATACTGAAATAGAGCCTTAGATTTTTCTAAGGCTTTTTTGTTTGTAATGGTTTTAAACTAAGAGCAAAATAGTCAGAAAAATATATTTACTATTATATTTGCCAAACCTCAAACAAAAATTAAAATAAAAAATGCAAACATCAAAATACACCAAAATAGCAGTCGTTGTACTGGTCCTTTTGTTTTTAGCTTTAAGCGTAATCAGCTGTAGTACTTATGTACATACGAGCGCTCCTGCACCAGCACCAACAACAAAAAAAGTGCCACCAGGACAAGCTAAAAAAATGTCAGGAAGCCAAAGTGCAAAAGCATACGCTCCAGGACAACAAAAGAAAAACTAAAAAAAAAGCCTTCTGAGATATAATTCAGAAGGCTTTTTTACATAAATAGCGAAAAATTTATGACTAAATAAAACTATTTTTTCGAAGGATTTTTAGTTACTTTAAGCAAATACGTTCCTTCTGGCAAATCAGTAATGCTAGAAGCGTTTCCAGTTATTTTTTTCCCTTGCGAAAAAACTTCAATGGTTTTCGATTCTCCACTGTTTTCAGCCGAAGTTGGTGTATTAGAAGTTGGTGTTTTTGCTGGAACGGCAGTCTTTGCAGGAGCATCAGCTACTTTTTTTGCCGTACTAGAAGCTGAAGTCGCTACAGCCATAGATGCTGGTTTAGAACTCATAAAAGCATCTTTAACTTGCTCGTCGGTCATTGCAACATTATAAATTTTAAGATCGTCTATATCGGCATTAAGAACAGTTGTAGTATTTATTTGTCCTAATCTAAGAATATATCCTTTTGTAGCACGAATAATTCCCGTTGCCGATTTTAATAATTCTCCGTTTCTATATATTTTAGATATAGTGCCGTCATACGTAATATTGTATTGATACCAAACTTCTTTTTGAAGAGGAACAGAAGCAATTAAATTATTAGCGTCTCCCCAACCCACAAGGCTCAAATCGGAATTTCCAGAAGTTGTAGGTTGCTGCAATAATCCAAAAAACTGCCCATTGACAGCCGTACCGTAACCAAAAATATAATTTGCGGAAGCAACAGTATTGAATTTCACCCAAAAAGAAATTGATCTAGGCTTATTTTCCTGCGGAAGATCCCCCACTACTCCCTGCAATACTTTATTGGTAATCCTTTGTGCTGCTTTTGGCGTTCCCATTCTGTCGTTTACAAAATTAGGAGCTCCCAATAGTGTGATCGTATTATCAGCACTGCTTAAAGTACCATTGAAATTAAATTCCTGTACAGGATTTTGGGCATTAGAATTTAAAAAAGCTACAAACAGTAATGTAAGTAATAATTTTTTCATAGATATGATTTAGGGTATTTAAAAATCTTCTTAAAACGGATGGAATGACCAAAAGCATTCTCAATAAATAATTTCAATATTTTGTTAAAAATATAAATTTAATTCAAAGCTACAAAACATTCACAACTCATTAGTACATTATTCTTATTAAAATGATGATAAAGTAAAAACTGATAAATTTCAGTCTGCTATTTGTAAAAACATCTTTACAAAAAAAACCTTCTGAATTTCAAAAGGTTTTTTCCACTATCCAAAATAAATGCTTACTAAACAACATAATAAAAAACTAAAAAACTAACTATTTCTATTAACCAAATTTTTGATGCTTACTTTGAAGTGATTTTTTTTGATGGTGCATTTGTTATTTTCAACAGATACGTTCCTTCCGGCAAATCACTAATACTCATTGAATTATCTCCAATTATTTTTTGCCCTTGCGAATAAACCTCAACATTTTTACCAGACACATTTACATCACTAGTAGCTATAATTGTTGTTGAAGGCGCCGTTTTAACTGGAGTTTTACTTTTTACAGCCAACGTTTTAGTAGTTGCCGTTTTTATTGCTGGCGCAGCGTCGGCAGCAATAGCAATCACAGGTTTTGATTCTTCATAAAATGCAGCAACTTGCTCATTTGTTAGCGCAACATTAAAAATTTTCAAATCATCAATATCTGCATTAATACCTACTGTAGTATTTATTTCACCAAGTCTAAAAATATTGCCTTTTGTTGCACGAGTCATGCCATCTAATGATTTTACAAGTACGCCATCACGATATATTTTAGAAACTGATCCATCAAAAGTTATTGTATAATTATACCATTTTCCTTTCGTTAAAGGAACCGAAACAATTACATCATTACTTGCACCCCAGCCAGCTAAACTTAAATCTGAATTTGAAGAAGGGGTTCCTTGTTGCAGCAAACCGTAATATTGAGCATTATAAGCTGTTCCGTACCCTAAAATATAGTTTGCTTTTGAAATATCGTTTAACTTCACCCAAACACTAATTGATCTTGCAGCATTGTTTTGAGGCAAATCATCAATTACAGCTTCAAGCGCTTTATTGTTCAAACGCTGTGCACCAGTTGGATTTCCCATACGATCTGGAACAAAATTATTTGTTCCCATGAAGGTAATTGTATTTTGAGTATTGTTTAAAGTTCCGTTGAAGTTAAACTCCTGAATAGGATTTTGCGCAGTTGCATTCAAATAACTTACAAACATTAAAGAGAGCAGTAATTTTTTCATAGCGATAGATTTAGGGTTATTAAAAAACATTGTGTCATTTTAACACTGCTAAACTATATTTTTATGCTTTTCACCGAAAATTTTTTCGATAACTAACCTAAATAATCGTTTAAATAACCAAAATTGATGATTTTAAACGATCAATTGCATTTTTTTATACTTTCAGTAATATTATTAAAATAATAGTATTACTTCAATCAAACTTAAACTTTCTTACGTATAAATACGGTATTTATAATAATTATTGATTTTTACAAATCGTCTTTTTTAGGCGTTTTTGAAAAAATATCAAACTTTAAAAAATTGAACCAATCAAGAACAAAAAAAAACTCCATCATTACGATGGAGTTTTGTTATATAAAATCTAATGATCTTTCTCTTATTTTACGAATTCAATTTTTTGAACTTCTTCTTCGTTGATGCTGTCAAAGAATCCTTGTTCATTCATCCAGTCATCGCTAAATACTTTACTCATATAACGAGAACCGTGATCAGGGAAAATAGCAATAATGTTGCTGTCTTTTGTAAACTCGCCTTCTTCAGCATATTGCTTAATAGCCTGCATTACTGCTCCTGATGTATATCCAACGAACAAACCTTCTTTACGAGTAATTTCACGTGCAGAATGAGCACTTTCCTCGTCGGTTACTTTCATGAATTTATCGATGATATCAAAATCTGTAGCAGATGGAATTAAGTTTTTACCTAAACCTTCAATTCGGTAAGGGTAAATTTCTTTATTGTCGAATTCTCTTGTTTCGTGATATTTCTTCAATACTGAACCAAAAGCATCAACACCCAGAATTCTGATATTAGGATTTTGTTCTTTTAAGAATTTTGCAGTTCCAGAGATTGTTCCACCTGTTCCGCTGCAAGCAATCAAGTGTGTAATTTTTCCGTTTGTCTGTTCCCAGATTTCTGGACCGGTTGTGTTGTAATGTGCATCAATATTTAACTGATTGAAATATTGATTAATATAAACAGAACCTTTTGTTTCTTCGTGTAAACGCTTGGCAACATTGTAGTAGGATCTTTCATCATCAGCTGAAACGTGAGCAGGGCAAACATAAACTTTTGCTCCTAAACTTCTTAGCATGTCTATTTTATCTTTTGATGATTTTGAACTTACTGCCAAAATACAGTTATAACCTTTAATAATGCTGACCATTGCCAAACTAAATCCAGTATTACCGGAAGTTGTTTCAATGATCGTATCACCTGGCGACAAAATTCCTTTTCTCTCGGCTTCTTCAATAATATATAATGCGATTCTATCTTTTGAGGAATGACCTGGATTAAAAGCTTCTACCTTTGCGTAGAAATTTCCTTCTAACTCTTCGGTGATTTTATTTAGCTTAATAAGTGGGGTGTTACCTATTAATTCTAAAACATTATTATAAGCATTTATTTCTTCTTTCATAAAAAAATAGTTAATCAAAGGTTTTTTTTAAAACCCCCGATAGGTTGCAAATTTAACAAAAATTTTCTAATTAGCTTTTAATTTTCTCTAAATCTAATAAAAAACTAAATTCTTTTGCTAAGTCCTTCAAAGCCTCAAAACGTCCTGAAGCACCGCCATGACCGGCATCCATATTAGTATCTAAAAACAAAAATTTATCGTTTGTCTTCATATTTCTTAATTTGGCTACCCACTTGGCAGGCTCCCAATATTGTACCTGCGAATCGTGCAATCCTGTAGATACATACATGTTTGGATAATCTTGCGCTCTTACATTATCATACGGCGAGTATGACAACATATAATCATAATATTTTTTATTGTTTGGGTTTCCCCATTCATCATATTCTCCGGTTGTTAACGGAATTGTATCATCTAACATTGTTGTTATTACATCAACAAAAGGAACTTGAGCAATTACTCCGTTGTATAATTCGGGAGCTTCGTTTGCAATAACTCCCATCAAAAGTCCTCCTGCTGATCCTCCTTCTGCATATAAATGTTTTGCAGAAGTATATTTCTCGTTTATTACAAATTTAGAGCAATCGATGAAATCTGTAAAGGTATTTTTCTTTTTTAACAGTTTTCCATCTTCATACCATTGTCTTCCCAAGTCTTCTCCTCCACGTATATGCGCGATCGCGTAAATAAATCCGCGGTCTAAGAGCGAAAGTCGTGTTGATGAAAAATAAGTATCCATTGTAATTCCATATGATCCATAAGAATACAATAAAAGCGGATTTTTGCCATTTTTCTCCAATCCTTTTCTATAAATCATCGAAATTGGAACTTTTACTCCGTCTCTTGCCGTTACCCAAACACGCTCTTCGATGTAATTTTCTTTATCAAATTTTCCTCCCAAAACCTGTTGCTCTTTCAAGATTTCTTTGGTTTGGGTTTTCATATTAAAATCAATTACTGAAGATGGCGTTGCAAGCGACTGGTAGCTGTAACGCAAAATATCGGTATCAAAATCAATATTTGTTGTTGTGTAAGCATTGTAAGTTTCGCTTCCAAATGGCAGATAATAATCGGGTTCGCCATTCCAAGGCATGATTCGAATATGATTTAATCCGTTTGAGCGCTCTTCAACAACCAAATAATTCTTAAAGATTTCAATATCTTCCAACAAAACATCTTCTCTGTGCGGAATAACATCTACCCAGTTTCTTTTCTTTGTTTTGTTTTCAGGCGTTTTCATCAACTTAAAATTCGTTGCCTTATCTTTATTTGTCAAGATATAAAACGAATCTTCATAATGTGAAATACTGTACTCTAATCCGCGTACACGAGTTTGAAAAACCTCAAATTCGCCATCTGGATTATCAGAATTCAATATTCTGTATTCCGTCGTCAAAGTACTTCCGGAACTGATTACAATGTATTTTTTAGACTTTTCTTTGTGTACAGAAACATTAAAAGTATCATCTATTTCATCATAAACTAAAACATCATCTTTTGAATTTGTATTTAATTTGTGTCTGAAAATCTTGTCGGCTCTTAAAGTAACTTCATCTTGTCTGGTATAAAACAAAGTCTTGTTGTCATTTGCCCAAACCGAGCTTCCTGTCGCATTTTCAATTTTGTCTGATAAAATTTCTCCCGTTTCTAAATTTTTAACTTGAACCGTGTAAATTCTTCTTCCAACGATATCGACTCCAAAACTGGCAAATTTATTATCTGGACTAATACTCAATCCGCCTAATTTGAAATAAGCATGTCCTTTTGCCAATTCGTTGCAGTTGAACAAAATTTCTTCCTCTGCAGAAAGGCTTCCTTTTTTTCGGGCAAAAATTGGGTAATCTTGACCAGTTTCAAAACGGGTGATATAAAAATAACCGTTGTAGAAATAAGGAACTGATGAATCGTCTTCTTTAATTCGGCTTTTCATTTCTTCATACAAAGATTCTTGCAAATCTTTAGTATGAGCAGTCATACTTTGATAGTAATCGTTTTCTTTATTGAGATAATCGATAACTTCAGGATTTTCGCGGTCGTTTAGCCAAAAATAGTTGTCAATTCTAGTCTCTTTATGTTTTTTTAGTTTCTTCGGAATTTCTTTGGCTGCGGGAGCCATTATATGATTTTGCATTTATTGAGCATTTATTTTTTAAATACGAAGGAGCAAAAGTAGTACAATCAAAACAGAACCAGAATTAATTTTTTCATAAAATATTCTATTGATTTACCATAGCAATATACTAATTTTGTCGTAAATAATTTAAAAAATCGAGAAAAATGGATTTAATGGGAATGATGGGCAAACTTAAAGAAACCCAGCAAAAAATTGAAGATACAAAGAAACGCTTAGATACTGTTTTAATTGACGAACAAAGCGCTGACGGATTATTGAAAATTACAATTACAGCAAGCAGAAAAATAAAAACTATTTCTGTTGATAACTCTCTTTTAGAAGATAAAGAACAATTAGAGGACTACTTGATCGTAACTTTAAATAAAGCAATTGAAAAAGCAACTAGCATCAACGAAAGAGAACTTGACGCTGTAGCAAAAATGGATATGCCGATGATTCCTGGGATGGATAATCTTTTTAAATAAGGTTCAAAGTTGCAAAGGTCCAAAGGCTCAGAGGTTTTCTACATTGTAACCAATAAAAAAGACGCATTAAAATGCGTCTTTTTTTATTTTAAACCTTTGTCCCTCTGAACCCCTGCAACTTTGAAACTTTGCAGCTTTAAACCTTTGCTCCTCTGAGCCTCTGCAACTTTGAACCTTCGAAGCTTCAAACCTTTGCCCCTCTGAACCTTTGCAACTTTGAACCTTTTTTCTAGATCTTCGAAAAAGTCTCCATCACATACGTGTGCATAACTTCTTTGTAATCTAAATGCGTTACGATTCTGAGTTTATTGCGCCCTAGGGAGCTTATTAATATGTTTTTCTGTTTCAATTTTTCGATTAAAAGCGTATCGCTATAACCCTCTGCTAAAGAGAAAATCAAAATATTAGTTTCAACAGGCTCAACACTTGAAACCCAAGATTTTGTGCTTAAAATAGCGCCAATTTCTTTTGCTCTTCTGTGATCTTCTGCTAGTCTTTCAATATTATTTGCCAAAGCATATAATCCGGCTGCAGCCAAATAACCAACTTGGCGCATTCCCCCGCCTAATATCTTTCTGATTCTCAACGCTCTGTGAATATCAGCTTTGGTTCCAAGCAAAACAGAACCAATTGGCGCGCCTAATCCTTTTGACAAACAAACGGATATTGTATCGAAAATAGCTCCAAATTCTTTCGGATTTTGTCTTTTGGCTACCAATGCATTCCAAATTCTGGCTCCATCTAAATGGAATTTCAAATTATTGGCATCGCATACTTTTTTAATCTCTCTTAAATCTTCCAATTCATAACACGCTCCTCCTCCTTTATTGGTTGTGTTTTCGACACAAACCAAACTAGTCAACGGACTGTGATAAAATTCAGGATCATTGATTGCTGCTGCAACTTGAGCTGCGTTGATCATGCCACGGTCGCCATCTAACAAACAGCAAGAAACGCCACTGTTAAAGGAAACTCCTCCCCCTTCAAAATTATAAACGTGCGCAAATTTATCGGCAATTAACTGCTCGCCAGGCTGTGTGTGAAGTTTAATAGCGGTTTGATTTGCCATAGTCCCTGATGGAAAAAATAGTCCAGCTTCCATACCAAAAAATTCGGCTACTCTTGTTTCTAATTCGATAACCGTAGGATCCTGCTTATATACGTCATCGCCAACTTGTGCATTGAACATATATTGCAGCATTTCGTATGTAGGTTTTGTAATGGTATCGCTAACTAAATTTATTTCCATATAAAACTAATATCTTTTTTTGGACAGCAAAATTACGTATTACTGTTATTTATTAATCGCAAGTTTTCATAAATTTTAACTTTCGATTACTATACAACCAAATTAACGTAATATTTATAAAAAACATATAAAACTAACATTAATAATTCAAAAATTGAAGAGCAGTTTTAGAAACTATTTTATTTGACAAAAAACCAACTCTTCAAAATTGGTCAAAATCATTAATTTTTAACCACTTACAAACTAATGTGCGTATTCTAAATTTATTACTGCTTTCTAAAAACTAAATCTTATTTTTGTACTACGAAACTGTAAAATCAAATCAAGGCAGTTTCTACAAAAAACATCTAAAACTATTTAATAATTTATGACAACAGCCGAACAAGTAAAAGGTATTGTGGAGCGCCTTGGTGCGTTGAGGAGGTATCTTTGACGTTGATGCCAAGCTAATCGAAATTGCAAACGAAGAAGAAAAAACTTTTGCGCCAGATTTTTGGAACAATCCGAAAGAAGCAGAAAACATTGTAAAAAATCTTCGAAACAAGAAGAAATGGATTGAAGATTATGATAAAGCTGTCGAACTTACTGATGAGCTTCAGCTTGCTTATGATTTTTATAAAGAAGGCGAACTTTCTGTAGAAGAATTAGACGAGCAATACAATAATGCACAATCGCATATTGAAAACATCGAATTCAAAAACATGCTTTCTGATGAAGGTGACAGTCTTAGCGCCGTTGTTCAAATTACAGCCGGAGCCGGAGGAACGGAAAGCTGTGACTGGGCCGGAATGTTGATGCGTATGTACATGATGTGGGGCGAAAGCTACGGCTACAAAATAAAAGAACTTAACTTTCAAGAAGGTGATGTTGCCGGAATTAAAACGGTAACTTTAGAATTTGAAGGTGATTATTCTTTTGGTTATTTAAAAGGCGAAAATGGTGTTCACCGTTTAGTGAGAATTTCTCCTTTTGACAGTAATGCTAAGCGTCATACATCGTTTGTCTCTGTATATGTTTATCCGCTTGTTGATGATAGTATCGAAATCGACATTAATCCTGCTGATATCGAAATTACAACTTCACGTTCAAGTGGAGCTGGAGGACAGAATGTAAATAAAGTGGAAACGAAAGTCCAATTGGTTCACAAACCAACTGGAATCCAAATTCAATGTTCTGAAACACGATCTCAGCAAGACAACAGACAACGTGCCATGCAAATGCTTCGTTCTCAATTGTACGAAATCGAGTTAAAAAAACAGCAAGCACAACGCGCTGATATTGAAGCCGGAAAAATGAAAATTGAATGGGGTTCGCAAATTCGTAATTACGTAATGCAACCTTATAAATTAGTAAAAGACGTTCGTACAGGTTACGAAACTAGCGATGTTGATGGTGTAATGAACGGAAATATCGATGCTTTTCTAAAAGCCTATCTAATGATGATGGGACAGAAAGAGGAAGAGTAAACAGTGTTCAGATTTATAGTATTCAGTCACAGTAAACCTGAAACCTGAAACTTTAAAACTAAAAAAGTTATGATAAAATGGGCCGATGTAATTCATTTTACAAATAAAGGAAATCCAGCTCCGGAGAAAAGAGTTGAGAAAACGGAAGAAGAATGGAAACAACTTCTAACTTCTGAAGAATTTCAAGTAACACGTTTAAAAGGAACTGAAAGATCTTTCAGCTCTGAGTTATGCAGTTTATTTGATCCCGGAATTTACGAATGTAAATGCTGCGGAACCGTTTTATTTGATGCAAGTGAAAAATTTGAATCAGGAACTGGCTGGCCTTCTTTTACACAGCCGATAAAAGAAAATGCAATTGCCTATCATGCTGATAAATCATACGGCATGATCCGGGTTGAAGTGGTGTGCAATGTCTGCGATGCGCATTTGGGGCATGTTTTTCCCGATGGTCCGCCACCAAGCGGTCTTCGTTATTGCATAAATGCCGTTTCACTCTCTAAGATCAAAGACTAAATACAAAACGATTCCTCTTAAAAAGGGAATCGTTTTTTTTTGATTTATAAGCAATTAACAAAAAAAATGTAAGTTACCGCTTATCAATAAAAAAAGCATGTTTTTAATGGTTTATAAAAAGCTAAATACCTCTTTATAAACTGTCTACCCCAATAAACACTTGCCTTAAAAATTACAAAACCAACAATATTTTAATATTTAAAATGTTAATCTTTTAATAATTAAACTATAATTTTAAACATCTTTCAACAAACTCTTTAAAAACATTAGGTAATTAAATTGTAATTCATTTTATTTGGCGAAAATTAACCTCAAATTCTAGCACACAGTAAATGAAATCCTATTCAATTCAAGAGATTAACGAAGTAATTAATGGCGTGATATACGGCTCAACTTCTCAAAGCATTACTGCAACCGAGCAACTGGAAAAGGCAACAACTTCGCAAATTTCATTTATAGGAAATAAAAAATACGAAAAATACTGGTCTGCTTCAAATGCTTCTATCGCAGTTGTTAACGAAGATATTTCGATAGAACCTGGCGAAAACCGCGCATTTATTAAAGTAAAAAATGCCGATTTAGCTATGTCTCAAATACTCAACCTTTTTGCTCTTCCTACTCCTGTTTTTCGAAATAATATTCACAAAACGGCTACTATTGATGAAACCGCAATTATTGCCGAAGGTGCTAAAATTGGTGCGGGCTGTTATGTTGGTCCAAACGTAGAAATTGGCTCTAATGTAACATTATATCCAAATGTGACCATTTTAGACGAATGTACGATTGGAAAAAATACTATTATTTGGTCGGGGGCGGTTGTGCGTGAGCGTTGCCATATTGGAAATGACTGTATTATTCATCCAAATGCGACTATTGGCGCTGATGGTTTTGGATTTCGTCCGTGCAAAGAAAACGGACTTGTAAAAATTCCGCAAATTGGGAATGTCATTATTGGAAACGGTGTTGAAATTGGTGCAAATACTTGCGTTGACCGCGGAAAATTCAGTTCTACTATTTTGGGCGATGGCTGCAAAATTGATAATTTGGTTCAAATTGGACATAACAGCAAATTAGGGAAATTCTGTATTATGGCTGGAAACAGTGGTTTGGCCGGTTCTGTAACTTTAGGAAACGGTGTTATCATTGGCGGAAGCGCATCTATAAAAGATCACACTAATATTGGTGATGGAGCTGTTATTGGTGCGGGATCTGGCGTTACTGGTGATGTTCCAGCAGGAAAAACCATGTTGGGTTATCCGGCGGTTGAAGCTCGAGATGCTTTAAAACAATGGGCAATGCTAAAACAAATGGTTTGCGGGCCTAAAAAATAATCAGGTTTTAAATTAATTATTCAAAAACAGAAGCACAAAACTTCTGTTTTTTTTTAAAACACATAGAAACATAGGCTTTATAGATCGAAAAGAGGTTAAAAAGAAACTAGTTTCTAACACATAGAATGAAACGCTTTTTCTAATGAGGTAAAATCTATGTTACAATTTGTTCGAATTAAGCATACAGCTATTTAACATAAAAAGCAGAAGTAGAACTTCTGCTTTTTTTATGCCTTATTGTTATCAAAATTTAAAATGAGACATTTTCAAAACATTCCATTTATTTCAATTGATTTTGTAAATTAGCCAACACTATTTTGTAAAATCAATATTATATCATGGATTTAAACTTCAATAAAAACGAAGATCACAATAAATTACTCCTTTCAGAATTAAAGCAAAAATTTGCCAAAGTGAAATTAGGCGGAGGCGAAAAACGCATCGAAAAACTGCATGCTGAAGGAAAAATGACCGCTCGTGAAAGAATCGCTTATTTATTGGATGAAAATTCAAAAAGTATTGAAATTGGTGGTTTTGCAGGTGATGGAATGTATGCAGAACATGGCGGATGTCCATCTGGAGGTGTTGTGGTAAAAATTGGCTACATCAAAGGAAAACAATGCATTGTTGTTGCAAATGATGCTACTGTTAAAGCTGGTGCTTGGTTTCCAATTACTGGAAAGAAAAACTTACGTGCGCAGGAAATTGCTATGGAAAACCGACTTCCGATTATTTATTTAGTAGACAGCGCTGGAGTTTATCTGCCAATGCAAGATGAAATTTTTCCAGATAAAGAACATTTCGGACGCATCTTTAGAAATAATGCCCAAATGAGCAGCATGGGAATTACCCAAATTGCAGCTGTTATGGGAAGCTGCGTTGCCGGAGGAGCTTATTTGCCAATTATGAGCGACGAAGCATTGATTGTAGATAAAACGGGAAGTATTTTCCTAGCCGGAAGTTATTTGGTTAAAGCCGCAATTGGTGAAACAATCGGTAATGAAACTTTAGGCGGCGCGACAACGCACTGCGAAATCTCTGGCGTTACTGACTATAAAGCAAAAGATGACAAGGATGCTTTAGACAAAATCAAAAATATCGTAGATAAAATTGGTGATTTTGATAAAGCTGGCTATAGCCGAATCAAAGCTGAAAAACCTGCTTTAGAACCAAAAGATATCTACGGAATTTTGCCAAAAGCACGAAATGAGCAATACGATATGATGGAGATCATAAATCGATTGGTTGATAATTCAGAATTTGAAGCTTATAAAGAAGGTTACGGCCAATCTCTGATTACTGGATATGCTAGAATCGACGGCTGGGCGGTTGGAATTATTGCTAACCAAAGAAAAGTGGTGAAAACAAAAAAAGGCGAAATGCAATTTGGCGGCGTCATTTATTCTGATAGTGCTGACAAAGCAACACGTTTTATAGCAAACTGCAATCAAAAGAAAATTCCGCTTGTCTTTTTACAGGATGTTACCGGTTTTATGGTTGGATCAAAATCAGAACATGGCGGTATTATTAAAGATGGAGCTAAAATGGTAAATGCGGTAAGTAATTCTGTTGTTCCAAAATTCACTGTAATCGTTGGAAATTCATATGGTGCAGGAAATTATGCAATGTGCGGAAAAGCTTATGATCCTAGATTAATTTTTGCTTGGCCCAGCGCAGAACTTGCCGTTATGGGCGGAACACAAGCAGCAAAAGTTTTGGCGCAAATTGAAGCTTCTTCGCTTAAGGCAAAAGGAGAGCTTGTTGATGAAGCAAAAGAAACCGAATTATTCAACAAAATTAAAGCACGCTACGACGAACAGACATCGCCGTATTATGCTGCATCAAGACTTTGGACAGATGCTATTATTGATCCACTAGATACACGCACATGGATTTCAATGGGAATTGAAGCAGCCAACCACGCTCCTATTCAAAAACCATTCAATTTGGGCGTAATTCAGGTTTAAATCATTCCGAAATTCTCAGAATAAGTTAATTTAACACCAAAAAACTCATTTTCAAGCACTTATTATTACGTATGTGATTAAAATTTTGTAATTTTAATAAACAATTTTAATCACGCTATGTCATGGAAAATGTAAAAAGCTTGAATAAATGGGCGAATGCGCACACTTATTTACCAGTAGATTTAGTACGTATTGTATTGGGTGTTTTTTTATTTATGAAAGGAGTTTCATTTGTAACAAATGTTCAATATCTGCATGATTTAATTTCTCCAATCGATCAATTTGGAGGTGGCATGTTCCTGCTGCATTATATTGCGCCCGCGCATATGATTGGAGGAATAATGATCGTTTTCGGTCTGCTCACTCGATGGGCAATTGCTGCACAGCTGCCAATTCTTTTTGGAGCAGTTTTGGTTAATTTCATGGGAAGAATGCATTCTGAAAGCTTGTTTCTTGCAATCACAGTATTACTGATTTGCATTTTCTTTCTCTTTTATGGCGGGGGAAAGCATTCCGCCGACTATTACTTTAAAATGCAGCAATAAAGTACTTTTATCCTCAGCCTCTCATTCCCGCTGAGGATAAAACAAAAAAGCATTTTAAGAAGTAATTAGCACTTAAAAATTTCTTTTATTGTGTTTTATGAACTAAATTCGCCCCATGAATTGGATTCGTAAGACCGTTTTATTTATATCCCTTTTGATTATAGGCTTCTTTGCTTCTCAGGCAAGCGACGCTCCTATGCAAAAAATTGAAAGCGAAAAAACGGATTCGAATTTCTGCAAAGATATTCCAGATTCTTCTGCGTTTATCCAGCCACAAGCCAGCTATCAATTTGCTGCAAGCATTAAAACAGATTACCCTGTTACGGTAAAATGGTTTGACTCGCTCCTATCTGTTGTTCCTCAGCATGAAGCGGCAAATTCCTTATTTAATTACACACGTCAATTTTCAACGCAGGGCAAAAAAATTTCCCTTATGCTCTATGCGTTCCATTTTTTTTGGTAGATAAATCCCTGAAAATTACTTAGAAAGAAATCTTTCCTTTCTCGCTAATGAACTGTTTTCTACACGAAAACTGTTTAGTATTTCATATTATTTATCAAATTAAAATATCCAAAATGGAAACTAGTGTAACCATAATTGGGATAGTGATTGCAATCATTGTCGCAATTCCAATTTATTTTTCAGCACGATCGAGCGCTGCAAATAAATCAAAGATCCTAAATATCAAAAAGAAATTCAACGCCTCTCATCCAGAAGATTTTGATCTCACCGAATCTCAAAGCAATAAAACGCTTACGATAGATCAAAAAAGCAGAAGATTTATTTTAATGAATTTCAATCCAAATCAGCAAGAATCAACTTATGTAGATTTAAAAAGTGTTTCTTCCTGTAAATTGGTTTTGACGACAGACGGAAACTCTGATGCAATTCTGAAAATAGATTTTGAATTCCAAGAAAAAGAAACTTCAAAAAAAATCACAATACCATTCTATGATTTTGATGATGACCGCATCAAGCAGATCAGCGCTTATCAAGATCATATGTTTGCAAAAAAATGGCTTAAAATCATCCAAGATTCTATTTCACGTTAGTTATTTAATTCAGTAAAAGAGGCTCAATTTTGAGTCTCTTTTTTATTTTGAACTACTTTATGAAATTTTCAATAAGCAGGAGACATAAATTCTAATTGCAAAAAAGAGGATAAAAAAACAAACACGTTTCTTTCACATAGCAAACTATGTTTATTTAATTATGTGAAACGCCTTTTTAAAGTCTCTAAAATCTATGTTTCTATGTGTTAGTTTTACAGCAACAATATGATATTTATCATTTTAAATCTTCAATTGATGAAGTAATTTTGATGCTTCTAAAAATGTTTTATTTATGAAAATATCACTTACTCAAAAATATAACGTCCCTGGTCCAAGATATACAAGTTACCCGACAGTTCCGTACTGGAATGAAGCCGATTTTAACTTAGAAAAATGGATCGAATCTTTTCAAAAATCATTTTTAGAAAGCAACTCGAAAAACGGTATCAGTTTATATATTCATCTGCCATTTTGCGAAAGCATGTGCACTTTTTGTGGATGCAACAAACGAATCACAAAAAATCATTCTGTAGAAGAAGTTTATATAAATGCACTTTTAAAAGAATGGAGTCTTTACTGCGAACTTTTACCTGAAAAACCACTTATAAAAGAAATTCATTTAGGCGGTGGAACTCCGACTTTCTTTTCGGTTTCAAATTTAGAAAACCTAATAAACGGCATTTTTAAACTAGCTGATAAAGCAAAAAACTATGAATTTAGTTTTGAAGGACATCCAAATAATACGACTTACGAACAGCTAAAAAAGTTATATGATTTAGGCTTTCGCCGAGTTAGTTTTGGGGTTCAGGATTATGACGAAAAAGTTCAAAAAGCCATTCATCGTGTGCAACCATTTCATAACGTTGCCAAAGTAACTTTTTGGGCAAAAGAAATTGGTTATACCTCAATTAGCCACGATATTATTTTTGGGCTTCCGTTTCAGACTGTCGAAAATATCGTTGATACAATAGAAAAAACAAATTCATTAAAACCAGACCGATTAGCATTTTACAGTTATGCGCATGTTCCTTGGATAAAAGGCAACGGACAGCGTGGTTTTATTGAAGAAAACCTGCCAAAAGATGCCGAAAAAAGAATGCTTTACGAAACCGGAAAAGCATTGCTGGCAACAAATGGTTATCATGAGGTTGGCATGGATCATTTTGCGCTCTCATCTGATAGTTTATATCAAGCTGCTCATAATAAGAAACTACATAGAAACTTTATGGGCTACAGTGCTTCAAAAACACAGCTTATGATTGGCTTGGGAGTTTCGTCAATCAGTGACAGCTGGTTTAGCTTTGCGCAAAATACCAAGAATCTGGAAGATTATTATCAAATTTTGCAATCAGATCAATTGCCAGTTGTTAAAGGTCATATTTTAACCGACGAAGATTTAATTATTCGAAAACACATCTTAAATCTAACATGTGAACTAGAAACTTCTTGGAACAAGGAAACATTATATTTTAAAGAATTACCAGAGGTTTTATTCGCTTTAAAAGAAATAGAAAATGACGAATTAATTATAATCGAAGAGAATAAAATCGAAATTACAGAAGCAGGAAGACCTTTTGTTCGTAATATTTGTATGGCTTTTGATTTACATTTAAAAAGAAAATCACCAGAAACAAATCTGTTTTCAATGACAATCTAATGACAATTAGGAGTCTGCTGTACAAACAAACTCATATTAGAAGGCGATAAATAAGGAATTCCAAGTCCTAAACCTCTCAAAATAAATAAAACTCCAATAAACACCGCGACATACGGAATTGCTTTTTGAATTTTATTTCGGAAAGGCAGTTTCAATAATGATTTGATATAAACCACAATAGTCATTAAAGGAATTGTTCCTAAACCGTAAAGAAGCATATATAAAACGCCCAAGCTTGCACTTTGCATCGCAATTGCGCCGAATAGAGCGACATAAACCATTCCGCATGGAAGAAAACCATTCAATAAGCCTATTACAAAAAGAGATTTATAACTTTTGTTCTTAAACTGGCTTCCTAAGCTTGATTTAATTTTAGAAATTATTTTGTAAACGGGTTTTGAAAAATTGTATTTAGAAAATGCTTTTTCAGGAATCAAAACAATGGCGATCATGGCAATACCAATAAAAATGGATATTTTTTGCTGAATTCCCGCCATTAAAAAACCTCGTCCCAGCAAACCAAAAATCAAACCTATTGAAGCGTATGCTGTAAGACGCCCAACATGATAGGTAATAATCTGAGTTGCTTTTTTTGCTTCATTTTGATGATCAACTGGCAGCATTACAGCAATAGGCCCGCACATTCCCACACAATGCAGACTGCTGATTAGACCTAATATAAATGCTGAATATAACATCTGTTAATCAATTAACGTAAATAACTTCTTTAGTCAAATATTTTGTGCCGTTGTACTGCCATTCCATATTTACATCCCAACGACCTTTGACTAGCTTGTCTTTCGGAATCACTAAAGCAGAATTTGTTAAAGCAATTTTAGTATTAAAGTCAAATTTCTTGTTTGAAGGACGATACAACAAAACGTTTCCTGTTATTTTATCACTTTCAAAAGTGACAGGAAAAGCAATTTTCACACCAGAGTTATCAAAAGTTATTGAAGGCTTTTGTTGCAAATCATGTGCATTTTGTACACGAGCCATTTCTTCTTGAAAATGCGAATCATGTTTGTAATATTCTTCCACAACTAAATCATTGTCATATTTTGAATTCGATTGTACTTCAAAAACAAAATATAATATAAAAGTCATAAAAAGAGCAAAAGCTATGACAATTCCGGTTCCCCAATTTATTTTCATGATTGTATATTTTAATTAAAACTTCGAGGCCCTAAAAAGTTGGTTTTTGTTGTCTCAAGTAATTTATTTCCGTTGTAAACACCAATTTTAACCGTTGTTTTATCGCTTTCTAAGATTGCTTCATTGATTTCTATAAAAAGCGTTCCTTGAGCAGTTTCCTCTCTTTTGATTTTGAAATTTTTGTTTCCAACATTTTTGATTTCACCTTTTTGATCAATCAATTCAAAATGAATATCATTGTAATCATTCATCGTTTTATTGACAATTTTGTAGGTATAAACATTGCTAATTTTATCTCCTTTATGCTGAAACAATTGTCCAGGCAAACGCAGAATAATAGCTTCGACATTAGTTCTTAAAAACAGCATTCCGACAAAAACACTCAATAAAATAAATAAAACAGCTGTATAACCTTTCATTCTATTGGTGAATTTAAAAGGTTCTTTTTTAGCTATTTCATCTTCGGAAGCATATCGAATAAGCCCTTTAGGCAAGCCTACGCTTTCCATTATGCTATCACATTCATCGATACACGCAGTGCAGTTTGTACATTCGAGCTGAGTACCGTTTCGAATGTCGATTCCCATTGGGCAAACGTGAACACATTGAAGACAATCGATACAATCTCCTTTTCCGGTTAATGCTCGGTCTTCTTTTTTATTGAATTTTGCACGTCCTTCTTCTTTTTCACCACGAACAAAATCGTACGCCACATTTATAGATTTATTGTCCAGAAGAACACCTTGAAGTCGGCCATACGGACAAGCAATTATACAAACCTGTTCACGAAACCAAACAAAAACAAAGTAAAAAACACCTGTAAAAATAAGCAATGCAATAAAATTGCTGGCCTGTTTTACAGGGCCTTGCTCAATCATTAAAAACAATTGGTCGCTACCTACTAAATACGCCAAGAAAATGTTTGCAATACCAAAAGAAATTATAAAGAAAATTGTCCATTTTACAACTCTTTTTCTAATTTTCTCTGCATTCCATTCTTGTCGTGCCAATCGCGATTGAGCGCCTCGGTCACCGTCAATCCAATATTCAATTCGGCGGAAAACCATTTCCAAAAAAATTGTCTGCGGACAAATCCACCCACAAAAAATTCTTCCAAAAACAACCGTAAATAAAATGACAAAAACGACTCCAACCAACATTGAAATCACAAAAAGATAAAAATCCTGAGGCCAAAACGGAAAACCAAAAATATTAAAACGACGTTCCATAACATTGAACATCATAAACTGGTTACCCTTGACTTTTATAAATGGATTTGCAACTAAAATCGCCAACAAAACATAGCTGACAATCTTTCTGTAATCATAGAACTTACCAGACGGTTTTTTAGGAAAAATAAATTTTCTGTTACCGCCTTCATCAATTGTTCCAATGGTATCTCTAAAAGCTTCGTCTGGTAAATTTGACATGATTTTTTCTTATTTTTTAACTTCTATACTATCTTTTGGGGCAGCTGCTGCTGATGTTGCTGCGGCATCTTTTTTAGGAGCGCTTTCATCAACCCAAACTTCTCCTTCGGCTTCTTTTGGATCTTTAGGATTACTTCCTTGCAGAGACAAAATATAACTCGCCACTTTTTGGATATCTTTTGGCTTCATTCCATTTGTTTTCCAAGAAACCATTCCTTTTCCGTCACGGCCACCGTTTGTAATCGTATGGAAAACGTTTTTGATTCCTCCACCTAAAATCCAACGATCATCTGTCAAGTTTGGACCAATTTGTCCTCCGGCATCAGCTCTGTGGCACGCCGCACAATTTGTCAAGAAAATTTCTTTACCAGCGGCTAAACTTGCATCATCTGTAAGTAAAACAACGGTTTTTTCATCCATTAAATCGGGAGCGGTTTTTAGGTATTCATCGACATCGATTTTGGCTTGAGCCATTTCCTTTTTAAGCTCCATTTCTTGATCATCTGCACCAAGAATTTCATAACGTATAAGATAAATTGCGCCAAAAATGATAGTCATATAAAATAAATATACCCACCAAGGCGGCAAATTATTGTCAAGCTCTTTGATGCCGTCATAATCGTGATGCATCAACAAATCACCTTCTTTTTCCATTGGAGGTGTTTTTGTCAGTTTGTGCATCAGTTCTTTGAACCAAGTGCTTTCGCTTAAACTAAGACTATTTTCATAATCTACTTTTGCTTTTTCTTCTGGCGACATCAATTGATACATTACTCGATTGACAGCGCTTAGCGTAATTTCAACTGCAATTAAAACAAATAGAAATACTAGCAAAAAGACAGAAACCATCGGGAATTTTATGAAAGCAGGCTGATTTCCTGAATCTATAAAATACTCCATCAAAGCAAAACCGATGAAGAAAATAAGTGGTACTCTTACATATACTGGGAAAAACTTTTTCATTTTATTTATCTTTTGAAATTATACCAAGTCCTCGTTTAAAGGAATTTCACTCATTTCTTTAATCTTGTCTTTCTTATAAGAGAACACCCAAAAGCCTAATCCTACAAAGAATAAAAAGAAGATCAAGAGAGAAAGAATCGGGTAAATTTCTACGCCCGATATCGTTTCCATATTGTGTTTTATCTGTTCAAACATAGCCTTATTTTTTAGCGGTCTCTTTTACTTTTATATCAGTCCCCAATCTTTGAATGTATGCGATCAGAGCAACAATTTCCCTTTCATTCATCGGAACGAATTTTTCGCCTTTGGCAGCAGCTTTCTTTTTGCTGTCATCATAACTTTTTACAAAGTCAGGATCATTTTCTAAGCTTTTTTCAATTTTGACAGCTTGATCCCTCAATGCTTTTTGAGCGTTTGCAATATCAGAATCTGAATATGGCACACCAAGTGAAACCATCGCTTGCATTTTCTTTTGTGTCAATGAAATATCCAAAGGTTTATTGTCAAACAGCCATTTGTAGCCCGGCATGATTGAACCTGCAGAAGTACTCTGCGGATTCCACATGTGATTAAAATGCCAATTGTCATTGTACTTGCCTCCTACTCTCAACAAGTCAGGACCTGTACGTTTTGATCCCCATAAAAATGGATGATCGTAAACAAATTCTCCTGCTTTTGATTGAGGTCCATATCTTTCAACTTCACTTCTAAAAGGTCGAACCGACTGAGAGTGACAACCTACGCATCCTTCTCTGATATATAAATCACGTCCTTCAAGTTCTAATGGTGTATATGGTTTTACGCTTGAAATTGTCGGAATATTTGATTTAACCATAATTGTTGGTACAATTTGAATAATACCTCCAATTAAAATGGCAATCGTAGCCAAAATAGTCAATTGAATAGGTTTTCTTTCTAACCAAGTATGGAATTTTTCTCCACTTAATCTGTTACTGCTTATTCTTTGCAACGCCGGAGCTTGTGCCAATTCATCTTCAATTGTATCTCCTGCTTTTACGGTCATGATGATATTGTAAACCAATGTTATCATTCCGATCAGATATAAAGTACCTCCAATCGCTCTCATCCAGTATAAAGGCATAATCGCCGTAACTGTTTCAAGGAAGTTTCCATACGTTAAAGTTCCGTCAGGATTAAACTGTTTCCACATTGAAGCTTGTTGGAAACCTGCAACATACATTGGCAATGCATACAATATAATTCCAAGAGTTCCAATCCAGAAATGGAAATTAGCCAGTTTTTTAGAAAACAAAGTGCTTTTTGTCATTCGTGGAATCAACCAATAAATTATACCAAATGACATAAATCCGTTCCAAGCCAACGCTCCTACGTGTACGTGTGCAATAATCCAGTCTGTATAATGTGCAATAGCATTTACATTTTTAAAAGAAAGCATTGGGCCTTCAAAAGTCGCCATTCCGTATCCGGTAATTGCTACAACAAAAAACTTCAAAACTGGTTCTTCACGAACTTTATCCCAAGCACCTCTTAATGTTAAAAGTCCGTTGATCATACCTCCCCAAGATGGAGCAATTAGCATTACAGAAAATACCACACCTAAATTTTGCGCCCAGTTTGGCAAAGCAGAATATAATAAATGGTGAGGTCCTGCCCAGATATAGATAAAGATTAAGGACCAAAAGTGAATAATAGATAATCTATAAGAATAAATTGGTCTGTTTGCTACTTTAGGAATAAAATAATACATCAATCCTAAAAATGGTGTTGTCAAGAAAAACGCAACCGCATTGTGACCGTACCACCATTGTACCAGAGCATCTTGAACACCAGCGTAAACAGAATAACTTTTTAATGCAGAAACAGGCAATTCAATATTATTGAAAATGTGTAAAACAGCAACCGTTACAAATGTGGCTAAGTAGAACCAAATAGCAACGTATAAATGCCTTTCACGTCTGCGAAGCATTGTACCAATCATGTTGATTCCCATTACGACCCAAATCAGAGCTATTGCAATATCGATCGGCCATTCTAATTCAGCATATTCTTTTGATGAAGTGTAACCTAAAGGTAATGTGATGGCGGCGGCAACAATAATCAACTGCCAGCCCCAAAAATGAAGATTACTTAAAAAATCACTGAACATTCTGGCTTTCAGCAAACGCTGCAGCGAGTAATATAAACCCGCAAAAAAAGCGTTTCCGACGAAGGCGAAAATCACTGCATTGGTATGCAAAGGTCTTAATCGGCCGTAGCTAAGCCACGGAATCCCATCTGTCATGTTGGGAAAAAGGTACATGACCGCTAAGGTCAGCCCCACTAACATACCTACTACTCCGAAAAGAATAGTGGCATAAATGAATTTTTTTACAATTTTGTTGTCGTAATAAAACTGTTCCATTTCCATAATTAAACTTGTTTTTCTTCGGTTGGTGAATTATTTTTCTGGGGAATATTTTTTGTCTCGTCATCAAAAAGCATTCTGACTGAGGGCGTATAGTCATCATCATACTGTCCAGATTTGACAGCGATAATAAAAGCAATGAAGAAGCCTACTGCGACGCAAATACTTACTGAGATTAATAGATAAATTACACTCATACCATAAAATTATGTTAACAAAATTAACTCCTTAGTACTGCATAAAATATGATAATTATCATAGTCAAATGGCTTATGCTAAATTTACTAAAAATTTAGTTAAAAATTATTTATAATCATTTTAAATTACTAGAACTGAAGTAGTTAGCCATTATAGTTACAAAACTCACGATTGTAATTGTGCTCAAAGGCATAATAATAGCAGCTACTAATGGCAGAAGATTGCCCGTTATTGCAAACCCAAGTCCCACCACATTATAAAGAAGAGACAACACAAAACTCATTTTAATGATCAAAATTGATTTTTGCGAAAGCTTTAAAAAGTACTTCAATCGCGAGAATTCATTGGCATCTAAAATTGCATCGCAGGCAGGCGAAAACACATTGACATTTTCCGAAATAGAAACTCCTACATTGCTTTGAGCAAGTGCTCCGGCATCATTTAATCCATCACCAACCATCATGACATTCTGCCCTTTTTCCTGCAGTTTTTTGATGAATTCGAGCTTTTGTTCAGGTTTCTGATTAAATATCAATTCAGTTCCTTCTGGAACGATTTTTTCAAGATTCTCTCTTTCGCCATCATTGTCGCCTGAAAGTACCTTTAATGTATAATTTTTGCTTAAATCTAAAAATAACGTTGCAAGACCATCTCTATACTGATTTTGGAAATTAAATCGCCCGAAATAAACATCATTGATTCTAACATGAAGTGCCGTTTTTTCGATTTCTGATGTATCTAAATCTGGACTTTCTACATATGCAGCCGAACCAATTTTAATTCTTTTCTTTTCGGCGAAAGCCAAAATCCCTTTTCCGGTTATTTCCTCAAATTCATCAATTTTAATTCGCTTTGTTTCTGGCAAAAAGTCATACAACATTCTGCTTAAAGGATGATTTGACGCGCGAAGTACATTTTTCAGTAAAACCGAATCTTCATCAGAAATCGGAATTCCTTCGTAAACAATATTTGATTTTTTATTTGTTGTGATTGTCCCCGTTTTATCAAAAACTAAGGTATCAACTTTAGCCAATTGCTCAATGACCAAAGCGTTTTTAAGATACATTTTTTGCTTACCCATAATTCTGAGGATATTTCCAAAAGTGAAAGGCGCTGTAAGTGCGAGAGCGCAAGGACATGCGACAATTAATACAGCAGTAAAAACATTGAACGCTGTATTAGCATCAATAAATATCCAATAACCAAATCCTGAAAAAGCAATCAATAATAATATAGGAGTAAAATAACGGCTGATTTTATCGGTGATTGTTTTGTGTTTTTGAACTACTTTTTTCTGAAAAATTTCATTGCTCCATAATTGCGTCAGATAACTTTGAGAAACGGAATGCAAAACTTCCATTTCAATTACTTTCCCTATTTGTTTTCCACCAGCAAAAACTTTATCGCCCGATTTTTTTGTTATCGGAACTGCTTCTCCTGTAACAAAACTATAATCAATTTCGGCTTTTTCGCTGATCAAAATTCCATCAACCGGAATCAATTCTTGGTTTCTGATCAATAGTCGGTTTCCTTCTAATACATCATAAATTGGTACGCTTTCTTCAGATGTATCTTGATTAATTCGGGTAACTGCTATTGGAAAATAGGATTTGAAATCTCTTTCAAAACTCAAAAAACTGTAGGTTTTGATTTGGAACATTTTTCCGAGAAGCATAAAAAATACAAGACCTGTAAGACTGTCAAAAAAACCGGCTCCATAATTCATGACAATATCGAAAGTACTTCTGACAAACATTACAATAATTCCTAAAGCAATTGGAATATCAATGTTCAACATTCTCGATTTGATACTTTTATAAGCGGAAACATAATAACCGCTTGCGGAATATAGGAAACTCGGCAAAGCCAATAAAAAAATCAAGATTCTAAAAAATGGCTTGTAATTATCCAGCCAAAACTCTTTGATTTCAAAATATTCAGGAAATGAAAGCAACATGATGTTTCCAAAACAAAAGAACGCAACACCAAGTTTATAAGTCAAACTTCTATCAACATTGCTTTTGCCCGTTTCGTAATTTTCAAGACTTATATAAGGTTCATAACCAATTGAACTTAACAAATAAGCAATTGATTTAAGCGAAACAAGATCTGAGTTGAATGTGATTCGGACTTTTTTTTCTGGAAAATTAACTTGTGAAATGCTGATTCCCGGCTGAATTCTGTTTAAGTTTTCCAGAATCCAAATACACGAACTGCAATGTATATGGGGAATATTTAAAGAAACAATCGCAGTATTTCCTTCTTGAAAATCAATTATTTTTGATGAAATAGCTTCATTGTCTAAGAAATCATATTTTCCTTGAATGTCTTGCGGAGTAGCGCCTGGCGATTTTTCGAAATCATAATAACAGGTCAAATCATGAAGGCTAAAAATCTCGTAAACCGTTTTACATCCGGCACAACAAAACTTTTTTTCATCAAAATTGATTTCTTCATTTTTAGGAATTTCAATTCCACAATGAAAACAGCTCTGATCAGTCATAATTTGTTTCTTTTTTAATGTAACAAATATTTCAAATAAGATTTTGGTTTAAATATGACAATTATCATATGAAAACGAAATCAAATTCTAATTTAATGAAATAAAACAGGCAAATTACGTTCGTAAAAATTTTCTGCATATTTTAAGAAAAAACAGCGCTATGCATTACGAATATTGGTTAATTTTGCACTAAATTATTTTGCTATGAATAAATGTGACCAATGTATTGTACGCCAATTATCTTCTTTAAAAGCCCTTAATAAAGAAGAAGTTATACAATTAGCAAATAGCAAAACGAGTTACTCAATTAAAAAAGGAGAAGCTATTTTTGAAGAAGGTGAAGTTACAAATGGCGTATTTTGCATTAAAGACGGAGTTGGAAAATTATCAAAATTGAGCGCCAACGGAAAAGATCAGATTGTAAAATTGGTAAAATCTGGCGAGTTGTTAGGACAGCGATCTATGATTAGCAATGAACCTGCAAATTTGACCGCAAAAGCAATCGCCGACATGGAAGTTTGCTTTATTCCGAAATCTGAAATCATTCATTTTTTCAATAACAACAATCAATTTTCGCTTAATTTAATGCAGTCAATTTGTGAAGATTTGAAAGAATCTGAAAATGATAAAATTGCATTAGTTCAAAAAACCGTAAAACAGCGTTTAGCAGAAACTTTGCTTCAACTCCATGATGAATTTGGTGAAAATCCAGATAAAACCCTAAAAGTACAACTTACAAGAGAAGAACTTGCCGGAATAATTGGAACTGCGACTGAAAGCTGTATCCGCCTTTTGTCTGATTTTAATAAACTAGAATTAATTGAGCTTGTTGGAAAAAAAATTATGCTGAAAGATGTTCGAGCATTAAAAAAAATGGCCGAATAATTAGAGTTTTTTAGCTTCGTTCCAAAAAACATCCATCTCTGCCAAAGTCATTTCTGATAAAGGTTTTCCTAATTCTCCCGCTTTGCTTTCTAAATACTGAAAACGTTTGATGAATTTTTTATTCGTGCGTTCTAATGCATCTTCAGGATTTACATTTAAAAATCGGGCGTAGTTGATCATCGAGAATAAAACATCGCCAAATTCAGCTTCAATTTTATCTTGATCTCCTGTTTTTACTTCCACCTGAAGTTCTTCTAGTTCTTCTTGAACTTTATCCCAAACCTGATGCGGTTCTTCCCAATCAAAACCAACACCTTTTACTTTATCTTGAATTCGGCTTGCTTTTACTAACGCTGGAAGACTTCTAGGAACACCTTCTAAAACCGATTTTTTGCCTTCTTTCAGTTTCAATTTTTCCCAATTCTGTTTTACTTCTTCTTCATCTTTTACCACAGTATCGCTGTAAATATGCGGATGACGATGAATTAGCTTGTCGCAGATTTCATTACAGACATCTGCAATATCAAAATCATTGGTTTCTGAGCCAATTTTGGCATAAAAAACAATATGAAGCAACAAATCTCCAAGTTCTTTTTTGACTTCATTTAAATCATTATCTAAAATTGCATCACCAAGCTCGTATGTTTCTTCAATTGTCAAATGACGCAAAGTCTGCAGCGTTTGTTTTTTATCCCACGGACACTGCTCGCGAAGTTCATCCATGATTATTAATAATCTTTCGAAAGCTTTCATCTGAAGTTCTTTGCTCATTTTTGATTTTTTTTTGAATTGTAATGAAGTACTGTAAAAGTAAAAAATCCTGTCAAGAAAACATCTCAACAGGATTAATATATTTGAAAGAAGCTTTGACTATTCTTCTTTTTTTGCTTTTGCTTTTTTAGCTGGCGCTTTTTTAGCTGGTGCTTTTTCTTCAACTGCAGAAGCTTCTTCAGCTGTTTCTGTTGCTGCAGGAGCTAAATCAGTAACTAAACCTTTTGCTTGAAGCGTGTTGTACCAGTTTAATACTTTCTTAATATCAGATGGATAAACTCTTTCTTCATCATATTCTGGCAAAATTTCTTTGAAATAAGCACTTAATGTAGCGTTATCTTCTTTGTGTGAAATAGCTTGACCTTTATTTTCTTTAGTCGCAATCTTTTGCATCACTTCAGTTAATGGTTTTTCGCCTTCGTATGTATAAATTGAGATTTCCGACAATAAACTTACATTGCTTTTTAAGTTTACTGTGATTTTTTTTCCGTCTGTTAATGATTCTGCCACAAAACCTGTACGAGTTTGCACTTTCAGTACATATAAACCTGGTTTCCCTGAAATGGCTAAAATTTTGTCTAAATTCATGTTATATTAATATTAGTATTAAGAATTTTATTTTTTGTCTAGTTCTTATAGGAACAATTATCTTCCTTTTTTAGCGGCAGCAAACTTCATTCTGTATTCTTGAAACGTCTTGCCTTCGGTAATATTTTTTAATTTCTTTTGAATCAAACGCTTTTTCAAAGAAGATATTTTGTCTGTAAACAAAATCCCTTCAATATGATCGTATTCATGCTGAATAACTCTTGCGATCAATCCATCAAAAACTTCCGTTTTCATTACAAAATCTTCTTCACAATATTCGATTGTAACAGTTGGTTTTCTGTAAACATCTTCACGAACATCTGGAATACTTAAACAGCCTTCATTAAAACTCCACTCTTCTCCTTCTTCCTTAACGATTTTAGCGTTGATAAAAGTTTTTTTGAATCCTTTTAATTCTTTTGCTTCATCAGATTCTAAATCATCATCTTCACTAAAAGGAGTTGTATCAATAACAAACAAACGAATTGCCATACCTACCTGAGGAGCAGCAAGCCCAACACCGTAAGCATTGTACATGGTTTCATACATGTTTGCTATTGTTTCTTTTAGGTTTGGATATTCTGGCGTAATTGCCACACCTACTTTTCTTAAAACAGGATCTCCATATCCTACAATTGGTAAAATCATTTGTATTATTTTATTGTATTATCTATTGCAAAAACCGAATTTTAGTTTCCCACAATTCAGCTGGCAAAAATAGTAAAAAATAGTCTACTTATAATTTTAAACCCTATATTATATCTTATTTTTTGCCTGAATGTTAAAATCTCAGCTATAATTATGCCAAATTAATTCGTACAATTCTTACCTTTGTTAGTAAACCTCTATATATGTTTGATCGCATCTCGAAATTTACGAACAGTACTTCTTTTTTAAACGCCTCAAAAGTAACCATTGCTTCTGTAGTTCCTGTGCTGATTTTAAACTTCTTAGGGCATTTTGAAATTGGATTCACCATTGCACTTGGAGCTTTTTATACCTATCCCAGCGATATTCCAAGTTCGTTGAGCCATAAAATAAAAGGACTTATTGTAGCTTCCTTTATTGTTTCGGGAGTCAATTTATTGGTAAACTTTACTTATCCGTATCCGATTCTGTTTTATCCTTTCTTAGGATTTTTATTGTTTTTATGTTCGATGATTTCCGTTTACGGACAACGCGCAACATTAGTTTCATTTTCGGCTTTACTTTCAATTTCATTATCATTCGGGCATTTGCATGAAGGTTGGGAAGCCTTTCAATATGCGGGATTCATTTTCATCGGAGGAATTCTATATTTAATAGTATCTCTCATATTTCATTTTATACAGCCTTATAAATATGTAGAACTTGAAATTGCCGAAGGAATAAAACTAACAGCTAAATACCTCAAATTAAGAGGTGATTTATGGAGCCCAGAAGCAAATAGAGATGCTATTACTGAGAAACAATTAGCGGTTCAAGTTGAGCTGAATCTTATTCATGAGGATTTAAGGAAAATGCTTATTGGCAATCAAAACGCATCTGGCACAACGGCTCAAAATCGTAAGATGCTTTTAGTATTTATTACTTTGGTTGAAATTCAAGAACTTGCATTATATACTTCATTTGATCACAGCAAATTGCATGAAAAGTTTGCTAAACATCCAGAAGTGCTTCGAACGTATCAAAACGTAGCTTATAAATTGGCTTCGACTTTAAAAAAACTCTCTAAAAATGTGCATCATATTGCGGTTTATGTTGATAAAAATGATTTGAAAAATGAATTGGACGCGCTCGAATTTGCCATTTTTGATTATGAAAAAAGTTTGGGCAAAGAAGAGGCTTCAGAAGGTGTTTTGATGCTGACAAACATGCTGAAATATGCAAGAAACCAAGTTGGAAAAATTAAAATTATTCAGCGTGCTTTCTCGCTTGCCATGCAGTCTTACAAACTAAAAGACAAAGACAAGGAATTGGAAAAATTCCTTACACCGCAATATTATCCGTTACGAACTTTGACTGAAAATTTAAGTTTTTCTTCTTCTATTTTCAGACATTCTTTGAGATTGACCATTACAATTTTAATTGGTTTTTTGATTGGAAAAATTCTTCCGTTCCAAAATGTTTATTGGATTTTATTGACCATTGTCGTTATCATGCGCCCGGGTTATGGATTAACGAAAGAGCGTTCTTATAATAGAATCTTCGGAACTATTTTAGGCGGATTATTTGCTTTCGGAATTGTATCTGTAGTTCAAAATCATATTGCGCTGAGTATTTTTTCGATTGTTTGCATGCTTCTCGGAATTTCCTTTACTCAGATCAATTACAAAATAAGCGCCACGTTTGTAACGATGTATGTGGTTTTTATCTATGGAATTTTGACTCCAAATGTGGTCGAAGTAATTCAGTTCAGGATTTTAGATTCGCTTGCGGGAGCTATTTTAGCTTTTATCGCCAATCAGTTTTTGTGGCCGGCTTGGGAGTTCATCAATACGCCGATTCACATTGAAAACGCAATTCGGGCAAACCGAAACTATCTTAAAGAAATTGCCGATTATTATAATAAAAAAGGAGAAGTTCCAACGTCGTACCGTTTGGCCAGAAAAAATGCTTTTGTAGAAATTGGAAATTTGATGACTTCGTTTCAGCGTATGATGCAAGAACCAAAATCAAAACAAAAAACCTTGCCGTTGGTAAACAAATTAGTTGTGCTTAACCATTCTATTTTGTCTGCTTTGGCTTCGTTATCAACTTATATCCAGTCGCATCAGACCACATCGGCATCAGATTCATTCAATTATATCATCAAAACAATTTTATCAAATTTAGATCATTCCATTTCTATTTTAAAAAATGAAACGATTATAAATGATACTTTTTTTGACAAAGAAGATGTAACACTTCAGTTTGAAGAATTAAAACGCAAAAACTTTACGCGTCTTGCCGAAGATGATGAACTCGACAAAGAAACACGTCAAGCTAAAATGCAGGAAGCGCAGTTAGTAATTGAACAATTAATCTGGATGAGCAACCTTGCCGAAAAGATTTTAAAGATTACCAAAGAATTAAAAGCAGCAAATCCAGATTAATTCATCTGGATTTGCTGCTTTTATTATATTTAAAACCTTGCTTAGTTTAACTTTAAAACTTCAGAAGTTTCTTTTCTAAGTTTAGCCAAAAGCTCTGGTTTATCATTTAATGTTTGTCCGTAAGACGGAATCATTTCTTTCATTTTTGCTTCCCACTCTGGTGTTTTGATTTGTTTTGCAAAACATCTGCTTACAAGATCAATCATAATGGCAACCGCAGTTGATGCTCCAGGAGAAGCGCCTAATAAAACTGCTAGCGTTCCGTCGTGTGTGTTGATTACTTCTGTGCCAAATTCTAAAACACCACCCTCTTTTTCATCTTTTTTGATAACTTGAACACGCTGCCCTGCTTTTTCAAGTTTCCAATCTTTTGAACGTGCAGAAGGCAAATATTCGCGAAGTGCTTTCATTCTGTCCTTTGGAGACTGACGCACTTGCTCGATTAAATATTTAGTCAACGGAATATTGTGATATCCAGCTGCCAACATCGGAATCAAATTATTAGATTTTATTGATAATGGTAAATCTAAATAAGATCCGTTTTTCAAGAAACGAGTTGAAAACCCAGCAAATGGACCGAAAAGCAATGCTTTTTCACCGTCGATTACACGAGTATCAATATGCGGAACAGACATTGGAGGTGCTCCAACGCTTGCTTTTCCATAAACTTTAGCCTGATGTTTAGCAATAACTTCAGGATTTGTACATTTTAGCCATTGCCCGCTTACTGGAAATCCACCATAACCTTTTCCTTCTGGAACATTTGCCTTTTCTAACAAAGGCAATGAACCACCACCGGCACCAATAAACACAAAACTTGTATATGCTTTTCTTTTTTGCCCTGTAGAAAGATCCGTGATTTTAATTCTCCATGATTTATCCTCACGTTGTTTTAGTTTTTTAACCTCGTGGTTAAAATACAATTTTACGCCGTCTAATTTTTCAAGATAATTAAACATGCTTCTGGTCAAGGCACCAAAGTTAACATCGGTACCAATTTCCATGTGCGTTGCCGCAAGTTTTTCATTATTTTCTCTGCCTTCCATTACTAATGGCATCCACTCTTTCAGCTGATTGAAATCAGTACTAAAAGTCATGTCGGCAAAAATTGGGTTACTTTGCAATGCAGCAAATCTCTTTTTAAGATATTCTACATTTTTATCGCCCCATACAAAACTCATATGAGGAACACTTTTTATAAAATTTTCTGGAGACGGCACTTTCTTTTCCTGTACCAAATACGACCAAAACTGGCGTGAAATCTCAAAAGATTCTGCTATGCTTATTGCTTTTTTAGGATCAATACTTCCATCGGCCTTTTCTGGTGTATAATTTAATTCACAAAAAGCTGAGTGTCCGGTTCCTGCATTATTCCATGCATCAGAACTTTCGGCTGCGGCAACATCAAGTCTTTCGTAAATTTCAATTTTAATATCCGGCTGCAGCTCTTTCAAAATTAATCCAAGAGTTGCACTCATAATTCCAGCTCCAATAAGCACTACTTCACTATTAGAACGTATTGTATTGTCAGGCATAACAGTATTTGTTTTTAAAAATGCAAAGGTACTTTTTTCAATCGCAAAAAAAAACTAAAATCTGCATGATAAAAGTTAGAAAATCATATTTTTTTCTAAATAAAGTGAAATTTTTCGACCCGAAACCTAAAAACGGTTAGAAGAAAGATAGTCTTGGAGCATTATCGTTGCAGAAATTTCATCGATCAATCCTTTGTTTTGGCGCTGTTTTTTGCTCAGTCCGCTGTCGATCATCGTTTGAAAAGCCATTTTTGATGTAAAGCGCTCATCGACACGAACGACTTTCATATCAGGAAAAATATTTGAAAAATGAGTTACAAAACCTTTTATAATTGATGCACTTTCAGAAGGAAGCCCATTCATTTGTTTTGGTTCGCCAATTAAAACCGCCTCGACTTTCTCTTTGGCAAAATAATCTTTCAAAAAATCAATTAAAGTATTGGTCGGAATTGTGGTTAAACCCGATGCAATAATCTGCATTTCGTCTGTAACGGCTATTCCGGTGCGTTTTTGTCCGTAGTCTATGGAAAGAATTCTTGGCATTTTTTTAATTTTAAATAAAGAATTTTCTAAATAAGGTCAATAAAAGAAATATTTGTGATAAATGCAAAATTGTACAATATGTATAATAAACCCACTTGAGGAAAGTTATTTGTTTTTCATCAACAACTTTACTATACCAAAAACCTCTCAAAAAACCTCCCCTTATCCAGATAAATGGCTCTCCAAATAATTCGTTATTAATCAAAAAAAATGATCTATTTAATAATAAGGCAACTAATGGTAATGAGTAAATAAAAATTGTTTTAGAATTCGACAAGTAACTTAAATCAAAAAACACTAACAAAATGCCAATAATCAAAATTATGACAGCAATTAAAAAGATCTTTTTAAAAATTGAAAACAACTTAATATCCTCAACTAATAGATAAATAAAAAAACTAAAAATTGAAACTAAACCTGTTAAAGTGTAAAAATAAATCTCTCCTAAACTCATTTTAATTTTTTTCTTTAATCTCTGGCTGAAATTCTAATCTAATTACTTCCACAACATTTCCATTTACAAGTACAAATATAAAGCTTTTTGAATCTCTATGCTTTTTAAATAATAAGTTTAAAAACCAAAAAATCCGCTTTAAAAAACTTCAAAGCGGACTTGTCCAAAATATTCAAAACCTAAAAATTCAATTACCTATTAAATAATCTTCTAAAAAAACCTCTTTCCTCCTCCTCGTCTTCCTCCAACAACTGTTGTTCGTACTGTACGAATTTTGACTGTGATTTTTCATGTTCCAAAATCAATTCCTTGATATATTCAACGTACGATCTCTTTTTTTCTTCCAGAAATCCAATTAAATATTTCTCACTAAATTCTACACCACTTGCGGCTTCGATTTGTAAAAGCTTTCTATACAGAGGCTCAATGTGAAGCGAAATAACTTCATGCGGTACAGCTTGTCGTCTTCCAAAATAATTGACAATAACACCATTTTCGTCTTTCGCAATTTCAAAATCGGTTATAACCCAATAATATCGTCCAGATTTCGCCAGGTTTTTTACTATTGCATGAAAATTTTTTCCTTGTTTAAGATTTTCCCAAAGCACCTTAAAAATGACTTTTGGCATATCTGGATGTCTGATAATATTATGTGGTTGTCCCATTAATTCATAGTCTTCATAACCTGAAACATCAACAAACACTTCATTGGCATATTCAATAATACCAAATGCATTTGTTTTACTCATAATAACTTGTGTTTTGTCCCAAGTAACTTCTTTGTCAATTACCGTAATTTTGTTTTGGAGCTGATTTTCATGATTCATATTAACTGCTTATAAAATTTGTTTTTGGAATGGTTGTATCAATTCGTTTCTTAGTTTCTCAGAATTGACGATGCGAAAGTAGCTTGAAGAAAAAAAGCAGAATCTGATTTTTGTCATATTATGATAGAAAAAAAACTTATAAAAGATTATTACATGATTTAAAACAATATGAATGTTTTTTTTATTTATCAAATTAAAAACAAAATGTTACACATATAACATTTTCAAAAAGGTTTTACTTTTCCGCTTTTCTACAAATACGCTATCTTTGCCAAAAATTAAAACATATGAATTCTTTACAGACTATAATTGAACAAGCTTGGGAAAACAGAGCTTTATTACAAGAAACGGCTACAACTGATGCTATCAGAGAAGTAATCGAATTAGTAGATGCAGGAAAATTACGTGTTGCTGAACCAGTTGGTGATAAGTGGCAAGTAAATGAATGGGTAAAAAAAGCGGTTGTAATGTATTTCCCAATTCAAAAAATGGAAACATGGGAATCTGGTATTTTTGAATACCACGATAAAATGTTGCTGAAAAGAAATTATGCTGAAAAAGGAATTCGTGTAGTACCAAATGCAGTTGCACGTTACGGAGCTTATATTTCAAGCGGTGTTATCTTAATGCCAAGTTATGTAAATATTGGTGCGTATGTTGACGAAGGAACTATGGTTGATACTTGGGCAACTGTTGGAAGCTGTGCGCAAATTGGTAAAAACGTACACTTAAGCGGTGGTGTTGGAATTGGCGGTGTTTTAGAGCCATTGCAAGCTGCTCCAGTAATTATTGAAGACGGCGCATTTATTGGTTCTCGTTGTATTGTTGTTGAGGGTGTTCACGTAGGTAAAGAAGCCGTTCTTGGTGCTAACGTTTGTTTGACTGCTTCAACAAAAATTATCGATGTTACGGGTGATGAACCAGTTGAAATGAAAGGTTTTGTTCCTGCACGTTCTGTTGTAATTCCAGGAAGCTACACTAAGAAATTTGCTGCTGGAGAATTCCAAGTGCCATGTGCCTTGATTATTGGTACTCGCAAACCATCTACAGATTTAAAAACTTCATTAAATAATGCACTTCGCGAATACGACGTGGCGGTGTAAATTTTAAAGAATCCAATTTATTAATCCAAATTCCAATTATTATATTGGAATTTGGATTTTTTTTTGCAAAATCAGAAAAAAAAATTATACTATTGCACAAAATTTACAAGCAATACATTTATATACTAAATAGAAGAAAAAAAAAGAATATATATACGATTTCAAACTGCAGTTTATGTCAAAAGAAACTAAAAAATTATCGGTTATTATATTAACTTATAATGAAGAATCACATATTACCGATGCTATTCGCTCTGTAACATTTGCAGACGAAATAATTGTTTTAGATTCTCATAGCACGGATTCAACTGCTGAAATTGTTACTAATTTAGGAGTTCAGCTTCTTTTTAGAAAGTTTGACAATTATTGCAATCAAAGAAATCACGCAATTGACGCCGCAAAAGGTGACTGGATTCTGTTTCTTGATGCCGACGAAAGAGTTACACCCGAATTGAGAGACGAAATTTTAGAAAGCATAAATTCAAATAAATCTGATGCTTATAGAATTTGGTTTCCGCACTTTTTTATGGATCGTTTTTTATTTCATTATACCGACAAAGTAACGCGTTTGATGAAAAATGAAAATCTTCGTTTTGAAAATGAAGTACACGAAAAATTGGTTGTAAAATCGAAACCTCCTGTATTAAAAAATTATATGATACATTATACTTATAAAGGACTTTTCAACTTTATAAGCAAAAAAGACAAATATGCTTGGTTTCAGGCAAAAATGTCACATGAAAAAGGAAAAAAAGCAACGCTTTTTCACTTATTCTTCAAACCATTTTACCGTTTTTTCCATACTTACTTTGTAAAAAGAGTTTACCTTGATGGAGTTCCGGGATTAGCAGCAGCATCAATAGATGCGTACGGAGTTTTTTCTAGATATGCAAAAATGGTATTATTTGAAAAAGGCCTAAAATAATTTTAATTTTCCAAATCGTACTTTCAATTTAAACACTATCAAATTGTCTAGACCTTTGATGTCTATACGTTTGATTTCATATTTATCTTTAAACGGAAAAGTATTTGGTCGATTACCGATTTTTAATCCAAATTTCATTTTATTTTCATTAATTGTTGTTTTGAAATTTGCATTTTCGGAGCCTTCTTTTGGATAATTCCCATACGGGTATGCAAGTGCTGGAAATACATCCAGATTATAATTTCCAATTATCTCTTCACACTTCAAAAAATCATTTTCAATTTCTGACTTGCTCAGCGTTTGATATCTGTTATGTGCATAAGAATGATAACCAAGTTCAATAATGTGACGCGGCAATTCTTTTAATTGCTCGATCGTCATAATTTTCTGTTCTGGTTCTCCTGTTTTTTTTTGCCATGAATCTGTTTTTCCAATATATTGGAAAGGAATAAAAAAACTGGCTTTCAATTTGTATTTTTCTAAAAGAGGCAAGGCATAAACCAACTGATTTTCGGTAACATCATCAAATGTCAGAATAATGCTCTTTTGAGGAATTGCCTCCATTTTTTCTAACTCAGAAAAATGAAATGTCTTGTAATTATTGTCTTTTAAGTATTGAAATTGTCTCTCTAAATTTTGTACCGAAACTGTCAATTTATTACAATCTGAAGCAGATTGGCACACATTGTGATACATTAAAATTGGTAATTTAGACATTTTATTTAATTTTCGACAAAGTTATGCTTTTTAACATTATTTTTGGCGAAAAAATCAGAAATCGTGTTGGCGGAAAAAATAAGCATCATCTCGCTTTGTTACAATGACGAGACCTACATAAAAAAACATTTTGAGAATTTATCCTTTGCCAATGAAATCATTTTAATTGACAATAACAGCACGGACAAAAGTGTTGAAATTGCAACAGAATTGGGTGCTACGGTTATGCCGCAAGGAAATAATTTCAAAGCTGACTGTATTAAATCGGCAATTGAATCTGCAAAAAATAATTGGATAGTTTTAGTTAGCTGCACCGATCATCTTCCGCAGGGACTTATCAATGAAATATGTTCTGAAATTTCTAAGCCCAAAACTGCTGCTAGCTACTATTCTGGCCAGACATTGCTTTTCTTTGGGAAAATAATCAAATATGGTGTGTTTTTAGGCAGAAAGAAACTTCTTCTTTTCGATAAAACGAGACATACCTATACGCAAAGTGTTGATAAAAGCTTTTTTAAACGACCAAAACTTTTTAAAAACAAGATCGAATCTTTTGCTTACAAAAACTTCGACGATTTCAGCAACAGACTTAATGTTATTCGAAAAGAAGAAGCTATGGTTTTGTTTAAAAGAAACAAAAGACCCAATATTTATCACTTTTTTATAAAACCACTCTTCACTTTTATTGATCAATATTTTCTAAAATTAGGTTTTCTTAATGGCCGAGAAGGATTTATTTTAGCGTATATATGTGCTTTTTCTATAGTAAAACGTTATTACCTTTTATGGCTGGCATATCGTAATATGGATTGATTTATCAGCACATTTTTAAAAACTAAAAAAACCAAATTTCCAAGCACACAAATTCTATTAAAATGAAAATATTAATTATACAGCAAAAAAGAATTGGAGACGTTTTATTAAGTTCTATCCTTTGCAATAGCTTAAAACAAGCACATCCAGATGCTACAATAGATTTTATGTGTTATCCTAATTGCAAGGATGTTTTACTTGGAAACCCAAATATTGATTCGATTATAGTACTTCCAAATGAAATCAGAAAATCATATTCATCATTATTTAGGTTCTTTTTTGAAATCAGAGCCAAAAAATATGATGTACTAATAGATGTTTACGGAAAATTAGAAACCAATTTGATCACTTTATTTTCTGGTGCAAATACTAAAATTTCGTATTACAAATGGTACTCTTCTTTATTTTACAATCATAATCTTCATCGAATCCCTAAAGAGACCAAAACAAAATTTGGTCAGGCAATCGACAATAGGCTTTTGTTGTTGCAACCATTAAATCTGGATGAAAATTCAATTAATCCATATCCAAAATTATACGTTGATCCAAAAGAAAATGAAGAAGCAGTAGTTTTATTCCAAAAACACAATGTTGACAGAAGCAAGAAAATTGTTATGATCAGTCTTTTAGGAAGTGAAAAGATAAAAACATATCCTTTGGAATATATGGCTGAGACAGTAGAATTTATCAGTCAGAGCAGCGATGCCGAAATATTATTCAATTATTTCCCAAGTCAAATAGAAGACGCTCAAAAAATCTACAATCTTTGTTCTGCAGAAACACAGAAAAAAATACATTTTGATTTATTAGCTGGCAACTTGAGCTCGTTTATCGCTATAATGGATTTGTGCGATGTTATTATTGGAAATGACGGAGGCGCAATAAATATGGCTAAAGCATTAAACAAACCTTCGTTCACTATTTTTTCTCCTCATGTCGACAAAAATGACTGGGCGACTTTTGAAGATGGAAAACAGAATATTTCTGTTCACTTAAATGACTTTAAACCTGAGCTTTTTAAAGAATTAGGAGATAAAGAAGTAAAACCTAACACACTTCAATTGTATACTGAATTTACTCCCGATTTGTTTAAAGATCAAATATTGTATTTTTTAAATCAGCACCTGTAAATTAAAGTCTCAAAAAGCAAAGACAAAAGTCTTATGCTGCTTTTTTCCAGAATTTCAATTTCTTTTTAAGTCTGTGCTTTCTGGCAAATTTTTCTTGAAAATCACAAGTTTGCGCCCACATTTGTTCGAAAATCTCAGCTTCTGATTTATCCATATAAAGCTTAGAATATTCGTTACTCATTACGGCAATCATTTCTTTTTCAGGAGTCAAACGTCTTAAATTATGCATTCTTTGTTCGAAATTCATACTTTCATGAAAGTTCATTCGGTTCAAATCGACTAAAAAGAATTCATATTTGCCTTCTGCGACCTTTTTTATCAAAGTATTTCCAGGAGAATGATCTAGAAACTCAATTCCTTTTTCATGAAGGTCAAAAGAAAATCGTGTAAATTGCCTTAAAATATTATCTCCATCAGGGTAATCCGGAATTAAAATCAATTCTCTATAAGTCAATTCGGTTACTAAATGTTCACTCACATAATAACTGTCATTCAAACCCAACAAATTATAATTTTCTACAAATGCAATTGGTTCAGGAGTTCCAATACCTTTACTCAGCAAGAATGTAGCGTATTCATAGGAACGCTCTGCTTTTGATTTTCGAAAAAACCTATAGACAACCTTATTTATTAAATTAGGAACCTTAAATGACTTAATATTAATTGTCTTACCATCAAGTTCAAATAACTTTATAATGTTACGTTGTCCATTGCCAAAAATAGTTCCTGCTGTATTAAAATCTCTAGTAATACCAAGAACCGATGAAATTGAGCTGATAAAAACGGGACTTATTCTAAAATTCATTTGTGACTTTTTATAATCAACAAAATTGCGATAAACACTTCAAATGAATATGATTTTTTCATAGTCAATTAAACTGCAATATCGTTATCTTGTTACAATTTGTTTTTGTTTAACTTATCAAAACACATAATTTTTCCTTAAAAAACGTATTTTTCAATTTAGAAAACGGGCATTTTATCTTAATATTATTTTAAAGTAAATTAAATATGCTCCTAAATATGTTTTTATTTTAGACATTTAAAAAACAAAAAGGTTTAATTCAAAAATAAAAAAAACACAACTCAGCCCCCTAATACCTGATTATCCAAGCATTACAATCAAAAAAAAACAAACGCTACGCAACATTCTGAAACTATAAAAGCAGGCTAAAATTAAATTTTGGCATTAAAAAAATTCAGAATTTCTTCAAAATTATTTTTATAGGAGAATAAATTTAAACAATAATTCTTTAAAATTTGTCAATTATAGGTTTCCAAAAATCAATGACTTTTGGCTTATTTATTCCATGACAACCAAAAGGAAGTTCATTGTTGGTCAATTTCATTCCGATATTTGGTTTTCGGTCTAACGCAAAATAAATAGCTTCTTTATAACCTGGAATTTTAAAATTTCTCTCAAATTCTGGCGCTTTAAGTGACCAAAAAACATCTTCTATGGCGTAGATTTTCTTTTTTTCTTCTTTCAGAAAATCAGAAATAAACTGTTGGTATTTTTTTGCAATTACATAATGCGATGCCACTTTACGCAAAGAGAAACCACCGTTTCCAGACTTATAAAAAATCTGATGTCTTTCCTGTTTTTTCTTAGACAGCTTTCGAACCATCTTATGATAGTATTTCAAAAACAAAGTATCTTCTGGAGTAGCAAGCCAAGGCGCACCAATGTAGTCATATCCTTTTTCGCACCATTTTGCTAAATCATTCTTGAAAACAAAAGCGTCTAACTGGTAAATTAAAATATACTCGGAGTCTAAAAAACTTTCATAAAAAATTGGCGAAAGTAAAAGTTCATTATAGCCGTCTATAGAAGTAAAATATCGTTTCGGAAAACTTTTGGCTGTAATATTAGCAGATGCATCAGTCAAATAAGCATGATTTAACCCTTCTGGATGCACAATTACAATCTCATAATCTTTTAAGACTTTACAGCATTGCAAAAACGATTTTTCTTCAAGTTCACCAAAATATTCCTTGTACACAGGAACAACTACTTTTACAAGATTTTTAGACATGTCGTGATTTAGATTAACTACTATTTTTGGGAGTAAATTTTGAACTTAAAAAAACTAAATCCAATTTTCTCTCTCCGATATTCAACGTAACAACAAAAATAATCTTATAAATTACAAAAAACTTGATATTGTAAATTAAATTTTAACTTTTTACCAAATAGAAAGATTAATTTTGCTGCATAATACATTTTTACAATGAACGAAGAAATAATTAAAGCTTACGAAGTAATTAAAGAAGGAGGAATTATTCTTTATCCAACTGACACTGTTTGGGGAATTGGTTGCGACGCCACTAATCCAGAAGCCGTTGCCAAAATTTATAAATTAAAACAGCGTGCCGAAACACAAAGCATGATTGTGTTGATGAATGGGGAAAAAATGATGTACAATGTTTTTAAAAATATTCCCGAAGTGGCATGGCAAATTTTAGATTTATCAGACAAACCAACTACTTTAATTCTTGACGATGCTAGAAATGTAGCGCATAATGTTATTTCAGCTGATAAATCTCTTGGAGTTAGATTGGTAAAAGAGCCTTTTTGCTTTAAATTGATGGAAAGAATGAAAAAACCTTTAGTTTCGACTTCTGCCAATATCTCAGGACAGCCAACACCAATGTCTTTTAAAGAAATTAGCCCTGAAATTATAAATGGAGTTGACTATGTTGTAAACTTATATCACGATAAAGTTGCCGGAAAACCATCAACAATCATAAAATTGACAAACGATTCGCAGGTAAAAGTGATTCGAAAATAGTTTTTTTTGCTTCAGGTTTCAAGTTTCAAGTTACAAGTAGAACGTGAAACCTGAAACCTGAAACTTTAAACCGTTTTCAAACTCTCAATCAACCAGTCAATATCTTCTTTTGTGTTGTAATGACTGAATGAAATTCGAAGATTTGGTAGTTTTAAATCGGTTTCGGAAAGCATTTCTTTTAAAACGTGCGATGGCTTGATGCTTCCAGATTGGCAAGCACTTCCTCTCGAAACCGCAATTCCTTTCATATCCAAACTAAACAAAAGCATCGAAGTTTTATCTGCAGAAAAAGGCAGAATTATATTGATGATATTATAAAAATCTTCTTTTTTTCCATTGATTCTAAAACCTGGAAAATGAATTTCGAGCTGTTCAATAAGATAATTTTTCAAGTCTGAAATATAAGCTCTCTCTTCATCTAACTTTTCATAAGAAACCGCCAGAGCTTTTGCCATTCCAGCAATTTGATGAACAGCTTCTGTTCCGGCGCGAAGGCCTTTTTCCTGTTCTCCACCAAAAATCAAAGGCTGCAATCCCGAGTTTTTTCTAACAAATGCAAATCCGATTCCTTTAGGCCCGTGAAATTTATGCGCGCTTGCTACAATAAAATCAACTGGAGTTTTTTGAAGATCAATTTCGGTTTTTCCAATTGACTGTACGGTATCTGAATGAAACAAAGCATTATATTGCTTGCAAATAATACCAACTCGCTCAAGATCTAAAATAGTTCCTGTTTCATTGTTCACATGCATCAAACTCACAATTGTCTTCTTATCTTCAGATAACAAATTAGACAAATGCGTCAAATCGATAGTTCCATCAGCATTTACATTTACATAATCGACTTGAACACCATAATCAGCCTGTAAAGCCAAAACTGTGTATAAAACGGCATGATGTTCAATTCTTGAAGTGATTATACGCTTTACGCCAAGATCTTCAACTGAAGAACGCAAAATCCAGTTATCAGCTTCAGTTCCGCCAGAGGTAAAAATGATTTCCTGAGCAGAACAGTTTAAATGTTTGGCAATACTTTTTCTGGAAAGTTCTAAAACAGTTTTGCCATTACGTCCAAAACTATGTGTTGAAGACGGATTACCAAAATCTTCTGTCATTACTTTTGTCATTTCCTGAATCACTTCAGGACGCATGGCAGTTGTAGAGGCGTTATCGAGATATACTTTTTTCATTACTGCAAAGTTATAAAATATCAATTGTCCAATCTTCAATATCATTTGGCAAATTTTTCACTATTTTTGACCCAAATAAAATTACGATGAAAAAATATGCAAGCCTCCTATTGTTCGCGCTATTATTAAATGGCTGCGATGATGGTAATTTAACTGTAGAAACTATTGATTTTAAAGATGTAGTTTCAACCAGCTGTGATGCAACTAATACTTTGATTTATAAAATCAAGCCGCAGGAATCTTTATTACTGCAGATACCTCCAGACAAACTTATAAATGATGCCACATTAGAAGGAAAACCAGTAGTTTATGATATTGACGATGTTGCATACCGCTTTTTTTACAGAGCTTATGATGGCGTAATTTCGAAATCAAATATTTGTGATGCAATTCCGCCAGCTTCACCAAAAATCAACCAAGAATGGCATGCAATTTCTGGAAAACTAGAAATTGTGACAACTGCAACTTATAAAGATCCAGCTCCCGCAGACGGACACACAGAAATTGTGGGCTACAATCACAACATCACTTTAAGAGGTGTGACTTTTTCAAAACCAGGACCTGTTCAAGTTAATGATGAATACATTTTTGGAGATTTTAAAACAACTACAGATCCTGTTGTTGTTGCATTTACAGACGAAGTTGCGAAATACTGTGATGTACAGCATAAGGCTTACAACAATAATTTATCAAACGCACTTATTATAGAAAACTTAGACGAAAACTTAATTAAAAATCAAGATACGCCTCCGGGACAGCCTAGAACAAGTTTGATCAGCATACCAACAACTGACCCAGCGGTTACGTCTAATAATGTGTTTTACAGAACATACAACAACAATTTGCCTGAGTCTACCCGAGATTATTATTGCACGAATACAACTCCATCAAGTCCAACTGTAAAAGATACTTGGACAGGTGTTGCGGGTGTTGCAAATGTAAGTGGAATTATAGAAGTGACTACAACCAGCAACCTTAAAGTTTTTAAACATAAAATCGTAATAAGAAACGCTTCTATGAAAAAAGGAAACAGCACTTTCAAACTAGCGACCGAATTTGTTTTAGGAACAGTAACTACAATTGCACCTTAAATATTGTTTGGAAATTTTGCTGTAAAAAGTATTTTAAATTCCTACAAAAAAACATCCATTTTTCAAGCTGATTTTTCAATTAAATCAGAAATAAAAACGGATGTTTTTTTATGCTTCAAACGGAGCTCTTTTTAAGCCAAAAAAAGTTTTATTTATTGTTTTGCCTAAAATAAACTTCAGTTGCCCCAAGTCCATATTTTTGATAATTGGCATCTTGAAAATCGATTCCGTCGTAACGGCCCAATAAAAAATCAAGTTCGGCTTTTAGAATTCCTTCACCGACGCCGTGAATAAAAACAATTTTTGGAATCCTGTTTCTGATTGCAAATTCAATGTGTCTTTTTGCCGTTTCTGTCTGCAATGTCAAAATATCATAATTTGACATACCGCGTTTATTTGGAACTAATTTTTCGATGTGCAAATCAAATTCAGGAACCGAAACTTCGCGCTTATCTTTCTTTTCTTTGACAAAACTTCTTGGTTTTGGTTCTGTTTTCTCTTTTGTAATTTCATCTAAATCAATTCTTTTAATAGAATTCATTAAATTACTGGTTTCCTGAATTTTAATTAATTCATTGACAAAAAATGTCATCATAAAACCATCCTCAGTTTCGATCAAAACCTCATTGTTTTTCACTGAAACTACTGTTCCGTTTATGGCTTCATCTAAAACCGAAACCTTATCTCCTTTATTCAACATCGTCTTCGTCTTTATCTTGATTTTTACTTGGCGTTTTTGCACTCAGCTGCATCATTCCGTACATGAAAACTACAATTGCAGCAATCATGATATAGATGTTTTTATCTTCAGAAACTTGTTCATAGAATGCTACTCCAATGGCAAGAATCATTATTAAAATTTTAAAAGCTTTCATTTTTTTTCTTTATAAGGTTTCAAAAGTATAAAACTTTAAAATAGCAGTTTATTTCTTCTGAAGTGATATCGCATATTTTTTTGTAAAATTGCAAAAAACATTCCCTTGAATCCAGAGCATTATATGATCCCTTGCCTGTTCAAATCGATCTTCGGTTTTGACTGTTTGACCTGTGGTTTTCAGCGTGCTTTATTCTTACTTTTTCAAGGCGAGTTTTTGGCCGCATTTAAAATGTATCCGGCACTTTATTCTACCCTTTTATTTTTCGGATTTTTGATTTTTTACTTTTTCAATTCATCAAAAAAATACAAAAAGCTAATTTGGAAACTTGCCTATTTGAATCTGATTTTTATCATTTTTGGTTATTACCTCAAGCACTTTTACTTCTGATTTTTGTCCCGAAGCCTCGGGATTATTTTTTGATCTGATTCAAAATATCATTCATCATTTCGATCTGGACTTTTTGAATTTCGATCAATTCTTGCTGCTGATGCATGATGAGATGATCAATTTTATCGTGAATCATTCTGATCTCTAATTCCGATTTCAAGTTGATCATAAAATCTTTTTTTGCGCGGTTTCTGTCTTTTTCTTCCTGACGATTTTGGCTCATCATAATTACCGGCGCTTGAAGAGCAGCAATACACGATAAAATCAAATTAAGCAAAATAAAAGGATATGGGTCAAAACCTTTGTTGACTAAAAAATAAACATTTGATCCAATCCAAACCACTATAAAAAGAACAAACGAAATAATAAAAGTCCAGCTTCCGCCAAAATCAGCTACTTTATCGGCTACTTTTTGACCAAAATTTCTTGTTTCATCTTCATCTTCAACAATGCTTACAATAGATTTATCTTCTTTTAAAGAGGAAATAACACTTTTTTCAAGATCAGAAAGCATCCCGATCTCGCTTGATAAATAATTCGAAATGTATTTTTGGCGGTAATCATTCAATTCCTGAACCGAAACACAATCCTCATCACAAAATGAAGGATAATCTTTTTTAATCAAACTAAGAATAGGGTCGTGAATTGATTTTCCATAAATTTTCTGATTATCTGGCAATTCAAGACCAGAAATGGCACTTTTAAAAGTTGAATTATTTTTCATTTTTATAAATTTTACTTGCTAATTTACACATTTAAGTTTTTAAGAGAGACAAACAGAGATGTATTTAAGCCGTCAATTGCAAATAATTTAAACACATACAAACATAGATTTAGAGTTCTTAAAAAAGGCGTTTCACTTGTTCTAAAAAAATATTGTTGGCTCTGTGTTAGAAACTGGTTTCTTTTCAAACTCTTTACTACAAATAAAATCTATGTTTCTATGTATTTAATAAACAAAACGAATTATAACTAATGGGTTGAGTTGTATTTATTGATCATTTAATTATCACAAATAGGATAGCCAACGCAAAATTTCTTTAGTTAATTCCTGCCCTTATTTACAAAAAACGCCTTACTTTTAACGTTTGAAAATATCCATTCAATTTTATAATTGTGACAAAAGACTCTATCATACAAAATATCAAAGCTTTAAAGAGCCATTCAAACATAAATTACGGAATCAAAACTAAAACAGAAGATTTTACCGAGAAGCTTTTTTACACACTTTTTGATTCGAATGCCGCTTTAGACAAAAGCATTGACGATCTCGAAATACGCTTTAAAGAGATTGCCGTTTTAGCATGCCAAAAACCAGAAAAATTATGTGAATCGATTTGGGACAGATTCTTGGAAAAACTTCCGGGAGTCCTAGAAAAACTGAATCAAGACGCTGCTTATATTTTAGAAAATGATCCAGCATCAAACAGCATAGACGAGGTTTATTTGGCTTATCCTGGTTTTTATGCAATTGCCATTTATCGATTAAGCCACGAATTATATTTGCTTGATTTATTGCTTTTTTCAAGATTAATGAGCGAATATGCACACCGAATTACGGGAACTGATATTCATGCCGGAGCTAAAATTGCATCGCCATTTTTTATTGATCACGCGACCGGAATCGTTATTGGCGAAACTACCGTAATTGAAAAACATGTAAAAATATACCAAGGTGTTACGCTTGGTGCTTTGAGCGTTAGCAAAGAAATGAAAAACGCAAAACGACATCCTACCGTTGAAAAAAACGTATGTATTTATGCTAATGCCACTATTTTGGGCGGAGAAACTGTAATTGGAAAAAACAGCATCGTTGGCGGAAATGCCTGGATTACAAAATCGATTCCGGCAGATTCTATCGTTTTGAACACCACTACAACAGAAGTTAAAATAAAAGAGAAAAAATAAAATGAGTCCACAGAAATTGCTAAACCTAATTGGAAATACTCCATTGATGGAAACTGTCAATTTGGTTAAAAATAAAAACGTAAAACTTTTATTAAAACTAGAAGGAAATAATCCGGGAGGAAGCGTAAAAGACAGAGCGGCTTACAACATGATTGCAGCCGCTTTAGAGCGAGGCGATATTAAAAAAGGCAACAAATTAATTGAGGCAACCAGCGGTAATACCGGAATTGCTTTGGCAATGATTGCACAATTATTCAATATTGAAATCGAACTGGTTTTACCAGAAGATTCGACTAAAGAAAGAACGCAGACGATGCGTGCATATGGCGCTACAGTGATTTTAACGCCTGCTGAAGAAGGAATTATTGGTTCTAGAGATTATGCCGACAGAAAAGTAGCTGAAGGTGGTTATATCATGCTGAATCAATTTGCAAATGATGACAATTGGAAAGCGCACTATAAAACTACAGGACCAGAAATCTGGAACGATACCGAAGGAACTGTAACACATTTTGTTTCGGCAATGGGAACTACAGGAACCATTATTGGAACCTCGACTTATTTAAAAGAAAAAAATCCAGCGATACAAATTGTCGGTGCACAGCCTAGCGACGGTTCGCAAATTCCAGGAATTCGCAAATGGCCACAGGAATATTTGCCAAAAATATTCGACGCGTCAAAAGTAGATACTGTAATTGATGTAAGTGAAGACGAAGCCAGAGCAATGACAAAACGTTTGGCACTTGAAGAAGGTGTTTTTGCTGGAATGAGCAGCGGCGGTTCTGTCGCTGTAGCTTTAAAAATAGCCGAAAAATTAGAATCTGGGGTTATTGTAGCGGTGATCTGCGATCGCGGTGATCGTTATTTGTCTTCGGATTTATTTGACTAAAAAAAGATGCTAAGGTTCTGAGGTGCTAAGATGCTAAGATTTTTGAACACTAAAAAACTTAGCATCTTAGCACCTCAGGATCTTTAAAAAAAAACCTTTGTACCTTAACAACTCAGAACCTTAGAATCTCAAAAAATGAACTACAGAAAACTAGGAAAAACAAACTTTAATATCTCTGAAATCTCTCTTGGAACTTGGCAAGTTGGGGGAAAATGGGGATCGGGATTTGATGATAAAACTGCTGATGTGCTTATAAATACAGCAATTGATAATGGCATTAATTTTATTGATACGGCCGATGTTTATGAAAATGGATTAAGCGAAACTGCCGTTGGGCGTGTTGTGCGCTCAAGATCTGAACGAATTTTTGTCGCTACAAAATGTGGACGCCAAATTAATCCGCATGTGAATGACGGCTACCAGCCGAAAGTACTTCAGAAATTTGTTGAAGACAGCTTAAAAAGAACTGGATTAGAGACTTTAGATTTGATTCAGCTGCACTGCCCTCCTACTGAAGTTTATTATCGTCCAGAAATTTTTGAATTATTTGACCGTTTAAAAGATCAGGGGAAAATTTTAAATCTTGGTGTAAGCGTTGAAAAAGTTGAAGAAGCTTTAAAAGCAATTGAATATTCGAATGTTACGACGGTTCAGATTATTTTTAATTTGTTCCGCCAGCGTCCTTCGCAATTATTTTTCTCAGAAGCTAGGAAGAAAGATATCGGAATCATTGCACGCGTTCCTTTAGCAAGCGGACTTTTGACGGGCAAATTTGACTCAAAAACTACTTTTGAACCGCAAGATCACCGTAATTTTAATCGCAACGGAGAAGCTTTTGACAAAGGCGAAACGTTCTCTGGAATTGATTATGAATTAGGATTAAAGGCTGTCGAAGAATTAAAAGCGTTATTTCCAGAAAATCCAAATCTTGCTCCTATTGCATTGCAATGGATTTTAAATTTTGACGAAATCAGTTGTATTATTCCGGGTGCTTCAAAAGCAGATCATGTTCTATCAAATTTATCTGTTTACGATCTTCCAAAAATAAGTCCGGAGAAAATTGCAGCAATGAATACAATTTACGAAAAATACATCAAACCATCTGTTCATCACTTATGGTGATTTGTTTGAGTTGCTAAGATTCTGAGACACTGAGATTCTGAGTTAAAAAAACTTAGCAACTTAGCATCTCAGAATCTTAGCAACTCAAAAAAACTAAAGTTCAAATTCGATTTTAAATTCAGCACCTTTGTTTTTTCCTTCGCTGGCAGCATTTAATGTTCCTTTGTGGCGTTCGATTATTTTTTTGCACAAATAAAGACCAATTCCGGTAGACAACTCATTTGCAGTTCCTAATCGGCTCATTTTAGTGAATTTCTTGAATAATTCTTCGATTTGATTTTTATCAAAACCGATACCTTTATCTGCAACAATAATCTTTAATTTCGAATCTTCACTAAAAATTCGGACTTTCACTTCGCTATCAAAATAAGAGAATTTTATAGCGTTGCTGATTAAGTTTACCAAAACCTGAATAAGCAAACCTTCGTCGATACGCAATTTTGCCTCAGCTGTCTCTAAGCTTAAATTTAAAGTGATATTTTTATCTATTAAACGTTGTTCAACTTGTTCGTTGATAAAAGGCACAATATTATTAAAAGCAATTATTCTAGCTTCTGGAGTAACTTTTACAACCTGATCTTGCTCTTTTAGCAGTTTGATGAAGTTTTCAATATAGCGAAACTGCAAATTAGTCGATTCGCATATTAATCCAGCTAAATGTTTAACAGATTCAGATGGATTTTCGCTTAAAATCAATTTTGCCAATCCTTGCGGATTTCCAGCAAAATTTTTCAAATCATGCGAAAGCATATAAATCAAATCTTGTTTTTCATTTATAAAACTTTCAGACTCATAGATGGATTCTTGAATATTGCACATCAGCAACCCCGCTTCATCTGTATACTCTGTAGGCAAAACCGAAAGTCTACGATTATTTCTATAATCATCAAGTGATTTTGAAGCAATAGATATTGGCTTAATCAATTGATTTAAAACCAATAATGTAACAGTTGTAGCGAATAATGTCATCACTATTGCAAAAATCATAACAGAAGCAACCGAAAGATTGTATGACGAAAACAAAACAAAAAGGAGAATACCAATTAAAGGAATATGGATTCCGATAAACGCAACAAATAAAAATTTAAAGGCATAGCTTTTTTTTAAAAAGCTTATTTGCGATAAATTATGATATAACTTCATAAAAAAATAACAATACTATATGGTTAAATGCAGCGTTTGGGACAAATGCAAAAAAAACAAAGTTAACTTTTAAACTTAATTAATGTGTTAAATTACACAATTTGATAAAATATTTTGAAAATTAAATTTATAAAAGTTTACAAACCCTTATTTTTGCGCTATGGGAAGAAAAAATACAGACAAAGTTGTCTTTCATCAAATTGAAGTTTTAGACGCAGGAGCTAAAGGAGTATCAGTGGCAAAAGCTCCTGATGGGAAAGTAATCTTTATTCCAAATGTAGTGCCTGGCGATGTTGTTGATGTACAGACATTCAAAAAAAGAAAAGCATATTACGAAGGAAAAGCCGTAAAGTTTCACGAATTATCAAAACACCGCATTGAACCAATCTGTGAGCATTTTGGTGTTTGCGGTGGATGTAAATGGCAAAATATGAAATACAGCCAACAGCTGTATTACAAACAAAACGAAGTAAAAAATCATTTACAGCGAATAGGAAAAGTTGAACTTCCAGAATTTGAATCTATTTTAGGTTCTGAAAAACAGTTTTTCTACAGAAATAAAATGGAATTTTCTTTTTCTAACAGCCGTTGGTTGACTGAAAAAGAAATTGGAAGCACAGAAGATTTAGGAAACAGAAATGCATTAGGATTCCATATTCCAAAAATGTGGGATAAAATTTTAGACATTCAAAAATGTCATTTACAAGAAGATCCATCAAATGCAATAAGAAACGAAATCAGAGCTTTTGCAAATGAGCACAACCTTGCTTTCTTTAATCCGAGAGAACATTCTGGATTATTGAGAACATTAATGATTCGTACGGCTTCAACTGGCGAAATCATGGTTTTGATTCAGTTTTTTGAAGATGATAAAGCAAACCGCGAATTGGTTTTAGATCATTTATACGAGAAATTTCCGCAAATTACGTCGTTGCAATATGTTGTAAATGCAAAACAAAACGATACTATTTACGATCAAGATATTAAACTATATAAAGGTAGAGATTATATCTTGGAAGAAATGGAAGGCTTGAAATTCAGCATTAACGCTAAATCATTCTACCAAACCAACTCGGACCAAGCTTACGAATTATACAAAATTACACGTGACTTTGCCGGATTGACTGGAAATGAAACTGTTTATGATTTATATACAGGAACGGGAACTATTGCTCAGTTTGTTTCTAAAAAAGCAGGAAAAGTTATTGGTGTAGAAAGTGTTCCTGAAGCTATTTTAGACGCAAAAGCAAATGCAGAACGCAATAATATTACCAATTGCGAGTTTTTTGTTGGAGACATGAAAGTAGTTTTCAACGAAAGCTTTATTGCACAACATGGCAAACCAGATGTAATTATTACCGATCCTCCAAGAGACGGTATGCACGCACTGGTAATCGATCAGATTTTAAAAATCGCTCCTAAAAAAGTAGTTTATGTAAGCTGCAACTCCGCTACACAAGCTCGTGATTTAGCTTTGATGGATGAAAAATACAAAGTTACGCGTGTTCGTCCTGTAGATATGTTTCCGCAGACGCATCATGTCGAAAATGTTGTACTTTTAGAACTTCGATAATCAAATATAAATGAGAAAAATAATTTCAGTTTTACTGCTTTTTACTTTTGGCTTGTCAAGTTGTGAAAAAGATGACATCTGTGATCCAAATACTCCAACAACGCCACGATTAATCATTGAATTTTTTGATGCTAATAATCCATCTGTTGCTAAGGCGGTTACTAATTTAAAAGTAATTGGAGACGGCATGACTGAAGGAATTATTTTTAATGAATCTGCAACTGGTGAGGCAAAATACTTGACCAATGGCACCAAAGTAGCGATTCCGTTGCGAACAGATGCCGATTTTTCGACTTTTACTTTTATTTTGGATTCAGGCAACGAAAATACCGCAGCGATAAATTCTGATAAAGTACGATTTAACTATACACGCCAAAATCTTTATGTTTCAAGAGCTTGCGGTTTTAAGACGATTTTTGCTCTTGATCCGCTTTCTGACGGAATTCCGCCAACCTCTCCCTTTATAAAAAGCGATAGCGATGGCAAAGGTTTCTGGATGACACAGATATATGTAAAAAAATATAACATTGAATTAGAAAATGAAACACACATTCAAATATTTTTCTAGTTTTTGCTTATTGTTTTCTATGTTTTTGGGTCATGCTCAGGAAACACCGACGACTACAGTAACAAAAGAAATTGTTCCCGAAAAATCAAAAACAGAAGCTGCAAAACCTGCTTTGCAAGAAGTAAAAACGGATAGTATCAAAACTGACCGATATGGACTTCGTGTGGGTGTTGATTTATACAAACTGACTCGCGGTTTTTATGACAAAGATTATAAAGGTGTAGAATTTGTTGGTGACTGGCGTTTGACAAAAAAATATTGGCTAGCAGCCGAACTTGGTTTTGAAGACAAAACTACAGACGATGACAGATTAAACTCATCTGCAACAGGAACTTATATCAAAGGAGGTTTTGATTATAATTTGTACCAAAACTGGCTTGATATGGAAAACTTGATCACGATTGGTCTTCGTGGTGGTTTCAGTACTTTTAGTCAGGAATTAAACAGTTATAAAATTTACAATCCAAATCCGTATTGGGGTGAAATGCCTCCAATTGTAGAACATCAAAAATATAGCGGTCTTACAGCAGGCTGGATTGAAGTAGCAATGGGCCTAAAAGCTAAGGTTTTTAATAATGTTTTTGTTGGTTTTGGCGTGCAGCTTAAAATGCTTGTTGCAAATTCAAAACCAGATAATTTTGATAATCTATATATTCCAGGTTTTAACAGAACGTATGATGGAAGTTTCGGAATTGGTTTCAACTATACTGTTTCGTATTTCATACCTATTTACAAGAAAAAAACTGTTATTCCTGTTGCTCCAGCTAAAAAAGCACCTAAGAAATAATACTTTTTATCATATAAAAAAACCACGAGCTCATTTGAATTCGTGGTTTTTATTTTTTCTAATGACTATTAAGAAAGCTGAAAATCAACCGCAGCTTTTGCATGTATCAATGCAGTATCAAAAATAGGAACTGGCAAATCTTCTGGTTTAATAACTAATGGAATTTCGGTACAACCTAAAATAATTCCTTCGGCGCCATTTTTCATCAATTCATTTGCGATTTCTAGATAACGTTTTTTAGTTTCTTCACTTACAATTCCTCTTCCTAATTCTTCAAAAATTGTATAATGAATAAAATCTTTATCGCTTTCGCTGGTAGGAATAATTGCTTCGATTCCTTTTTCTTTTAGTTTACTTTTAAAGAAATCCAATTCCATCGTGAACTTGGTTCCTAATAAACCTACTTTTTTAATTTCTTGCTTTTGAATTTCAACAGCAGTTTCCGTTGCAATGTGAATCAATGGCAAATCAATGGCTTCTTGAAGTTTATCGGCAATAAGATGCATGGTATTGGCACATAAAACAATGGCTTCTGCCCCGCCCGCTTTTAAAAATTGACATCCTTTAAAAAGCATATTAAAAGTAGAATCCCAATCGTTGTTGTCGTTATTCCTTTTAATATCGGCATAATTGAACGAATAAACCAAACATTCAGAGAAGTTCAAACCTCCCAATTTTTCATTTATTCCTTCATTAATAAGCTTGTAATAATCAGCCGTTGAAACCCAGCTGATACCCCCAATAAGTCCAATTTTCTTCATTAATGCCAATAAAAATTTTTATCCAATTTCTTTAATTCCTTTTACGAAAATCCATTTCATAAAAAGCTTCTCGCCATCTCTGGTTTTTACAGCCTGAAATTTAGGTCCAATTAAAGTAGCTACAATAAAAGATGTCATCGGAATCCAAAATCCAGTTAATCCAGTGTATTGCGCAACAATATACCTCCCTGCAATAAACAAAATTGCAAATGTTCCTAATTGATATAAAAAAGCTCTTACTTGTAGTTTTGTCATTTTTTTTTAAAGTTGCTAAGGTTCTGAGATGCTAAGGTTCTAAGATTTCTCTTCTTTGAACTTATATTTCTGAACCTATAATTATTCTATTAATAATATCACAAGCTAAATTTCTTAGTCCCTTAGAAACTTAGCATCTTAGAACCTTATTGTTGAAATTTCGTTCTCTTGCTTCCTTCGTACATTTCGTATTTCACTAAACGCGCTTCAAGGCTTCCGTTGAAAAGCTTGATTTTTCTTGAAGGTTTTAATCCGACGAATTTTAGTGCTTCAAGATTTGCCGTGATAAACCAAGCATTTGTTCCTGGATAATTTTTCTTTAAAGTATCACCAATATTCGCATAGAATTTTTCCATATGAATATCTAAACGCTCATCATACGGCGGATTGAAAACAATATGAAGTTTTCCTTCTACTTCTTTTTCGGTGTCAAAAAAGTTATCTTCAGAAACCGTTACATAATCCTCAAGATTGGCATTTCTGATATTATCTTTTGCTTTGCTGACCGCACTTGGTGCTTTATCAAAACCTTTGATTGTATAGTGAAATTCTCTAGTTTTTTTCATCAAACTTTCGATAATAGTGTCAAACAAGTCATTATCCCAGTCTTTCCATTTTTCAAAAGCAAACTCTTTTCTGTTAATGTTTGCCGGAATATTGCAGGCAATCATCGCCGCTTCGGCAAGAAAAGTTCCTGAACCGCACATTGGATCAAGAAAATGGCTTTGTCCATCCCAACCTGATAATAAAAGAATTCCGGCTGCCAAAACCTCATTAATTGGCGCAATATTCGTTGCTGTTCTATAACCACGTTGGTGCAGTGAATTTCCCGAAGTATCTAGCGAAACCGATACTTGATCTTTATCAATATGAACATTAATTCGCAAATCTGGATATTGTTTGTCGATGCTTGGTCGTTGTCCGGTTCTTTCTCTAAACTGATCTACAATCGCATCTTTACATTTTTGAGAAACAAACTCAGAATGATTAAAATATGTCGAATGAACCGTTGTATCAATTACAAATGTTTGATTGGCGTTTAAATATTTTGACCAGTTCAAACCTGAAATTCCTTTGTATAAAGCCTGTTCATTATTTGCCCTGAAAGAATAAATTGGCTTTAAAACTTTAAGCGCTGTTCTAAGTGATAAATTGGCTTTGTACATAAAACCCTTATCGCCTTTAAAACTTACCATTCTCACGCCTTTTTCGACATCCTGAGCGCCAAGAGTACGCAATTCCTTCTCTAATATTTCCTCAAAGCCAAAAAAACATTTGGCTATCATTTTAAAATTTTCTTCCATCTTTACTTTTGTATTAAAAAACAACCCCAATCGCAAATGTATGTTGACCTTTATTTAGGTATCATCGCGAAATAGTTATTTTCCGGCAAAAATACACTAAATTTGCCGGACTTTGAATTAATTGAAATAGAATAAATGTCTGAATCGCTCAACTCATCAACACCTAATCAGGATCGTAACACCAAAAATTGGTTTACATCATGGTTTGACACTCCGTATTATCATATTTTGTATAAGGATAGAAATTACCGAGAAGCGCAGATATTTATGGACAACTTGACGCATTATCTCAATCTTCCTGAAAAAGCAAAAGTGCTCGATTTAGCCTGCGGAAAAGGACGTCATTCTATCTATTTAAACCAATTAGGCTTCAATGTTTTAGGCGCCGATTTGTCTGAAAATAGTATTGCCGAAGCCAGCAAAAATAGCAACGAAACTCTTCATTTCAAAGTGCACGATATGCGTGAACCTTTCGAAGAAAAATTTGATGCTATTTTTAATCTTTTTACAAGTTTTGGCTATTTTGAAAGTGATGATGATAACTTAACAACTTTAAAAGCAATCAAAGAAAGCCTGTCTGAATACGGTTTTGCTGTAATTGATTTCATGAACGTGATGCAGGTAATCGAAACTTTGGTTCCTGAAGAAGTGAAAACCGTTGATGGCATTGATTTTCATATTAAAAGATACGTTGAAGACGGACATATTTTCAAAGAAATTGATTTTGAAGATCAAGGTCAAAAATATCATTTTACCGAAAAAGTAAAAGCATTAACTTTAAAAGACTTTCAGGAACTAATGGATGAAGCGGGAATTTTTCTCCTAGATATTTTTGGAGATTACAAGCTGAAAAAATTCCACAAAACTGAAAGCGAACGATTAATCATGATTTTTAAATAGCGTTTAATTGTTTAACCGTTAATTTGTTTAATCGCTTGAGCAAATTGACAAAAGACCGCTTAAACAATTAAACAAATTAACGATTAAACAAAAAATGAACTATTTACTACCCTTAATTTCTGTACTTTTAGGATATGGTGTGGCTTTGTTTTTAAAACCTCAAAACAAAACCAATTTAAAATTACTGCTTGCTTTTAGTGGTTCGTTTTTACTTTCTTTAACGGTAATGCATCTTTTACCAGACGTTTATGAATCTCACAATCATAATATTGGGTTATTTATTATGGTTGGGATTTTGTTCCAGATTGTTTTGGAATTTTTCTCAAAAGGCGCTGAACACGGACACGTTCACGGACACGCAAAAATGTCTCAAATTCCGTGGCTTTTATTTATCAGTTTGTGTATTCATGCCTTTTTAGAAGGTTTTCCGGTGAGTCATCATCAAGGTTTGGCGGTCGGAATTGCTATTCATCATTTACCAATTGCTGTGATTCTGACTACCTTTTTCATCAATGCCGACTTAAATAAAAAAGCCATTTTTGCTTTCATGCTGACTTTTGCAATCATGACACCGTTAGGCACAATCGCATCTGAATATTTAGCTGTTTTAAGTAATTATTACACTGAAATAACCGCAATTGTAATCGGAATTTTATTCCATATTTCATCCACAATTATTTTTGAAAGCAGCGAAGGTCACAAATTCAATGTTGCCAAAGTTTCCATGATCGTTCTCGGAATTCTATTGGCTTTCTTTTTATAATCTGGACGTGCCACCATCCCGATAAGAGGGCAAATTCACTTTGAGCTTATTCGCCCTCTTATCGTGATGCTGTCGGGCTATCCGCGCTACTTCGGTAGCTCGCTCCTATCCTTCACGTGAAAAAAGTTTCAAGTTTCAAGTTTCTCCCGAGGCTTCGGGATCAAGTTTCAGGTTCCACAATTCACAATTCACAATTAACAATTAATTCGCCCTCTTCTTTTCCTCCTGATTTCCAAAAGCGCGTTCTTTTACGTTGATTTTTTTGTTTCCAAAATTATAAACCACAGACAAACGTACAAATCGGTTACTCTCATTATTACTATATACTTGTTTTACACCATTTACAACCGAAGTAAAACCTTTTAAATAAGATGTATTAAAAATATCGTTTGCTAAAAATGCAATTTGAAGCGATTTATCTAATAGATCTTGTTTAAATCCAATATCAAAACTCGAAGCATATCCTACTTTATACAAACCACTTTCATAAGGCGTAGAATATGAAAAATCAATCTGAAGTTTTGTGTTTTTTCCTAAAGTAAAAGTATTATTGGTCGAAAAATCAATTTGCAAGCTATTTGATGGAGTTGCATTTATATCTTTAATAAATTCGGTTTTTGCACCCAAAAAGTATAACGAATTTTCACTTGACCACCAATCTGCAAAAGTAGCTGAATACGTTTCTCCAAGACTATAATTTAAACTTTTAAAATAATTTTCGCGTGTAACAATCTGCGTATTAGTTTCTGGATCGGACGTAAATAAAACACCGTAGCCATTTGTAATTGCATTTACAGAAACACTCGTTCTCAAAACTTCTTTATAAGAATGTGCAAACTCAAAATTATCGCTAAAGGAAGGTTGTAAAAACGGATTTCCTTCTGAATAACTATTACTGCTTATATAAATTCTAAACGGATTCAATAAATCAAAACGCGGTCTGTTGATTCTCTTCCCATAATTCAAACTAAAAGTATTGTTGTCATTTTTCTTGTAAGATGCAAAAACCGTTGGAAACAATTTCAAATAATTGTTGACCGTTTCCTGATTTAAAGTTGCAGAAAAACCATTTGTCTGCGTATTTTCTAATCTTAATCCAACTTGAAGATTCCATTTCTCGTTGATTTTTTTATCTCCATTAACATAAACTGCCTGATTATTTTCGGTGTATTTAAATTGGTTTGACTGCAAAGGATCTAATTCCGGAGTTCCAGTGATTGCGTTGTAATACAGCACATCACTTATACTGTTTGTAAAACTCATTTTTGCACCATACGATAAATTCAGTGCTTGAAACGGATGTTCCATATCAGCCTTAAAACTCCAATTGTCAATATCCTGATTCGAGATATTTCTTCCTGATTGATTCACACCAACAAAACTTCCATCTGCTAAATAATCATTTGCAATAAACTCGCGATCAAATTTTGAATTGTAATTAAAGTAATCGACATCAAAAGATAATTTTCGGTTCAAAGAATCGAGTTTTGTTATCACATGTGCATTATACGTTAAACTTCCCGATGATCTGTCTGCATAACTATTATTGACTGTATAATTTTTCAATTGATTATCAGTATTATATCTGTCTATTACAATATCCGATTGAAAATCAGGGTTACTTCTGTCGTTTATAAACTGAAAACCTGCCGTTGTTTTTTCTGAAAAATCATAATCTAAGGCTAGTTTCCCTGATAGATTTTCATTTTTAAATTTTGTCACAGCTTGCAAATTAGAAATTCCGTCCTCAAAATATACTTTAGAAATTTCTTCTATGTTTTTATATCCTGTTTTTCCATTAACACTTGCAGAAAAACGGAACTTATTTTTGTTGTAAAAGAAATTATCTCTCAAAGTAAAAATTCCATACTTATTTTGCTCATACGAAGTTGTAGCGGTATTTTTCCAAGAATCACGAGCACCTTTTTTCATGATAATATTTATTAATCCGCCAGTTCCTTCTGCTTCATATTTTGCTGGCGGATTGCTTATAATTTCAATATTTTTAATATCACTTGCCGATATTGATTTCAAGAAATTATTCAATTCTTCACCCGTTAGCTCAATAATTCTTCCATCGATCATAACGCGAGAAGTTCCTTTTCCTAATATATTGATCACATTATTTTGTACCACAACGCCTGGTGCTGTATTGATGGCGCTTAAAGCGTCTCCAGCAACGTTTGTTACATTATTTTCTAGATTATAAACCAAACGATCTGTTTTCTGTTCGATTGTTTTCTTTTTTGACTGAACCACAACTTCTACTAACTGTGTTTCGCTTTCCTTTAAAACAATAATTCCTAGATCAGTGTCTTTTTCTACGGAGATTTCTTTTTCGAAATCACTAAATCCCAAAAGACTTATTCCAATTTTATAATTTCCTTTCTTAAGATTAATTTCAAAACTACCGTCTTGTTTACTTGTTGTTCCGTCAATAATTTTTCCGTCTGAATTTGAAATTGAAACATCAGCCCATTCTAAAGGTGATTTTTCGCTTGAAACTTTTCCTTTTAATTGAAATGATTGTGCTAAACAAAATAATGGCAATACTAAAAAGATAAGGAGGTTTAATTTTTTCATGGTTTCTAATTTTAACTTGTTCGATTAATTTGAAGCAAAGTTGCCTTAGAAAATCTTCCTGTGCGACCGACAAAAAAAGTCGAACCATTTTCTGTTTAAGAAATTGGTTCGACTTTATTGCACCTGAAGTACGACTTTTTACAAAGCCTTTATTATGAAGCGTTTCGGTATGCCGTTGGCGTTAAATTAGTGTACTTTTTAAAATACGTATTAAATGATGATTTTGAATTAAAACCCACTTCGTACAAAATTTCCAGAACGGTCAAATCATTTTTCAAAGGATTTTTTAAAATACTCATGGCTTTTTGAATGCGATATTCGTTCACAAAATCAAAAAAATGCTGATCGATATGATGATTAATCAAAATGGATAAATCCCGAACGGGAATATTTATTTGGTTTGAAAGCTCCTGAATAGTAAGCGAAGGATCAAGAAAAGGTTCTTTTTCTGTCATATATTGTTTCAGCAAAGCAATTTGAGTCGAAATTGTTTCATTTTGATTTTCTTTTACTTCAACAATATTTTCATCTTGATGAACAATATCTCTAGCTAATTGCAATTTTGAATCGATTCCTCTAAAAAGTTCTGGATGATTCAGTGCCTTTAAAACAAACCAACAGGTTATTGATAGGACAAAAAACTGCATTATTAAATTTGCCCAAATCCATAATGTTTCAAGATCAACAAATCGTAAAACATTTTTAGCTATCGATAAATAATATAGAACAAAAAGCACCGTCGATATTTGAAACAACCATTTAAAAATAGAGGTTTTAGGATTGGCGTAATTCTCCTGATAAAGCGCTTTATACTTTTTTAAAACCAAGAATACAGCAACGCTATAAACAACAATTTGCACACTTAACATCAACTGGAAACCGTACAATTCAGGCATTTGAGCTCGATGTTCATAAAATGTCATTTTTTCTGAATTGTTTAAAAAATACAATCGGGACAGAAAAACTGCATTTGTAATTAGAAATGGAAGAGCGTGAAGCAAATGTTTAGCTTTTAATCGAAAACCAGCAAAACAAACTGATATTATGTACAGATAGAAAGTCGGAATTATCAAAGCGCAAATGCTCCATCTGAAAAATTCGAAATTAAAATGGCTTTTGATGAAATCTTCATTTATAAAAATTCCGATATTATCAATTGCAAAAAATAACAAGTAGCAAGCAAATAGGCGGTTTGCTAATTTGTTTTCGGTTTTTACGGTAAATAGAAAAAATGCCAGTAAAAAGGAAACAAAAACCGACATTCCGCTCAAAATACTTAAAAGACTAGCTATATCCATTGTTTTTTCCGGTTATTTAACAAATATAACTATTTTAGTTTTTGAGCACAATTAGCTATGAAGCGTTTCTAAAAGCGGTTGGTGTTAAATTTGTATATTTTTTGAAGGAAGTATTAAACGAAGATTTGGAGTTAAAACCAACTTCATATAAAATTTCCAAAACTGTAAGCTGACTTTTAGACTCGTCTTTCAAAATGTCCATTGCTTTTTGGATACGATATTCATTTACAAAATCAAAAAAATGCTGATCCATTTTATGATTAATCAAAACAGACAAATCTCGAACTGGAATATCAATTTGATTGGCCAATTCCTGAATAGTGAGCGACGGATCTAGAAAAGGTTCTTTCTCCTTCATATATTGTTTTAATGCCAGTATTTGTTCAGAAACTAAATGATTTTCAACAGTTGTCGATGGCTCTTTTTCTTCAATTTCCGGCAAAATATCTTTTGTTAGTTTTAATCTAGAGTTAATTCCTCTAAAAAGTTCTGGATGATTTAATGCTTTCATTACAAACCAGCATATTACAGATAAAGCCATAATCACCATAAGAACATTACCCCAAAGAAAAGTATCTCTGGAAGCCGTATAACGCAACAAATTCTTTGAAGCTGTAATTGAATGCATTACAACAAAAACACAATTCATTTGAAAAAGCCATTTGTACGTAGAAGCACTCGGATTTGTATAGTTTTCGAGATAGATTTTCTTGTATTTTCTTAAAATCAAAAATATGCTGACAATATAAAACCAATATTGACATTCGATTAAAATCTGAAAAAAATACACTTCAGGCATATTACTGAAATTCGCTAAAAATTGTTGTTTCTCAAAACCTGATTTTAAATAAAATCTAGGCGTCAAAACTAAATTCATTACGACAAATGGAGTTGTATATACTAAATGTTTCCATTTTAATCGAAAATCAGAATAACAGACTGCCAAAACGTACAAGTAAATCAAAGGCATTTCTAGCAAACAAAATGTGCTTCTCAAAATCGTCAAGTAAACGAATTCAGCTGGAAATGAAAAATCAAGAAGACCACTGAAATCAATAGCTGAAAAAGTTATGAAACAAGCGAATAATCGATTTGCTAATTTATTTTCTGTTTTTACAGTAAGTAAAAAAAGTGCCAGCAGTAACGAAATAAAAACAGCAATACGAGCAACGCCATCCAAAAAAACTAACTTATCCATCTATCTTTTTAATGTTTTAACAAATATAATATTTTAGTTCTTTTAACAAAGATGTAACAAAGTATTCACGTCAGACTAAACAAAACCTTAAATCTTTGTGAGTTTGTGCAACAAATTTCGAGATTGAGAGAAAAAAGATTAATTTTGATCCGTCTAAACAATGATAAAATGACATTTACCAAAACTACTGAACAAGCATCAAAGTATGAACATTTAGAGAAAATGTCTGTTCATGAATTATTATCAAATATTAACCAAGAAGACAAAACCGTTCCTTATGCGGTCGAAAAAGCATTGCCTCAAATAGAAGCTTTGATTCCGCAAATAGTTGCTAAACTAAAATTAGGAGGCAGATTGTTTTATATTGGAGCCGGAACCTCAGGCCGACTTGGTGTGGTTGATGCTTCAGAATGTCCGCCAACATTTGGCGTTCCTTTTGATTTAGTTAACGGAATTATTGCCGGTGGCGACACTGCAATTCGCCGTGCAGTAGAAAATGCGGAAGACAGTACCACAAACGCGTGGATTGATCTTCAAAAATATAAAATTGACTCTAATGATGTAGTAATTGGTATTGCTGCATCAGGGACAACTCCATATGTTATCAGTGGTTTAGAAGCTTGTAATCAAAATAATATTATTACAGGCTGCATTACCTGTAATGCAGGAAGCCCATTGGCATTGACAGCTCAATTTCCTATTGAAGTGGTTGTAGGACCAGAATTTATAACTGGTAGTTCTAGGATGAAAGCTGGAACGGCTCAAAAACTGGTTTTAAACATGATTTCGACTGCAGCGATGATTCAGCTTGGAAAAGTGAGAGGAAATAAAATGGTCGATATGCAATTGAGCAATGTAAAACTGGTAGATCGAGGCGTTAAAATGATTATGGAAGAAATTCCTGTTTCGTATGACGAAGCTTCAGAATTATTAAAAAAATACGGCAGCGTGAGAAATGCCGTTGACAATTATAATAAGTAAAAGGTTTTTATACATACTGTTTGTCATTTCGAGGGACGAGAAATCACACTCGTAAATCGACAAAGATGGGCTATGTACTTTGCGGAATTTCTAGTGTGATTTCTCGTCCCTCGAAATAACAAAAAAACTTGAAACCTGAAACAAAAAAACTGAAACAAAAAAAATGGCAACAAATAAACAATTACTAGGGAAAGGAATTAAATACATGACTGGTGCATTGCCTTTAATGTTTATTGGTCCATCAATGATTTATAATGCTTTTATGAATCAGCATACAAACTGGCATTATTTGGTTTTAGGAATTGGAATTGTGGCTTGTTTGAGTTCTATGGTTTTGATTTTTTTAGGACTGAAAATCATTATGAAAGGCTTGTTTAATGACTAATGTTTAGCTGTTAAGTTTAATATTAAAGCCTTTAAAAAAAACAAAAACTTATTTTTATCCAACATTAAAGATGGAAGACATAATTCACATTCAGAAAACATTCGAGAAGGTTATTTACATCGACAAAAAAATAAACAATCGAGAGTTTGAAGATTGTGTTTTTAAAAACTGTGACTTCTCAAACAGTAATTTTAATTCCAATTCATTTTTAGACTGCGAATTTATTGACTGCAACTTATCGATGACAAGTTTGGCGGGAACAAGCCTAAAAAATATCACTTTTAGAAACTGCAAGCTTCTTGGAATCGCTTTTAATGAATGTGACGATTTTTTATTTCAAGTTCATTTTGAGGAATGTACTTTGGATTATGCTATATTTTCGAACAAAAAAATGCCAAAAACCAAGTTTATCAATTCATCAGTTCGCGAAGTGACTTTTATTGGAACTAATCTAACAAGTTCTGTTTTTGACAATTGCAATCTTGAAGGCGCTATATTTAATGAAACTCAATTAGCAGGAGTTAATTTTAAAACAGCCTACAATTATAAAATCGATCCCGAATTTAATCCGATGCGAAAAGCACAATTCTCAAATGATGGAATTGTTGGGCTTTTAGATAAATATGATATTAAAATCGTTTAATTTTTAGCCACGAATTCACGAATTTTTAAGATCAAAACTATAATAGTTACTGAATTTATACCAAATAATAATTCAAGCTTATGAAAACTGATGAATCTTATTTAGAGAGTGTAAAAAAGCAATTTTTATATTATAAAACACTTGGCGAAAAGGCTATAAATCAATTAGAACCTGAACAGCTTTTTGTTGAAACCAATGATGACACGAACAGTATTGCGACGATTATAAAACACATTTCAGGCAATATGCTTTCGCGCTGGACGGATTTTTTAACTTCTGATGGAGAGAAAGAATGGCGAAACCGTGACGCTGAATTTGAAAATGATTTGCAATCGAAAGAAGAAGTTTTAGAAATCTGGAACAAAGGCTGGAATTGTCTAGAAAATGCGTTGGAAAGCTTAAAACCTGAACAGCTTTCAGATATTATTTATATTCGAAATGAAGGTCATACGGTTATTGAAGCCATAAACAGACAATTGGCACATTATCCATATCATATCGGGCAGATTGTTTTTTATGCCAAACAATTGAAAAACAGCGAATGGAACAGCTTGTCGATTCCGAAGAATAAATCGGGAAATTATAATGCTGAAAAGTTTGCCAAAGAAAAAGAAATTAAGAACTTTACTGACGATGAATTAAAACGATTGAAGTGATAGAATTTCATTCTGATTTAGGCGGACTTTGTTATTGGATTTTGATTAAATTCTGCCGAACAAAATTATCAGATGAGCAAGCTGATAAAAACCGAAGACGAAATTTGTTTTTTCTTTGCTTCATCAATATTATTTTTGCCCTTATTATTCTACTAGTTCTAATTTATCCGGAATATTTATAGCCCTGATTGTCCCGAAGCTTCGGGAGAAATCCTTTTTGTTTTTTCTTTAAAAGCAAAAAGATTGTAATGAAAAGCAGGAATAAGCTCCTAAAAAAACAACATAATTTAAAATGAAAAAAATACTATTCCTTCTTCCGTTGATTGCATTAGCATCGTGTTACAATGCCGAACACAACTGCACAGATTTTAAAAATGGGAAATTCAAGTTTGAAACTGAAGTAAACGGCGTAAAAAAAACGACTTTCTTTGAACGCAAAGACAGTATTGAAATCGAAACTTTTGAAAGAAAAACGGATACTGCAACCGTGCGCTGGGTTAGCGACTGCGAATATGTTTTGCAGAAAAAACACCCAAAAAATATGGCCGAAGAAAAAGCAATCAGTATGAAAATCTTAACAACTTCTAAAGATTCTTATACGTTTGAATATGGCTTGGTTGGTTCTGAAGAAAAACAACGTGGCAAGGTTTTCAAAGTTGAGTAAAAAGTCAAAGTCCCAGATTGGGGCTTTTTTTATGCTACGAAGCCACAAAGTCAAATTCTTTTACCATTCAACAAAACTTTGGCACTTTGCTCCTTTGTTCCTAAAAAAGAAACGTGTTTATTTTACGTTTATGTTTTTAAATAGTATTTTAGAACTTTAATCTAACCAAATGAAAAATACCATTTCACAGCGAGTTGCCGACTTTTTAAAGGATTTTCCTCCCTTTAATTTTTTACATAAAATGGATTTGGAAAAACTTTCTGAGCAGATTTCTATCGTTTACAAAGAAAAAGATGCTGTGATTTTTGCCGAAAACGATAAAACTCATGATTCGTTCTATGTTGTTCATAAAGGGGCGGTTGCACTTAAAAAAAGCACAAAAAATACGGTTTTAGACATGTGTGATGAAGGCGATATTTTTGGACTGCGTCCGCTTTTGGCACAGGAAAATTATATCATGGAAGCTGTGGCGCATGAAGAAAGCATTTTATATGCAATTCCGATTGCGGTTTTTAAACCTTACGCGCTTGAAAATAGAAATATTGGTAATTTCTTGATCGAAAGTTATGCTTCGAACACCAGAAATCCGTACTCAGACATTCATAAAGATAAATTGTATGGCGATGACGATTTATTGAATGAAAACAGGCATTCTAATAACGATTCTTTTGATCTAACGCCGATAAAATATTCAAAAAAGATTGTGACTTGCAGTCCTTCGACAACCGCAAAAGAGGTTGCCAAAATCATGAACAAGAAAAAAGTTGGGGCAATTTTAATTGTGGACGAAATGCTCCCAATTGGTATTTTGACGGATAAAGATCTTCGAAATAAAATTGTTACCGGCGATTATTCGATCATGACAACTGCTGAAACCATTATGACGAAACCGGTTATCACGTATCCTAAAAAAATGACGGTTACCGAAGCACAAATGGCAATGATGAAGAGCAATATCAGCCATTTATGTTTAACTAAAGATGGTACTGTCAACACAAAAGCGGTTGGAATTTTATCCAAACATGATGTAATGGTTGCGTTAGGAAATAATCCGGCGGTTTTGATTAAAGCATTAAAAAGAGCGAAGAAAACAAAGGAAATAAAACCAATAAGAAACAGAATCATGCAATTGCTTCAGGGATATTTAGACCAAAATATCCCGATGACGCTGATTTCTAAAATCATAACTGAGCTAAATGAAGCTTGTACCACCCGTGTAATCGAAATTTGTTTGGAAAAAATGAGCAGTCCGCCTCCAGTGAAATTTGCATGGCTGGCGCTTGGAAGTCAAGGAAGAGGTGAACAAATGTTGCATACTGATCAGGATAATGCAATTGTTTATGAAAATGTTTCGGAAGTTTTTAAGGATGAAACGAAAATCTATTTTTTAAAGTTTGCTTCTCTTGTGAACAAAGGACTTTTTGATATTGGCTACGATTATTGTCCTGCCGAAATGATGGCTTCTAGTCCAAAATGGTGCATGAGCTTGGACGAATGGAAGAGCCAGGTACATCATTGGATTACAAATCCGGGGAAAAACGAAGTTCTGCTTTCTTTCATTTTCTTTGATTACAGCAAAACGTATGGCGATTCTGAAATTGTTAGTCAACTATCTGATTCTATTTTTGAAAACGTAAAAGCAAATCCGATTTTTTATATGCATTTAGTAAGTGGTGCATTGCAAAGCCCCTCTCCTACGGGTTTCTTTAGACAATTTTTAGTTGAGCAAGATGGCGCCAACAAAGATAATTTCGACATTAAACGACGTGCATTGATGCCACTTACTGATGCCGCCCGAGTTTTGATTTTATCACATTCCGTTAAATCAATCAGCAATACCGCGGAAAGATTCGAAAAATTAGCCGAATTGGAACCTAATAACAGAGAATTGTATTTGTCATGTTCCTACTCATTCAAAGCTTTGTTGAAATTTAGAACCAAACAAGGGCTTTTACATCATGATTCTGGTCAGTTTATTGCTTTGGAAACATTGTCTAAAATGGAAAAAATTAAATTAAAGCGAACTTTTAAAACTATAAAAGAACTTCAGGAATTAATTTCTGTTCGTTTTAACGTTTCAAATCTGGTATAATCATGAGTTTATTTAATTTTTTCAAAAAAGAAGAGAATCTTTTTGATGAAAGTGTTACGATCGAAAACACCCGATTTGTTGTTTTAGACACAGAAACCACAGGATTTGATTATGAAAATGATCGTATTTTATGCATTGGTGCTCTTGTTTTACAAAACGGAATCATTGCGATCCAAAATAGTTTTGAAGTGTACGTTAAACAAGATCACTACGACAAGTCAACAGCTCAAATTCATGGAATTTTAAAAGCTTTTGTTGTTCAGCGCCCAACAGAATTAGAGGCTTTAGAACAATTTTTATCTTTTCTTGGCGATGCTGTCATTATTGCACATCATACTGTTTTTGATGTTACAATGATTAATAAAGCTCTTGAAAGAAATGGTTTGCCTGAATTGACCAACAAAAGATTAGATACAGCGATTTTATATAAAAAGACACTAATCAAATCGCATTTGTTTGAGCGAAAAGATCATTATACTTTAGACGATCTAGCGGATAAATTTGATATTTCTAAAAAAGACAGACACACGGCTTTGGGCGATGCTTATATAACCGCAATTGCTTTCTTGAAAATTATAAAAAAGCTGAAAGAGAAAAAAGAGATTAATTTGAATTCTCTTTTTAAATAGAAAACTTGGCCGGTAAAAGCCAAGTTTTTCATTTTCTAATTATCGATAAATAAGCGATACGGAAATACATTTGATGATCGACTTTTCAAATTTTTCATAAAACTGTCACACAAATAATCCCATTCTGAATTTGACAAATGCTTTTTTTCTTCTGAATTTGTCTTTATAAAAATATCCACCGTTCGGCTGAAACCGGCTTTTACAGAAATTTCTTTTCGCGTTCCTTTTTCAATTTTAATTTCTTCAATTGAATTTTTAAAATGATTAAATCCAAATGCTTTGATGTCGGCAAAAGTTACAATTCTACCTCTTGTCAGCAGTGCATTTCTATATGCCAGAATTCGATCTTTATTATTTTGTTTGTTTAATCCTCCAACAGTATTGGTCATTAAGGTGACCGTTTTGCTAATAAAAAATAAATCATTTTTAGATTCTAAAACAGTTCCTGCCTTAATATCGTTGCCTTCTTCCGCACAAGTTGACCAATAATTTATTACAAATGTATTTTCTGTACTTTTATCAATTTTAGGTTTAATCATTAAATACGGATCATTATTTTTTAAAAAGCTGCTTTCTTTAGCTTGTTGATCAACAGAAGCTAATAATTGATTAATCTGTACGAGTGAAGTATTCATAAATTCCTTACCAACGCCCGCAAATGATGAACTTTCATCCTTTATCAAATCAAGTACATTTTGAAGCAACTCATGGTGCGCCTCCCGGATATGTAGGTTATGAAGAAGGCGGACTCTTGGTAAACAAAATCAGACAAAAGCCATATTCCATTGTTTTATTTGATGAAATTGAAAAAGCGCATCCATCTGTTTTTGATGTTTTTCTGCAAATTATGGACGAAGGAAAACTTCATGATCGTTTAGGAAAGGAAGGTGATTTTTCGAATGCAATTATTCTTTTTACTTCAAATATTGGCGCAGATCATATTGTTAATACTTTCAATCTAGGTAAAATTCCAAATTCAAGTTCATTAATGGAAATCATGGGAAATTATTTTCGTCCAGAGTTTTTAGGGCGTTTAACTGAAATCGTACCTTTTGCTCCTATCAGTAAGGAAAATGCGCTAAAAATATTTGAAATTCATCTGAAAAAAGAATTTACCGATTTATTGAAAAACATCAATATTCAAGTTGATATTCCGATGGAAGCAAAACTATATCTTGCTGAAAATGGATATAATGCTAAATATGGTGCAAGACCTATAAAAAGCATTATCAGAAGTCATTTAAGAAGACCATTGGCAAAAAAAATAATCTCTGGAGAAATTAAAGATGGCGACATTATTTCTGTCCATATTGAAAATAATGAAATAAAATGGATCAAAGAAGAAGTTGCTTCTTTATCTAAAAATTAGATTTTCAAACACAAAAAAAAAACGCTAAGAAATAAATCTTAGCGTTTTTTATTCTATTATTCTAAAACCAAACCAATTTGACCATCGTCATCTAATTCTGTTTCTACAGAATCATCCTCTGATATTTCTGGTTTTTCAGGAACTTCCTCAACTGGTTCTTCGTACGGAAGCGGTTCCAGCAAATTAACTTGTTTTAGTTTATCGGTTGTCAACTGATTTCCTAAAGCTTTAAATCCTTTTACAGCTATAAAATCCTCGACATCAATATGCAAATCATCTTTTTGAACACCTTTAACTTTGGCAAAAACCAATTGTGCAACTGGTCGATAATCTGTTGATACAATTTCTAATTGCGAATTCGGGTGGTCTGTGATAAAGCTTTCTTCCTTGCCTTCATTTTCAACAAGAAAACGTTTCAAGAAATAACGCTCTTTTTCTCCATCATAATAAATCGCTGAAATTGGTTTTTTAGGTTTCCATTTTTCCAAAACAATCATATCTTCTTCAAAATGAGTAGATAATTCCGGAATAATAACCTTTAATTTTCCACTTTGACTGATTACCAGAATTTTATCGCTAGGTTTAAACTCGCCCAGCAATTCTCCTCTTGCGTCAACATTCAAACGTTTTACCGTATCATCAAACCAAACTTTTCTCGGCAATAAAGTCGAAATCCCTTTTTCTTTTAATTCGATTTTCTTGATTGGGTATTTGGTAACCAAATTACCTTTTGATGCACGACCTTTAATAGCCAGTTTTGCAAAATCAATATCAAATTTCAATTTCTTAATTGTCCCAACCTGACGCAATAAAATGGTGACAACCTCAGCTTCTCCATTTGGATTGTGTGAAAAATAAACCACTTGAGAACCATTTGTACCGTTAGTCAGATCGTAAGCTTTATCGCGCGTTACTCCAGTAACATTAAAACGTTTTATATACGAAGGACCCGATTTCCCATCACGGTACATCATATTGTAAATAGTACGTTTATCGTTTTTATCGAAAACTGCGGCGTGTATAATGTCTTTTCCAATAAAAGTTTTGGCATCTACTTTTGTTATCATTAATGTTCCATCTCGCAAAAACACGATAACATCATCAATATCAGAACAATCACCTACATATTCGTCTTTCTTTAAACTCGTTCCAACAAAACCTTCTTCGCGGTTTACGTATAATTTTGTGTTACGTAAAACCACTTTTGTAGCTTCAACGTTATCAAAAACACGAAGTTCTGTTTGACGTTCGCGGCCTTTTCCGTATTTCTCTTTTAATTTGGTAAAATAAGTAATCGCAAAATCTGTTAGATGCTCCAAATTATGCTCAACTTCTTTCATTTCATCTTCTAACTTAGCAATTAAATCATCAGCTTTATCAGAGTCGAAACGTGTAATACGAATCATCGGAATTTGAGTCAAACGTTGTAAATCATCGTCATTAATTTCTCTGACAAATGACTTTTTGAAAGGCTCAAAACGATCGTATAAATATTTATAAAGCGATTCTCTGTCTCCGTACAATTTGAAGTCAATATACATTTCTTCACGAATGAATATTTTTTCTAAAGTTGAGAAATGCCACTTATTTTTTAATTCTTCTAACTGAATTTCTAATTCCTGACGAAGTAAATCGACCGTTCTGTGCGTTGAAATTTTCAACATTTCAGAAACTCCAATAAACAACGGCTTATTGTCTTCAATAACACAACCTAAAGGCGCAACGGATGTTTCGCAAGCCGTGAATGCAAACAATGCGTCGATTGTTTTATCTGGAGAAACTCCTGGAAAAAGGTGAATTAAAATCTCAACGTCAGCAGCGGTGTTGTCTTCAATTTTCTTGATTTTGATTTTTCCCTTATCATTGGCTTTCAAAATACTGTCAATTAAACTCGATGTATTGGTAGAAAACGGAATCTGCGTAATAACCAAAGTATTTTTGTCTAATTGCGAAATTTTAGCACGCACACGCACACGTCCGCCACGCATTCCGTCATTGTAATTAGAAACATCGGCAATACCCTGCGTCATAAAATCAGGATAAAGCGTAAACGACTTTCCTTTTAAAATTTTAATCGAAGCATCAATTAATTCATTGAAGTTATGCGGTAAAACTTTTGTTGACAGACCTACCGCAATACCTTCTGCTCCTTGAGCCAAAAGCAATGGAAATTTTACTGGGAGATTGTTTGGTTCTGCACGACGACCATCGTACGAAACGCCCCAATCGGTGATTTTTGGAGAATATAAAACCTCTAAAGCAAATTTAGATAAACGTGCCTCAATATAACGCGAAGCCGCTGCTCCGTCACCCGTTAAAATATTTCCCCAGTTTCCTTGACAGTCAATCAATAAGTCTTTTTGACCAATTTGCACCATAGCGTCACCAATACTCGCATCTCCGTGTGGGTGATACTGCATTGTGTGACCTACAACATTGGCAACTTTGTTATAACGACCATCATCCAACTCTTTTAAAGAGTGCATAATACGACGCTGAACAGGTTTGAATCCGTCCTCGATAGCAGGAACTGCACGTTCCAGAATTACATACGAAGCATAATCCAAAAACCAGTCCTTGTACATTCCCGTTACTTTGGTAATAACGTCCTCGCCTTCTTCTTCCTGATTTTCGTAAAAATGCTGTCCTTCAAAATGCTTAGCATCTACATCGATAATCTCATCGTCATCTCCATCCTGATTGTCATCCATCAGGTTTTCATCTTGATTATTCTCGTCGTCGTTTGGAATTATGTTATCGTCTTCTTCGTCTTTCATTTAATTATATCTAATTATAATTTTATTTGTTTTCTAGAAGTTCTTTTAAAACTTCAACACTTGGTAAAACGGTTTTATATTTACTTGCAAAAATCTGTTCATTATTTTCTGGCAAAGTATATTTTACTACAGCTTCACTTTTATTTTGACAAAGTACAATTCCGATAGTTTTATTCTCATCTTCCAATCGCATTTCTCTGTCGTAATAGTTCACATACATTTGCATTTGACCTAAATCTTGATGTTTTAATTCTCCGATTTTAAGGTCGATAAGTACAAAACATTTCAATATCCTATTATAAAAAACCAAATCAATTCTAAAATGTTTATCATCAAAAGTAATTCTTTGCTGTCTCCCAACAAATGTAAAACCATGACCTAATTCTAATAAGAAATGTTCTAATTTATTAATTATTTCTTCTTCTAATTGCGATTCTGAATATTGATGTAGTTCTGGTAATCCTAAAAATTCAAGTATATAAGGATCTTTAATTAAATCTTTTGGCTTTTCAATAATTTGACCTTTTTCCGAAAGTTCTAGAACTCCTTCTTTATCTCTGCTTAAAGCTAATCTTGCGTAAAGTGCAGTATCATACTGGCGTTTTAATTCACGGACGCTCCAATTATTTTTTTCAGATTCTATTTTGTAAAAGCGCCTTTCTTTTTCATCATCAATTCTCATTAAAAAAATATAATGACTAAAACTCAATTTAAAAAATGAAGATAAAGTTTGATAATCTAGTTTATTGAATTCCGCAGACACTGACTGCGTTTTTTGAGATTCGAATTCCGCAGTCACCGACTGTATTTTTTGAATTTCCAAAATCCTAGACAATGTCTCGGATTTTGAGAAAGTCAAAAAGAGCTTCCTCATATTTTCCAAATTATCAATAGAAAAGCCTCTCCCAAATTCTTTTGTTAATTGTTTAGAAAGCGTCTTTAGCAGTTGCTTTCCATATCCTGCACGATCTTTCCCATTTTGCTCTTCTTCAACAATAATTCTACCAATTTCAAAATAAGTAATTGTCATTGTTGAATTTACAGTACGCAAAACCTGTTGTCGGGCATTTTGCAATAACTCGACAACTTGTTGGAAAATAACTTTATTTTGCAGACCGTCTGGCACTTTTTTTTATTTAAATTTTAAGCTTCCTCAAGCTCATCAATCTCAACTTTCAAGTTCTTGATAATAAACTCTTGTCTATCTGGTGTGTTTTTCCCCATATAGAAAGACAATAACTGCTCGATTGAAGTATGTTTATCCATCATAACCGGATCAAGGCGAATCGTATCTCCAATAAAGTTCTTGAACTCATCTGGCGAAATTTCTCCCAAACCTTTAAATCGAGTGATTTCTGGTTTTGGTTTTAATTTTTCGATGGCGTCTTTTCTTTCTTCTTCAGAATAACAGTAAATGGTTTCTTTTTTGTTTCGAACCCTGAAAAGCGGTGTTTGCAAAATATACAAATGCCCTTCTTTGATTAATTCTGGGAAAAACTGCAAAAAGAACGTTATTAAAAGCAGACGAATGTGCATTCCATCGACATCGGCATCAGTTGCGATTACGATGTTGTTATAACGTAGTTTCTCTAATCCGTCTTCGATATCAAGCGCTGCCTGCAATAAGTTGAATTCTTCATTTTCATACACAATTTTCTTCGTCATTCCGTATGAATTCAAAGGCTTACCACGTAAACTGAAAACGGCTTGCGTATTTACGTCACGCGACTTTGTAATCGATCCAGAAGCCGAATCTCCCTCGGTAATAAAAAGCGTACTTTCTAAGTTTCTTGGGTTTTTGGTATCAGGAAGATGCGCCCTGCAATCTCTTAATTTTTTATTGTGAAGATTGGCTTTTTTAGCGCGATCTGTAGCCAGTTTTCTAATTCCTGATAATTCTTTACGCTCGCGTTCTGCTTGAAGAATTTTACGCAATAAAGCCTCAGCAGTTGCTGGGTTTTTATGCAGATAATTATCCAGTTTTGTTTTGATAAAATCGTTTACGAAAGTACGAACAGAAACTGCAGGTGTTCCATCATCAGAACCCATATCTGTAGAACCTAATTTTGTTTTAGTCTGAGACTCAAAAACCGGTTCCATTACTTTAATACTAATTGCACTTACAATCGATTTACGAACGTCTGATGCTTCGAAATTCTTATTGTAAAACTCACGAATCGTTTTTACAACGGCTTCACGGTAAGCAGCTAAGTGCGTTCCTCCTTGTGTTGTATTTTGACCATTTACAAAAGAGTGGTATTCTTCACTATATTGCGTTTTACTGTGCGTAAGCGCAACTTCGATATCGTGCTCTTTTAAGTGGATAATTGGGTATTCTAAATCTTCTTCGCTGATTGTTTCTTCTAACAAATCACGAAGTCCGTTTTCTGAATAATATTTTTCTCCGTTGAAAATAATTGTCAAACCATTGTTCAAATAACAATAGTTTTTGACCATTTTGATTACATATTCTAAACGGAATTTATAGTTTTTGAAAATCGTTTCGTCTGGCGTAAAAGTTACTTTTGTTCCCTTACGTTTTGTAGTTTCAACGATATCTTCTTCTGAAACTAAATTTCCTGCAGAAAACTCTGCGGCTTTTTGTTTGTCTTCACGAACCGATTCTACTCTAAAATAATTAGAAAGTGCATTAACTGCTTTTGTTCCGACACCGTTCAAACCAACTGATTTTTGGAAAGCTTTTGAATCGTACTTTCCACCCGTATTCATTTTCGAAACTACGTCAACGACTTTTCCTAACGGAATTCCACGTCCGTAATCACGAACCGAAACCGTTTTATCTTTGATAGTCACTTCAATAGTTTTTCCAGAGCCCATAACGAACTCATCGATACAGTTATCTAAAACCTCTTTTAATAAAATATAAATACCATCATCTGGTGAAGAACCGTCTCCAAGTTTTCCGATATACATTCCCGGACGCATACGGATATGTTCTTTCCAATCGAGTGATCGGATATTATCTTCGGTATATTGATTTTGCTCTAGCATAAGGTGAATTGGATTTTTGGCTAATGTACCATTTATCGGCAAAAAATGAAAGCGTATTTTTTCTTTTGTTACGAATAATAACAGTTTTTAAATCTATTTAAATTGATTTAAAAAAAATATGACTGTTAAAAATATAAAAAAGAAGCGATGAAACAAAAAAAACTATTTAACACATAGAAACATAGATTGTATATCTTTAAAAAGAGTGTATAAAAGAAACGAGTTTCTTAACACATAGCTATGTTTATTATTATAAGTGAAAAGCCTCTTATAAGTTTACAATGCTTAAGCTTCGGGACTATGTTTTTATGTGTTAAAAATTGTATGCTCTACTATTTGATTCCGAGCACTTCTTTTGCCAACGCAATCATTTCGGGCGTTCCCGTGTTTTTATTTTTTTCGTCCGAAAGTTTTACAACGCCTTGCCAATGTGTGTTATCGGGTTTTGTGTCGGTTAATTTTATAACCATATTCATCGCCGGAAGTCCAACATCATTAGTGAAATTTGTTCCAATTCCGAAAGACATTTTTATTTTGTCTTGGCAGAAATCAACTATCGTTTTTACTTTGTCATAATTCAAGGAATCTGAAAAAACGATCACTTTTGATTTTGGGTCGATTCCCATTTTATTGTAATGCGAAATCACTTTTTTAGCAAACTCAATCGGATCACCACTATCATGTCTCACACCGTCGAAAAGTTTAGAATATTTTTTATCAAATTGATTGAAGAATATTTCGGTCGTATAAGTATCTGTCAGAGCAATTCCGAGGTCACCGCCATAAACATTTGTCCAGTTTTCGAGACTTATAAAATTGGCTACTTGAAAACCATATTGTGCTGCATGAAACATAAACCATTCGTGCGCGTGAGTTCCTAACGGGCGTTTGTTATTGAGCATAGCAAAATGCACATTGCTGGTTCCTATAAAGCTTTGTCCACCAAAAGTTCTTAACGTTTCATTGATCAAATCATGCACATCATAAGAATGACGGCGTCTTGTACCAAATTCTAAAATTGAAACACCGAGTTTGTTGTAATTATCTATTTTTTCTTTTGTCAGACTCTTTATAGCATCATCATTTAGTCGGATCAAATGATTTGATTTGTAAAAAAGTTCCGAAATCAAAGCCATTAAAGGCACTTCCCACAAAATGGTTCTGTACCAAAATCCTTCAACGGTAACTTTTATTTCTGAACCTTCTTGACTGATTTGAACTTCAGACGGATCATAACTATAACCTTGCAGAAAATCTAAATAAGTAGGATCAAGATAAGGACAATAATGCGCCAAATAACTTTTTTCTTCATTTGTTAGACGAAGATCAGCCATTGCATCAACCGATTTTCGGAGTAAATCTGCAAAACCTTCCGGAAAAACATGCTTGCCCCGATTTATAAATCCATAACGCACTTTTGCCTTTGGAAAAAGCTTAATAACAGCGTGCTGCATCGTGAATTTATAGAAATCATTGTCTAAGATTGATTTCAGAAAAGTTGTTTCCATGGCATTATAATTCAAATCCTGAATTGCTAAGATACGTCAATTCAGCAAAAGAAGGAAATTTCATTAATCAAGATATTCAGGGATCTTGAATCACTAAATAATTTTAAAAGAAACAATACTATTCGTGTCGATAAAAATCGTAATGTACTCGCCTACATTATTATCATAAAGAATCTGAAATTCTAAACCTCCGTGTTTTTCTTTTGGATTCTGAACTTTTACAGCTTTATTATATTTATTCAGATAAAAAACCTGATTTGATTTTGAAACGTTTTTGATTTGGAAAGTAATTTTATCGCCTTTTTTAGCATCGATTATACCTGATTCTGGCTCTTGAATTTTATAATCATTTTCGATTGTTTTATTATAAATTAAAGGTCCGTTGAGAAAATCTTCCTTGCTTAATCTTTGACCTAAAAAAGAACCCGAATCTGGAAAATGTTTGGCAAAGAAATAATTAGGATCTGTGTCAAAATAAATAGGCGAAAAATCAGCTACCATTCGGCCTTTACTGCTGTCGTAATAGCCTTGCCCCCACGTAACGTCAACCAAACGCCATTTTTTATCAATCAAAACCATATTCCACGCATGGTTTGAGGAAGTTGTTATACGACCAATATCTCGTACTGAAATTTTTGAATCGCCACGAATAATCTCGCATTTCATTCCCATCAACGAAGCCAAATGCTGATACAAAGCTGTGAAGCCTTCGCAGACCGCTTTTTGGGAATTAAAAGTTTTTTGGATAAGATTATCATTGATCTGTTTTATTTTTCTTTGTTTTTCTGCCTCGCTTGAATAACTGAAGCCCTGCGTTTTTGGCGGATGCAAAAACACATTAAAATCGTATTTTATATTAAAAGCCATCCAACTGTAAATCGCTCGCGCTCGTTCGTAGTCAGAATCGAAATCATCTTCAATTCTTTCGGCTAATTTTTCAGTTGAAGCAAAGTTTTTTGGATATTTGGCAACGATTTTATCGACATCATTGATTTTTTGTGCGAAAGTACAATTCAAAAAAATACTATTCAGCAAAAGGAATAAAAAAACAATCTTTTTATGTGGCATTTAAAAATTTGATTTAATAATGTTTTTCAGTTCATTATCTAACTCAACGTTAGCTATTTTATTTTCCTGTAAATCAAAATTCGCGCCAAATGATGGTAATGAGAAACTTCCTTTAATTTCGGCGCCATAACGCGGAAAAAGATTTTGAGCAATTCCTAAAACAGAACTTCCGCCTCTTCCACCCGGCGACGTTGCCATTAAAAGCATTGGTTTGTGCTGAAAAACATCTTTTTCAATTCGTGAACTCCAATCAAAAACATTTTTGAAAGCAGCTGAATAATTTCCGTTATTTTCTGCCATGGAAACCACTAAAATATCAGCTTGTTTGAGCTTGTTTAAAAATGCTTGCGCTACTTCATGTTGTCCCACTTCCTTTTCAAGATCAACACTGAATAATGGCATTGCAAAATCGTTCAAATCTAAAACTTCAACATCGGCATTTTCAAATAAACTTGATGCATAAGTTGCTAAACGTTTGTTGATTGAGTGCTTGCTGTTGCTTCCTCCAAAGGCTATTATTTTCATGGCTTCTCTTTTTGTAAAGTTTCTTCTATTGGTTCTTTTTTTGGTCCGTCGATTTCGTAAATCTCTTTTGCTATTTTTACAGAGTACTCATTTGGATAAATTTTCCCACCATATGATTTAGCATAGACTTTCGTAAATTCAGCTCCAAAATACAGAATTATTGCCGAATAATAAACCCAAACGAGAATTATTATCACAGAACCTGCCGCACCATAAACTGAAGCAACTGTCGAATTGCCCAAATAAAGTCCAATAGCAAATTTACCAATCATGAAAAGTAGCGCAGTAACTCCTGATCCTATAAAAGCATCTTTCCATCTTATTTTTCCGTCTGGCAATGTTCTAAAAATAATCGCAAAAAGAGTACTAATACTCGCCAGCACAATAATTATATTAATTACATAAAATAAATAAACTGTACTTTCCGGGAAATAAACTTTTAAACGTGTACTAAGCAAATCTAAAGTGGTACTTATAAAAAGACTGACCAACATTAAAAAACCAACAGAAACGATCATAGAGAATGACATTAAGCGGTTTTGAATAAATTTTTTAACTCCTTTATCCGGTTTTGCACGTAATCCCCAAATAAAGTTTATAGAACTTTGAATCTCAGCAAAAACTCCCGATGCTCCAATTAACAACATCACAACTCCAAATACAGTTGCAAAAACATTATCACCAGATAATTGCACATTTTTAATAGCTTCCTGAATCTGACTCGCAGCACCGTTGCCTACCAAACCATTTATTTGTCCGTACAATTCGCCTGTTACAGCTTCTTCTCCAAAAAAAACACCACAAATTGTGATGATAATAATCAATAAAGGTGGCAACGCAAATATGGTATAATATGCGAGTGCCGCACTAAGTTTAATGGCATTATCATCGTTAAATTCTAAAAAGGTATTCTTTAAGAGAAACCAGGTTTTGGAGAATATATCTTTGATTTTCATTTGCTGATTTTTGATATTCTCTCAAATTTACGCAATACTCAAAAATTTTGAATTCTTGCTTTTTAGGCGAATTTTATATTTTTTCCATGTCTACCAATATTAAATTCCTAGCGGAATAATCTCGTAGAGATTAAATATTGGTAACCCAAAAACTCTGTTCGTAATAATTGTCCCGTAGGGACTAAACTAAAATTTATTTATAATGACAAAAAATCCCTTTATCATAAACGGTCCATAAACTCGCCTTTTGATTCGCAGCTTTTAAGGCATTATTTGCCCAAGTATTACAAGTATTAAATAGACTGTAACTTCCTTTTGCTTCATAAAAAGCATCTTTTTTTCCATAGCTGTGACCTTCAATCCATTGTGGATGAACAGGATCTGTGAAACTTTTAGAAATATAATTAACTAAATTTTGATAATTTTCTTTTGAAACCAAAATACGTATACAATCATCACCTTCTCTCAGTTGTTTGAAAAATGTGGTATGCATTGCTGATGAACTGACACCAAAAGTGGCTTTTAAAGCTGTACTTGCTTTTAAATCGGACCATTCTGGAGTATCAAGATAAAAACCTTTGTCGCCCCAGCCAAAAGCAATATAATTCATCAGCGAATCTTTTGATTGAGTTTGATTGAACTGAATTTCATTTCGCCAGTCTTTGATTTCGTTTTTTACAGGAACTACGATATCCGTATGAACGCCGTTGGAAAGAATGTAAATCGGAATGGCGTTTTGTCCTTCGACTTTTGCAATATCTGAATTGACTGTAATTTTTGAAATAATTAGAACTGCTGAAATGTACAAAGCCAGAAAAGTGAAAATTCCGAAAAGCGTCCAGCCCAAAAATTTGAAAGATTTTTTTAGCATTTTGATTGGTTGATTTTAGATTAGTAATTGGTTATTTTTTCTGTAACCAATTTTTAAGCCAAAAATTTTTCAAACGCTAATTCGTTTTGAGAAATTGCACACAGATTTTACTGATTCGCTTTCGCGAAAGCGCTGATTTGAGCGGATTTTTTATTCTCATTTTTGTCATCCTGAGCGAAGTCGAAGGACACGCAAGTAGCTCCACAATCTAAATCGCTAATCTTTGCGCGGGCTTCGACTTCGCTCAGCCTGACAGTAGAAAGCTTTAATTTTAAAGCATAAAAAAACTGCTGAATCTCTCCAGCAGTTTTAGTCTATTCTCTTTCTTTACTCTTTCTTCTAAAAAGATTAAACGTTGAAACGGAAGTGCATTACATCACCATCTTTAACAATATATTCTTTTCCTTCAACTTTAAATTTTCCAGCTTCTTTTGCTTTAGCCTCAGAACCATATTGAACATAATCGTCATATGAAATTACTTCTGCACGAATGAAACCTTTTTCAAAATCAGTGTGGATAACTCCTGCTGCTTGAGGCGCTGTAGCTCCAATGTTGATTGTCCAAGCACGAACTTCTTTTACACCAGCTGTAAAATAGGTTTGTTGCTTTAATAATTTATAAGCTGCACGAATTAAAACTGATGCTCCTGGCTCTTGTAATCCCATATCTTCAAGGAAAACTTGACGCTCTTCGTAGCTTTCTAATTCTGTAATATCAGCCTCCGCTCCTACTGAAAGTACAATAACTTCAGCATCTTCATCTTTTACTAATTCACGAACTTGGTCAACATATTTGTTTCCGTTTACTGCAGAACCTTCGTCAACGTTACAAACGTATAAAACCGGTTTTGCTGTAATTAATTGGAAACTCTCCATTAAAACTTCTTCGTCATTATTTTGAGGAACAACCGTTCTAGCCGATTTTGCCTGCAATAACGCTTCTCTAATTCTGTTTAGTAAAGCTTCCTCAGCTTGAGCTTCTTTATTTCCTGTTTTTGCAGCACGTTTTACTTTTTCCAAACGTTTTTCGATTGTTTCTAAATCTTTTAACTGCAATTCGATATCAATCGTTTCTTTATCACGAATTGGATTTACGTTTCCGTCAACGTGAACAATATTATCATTATCAAAACAACGCAAAACGTGAATGATTGCATTACATTCTCTAATGTTTCCTAAAAACTGGTTTCCAAGACCTTCACCTTTACTTGCTCCTTTTACCAAACCTGCAATATCAACGATATCTACGGTTGCCATTTGAACGCGCTCTGGTTTTACCAATTCTTCCAATTTGTTGATTCTTGGATCTGGAACGTTTACAACACCAATATTAGGTTCGATTGTACAAAACGGAAAGTTTGCACTCTGCGCTTTTGCATTAGATAAACAATTAAATAATGTTGATTTTCCAACATTTGGTAATCCTACAATTCCTGCTTTCATCTGTTGTTTCTATTTGTTTTATGGTGCTGATTTTCCTCAGCCCAGACCATTACTAATTCTGTTATAATGGTTTATGATTTACGTGTACTTTTTTGGTTTTCTGCCAAAATGCTATTTTTTGGCTTTAAAATTTTGCAAATATAAGATTTAATACCTCGTAAGCGAAGTAAAAATGTGTAATAATATAATTATTGAGCTGTTCTTGAAAATTTTTAAACATTTTATTAAGTTTTTGTTAAAAAAAACTAATTTTATAACCTAAACCAATAAAAAACAAACCAAAAATCCAAACTACTATGAAAAAATTTGCATTACTCGTATTTCTATTGAATACAGTATTTCTTTTTGCACAAAAAGAAGTGTCGGGAGTCGTCAAAGACAAAACAGGTACACCGCTTCCGGGTGTAAATGTTGTCGAAAAAGGAACTTCAAACGGTGTATCAACTGATTTTGAAGGTGGATATAAAATCAAAGTCAAAGAAGGTGCAACTTTAATTTTTAGCTACGTCGGATTTTCAACAATTGAAAAATCGGTCTCAGGTGATAAAGTTGATGTTAATTTAGAAGAAAGCGGCGGACAAGTTTTGAACGATGTTGTTGTAGTTGGCTCGAGAAGCACAAAAAGAACCGTTGTAAATTCGGCTGTCCCTATTGACGTTATTAATGTAAAAGATGTTACAACACAAAGCGGTAAAATCGAAATCAACCAATTACTTCAATATGTTGCTCCCTCTTTTAATGCGAACAAACAATCAGGTTCTGACGGAGCTGACCACGTAGATCCAGCGTCATTGAGAGGTATGGGACCAGACCAAACTTTGGTGTTAATTAACGGAAAAAGAAGACACCAATCGTCACTTATCAATTTATTTGGAACACGCGGACGCGGAAATACTGGAACGGACTTAAATGCGATTCCGGCTTCATCCATCAAAAGAATTGAAATTTTAAGAGACGGTGCCGCTGCGCAATATGGTTCTGATGCTATTGCCGGCGTAATCAATATCATAACAAATGATAATGTAAAAGAACTTACCGGTTCTGTTACTTATGGTGTTTTCAATACGAATGCAAAAGGCGACTTTTTGCCGGGAACACCAAATACTGACGGCTTCAGACTGGATCAAAAAGGCAATGGAAACTCATACGGAAAAGACAAATCTTTTGATGGCGGTTCTTTTAAAGTTGCTGCAAATTATGGGATTTCAGTTGGAAGCAAAGGCGGTTATGCCAATTTTACTGGCGAATTTATCCAAAAAGACAAAACCTTAAGACCTGCATATGATTTCAGAAAAGGTTTTGGTGATGCACAACTTAAAGGATTAAATTTCTTCGGAAATTTTTCACTTCCATTATCTGACAGAACGGAACTTTATGCTTTTGGTGGTAGTAATTTTAGAGATACTGATGCTTATGCCTTTACCAGAAATGACGGTGAAAGAGTTGTAGAAGCAATTTATCCTGGTGGTTACACGCCTAGAATTACTTCAAATATAAAAGATAATTCGTTGGCAGCTGGAATCAGAACTACAACCGGAGGTGGCTGGAAATTTGATTTGAGCAATACTTTCGGAAAAAATAGATTTGAATATGACATCAAAGGAACTTTGAATGCTTCTCTCGAAGAAAAATCGCCAACTGAATTTAACTCAGGAGGTCACAGTTTGCTTCAAAATACAACTAATTTTGACGTTTCTAAAAACTATGATGACATTATGAGCGGTTTCAATATTGCTTTTGGAACGGAATTTAGAGTAGAGAAATTTGAAATTTTTGCTGGTGAAGAAGGTTCATACACAACATACGATACAAACGGAAAACCAATTACCGACCCAACAACGCAAAGTGCTCCTATTGACCCAATTTCTGGAAATCCAAGACCTGGAAGCTCACAAGGTTTTCCTGGATACAGTCCTGCAAATGAAGTAAATAAAAGCCGTACCAATTTTTCATTATATACGGATGCCGAACTAGATGTTACCGAAGCTTTTATGGTGAGCGGTGCTGTTCGTTTTGAAAATTACAGCGATTTTGGAAGCACAGTAAACGGAAAATTAGCTTCCCGATTAAAATTAAACGATCATATTAATTTAAGAGGTTCCGTGAGTACTGGTTTCCGTGCTCCATCTTTGGCACAAATTTATTATAATTTGCGTTTTACAAACTTTAATGCAAGCGGTGCAACGGAAGTTCTTTTGGCGCCAAATGATAGTCCGGTTACAAAAGCTTTCGGAATTGAAAAATTAAATGAAGAAAAAGCGGTGAATGCTTCTTTGGGTTTCACTGCAACTTACGGAGATTTCACAGCAACTGTTGATGGATATTATATTAAAGTAAAAGATCGTATCGTTCTTACGGGATATTTTGATGCAAGCTCATTAGGACTTGGCGTTTCTGAAGCGCAGTTTTTTGCCAACGGAGTTGATACAAGCACACATGGTTTGGATTTGGTTTTTTCTTGGAAGAAAACGTATGATTTCGGACATATTGGTGCCACTTTAGTGGGGAACATTAATGATATGAAAATTGACAAGGTTAAAAATGGCGATTTAGATGAAGCTACTTTCTTTGGAAATCGTGAAAAAGCTTTCCTATTGGCTTCTGCTCCAGACAATAAATTTGGCTTAAACCTTACTTATGCAAAAAACAAATTTGATGCCGGACTAGCTTTCACGCGTTTCAGCAAAGTAGTTTTAGTTGATTATGCCGATGAAGAAGATGTTTACAACCCAAGATTGGTTACGGATTTGACCTTGGGTTACCGACTTTCTAAAAACTTAAAATTAAGCATTGGAAGCAACAACTTGTTCAATGTTTACCCAACTAAACAAGACGAGCAAGGAAATACAGAAGCCGGAGGTTATTGGGATGCTGTTCAAATGGGTTTCAGCGGTGCTTATTACTATGCGAGACTTGGATTTAATTTCTAAAAAAAGACTTCGGCTACACTCAGTTGCAACATTTTTATAACAAAAAATCCTGAACGTTTGTTCAGGATTTTTTTGTTCTTAAGTAATAAATTACATTCTAAATTCTAAAGCATCTACAATTGCTTTTTCTTGTTCAGTGGGCGTAAATCCAGAAATTTCCCAGTATTTCGTCATCACTTTATTCTTTTTATTGAAAAGCGATTTTTCTTTAAAAACATCGCTTTCGCTGTACGTAAAATTCTGCCTGTTGAAATGCGTCGTTACAAAGTTGTTGCGAACCTGAATATTTTTAATATGATCTTTTAAAATAAGATCGTAACCAATTTCTTCGTTAGAACACATTAAATAATAATCTTCACCGGCGATTCTATAATTTACTTTTACAACCGATTTGGTCACATTTTTTGCTCCTATTTTTGTTTGTTCCTCAACTTGAAGCAAACTTTGCGGTGTAATTATTATTGAGAATTCGACAATTAACTTTTTTACAGGATCATAAATGACTTCAAAAGTATCCAATGCTTTTTTTGATTTATCACGAGGCGTAATCGACATCATGTAGTAATTTTTATTGTTTGGATGTCCTTTTGTAGTAAAATCGTATTCTTTTCTGGTTTTTGAATCTAAAACGGGATCAAAATACTTTAAATTACAGTAATTCTCCATGATATTATTCAGATTATATCCTTTCAAATCGGCACTGACATCATTGTCAAGAAGTCCGTAGGAACGGTTTTGCTCTACTAATAATGTTGTCGATGGCTTTTTTTGATTGGATGCAAACTGAAAATTCACTAATCCGTCATTATAATAAGAGTATTTATTGTCAAGCATAAAAAATTCTCTCACAAATACCTTTAATCGGTATGAAGAAGCTAATTTTTGCCTTGAATTGGCAACAATTTTTTGGAGTGTTTTTTGAGGATTTTCTTTAGAAACTACAATTTCGTCTAATTTGGTATTGTTGCTTTTAAGATAAACGACAAACATATCTGGCTTTAGAGGCCCCCATCGAAGCGAAACTTTTTCATAATCAATTTGAGAAACCTCAAGAGCCGAAGATCCAGTCAGCATAAAAGTCACTTTCCCTTCCTTATTGCTTAACAAGGTCTGTTTCGTTTTCATGATCAAAACGATGGCATTTTCTATTGGCAATTGTGTCTCAATATCTTTGACAACAATTGAATACTCTGCACTTTGTGCAAAGCCAGCAGCGGTAAATAATAAAATAAATAAAAGTACCAGTCTCCTCATAGGCTGTTATTTTTTTAAATATTATCATCAAATTAACAAAATAATTCATTAAGTTACAGTATTTTATACAATAAAAAATAAAATTTCATTAAAATACCGCAAAAAAAAATCCTGAGTACACTACTCAGGATTCTTAAAATATCTAAACTTAAATGTTCTAAATACTATTAACCGTGTAAAAACGCTTGTCTGTTCAACAAAGTTTCTTCATCTTCTACGTGATTATCATCTGGTACACAGCAATCAACAGGACACACAGCAGCACATTGAGGCTCATCATGAAAACCTTTACACTCTGTACATTTTCCTGGAACAATGTAATAGATTTCGTCAGAAATTGGAGTTTGTGCATCTTCTGCATCAACCTCAGTTCCGTCAGGTAAAACTACTTTTCCAGAAAGACTTGTTCCGTCTTTATATCTCCAATCATCTGCACCTTCATATATTGCTGTATTTGGGCATTCTGGTTCGCAGGCCCCACAATTGATGCATTCGTCAGTTATAATAATTGCCATCTTTTTTCGTCTTAAAGTTTGAAAGTCATAAAGTAATAAAGTCTGTCATAAAGTTTGAAAGTTTTAAAGTAAAAGTATTAAAGTCTTTTTGACTTTCTACTTTCGACTTTGGACTTTTGTCTTTCGACTTATTTATCCTTATTTTTGTGCAAAATTACAATCAAAACAATTCATAAGCAAACATTATGACATTAGAAACAAAAAAAAGTGTTTTTGTTGAATTAGGATATTTTTTAAGTCAGTTTTCTGAAAAGGAATCCGTTAAAAAATCAGGCGTTTTATATAACGATATTTTTTTCAATGATTTTCAGAACTTAATTCAATTATCGCAATCTCATAATGGCTGGTACACTCCTGAACAAGTTTACTTTGCAATCGAGTCATGGGCAAAAGCTTTGACAGCCGAGAATATTGACAAATGGCTTTCAAAATATGAAGCTGAGTTCGCTCAAAATGAAGGAAAAGAAAAAACAGTCGCTTTAATTTTAGCTGGAAATATTCCGTTAGTTGGATTCCACGACTTTTTATCTGTTTTGATTACTGGCAATAAAGCTTTGATAAAAACATCCTCAAACGATCAGCATTTGTTGCCGTTTTTGGCCAAATATTTAATCGCTGTTGATGAAAATCTGAAAGATAAAATCACTTTCGTGGAAGGAAAACTTGAAAATTTCGATGCTGTAATTGCCACCGGAAGCAATAATACTTCTCGTTATTTTGAATATTATTTTAAAGACAAACCTTCTATCATCAGAAAAAACAGAAATTCTGCGGCGGTTTTGAACGGAAATGAATCTAAAGAAGAGCTAGAAGCTTTAGGCGAAGATATTTTTCGTTATTTCGGATTAGGTTGCCGAAATGTCTCTAAACTTTTTGTTCCGAAAGGTTATGTATTTGATGGATTTTTTGAAGCAATGTTCAAATATCAGGACGTTATTCATTATGAAAAATACGCGAATAATTATGACTATAATAAGGCAGTATTTTTAATGAGCAATTACAAATTATTGGACAACGGATTTTTGACAATAAAAGAAGACGCTAGTTACGCCTCTCCTATTTCGAGTGTTTTTTATGAGTTTTATGAAAATATCGACGATTTAAAATCCCGTCTTGAAGCTGATTCTGAACAAATTCAATGCATCATTAGCAACGATTTGGTTGAAAACAGCATCAAATTTGGTCAGACACAAAATCCTCAATTGTGGGATTACGCAGATAACGTTGATACTATAACGTTTTTGTTAACAACAAAGTAAAAATATGTTTAATTATTTCGAATAATTTATCGCTTTTTCAGCTCCTATTGCCGAAATTTGCATCTTTAATTTTTTCGACTATTAACAACAACCATGAAAAAACACAACTACAGCGCAGGACCAAGTATTTTACCTCAGGAAGTTTTTGAAAAAGCATCAAAAGCAGTTTTAAATTTTAATGATTCAGGATTATCTATTCTTGAAATTTCGCACCGAAGCAAAGATTTCGTTGCTGTTATGGAGGAAGCTCGTTCCCTTGCTTTAGAATTATTAGGACTTCAGGGAAAAGGATATCAAGCTTTGTTTTTACAAGGTGGTGCAAGTACTGCATTCTTGATGGCTCCTTATAACTTAATGAAAGAAAACGGAAAAGCAGCTTATTTAGATTCAGGTACGTGGGCAACTGCGGCTATTAAAGAAGCTAAACTTTTTGGAGAAACTATTGTGGTAGCTTCTTCAAAAGACGACAATTACACTCATATTCCAAAAGGGTACGAAATTCCAGCTGATGCTGATTATTTCCACTGTACTAGCAACAATACCATTTTTGGAACTCAAATGAAAGAATTCCCATCGACCAACGTTCCAGTTGTATGCGATATGAGTTCTGATATTTTCTCTCGCGAATTGGATTTTTCTAAATTCGACTTAATCTATGCAGGAGCTCAAAAAAATATGGGACCAGCAGGAACAACTCTTGTTGTTGTTAAAGAAGAAATTTTAGGCAAAAACGGAAGAACTATTCCTAGCATGTTAGATTACGCAAAACACATTAAAGGAGAAAGTATGTACAATACTCCACCTGTATTTGCTGTTTACGTTTCTTTATTGACTTTACAGTGGATTAAAGAAAAAGGCGGAATTGCTGCGGTTGAGAAATTAAACAACGCTAAAGCAGCATTACTTTATGCTGAAATCGACAGAAACCCATTATTTAAAGGTGCTGCCGCGGTAGAAGATCGTTCAAACATGAACGTTACTTTCTTGCTAACAAATCCTGATCACACAGAAACTTTTGATGCTTTATGGAAAGCGGCAAATATTTCTGGATTGCCAGGACACCGTTCTGTTGGTGGTTATAGAGCTTCTATCTATAACGCTATGCCAATCGAAAGTGTTCAGGTTTTAGTGGATGTGATGAAAGCACTTGAAAGTAAAGTTTAATCGTTTTTTTCGGTTAATCGTTTATGCGTTTAATCGTTAATTTGGTTAACTGTTAATTCGTTTAATTGTTGATTTGATTAAATATTTAACCGTTAAGCACTTCCTTTAGAAATATCAAAAAAGAAAAATAATAGTTGGTTCATCGATTAAACAATTGAACGTATATATACGATTAAACAGTTAAACGATTAACCAAATAAACAATAAACACACAATGAAAGTATTAGCAAATGACGGAATTTCTAAAAGCGGAATTCTAGCCTTAGAAAAAGGCGGTTTTGAAGTTATAACTACAAAAGTTGCTCAAGAACAAGTAGCTAACTATATTAATGAAAATAATGTTGACGTAATTTTAGTTCGTAGTGCAACTAAAGTTCGTAAAGATATTATCGACGCTTGTCCTGGAATCAAAATCATTGGTCGTGGTGGTGTTGGTATGGATAATATCGATGTGGATTACGCTAAAAGCAAAGGAATTCATGTAATCAATACTCCAGCTTCTTCTTCAGAATCTGTTGCTGAATTAGTATTTGGACACTTATTTAATGGTGTGCGTTTTTTACATGATTCTAACAGAAATATGCCTCTTGAAGGAGATTCCAACTTTGAAGGTTTGAAAAAAGCATACGCAAACGGAACAGAATTAAGAGGAAAAACTCTTGGAATTGTTGGTATTGGCCGTATCGGTCAAGCTACAGCTAAAATGGCGCTTGGTCTTGGTATGAAAGTTATCGCAGCTGATAGTTTTATTCCTGAAGTTGATGTAAAAGTTGAGTTTTTTGACGGACAATCAATTACAACTAAAATCGTTTCTCAATCTTTAGAATCTTTATTCAAAGAAGCAGATTTCATTACATTACACGTTCCTGCTCAAGATGGTTACATCATTGGTGAAAAAGAACTTGAAATCATGAAAGATGGTGTTGGAATTGTAAACTGTGCTCGTGGAGGTGTTATTGATGAAGTAGCTTTAGTAAAAGCTTTAGATTCAGGAAAAGTTGCTTTTGCTGGTTTAGACGTTTTCGAAAGCGAACCAAAACCAGAAATGGCAATCTTAATGCACTCTAAAATTTCATTGACTCCGCACATCGGGGCTGCAACTGGAGAGGCACAAGACAGAATTGGAACAGAATTAGCTTCACAAATTATCACTTTGTTGAGCTAAGGAATCAAAAAATAGATTAACTTTAAAGGGATTTATTACAGTTTTGTAGTAAATCCCTTTCTTTTTTTTATTAACTTTGGTGTATAATCTAAAACTCTTAAAATCATGTTTGAACAATTGACACAACTAGTACAGCAATATAGCGGTGATGCCGTTGTAAACAACCCTGCTGTCCCGAATGAACATAATGAAGCAGTAATGAATGAAACCAGTAATTCTATTTTTGCAGGGTTACAAAAGATTGTTTCTGAAGGCGGAACCGAACAAATTGCCGGATTATTTAATGGAAATTCTCCAATTGACAGTTCCAATCCTGTTGTACAACAAATTCAACAACAATTAAGTGGAAGTCTTGGTGAAAAATTTGGACTAAGCAGTGCTGATTCAAGCGGAGTTGCTTCAAATTTGATTCCGCAGATTTTAGGTTCGTTAGTAAATAAAGCAAAAGATCCAAATGATAGCAGTTTTCAGATTTCTGACATTATCAATTCGATTTCCGGAAACAGCGGACAAGCATCTGGAATTATGGATACAATTTCTAAATATGGAATGCAATTTGGCCTTGACCAAAACAACGACGGAAAAGTTGATGTTGCCGATGTGCTTGTGGTAACTAAAAGCAAAGGTGGCATTGCCGGTTTTATTGGAAAATTGTTTGGGAGTAAATAGAGGTTCTGAGGTACTGAGGTACTGAGGTGCTAAGATACTTAGGTACTGAATTTATATCTCTTTGAGTAAATATTTTAAAAGCTGTTTATTTAAATAAACAGCTTTTTTAGTTTAAACAAAAAACTTAGTCCCTGAGAATCTCAGAACCTTAGCGCCTTAGCATCTCAAAAAAAATTCGTAACTTTAATTGTTCAAAAACAGAAGTCATGAAGAAATTCATTTACATATTAATTGTTTTATTTACGATAATAGCGTGCTCTACAGCTTCAAAAAAAGATGTTGCAGCCGTTAGTCCTCCTAAAGTAAATAAAACCGTAAATGACACAGTGAGAATTGCAAATGACTCGCTTGAATATGAAGTCATAATTATTGACAATGGCTTTTCGACTTGGCTGGCTTCAATTGCATTGCCACGTCACTATTATTCCCTGTCATATCTTGAAACCAAAAATTACTTGTATGTAACCGAATGGAATAATCGCGTAAGACAACCACAAATTTACAACCCGAATTTATATGAAATGCTGATTGATTACCGCCCCGAAATTCATTACGGCTACGAGGTAAATTACCTTATTTACAACTACATGATTTATTTTCAAAATACTTATAAACAAAAGCTTTGGGGTAACGTTCCATCTAGATAATGTTATTATATTTGTAATCATTACAAATAACAATGAATAAATTAAAGAAACGCTGGGGAATCACCTCAAATTTACAAGCCATAATTATTCTTATCGTTTTTGCCGTGACCGGATCGGCATCTGCGTGGCTGTCTAAACCTTTTTGCGTTTGGCTGGGCATTACAAAAGAAGATTTTGGAGGTTGGTTTACTTTAATTCGTTTGCTTATAATTTTCCCAATTTATCAGGTTTTATTAGTCGCAATTGGAGCTGTTTTTGGACAATTCAAATTCTTTTGGAATTTCGAAAAGAAAATGCTGAAAAACATGGGATTAGGTTTTCTGTTTAAAGATTAATCTTCTTTATTTCTTTTTTGAAAATAATACGTGTAAATCCAAGTCAACGTAAATGACGGAATAACATCTGTAAAAGGCAAAATTTCCTCAATGAAAGTCAAAACGCTAGCTACTTTACCAACTCTTCCTTTATACATTCGTGTCATAATAAAAGCCGCAATTGGAGCCCAAATTACATCTGAAAATTCTCCGATTAAAGGAATACTAAAAGAAATCATCCCAATAGCATCCAGCAGCAAACCAATCAAAAGTTTATTGGTCCTAACCCCTTCCTTTGTTGCTTTTAAATCCTGCATTGTATCTCTATTTAGTTTAACTGAAATTAAAAAATATACTAGAAATTCTATTATTTATTTCTTGAATTTAATTTCTAAATTCCCATACTCAATAAATATACCGTTTTAGAAATTTGGAATTTACAATATTGAAATTTGATTCTATCCAGAATCTTCGTTTCTTTGTAGAAACAGTTTCAAAAAAATGATACACGCAAAAAATATACATAAATTCTACGATCAACTTGAAGTTTTAAAAGGAGTTGATTTGCATATTAAAAAAGGTGAAATTGTTTCAATTGTTGGTGCTTCCGGAGCCGGAAAAACAACTTTGCTGCACATTTTAGGAACGTTGGACAAACCTTCAAATACAGATCCAGATACTTCATTAACTATTAATGGTGAAAATATTCTGAAACTGAATGATAAAGCTCTATCTAATTTCCGAAATCTGAATTTAGGGTTTATTTTCCAGTTTCATCAATTGCTGCCAGAATTTACAGCACTTGAAAATGTTTGCATTCCTGCTTATATTGCCGGAAAAAAAGTTTCGGAAACTGAAGCCGACGCTAAAAAACTGCTAGAATTTTTAGGATTATCTCATCGCATTAATCATAAACCAAATGAACTTTCAGGCGGAGAACAACAACGCGTTGCCGTTGCGAGAGCTTTGATAAACAAACCTGACGTTATTTTTGCCGACGAACCATCAGGGAATTTAGACACACATTCTGCCGAAAATCTTCATCAATTATTTTTTCAATTAAGAGATGAATTTGGTCAAACGTTTGTGATTGTAACCCATAACGAAGAATTAGCAAATATGGCCGACAGAAAATTGGTAATGTCTGACGGACAAATTCTTTCTTAATGATTTTAATTTTCATAAGCTGGATCTATATTTTATTTACCACTATTAACTTAGGTTATAGTTTTAATAAAATTATCAGTTTAAAAAATAAAGATTTCGTAATTACCGCAATACTCGGATTGTTCTGCACAACAATTTTAGCCAGTTTTTGGGCCATTTTTGAGCGAATCAACATCGAATTTCATATTTTTTTCGCAGTGTTGAATTTGTTTTTATTGATAAAATTCAGAGCGCCAATTTCCGAAATTTATAAAACTTTTATTGCCGAATTTCTTCAGCTCCACATCGTTTTAAAAACGTACCTAATTATTATTTCATTTTTAATTGTAGCTCAATGTGCATCAATTCCGTTTGTTATTGATAACGAATCGTATTACATACAAACTGTAAAATGGCTTAATGAATATGGCTTTGTAAAAGGACTGGTAAATTTGCATTTATTTTTAGGACAAATGAGTGGCTGGCACATTACACAAAGTGTCTTCAGTTTCTCTTTTCTTTATAAAAATTTCAATGATTTAAGCGGATTTTGTCTTTTGCTAGGCAATATTTTCGCGATTCAAAAACTCAGTGAATATTACAAAAATGGTAATCAAAACTATCTTGTTTTGGGTTTATTTCCGTTGTTTAATATTTTCTTTTTTCAGTTTATAAGCGCGCCTTCGCCAGATATTCCGGTTTATGTAATTTCATTTATTGTCTTCTTTTACTTTTTAGAAAATTTCAAAAACATAACTTCTGAAGCATTCAACTTAATTGTAATTCTGGTTTTGTTTTTACTATACATTAAAAGCACCACACTGACTTTTGCGATACTACCTGTAATTTTATTTTTGCTTCACTTTAAGTTACTTTCAAAAAAACTTCTGCTTCCTATAATAATTACCGTTTTAGTTTTTTTCATTTTTGTCACAAAAAATATGATCATCTGCGGATCACCAATTTATCCGTCAAAGCTTTTTAAATCCGTTACGATGGATTATGCAATTCCTGAATCGGTTCAAGGTTTTTACTACGATCAAATTAAATATTTTGGTTTTTTCTTAACTGCAGATCAATACAATGCGATGTCGGTTACTGATTTATTTTTAACTTGGATATCTATGCCTAAATTAAATGGTTTGTTTAATAAGATTGCAGTTCTTCTCATTATTATCGTTCCATTTTTTATTTACAAATTCCAAAATAAAAAAACATTTTGGACATTATATTTTGTAATGGCCCTGCAACTTGCTCTATTTTTCATAACCTCACCACAGTATCGATTTTTCATGAATTTTATATTATTCTTCTCGATATTCTGTTTCGTTGCAATCTTTCAAAACAAAAAAGTAATTTATACAATATTAGCGTTATCATTACTGCCAACAATGATTGTTTTATTTGTTCCGATAAATCTAAATCGATTTGCAAATCACAAATTCATGTTGGAAATAAGCAATTTTTCAACGGAAAATATCTTGTATCCGTATCAAAACTCAAAAAGCAATTCACCTTTCAGAATAATTCAGTTGGGGAATTTAAGATATAACTCTCCTATCAAAAATGATTTTTTCTGGGCAAATGGAGACGGAGAACTTCCTTGCGTCGACGAGAAACAAATTGATTATTTCAAAAAATATTTCAATACCATTCCGCAAATGCGTACCAATGATTTAAAAGACGGATTTTACGCCAAAAAACTTTCAGAAAATGAATAAAGCAGAACTTAAAGAATTTCTAGACGAAAAAGTCATTCAATACAATAATCAGGATTTTATTGAAAGTGATCCTGTGCAGATTCCGCATTTATTTTCTCAAAAAGAAGACATTGAAATTGCAGGTTTTTTGAGTGCTTCAATTGCTTGGGGAAACCGCAAAATGATTATCAAAAATTCGCATAGAATGATGGAATTAATGGGAAATACGCCCTATGATTACGTCATGTCGCATTCTGAGGAAAATTTAGAAGAATTGGAAACCTTTGTTCATCGAACTTTCAACGGAAAAGATTTTGGCGGATTCATTAAAGGATTACAGCATATTTATAAAAATCATGGCGGATTAGAAGCGGTTTTTGCCAAAAACCAAGAACAGAATAATCTTCAAAAAAGCATTCACGAATTCAAAAAAATCTTTTTCGAAATTGATCATCTCCCGAGAACTCAAAAACATATTTCTGACCCAATGAATAACTCGGCAGCGAAACGCATCAACATGTATCTGCGATGGATGGTTCGCCAAGACACAAAAGGAGTTGATTTAGGAATTTGGAAAAGTATTTCGCCGGCATCATTATCTTGCCCTTTAGATGTACATTCTGGAAATGTGGCACGCAAATTAGGAATACTCACACGCAAACAAAACGACGGAAAAGCTTTAGCCGAATTAGATGCCAAATTAAGAGAGATGGATTCGCAAGATCCTGTAAAATACGATTTTGCACTTTTCGGACTTGGAGTTTTTGAAAGTTTTTAGCTACAAAAAAAATTTTATTTTCTTTGATGTTGCATTTTTTTTTCGTAATATTACAAGTGTAAAAGCTGTATGTTATGAATCATCTTATAGGGTATATCAAAGATTTCGTCATTCCGTTTTTTTTAGTTTTGACGCTTTCTTTAGCAGCTGTTTTAATTCTTAAAAGAATTATTTACCAAATCAGGCTTCCATACAGACATATCACAATCCGAAAATCTGAAATATTTCTTACCGAAGTTACTTTATCAAACCCTGATAGAAACACTTTAAAATATAAAATTGCAAAATTCAAATCGCAAATCCCCATTAATAGGACCTGGTGCAAAAACATGCTTATTGAGGATTTAATTCGAATGAAAAGCAATTTAAAAGGTCCTGCTGCAAAAAATATCCTTCTTATTTACGAGCATTTAGGACTCAACAAGTACACAGCAAGTTTGATAAAGGACTTTAGAAAATATAAAAATATGAAGGAATTTATCAGTTACAGGCATTAAGCTACAAACCAGGCATTTCGCTTCTTAAAAAATACTTATTCAGTTCTAACATAGTTATTCGGTCGAATGCTAATATTGCTTATTTGGCACTATCAAAAGGCGACTGGCAGGCGGTAGATAAATTACCGCTCAAAGTAACAATTATCACCACAATAAAAGTAATGGATGTTCTGCACGCCGAAAATATACCAATGCCCCTCGAAGTTGATCAATGGATACTTTCTAAAAAAAAGGCAATTTTAAAATTGGCTGTAATGGTAATGGTATTTTATAACTACAGAAACAGAGCAAATGAGATCATCAACTTATTACATGTTAACCATAAAGGCTTAAAAACTGACGTAATTATAGCGATTAAAGACCTCTATCTTTATGAGGCAGAAGATGTAATTTTATCCCTATATCCTGATGAAATACTTGAAATTCAATATGAAATGCTTGAAACATTGGCAGTAATTGGTTCGAAGAAAACATTAGATTTTTTAGAAATCGAAATTAGAAAACAAGAATTAAAAGATTTAAAATTGAAAATGGTTTACTGCTGCAATAGTTTGGATCCTGAACGAACCGACTTATTTGGCAGTAAAGATCCTGATACACAAAAAATGATTAATCACATTAGACAAATACAAATATGATTCATGATTTTCTGTCTGATCTTATACGCGCCTATGATATTTTTATAGCCTTTTTTTCTCTTGGGTATATTTTGTTTTATATGTTTTTATCCGTCTTATCCTATTGGGCAATTATAAAACATTTAAAATATCAAAAATATCTCGAAGATGAAGTTTTGTTGCGCTCTAACCATATTCTAGGTGTTTCAGTGGTCGCTCCTGCCTTTAATGAAGGCTTGAATATTGTTTACAACGTAAAATCACTGCTTTCGCTGACATATCCAAAATTTGAAGTCATAATTATAAACGATGGAAGTTCAGATGATACGCTGGAAAAATTAATATCCGAATTTGATTTGGTCAAAATTGACTTTTATTATCAGGAAAAAATTCCGACACAGCCTGTGAGGGGACATTATAAATCTAAAAATCCTGTGTACTCCAAACTCCTTGTGGTAGATAAAATAAACGGAAAAAGCAAAGCCGATGCTTCAAATGCGGGAATAAATTCATCTAAATATCCTCTATTTTTATGCACAGATGTTGATTGTATTTTAAAACAAGATACCATTTTAAAATTGGCAAAACCTTTCATGGAAAGCCAAATTCGCGTGATTGCGACCGGAGCGGGTATCAGAATTTCGAATTCCTGCGATGTAAAAGAAGGCTTTTTGTATAGAGTTCATTATCCAAAAGAATGGTATCCGAGGTTTCAAGAACTGGAATATGTTCGCTCTTTTTTATTTGGGAGAATGGCTTGGAGTCAAATAAATGGTTTATTGCTTGTATCTGGTGGTCTCGGAATGTTTGACAAAGATGTTGTGATCAAAGCCGGCGGATATTGGCACAAATCTTTGGGTGAAGACATGGAACTGGTAACCCGCATGCGCAAATACATGCATGACACTAATCAAAAATTTTTAATTCAATACATTCCCGAATCACTTTGCTGGACTGAAGTTCCAAGTACACGGCAAGTTTTTTTAAGACAGAGAATCCGCTGGGCACGAGGATTAGTGCAAACACTTTATCTGCACCGAAATATGTTTCTAAATCGAAAATATGGACGTACAGCATTTTTGGTTTTGCCTTTCTTTTTCAGTTTTGAATTTTTAGTGCCAATAATAGAATTTATAGGAATCATCACTTTGATTGCCAGCTTTATTTTTGGCATAATCGATTTTCAATATTTATTGATTATAAGCCTTTTAGTATATCTTTTTTATTTATCGATTACTATTATTTCAATTTTAATCGATGAGATTTTATACAAAAGCTACGCAAATTACAAGGAATTATTAACCCTTATAAGCATGGCAATCATTGAGCCTTTTGTTTATCATCCAATAACTGTATATGCTTCATTAAAAGGATATTGGTACTTTTTTACAAAAAAGGAACAAAAATGGGGCGTAATGGTTCGCAAAGGCTTCGAAAAACCAACGGTAAAATAATTTGATTATGAAGTGCATTAAGATTTTACACATCAGCCAATTGCTTTTTTTTCTGTTTTTATTTTCGAATCAAAATATAAAAGCACAAAAAATCGATACAGACAGCCTTTTGACTGTCATAACCAAAGACATGCAAAGTGCTCGCCCTAATTATAACCTTAATATTAAAAGAGCGTCACTAGGAAAAAGATTGGCTCCAAAATATCTAGATTTTCATTTGGCGCTAGGCCGAAATTATTATTTAATAAACCAAAAAGACAGTGCCAGGTACTATTATAATTATGTTATTCAAAGAAGCAATAAATATCAGGATGCATTTTTGTACCTCATTAATTTAGATATAGAAGAAAAAAAATATGATGAAGGCGTAAAAATAGCAAATCGGGCAATCGAGATATTTCCTGATGATAAAACATTGCGGTTAAAACGTATTACTTTCTATTCGTTACAAAATGATACTAAAAATGAAGCCAAGTATTTAAAATCAATTAAGGCTAGATTTCCAAACGATCCAGAAATCCAGCAATTGCTTTTTGAATTATACTCGACCGTAAATATGGATCGTGTGGGCGCATATTACAATTATACGACTATTAGCCGTGACGATGTTGGCCCGTGGCACCTTGCCAGCGTCGATTATTTAAGGCAACGTTTATGGGGAAGTTTGATTGGACGTGTTAGTTATGCTAAACGATTTTCTTTGGAAGAAGTAAAGGCAAGCGGACTGCAGTTTGAGGTTGAATCTCATCTGTTTTCAAAAAAGAACAATTACTCCTACATCGATGTTGCATACAGCCAAGACAACGCTTTTCCGGAATGGCGATTAGGATATTCTTATTTTCATAATTTTAAAAAAGGCTGGGAAGCTGATCTAGGAGCACGTTACATAAAAATGCAGGACAACAGCGATCTCAAAACTTTAAATATTGGTTTAGGGAAATACATTGGCTCCTATTGGTTCAATCTTAGATCGTATATTCAAAAAGATGCACCTTCTTTAATTTTTACTTCGAGATATTATTACAAAACAAAATATGATTATGTAACTTTGATTGCCGGTTACGGAACTTCCCCAGATGACAGAACTCGTGCTGCCGAATATGAGACAAGAATGTCTTTAAAATCTTTCAGGGTCAGCGCAGGTTTCAATAAACTGATAAAAAGTCACTATATAGCAGGAATTCTTATTACAACAAACGAGCAGGAATATTCGCCAGATAAATATCAAACTGAACTTGATTTTGCCTTTTTATTGCAATATAAATTTTAGAAATCATGAAAAAAAAGCATCAGATATATTTACGGCTTCTCGTTTTTCTTCTCTTCAACTTTAATATGATGTCACAGTCTGAAATTATCATAACGAATAAAAACAGTATTATTTCAAAATCAGATGATTCGCGTGACGCTGCTTTGCTTTTAAAAAAGTATATCGATAAAGCTTTTTCAAAAGAATTTGATAATATTTCTGGAGAGAAAAAAGAGCATGAACAATCTGAAATTATCTTAGAAATTTCGGATCAGGAAAAATTAAAACCAAGCGAATTTATCATCAAAAGTGATTCAAAATCCATTTATTTGGTGGCCGAAAATTCAAAATCGCTTCGTTATGCAGTATATACATTGTTGGAAATTTGGGAATTCAGAAAATTTACTGCGAGTGAAACTTATATTCCAAAAGTAGATCAATTTACGTTTGCAAAAAATACGCTAAAAAAATATCAACCTTCATTTGATTATCGCGCTTTGTTTTTTCCAGATTGCTATGATGACGCTTTTCGCGACTGGCATAAACTCGATTGGCACTTAAATGATTTCGGAATTTGGGGACATTCTTTTAGCGTTTTAGTTCCGCCAAAAGAGTATTTTAAAAGCAATCCTAAACTTTTTGCTTTATATCAAGGAAAAAGAAACGGAGAATCTTTATGTATGACAAACGATACTGTCGTTAATCTGATCGAGAAAAAAATGGCAAAAATTATCGAAGAAACGCCAAATGCTCAGTTTTATTCTGTCAGCCAAAACGATGACGTGGTTTATTGCGAATGTACCGAATGCCGAAAAATCAATGAAAAACACGGTGGTCCGCAAGGTTCTCTTTATTATTTTTTAAACAAAATTGCTTCACATTTTCCAAATACAAAAATCACGACACTCGCCTATCTGCATACATTTAAGCCTCCTGTAAATCTAAAAATAGCGCCAAATATTTATACAATATTCTGCCCTATCGAGTTAAATCGAGGAAAAGAAATTACAGCGCAAAACGAACCTTCATTTGTAAAAACTCTTGAAAATTGGAGCACTGCTTCTCCGCATTTGTTTTTATGGGATTATACGGTTCAATTTTCGAATTATATGTCGCCTTTTCCAAATTTCGAACCTTTTCAGAGCAATTACAAACTCTTTAAAAAGAATAAAGTCAAAGGTCTATTTGTTCAAGGATATGCCGATGTTCCGGGAGATTTTTCAGAATTAAGACAATATATTCTGGCAAAATTATTATGGGATACAGACATTAATATTCAAGCCACAACAGCCGATTTTTTAAGAGGTTTTTACGGAAAAGCAGCACCATTTGTGGGCAATTATTTAAAAGCGTTAACTGAAAACCAAAATAAAAGCAATACGCCTTTAGATATTTATTCTGGACCTGTACAAGCTCGGAATTCATTCTTGAAACCAGCAGACATGGATCAATACGACCAAATATTAGAAAAAGCAGCCGATGCCGTAGCTGATGATGCTGTTTTAAAAACTAGGATTGAAAAATTGAGGCATGCTTTAGAATTTGTCTATTTTGAACAATCAAAATTTTATGGCAAAGACCAACATGGAATGTTTATCGTAAATAATAATGGGGAAAAAGAGGTAAAAAAAGGCTTGACAGAAAGAGTTTTAAATTTCACTAAATCCAGCAATAATCTAGGAATTTATGAATTGAGCGAAGACGGAATTTCACCTGATAATTACTACAAAGAATGGCTTGAAATCTGCAAAAACAAAACAACGCATTTAGGTGAAGATTTAAAAGTTACTTTTTTGACACCGCCATCGGATGATTTTAAAGGCAAAGGAAGTTATGGTCTAGTGGATGGAAATCGTGGCTATAAAGACTTTAACATCAACTGGATTGGGTGGTACGGCACAGATCCGTCTTTTGAAATTGAAACAAAAAAACTCAATTTTAATGTTCTTAAACTCAATTTTCTAACCGATCAGCGCCATTGGATTTTTACACCTAAAAAAATAAAAATTTACGGTTTTGAAAATCAGAAATGGAAGCTTATCGAAGAAAAAATATGTGATAATTTAACAGAAGAATTTGAAATTACAACTAAATCTTGGGAATTTGAAAATCAAAAATTTAATAATTTTGTAAAAATAAAAGTTATTATTGAAAATCAGATAGAATTACCTGTCTGGAGACAAAGAAAAAATAAAAAGCCAATGGTTATGATTGATGAGATCGAACTTTACAAAAAATAAACGCCAAAAATGAACAATAGTGACAAAAAAATTATGATCATCGATAACGATGAAATGACTATCGAAATTCTGAAATTTATTTTAAATCGCGAAGGGTATAAAATCAGCGTCGCTAAAGACGGTATAAGCGCACTTGAACGAATCGAGACCATTATGCCCGATTTAGTAATTACGACTATTATTATTCCGTTAAAATCAGGATTGGAAATCATCAGCCATATCAAAAAAAATTATAAAGATATTCGTGTGGTAGCGCTTTCATCGCTTGGCGAAGAAGAAGATACTGTAGAAGAAGCGTTTAGACTTGGCGTTGATGATTTTATTGCAAAACCTTTTAATCCAAATGAACTTTTATTGCGAATAAAACGATTTTTGCAGTAATTCAAAGGCTATTTTTAAGAAATACGAATTGCTTAAGTTTCTGTAATTTCTAAGAAATACCAATTTTTCAGCTATTTATAGCTATATTTGCACAAAATTTAATGCAAATGAGCACTTTCGAAAAATTCAATCTTCCAAAATCATTACAAAAAGCTGTTGACGAATTAGGGTTTGTTACGCCTACTCCTATTCAGGAAAAATCTTTCTCTGTAATCATGTCTGGACGTGATATGATGGGAATTGCGCAAACCGGTACCGGTAAAACATTTGCCTATTTATTGCCTCTTTTAAAGCTGTACAAATTCACAAATACCAATACTCCAAAAATTGTTATTTTGGTGCCAACACGTGAATTAGTGGTGCAGGTAGTCGAAGAAGTTGAAAAATTGACTAAATACATGTCGGTTAAAACTTTAGGCATTTATGGAGGCGTAAATATCAATACACAAAAAAAAGCGGTTTATGAAGGCGTCGATATTTTAGTTGGTACTCCTGGCCGTACAATGGACTTGGCTCTTGATGCTGTTGTTCGTTTTGATGAAACACAAAAATTAGTAATCGACGAGTTTGACGAAATGCTAAATTTAGGTTTCAGACCTCAATTGACTTCGCTTTTAGCGATGATGAAAACGAAGCGTCAAAACATTTTGTTTTCGGCAACAATGACAGACGAAGTCGATGATATATTGAATGATTATTTTGATTTCCCAGAAGAAGTTACGCTTGCAGCTTCGGGAACGCCTCTTGAAAAAATCACTCAAATTACTTATAATGTTCCTAATTTCAATACAAAAGTAAATCTGCTGAAACATTTATTGGAAACTGACGAAAGCATGGTTCGTGTTTTAGTTTTCGTAAACAATAAAAAAATATCAGATATGCTTCATACTCGTATTGAAGAGCATTTTGAAGGACAATTTGGTGTTATTCACTCTAATAAATCTCAAAATTACCGTTTGAGCACAATGGCGGAATTTCAAGAAGGAAATCTTCGTGGCTTAATCACAACTGATATTATGGCGAGAGGTTTGGATATTTCTGATATTTCGCACGTTATCAATTTTGAACTTCCTGAAGAACCTGAATTGTATATGCACAGAATTGGTCGTACAGGTCGTGCGGATGCAACTGGAACGGCAATTAGTTTTGTTGCTCCGAGAGAAGAGGAATTCAAAATTGAAACGGAACTTTTAATGGATCAAGAACTTGAAATTACTGATTTTCCTGAAGAAGTCGAGATTTCCTCTAAATTAATCGAACCAGAAAAAGACAAACAACCGATTAAGTTTTTAATGAAAAAAGTGAAACTTGAAGGTGAAGGCGCTTTCCATGAAAAATCGAAAAAGAATAAAAAAGTCAATTTAGGAGGACCTTCTAAAACCAAAAAGAAAACTCATGGTTCTGTCAATCGAAATATGTTGAAAACCAGAGACAAGAAGAGAAAAGATAAGGATAAATAGTTTTTTTTCTAGTTACAAAGGTTCAAAGGAGCAAAGAGACAAAGTATAAAAAAGGCTCAAAAGAAAATTAAAATTTTCTTTTGAGCCTTTTCTCTATTAGTTCAAACCTTTGAACCTTTGAATCTCTGAACCTTTGTCCCTTTAAAAAACTAAATTTTCGTAAACACAAGCCCAACCGGCGAACACAATTCTATTCGTTTTCCTGTATCTGTAAGCTTTCCGGTTGTTAAATCTCGTTTAAAAATGATAATATCATTTGTGTATTGATGTCCTACCAAAAGGTAATTTCCAGATGGATCGATGGCGAAATCTCTTGGGCCTTTTCCTAAAGTGCTTTGCTGTTCAACCAACTCGATGCTTCCATTCTTCTGAATTTTATAAACCGAAATCGAATTAACGTCACCGCGATCTGAAACGTATAAAAAGTTTCCGTCAGGTGAAATTTTTATTGCCGCCGAACTATTTGCGCCTTTAAAATCTTTTGGAATTATATTGGTTTCATTCAATAATTTCAGACTTCCGCTTTTATCATAAGAAAAAGTAGTCAGCGTTCCGTCTAATTCCTGAATCAAATAAACAAATTTACCGTCTTTGCTGAACGTCAAATGCCTTGGCCCGCTTCCTGCTTTTACATCAACGCTGCCTTTTAAAGTTAAAATCTCATTTTTAGCATCAGGATTGTATTTGTAAATAAAAACTTTATCCAAACCTAAGTCATTTGACAAAACAAACTTTTTATCTGGAGAAAAAACAACCATATGAACATGCGCTTTTTCTTGACGCGCGGCATTTGGACCTTTTCCTTCGTGCTGAATCAATTGCTGCACTGTTGTAATACTTCCGTCAGCATTTTTCTTAAATACCACAATGCTTCCGCCAGAATAATTGGCAACAATTACGTTTTTATCATCATTAATTAAATGACAAGGATCTGCGCCCAAAGCATCATTTGTATTTAAAAATTTAAGTTTCCCTGACGCTGCATCAAAACCAAATGCGCTTACAGCACTTTGTGTTCCGTTTTCATTTACCGCATAAACAAATTTATTATTTGCTGAAACCGACAAATAACTTGGACTGATAACATTTTCTGAAGAATTTTTTAATTTGAAATCCCCAGACGCAGCGTTAAATTCATACACATAAATTCCGTTGCTCGGGCAAGTATTGGTATACGTCCCTACTAACAAGTTGAATTTATTTTGAGCTTTCGCTGAAATCACCGCCAAAGCTGAAAACAACACTAGATACAATTTTTTCATATTCTATTATTTTTTGAATATGCTAAAATACGCAATAATATCTTTTTCATCATTACAAATAAAACCAGAAAAGTTACATTTTTTAAAAGGATTTCCATCATATAAGTTATGTAAGTTCATTTTAGTATACTTAAACATTTCTACTTATAATCTCTTCTAAGAACTTATATGGTTTAATAATTTTTAATTTGTATTTTTGACCATCATCTTCGCGAAAAACAAAACGTAACGAAGTAAATCGAAGCCAGAATGCATTTTAAACATCCCGAAATTCTATACTTTCTGTTTTTATTGATTGTTCCAATTTTGGTTCATTTGTTTCAATTACGCCGATTCAAAACTTCTTATTTTACCAACGTTCGTTTCTTAAAAGAACTTGCAATTCAGACTCGCAAGAGCTCTAAAATCAAAAAACGATTATTACTCGCCACACGTTTGTTATTGCTCACATGTGCTATTCTTGCTTTTGCTCAGCCTTTTTTTGAAGCAAAAGACAGCAAAAATGCCTCAAACGAAATGTATATTATTTTAGACAATTCGTTCAGCATGCAGGCAAAAGGCAAAAAAGGCGAATTGCTAAAACGCGCCGTTCAAGAATTATTAGAAAATACTCCTGAAACAGCTCAATTTTCGTTACTGACAAACACTGAAAATTATTGGAATACGGATATCAAATCGGTTAAAAGTTCATTGCAGAATCTGAATTACAGCGCAACACCTTTTGAACTTTCAGCTATTTTAGCAAAAGTAAAAGCGCATAAATCAGCGCATAGAAAAGACATTGTAATTATTACTGATGCAGTTGGTTTAAAGGAAAATGATGTCAAAAATATTGATTTTGAAGAGAAACCTTATTTTATAATTCCCGAAGCGGAACAAAAAAACAACGTTTCAATTGACAGTGTTTACATCAATCAGACTTTAGAAAATTTCTATGAAATAAGTGTTGATTTATCGGGTTATGGCGAAGATTTCAAACCTGTTTCGACTGCTTTATACAATCAGAATAAATTGATTGCCAAAACGATTATTAATTTTGATTCGAAGAAAAAGAAAATAAACCTCACCATTCCAAAAGAAGCTTTTCACGGTTATGTTTCTATTGAAGACAACGGATTGACTTATGACAATAAGCTTTTCTTTAGTATTTCAAAATCTAAAAAGACAAACGTAATCAGTCTTGGCGAACCTGAAAAAAGCAATTTCTTATCGAGAATTTATACCTCTGCCGAATTTAATTATAATAATTATGCACTTGCTTCTTTAGATTATAATAGTTTAGAAAAGCAAAACACAATCATTTTAAACGAATTAGCTGAAATTCCGCAAGCGTTGCAAACCACTTTAAAAGCGTTTGTTTCTAAAGGCGGAAACGTAGTTCTTATTCCATCCGAAAAAAGTTCTGTTTCAAATTTGAATTCATTTTTAGGAAATTTTGGAAAAGTCCAATTCAATAATTTAAAAACCGAAAGCAAACTAATCACTAAAATCAATTTTGATCATCCGTTGTTTTCTGGCGTTTTTGAAAATAAAATCACGAATTTCCAGTATCCAAAAACAAATACTTCATTTGGAATTTTAAGTCCGTATCCGGCCGTTTTATCTTATGAAGATCAAAGTCCTTTTGTAACGGCAATTCAAAATCCAACAGCAGGAATTACAATTTTTTCGGCACCAATAAATGCAGCAAATTCAAATTTTCAGCAATCGCCTTTAATTGTTCCGTTATTTTACAAAATTGCGCAAAACAATCAAAAAACTGGTGTTAACGCCATAACAATTGGAAGCAATAAACCTTATTTTGTTGATGTTTTATTGACAAAAGATGCCATTCTCGAAGTAAAAGGAAATGATGATTCGTTTATTCCGATTCAACAGATTATGAATAATAAAGTCAAATTAACATTTAATGATTTTCCGGAAACAGCTGGAAATTACAGTGTTTTTGACAAAAAAGAATGGGTTGAGAATTTGAGTTTCAATTATAAAAGAACCGAAAGCGATTTAAGTCAAGTAAATACAAACATAGTTTCTGATTTTAAAACCGCTGATACGATTTCGACCATTTTTAATACCTTACAAACTGAGCGAACTGACAGCCAAATTTGGAAATGGTTTGTTATCTTTGCACTGTTATTTTTAGCATTAGAAATAGCAATTATAAAATTTGTAAAATGATTTTTACTATTAAGACATTAAGATTATTAAGGTTTCACTTTATGAACTTACTTTTTTTAATGTTTAGAAAATTAAGTTCCTCCCTTTATTAACTTAATTTCTTAATGGTAGAAACAAAAAACATTTAATGTTTGAATAAAATAAATATCTCTACATATGAAAATAATCATCAAAAGCGCCAAAATTATCGACTCAAAAAGTCCGTTTCATAATCAGACCGTTGATCTTTTAATTGCAGATGGTTTAATTGAAAAAATAGGAATTTCACTTCCAAAAGAAGGCGCGACCGAGGTACGTTTTGATAATCTTCATGTTTCTCAAGGTTGGTTTGACAGCAGTGTTTCACTAGGTGAACCAGGATTTGAAGACAGAGAAACCATAGCAAACGGATTGAATGTTGCAGCAAAAAGCGGTTTTACAGCAATTGGTTTGCAGCCCAACTCCTTCCCTGTTATCGACAATCAGTCTCAAGTAAATTTTGTAAAAAACAAAGCAAATGGTTTTGCAACCGAAATTTTCCCAATTGGTGCTTTGACAAAAGCCAGCGAAGGAAAAGACATGGCGGAACTTTACGACATGAAAAAAGCAGGAGCAATTGCTTTTGGCGATTACAATAAAAGCATCGACAACGCTAACATTCTGAAAATCGCTTTACAATATGTACAAGATTTTGATGGTTTGGTTATCGCTTATTCGCAAGACCCAAACATTAAAGGAAATGGTGTTGCAAACGAAGGAATTGTGTCTACAAGATTAGGCTTAAAAGGAATTCCGAATTTAGCTGAAGAACTGCAAATCTCAAGAAACTTATTTTTACTAGAATACACAGGCGGAAAACTTCATATTCCAACGATTTCTACAGCAAAATCAGTGCAATTGATAAGAGATGCGAAAGCAAAAGGTTTAAATGTAACCGCAAGCGTTTCTGTACATCATTTGGTTTTAACCGATGAAAAACTAGACGGATTTGATACTCGTTTTAAAGTTACACCGCCATTGAGAACCGAAGTTGACAGACAGGCTTTACTAAACGGAATTGCAGACGGAACAATCGACATGATAACGTCAGACCATAATCCAATTGATATCGAATTCAAAAAAATGGAATTTGATACCGCTAAAAACGGAACAATTGGTTTAGAAAGTGCTTTTGGAGCCTTATTAACGGTTTTACCAGTAGAAACTGTAGTGACAAAATTAACCGCAGGAAGAACTGTTTTTGGGCTTGAAAACAATACAATTGAAGAAGGCGCAAAAGCAAACTTCACCTTTTTTACTCCAGAAGGAAAATCAACTTTTACAAAAGAAAACATTCTTTCAAAATCTAAAAATTCTGCTTTTTTAGGAACGGAACTTAAAGGTTCTGTTTACGGAATTCTAAATCACAATCAACTTGTTACAAAATAATACAATGAATAATTCAATCGAAGAAGGAAAGTCTATCGCTATCACTAGCTATATTTTAGTTATTGGTGTTTTGATTGCGATGTCAATGAATTCTGAAAACAAAAACAGTTTTGCTTCTTTTCATATCCGTCAGGCTGCAGGAATATCTCTTACTTTTATTTCTTTAGCTTTGATCGTAAGCAATTTTGACAGCTTTTACATCACTTTCCCTATGTGGATTTGCGTTTCCGTTTTATGGACATATGGAATTTTTAGCGCCATTCAAGGACATACAAGACCAATGCCTTTAGTTGGTGGTCTTTTCCAAAAATGGTTAAAGTCTATTGGATAAAAAAAAAAAACGAAATTTTGAAATTCCAAAAAAGAAATCCTTTCTAATCAGCGTTTTCGCTTTAGCGAATCTGTTTTATAAGCGTATAAATTTAGAACACAGATGATACTGATTTTCAAGCAAAAACACAGATAAAAACAGATTTTTTTATTATCTAATCTCTTTTTCAAAGCCTGAATTTTTGTCAAAGTTGAAAATTCACAATTCACCATTTACAATTCACAATTAAAAAAAATGAACTTATTTTTAGAATATAAAATACAAGAACCAAAAGTAATTTTAGACAAGAATCCGTTATTGCTTTTATTGCACGGATATGGCAGCAACGAAGCCGATTTATTCTCATTTGCTACTGAACTACCAGACAACTATTACGTGATTTCAGCAAGAGCGCCTTATGATTTACAACATGGAGCCTATGCTTGGTACGCAATCAATTTTGATGCAGATCAAAATAAATTTTCGGATAATGAACAAGCTAAAACTTCAAGAGATTTAATTGCAAAATTCATCGATGAATTAATTGCAAATTATCCAATTGATGCCAATAATGTAACTTTGATTGGGTTTAGCCAGGGTTCTATTTTGAGTTATTCTGTGGCACTTTCGTATCCAAAAAAAATTCAGAGAGTTGTGGCGATGAGTGGCTATTTCAATGATGAAATCATCAAAGAAGGTTTCGAGAAAAATGACTTTAAAAACCTAAAAATATTCGCATCACATGGAACTGTAGATCAAGTTATTCCGATTGAATGGGCAAGAAAAACTCCAGCAATTTTAGAAAATTTACATATCCCGATTACTTATAAAGAATATCCTGTCGGTCACGGTGTTGCACCACAGAATTTCTTTGATTTTAAGAATTGGCTCTTAAGCTAATGTAGAGTGTTCAGTGTTCAGTTTTTTTTAGTGCTCAGTGATTTCAACAATTAAACCAAAATTTTAAAAAATCATATTATGAAACTTAACAATCCAGCATTAATTTTAATTGATATCCAAAAAGGTTTTCACGATTTAGCGTACTGGGGCGGTGATCGAAATAATGTTGATGCTGAACAAAAAGCCGGTGAACTTTTAGAACTGTGGAGATCTAAAAAACTTCCTATTTTTCATGTACAGCATTGTTCTTCAAATCCTAATTCGATTTTAAACGAAAAAAATCCTGGAAATGAATTTCAAGATGTAGTAAAACCACTTGAAGCCGAAACGATCATCAAAAAGAATGTCAACAGCGCCTTTATTGGAACTAATTTAAAGGAATTGCTTGACAATGCAAAAATAGAAAACCTTGTAATTTTAGGCTTGACAACCGATCATTGTGTTTCAACTACAACAAGAATGGCAGGGAATTTTGGTTATAACGTGCATTTAATTTCTGATGCCACCGCTACTTTCAACAAAAAAGGAATAAACGGCGAAGATTTCTCTGCAGAATTAATACACCAAACGGCCTTAGCAAGTTTAAATGAAGAGTTTGCAAATGTTGTAACTTCTGAGTTTATTAGAGAAATTGTTTAAATATGTAAAATGTAAAAAGTGAAATGTAAAATAATTAAACCAATTTACATTTCACTTTTTACATTTTACATTTTACATTTCACTTTTATTCTCCTGTATAAAGAATTTTCCCTGCTTTTTTTAGAACATATCCTTTCCACGGAATCAATTCAAAATCATCTTTTTTCCAAGAATCGCCTTCCGACTTTCTTTCTAAAATGATAGATTCTTTCTGAGTATCAAGGAAAAGTTCTGCTTTGTTTCCGTCGAAAATTACGTATGATGCTGTAGTGTAGGTTTTTCCATCATCGTAGTGAGACAATTTTGTTCCGTCAAAAATTCGGATACATTCTTTTTTTAGCGTTGACCACGTATAACCTGCCGAAGCTTTACAACCGTGATCATCTGCGTCTGCACCCACTACGGTTTCTGTTTTAGGTTTTGATTCTGTTTTTGGTTCTTTTGAATCTGTAGTTTCTTGAGAGGCTTTCTTTCCACAAGAAAATGCAAAAGTTGTCATAAATGCAAATAAAATTATCTTTTTCATGTTCCTATAATTTTAAAATTGAGCAAAAAAAATAGGATTAAAAAATCCTATTTTTGATATAACCAAGTTTGATTAACTTCAAATGTAATATTATCATCGTTATCAACAAAGTATTTTAACAAGACTTCTCCCCAAAGCTCTCCATTGCTGTAATCTGCAATGATCCATCTGTGATTCAAAATTTTAATTTTATTGATGATGAATTTCTTTCCACCAATCATATCCTGACCTGTGTACGGATTCCCTTTTGGATTTGTATTTAAATCTAACAACTTCTCTTTTACAACCGGAATCAGTTTTTCATACAAAATCACTTTTCCTCCAGATGCGCTGTTGTCAAAATAATTTTGAGCATTTTCATTGTGTTCCAATGAAAAATAATCGGCATCATTTAATTTTTCAGTCATTAAATTAATACTGTCTCTCAGTTTCTTAGTTGTTTTATCATATCTTTCCTGCTGAAATTTTGCTTCGCCGCTGTAAAACGAATAAGTAAAAAGATTCATTAATATCGCAAGGATAAAAAGATAAAGCATTAAGGATTTTTTCATTTTTATGGTATAATTAAATTGTAATTTCTAAATTATCATAAGCCAGATAAACATTCTCAGGAAGTGTTTTCTGCACTTCTTCATGAAAGCCCAAAACATGGCTGATGTGAGTTAAATAAGCTTTTTCAGGCTTGACAAGATTAATGAAATCGAGTGCTTCCTGCAAGTTAAAATGAGTGTCGTGCGGTTCAATTCGCAATGCATTGACAACTAAAACTTTTAGATTTTTAAGCTTATCGATCTCTTTTTGCTGAATCGTTTTTACATCGGTCAAATAGGCAAAATCGTCAATTCGGTAACCAAAAACCTGTAGATCGCCGTGCAAGACATCAATTGGAATCGCCATTTTGTCTCCAACGGCAAACGGTTTATCGTTTTCAACTTCAATCGTTTTTACGCTTGGAGCTCCCGGATATTTATTTACGGTTTCAAAAACATAGTCAAAACGACGTCTTAAATTCTCCAAAACACGCTTATGGCCGTAAACAGGAATTTCGCCTTGTCTAAAATTAAACGGACGAATATCATCCAGACCAGCCGTATGATCTGCATGTTCGTGCGTAAATAATATTGCATCCAATTTTCGGCATCCGCAGGAAAGCATCTGCTGTCTAAAATCTGGACCGCAATCTATGACATATGAATGCTCGTTCCACGAAATCCAGATGGATACGCGGAGTCTTTTGTCCTTAGCATCAGTGCTTTTGCAAACGGGATGATCAACCCCAATAATCGGGATACCTTGAGAAGTACCAGTACCTAAAAAATAGACCTTCAATTGAACTTAATTTTTTTACAAAAATAGGATTATTTCTCTTTCATTAGAAGCCTAATTTACTAACTTTGTAACAAATCTATTTAAAATAAAATGGGTACAGAAATAAAACTCAAAGGTGACAAGGTCATCGAACAGATTCCTTCTATAAAAGACAAAGCGTTACGCATTAATTTAAACGAGAATATTTACGGAACATTTGCCGAAATTGGTGCTGGACAAGAGACTGTTAGACACTTTTTTAGATCTGGAGGTTCGTCGGGAACAATTGCAAAAGCGATGTCTGCCTATGACAAAGATTTTAGTGACGCCGTTTATGGAATTGAAGGAGACGGCCGCTATGTGACAGAAAACCGACTTAAAAAAATGCTGACGTTTGAAGGTGAATTGATCGAAGAACGTTTAAGCCGCGAAAAACACCCAAACAAACTTTTCTTCAGTTACGCCAACACGGTAGCAACTATAGATTTTGCCAAACAATTTAAAGGCCACGGATGGGTTGGAATTCGATACCAAATTGAACCAGACGAAGCATATAACGAAATTATTCTTCATATTCGTTTTAAAGAAACTGACGCTCGTTTACAACAAGAGACACTTGGAATTTTGGGTGTAAATTTAATTTACGGTGCCTTTTACAAATACAATGATCCAAAACGACTTCTTCGTTATTTATACGATCACTTAGATAAAGATCAACTTGAAATTGATACGATTAATTTCTCAGGACCTCGTTTTGCCGATGTTGATAATCGTTTGATGAGTTTACAACTAGTTAAAAATGGAATGACGGATGCCGTAATGTTTAATCCGGAAGGAAAAAACGTTTTGCCAGCAGCTGTTTTGTATAAAAAAAATATTCTTGCTTTTAGAGGAAGTTTCCGCCCGGTAACTAACGTAAATCTTGACATGTATGAAAAATCATTAAAGATGTTTCTGCATGAAAATAAAGTTGACAAAGACAATACCTTAACAGTTTTTGAAATTACGCTTTCGAATTTGCGTTCTGACGGAGAAATTGATGAACGTGACTTTATGGATAGAGCAGAATTGCTTTGTTCACTTGGTCAAACGGTTATGATTTCGAATTTCCAGGAATATTACAAAGTTGTGGAGTACTTCTCTAATTATACTAAAGCAAGAATGGGACTTGCAATGGGCGTAAACAACTTAGTGGATATTTTTGATGAAAAATATTACCGTCATTTAAGTGGTGGAATCCTTGAAGCTTTTGGAAAATTATTCTACCGCGATATGAAAGTTTTCTTGTATCCGATGTTGGGCGAAGATGGCGAAATTATCACGTCTGACAACTTAAAAGTTCACCCGAGAATGAAGGAATTGTATAAGTTCTTTAAATTCAACGGAAAAGTGGTTGACATTAAAGATTATGACCCAAATATCTTGAATATATTCTCTCGCGAAGTATTAAAAATGATTGGTCAAGGAAAAACAGGCTGGGAACCAATGCTTCCGTCTGGAGTTGCAGAAATTATTAAAGAACACCACCTTTTTGGATATCATCCCCAAAAGGAATTGGAACAAAATACCAAGAATTAAAAAAAAAGTCCCTTGTTTGGGACTTTTTTTTTCAGGTTAAATATTGATACTTAATTTTTAACGCAAAGCTCGCTAAGTTTTTTTTTAGATATAGATTGCATTATTAATGCGCAAAGTTCGCAAAGCTTTGTACTGATTAAGCTTTGCGAACTTTGCGTTTTTAATGCAAAACTTAGCGCGCTTTGCGGTTAAATTTCCTCGTAAAAATTGAAACCTGAAACCTGAAACCTGAAACCTGAAACTTGAAACAAAAAAACTACTTCAAAATCTGCGAGGCATGCTCTTTTGTTTTTACTTTTTCGATTACCTCATCGATGATTCCTTTTTCGTTGATTACAAAAGTTGTTCTGTGGATTCCGTCGTATTCTCGTCCCATGAATTTCTTAGGTCCCCAAACTCCAAACGCATTGATTACCGATTTATCTTCATCGGCTAATAGAGGAAATGGCAATTCAAATTTTTCTTTGAATTTGGTTTGTGCTTTTTGACTATCGGCGCTTACTCCAAGAAGCTCGTAATTATTGGCTTGAAAACGATGAAAATTATCTCTTAAATCACAAGCTTCGGCTGTACAGCCAGGCGTACTTGCTTTTGGATAAAAGAAAACTACTAGTTTTTTTCCGGCGTAATCTGCCAATTTATGGCTTTTACCTTCTTGATCAATTCCAGAAAAATTTGGTGCTTTATCGCCTGCTTTTAATGTTGTCATATCTTTTATTTTAGATTGTTGATTTTAGATTTTAGATTGAAAAACAAAGATAACTTATAACTTACAACTTCTAACTCTTAACTTATAATTCATTAATTTTACGACTCTAAAAAAACGGAAATGAATAAAGAAGCTCGCGTACAATTTGTAATCGATACGTTAAAAGAACTATACCCTACTATACCTGTCCCTCTTGACCATAAAGATCCTTATACTTTACTAATCGCTGTTTTATTGTCTGCACAATGTACAGATGTCCGCGTGAACCAAATTACGCCATTATTATTTGCAAAGGCTGATAATCCGTATGATATGGTTAAAATGTCTGTGGAGGAAATCAAGGAAATCATTCGTCCGTGCGGGCTGTCGCCAATGAAATCTAAAGGAATTCATGGTTTATCTGAAATTTTGATTGAGAAACATAATGGCGAAGTGCCTCAGAGTTTTGAAGCGCTTGAAGCTTTGCCGGCCGTTGGACACAAAACGGCAAGCGTTGTAATGTCGCAGGCTTTTGGAGTTCCGGCTTTTCCGGTTGATACGCATATTCACCGATTGATGTACCGATGGAATCTATCTAACGGAAAAAACGTAGCACAGACCGAAAAAGATGCTAAACGATTATTCCCTAGAGAAATATGGAATGATCTTCATTTGCAGATTATTTGGTACGGACGCGAATACTCACCGGCAAGAGGATGGAGTCTTGAAAAAGATATTATAACAAGAACTGTCGGAAAAAAATCCATTATTGAAGAAATGACAAAAGTGGCAAAATAAAAAAAGGCACAAAGATCTTAAACTTTGTGCCTTTTTATCTTTGCTCCTTTGAACCTAAGTTATTTACCTGCTTTTAAGGCGTTATATTCGTTTGTCATATCAAGCGATCTATAAACTCCCAAAAGTGTTTTTGTAATATCCTCATTTTTAGGCTCAATTGTAAGCGCCTTTTTTAGATATGGAATCGCACTTCTTGCAATATCATCTTTTTGCGCATTCAATTTGTCATATTGCTGCATTTCTTTTGCCGATGTTCCTAAGTTGGCAATTTGATCTGCCAAAGCCTTTTTTTGCTCCAATTTTAAATACGCTAGATTAATATAAGCATCAACATAATTAGGATTGACTTCTAAAACGTAATTATATGCTGCTTCTGACTTTGCATAATCTTTGTTCTCCATATAAGAATAAGCCAAATTATTAAGAACATCAATCCTTTTTGAAGGAACCGATTCTGTTCTTGGCTTTTCATAAAGACCTTGATCTATAGCAGATTGCCTTGCTTTTGGAGAAAGAAATGCGTCTTCTTCTTTTGTTTTCTTGTTTGTTGCATAATAAAGAACGCCTTGTCCAGAATAATTCTTTTTCTTTAATTCTTCATAATATTTAATTGCCGAAACATAATCTTTGGCATTTATTGATGATGAAGCTGCATTAAATAAATTAAGCGTGTCTTTTTTGTCAAACAAATATACTTTGTAGCTTTTGTCGGCGCTTTCTTTAAATTTACCCGCTTTAAAGTCGGCCATGGCTCCGTTTACCAAATTAGACTTCATGTCTTTTAATGCGGCATTGGCTTTTACTGTAAATTTAAATTTTCCAGATTCATTTTCGTATAAAAATACATCCTGATAGGCTTGTGAGGCAAGGCTGAAGTTATTTGCCGCATCTATATTTTTACTGGCTAAATCCTTATATACGTTTCCTTTCAAGAAATAAAAATCCGATTTATCTTCGTCCGGTGCATTTATGATCAGATATTCGGTTTTATTTAAAATCGCTAATGCGTCCTGCGAATTTCCTTTATCAAAAATTGCCTGCGCATCTTTAATTTGTGTTTTTTGGGCATACGTCCCAATATTTATCAATACTATTGATAAAATCATTAGTTTCATTTTCATTGTAGATCAAGTTTGATAGTTAAATAGATTGGGTTCTTCTCTCAACAATTTTGCTGGTTATTCTCGAGTGAGACAAAATTGCGCTTTTGATGATGCCGAAAAGGCTTCAAAAGTAATCAAACTGAAAAGTTAGCTAGAGTAGTTTTTTACCATATTAAATATTTTAAAGGATTAGACACATTTCTTTATTATTACTTATAATAATTCACATTTTAACAGTAATTACGCCATAAATATCATTGTTTGTCGCAATTTTATGTAAACATTATATTTTTTTATCTAAAATAGAATTAAAAAACGAATTCACAATAAAATGTGAATATTTTTTTAGCTAAATCATAACATTTTCTTAAAACACCACATTTATCACAATTTTGAAGCGCTGCATTTGAACCAAAAAAAAACTCACTATCAGTATTTTGCGTACCGAAAGTGAGTTTTCAACCAAAACGACCATTTGGCTTATCATTAGCAATAAAGCTTTTGCTTAATTTGCTATAATATCAAAACTTTTATTTTCAATTTTGACAACAGTCAAAGCTTGTGAATAGCTAAGTAAAAAAGAAACTACTTCTTTTTTAGGTTTTAAATTTTTAGAAGCTAACGCTTTCTTAGAGTAAATTTTTGCCATACTATAAATTGTTTTATATATAGTATAACGGGCTAATACTCAAAATAGTATTAGTTGGTTAAAATAATTTGATGTTTATCAATAATTTTTCTCAAATTCATCAATGCATAACGCATTCTGCCTAGTGCTGTATTGATGCTAACGTCCGTCAATTCAGAGATTTCCTTGAAACTCATATCTTGATACATACGCATTACCAATACTTCTTTTTGATCATCTGGAAGCTCTTCAATCAGTTTTTTTAAGTCAAGTTCGACTTGTTCAAGTATCATTTTGCCTTCAATTGTCAAGGAGTCGTCAGACATTACGGAGAATATTGAAAATTCTTCGGTTTCTCTATACATTGGCATTTTTTTGGTTTTGCGAAAGTGATCTACAATCAAATTGTGAGAAATACGCATTACCCAAGGCAAAAATTTGCCTTCTTCGTTATACGAATTACTTTTCAAGGTTTTGATTACCTTGATAAAAGTATCCTGAAAAATATCATTTGAAATATCTCTATCAGCAATCTTAGAATATATAAAACCATATATTTTAGATTCGTGCCTTTTAATTAATGTCGAAAGAGCAACTTCATTGCCTTCGATATAATTTTTTACTAACAGAGCGTCTGGAATATGCAGATGAGCCATAATACTACTTTTTTAGTTTCTTTAATTTGGAGTAATTTTTCTAAAAAGTAATTTTATTGTATAGGCTTCTCTTTTTTTAGTTGTGTTAATTAAGTGATCAAATTTAACAAATAATTATTTTAAAAAGCAAATAAAAGGCAGAATAATTAACAATAAAAACTTAAAAAAAGCGTACATACGTTAAATTTTCTTGGAAAAGTCCGTTAAAACCTTAATTTTTATACGAACAAAAAAACAACAAAAAAAGACATAAATAACTTACAATTAATTACTTATAAGCTATTTACATCTTTAAGTTTCGATTTTTATTGATAAACGCGTATGTAGTCAACATAGTATTTTTGAGGAAAAATTTTATCATCAACTGCTGGTCCGCCAAAATTTCCTCCTACCGCTACATTGACAATAATGTAGAATGGCTTGTCAAAAGGCCAAGTATCTTCGTTTTTTACAGGAGGATTAAAAGTGTACACTAATGTTTTATCTACAAAAAAGTCCATTTTATCTTTTGTCCATTCAATGGCGAATATGTGATAACCCTCTTCAACATTAGGATATGGAGTTCTTTTTGTATTGATTGTGTTTCCGTGGCTGTCTTGTGTGTGCAAAGTAGTGTAAACCATTCCGGGATCGCGTCCTATATATTCCAGAATATCAATCTCTCCGGCTTTTGGCCAATGAATTTCGTCAATGTTAGCGCCCAGCATCCAAAATGCCGGCCAGATTCCTTGACCTACTGGCAATTTTGCTCTGGCTTCGATTCTTCCGTATAAAAATGCCTTTTTGCCTTTTGTTGTAATTTTGGTCGATGTGTACTTTGAACCTTCTTTTCTGGCTTCTATAATTAGATTTCCGTCTTTAATTTCATGATTGGTTTTGGTATAAATCTGTCGTTCATTATTTCCAAATCCACAGAGATTAGGACAACCGTCCCCGAGTTCAAAATTCCAATCTTTTTCATTTAATTCTTTTTTATTGAAATTTTCTTCCCAGACAAGCTTTCTTTTTACTTCCTGAGCAAAACAAACACTACTGATCAACAATAGCATAACCAACTTTTTCATCGTTTTTCTTTTAAAATTATAAAAATTGAGAAGGCCAGCCTAAACTGACCTTCTCACTTCATTCTTACTAACTAATTTAACCTATTGATACACTCTTACATAATCAATCTCCATTGAAGACTGTGTGAAAGCTGCATCAATATTACCGCCAAAATTACCTCCCATAGCCACATTCAAAATTAAGAAAAAGTCTTTGTTGAAAGGCAAACTCGCATCATTAGGAACCGAATGAATTAACTCATCATCTACATATATTTTAACTGCCTCTGGACTCCAGATTGTTTTATAAATATGGAATTCTGTCGAAACATTTGCAATTGTTTTAGAACCGGTATTTGCGCTTCCGCCGGAGTGTCCGGGATAATGAAGCGTTCCATGAATTACGTCTTGGCTGTTTCCTACATGTTCCATAATATCAATTTCTCCGCACGCTGGCCATGCATTTGTAGCATAATTTGCGCCTAACATCCAAATGGCTGGCCAAGTTCCGCCACCTGTTGGGAGTTTTGCACGAACCTCAACTTTTCCATACGTGAAGGCAAATTTTCCTTCCGATTTAATTCGGGCAGAAGAATAATCAGATCCTCCTGAAGCTTCTTTTTTAGCCGTAATTTTCAAGTTTCCGCCCTGTACAATAACGTTTGTTGAAGAATTCGTGTAATTTTGTTTTTCATTATTTCCGAAACCTCCATTTCCAAGATCATAACCCCATTTTGCCGAATCTGGAGCACCATCAGTATTAAACTCATCTGACCAAACTAATTTTGTATAGTCTTTATCTGGTGTTGTTGGGGTTTGACTTGGTTTTGTAGTCGTGAAAATATGATACCAAGCCAATGATGAATTACCGCCCATAACGGCTCTTACTACCATTCTGTTAGCTGTAATCGATAAAATCTCGTATGAACTCTGCCCAATATAATAACCCATAAATCCGCCGTCAGAGAAGTTCATTACTGTTCCTCTAGTTTGCGTTGCGTGATTTGGATTCTGCATTACAACTGATTCAGAAGGACTTAATGAAACTGATTTTTTACCCGAAGTATCATATGGCAAACAAGCATCAGAACCTGAGTTTCCTCCTCCAACACTTTCAAAAGAAGCATTAAAGAAAGTTGCGCCACCATTGTTTAATTGAAATTTAAGCTGATCGCCTTCAAGAGAGAAAGTCAGTTCGTTTTCGTATAAACAGCTGCTGGTTGGTGAACCTGCTTTTTCCCATGGTGCAGCACTATAATAATTGCCATAGTAATTTTTAGTTGCATCACCATCATTTTGGCCAACACCTAAATGTCCAGCTTCAGAAGCCGACCAATACCATTTTTTAGATGTACCGCCTGTCAAAAACTGCACCGCTTCAGCATCGCTAAAATCACTTTTAACGGTTACGTCAGTTGTAGTTGTACTGCTTACACCTCCTTTTCCAGAAGCAATTACGGTTACCGTATAGGTATTTACTCCAGTTTTTGTAAAACGTTTTGTAATCACCCCATTTGGCGCATTATCAGATGTTCCGTCGCTGTACACATATTTGTATGATATTGCACCATCTGCTTTAGCAGTAAACTTTACAGTTCCTGAACCGTCTCCATTTGGCGCTGCGGTCGTTTTGCCAATAACCTCGGCTGTAACCGTAAGATTTGTTGGCGAATCTATTGATCCAAATGTATAATCGTCTTTTTGACAACCCGTCATCAAGAGAATCGTAAATATGGATACTATTTTTATAATTATATTTTTGCTCATGATTTCTTAAATTAATTGGATTGTTTTATGTCGTCAAAATAATAAGTCGCTCCCGTTCCTGTTTGTCCAAAATCTGGGAATAAAATTACTCTGTCGTATTTTATGCTCGCGTCAAAACTTGCTGCACTTGTTAAGTCAAAAGTCAAAATCTGCCATGCGTTTGCAACGGTTGTTGAAGCGTGGACTTCAAAATTAACGCTCGGATTTCCGTTTCCGTCTTTTGGTGAAGTCGAAAGTTCCATTTTGTATAAAATATCCGCACCCACTTTTGGAGACCAAACTGCTACTTTTACTTTTGTTCCTTTAGAAAAATCTGGTGAAGCATCAAGATTCAAGCTTGCTCCTGCCCAAGTTTCTGCACCTGATTTTTTCTCCATTTTAACGACTTTATCAGAAACATTTGCTCCCGTTTTATCTGGATTTGTTGTCATTGAAGCAATAACGTTTCCAAAACCGCCCCAATTATAAGTCAAGTTTGCCGATTCAAAATCAATTGGCAAGGCGATTGACTCGGCAGGTGATTTGTAGAAATAGATATTATCAATAAATACCGTTCCTCCTGCCCAAGGCGTTCCAACAAATTTCAATTGGAAAATTTTATCAACTGTCAATCCTTGGCTTGTCCATGCCGAAATTGGAATATCAATACTTGTCCATTGATTTGCTGTAAGATCTTTTACAACAGGTTTTTCTGAAGGTCCTGTCTGAATTAATGATGTTTCAATTTTTTGCAAATCAGCTGTCCAAACATCAAAGTGCAAATATTCCATTTTTGAAACATCGATTGTAACATTGTCTGCCAATGCAATTCCTTGGTAGCTTAATTTGATATAATTCAACATTTTGTCTCCGTTCAAATCAAACTCTGCCCAGCTGCTTCCTTGCCCTGCCTGACCCCAGTCTGGGAAATAATTTGTTCCTGCAACATTTGTATATTTAGATCCGTAAATCGAAATAACATCTGCCGGTTGTCTGTTTGGTGGCGTTGGCGCTGATGCTGAAGGTGCTACAACCAATTTTGCAGTAACCTGAGCTGTATATTCTGTAGTTTTGATTGCTGCACTTTTTGAAACTACGCGAACGGTATAAACGCCTGCATCTTTATAAGTATAAGAAACTGATTCTCCATTATTTGCTGAAATAGGATCTAGCTTTCCTGCTTCTCCAAAATAAACATCATAAAACAAGGCAAAATCTGCAGTTGCTTTTACTGTTATTTTTTTAGATACCGATAAATCGTTAGTTATTTCAACTTTCAAATTTTCTGGAGCTCTAAATGAAACTACAACATCTTTCGTTACTTCAGTCGTCTTTCCATTAACATTCATTGCCGTAATTTTCGATTTATAAGTTCCTTCTTTATAAGTATGCGATAAAATACCGCCAGAAGGAATATATGCCGACTCAGGAGTTCCGTCTCCAAAATTGATTTTGTACTGCGTCGCACCTTCTCCGGTAGGAATAAAAGTTACTTTTCCTGTATTGTCCTGCGTAACTGTTGTCAGTGCCGAAATGTTTGTAGGCGCTGCAGCACTGTCTAAATCGACATCTAGACTATCATCGTTTGCACAAGCGATCAGCATTGTTAAAACGAAAACATTTAATATTAGATATATTTTTTTCATAATTGTATTTTTTAGTATCCAGGATTTTGTTGCCAGTTTCCGTTTGAAAATTGAATTTCTTCAATAGGAAGCGGAAATAATTCGTTTTTATTAGCTGTAAAACCAGGGATTTTTCCAACAGCTTTTCCAGTTCTTACCAAATCAAAGAAACGGTGTCCTTCGCCAAAAAGTTCTACTCTTCTTTCTGCATAAATAAAATCAGTTAAAGCTTGTCCAGAAGCTGTGATATCGTGATTGTTATCACCAAAAGCGCGTCTTCTTACTTGATTTAAATAGTCTCTTGCTTTTGCATCATTATTTCCTGCACGACTATATGCTTCGGCAGCCATCAATAAAACATCTGCATAACGGATTGCTCTGTAGTTGTTTGGATTTGTCAAGTTCAAATCTCCCGCAGCATTTGCGCTTCTTTTTCTTGGAAGGTATTTTCTATTGAAATATCCTGTGTCTTCATTTCCTTTTCCGTAGCTCACGCCTTTTCCATTATCATAAGAAGCATTTGCCGCAGCGAAAGCAGCAATATCCAAAATTGCAACATCTTTACGTTTGTCACCAGCTTCGAAAGCGTCAGCACCTTCTTTTGTTGGAACGTTAAAACTGAAACCTGAAGAGAAAAGTGGCCCAGAATAATTTCTAACACCGCTAAATCCAACAGCTACGTTTCCTTCACTACACTGAAGACATCCAAAACCTGCCCCTTCAACATCTGTATATTGTACTTCAAAAACAGATTCTGCTCCGTTTTCTCCGTCCATTTCAAAAATCGAATTATAATCGGTTACTAATGAATATTTTCCTGATGTAATTACGCCATCAAGAGCAGATGCAGCTTGAGCAAATTTGCCTTCATATAAATATGCTTTTCCTAAAAGTGCCAATGCTGCACCTTTTGTAGCACGTCCTTTTTGAGAAGCAATTGGAGATAAATTAGCAGCAGCAAAAGTCAAATCGGCTTCAATCGAAGCGTAAACTTCTTCTTTACTAGAACGCGGTACTGTTTTTTCATCTCCAATTTTAAACCTAGCATCGCCTTTCATTGGTATACCACCAAACCATTTTACTAACTCAAACTGATAGTATGCTCTTAAAAAACGTGCTTCGGCTATAATTTGTGCTTTTCCTTGAAAATCGGTTTTATTTTGAAATTCAAGAATATAATTGGCTCTTTGAACACCTGCAAACATCCAATTCCAGATATCTCTCAAATTGCTGTTTACCGGAGTGTGAATCATGTCATCAATTTGTTGCCAACCAATTACGTCTGTTGGGCTTTCTCCTCCGCATAATGTATTATCTGAGGCTATTTCTCCTAATATAACATTAGCATATGTGGCTTGTAATAAATCATATGCAGCAATTAATGCTTGATCGTAATCGGCTTTTGAATTAAAATAGTTTTCAGAGTCGATAGAATATGCTGGTGTAGGATCTACGTAATCATCCGAACAAGAAATGCTTAAAGTCGAAAAAAGAATAAGCGTTATAACGGTTTTATATAAATGTTTTTTCATTTTAATTGAAATTAAAAATTAAGGTTAAGTCCCATTAAGTAAGTTCTTGGAATTGGATAAAAACCATAATCGATTCCCGCACCAATAGGCGACTGCGAAACATTGTCACGATTTCCTGGGCCAAATGAAGCGCCCGGATCAAAACCTTTATACTTTGTAAATGTGTATAAATTATTTACCCCTAAATAAAGTCTTAACTTTGTAAGTCCTGCTTTTTGAGCCACATTTGGACTAAGAGAATATCCTAATTGAATATTTTGGATTCGTACATAAGACGCATCTTCTACAAAATAATCAGAAAAAACATTGTTTGCCGTTGCGCCCGTTGTAACTCTAGGTGTTGAATTTGTTGACCCTTCGCCTGTCCATCGGTCTAAAACATAATTGATACGATTTGCATCAGAAAGTGTTCTTTCGTAATTACGAACCATGTCATTTCCTACCGAAGCAAAAGTGTACATAGCAAAATCAACATTTTTGTAATTCATTTGGATATTGAAACCCATTGTAGCCGCCGGAATTGGATCACCAATATTGGTTTTATCATTGGTATCGATTTTTCCGTCTCCATTTACATCAACAAAACGAAGGTCGCCCGGAACTGCATTTGCACCCAAAGCAATTTGTGACGGATGTGCATCTATTTCTGCCTGATTTTGGAAAACTCCATCTGTTTTATATCCGTAGAAATAACCCATCGGTTTTCCAATTTCCATGCGCGATGGTGCTGGCTGACCCACACCAAATGCGCCACCTTCAATAAATCCTGTTCCGTTGTTTACTTCCTGGACAACATTTTTAAGGAAAGTAACATTGTAGCCAAGACTCATATTAAATGAATCTGAGAATTTTTCTTTGTAATCAATAGCAAATTCAAAACCTGAATTCTTCACCGATCCTGCATTTAAAGTTGGAGCACTTGCCCCTGGAGCTCCCGTTCCGTTTATTCCTGAAACTGGAATATTTGGCACTAATAAATCTTTTCTGATATCACTAAAATAATCTGCTACGATGTACAATTTATCATTCAAGATCTTCATATCCAGACCGACATCGAATTTTTTAGCTTCTTCCCATTTTAAATTAGGATTTGGAACCTGTCCTGTAGCGCTTCCGTTTACGATTGCGCCATCAAAAACATACGTTGCTTCACCGTTCAAAAGTCCTAAATAACCATAATTCGGAATTTGGTCATTTCCTAACGTTCCATAACTAGCTCTCAACTTCAAGAAACTGATTGCTTTTGATTCTCCAAAGAAATCTTCTTTCGAAATAATCCAACCTCCTGTAACTGAAGGAAAATATCCTACTTTATTTCCTGGTCCAAATTTTGTCGAAGCATCACGGCGAATCATTCCAGAGACTAAATATTTCTCTTTATAATCGTATTGAAGTCTTGCAAAATAAGACAATCTTCGCTGATCATAATTATAAGAACTGTTTGTAAGTGTTTCTGAAATTCCTTTGGTTAAAGAAATATCTGCAAATTCCCAAGAGTTATTTGGAACATCGTAACCAGTCGCTGTAAGTCCGTTGCCCCATTCTTTAAAGATTGTTGTACCAACAGTTCCTGTAATGTTATGTGCGTCGGCAATTTTTGTGGTATAAGTACCAAAAAGGTCAAATGAATAATTATTATCATTTACAGCACCTTGAGTAACAGAACTTCTTTGAACATCAAAAACTTTTCCGCCGTAGCTTATTTGCTGTGCAAACGTTTTTGATTCGCTGTTTGAAGTATTAAAACCTATTGAACTTGAAAGCGTAAATCCTTTGAAGATTTTATAATCCAATCCGAAGTTTCCGTTTATTTTTTTGTAATTATAACTATTATGTGTATTAGCAATTTGCGCCAGCGGATTAATGATTTCGTTTCCTAATCCTGTAGTATTTGGCACTAGCGTAAAACTTCCGTCAGCATTATACGGACTTAAAGTCGCTGGAACATTCAAAGCATTAAACAACACCGATCCAAGTCCGTTTTCGTTTAATGTTTTTCTATTAAAATACGTGTAAATAACATTTGTCTTAAGTTTGATTTTACTGCTTAAATCGGCACCTAAACCAATTCTTGCCGTATTTCTTAAATAACCCGATTTATCACCGCCAACGATTCCCTCTTGATCTAAATGCGAGCCACTGATCGAATACGTAATATTCTCTGAACCTCCAGAAATAGTCAAGTCGTTATTAATAATAGGAGCACCTTTCTGGAAAACTTCATCTTGCCAGTTTGTTCCTTTTCCTAGTCCGCTTACATTTGGATACGGAATTGGTTTTCCGCCATTTGCGTAGCTTTCATTCAATAAAAGAGCATATTCTGTAGCGTTTAAAGTTGGTAGTTTTCTAGAAGTTTCCTGAAATCCTGCGTAACTGTTGAACGAAACTTTAGTTTTAGAGTTCTTTTTACCCATTTTGGTTGTCACCAAAATAATTCCGTTGGCACCAATTGTTCCGTAAATCGCAGCTTGAGCATCTTTTAAAACGGTAATGGTTTCAATGTCATTTGGATTTAAAAGACCAAAATCTCCAACATATCCGTCAATAATAGCAGTTGGTGCATTTTGTCCGTTTGTCGCAACACCACGAATACGAATATCCAAAGGTGCGCCTGGAGCTCCAGACTGCGTGGTCACGTTTACACCCGAAACAGTTCCTTGCAACGCCTGTTCAATTCTCGCCGGTTTCAAGATATCCAGCGTTTTGCTGTCAACGACAGAAACGGCTCCCGTAATTTCTCGTTTCTTTTGAGTACCGTAACCAATAACCACTACCTCTTCTAGTGATTTTGCATCATCGATCATCTTAACGTTCATCTTGGTTCCAGAAACTGCAATTTCCTGCGTTCTGTAACCAATATAACTAAACACAAGTGAAGCTCCTTTTGGAACTCCGGTTAACTTAAAAGATCCGTCAAAGTCTGTGGTTGTACTCTGTGACGAACTTTTAACTTTTACATTTACGCCAGGCAATGATAATCCCGACCCATCTACTACCGTACCGCTTACATCATAGGATTGCGCAAAGGCAAATGATGTACATAACGATAGTACAATTAGTAATAATTTCGATTTCATAATTAGTTAGTTTTTATTGAAAGATAAATTTATTTGTTCCGATTAGGAATTCCATAAATTCAACCTCAACAAAAAACATACATCTCAAAAAAAATGTTACTAATTTTAATATTTCGCAAAAAAAATATTGAAATGACTAATATTTACGAATGTTAATTTCTTTAACATTTGCATTACAAAATCTTAACAAAGACAAAATGTTGTGGTAATGTATAGTTTTTTTGACTGCTTTTTTGAGCTACTATACAGCCAGAATATATTCTACTAAACCGATTTCGTGCTGCAAATCCATTTTTTTACGCAAACGGTATCTTTTTATCTCTACACTTCGCACTGAAATATTGAACAGCGGCGCAATTTCTTTCGACGAAAGATTCAAACGCAAATATGCACACAAACGAAGATCATTTGGAGTCAATAAAGGATGAAGCTGTTTGATTCTTTTTAGGAAATCTTTATCGGCATTATCGAAGGCTTCTTTAAAAACATTCCAAGAATCTTCTTCGGTAATATTTTTATTAATGGTACTGATAACCGATTTGATGTTTTTGCTGTCTCCTTCTCCCGAAGCTGTTTTCTTCAAATCTTCCTTAATGAAAGCCAGCAATTCATTTTTACTATTTAAACTCATCGTCGAAACTGCCAATTCTCTGCTTTTGTTGTCAACATCTTGAGAGAGCTGTTCGTTTCTCAGTTTCATCAATTGCTGTTCGTTTTCTAGTTCTTTTATTTCGAGCAAAAGATTATTCTCCTCAATAAGTTTCTCTTTTTGTTTTTGATAATAATTTCGATACGCTTTATTGATAAAATACGCCAAGGCAAGCATCAACAGAAAATAAATAAAAACGGCAAGATTGGTCAAATACCAAGGTTTTGAAATTGTAAACGTGTAAACGGCGGTATTTTCCAGAATCACATTAGCATATTTTGCTCTGACTTTAAAAGTATATTTTCCTGGCGAAAGATTTTTGAAATTCACATTGGCTTTTGTGCTCCATTCGCTCCATTCATTCTGAAAACCTTCCAGCAAATACTGATATTCTGTATTAATATATTTATTATACTCAGGAACAGTGTAGTTTAAAGTGATATTATTTTCATTGGATGCAAAACTTCCTTCTTCTTGAATAGCAACATTTTTCAATGTTTCGTTTTGTTTGTTAATTGTAATATCTGAGATAAATACCGTGTAATTTTTAAAACTTAGATCATCAATATTCAACGTATAATAACCATCTGTGGTTCCTATTAGATACGCTGATTTAGAAATTTGAGTGATATTTTCATACCCAAGCATTGAATTTGTCAACGAAGCCGGAATCGGGATTACATTTTCCTTCAATTGATTACTCAATTTGCTGGCGGAGAAATAATGAATATAATTTTTAGAAAAGAGCCAAATTTTATTCGAATTGTCCACAATCAGTTTCCCCGATGTGTATTCATCATTTTCAAAAATTGCACTTAAAACTGTGTCTTTTTCAAATTGTTTTGTTGCAGCATTTAGTTTGAATATTCCGCCTTTGTATGCATAATAAATCGAATTATTGAACTTTGTCAAACTGGCGCGTATTCCTTTCTGCGGTGATTTATAGGTGTAAAAAATAGCAGTTTTAGAAAATGTATTATCTAATTTTAGTCTAAAAATTCCTTTGTATTCATGGCTTACATAAACATCTAGATTATTTGTGATTTCAAAATATCGGGAGGAATAATCGAATCCTTTGATTTTGTTTCGAAATACCCATTGATTATTGACTTTTTCTAAAACTGAAATTCCGTAATAATTTCCTTGAAGCAATATATTTTTATTATTTGGAACCGGCTCAAACTTCCAACTTCCTGATGCCGAAAAAATACTTTTGGCCGAATCATTTGCCACGACAAAAGTCCCAGAATCATGTCCGCAGAAAAGCGTATCCTCATAAACAAAAAGCGACCAAACTTGACCTTTTGTTCCGTTTATAAATTTAAAATCGCTATTGCTTTCAAGCGGTCTGCAAAAGAGTCCTTGATTTGTTCCGATGTATAAAAATCCTTTATAAACTGCCGAAGCGTAAACTGTTCCCAAAACTCCTGAATCATCAGTAAAACTATGTACAGGAGACTGCATATTGATGCAGTTTATACCGTTATCAAGTCCAGCCCATAAATTCTGATCTTTATCTTCAAAAAGCGATAAAGCCGTGTTATTGCTTAATCCTTTGCTTTGCGAAAGATGGTATTTTAATTTTCCAGAATCCGATAAAACAAAAATCCCGTTTGAAACTGTTCCTAAGGCGAAATTTCCATTTTGAAGTCGCTGACTACTGTAAACAAAGCTCGATTTCAATTCTGAATCAACATCGGTCACAAAACGTGTCAGGGAATTTTTGACCAATCTATACATTCCGTCAAGTTGTGTCTGAATCAATAAACCTTCATCTGTAGTAAAAATATTAGCGATGGTAAACTTCTTCAAAATAGGATCATCTGAAACTAATTTTGCTTTCCCGCTTTCAATTTCAAAAAGCCCTTCTTTCAGCGTTTGAAAATAAATCGCGTTTTTTGGAGCAAAGGATTTTACAACGCCGTTTTTTGGAGCAATAATTTTAAATTGTTTGGTCTTGGTATCGTAAATATAAATTCGGTTAAGCGACTGAAACAAAACCCATTGATCATATTTCAATATATTCCAAAATTGCTCATCGTCGAGAATCTTGCTTTTAATTTGATCGCTGAGTGACGTATACTGCAATCTGCCGTCTGTTTTTCTGGTCCAGTAGCCAAAATTCATATACGTTCCTGTATAAATTTTGTTTCCAATTACTTTTACCGAGCGCAGAATAGTCTCATTTGGCGCACGATACAACTGCCAATTTGTTCCGTTGTATTCTAAAAGTCCGTCATTATTAGCAAAATACAAATAGTTCTGATCATCCTGCGAAATCATCCAACTCTGATTTCCAGCACCATATACAGAGGATGAATATTTGACAATTGGCGGAAATTCCTGTGCAAACAAGAAAAAAGACAACAAGAGAAAAAGGGCAGAAAGTTTTGTTTTCAAATCTATCGGGGTATTAATTTATTGTAAAAACAGTTCTAAAATAGCTTATTTTATATAGAAACAACAAGTTTTTAATAAAAAAACTCCAATCCTAAAACAAAATGCACTTTACTGAATTAGTTAAAATTTGGAACAATCACCTTAACTAAACTCAATTCAAAATTGATTACTTTTGTAAAAATTGACTTTTTTTATGCAAATTGATCTTTCTACACTCGACCCAAAGCAAAATATCATCATTAAAGGAGCACAAGTACATAATTTAAAAAATGTAAGTGTTGCGATTCCGCGAAACAAACTTGTTGTCATTACAGGGCTTTCAGGATCAGGCAAATCCAGTTTAGCGTTTGATACTTTATATGCCGAAGGACAGCGTCGTTATGTAGAAAGTTTATCATCATATGCGCGTCAGTTTTTGGGGCGTCTTGACAAACCAAAAGTAGAGTACATTAAAGGTATTGCACCGGCAATTGCAATTGAGCAAAAAGTCAATACTACAAATGCCCGTTCGACGGTTGGTACTTCTACCGAAATTTACGATTACATCAAACTTTTATATGCCCGAATTGGCCGTACTTTTTCTCCAATTTCTGGGCAAGAGGTTAAAAAAAATACGGTAAGCGATGTTATTTCCGATGTAAAAACATTGGAACTTGACAGCAAATGGCTTTTATTGGCTCCGATTCATTTAGAAGAAGGACGACAACTAGAAGACAAACTAAAAGTGCTTTTACAACAAGGTTTTGCACGTATATTAGTTGATAACGAAATGGTGCGTCTGGATGATTTTACAGCTTCTGATCTTCATTCGCTTGATAATAAAGATATTCTCTTAATTATTGACCGTATTGTTGTTAAAGAGGAAGAAGAATTCTACAATCGCCTTGCCGATGCTGTGCAAACTGCTTTTTTTGAAGGAAAAGGAATTTGTTTTCTGCAGGAATTAGGGACTGAAAAACGATTTTCATATTCTAATAATTTTGAACTTGACGGAATTACTTTTCTAGAACCAAATGTTCATTTATTCAGTTTTAATAATCCGTACGGCGCTTGCCCAGTTTGTGAGGGTTACGGAAATATTATTGGCATCGATGCCGATTTAGTGGTTCCAAATACTTCTTTGTCTGTTTTTGAAAGTGCCATTTATCCGTGGCGAGGCGAAAGCATGAGCTGGTACAAGGATGAATTGGTAAAACACGCTTATAAATTTGATTTTCCTATTCACAAGCCGTATTTTCAATTATCTGAAGAGCAAAAAGATTTGCTTTGGAAAGGAAATCAATATTTTCAGGGATTAAATGATTTTTTCAGAGAATTAGAAGAGAAAAATTATAAAATACAAAACCGCGTAATGTTGTCGCGCTACCGCGGAAAAACAAAATGCCACGCTTGTCGTGGAAAACGTTTACGCGAAGAAGCTTCTTATGTGAAAATTAACGGCAAAACAGTTTCAGAATTAGTCGATTTGCCTATTAGACATTTGGTTACTTTTTTCAAAAACATTGAATTAAATGTTTATGAAGCGCAAATTGCAAAACGATTAATGGTTGAAATCAATAATCGTCTGTCTTTTTTGACTGAAGTTGGCTTAGATTATCTTACATTAAATAGAAATTCTTCAACTCTTTCTGGAGGAGAATCGCAGCGTATTAATCTTGCGACTTCATTAGGAAGTAGTTTGGTTGGTTCAATGTATATTTTAGATGAGCCGAGTATTGGCTTGCATCCTAAAGATTCTGAACGTCTTATCAAGGTTTTGCTTTCTCTCCGCGATTTAGGAAACACGGTTATTGTGGTGGAGCACGACGAAGATATCATGAAAGCTGCCGATATGATTATTGATATTGGTCCCGAAGCAGGAACTTTTGGCGGAAATTTAGTCGCTCAGGGTACTTATGAAGAAATCTTAAAATCAGATTCGCTTACAGCCAAATATTTGAATGGCGATTTAGAGATTTCGGTTCCAAAAAGAAGACGAAAATTCAAAAATCATATTGATATTATTGGCGCGAGAGAAAACAACTTAAAAAATATTGACGTTACTTTTCCGCTTGATGTTTTAACCGTTGTAACAGGAGTTTCAGGAAGTGGAAAAAGTACTTTGATTAAAAAGATTTTATTTCCTGCCATGCAGAAAAAACTGGAAAATGCAGCCGAAAAAGCGGGGCAATTCAGTGAAATCAAAGGCTCTTTTTCTCAAATCAAACATATTGAATATGTCGATCAAAATCCGATTGGAAGAAGTTCAAGATCAAATCCTGTAACGTATATCAAAGCATATGATGATATCCGAGATTTATATGCAAAAGAAAAACTTTCGAAAATAAGAGGTTATCAAGCCAAACATTTTTCATTTAACGTTGATGGCGGCCGATGCGAAACCTGTAAAGGTGAAGGTTCGATAAACATCGAAATGGTTTTCATGGCCGATGTTTCTCTGCCATGCGAAACTTGTGGCGGAAAACGTTTCAAAAAGGAAATTTTAGAAGTTACTTTTGACAATCAAAACATCAATGATATTTTAACCATGACAATTGATGATGCGATTGCTTTTTTTGAAAAAAACAAACAATCTAAAATTACTCAAAAACTGCAGCCTTTGCAAGATGTTGGATTAGGATATGTACAATTAGGACAATCGTCTTCTACTCTTTCTGGTGGTGAGGCGCAGCGTATTAAATTGGCTTCATTTTTAGTTAAAGGAGCAACAAAAGATAAAGCACTCTTCGTTTTCGACGAACCAACAACTGGTCTGCATTTTCATGATATTAAAAAATTATTGGCTTCATTTGATGCTTTGATCGAAAAAGGTCATTCGATAATTGTAATTGAACACAATCTTGATTTAATTAAATGCGCCGATTGGATTATTGATCTTGGCCCAGAAGGTGGTGAAAACGGAGGTCATTTATTAGCAGCCGGAACACCTGAAGATATTGTAAAAGTAAAGGAATCTGTAACTGGGATTTATTTGAAAGACAAACTTTAAGTAAAGCTTTAGGCTTTAGGTAATACGCTTTAGACTTTTACTTTTAGGAATAAAATAAAAAAACAGCTATAAATAGCTGTTTTTTTGTTTGTTTTTAGGTTTGATTTTGCTTATAGCTTACGGCTTAAAGCCTAAAGCATAAATTAAGCTACTAAACATTTCTCTTCAAAGGGAACACCATCTTCATCGATGGCAACTAATATTTTTTTCTGCTTTGATGCCTCTAATGTGAGGTAAAGCCATGCAAACGACCACAATCCGAGTGTCAAGCAAAAAATAATAAAATTCAAACCATGATTCACTACTTTTCCGCCTTTTGAAAGTACTGCAAAAAGTAATTCATCATTTCTTTCTTCTAGTGTAAATCCATTATGAACTTTGTTTGAGATCATATTTGAAAACACTTGCAAGCTTTGTTCTTGACTAAGTGGATTGCCTTTCATAATCATTAATTAAAAGATTAATCTAAATACTACTACAACTCCTTAACACTTTTCAACTTCTGAAAAGCATTTTCAATCTCAATAAAACATAACAAAAACAGCTTTTATTGCTTATTGAATGATATTTTTTATCATTGTAAGCCAAACCTTGCTGATTTCTTAGCTAAAGTTACTTTTAATAAAATTAATTGCAAAGGAAAAAAGTGTTAAAATTTTAAAGTTAACAACTTAATATCAATGCCTTAACTCTTATTTTTCACTTCAAATGATGGCGCTTCATAATCTGGATCCAAGTAATTGGCCGGAATTGTGGTAGCATTTCCGTCACGAAGCGAATTATAATGCGGTGACATAATTTCGATGCCGGCGGCATTAAAAGAATCTTGAATATTTTGATGCAACGAAGAATAAATTCTAGGTTGCTTTGTTGGCTCTTTAGTATAAACGTTAATTTGATACGAAACATAAAAATCGTCCAAACTAGTTTGAAGAACAAATGGCGGAGGTGTTTGTTCTGCCAATTCGGTTTTTAAAGCCGCATCTATTAAAGCTTTGTGAATATCTTTCCAAGGTACATCATAACCAATTGTTACTGTGGTATGAATAAGCAAACCGTTTGTTGAATCTTTTGTGTTCGCCGAATAATTCGTCGAAGTACTGGATAAAACCGTCGCATTTGGGATTGTAATGTCTTCAAATTTCGGCGTTCTGATTCGGGTAACCAAAGCTGTTTTCTCAATTACTTCTCCGCTCACATCACCAATTTTTATAAAATCTCCAATCCTGAAAGGCCGCATATAGGTTATTACTAATCCGGCAACCATATTAGCAATTGCATTTGAAGAACCTAATGAAAACAAAATACCTACAAATACAGAAACTCCTTTAAAAATATCGGAATCTGATCCAGGCAAATACGGAAAAATGATTACGAGCATAAAGGCAAACATCAAAAACCGAATAATATTGAATGTCGGCATTGCCCAATCGCTGTAAAAGCCATCAATTTTGATTTTTTCGTTCTTAATTTCTTCAAAAAAGAATTTAATTACTTTGGTGCTGTATCTGAAAATAATAATGATGACTATAATTGTAACTAGGCTTGGCAGAAAACCAACAAACCCCATAACAGCCAATTTTGCAGGCGTTAATATCCAACGCAGCAATGTTGTTGTATAAACTTCTGTAGCCGGAAAAATACTGAATAAAACAGGAAGTGAAAGATAAACGATAAATATTAATGCAATTATTTTTATTATTCCAAACAGTTTCATCAACAGAAACTGTTGCTTATTGGCAGCGATTATATCAATGTTGCTGTATTTTATTCCTTTAAAATAGCGATCGCTGTTTCTTAAAATGTAGAGTTTTATCCAATTAAAAACTTTGGAAACAAGGTATAAAACCAAACCAATTATTAAAATCAGCAATGCGGTATAACCTAATCTTTTTGGCAGCTGCGAAAAATTTTCATTTTGATAAATAACGGCTTTTTTTATCTCATTAAAATTACGTGTGGCAATTTCTTTAGCAGGTTTGTTTTCTGAAACCGCATCGGCATTTAAAACTGCCATCAATATCAAATCATTTTTATAAACAATGTCATAGCTGATATCTGAAGGAACAATTTTTAGCGAATCTGCATCAAAAACTTCATTTTCATAGAGGGATTTAATTTTCTCTGTTATTGCTTTGGCTCTATTTTCTGCAGAAAAAGATCCTACTTTATTATAAACATAAAAAAGTGTGTCTTTAAAAGGAGCAACCGCATATCCTTTTGGCTTTGATATCAAAACAGCAGTTTTTGCAGTCTGCAGCTTGTCTTTTTGGGCAAATAAAAATGGAGAAAATAAAAGAATAGTAAACGCTAAAAAACAATTAAATTTATTTTTCATAATCCGCTAGAAATAAATTGGTTATCCTTTCTAACAAATATAAAAACAAAATTGATTGAAATTTAAATTACTTTTTGTTTTCTAAAAGAAATCGTATTAAATTTTGATTCCCACTTTTCTCATTAAATTATCGATCACTTTATTAATATCTGGAGAGATTTTAAATTTATAGTTCAGATAAACATACAAAATCGTTACCAACACAGATTTCAAAGCAATACTGATCAATTGGAAAAACGGAAATTCCCAGAAATAAAACACTAAAAACAAGGCAAATGTCAATAATGCCGAATAGATTGTTTCTTTTGTGAAAGGATATAAATGAAGCTTTTTGACCACAAAAAGAAGTTTTGCCAAACTGTATAAAGTAATAGAAAGCAATGTTGCAAATGCAGAACCAAAAATTCCAAAAATTGGGATGAAAATCATGTTCAGAATAATGGTCAAAACAACCAACATTAATCCTAAATATAGAACCATTCGGTAGTATTTAGTATTAAAAATAATGGCATTATTGTTCCCTAAAATCAAGTCGAAATATTTTGATAATCCGATCATAAATACAACCGCGATTCCGCCACTGTATTCCTTTGGAACCAATTCATAAAGTTGACTGATATTTACGAAAATACAAAGCATTACAAATCCTCCAACCATCTGTAAATTGATAGATGTCTTTTTATAAAGCGTATTCAGTTCATCATGTTTGTTTTCATGCATCAATTTTGCTGTAATTGGATACACAATTTGATGCATCGCTCGGCTCGGAACTGAAATTACCAAAGCAATATAGGTTGCAACAGAGTAATAAGCAATATTCTCAATTTTCATGTATTGGTTCAGCATCAGTTTATCGCCGTCTAAAAGCAAATTGGCAACGCTTCCAGACAAAATAATGTAAAATGTATATTCCATTACTGCTTTTACATTCTCTGGGATTGTAATCTGGAAATTTGGTTTTTTGATGTAAAACGCATAAAACATGGTAATTAAAAATGCAAAAAAGTAGATTCCTGCCGTTACATATACAAATTCAACTAACGAAATCCATTTAAAATACAAGCCTATCAAAGCAATTGTCGAAAGCAATCGCAAACCAACTTCTTTAATAAAATTTCCAAAAACAGAATGCATGTGCACTCTCGCCCAAGCATAGAAAATTTCAAAATAAGCCATGCAGATCCCAATAAACGGAATTAAAAGCATAAACTCTTTTACTACAGGATTTTCTTTTGAAACAAAAGCGGTAATATCATCAAAAAAGAAAAGCCCTATTATCCCTAGCGGAATACACATTAATATGGGAAAAAGCGCCGTGAATGATAAAAATTGCTCGCGCTCTTCTTCTGTCTTATATTGTGAATAGAATTTCACCAAAGTATTTTGCATTCCAATTGCAAACAAAGGCATAATAACATTTGCCGCAGAAGTAATATAATTTGTTAAAGCATAATAAGTTGCACCAAGAAAAACAGGATACAGATAAAGTGTATTAATAGCTCCAATTGCGAAACCTATATAGGTAATAATTGTGTTTTTGAAAGATTGATTTAAGACAATACCCATTTTTGGATTTCTGAATTTAGATTTTAGATTTTTTGCAAAATTAGACTATTCGCTAATCAATTGTGCTAATTGTTTGGTAAGATTTTTTCGTGAATATTGCTGTAAGCCAACACCATTAGATTGTAATTTCCCTTCTAAAAATTGATTATAAAAGTCCAAAATTACACTTTTTAACTTCGCTTTTTCAGAATAATCGAAAAATACACCTGTATTCGTTTCGGTTATAATGTCGGCGAAATCAGAACCTTGAGGTCCAATTGCTATAATTGGGCGGTTTGAAACCATATATTCGAATAATTTTCCAGGGATAATGCTTTTTGTATCTTCAGAATTAATTTCAATCAAGAGCAAAACCTGAGACTTTTTTTGATGCGCAATCGCCTCATTGTGCGACACATATCCTAAAAGATTCAAATAATCTTTTAGTTTCAATTCATCAATTGCATCTAAAACTTCCTGACTTACGGCGCCAATTAGCTTAATTTCTAAATGAGATTTAAAATCTGGAATTTCATGAAGAAGTTCAACCAGACATTCCCACAAAAATCTAGGATTTCTATCTGATAAAAATGAGCCGATATGAGCAAGTGTGAATTTTGTATCTAAAGGCTGTTTTTCAACCTTTTCAATATCATAACCATTTGTAATTACCGAAATTGGCTTATTAGTAATCGCCTGAAATTCAGTTCTTGTAGTCTTACTTGTAACTATAATAGTATCAGCACTATTAAGCACTTTATGCTCAAGATTTTTATGTTTTTTTTCAGCGTAAGAAGACAATCGCAATGCTTTGTGATAGCCAATAGTTGTCCAAGGATCACGGAAATCAGCAAACCATTTTACATTTAATTTTTCTTTTAATTCTAATCCAATTAAATGCAGACTATGTGGCGGTCCCGAAGTTACAATGGTATCAATATTATTTTCCTTGATATATTTTTCAAGATAAGCAACAGAAGGCTTCACCCAAAAAACACGTGCATCTGGAATAAAAAGATTGCCACGAATCCAAAGGAAAGTTTTATCTAAAAATGTCTGCTTTTTTTTATGCGGAAAAATTCCGGAACTGATTTTCTTGGTTTTATTCTTTGAAAATACAGAAGCCAATTGATACGGTTCCCAAATTTTATTTTTAAGAACAATGGCTTTATCTGATATTTCACTTACTAAACCTTCATCAACAATTGGATACGTTGGATTTTCTGGAACATAAACAATTGGCTGAATACCAAAATCTGGCAGATATTTTACAAATTTCAGCCAGCGCTGTACTCCCGGTCCTCCTGCTGGTGGAAAGTAATAGGTAATAATTAAGAGCTTTTTTTGTTCCATTTAGGATCTATTCAGTTTCACAGAGATTCACAAAGTAATCACTAAGTTTCGCGAAGATTTTAAATTACTTTTGAGCATCTCCGTGATTACTTTGTGAATCTTTGCGGAAGAATTCCTCAAAATAAATACCACCAGCTAAAAGCAACAACATTCCAATTGAACTTATTAAAGTAATTGTTCCTCCAGTTTTAATAACCTGTGGCTCAAATTTAAATTCAATTGTATGTTTTCCACCTGGAACTTCCATTGCTCTTAAAACATAATCAACAGGGAAATGGTCTGTCAGCTTGCCATCAACATAAGCATTCCACCCATTTTTATAATACATTTCAGAAAAGACAGCTAAACCGTCATTTTTGCTTTCAGAATGATATTTAATATAATTTGGTTTATATTCAACAACTTTAATAGTTCCTGTTGTATCCCAAGGTTTTTTCATGCGCGCGTTTTGGAACTTCTTTTCGTATTCATGAACGTTGAAAACAGCTACTTCTTTAGTATCAATATGATCTAGAGCTTTCATCACGTCGTCTGGTTTGTTCACTAATTTTACAGTGCTTACAAACCACGCATTTCCGTTTGCTTCTGGATTTATGGTCGGAATCTCTTTTCCTTCTTTATCGGTCTGAATTACATACTTAACATTAAGCATATTAAGCACTTCCAGATTATTTTTGGCAATTTGGTAATCGAATAATTGCTGCATTCTACGAGGTTTTGCAGCATGATAACCTCCAATTGAATTATGAAAATAGGAAGCGCGGGCACTTGACATGTTTCCGCTTACCTCAAAAACTCGATAATGCGTTGTGTCCTCTAAAATTTTAGCGTCAGCAGGTGTTTCTTGAAACGGAGCAGCAATCTGAACCGGACTAACGAAATCTTTTGCCGAAACATACTTTTTATCCACAAAAAACAAATCAAAAATCATTAAAACTGCAACAATAACTAATGCTGTAGTTTGAGAAAATTTATTTTTAATAAACAGCCATAAAACTCCAAAAGTCACTACAATAAAAAATCCTGTACGAAGCAAATCTGCAAAATACAACGACATTCTATCTTCTTTTAAAGCATCAACGAAATCTGGTCCATAAGTTTCCATGAAATAGTTGTCATTGCTTCCTGAAAAATGGAAGAAACCTTTTGCAATCGCTAAAATCAAAATGATTCCTAAACCAAAAACTCCCGTCTGAACAAGTGCTTTCTGCTTTATTTTTGGTTCATCTTTTGCTTTAAAAAACGATTGGATTCCCATTACGGCAAGAACTGGCATACATAATTCCAGAATAACCTGAATAGAAGAAACTGCTCTAAACTTATCATACATTGGAACATAATCAATAAAGAAATCTGTCAATAAAGAGAAGTTTTTACCCCATGAAAGTACCAATGAAAATAAAGCCCCCGTTAAGAACACATATTTTATTTTTCGATCGTCGATAAACAAAGCTAAAACTGCTAAAAAGAAAACCACAGCTCCTATGTATGCTGGTGCAGCAACTATAGGCTGATCTCCCCAATAAGCAGGCATTCCTGATACAAAATCTGCTGCTTGATCACTAGGAACACCATGTTCAATCATAAATGAATACATACGACTGTCTGTTCCAACATTTTCATGATTTGAACCTCCAAAAAGTCTTGGGGCAATCAAGTTGAAGCTTTCTGCAATTCCGTAACTGTATTCCGTAATATAATCACGGCTTAATGCATTTTCATTTGTTTTTTTAGTTCCGTCTGGATTAAAAGTCAATTCGCTGTTGCTTCTTGTACTGAATTTAGCATATTCGCTTGTCGCTAATAAATTTCCAGCATTAGCACCAATAGCAAAAATCCCTGCTACGGCAAGTGTTCCAATCGAAATTAAAAGCGGTTTATATTCTTTATCTTTTATAAAATTAAAGGCAAAATAACCTGAAAGAATCAATAAGAAAATTAAGAGATAATACGTCATCTGAAAATGGTTCGCATTAATTTCTAATGCAACCGCAAACATGGTGAGCAAACCTCCCCAGACATATTTTTTCTGAAAAACAAGTATAAATCCGGCAATAACCAACGGCATATAAGCAATAGCATGCGCTTTTGCATTGTGTCCAACGCCAAGAATAATAACTAAATAAGTAGAAAATCCAAACGCAATTGCGCCTATAAAAGCTTTTAGTGGATCTGTTTTTAAAACTAACAACAAACCATAAAAACCTAAGAAATATAGAAATAAGTAATCGGCTGGTCTTGGCAAAAAGCGCAAAACATCATCAATTTTTCCAACAAAATCATTTGGATAATTGGCACCTAACTGATACGTCGGCATTCCGCCAAAAGCAGAATTTGTCCAATATGGCTCCGTATGTTCGGCTGCTCTGAAGTCATTTTGCTCCTTAGCCATTCCGGTGTACTGTGCAATATCTGACTGGAAAATTTGTTTTCCCTGAAGTACCGGATAAAAATAAATTAATGATACAAGAATAAAGCCCAATACTACAAGGGCGTGCGGAATGAACTTATTTACTATTTTCAATTTTGGCAGGTTTGGTTAAATGATGAATCCTAATTAATCAGGATACAAACTTAATCTATTTCTTCGTAATCAACATAATCACCAACTTTTTTGGTCTCACGCGGATTTTTAGCATTGGCAGTATTAATGATTATTTCATCATTATTTCTAGTTTGAGTTTTCTGCCATGAATTGTCCTGGCTATATTGCTGTTGTCTTTGAAAATTTTCGCCTGCTTTTTCAACTGCTTTCTTTACCAACACTGGCAAAAAGATTCGAGCTAAAAATTTAAAAATATAATAAAACGCAATGATCCACATTATCGTTTTAAACAAGTTTGAAAAAGATGCTTCTTGCATAACTATATAATTTTTGCCAAAATTAGTAAATCCGCAGTTTAAAATTAAAATATCAATCTTAAATAAATAATAAAATATAGTACATTTGAAATGCGTTATAACTTTTTAATCCAAAAATACATTTATGTTAAAAATTAAAAAATTATTTATTACAGCTCTTTTTTTTGTGCCCCATTTCTTTTTCGGACAATACACTGATGTCATAAATTCAAACCGCCCCGGCGAAACTATGTCTGCCTACGCAGTTGGAAAAACAGTAATTCAAGCCGAATTAGGCTTTTACGGAATCAAAGAAAAACACGATTTATTAGATTATGATGCCAGCGGTTTCGGAACCGATTTTACGCTTCGATATGGTGCTTTTCTTGAACAATTAGAGTTTGTTCTTGATGTACAGTATCAAATGGAAAACTTTGATACTCCGTATACCAGCTACAAAAAAAACGATTTCAGACAAACAGTCTTGGGAGCTAAATATTTAATTTACGATCCTTATAAAAATTACAAAAGAGAAAACAATATTTACAGCTACAAAGCAAATCATGCTTTTAATTGGCACGAATTAATTCCTGCAGTGTCTATATTTGCAGGAGCAAATTTTGTTGGGGCAGACAATCCTTATTATTTTTCGCCGCAAAGTGCCATTTCTCCAAAAGTAGCGTTGGTTACGCAAAACTTATTTGGAGGCGGAAAATGGGTTTTTGTAACGAATATTATTGCCGATTATATTGGAACTGACTATCCGAGCTACGGATATATTTTAACTTTGACCCACGGATTTAACGATAAATGGTCAGGTTTTGTAGAAAATCAAGGATATAAAAGCGATTTTTATAGTGATGCAATTGTTCGTGGCGGTGCCGCTTACTTGCTTTCAAGAAATATGCAGGTTGATGCGTCGATAAGCACAAATTTCAAAAACACGCCTTCAATATTATACGGCGGAATTGGGGTTTCATGGCGCTATGACGGATGGTATCAATCGAAGTTGACTGAAGTTAAAAACAAAGAAAAAGCAGATAAAAACTCAGACAATAAAAAAGAAGTTGATTATCAGGAAAAAGAAAGAAAACGAAAATCTAAATACGAGTAAATTTATAACAACGCTCTTCTAAAAGAGAGAATCTCATAATACCATCTTAATGATTACAATTAAAGAAGCCAAAACCAAAAAAGAATTAACTGAATATATAAAATTCCCATTCTCACTTTATAAGGATAATCCATATTGGGTTCCGCCAATTATTGCTGATGAATTGGAATCTTTTGACAAGACAAAAAACCCTGCTTTTGATAATGCTGAGGCTTATTTCTATATTGCTTATAAAGATAATAAAGCTGTTGGACGTATTACTGCAATCATCAACTGGTCTGAAGTTAATAATCAGCATAAAAGAAAAGTGCGTTTTGGCTGGTTTGATGTAATTGATGATATTGAAGTTACCAAAGCATTGCTTGAAAAGGTATATGAATTAGGCCGAAAACATAATTTAGAGCACGCTGAAGGCCCTATGGGATTTTCAAACTTAGATAAAGTGGGAGTTCTTACAGAAGGGTTTGACCAAGTTGGAACCATGATTACTTGGTACAATCATGCATATTATGTTGGTCATTTTGAACAGCTTGGTTTTCAGGTTGAAAAACAATATATCGAAAGTATTTTCCCTTTCTCTAATGTAAAACCGGAGTTTTTTCAGAAGGCGCAAGAGTTGATCAAAAAACGTTATGAACTAAGAACGCTGAATTTTACCAAAACAAAAGACATTATGCCTCATGTAGACAAAATGTTTGATTTGTTCAATGAATCTTATGAAAAACTGGCTTCATTTGTTGCCATTTCAGATGTTCAGAAAGAATATTTTAAAAAGAAATACATTAGTTTCATCAATCCTGAATACATCAAATTTGTGGTTGATAAAGATGATAATTTAGTCGCTTTTAGTATCGTTATGCCGAGTTTTACAGAGGCTTTGCAGAAAATAAAAGGCAAATTGTTTCCGTTTGGCTTTTTGCAGTTATTGAAGGCTAAAAAACACAGCAAAGACGTTGTTTTTTATCTAATCGGTATTCGTCCTGAGTATCAAAATAAAGGCGTTACAGCTTTGATTTTTGATGAATATTACAAAACTTTCACTGAAAAGGGAATCCGAAACTGCATTAGAACTCCTGAACTTTTAGAAAATAATGCAATCCATTTATTATGGAAAAACTTTGATCCAACTATTCACTGTCAAAGAAAAACGTATCTGAAGAACTTGTAAAAAGTCTTCAGTTTGCAGTTTTTAGTGTTCAGTTTCTTATAAAAAAATCCATTCGCCCCCAAACGAATGGATTTTTCAATTTATAAACTATATTTATTCTACTTTTATTCTACTTTGCAGTCAACTTTGCTCAATGTGTTTTTTGCGTCAAATTTTAATTTTGATCTATCTTTAAAAGTGACCCTGTTATTTGTCGAAACCACATCGCCATATCCTTCGATCAAAGTTCCATCTTTTTGCAGAAAAGCAACTTCTCTGACAGATGAAACGCCTTCAGACAAGAATGTATAATCGCCAATTAATGTATCGCCTTTCATATTCCCCACTAAAGTTCCTTCGTTTTTATCTTTTCCTGTCAAATTATAGCTTAATTTTCCATTAACTTCTTGATGCGAATTGACATTATAACTGATCGCTACAATATATCCATTTGATCTTGATGCATAACATTGATCTCCTGCTGGTTCTACAATTTCAGCTTCTTTTGGTGCTTTTGGCTCAATTTGAACAGGTTCTGTTTCTGTTGCTTTTTTGCACGAAACAAGAACTATCGTAACTAAAGCCATTATTGCTATTACTTTTTTCATAATTCGTTATTTTTATTTTGTTGATTATAATATAAAGTTAGTCCAAATAAAAAAAAATCCATTCGTAGAACAAATGGATTTTTTTACATAATTCCCACATTCGGGAATCTATTTTTATAATAAATTACGAAACGTCAACAGTTGTACGTTCAGCAATTTCTTTATAAGTTCCGTTAACTAATTTCTCGCGGATTGCTTCAAAAGCAGTTAAAGTTTCTTCAATATCTTCAAGAGTATGAGAAGCTGTCGGGATCATTCTTAATAAAATAATTCCTTTTGGAATAACTGGATAAACCACAATTGAAAGGAAAATACCGTAGTTTTCTCTTAAATCGTTTACCATTACCATTGCTTCAGGAATACTTCCTTCTAAATAAACTGGAGTAATACAAGTGTTTGTATCTCCAATATTGAATCCCTTTTCTTTAAGACCGTTTTGCAATGCATTTACGTTTTCCCAAAGTTTGTCTTTAATTGCAGATGAATTGCGCAATAATTCTAAACGCTTCAAAGAACCAATTGTCTGGATCATTGGCAATGCTTTTGCAAACATTTGTGAACGCAAGTTGTATTTTAAGTAGTCAATTACCGTTTTATCAGCTGCTACGAAAGCACCAATATTTGCCATTGATTTTGCAAAAGTAGAGAAATAAACATCGATCTCATCTTGAACTCCTTGCTCCTCACCTGCTCCGGCACCTGTTTTTCCAAGTGTACCAAAACCGTGTGCATCATCAACTAATAAACGGAAATTGTATTTTTGCTTCATCGCAACAATTTCTTTCAATTTCCCCTGCTGTCCGCGCATTCCAAAAACACCTTCGGTAATAAATAAAATACCTCCGCCTGTTTCTTCAGCCATTTTAGTAGCACGCTGCAGGTTTTTCTCCATACTTTCAAGATCATTGTGTTTGTAAGTAAAACGTTTACCCATGTGTAAACGAACACCGTCAATGATACAAGCATGTGAATCAACATCATATACAATGATGTCATTTTTTGTTACCAAAGCATCGATGATAGAAACCATTCCTTGGTAACCAAAATTTAATAAATAAGCTGACTCTTTCATTACGAATTCTGCCAACTCATTTTCTAATTGTTCGTGATACGTTGTGTGTCCAGACATCATACGAGCTCCCATTGGATAAGCTGCACCAAACTGGATTGCAGCATCTGTATCTGCTTTACGAACTTCTGGATGATTAGCTAAACCTAAATAATCATTTAAACTCCAGTTTAGAATATTCTTTCCGTGAAATGTCATTCTAGGACCCAGCTCACCCTCTAACTTTGGGAAAACATAGTAGCCTTCTGCCTGAGAAGCCCATTTTCCTAAAGGTCCTTTATTGTCCTGAATTCTCTCGAATAAATCTTTTACCATAATATAGTGTAGTAATAATTTTAACTTAATCAGCGAGCAAAAATAATCATTATTAATTTAAAATGAAGAACCTCAATTATTTTTATTGAAAATAATTCTTACCATTACATTTAATAAGATTAAACCTAATAATTTAAGTCAAACCTTTATACATTAGACAAATACTTATTTCAAAAACAAAATTTTTATCTTAAAAAAAGGCAAATTACTGATTTATTATAAATCTTAAAGAAAACCTTGGCAAAAACAAAAACACATTACAAACAAAAAGATATTACAATGAAAATGAGACGCTTTATAGCTCTATTATTTTACTAATATTCTTTTTAACATGTTGTAGGAAGATTGCAGTTGTTAATTATGAAAACATTGTGACTCCTCTTTTAATTTCATCTCAGAAAAACTTATTTATAACCAAACTATTTAATATTCCAAAAACACTAATTCGCCAATAAAATCACATAAAAACAAATTTTAATTTTAACTTTGAGAATACTTAATTTTCAAATATTGGAAAAATGGCTTTAAGCACTTCAAAAGATTTAAAACTAGCCGTTCTTATAGACGCCGATAATGTTCCCTACAGTAATGTAAAAGGTATGATGGAGGAAATTGCAAAGTTTGGAACTCCCACAACCAAACGCATTTATGCAGATTGGACAAAACCAAATGCCAATGGCTGGAAAGGCGTGCTTTTAGAACATGCCATTACCCCTATCCAACAATATAGTTATACGGTTGGAAAAAATTCTTCAGATTCTGCTTTAATTATTGATGCAATGGATTTGCTGTATTCTGGAAAATTAGACGGATTCTGCATTGTTTCGAGCGACAGCGACTTTACAAGACTAGCAATCCGTTTGAGGGAATCTGGAATGAAAGTTATTGGTATTGGAGAAAAGAAAACCCCAAGTTCGTTCATTGTTGCCTGTGACCGATTTATTTATATTGAGGTTTTGGATGGAGCGATTCAAAAGAAAAAACCAAAAACTGCTCCTTCCGACACCAAAAAACCTGTCGAAAAACCAACTGAAAAAGCACTTCACAAAGTTGACAAACAAACTATTGAATTGATAGAAACTACAATTGAAGATCTTGAAGATGATGATGGATGGGCATTTTTAGGCGACGTTGGAAATTTGATTGTAAAGAAAAAACCAGAATTTGACCCACGAAATTATGGTTATTCCAAACTTACGCCAATGCTGAAATCTTTAACTGATTTTCTCGAAATCGATGAAAGAGAATCTGATAAAAAAGGCATTAAACATGTTTATGTACGCTTAAGATTCAACTAATTATTACTTTTAAAATATTTAAAAAAACATGAGAAAAAAATTCTTTATCTACGGTTTCTTATTGTTTCTAATTGTTGCCGCAATTTATTATTACACAGGACGCGGTTTTCTTCTTGTTATTGTTCTTCCAATACTTTTGGTTGTTGGCGTTTACAATACTTTACAAGAAAAACATGCAATTTTAAGAAATTTTCCAGTTTTAGGTTATTTCAGATATTTATTTGAAATGATTGCACCTGAAATTCAGCAATATTTTATTGAAAGATCTACTGATGGAAAACCTTTTTCTAGAAATCAGCGTTCTTTAGTTTACCAAAGGGCTAAAAATATTGATTCGAGCACGCCTTTTGGAACGCAGCAAAACTTAAATACTGAAAGCTACGAAGGAATAAAAAATTCTATTTTTCCAGCAAAAGTCAATGAAGAATTGCCACGCGTTTTGGTTGGCGGAAAAGATTGCAAACAGCCTTATTCGGCATCATTATTTAATGTTTCGGCAATGAGTTTTGGCTCTTTGAGCGAGCATGCGGTTCGCGCTATAAATATTGGTGCCAAAAAAGGGAATTTCTACCAAAATACAGGAGAAGGCGGTTTGACCGAATTTCATCTTGCCGGCGGTGGCGATATTACATGGCAAATTGGTACGGGATATTTTGGATGCCGTGATGACGAAGGAAATTTCAGTCCTGAAAAATTCTCTGAAAAAGCAAACCTTCCAAATGTAAAAATGATTGAAATCAAACTTTCACAAGGTGCAAAACCAGGTCACGGAGGTGTGCTTCCTGCTAAAAAGAATACGGAGCAAATTGCTAAAATCAGAGGTGTGAAACCACATACTATGATTTTGTCTCCGCCAGGTCATCATGCTTTTTCAGACTCAAAAGGGCTTGTTCATTTTATAAAGCAATTGCGTGATTTATCAAACGGAAAACCAATCGGTTTTAAATTATGTATTGGAAACACAGCCGAATTTGAGGCTATTTGCCACGAAATGATTGCTGAGGATATTTATCCAGATTTCATTACAGTTGATGGTGCTGAAGGCGGCACTGGAGCTGCTCCTTTAGAATTTGCAGACGGAGTTGGAATGCCATTTGAACCTGCTTTGATTTTTGTCAATAAAACTTTAGTTGGATTAAATATTAGAGATAAAATCAGAATTATTGGAAGCGGAAAAATTATTTCTGGATATTCGATTTTGCATGCCGTTGCGCTTGGAGCCGATATGTGCAACAGCGCACGAGGCTTCATGTTCTCATTGGGTTGTATTCAAGCGCTTCGTTGTCATAATAATGAATGTCCGACTGGGGTTGCAACTCAAAATAAAATGCTGATGAAAGGTTTGGTTGTCACCGATAAATCAGAACGTGTATATCATTTTCATAAAAACACCTTGCATTCTGCAAATGAACTTTTGGCAGCAGCCGGAAAAACTTCTTTTGCAGATGTTGACATCAACATCTTTATGCGAGGCGATGAATTTGCAAATCTATCCGACTTATATTTCCCAGATAACTTGACAAATGTTACTAAAAGAAATTAAACAAAAAAGCCTCTTCGAATAATCAAAGAGGCTTTTTAAATTTTATATATTTTCTTTTTAACAAATAGCTTAACTATGTTTGTTTAAATAAGTGAAACGCCTTTTTTTAAGCATTATAAAACTATGTTTCTATGTGTTTAAAATTGCGCCCTATTTTTTATATTATTAAAGTAATTTTATTTCCAATAATTACAGTTTTGCGGTTTCTTTTCCTTTTCCAGCACTTCCAGAACCTTCTAAAACTGCTAATTCTTCTTTGTCAACTAATTGTTTTGCCAATATAACATTGTTATAAGAGATGAAATACACATCAAACTTTACCCCTTCTTCGATTAGTTCTTTAGAGATTTGGTCATTTTTGATCATTTCTGTAAGCAAACTTGGAAAAGTGTCCTGATATGCTACTTTGTTTTCCTCAGTTCCTTCTAAATCTGTTTCAATTCTAATTTCAATTTTATTGTCATTCAAAAATGCCTTCGCGCTTGTCGATACAACATTTCCTCCTTTTATAGAAGCAGTCGTATTGTAGTTGCTAACGTGCTCCTGAATTTTTTGTTTAGTGTTTTTACAGCTTACAAGGGCTAAAACTAAAATAAATGCAAATGCGATTTGGGTAATTTTTTTCATAATTTTTTAGATTTTTGGTTATTTTTTAACTCAAACATAACAAACTTCTAACACAAAAACAAAATTAAGACAAAAATAAACTTTATAACCTCTTAATTACAAATCAAATACAGACAAATAGGACAAAATGCAATGCATAAAAGAACCTCTTTAGAAAAGCTAAAGAGGTTCTTCAATAATTTAGGCTGTCAAAATAGTAAAACTTCTTATTTTAGTATTTCTGAAATTGATTCTTTGTCAATTACCTTCTTTGAAAGAACAGTATTGTCATCTGCTAAAAAATAAGCATCAAACCGAATTCCTTCTTCCACCAAATCTTTCGGAATCTGGTTTTTGTTTATCATTTCCTTAAGCAATTTTGAAAATGCCATATCACCAGCCATTTTATTAGCTTCATTTTGTTGCAAAGCAGTTTCAAATCGCAATTCAATTTTGTCGTCATTAATATAACCTCGCGCGGTTGTCAAAGTAACATGATCTGCCTTAAAACTAGGTGCCGCGGTATTATATGCAGCAACATATTCCTGCAGTTTTTGTTTTGCATTTTTACAGCTCGCAAGCATTAATACAATAATAAGCAGGGAAAGGATTTGGCTTATTTTCTTATTCATAACTCTAATTATTTAAGTTTTTGAAGTCTTAAAAGCGCTTCTAAATAATAATAATCAGCATAATTAATAGAACAGTCAATTTCACTTCCAGCTGGTTTATGTCCTGTTGAATGAAGCAAAAATGCCGAATTGACATCGTGACTCTGATAATTATCTGAAAGCGAAACTATCATTTTTTTAGCTTTCGTCAAATATTCTTTTTTCAGATTTTTGTCTTTTGTATACGAACTTAATTCTAGAAGTGCTGAAGATACGATCGCTGCCGCAGATGCATCTCGAGGCGCATTTGGAATATCCGGGGCATTGAAATCCCAATACGGAATCAAATCTTTTGTTGTTAATCTATCCAAATAAACGCGTGCAATTTTGTGTGCGAAATCTAAAAATTTAGAATCTTTTGTCTCTCTGTAAACCATTGTAAAACCGTAAATTCCCCATGCCTGGCCTCTCGCCCACATACTGTCGTCGCTATATCCTTGAGCCGTTCTTCCTTTTATCTTTTTACCGGTTTCATAATCGTAAATCACAACATGATATGAAGTATAATCTGGTCTAAAATGATTATTCATGGTTGTTTCGGCATGTTTTACAGCAATATCATACAATTTTTTGCTTCCGCCATTTTTAGAAGCCCAAAACAGCATTTCCAAATTCATCATATTATCGATAATCGTATTGTGCCCACCCATTTTATTATGAGGCCAGGACTGGATTGTTCCCACCTTCGGATTAAAAAGTGTCGCTAATGTATCTGCTGTTTTAAGGATGATTTCTTTGTATTCCTTGTTTTTTGTCATACGATAGCCATTTCCAAAACTATTGAAGACCTGAAATCCTAAATCGTGATCTCCCGCTTTGCTTACAGATAAGGGTGTTAAAAATCGGCTGAATTTATCGGCTTCTTTTTCCCATTTTTTATCACCGGTTGCTTGATACAAATACCATAATTCCCCAGGCCAAAAACCACTTGTCCAATCTTTATAACCAACAAATTTCCATTCGCTGCTTCCATTTGGGACAGTTCTTGGCGAACTTCCGTCATTCGGAATCACTTTTAAAGTTTTTGAGGCTTGTTCAGCACAATAATCAAGCTGTTTTTTAATATTAAATGAGTTGTTTTTTTGGGAGAAACCCTGATTTCCAAGCAAAAACAAAGCGGTTATCAGAGTAAGGAATCTTACATTCATGTGGTTATTTTTTAATTCTATAGTTTTTTGAATCGCTAAATTTATAAAATAAAGAGAACTTATTTGAATGTTTGTATTATTCGTTCCCTAAAAATGTACTATTTCATTACTACTTCTCTCTGCAAAAGTTTCAAACTTTTACAAAGAGAAATCGCAAATCAAAAAGTTTAAAAGATTAATTGTAATTTTGTTTAAGGATAAAATCTAAATCAAACTTGCAAAAATCCAGACTTCGTTATTTCATTCTTTTCCTCCTGATTATTTTTCTCGGAATCATTTCAAGGAAAATTTCATTTGTTCCTTTATGGATTGGTGATTTTTTGTATTCTATAATGATTTATGCGCTTATCCGAATTTTGTTTCCCAATAAAAAAGCCATTCAAATCGCAATTCTTTCCTTATTGATTTGTTATTCAATTGAATTTCTACAGCTTTATCAAGCTGAATGGATTATTGAACTCAGAAAAACACTTTTTGGAAGATATGTTTTAGGTCAAGGTTTTTTATGGTCAGATATGTTGGCTTATACCACGGGAATACTATTTATCTTTTTTATCGAAAAAATCATTTTAAAATATACCAACTATGAAACTCGTTTTCGCATCAAACAATAAAAACAAAATCAAAGAAATTCAAAGCATCTTAAATGGTTCTATAGAATTATTAAGTCTTGAAGAAATTGGATGTTTTGAAGAAATCCCAGAAACTGCTGAAACAATTGAAGGAAATGCAATCTTAAAAGCAAACTACGTTACCGAAAAATATGGCTACAACTGTTTTGCAGATGATACAGGATTAGAAGTGGCTGCACTAAATGGCGAACCTGGAGTTTATTCTGCCAGATATGCCGGCGAGCAAAAAAATGCAGACGATAATATGAATAAACTTTTAAAAGCTTTAAAAGGAGAAGAAAATCGTAATGCGCAGTTCAAAACCGTTATTGCATTAAACTTAAATGGGGAACAACACCTATTTACAGGTTTGGCAAAAGGGAAAATTACGCTACAAAAATCTGGAAATTACGGTTTTGGATACGATCCTATTTTTCAGCCAGAAAATTATTCAGAGACTTTTGCCGAATTATCAGCAGAAATCAAAAATAAAATCAGTCATCGTGCAAAAGCTACGGAGCAACTAATTGATTTTCTGAACTCCATAAAATAATTGTTTAAAATACAACATTTTAAAAGCGAAAGTTTATATTTCACGACGTATTTTTTCCGAAAATTCTTCGATCTTTCTAAAAAATGATTTAACAGTAAACATAACTTTTTGATTATCAAATCATAAGAAATACATAATTCTTAAAATAGCATTAGTTTATCTGAATAATTAACAGTAATTTTGCACCCTATTTTAAAAATACATATGAACAAATTTGAACAATTAGGATTGAATGAATCGTTACTGAAGGCGATTTTAGATCTAGGATTTGAAAATCCGTCAGAGGTACAGGAAAAGGCGATTCCCCTATTATTGGAAAAAGACACAGATATGGTTGCGTTGGCTCAGACAGGGACAGGGAAAACGGCAGCTTTTGGTTTTCCGCTAATTCAAAAAATTGATGCTGACAACAGAAATACTCAGGCATTAGTTTTATCGCCAACAAGAGAACTTTGTTTACAGATTACCAACGAACTTAAAAACTACTCAAAATACGAAAAAGGTATTAATGTGGTAGCAGTTTACGGCGGGGCTAGTATAACAGAGCAAGCTAGAGAAATTAAAAGAGGAGCACAAATTATTGTGGCTACTCCAGGAAGAATGCAAGACATGATCAACAGAGGTTTGGTTAACATTAAAAACATAGACTACTGTGTTCTTGATGAGGCTGACGAAATGTTGAACATGGGATTTTATGAGGATATCGTATCTATTTTATCAGATACTCCAGATGAAAAAAGTACATGGTTGTTCTCTGCAACTATGCCACAAGAGGTTGCTAGAATTGCAAAACAATTCATGAGCGAACCAGTTGAAATTACTGTTGGAACTAAAAATTCAGGTTCGTCAACAGTGTCTCACGAATTTTACTTAGTAAATGCACGTGACCGTTACGAAGCTCTAAAACGTTTAGCCGATGCTAACCCAGATATTTTCTCTGTGGTTTTCTGTCGTACTAAAAGAGATACTCAGGCTATTGCCGAGAAATTAATTGAAGACGGATATAGTGCTGCTGCGTTGCACGGAGATTTATCTCAGGCACAACGTGATGGTGTAATGAAATCTTTCCGCGGAAGACAAATTCAGATGCTTGTTGCTACTGACGTTGCTGCGCGTGGTATTGACGTTGATAACGTAACACACGTTGTAAACTACCAATTACCTGATGAAATCGAAACGTACAACCACCGTTCTGGTCGTACTGGTAGAGCTGGAAAATTAGGAACTTCTATTGTTATCGTTACAAAAAGTGAGTTGCGTAAAATTTCTTCTATCGAAAGGATCATCAAACAAAAATTCGAAGAAAAAACGATTCCTTCTGGAATCGAAATCTGCGAAATTCAATTATTGCACTTAGCAAATAAAATTAAAGATACTGAGGTTGATCACGAAATTGACAACTATTTGCCAGCAATCAACAATGTTCTTGAAGATTTATCTAAAGAAGAATTGATCAAGAAAATGGTTTCAGTAGAATTTAACCGTTTTATTGCTTACTATAAAAAGAATAGAGATATTTCTGCTCAATCTTCTGGAGAAAGACGCGAAAGAGGTGATTCTGAACCAAGAGAATTCAATAATAACGGAGCGGTTCGTTATTTTGTAAATATTGGTTCTAGAGATAACTTCGACTGGATGTCTCTTAAAGATTACTTGAAAGAAACATTAGACTTAGGTCGTGATGACGTTTTCAAAGTAGATGTAAAAGAAGGATTCTCTTTCTTTAACACTGATCCTGAGCACACTGACAAAGTAATGGATATTTTAAACAACGTTCAATTAGAAGGACGTCGTATTAATGTTGAAATTTCTAAAAATGATGGTGGCGGAAGACGCGATCACAACAACCGTGGCGGAAGACGCGATTCTGGAAGAAGAGAAGGAAACTTTGCACCAAGACGTGAAGGTTCTGGAGGTTTTAGAGGTGACAGAAATTCTTCTCCAAGACGTGAAGGTTCAGGCGGAGGATTTAGAGGCGAAAGAAACTCTGCTCCAAGAGAAGGTGGTTTCAGAAGAAACGAAGGTGGTTCTGATAGAGCTCCAAGACGTTCTGAAAGCTTTGGTGATTCACCAAGACCAAGAAGACCAAGAAGAGATTAATACTTTAATATCTTAAAATACAAATCCCAAATTCCAGACATAATTGGAATTTGGGATTTTTTTATGTCAAAAAATCTTTCACCATACCTTGTTTTAGTTAAATACAAAAAGCAATATTTTTTGCTTTGTTAATTTTCTTATAATTATATTCCAAGACTGCGAAATATTTAATCCCTATTTACTACTTTTAGTGCTTTAAATCAGGATATGAAATATTTCGCAGTTTTCTTTTTTATGCTACTTACGAGTATTGGTTTTGCCCAAGAAACAGAATCAACGGCTCCACAAAGGGTATCAGGTTATATCTATAATGATAACTCCAAACAACCTCTTCCTAATGTAAATGTCATCAACAAAAACAAAGTTTTGGGCGCTATGTCTGATGCTAAAGGTTATTTTGAAATTGATGTACAGCCAAATGATACACTGCAATTCTCTATCCTAGGATTCCAATCTTTGCGAATCAGAGTAACTAATGACTGGATCAAAAATAAAATCACAAGAATTCAGCTTACAGAAAAAGCAATCGCACTTGAAGAAGTTGTTATTGCACCTTTCAGCCTAACTGGATATCTTGAAATCGACTCAAAATTAATTCCGACTAAGGAAAATTACCGTTATAGTATTTCGGGTCTTACCCAAGGTTATGAAGCGGGTGAATATGCTCCAAACGCTTTTGGAAAAGTATTGGGTTCTATTTTTAACCCCGCCGATATGCTTTATAATTTCTTTGGAAAAAATGGAAAAGAACTCAAGAAACTCAAGGACATGAAAAAAGATGATACCATCAGGAATCTTCTAGAATCAAAATATGACCGAGAAACACTTGCTCTGCTTTTAGGAATTACAAAAGAAGAAATTCCGGAAATTTTACAGCGTTGCAACTATTCAGAATCTTTTGTTCAGCAAGCAAATGACTTGCAGATTCTTGATGCTATTAGCGGCTGTTATGAGCAATATAAAGTGTTGAAACGAAATTAGCATTTCATTATAAATTCAAATCCTCAATTTTTTTGAGGATTTTTTTATTTTCTTTTTTAACCAATACCCAAAGCACATGTCTGAAATACTTTTTCAAACAATTGACTGGAACTCAATTCCAAAAACAGAACACATTGGAGAATCTGGAACCGCATATTGGCAAACTTTGCAATTAGGAAATCTACGCATTCGAAAAGTTATTTATACAAAAAATTACATCGCGGATCATTGGTGTCAAAAAGGACATATTGTACATTGTCTTGATGGCGAATTTATAAGCGAATTAGAGAACGGACAAAACTTTAAATTAACAAAAGGAATGACTTACGTAGTGTCTGATGATGTGAGCTCACATCGTTCTATTACTACTGAAGGTGTTGAATTATTAATAATCGACGGAGATTTTCTAAAACCCACAAATCTGGACAATTGACAAACAAAAATTGTCTTAGTATTTCAGATGATTTGTTTCACCTTTTCAGATAAATCAATGAAACCTACTGAAATTATAAAAAAACAAATAGCCCATTTTACCACTTTTTTTGATTAAATTAGACTTCAAGACCAATTACAACAAGTCGCCTACTTTAATCAAAAAAGACAAAATGACCGATATTACCCGAAAAATTCTAAATTTTATTGACCTTAATAAAGGTGAAGAAAACAAAAAACTCGTAATCGAAAATATTACGAGCGCGGTGTCTTTTAGAGGTTCAAATATTTGGATTCTGGCCTGTGCAATTATCATTGCTTCAGTTGGATTAAATGTAAACTCAACGGCAGTAATTATTGGAGCAATGCTGATTTCGCCTTTAATGGGTCCAATTGTTGGAGCAGGTTTTGGCTTAGGAATGTATGATTTTGAACTTCTAAAAAAATCTATCAAAAATTTATTGATTGCCACAATCGTCAGTTTATGTACATCGACTTTTTATTTTTATATCAGTCCATTTAAAGACGCACAATCCGAATTATTAGCAAGAACTTCACCCAATATTTACGATATTTTAATTGCCTTTTTTGGTGGATTAGTTGGAGTTATAGCCGTTACCCGTGTCGAAAAAGGAAACCCAATTCCAGGCGTCGCGATCGCAACTGCACTCATGCCTCCGCTTTGCACTGCTGGATATGGCTTGGCGCTTGGCAACTATATTTATTTTCTTGGCGCCATGTATTTGTATACTATAAACTGTGTTTTTATTTGCATCGCTACTTTTGTAATTGTCAAGTATTTAAAATATCCGAAAGCAAAGCAACTTGATGTGAAAAATGAAAAAAGAGTACAATATGGCATTACGGTTCTTATATTGCTGTTAATTATTCCGAGTGTGTATTTTGCGTATCAACTGTATATCCAAAAGAGTTATAATTCGAGAACGCAAGTATTTATTCAGAACGAATTTATCAATAATGACTTTCCTATTATTTATAAAAATATCCAGTACAATACTGATCCTAAAAGAATTGAACTCGCCTTTTTGACCAAAAAATTTACGGAAAAGGAAATCGATAGTCTAAATAAAAAGCTGGTTTCTTATAATTTACCAAATACCAAACTGATTATTCGCCAAGACACGGTTAATTTGAGAAAAGATATTCTGAATCAAATCAATAACAGTCAAAATATTGTTGACCAAAAAGACATTATAATCAACAATCTCCGAAATCAATTATCTGAATATCATTTCAACAGCGAGAAAATTGGCGCCGAAAGCACTATTTTATTTCCTGAAATCACTTCGCTGAAAATTGGAAATTATAGGGTTAAAACAAATAACGATGATTCAAACGTAATTCCTATTATTCTTTATCAAACCAAAAAAGAACTGAATCCAGAATCACGTCAAAAACTAAAACTATGGCTGAAGGAAAGACTTGCAAAGGACTCAATTGAAATTTATCGTCAAAATCCTGAATAATAATATTTTTCGCAAAATAAAAAAAGTGTTCAGTTTTTTAGTTTACAGATTTACTGAATACTAAAAAAACTGAACACTGACCACTCCTATTTAACTGGTATATTCGAAAGAATTTCCAATACAAATTTCCAATATTTTTGAGCAGATGAAATACTCGCTCTTTCGTCTGGCGAATGTGCTCCGTGAATTGTTGGACCAAAAGAAATCATATCCATTCCTGGATAATTAGTTCCTAAAATACCACATTCTAAACCAGCGTGGCATGCTACAACTTTTGGCTGCTCACCATTTTGTTTCTCGTAAATTTCTTTTAAAACCTCTAAGATTTCAGAATTTACATTTGGTGTCCAACCTGGGTAAGAACCTGTAAGTTCTACTTCACATCCCACTAATTCAAAAGCAGAACGCAGTGAATTGGCCAAATCAAATTTTGAAGATTCAACAGAAGAACGTGTTAAACATCCCACCAAAATTTCTCCATCTTTTATAACAACACGAGCAATATTATTTGAAGTTTCAACTAAATCTGCCATATCAGCGCTCATTCTGTAAACTCCGTTGTGTGCAGCGTAAATTGCTCTTATAATTCCTTCCTGAACACCCAAATCCATCACTTTTTCTGGCAAATCGCCTTTTATGATTTCGATCGATAAGTTTGGCTCAGTAGTTTTGTATTCCGCTTTGATATCAGCAATAATTTCCTGCATATCATAAACATAAGCTTCATCAAACATTTGAGAAATAATTACTTTCGCAACACTTTCTCTCGGAATTGCATTTCGCAAACTTCCACCGTTGATTTCCACAATCTGTAAACCGAAATTTTCAAAAGCATCAAACAACAAACGATTCATGATTTTATTGGCGTTCCCTAAACCTTTATGAATATCCATTCCTGAATGCCCTCCATTCAAGCCTTTTACGGTAATGGTATAACCAACAGAACCTTCTGGCACTTCTTCTTCATGATATGTTCTTGTTGCTGTGACATCAATTCCACCTGCACATCCAATATCAATTTCGTCGTCTTCTTCTGTATCCAAATTCAACAAAATCTGGCCTTGCAAAATGCCTCCTTTAAGGTTTAAAGCTCCTGTCATTCCGGTTTCCTCATCAACAGTAAACAATGCTTCAATTGCTGGATGCGGAATATCTTTGCTTTCTAAAATTGCCATAATTGTCGCAACTCCAAGTCCGTTATCAGCACCAAGAGTTGTTCCTCGCGCGCGTACCCAGTCGCCATCTACATACATGTCAATTCCTTGTGTGTCAAAATCAAAAACCGTATCGGCATTTTTTTGATGTACCATATCAAGGTGTCCTTGCATTACAATTGGCTTGCGGTTTTCCATTCCTGGCGTCGCCGGTTTTCTGATGATTACATTTCGAATTTCATCCTCAAAAGTTTCTAGACCCAAGCTATTTCCAAAGTTTTTCATAAACTCGATAACACGCTCTTCTTTTTTTGACGGACGCGGAACAGCATTTAAATCTGCAAATTTATTCCAAAGCGCTTTTGGCTCCAGATTTCTAATTTCCTGACTCATTATATTTTGTTTGAAGTTTAACAATTAAGAGTCCCAAAGTTACAAAGTTTAAACGCTTTTTTCGAAACAAATTTCACGAATTAGCACTAATTATCAACTTTAAAATCAAATTTCACAAATACGATTCGTCTTAAGTTATAATAATTGTATTTATATTTACGTATCAAAAAATCTTGCTGTGAAAAAAAAATATATTTTGCCCCTATTTCTTTTAATTCAGATTATCTTTTTAAAAATCCTTCAGTTCTTTCCGGATTATGTTGAAGGTTTTTACAGCAACAATTTATATATCAGAATCTCGCATTTTTCTCGAAATGTTTTAGGAAAAATTCCTTTTTCAGTTGGAGATTGTTTTTACGCACTTTTAATAATTTCTATAATTGGCTGGTTTTGGAGAATTAGAAAAACCTGGAAAACAGAATGGAAAAATCATCTTTTAACCATCTTAGGCAAAATTTCTGTATTTTACTTTTTCTTTCATCTGCTTTGGGCTTTCAATTATTATCGCAAACCCCTTTTTGAAAAAATGGAAATCAAAAGAGAATACACTGATGCCGATCTTCTAGCATTTACAAAAAGATTAATTGCAAAGACTAACGAAATACATTATCAAATCACTAAAAATGATACTGTTAGAGTTGTTTTCCCCTATTCGCAAACAGAAGTTTTTAAAACAAATGTCAGTGGCTATGATAATTTAGCAAAAGAACATCCTTATTTCAAATACGAAATTTTAAGCGTAAAAAAATCATTATTCAGCGTTCCTTTGACTTACATGGGGTTTGGCGGTTATTTAAATCCATTTACGAATGAAGCGCAAGTAAATGATTTACTGCCAATGTATAATTTCCCAATAACGAGTTCACATGAAATGGCACATCAAATTGGTTTTGCAAGCGAAAACGAATGCAATTTCATCGGAGTTTTAGCAACCGTAAAAAATGACAACTTATATTATCAATATTCCGGATATAGTTTTGCTTTGCGTTATTGCCTTGGCATCTGGCAATTTAAAAATGAAAAGATATTTAATGAATTGAAAAAAACAGTGCACATCGGAATTTTAAAAAATTATCAGGAAAGTCAAGATTTTTGGAATAAATATGACACTTTTATTGATAAAGGTTTTCATTTCCTGTATGATAATTTCTTAAAATCAAACAATCAAAAAGACGGAATGGAAAGCTATAGCAAGTTTGTTGATTTGATGATTAATTATTATAAAGAAAAAAAACTATAGTTTTTGCCACAGATTTCAGGGATTTCAATGATTTCTATTTTGAATTGAAATTAAAATGCGATTAAAAATCTTTTTTAATCTTTTAATCTGTGGCAAAAAATCAAAAATCTTTGTAACAAAAATGATTTCATAACTACTAATATTTATATGAGCGAAAATCTAGAACAATCATTTGTTGCGCAATTGCAGGCAAATCAGAATATAATCCACAAGATTTGTAGATTATATACTGCTGGCGAAGACGCACACAAAGACTTGTTTCAAGAAATCACCATTCAGCTCTGGAAAGCTTATCCAAAATTTAGAGGCGACAGTAAATTTTCGACCTGGACGTATCGTGTTGCGTTAAATACGGCAATCACTTTATACCGAAAAACCAAAAGAACTATATCGACAGTAGAATACGAAAGTCATCAGCATTTTGTAAAAGATGTTGATTACAACTATGAAGAAGAAGAACAGATTAAATTGATGTACAAAGCGGTTTACCAGCTTAATGACATCGAAAAAGCATTAGTTTTTATGTATTTAGAAGACAAAGATTATCAAGAAATAGCTGAAACTCTAGGAATCAGCGAAGTGAATGCGCGCGTGAAAATGAACAGAATCAAGGGGAAACTTAAAAAAATACTAAATCCTTAAAAATTATTATGAAAGAACTGGATTTATTAAAAAAAGACTGGAAAAAGAACTCGGATTCTTTTGAGCAAATTTCTGAAAAAGAAATCTACAAGATGATTCACAAAAAATCGTCATCGATTGTAAAGTGGATTTTAATTATCAGTATTTTGGAAGTCTGTTTTTGGACTTTTTCAAACTTATTTATCAATACTGATGATTTATTGCAAAAAATGAATCATCCTGAAATAGTATTGGCAATGGAAATCCTTACCTATTTTAATTATGTAGTTGTACTGATTTTTATTATTATCTTTTATAAAAACTACAAAACTATTTCAACCACTGTTGCAACAAAATCACTAATGGGCGCCATTTTAAGAACCCGAAAAACAGTTCAGTATTACGTATGGTATAATCTTGGAATGCTAGTTTTAATAACTATTTTAAGCTATTTTATTGCTTTTGTTTACAATCCAGATATGGCGTTTTTTAGAGAACAACTTGCCGAAAGCGGAAAAACAATGTTTTTTACAATTGGAATTTTATTTCTGATCATATTAGGAATATTAGGACTATTCTGGTGTATCTACAGATTGCTTTACGGAACTTTATTACGCAGATTATACGCGAATTATAAGGAGTTGAAGAAAATTGATTTCTAAGATACTAGGGTTCTGAGATTCTAAGGCGCTAAGTTTTTTTCAAACTTGATCCCGAAGCCTCAGGAGAAACACAAAACAAAAAACAATCTAAAATCAGAAATCTAAAATCTACAATTTAATACTCCCATTGTCTCAATTTGTTAAGTTCTTCCTGAGTTTTGATTTCTTCGGCTGGAATAACTTTTAAGAATGATGGATGTTGTTCGATTGCGTATTCTACTTTTTCAACAATTTCTTCGATTGTATCATTTTCATAATCAATTTTAAGAGGTTCTTTGATGATGAAAGACTGCAGAATTCCTTTTTTCTTCATTCGCAATCCTTTTTTATCAAATGAACGACGGAAACCGTCAATTACAATTGGAATCACGACAGGCTTATGTTGTTTGATGATATGTGCCGTTCCTTTACGAACCGGCTTAAAAGATTTTGTAGTTCCTTGCGGAAACGTAATTACCCAGCCATCATTAAGGGCAATTCTAATATTTTCTGTATCATTTGGGTTTACGTCTCTTTTTTCAGTTACGTCAACGCCTTTTGCACGCCAAGTTCTTTCAACGGTAATTGCTCCGACATATGCTAAAATTCTTGGCAATAAACCAGCATGCATTGTTTCTTTGGCGGCAACATAATAAATATTCATTTTTGGTTGCCACAAATATCCAATGTTCTTAATAGTATCTTGACGTCCGCTTAAACTTGCGTTAAACACATGAAACATTGCCACAACATCGGCAAAATACGTTTGGTGATTAGAAATAAACAGCACATTAGTATCAGGCAATGTTTTAATAATTTCAGACCCTTCGATCTGCAATTCATTAAATCCTCTGTATCTACGGTGCGTCATTGCACCCAAGATACGGATTAACCATTTCTTGATGAATAATATATGTCCAAAAGGATTTCGTTTAAACAATCCCATAGCTGTTTATCGTGTTTTTTGTTAGGTCGCAAACATACAAAAATTATTCTTTTAGCAATACTTTATAGCAATTTCGGAAATAAATTGTTATAATTATGAATATCAAATCGTTAAATTTTCATTTTTACGAATTTTCTTCTAAAACAGATTTTAAAACGTCTCTAAGTTCGCTTAATATCATCGCTGTGGCGCCCCAAACAATGTGATTTTGGATACTAAAGGCCGGAACCAAAGCATTTTTTGCGTAAGAAGTTGACAATGTGGCTTTGATGATTATTTCATCTTTTAAAAAATCAGATAATGGCAGCTCAATGATGTCTGCCACTTCACGTATATCGGGGTAAAATGAAAGTTCCTCTCTTGCAATTCCCATAAAAGGATGGACCAGAAAATTACTCGGCGGAATGTACATTGGCGTAAAATGCTTGACAACTTCAATTTTTTCAGGAAGTACACCAATTTCTTCATTTGTTTCTCGCAATGCAGTGTCTTTAAAATCAAAATCTGAGATTTCATATTTACCTCCAGGAAATGCAATCTGCGATGAATGAACGCCATTATAAGCATTTCGGACAATCAAAACTAAATGTGTTTTACCATTTTTTGGGTAAAAAAGCATCATTACTGCTGCAATTCTCGGACTTTTTGCACTTAAATCAAGATTTTTAAGTTCTTGCATACGTTCTTTTGGTGCCATTTTTATATGCGAACTTGTCGCTGGCAATTCAACAGGAATTAAATTAGGAACATATTGCAAAAAATCTTGAAAATCCATATTCAAAGTTTATTTTTGTACTTTCAATTAAAAATATAAATATACTCTAGAAAATGCGGTTCTGCAAATTTCCTAGGATAAAGCAATAGATAATGTACAGTAAAGAAGAATCACAACGCATGAAAAGAGAATTTTGGGTAGCTTTTGCAGAAAAGTATCCAAGAAAATGGGTTCTTTATGATACAAAAATCAAAGATTTCTCTTTTAAATTTTATGTGGATAATAAAAAAGCACAAGTTTTAATCGATATTGAACATAGAAGCGACGAAAAACGAACTGCTTATTTTGAAAAATTGGAAGCCTTAAAAAATATTCTGGAAGAAGAATTTATAAAGGATTTGGTTTTCGAAAAAAATTACACGCTTGAAAGTGGCAAAACTATCAGCCGAATCTGGGTCGAAAAATCTGGAATTGGTTTTAGTAATCGTAATAATTGGGATGCTATTTTTGATTTTTTCAACGAAAACATGCATGCGCTTGAAATGTTTTATCTAGAATATGACGAGTTTATTAAAGATATAGAGTGATTTTTTTAGATACTAAGATGCTAAGATTCTAAGAAACTGAGGTTCTAAAACTAATATTCAAACCCGATAGGTTTTAAAAACCTGTCGGGTTTGTTTTTTTTAGTAAAATTTCAAATCTTATTTTCTTAGAATCTTAGCTTCTCAGAAACTTTTATTACACACTAAAAAGATTATAAACAATAATATGATCGTCGTAGTTGATATAAAGTTGTTTTCTAAAGTCTTGTTTTTTTCTGGTGATGATAGAAAGCTTGCATTCTTTTCCATCATTATCTTTGCACATAAAAGAATAAACAATATCAGTATCGTTTTCTTCTCTTTCGATGTAATCCAAAATATAAAAAAGCTGAATTTCCTGCGAGTAAACCACAATTCTGTGTTTATTGGTGTCTAAAACCACACTCAGATTTACCAAATCAAGATTAGACCATTCGCCCCATTTCCCTTTTTGATTTTTCTCTAAAACACTAAAACCCGAAGTTTTAAAATTATAAGTCTGGCTTTGAACATTTTGCAGTCCAAAAATAAAAAACAAAAATAATATAGCAGTACGAATGAAATTCATGAAATATTTCTTACAGATAATTAAAATTCAAATTTAGACTTTTCTTTTCTAGCAACATCAAATTCGGCAATCATTTGTTGGATAATTTGTTCAACTGGCAAAATTTCATGAATCAATCCTGCAATTTGCCCTATTTCAAGCTCGCCTTCTTCAAGGTCACCCTCAAACATTCCTTTTTTTGCTCTCGCTCTGCCTAATAGCGATACTAAATCTTCTTTTGAAGGGCATTTTTCATATAGCGCTTGTACATCATGATAAAATTTATTTTTCACCAAACGTACGGGCGCTAATTCTTTCAACGTCAAATGTGTATCGCCTTCTTTTATACTAACTATAGTTTCTTTAAAATTATTGTGAGCCGATGATTCTACTGAAGCTGCGAAACGGCTTCCAACCTGAACGCCATCGGCACCAAGAATCATAGCGGCAAGCATACCTCTTCCCGTTGCAATTCCGCCCGCTGCAATTAACGGAATCTGGATTTTTTCTCTCACCATCGGAATGAGTGTTAAGGTCGTTGTTTCATCACGACCATTGTGTCCGCCGGCTTCAAAACCTTCTGCAACAATCGCATCAACGCCAGCTTCTTGCGCTTTTATGGCAAAAACAGAACTGCTCACAACATGAACAACAGTAATTCCTTTTGACTTTAAAAAAGAAGTCCAAGTTTTAGGATTTCCTGCCGAAGTAAAAACGATTTTCACGCCTTCTTCAACAACAATATTCATTATTTCTTCAATGTTTGGATACAACATCGGAATATTTACTCCAAAAGGCTTGTCTGTCGCTTTTTTACATTTTTGAATATGTTCTCTCAAAACTTCAGGATACATCGAGCCCGCGCCTATAAGTCCTAAACCTCCAGAATTGCTAACAGCTGAAGCTAACTTATATCCGCTGTTCCAAATCATTCCTCCTTGAATTATTGGATATTTTATATTAAAAAGCTGCGTAATTTTATTCATGCAAAAAGGCTGTTATTGTTTAATTATCTTTCCTGTTTTATGCAAACCTTCGGCATCAAAAGTATAAAAATAAAGACCATTGTTTAAGGTTTCAACTGACAGAAATGGATTTTGATTTGTAATTTGTTTTTCAATTAATTTTTGTCCTAAAAGTGAATAAATAACAACTGACGCCGCATTATTTTCTTCTGGAAATGAAAAAGAAATAGTTGTTTTTGCTGGATTAGGAAAAACGGAAAAAGAGGAAGACAAGAAGAAATCATTGACACCCAAATTCGCTCCAAAATTCGGTATTCCATAACCGTAATTATTATCTGGAGCCGTATAACGATCAGAAGATTCTAAAATCATTTGTCTAATTTCTTTGTTTGTTTTTGCTGGAAAAGCTTGCCACAAACACGCTACTAGCCCAGCCATTACAGGACATGAAAATGAAGTTCCATTTGCCGTACCAATGTTCCCCGAAGTGTCAGAAACGACGGTACCGGTTCCTTGAGCCATAATATCGGGTTTGACTCGATTGTCAAAACTAGGTCCAATAGAACTAAAATCGGATCTAACTTTTGCCGAAGTCACTGAACCGACAGCAAGTACAGAAACGGCATCGGCTGGAGCGCCAATGTGCGGTTCTGGAGTCCTTCCTTCATTTCCGGCCGAAGCTAATACAATCATTCCTTTGCTAAAAGCAATTTCTGCGCCTCGTGAAATAAAAGTGGTCGTGCCATTCATATCGCTATATGTATGACTTTCGCCGGCTTTATCAAATGCAAAATAACCTAATGAAGTTGTAATGATATCAACACCGAGACTATCTGCTCTTTCAGCAGCTTCAACCCAAAGTGATTCTTCAATTGGATTCTCTGTCGCATCATTTTCTGTAATAAATAGATAATAGGAAGCATCTGGAGCTGTACCAATCAATGCATTTTCTTTATAACCTCCCATGGTTGAAAGCACCATAGTTCCGTGACTATCACCGGTATAAAAATTGGAGTTTCGATTTACAAAATCGTATCCCCCTAAAATTCTATTATTTGTTATAAGATTCTGAAAGGGTTGTGCTGTATTTACGCCTGGGAAACCTGCGTCTAAAACGGCAATAACTTTTCCAGTTCCCGTATAATTTTGTTTGTGTAAAGCTTGTCCGTTGAGCATCTGGATTTGACTTGCCGAATTTCCGTAGGCATAATCAATCGTCGTTTCAAGCTTATTTTTTGTTTGAACAACGCTGTTTTCTCTCACTTTTTTTCCAGCCGAATTCAACGTTTTATTTGTAAAAACCACTTTATCAACAAAAGACAATGATTTTAATGCGGAAACATCGGTTTGTGTTCCACGAATATGAAGCGCATTCAGCCATTTTGATTTGGCTAAAACCGTAATTCCTGTGCTTGATTTTATTTGCGTTATGTAGCTTTTTTCAATGGGAACATCGGTGGCATCCAATGCAATATTTTGCGCTGTTCTTCGAGTTAAAGAGCGCTGTGTCAGCATATCAGAAGGTTTATCTAAAAAAGATTGTAAACTTGGTTTGTCTTTAAAATAGACCCACGCATCTTCTTGCGAAAAAATCGCCGATGAAAAAAGTAATAGAAAAAAGACGAAACAATATTTCATAGTTTACTTTTTTAAAAAAGGAAAATCCTCTGTAAAAAAGTATAAAGCTAAGAAATTACTCCCGAACCAACTAATTCATTATCTAAATACCATGCAACAAACTGACCTTCAGTAATAGCCGATTGCGGTTCTTCAAAACGAACATACATTCCGTTTTCAAATTGGTATAAAACGGCTTTTTGCAAAGGCTGGCGGTAACGAATTCTTGCCATCACTTCCATTGATTCACCCGGTTGTAAAGCCAAATCTGTTCGAACCCAGTGTACTTCAGAATTTCCAACAAACAATGCTTTTTTAAACAAACCTGGATGATTGCTTGACAAACCTGTGTAAATAGTATTGGTGTCAACATCAGTAGCAATTACAAATAAAGGATCTGTCGTTCCTCCTACATTTAGACCTTTTCTTTGCCCGTTTGTAAAGTAATGAGCACCTTGGTGTTTCCCAACCACTTTTCCCATTGTTGGCAAATAGTTCAGTTTTGCAGATTCCGCTTTTAATTGTTCTTCTAAAGATAATCCTGCAGTTTCTTCAACAGCATAAATTGGATCATTTTTATCAATTTGAACAATTTTGCCCTCTTTGGGCTGTAATTTTTGTTGTAAAAATTCAGGCAAACGAACTTTTCCAATAAAACATAAACCTTGAGAATCTTTCTTTTCAGCAGTTACCAATTCCATTTCAGCCGCAATTTCACGAACTTCTGGCTTAGTCAAAGCGCCAATTGGAAACAATGCTTTTGATAATTGTTCCTGAGATAATTGGCATAAAAAATAAGACTGATCTTTATTGATATCGTTTCCGGCAATTAGCTGATAAACAGGTTTTCCATCAACTTCAATTTCGTTTTTTTGACAATAATGTCCTGTTGCCACATAATCAGCTCCAAGACTTAGAGCAATTTTCATAAAAACATCAAATTTGATTTCGCGGTTACAAAGCACGTCTGGATTTGGAGTTCTTCCTTTTTCGTATTCGTTGAACATATAATCAACGATTTTTTCTTTGTATTCTTCGCTTAAATCAACAGTCTGAAACGGTATTCCAAGTTTTTCTGCCACTAATAAAGCATCATTACTATCTTCTAACCAAGGACATTCGTTAGAAATAGTAACCGAATCATCATGCCAGTTTTTCATAAAAAGGCCAATAACTTCGTATCCTTGCTGTTGCAATAAATAAGCTGCAACACTAGAATCTACTCCACCAGAAAGTCCAACTACTACACGTTTCATTCTAAATCGTTTATATTTTTACAAGGGTGCAAAGATAAGCCAAATAATAGAAAATTATAACCGTTTTGATTAGTTTATATAATCCTGCAGTAGACAAAAGCTATCGTTTTTTTTAATTACTTTTAATATCCAATTAAAATGTCATGCAAAAATTTGTTTTCAGCTTTATTTTATTGCTTTTAACAGCATCTTTGAGTGCGCAGCGATTTAGCGCTTCTTTACCTAATTATGAAGCTTACAAGGCTTTTAAAGGAAAACCTCTGTCGGATAAATTTTCAAATATCGAATCGGTAAAAATTATTTACGATTTGAAAAAAAAGAAAATGTACTATTTCAACAGCACTTTAATTCCGCTTCATATTGATTTTGTTACTGATTATTTGGGATACGATAAAGGCATCGAAATTTTTAATGACGAAAATTACAGCAACACCGAAAAAAATCGTGATTATCTTCTAGGAAATCTAAATCACATTAAAGGAACTGATAAATGGATTTTCGAACTCGCCGCTTCAGATCATATGCCAATTCCTTTGATAGAAAGATTTTATAATCTAATCGTTCAGTCAACATTTATTGGGACACGCTTAAAATTTTATCTGAATAATCCTGAAAAAATGGAATGGTTTCAACAACAGAAATTTAAAATTCCTTGCGTAAAATCAGATTATATTTTTAACGAAATAACTTATCAAGAAGTGGTTTCCGGACGCAATATTGGGATTTTGAAACAATATAAAATAAAGGAATTAGAAAAAGTAAAACCAAATGCAGACGAAATTATAGTTTTAGACGGAACGCCGGATATATTGCCAAATGTTCGCGGTATTATTGTGAATGAACTCCAGACACCGCTAAGCCATTTGGTACTTTTAGGCAAAAACAGAAAAATTCCCATTATGGCTTATACCAAAGCTTTCAATGACAATAATATCAAAAGATTACTTTCAAAAAAAGTAGAATTAACGATTCAAATTGATACTTTTTTCATCAAAGAAACTAGCAAAAAAATAGCTGAGAAAACTAATTCAAAAAAGAAAACACTCGTAATTGACAACAGCGTTACTGATTTAGTCAATTTGAATAAGATCCCTAAAAATGGCGTGAATTATATTGGATCAAAAGCACAGAACATGGCTTACTTAATCGCTATTTCTAAAGAAATTCCGTTTAAAACGCCAGAAGATGCACATGCGATTCCGTTTTACTTTTATACCAAACACATTCAAAAAAAGTCAATTTCTCCTTTAATTGAAGAACTTTTAGCGTCTCCAGATAAAGATTCCGCAGTTTGGATGCATCAACAATTGAAAAAAATAAGAGACGCCATAAAAAAAGAGCCAATTGATCCCGATTTGATTGCCAAATTAAATCTAACATTTAAAAATGCCAAATTCAAAAACTTCCGATTTAGATCTTCAACAAACGCCGAAGATCTGGACGATTTCAATGGCGCAGGATTATATGATTCAAAAACCGGAATTTTAGGTGACAGTATTAAAAGTTTTGAAAAAGCCATAAAACAAGTCTGGGCGAGCGTCTGGAACGAAGCTTCCTATACCGAAAGAGAACTCTTTGGGATTAATCAGCATAATATTGCGATGGGCGTTTTAGTGCATCGATCTTTTCCTGATGAACTTGCTAACGGAGTGGTTATTACAAAAAATATTTTTAGAAGAAATTTTCCAGGCATTACCGTAAATATCCAGAAGGGTGAAAATTCAGTCGTAAAACCTGAAAAAGGAGAAATCTGTGAGCAGTTTATCGCCTATCATTTTAATGATGGAAAAGACGAAACCGATTTTGATGTCGATTATACCTCCAACTCAAATCTAAATAACAATGAGCCTTTATTAAGTCGAAAAGAAATGAACCGACTTTATGATGTCAGTAAAAAAATTGAAACAAAAATGTACCGTTATTGGAAGAAAAATCGGTCTAACCCAATTGATCTTGAGTTTAAAATTGTAGGCGAAAACAGAGATTTATACATCAAGCAAGTTCGGCCTTTTAACGAATAATCAATAAAAAACTTGGAGATCAATTTCATTAGAAACTGTATTGACCAAAATAATTTTGAAGTCGAAATCCTGAATATTTATTTTTTCTTGAATCGCTTTTCTAACATTTCCATTTTCTAAAGAAAAACTGTCTAAAAGAGGGATTTTGACATCAACGGTATTCAAATACTTTGAAGCCTTTTTATTTACGATAAGCGAAGCCACAATATAAAATCCGATAATTATAACCTGAAAAAATAAAAGCATTTCAATTTTTTCAAACGGGTACATAATGTCTAAAATCGAAAGTGTAATGGTGGCAAAAAGAAAAATAATCGCATTGACAGTAAATGATTGTGTTCTGAATCTTAAAATGGAAAAAATTGCAAACAACCCAAACCCAATTCCAACGCCAATTTCGATTTTGGTAAATAAATAACAAAGCGAAAAAGTACACAATCCAACAATTACCATCAAAGGATTTATGGTTTCATTATCTTTTCGATTAGAGAAAAAATACAAAACCAAAATTGAAAAAAACAATAATAAAAATCGGCCTATTAGTTCGTTTAAATCCATTCTTTCAAAGTGTTAGACAATCAAATTTAAAAAAAGTTTGCCACGAATTCACAATTTTTTTCTTCTAAAAATTAATTCGTGAATTCGTGGCAAAAAAACTTTTATTAAGATATCTTAACCTATTCCATTTTAGGTTTAGAGTCGGCTTGATAATTACTTTTCGGGTCGCTCATATTAACTTCTTTACTTAATTTTCCTTTTAAGTAAAACTGCCACATTCCTACTTTCTTGCCATTCAAAAATTTTCCTTTTGATGCCATCGTTCCGTCAGAATCATAAAAAATCGCATCTCCATTATAAAGATTGTCTTTATATGTTGATTGCTCTAACAGAATCGCATTTTGTCCGTACTTTTTATAGATCCCGTCTCTTGAGCCATTTTTATAAATCATTTCTTCGGCAATTTTACCATCAGGATAAAATACAGAACGTGTTCCTTCAAGCTTTCCGTTTTTATAATTTTCAAGCGACATTACAGTCTTCGAAGCTTTGTGATAGTATTTCCATTCACCTTCGCGCGATTTTCCAATTTCTTTTCCTTCGCTTACTTTATTTTTGTTTTGATCGTAAAAAATAGTGTAAGAGCTTCCATCATTTGCAGAAAAATCTCGAGTTGCAATTACGTCACCTTTTTTAGTATCGTCAAAAAATTTAAAAACTCCAGTTTCTTTTCCGTGATTAAAAGTTCCTTCATAACGAGGGCGTTTTGAAGCTTCGTAAGTTCCTTTCCAAACTCCGTCTTTTTTACCATTAGCATCAACTTTATTAATGTCTTGTGCCGAAACTAAAAGGCCGTTTAAGAAAAGAAAAGCAATTACTATTTTTTTACAAATCATATTAAATTCAATTTTAAGCTTTAACGAAAATGCTTGTGATAAAGTATGTTCTAAAAATAAAAAAATCCCGATGAATCGAGATTTTTTTATTGAATTATTTCTTTTTATTTGCTTTTGCCGCTTCTTGCTGTTCCATTACTTCATTAAGACGTTGTTGGAATTTGCTAGGTTTTTTAGGCTCTTTTAATTTGTTCTCTTGAATTTGAGCGTGAATTTTATCGCTATCTACAATGTAATTCTTGATTACAAACATAATTCCGATTGTGATTAAGTTTGAAATAAAGTTATATAAAGCTAATCCAGAACCATAATTATTGAAGAAAACCAACATCATTAATGGCGAAACATAAATCATGATTTTCATCATTTTAGCCATGTCCGGCATTCCTTCTTGCTGAGGCGCAGCCATTTGCTGATCTCCAGAAGTCATTTTCATGTAGAAGAAAATCGCAATTGCCGCCAAGATTGGGAACAAACTGATGTGATCTCCATAAACCGGAATTGAAAATGGTAATTTTACAATTGAGTCAAAAGATGATAAATCGTCTGCCCAAAGGAAGCTTTTTTGTCTTAACTCAAAAGCTGCAGGGAAAAACTGGAACGATGCATACATAAAAGGAAGCTGAATCAACGCCGGGATACATCCTGCCATTGGGTTTACTCCTGCTTTGTTGTACAGTTTCATTGTTTCCTGCTGTTTTTTCATTGGGTCTTTTTTAAATTTTTCTCCCAATTCAGCAATATCTGGTCTTAAAACTTTCATTTTTGCCTGAGACAAGAATGACTTATACGTAATTGGCGACATAGCCAATTTGATGATAATTGTAAAGATAATAATCGCAATACCTAATGATAATCCGATAGTTGAACTTAAAAATCCGAATAAAGGGATAAAGATCCATTTGTTGATCCATCCAAAAATTCCCCATCCTAATGGAATGATTTTCTCGAAATTTTTGTCGTAAGCTTTTAATGTTTTATAATCAGCTGGTCCAAAATACAAGCTCATTTTGTAATCAACCTCTCCATTTGAAAATGCCAAAGGTAAATTAGCTCTGAATTGTTTTGTGAAAACCGTGTCGATTTTTTCGTCTTTAACTAAATTATCAGACTGTAATTTAGAAGTCTCAAAAGGTTTTTCAGTAGCTAAAATCGTTGTGAAAAAGTGTTGTTTGAAAGCTACAAAACTCACTTTAGTAGGAGTTTCTTCTTTCCCTTGTCCAGCGCCTACACTACTATATTTCGATTCTTCGTATTTGTAATCAACCAGAGAGAAACGATTCTCATAAGCAATACTTTTCTCGTTTCTGTACGTTTTTAAATCCCATTGCAAATCTAATGGTTTCGCCGAATTTAAAACTTTGTTCAAACCTTGAGAACGAATATCAAAACCAACTAAATAATCGTTAGGTTTTAAAACATATTTGTACTCCAAAAATTCATTAGCACCTGCTTTCAAACGCATTGACAAAACCTGATCTTGACCAATTTTTTCTAAAGTTGGCTCAAAATACAAATCTTTAGAATTTAAAGTTCTGTTGTCAGTAGTCTGTAACTGAATATTTAAGTTTGAATTATTGTCTTTAATTAACTCAACTAATTGTTTAGAGCCTTTTTTAAATTTTTCGAATTCTTTTAAAGTTGCCTCAACAATGTAACCGCCTTTGTTAGCGATTTTAAGCTTAATCTTCTCGTTTTCAATTGTTGTAAAAGATTCTTTTGCAGAAGGAAGTGTTGCAGAATAAGCAAATCCACCTAATGTTTTTTGCAATTGTGCCAATTGAACTGTATCACCTGGAGTTGCAGCAGTAACTGGCGCAACAGCCGTTTTAGCTTTATCAGCTTTAGCTTGAGCTTCTTGTTTAGCAACTAATTCTTTCTTGGCTTTTTCAGCAGCAATTTCCTTCTCAGAAGGCTGATTTTGATACATGATCCAAATCAAAATTCCGAATATCAATACAAAACCAATGATTGAATTAAGGTCTAATTTTTTTTCTTCCATTATTTTAAAAAAAGTTATTCGTTTGAGGTTATTAGTTATTCGTTTTAGTTAAAAGTTACACCTCTTAGAATGAATTATTATTTTTTGTGCGCATTTACAGCGGCAGCCACAAAGTTTACAAAAATAGGGTGCGGATTTGCAACCGTACTTTTGTATTCTGGGTGGTATTGTACGCCAATAAAGAACGGGTGGTTTTCAAGCTCTACGATTTCTACCAATCCTGTATCTGGGTTTACTCCAGAAGCTTTTAAACCTGCTTTCTGCAATTCGTCAGCGTATTTATTGTTGTACTCATAACGGTGGCGGTGACGTTCAGAAATTGTTTTCTGTCCGTAGATTTTATGCGCAAGAGTATTTGGTTTAATATCACATTTCCAAGCTCCTAAACGCATAGTTCCACCTTTATCAGTAATCGTTTTCTGTTCTTCCATTAAATTCACAACCGGATGAGGTGTTTTATCGTTCATCTCTGTTGAATTTGCATCGGCGTAACCTAAAATATTTCTAGAATACTCGATAACAGACATCTGCATTCCTAAACAAATTCCGAAAAACGGAATATTATTTTCACGAACGTAACGAACTGCTTCAATTTTTCCTTCAATACCTCTTTCGCCAAAACCTGGAGCAACCAAAACTCCGTCAAGAGTTCCTAATTTCTCTTTCACATTATCAGCATTAATATGCTCTGAGTGAATTGAAATTACATTTACTTTAGTCTCATTTGCTGCACCTGCATGAATAAACGCCTCTAAAATAGATTTGTAGCAATCCTGCATTTCAACATATTTTCCAACTAAACCAATGTTTACATTATGTTTTGGATTTTTTAATCGGCGTAAGAAAGTGTTCCAGTTTTTTAAATCTGGAGACGCTTTTTTAGGTAAATCCAATTTCTTTAAAGCCACAACATCTAATCCTTCTTCAAGCATTAAATTTGGAACTTCATATATTGTAGAAGCATCAATTGATTGAATAACCGCTTCTTTTTTAACATTACAAAACAAAGCCAGTTTTTGACGCAGTTCTTGAGACAATTCGTGCTCTGTTCTGCAAACTAAAATATCCGCTTTGATTCCGCTTTCCATCAACGTTTTTACAGAGTGCTGAGTTGGTTTTGTTTTTAATTCTCCAGCAGCAGCCAAGTAAGGAACTAAAGTTAAATGAATAACGATTCCGTTGTTTTCACCTAATTCCCACACTAATTGGCGAACAGACTCTATATAAGGTAGCGACTCAATATCACCAACAGTTCCACCAATTTCAGTAATAACAATATCATAATCGCCAGATTTACCCAGCAATTGCATTCTGTCTTTAATTTCGTTTGTGATGTGAGGAACAACCTGAACTGTTTTTCCTAAAAATTCTCCTCTTCTTTCTTTCTCAATAACCGAAAGATATACTCTTCCTGTAGTAACGTTATTAGCCTGAGAAGTTGGAACGTTCAAGAAACGCTCGTAGTGACCTAAATCTAAATCTGTTTCTGCACCATCATCTGTCACATAACATTCTCCATGCTCATACGGATTCAAAGTTCCTGGATCCACATTAATATACGGATCAAATTTTTGAATAGTTGTACGGTATCCTCTTCCTTGTAACAATTTTGCTAAAGATGCTGCAATGATCCCTTTTCCTAATGAAGAAGTCACACCGCCTGTAACAAAAATATATTTTGTTTGATTCATTCTGTTGTTGTTTGTAAGTAGTTGTGTAAAAAACTTGGCAAAAGTACAAATTTAATTAGACAATTTATCAATTCGAGAATGAGATAATTTGCAAATTTTTAAACAGATCGATTAAGTGGTTTTGTAATCGATAATTTTAACTTTTAATTAGAGATTTTTTTGAAGAATATGATTAGAAAAGAATGTACGGTGATAGAATATTATAAAATGAATTAACAATGGTTATTTTAATTTATATCTCAAATTATCAAAAAATCTCTGGATAAGTCTTCGATCCTCAGTAATGATTTCAGCACTTCCTTTTGCTTCAGCATGAAAATTTAATTCAACGCCATAATTAGTTTTTAATCCAAAGGGTAAACTGACATCAACAAGATAAGAATTAACTTTATTTTGATTATCTGACAAAGCTTGCTGATTTGTTGCCAATGATATTCTTTTTACTTTTCCTTTTACAGAACCATATTCGTTATATGGATAATTATTAAGTTTAATAATAACACTTTGTCCTACTTTTATTTTTCCTGATCCATTTTCTGGCAAATTAACCTGCCCAATCAATTGATTAATATTTGGTACAATTTTAAACAATTCCTGTCCAGACTGAATGTAATCATTATTTTTTATAAAATTTAGAAAATCAATTTTACCTTCAATAGGAGAAACAAAAACATAAGTTCTTTCCCATTTTTTCACTGCATCTATCAAATCATAGTAGCTATTAAACAAATTAACTATAAGTTCTCTTTCTTTAACCGCTTTTTCAATTGCAATAACCTGAGCTTTATTCTGAGTTTCATTTATCTGATAAGCAGTATTATTAATTTCCTTGTCAATAGCATAATAATCTAATTCACTATTCGCTTTAGCAATAAGGGAATGCTCAATATCAGCTTTAGAAGTTACATCTTTTGCAAATAGTGTTGAGTCTTTTTTAAATAAACTTTGAGATATTTTATATTTTATTTTTTGATTTTGAGCATCATTTTTTAATTGAGAAAATTTAACCACTTGCAATTCTAATAACTTTTGATTTATTTGTTTTTGGAATTCATAAGGCTGTTGCACTGAATAATCTAAATATTGATATAACGAATTTAAAAAATTAAAATATTTATTATTTATCTCACCTAATGATAAATTTTCTGGAAATGAATGACGGTTTTCTTTATAACTAAGCTGATGAATATTTGTTTTATAAAGCATTTTGTCTAAAAGTTTTACATCTTCCACATTTGCTTCATTTTTTATATAAGCCAATATTCACCTATTCTAACTTTTGCTCCTGATTTATTTTCTAACAAAATAATATTACCTGAAGTTGTAGCTATTAATTTGACAGGAGCCTGACGTGTATTTATAACAATTTGACCTGCAAGTATTGACGGATACTTTATAAGCCAACCGAATAAAAGCAGAAGCAACACTAATCCGACTACCACAGCGCTTATTGTAGTTCCAAATTTAGTTGGCATTCGTTCAATTATCGAAGCCACTTCTTCTGTTCTATTTTCGTTAAGCGTTTTATGAAATCCTTTTTTAGCCATTTATAGTATCTCCTATTTGTGTTTTAACCAATTGATAATAATGTCCGTTCTCTCTGGTCATCAGCATATCATGATTGCCAATTTCAGTGATGTAACCATTTTTCAAAACTATTATTTGATCCGCTTTGCGAATGGTACTCAATCTGTGAGCTACAACTATTACAGTTTTATTTTTAAATATTTCTTCTAGCGCCATAACAATTTTTTGCTCATTTATAACATCTAAAGAATTTGTTGCCTCGTCAAAAAACAAATAATCAGGATTTTTATACAAGGCTCTTGCAATTAAAACACGTTGTTTTTGTCCTCCACTTAAACCTCTTCCGCTTTCTCCCATCATGGTTTGATACCCTTTTGGCATTGCTTCAATTTCAGTCGCAATATTAGCAGCAGTTACCGCTTTTTTCAATCTAACAAAATCTATATTTTCATCATCTAAAACAATATTATTCTGGATCGTGTCGCTAAAAATTTTGCCATCTTGCATAACTGCCCCACAGCTTTCGCGCCATTGCTTTAAGTTAATATTCTGAATATTCAGATTCCCCATCGACAATTCACCATGAGTAGGATTATATAATCTTAAGATAAGTTTTAATAAAGTTGTTTTGCCACTTCCGCTGTCACCAACGATTGCTGTCACTTTTCCTTCAGGAATCATAAGGGAAATATTACTCAAAATATAATCACCATTACGGCTGTATTGAAAACTCACATTTCGTAAAAACAAACTTTTGTCTTCAGGCAGTTTTATATTATTGTTGATGTCGTTTTCTTCTTCATTTTCAAGCTCGTGAATTTCGTTAAGCCTTAAAAAACTTATTTTGGCATATTGAGCCGATTGAATAAATGAGATAAACTGCATAATTGGACCATTCAACATTCCTATTATAAACTGAGTCGAAATCATTACTCCAAAAGTGATATCGCCTTTTATCACTGCTTTGGCGCAATAAAATGTAATCACTAAATTGGTTAACTGATTGATAAACTGTGCACCAAGGTTTTGTGCATTTGTGATGCGAAGTATTTTTTGATCAATTTTGAATAACTGTACCTGAAGTGCTTCCCACTTCCATCTCTTTTGCTTTTCGTAGTTATTAATTTTAATATCCTGAATACTTCCTATAGTTTCTACCCAATAACTTTGATTTTTGGTATGAACATCAAAATATTCCCAATCCAGTTTTTTTCTAAATTGAAGAAAAAACAAAACCCATCCTATAAATAACGAACTTCCAATCACATAAATCAAACATAAAATTGGACTGTAAATAAAGAGGATAATTCCGAAAATGAAAAAGGTTAAAATAGAAAAAACAAAATTGAGCGAATTGTTCATAATAAAATCACGGATACGCTCGTGATCCTGTGCACGCTGTAAAATATCTCCAATTAACTTATTTTCAAAAAAAGTAATGGGCAGCTTCATTAATTTGATCAAATAATCTGATATCAGCGAAATATTGATTCTTGAAGTCAGATGAAGTAAAATCCAATCCCGAATCATGTTACTTAACAAAATACTTACTATAATTGTAATATTGGCAATTAAAACCAGATCTATAAAATCTAAATCATTAGTCTGAATACCTACATCTATAACTGATTTTGAAATAAATGGCAAAAATGCCTGCAATAACGTTACGATAAGCATTACTACAAATAAGTTTATAAAACTCTTTTTGTATGGAGTAAAATAACCTAAGAAATTTTCGAGCGTCTTGCGTCTTTCTAATTTATCATTTATTGATCGTTGTTTAAAATCTGCCATAGGCTCGATTGCTAAAACTGCTCCCGTTTTAGATTCTTTCAACCAGCCATTCTTAAAATCATCAAATAAATATTTCAAAAGTCCTTTTGCGGGATCAGAAACAAAAATATGTTTATTGTTTATTTTATAAACCACAATAAAATGATTGTCCTGCCAATGTACGATACATGGCAAGGGAATTACCTTTAAAGCATCAAAATCTATCTTAATACTTTTAGTACGCAAACTGATTTTTTCGCAAGCATCGCTGAGATCTAAAAAACTAACGCCTTCACGTGTGATACCGCATAAATCGCGTAAAAAAGGCAGGCTATAAAACCTGCCGTAATATTTAGTAATTATCTTTATACACGTGGGACCACAATCTTTGGTATCGAGCTGATTCTCATGAGGAAAATAAATCATATATAATTTTATAAATTTTAAAATTTACCACTTCTAATTAAAGTTTAGTAAACTCTAATATCAAACCAATAACATAAAAAATTATTATCGGTACACAAAAACAATAAAAACTTAAAGTTTTACTATTAAAAAAAAGATCTTCTTCAGAGAAATATTTTAATTTCTTGCATAAATTGTACATGAGAAAGCATAACAAAATCATACAAAATAGTCCTATCAAATGAATTATAAAATCTTTATATTTCTCATCCATAATCAACTTTTCCCTACGTTTATACATTATAAAGCCTAAAAAAATCCCTAATCAAAGCATAAATCAAACCAAGTATTAAAAAAAAACTTAAATAAAATCTAAAAGTCAAACCTTTTAAATAAAAGTTTTTTTTTAAAAAATCTTTCGGATCATGGTACTTCTTGAAGCGCATGATCCAAAAAAAAATGAGAAAAATTATCCCTAAAAAGTAAATCATCAAACTTTCATACTTGTTCATAGTACTTTATTTTCTTACTGTATGCATATAATCAAACCAACGATCTGAGGCAACGGCATACATTTCTACCATTGCATTATCAAATCCTATTGCGCCTGCTCTTTGACTGAAAAGCTGAGTGTAAACTTCAGGTGCGTAATTCAGACCAATTTTAATTCCCCATTTTGCATAATCAAAAGGTTCTTGACTTTTTAAATCAAGGTACAGCTCAGCAACAGTGCCAATTTTAGAAATCCCTCCACCTATTGCCATCATCGGACCTCCAACCAGAGCCCCAACACCTGTAGTGGACAATCCTGCTCCAGCCATAGTAAGAGAATCACCGAAATCTTGAAAAACTCGAGATAAATTTTCAATTGTTTTAAATTCGCCATATGGATCGTGATTAATGCTCATCCCTTGTGCAAGAACACTTCCGTCACTTAATGTCCCTTTTCCTCCAGTTAAATAATCCATATTAACAAAATTATTTATCTGATACATCGTTGGTTCATTTTTTAAAATAACACGTTCCCAATCTAAGTAATCAACGATACGTTTTATAATCGCTGGATCACTTGTTATGATCCCATTACTTGATTGAGTCCATCCAGGCGTATAATTAGTTGTTGACGAACTACCGCCACCATTAGATGAACTAGTTCCTGCTGAAAATCCCGATTCCCAACCTTGAGTATTACCGTAATACCCCCCAGATCCACTGAAGGCTGGAGGATTGCTTCCTCCATATTCTAATGAGCCTCCCAAATAATTGCCTCCAGTCATACCTGAGCCAGAACCTCCCATTATTGATTTCATCTCTTCTTTACACATTGTACCCTCAATATTTGAAAAACTCATTTTTTTAATTCTCATAGTAGTAAATTTAAAAGTTACTCCACAAACATACATAAAAAAATGAAAGAAAAATCTTATTTTTAAATTTTAACAATTGATGTTTTAGTAAATTTAAATATCTGAGGCAATGGTTTTAAAATTTTCCTATTTATACAAATCGTTTTAAATTGAATCAAGTGATAAAACATTACTTCATATGTCTCTTTATAAATTAATCTCCCTCTATTCCATTCAATATTACCAGGTAAACCTTCAACTATTATGAAATCAAAATATGCTTTTAACTTTCCATCCTTTTCTTCTTTTTTAATAACGTAAGTCATACTTTCTATTTGATTTGGAATTTCTAATATTGATATCCCTGTTTTTAATCTTTCAAAAAGAAAATTACACTCATCAAAGCAAAAATGAATTGGATTACTAAAAACTATTTTATAATCTTTACTTTTTAGAAACAATTTATTGATATATTCATTATTTCTAAATAAGCAAAAAGAGCCCGTTACATAATCATGCCGGCTACTTATTATATCATGATTATTCAAAACTTCTTCCGTCATAAATCTCCTGATAGATCCATAAACAATATCAATATCAGTTATTCCCCAGAAATCATAACCTTTTATAATTTCAGGAAATAAAAAACCATAAGCAGGTTTGAAATCACAAAGTTTATACGGATAATCAATGTTTACTTTGAAGCCAAGCTTTTCAGATGCAGAAGCTTTTATCTCATCCAGTGTTTTGTAAATGATTTTTACATTATCCGGTTTGTTGCCAATCTTATTTTTATTATCAGTAATAATATAAAAATCGACAGTTGGGTTAAAAGAGCAAGAATGCAAAAAATAAGGAAAGTACCAAGGAAATTTGCCATACCAACAAGTAATACTTGCTATAGAAGTAAGTTTAGGCATAAAAAAAATATTATAATTTAAAAAACACTGACTTGTACACATTATATGAATTCAGTCTTGAATTCTGTGGTATCACTTTGTTTTTGGAAATTATAATATTTTTGTATTTCAAACTTAAATAAAAAAAATTAAACCTCCAAAGGTTTTTCTTACTATTTAATACATTCAGTATATCGTTTAAAAATAATTCAAATATTGATAAACTAATAATTTTGTTTAAATGGAATTTAGAATAAGTTAAGGCAAATTATCTAGAGTCAAGAGGAATCCCCCATTTTTCAAATAAATCAACATTTACTCCTTTATTTTTAGCTGAAACGTATTTAACCATAGTGTTAAAAATAGAATTTATTTCTGCTTTAATAGCTGGCCGTTTTTTTTCATCTCCTTCCACTCTTATTATCTCAAGACTTAAAGAATCATTAGCGGTCACAGTGAATCTTACTAAGAGATGTCCTCTAAAATTATCATATAGAAATCGAGAACTTTGAAATTTCCTAACTAAAATTTGGGTGAATTTTGGATTTATATTATTGTTTTCAATTAATAGGTATTCTTTTCCTTTATAAACAAACTTAGGTTTTTCCTCAACATCTTCTATTGACATTATTGATCCATTTCTAAAATTAGGGCAATGTGTTTTAATCAATTTTAATGCTTCTCCATCGTTTAATAAAAAAGCTTGATAAAAATGCTCGCACGCATTTTCATTATCTCCTAATTCCAACTCGGAAGCACCAAGATTGTACCATCCGTTCTTATCATTTGGAATTACATTTGTTACTTTAGAATAAATTTCTTTAGCTAGCAAAAATTTGTTTTCAGAATATGCTTTTTCACCATTAGCCATTAATTCGTCAATTTCTTTTGTCTGCGAAAAGCCATTCTGAATAAAAAAGAAAATAAAAACTATTAACCAATTTAATTCAGCCTTTGTTTTTTTATTACCTATAATTTTCATGATTTTTTAGTCAAAAATACACAAAAAAGAAAGTAAAAACCTACATTTTAAAAAATTATTTTATGAACATCTACTTTATATTGGTTTGGCATATTGTTTCTTAATATTCCGTATTAATTCCTCTAAACCGTTTAGTTTTAATTCATAAATAAGCTGTAATTGCTGGCCTAATTCGCCTTTTGGAAAACCTTTATTATGATACCAAACGACATAATATTCGGGTAAATCAATTAAAAAACGGCCCTCGTATTTCCCGAAAGGCATTTTGGTGTGAGCTAATTTTATGAGAAGTTTTTTGTCTTGTTCCATAGGTTAGAAGAAAAAAGAAGCAAGAAGAAAGATTTAATAAATTTTCTGCTTATTTGATTACATGCAAAACTACCATTTATTTTTTCTTTTGCCACAGATTAAAAGGATTCTCACGGATAACAACTTATATTCTCAGAAAATCAGCGACTTAGAATGTAAACAAAAAAAAGAAGCAAGAAAAAAGAACGTATTTTAATTCTCTCTCCCTGCTTCAAAATTATTATTTGACTAGTTACTAATTTTCTAAAAGACTAAGAAAAAAAACCTTAGAATCTTAGCCCCTTAGAACCTTAGCATCTTAATAATGCCATCTCACAAAAGCTTCCATCGCTGCATAAGTCGCTAAACCTAATTGATGATATAGAGCAGCTGTTTCGTGGTTTCTATCTTCGGCTCTTTGCCAAAATTCTCTGGCATCAGTTCCTTGAAAAACAACACCGTCTTTTTGTGATTGGTGTTTGAAAATTCCATGGCGTTTTGCCAAAACCTGATCTGGGCTCATAGGAACTGCCATCTCCACTTCGTCAATTCCCCATTCCTGCCAAGCACCTCGGTACAACCACAACCAACAATCATCCATAAATGATTTAGGTTTTAGAACTTTTACAGCTTCAAAAATAGCATCAAGACAAACTTTATGCGTTCCGTGCGGATCTGCCAAATCTCCAGCAGCGTAAATTTGGTGTGGTTTGATTTTCTCAATTAAATCAACTGTCAACTGAATATCTTCTGGACCAATTGGTTTTTTCTCAATTGTTCCCGTTTCGTAGAATGGCAATTCCATAAAATGGATTTGTTCATCTGGAAGACCAACAAAATAACTAGTTGCTCTCGCCTCTCCTTTTCTGATCAATCCTTTGATATAGCGAACCTCTGGAATATCAATTTCACTGTTCTTTTTATTCTCTAAAAAGGTCTGTGCCTTTTTGTAAATATCGTCTGCTTCTTGACTTTTGATTCCGAATTTCTCATTGTAATCAATTACGAATCTTGCAAAACGAAGCGCTTCATCATCCGCGACAGCGATATTTCCAGAAGTCTGATATGCCACATGCACTTCATGTCCTTGCTCCTGCAAACGCATAAAAGTTCCTCCCATACTAATAATATCATCGTCTGGATGAGGACTGAAAATCAACACACGTTTTTTAGCTGGTTCTGCTCTTTCAGGACGATTTGCATCATCTGAATTTGGTTTTCCTCCTGGCCAACCTGTAATTGTATTTTGTAATTTATTGAATATTTTGATATTAATATCATACGCCGGACCTGAATCTGCCAATAAATCGCTCATTCCGTTTTCGATATAATCAGCATCTGTAAGCATTAAAATTGGTTTTTTAAGGTCTAATGCTAATCCTAAAACCGCTTTACGAGTTAATTTATCTGTCCAAACAATTTTTTCAACCAACCAAGGCTTATTGATTCTTGTCAGTTTTGAAGACGCTTCTTTATCTAAAATAAATACCGCATTATCATGCTCTTGCAAAAATGAAGCTGGAACTCTGTTTGTTACTTCATCTTCAACTGATTTTTTTACAATATTTGATTTTCCTTCTCCCCAAGCCAATAAAATGACTCTTTTGGCTTCCATGATTTTTTTAACTCCAAGCGTGATTGCTGTTCTTGGTGTGTTATTCAATCCGAAGAAATCTTTACTCGCGGCTACTCTTGTGATGTGGTCTAATGCTACTAATCGTGTTTTTGAATTTTGAAGCGAACCCGACTCATTGAATCCGATATGTCCGTTTCCTCCAATTCCAAGAATCTGCAAATCGATGCCGCCAAGCGCTTCAATTTTAGCTTCATATTCATGACAATAATCTGCAATTTGCTCTTTTGTCAAAAGTCCGTCTGGAACGTGAGCGTTTTCAGGTAAAATATCGACATGGTCAAACAGCAATTCTTTCATAAAACGAACATAACTGTTGATTGAGTTTGGCTCCATTGGATAATATTCATCCAAGTTAAAACTGATTACGTTTTTAAAACTCAAACCTTCTTCTTTATGCAAACGAACTAATTCAGCATACAATCCTTTTGGAGATGAACCTGTTGCCAAACCCAAAATACAAGGCAAGTTTTCTTTTTGTTTTGACTGAATCAAAGCTGCAATTTCTTGAGCAACTGCCTTTGAAGCTTCTGACGAATTTTCAAAAACAACCGTATTGATGTTTTCGAATCGTTTTTCGAATCCTGTTGCTTTGTCGATTTTACTTTTTAACATGATATAGTTTTTTATTAATTTCTCATATTCATTTTACCATCTTCGGTATTTATGCCCTTTTACAGCATAAAAAAGAATCATCAAATACGATGGCAAAATCATTAAATAAGCCAGCTGATTACCGCTTCGCGATGTTGCCTGTGTTCCAGCCGCAATATTTGCTGTATTTATAGTTTCGGTAATCAAACCATAAAACAAAGGAAAAATGGCACCGCCAATAATCCCCATAATCAAAATGGCGCTTCCTATTTTAGTGTATCCGCCCAAATCTTCTAACGCCATTGGCCAAATTGCCGGCCAGCAAAGCGCGTTTGCCAAACCTAACATGGCAACTAATAAAATTACAATTGGCAAACTCGGAATTCCCGGCAACTGCAATGTCAATTTAGGCGAAATCAAAACGATTGCTAGAACCAAAATAATTCCTAAAACGCCTGAGCCTTTTAAGGCCGTTACTTGTGAAAGGTGTTTTGGAATCAATGTTATTCCTAAAATATACCCTATTACCATAGCCGACATTGTAAAAGAGGTCAGTTTTAGATAAAAATTTCCCTCATCTCCATAAACACCTAACTGTTTTCCAAAACCACCAATTGAATCTCCTGCCAAAACTTCAGCAGCCAAATACAACATTAAAGTGATTACACCTAAAACCAATTGAGGACGTTTGAATGCATTTTTAATTTGTTTAAAAATGCTCATATTTGAAATATTTCCCTCTTCATCCAAATCAATTTCTGGGAGAGGTGAAAGCTTTACCAAAATAGCTAACACTATAATAATCAATCCCATATAAAGATAAGGCCTTTGCAATTGTAATGCAAGAGTATTTAAAGCATTTGATTTTGAAACAGCATCCAGCATTGCAATTTTATCTGCCGTGAATTCCTGCATATTTGACAAAACCATTGCTGTCAAAATAATTGGAGCTACAAATCCTGCTAATTTATTTGCAATTCCTAAAACGCTGATTCTTGCCGCAGCACTTTCTCTTGGACCAATTACCACTACATAAGGATTTGAAGCGGTTTGCAAAATTGCCAAACCGGTTCCCATTACAAAAAGTGCTATCAAAAACAGTAAAAAAGTACGGCTTTCCGCAGCTGGATAAAACAAAAATGCTCCTAACGCAATGATCAATAATCCGAGCGAAATACCATTTTTGTAGCCAACTTTCTCGATTACCCAAGATGACGGCACAGCCATTACAAAATATGCTATGTAAAAAGCAAAAGTTACAAAGTAAGCCTGTGCAGAAGATAACTCGCAGGCCAATTCAAAAAATGGAATTAAAGGCCCATTGAGCCAGGTTACAAAACCGAGAATAAAAAATAATGCGGTCAGAATAACCATCGGAATAATTGCATTCCTTTTTTCTGCTTGGATGACGTTTTCAATGTTTGACATACTACTTTGGGTTGATTGTTAATAGATTTTTTTTTGCTTCCAATCTATGATAGAATCAACGCTAAATACCTAATTTGCATTTTTTGCGCAATTTTTTGCAATTTTTTTGCAATGCAAATGTAATACAATAAGAAATACGTACGCCTAAAATAGATATGAATTTTTTGTTAATATTTTTTAAGACTCCCAGTCAAGTACTGGATAGTGTTTTTTAAGATATTCTTTAACGTCAGCAATATCTTCCTTTGCCGTCAAATCTGGAACATGCTCTGAAAATGGAATTCCTATTGTGGTTTTCGGATTTGCTTTTGCTGCGTTCAAAAGTACTGTCGGCAATTCTTTCTCGTCTCTTTCAGGATTTACAGGACAATTTTTCAAATAAAAATAAAGTGTTTTTCCAGTGAATTTAAAAGCATTCATACTCACTCTAATTTTTCCTTCAACATCTTTATAATGTTCCAAATCAGAAGCTTCTGGTTTTTCTAAAATATCAAGAAGTTGATTGTTTTCATCTAATTTCGCAATCGCAAAACGAGAAATTCTTTCTAAAGGAAATTCTAAAGCATCGCGGTCGTAACTAATAAAAGCGTTTGGACTATCTGTTTTTCTTAATGCCAATAAAGCTTCTGCAGAATATAAATTGTCGCTATTACAAACCGAATATTCCGCTTTATTCAATTCAGGGAACTGCTCAACTGCCTGGAATAAAGCATCGGCTGTACCAAAAGGCTTCACTCTTCCTTCGGGAATATACTGAACTGCAAATGAAATATTTAGTCCATGAAAATCATTATTAGTATCGTGGTTTCCGTAAAATTCTTTGAATAATTCTCCTTGTTCTCCAATAATGATGTAAATATTTTGATAACCTGCTTTTTTTGCATTCAATAAAAGATAATCCAACAAAGGTCTGCCGCTTGCTCCCACGCCAATTAAGCCTTTGCTTCTTTCATTTGCTTGAGCAATTTCTTCTGGAGTTAAATTATCTGTAATGGCTTCTTTTTTCATGCGTGACGACGCGCCGCCCGCAAGAATAACTAAATTGTTGTGCATGTTTCTTTCTCTAAATTTCAATATTTTCAATAATTCTCACACCTGGATCAACTGATACGCCATACGCTTCTTGTGCCCCGGCTTTTAAAATCGCTTCGATAACTGCAGTTTCATTTTTAGGATCAGCAATAACAACAATGCTTCCACCACCACCAGAACCAACAATTTTTGCGCCGTAAGCACCAGCACGCAACGCAGCATTGATCATATCATCGATTCGCGGCACTGTAATTTTCAATAAATCACGCAATACTTCATGATGCTGATTCATCCAGAAACCGATTTTTTTAAGATCCAAAACCGGCTTTTCAAATTCTTTTAAGGCTTCTTTTGTATAATGATAATTTTTTAAAGCCGCTTCAAAAAACGGAATCAAACGGTCTGGAAGACAGTTCTTATACTGGTCAATATCTTCAATTTGTGAGGCATTTAAATCAAAATCAGGATACTGCTGCTTTACGATAGCAATTGCCATCAAAGCATTTCCTTTCAATTCGCCAATTAATCCAATTGTTTCTTTTGGAACACCAGAAACACCTGTAATCAAGCCTTTTAATTCTGTACCAATACATTTGTAAGAAAATGGCTCCTTTGTATTTATGTACACAATATTTCCTGCTCCAATGCTAAAATGATCCATCATTCCGCCTGGTTCTCCATGTTCTAAAACTTCTGATGCATATCCCATTTTGGCAATAAAATCGGGAGTTGCTTCTTCATTGGCACCAAAAGCTTCAATCAAAAAACGAATCCAAGCCATCAATAAAGCTGATGAACTTGATGTTCCTGAATTAATTGGAATATCACCCGTAATGGTAATATTGTAACCAGTTGTAGGAATACAGCCGTTTCTGCGCAAAACACGCAACGAAGACGCAAAATAGTCTCGTGGTTCTAATTTTTCGAAAGTGGCATGAATATCAATGATACGAACCTCATTAATATCAATCATATTAATAACAAATGTATTGGTGTTATTTTGCTCTGCTGTCAGCTTAATATTTCGGTCGATCGCGCAGGCTATAACAGGCAAACCTAAATAGTCCTGATGATCTCCAAAGAGACAGGTACGGCCCGGGGCTAATGAAGTAATTTTTTTCACGTAAAAACTTTACATTAAAATACTGCAATTCAATGTTTTACAATATTTATTGGTTATAAATTTATTTTAGATCTTCAGTTTTGATTCCACGAAACTATATATTATATTTTGATAAAACAAGAAAAAAACAAAAAATGTGCTCGAACACACTAAAAAAATGTTCTCGAGCACACAATGAAATTATAGCAAAGTTTTTTCTTATAATTAATTAAAGTTTTTATATTTGCTTATATGGATAAAAAGTACACGATAAAGGATATTGCAAAAATGGCAGGCGTTTCTAAGGGAACTGTCGATCGTGTTTTGCATAATAGAGGAAAAGTTTCTCCGGCTGCGCTTGAAAAAATCAATGAGGTGCTGAATGTCATTGATTATGAACCCAACTTGATTGCCAGAAATTTAAAAAATACTAAAATATACCGCATTTGCGTATTTCTTCCCGATCCTGAAATTGATCCTTATTGGCGTCCCTGCGTAAACGGAATTCAAGAAGCGATTTTAGAATTTAAAGCGTATGGCGTCATTATTGAAACCTATTACTTTAATCCAGAAAGCAAAAAATCTTTTTTAAAAACGCACGAAACTATTATTGCGCAATCTCCTGATGCTGTTTTGCTTGCTCCTCTATTTCATAAGGAAACGGTTGAAATCATCAAACAATACGACGAATTGGGAATTATGGTGAATACCTTTAACAACCAAGTTGAATCTTCTTCGATTAAAAGTTTTGTTGGTCAAGATCTTCACAAAAGCGGACGCGTTGCCGCGAGTTTGATGAATCTAATTTTAAGCAAAGGCCAAATTGCCATTATCCATATTGATGAAAGTCTGAAAAATGCTGTTCACATGCAGGAAAAGGAAAAAGGCTTCAGAAATTATTTTGATGAAAAAAAGCTTTCCGAATTTTCTTTGACGACTCTCAAACTCAAATATTCGAACATCGAAACTAAATTTTCTGCCTTTATTGAAGAAAATCCAGATTTAAGCGGTATTTTCATTACGACTTCAAAAGCGTATCAAATTGCCTCTATTTTGTCTTCTGCAAAAAACAAAAAAATTGCACTTATTGGTTATGACTTGATCGAAAAAAATGTCAATTTCCTAAATCAGGGATTGGTTCATTTTTTAATTCATCAAAATCAAAAAAGACAGGCTTATTTGGGAGTCAGCACTTTAGTGGATCATTTTTTATTCCGAAAAGAAATTCCGGAGACTATTTTGCTTCCTATCGATATTATTAATGTCGAAAATGCTTCTTTTTATTCTTGAGTTACTATTTCTAAGGTTCTAAGGTTCTGAGATACTATCCCGAGGTTTCGGGACTGAATTTTTTGTTTTGCGAAAAATTTGCAGATAAAGCCGTAAATGCTTTTACGTATAGCTTGTCATTTCGACGAAGGAGAAATCTTCGCAAGTAACTCCGTAATGAAAATCAAATCTTTGTTGAGTATCTCGTGGAGATTTCTCCTTCGTCGAAATGACAATATTGGGTCCATATTGCTTTTGTGACGAATTACTTCATCAAAATCAATTTCCCAAAAGAAGAAGCAATATGAAAATTCGGTTCAGGAGTTTGTGGATTTACCCATGAAATCCAGGTTGGTTCATAATTCCGATTTTCATTTTTAGAAAATTTAGCTCTAAAAATTCCAGTTTCAATAGTATTGTTCTGAATCAAATTCAATTGGTTCAATGATTTAATGCTGATATTTCCCTCAACAACAAAAGAAACTTCGTCTTTTGATGCTTTTATATTCAATTCCGCTTTTGGCCATTTCCATCCAAAATCGAAATCTTTGTTTGGCTTTGCCTTAAAATCCATTAATCTTGCCGAAGTATCCATTTCGAGACAATAATATGGATTCAAAGAATCATTTTCTCTAAAAAAAAGTTCGACGCGATCAGAATTTCCAATACTATCAAAACTATTATCTTTTTCGTCTATATAAATATCAGTATCAAAGACTCTGAATTGAAAATAGATATTTTCGAAATCCCAAAGTGCACGAAATTCGATTTTTGAAAACGGTTTATTATTCCAAGGCGATGAAAAATCGGTGAGGCAATTTGCATTTTTCCAAACCGAAAAATCCAAAATTCCGTTCTCCTTTTTCAGATTTTTATCTATTAAAACTACGTGATATTCTTTCATGATTTTACTTCTAAATTTTCTTGTTTTTTGACTTTCTAAAAAACCGCAATTCGCTAAAATTTCCGTCCCTTTTTAGAGCTGTTTTTTTGAACCTCAATATTCGCATATAATTTTCTAAAAAAGTGTGCTTAAAATTTCTTCAGAATCTTCTTAAATCAATTTTCCTACTAAAAACCAACATCAGAAAATCCTGTATAATATCCACATTTTTGGATTCGTAATTGCGAAATTCATAAGATTTTATCAAAACATCATTTATAATTCATCTAAACAGCAATTTCGCATAAAAAAGCCATGAATACAAAGATGCTTTTATTTCCAAAATATTTTATAAAAATAGCAAGAATTTAAGTGAAAAAAAATGTTTCACACAATTTTATGTGCTCGAGAACATGAATTTTGTGTGTTCGAGCACATTTTTTGTGTTTTTTCTTGTTTTATAAAAATATAATCTATAGTTTCGTCAGAGATTAATCTTAAAACTTAGTTAAAACGGTTAAAATTTTGGTGATTTTCAACCTTGAAAAATGATCAAAAAGGAACTAAACAAGCTGAATTTCGATTGAAAAATGAGATAGAATTTTCAATTGAAAATGATCTTAAAAAAAAGTCGAATAAAAAAACAAAAATGAATTTGCCAATCAAAAAAGAAATCTAAAACCTACAAACAAAAAAACAATTAAACATTAACCAAAACCAATTTTTAGTATGAAATTATTAACCCAAAAAAAGCCAAGAGATTTTCGGATTAACAATTTATCTCGTAAAGAAATCAAACTGACAGTTCTATCACTATTAGTTTTTACATTTCAAGCTTCGGCTGCTGCATCAATAAGCACTTCAGATAAAAATTACACTTCATTATTTTTTGAGAAAACGATAAAAGGTACAGTAACTGATCAGAATGGTTTGCCTCTTCCGGGCGCAAATGTTGTCGTAAAAGGTTCTTCTAAAGGTGTTCAGACAGATGTTGACGGAAGTTTCTCTATTACAGTAGCAGATAACGTTACTAAACTGGTTGTTACCTACATTGGTATGGAAGATCAAGAAGTAACAGTAACTAATTCTCCTCTGAAAATTGTCATGAAAGAAGCAGGACAAAAACTAGACGAGGTTGTTATTGGGTACGGAAAAGCTAAGAAAAAAGATCTTACAGGTGCTGTAGCTTCGGTTGGCAAAGACAATTTAAACTTAGGTGGTACTGTTGCCAATGTTGGTCAAGCCTTGCAAGGACGTGCTTCGGGGGTTCAAGTACAGCAAAATAGCTATGCTCCGGGAACTAATCCATCTGTGGTTATTCGTGGAGGAAACTCGATCACCACTTCAAATGCGCCATTGTACGTAGTTGATGGATTTATTACAAGTACTGGTGCATCGATCAGCCCGAATGATATTGAAAGCATCCAGATTCTTAAAGATGCTGCTTCTACTGCAATTTACGGTTCTCGAGGTGGAAATGGAGTTATCATGATTACGACTAAAAAAGGAAAATCAGGTAAAATGCAAATTGAAGGCGAGATTTCTGATGGTTTCCAAAACATTATTCAGGAACCATCTTTATTGAACGGACAACAATATGCTTCTATTCAAAATGCTATTGCTGCTGAAAACGGAAGACCAGCGGTTTTTCCTCCAAGTTTTCCTATTGCAAATACAAATTGGTTTGAAGCGGCGACTCGTCCTGGCGAAGTTTTAAACAGAACGTTGACTTTTAGCGGAAGCGATAAAACATCCAAATTTTTCTTGTCTGGAAATTATTTAAAACAAACCGGAGCCATTGAAAACACTGATTTTACAAGATACAGCGTTCGTATTGGAACAGAGAAAAAATTTACTGAAAAAGTTACTGTAGGCGCAAATGTATATGGGGCTGCAAGTGAAGGACATAATAGTGATTTTGGTGATAATATTTTGTCTCCAATGTTCTCTATCCAGACTGCACCTCCTTCAATTCCTATTTACAATGCTGATGGTTCTTATTACAAATACCAAGGAAAAGATAACGCTTTGGCACTTTTGCTTGAACCAACAAACCACACAATCAATAGATTGGTGAACGGTAACATGTTTATGGATTATGAAATCATCAAAGGTTTAACCTACCACTTTGGAGCCGGCGCAGAATGGCAAGAAAATATTCAAGGACTTTATACACCAAGAACTCTTGTTGCTGGTGCTGCCTTAAACGGTACGGGTTCTGAGGAAAATAAAACGTATTTTAGATGGAGTACAGAACAATATTTGACGTATAAATTCAATATTAAAGAACAACATTCTTTTACGGCAATGTTTGGAACATCTAACCAAAAAGATACTTACGAAAGAATGAAAGCGGCTGGTTCTGGTTTCGCAAATGATATTTTGACGTATTACAATCTTGAAAGTGCTTCGGTTTACTTGAAACCAGAAACGCAAAAACAAGAAACAAAACTTACTTCTTATTTTGGAAGGTTGGGTTATGCTTTTGACGACAAATATTTAGCTTCATTTACTATTAGACGTGACGGTTCTTCTCGTTTTGGTCCAAATAATAAATACGGTACTTTCCCTTCTGGAGCAGTGGCGTGGAGAATTTCAAAAGAATCTTTCATGCAAAATTTTGAAACGCTTTCAGAATTAAAATTAAGAGTTAGTTACGGTATTACAGGAAATGACGGAATTGCTGATTATGCGTACATGTCAACTTTACAGCCTTGGAACACTACTATTTCGGATGGTTCTTTTGAAGGTGGTAATGAACCTAAAAACTTAGCAAATCCCGATTTGAAATGGGAGCAGCAAGCACAAGCCAATATTGGTTTAGACATGGGATTCTTAAATGACAGAATCACTGCTACAATTGATGTTTACCAAAAGAAAACAACAGATGCCCTTTTAAACGTTCCTGTTGGAGGATGGTGGGGATTTTCGACACAAGTTCTTAACTCAGGATCAATAGAGAATAAAGGAATTGAGCTAGGAATAAGCAGCGAAAATTTCAGAAATGATAAATTCTACTGGAGAACATCTTTAAATGTTGCTTACAACAAACAAGAGGTGATTTCATTGGCAGACAATGTTAAAATCATCAGCTATAATACTTCTAATCCGAGTGGTACAGTTTCTGGACGTGAATTCACAAGACTTGAGCCAGGTAAAGAAATGGGATTATTATACGGATTCAAATATGCAGGTGTTGTAAAAACGGGCGAAGTATATGCGCCACAACCTTTATCAAAACCAGGTGATCCAAAATATGAAGATTTGAATGGAGACGGAAAAATAACTGCTGATGACAGAACTTATTTAGGAAATTCTACACCTCATTACATCATTGGTTTTAATAATGATTTGAGATTCGGAAATTTTGATGTGAACATTTTCTTCCAAGGAGCTCTTGACTATTCTGTTTACAACATGACTAAAATGGTTGGAGAATCAAGCACAAGCACTGATGCTTTGAACCGCTGGGTTGCTGGAACTAATGAAAACACTGATATTCCGAGAGATGGCTACTACAAAAGCTCATACGGAAGTTATGTAAATTCAAAATTTGTTGAAGATGCTTCGTACTTGCGTCTTAAAAATTTATCTATCGGATATTCGATTCCGGAGAGCCTTTTAAAACCAACGAAATTTATTGACAACATCAGATTGTATGCTACAGGCCAAAATTTATTGACTATCACTAAATATTCTGGAAACGATCCTGAAATTAACGGACATACTGGTACTGCCACGGCACAAAACCTTGGTGGTGGAATTGATTTCAACTCTTTCCCAGCTTCTAGAACGTTTATCTTAGGAATTAAAATAGCAATTCATTAATAGCTTTTTCAGTAACAATTAAATTTATCAAAATGAAAAAATATACAATATTATTGCTTTTACTTGCTGCAGGTTTGCAATATTCCTGTAATGAGGATCTGGATCCGACGGTATACAGCAGTTTAACTAATACAAACGGATATCAAACCAAATCTGATGCGATTGCTGCCGTTAATTCAATCTATGGCCGATTAAAAGGACCATCTGTTGGAGACAACTTTTCGTACTGGGCAACACGACATTTTGCGTTGACAGATATTGCGACAGATTTAGGTCATTGCCAATACGGTGGAGATCCGGGACAGTTGTCATTAGGAACTTGGAGTTCTACTAATGGTTTGCTTTTAGAAGACTGGAATGCGATGTATAAATTGGTTTCAAATGCAAACAACGCCATTTTTTACATCAGCAAAATGACTTCAATTACTGATGAAGAAAAAGCTCAGTTTATTGCTGAAGCTAAATTCTTAAGAGCTTCTGCTTATATGGATTTGACAGATTCTTGGGGACCAGTTATCTTAATTACAGAAGATAACCTAGCTAATCCAAACTATTTAGAGCAGACTCCTCCAACTTCTGTTGAAGAAATTGATGCATTTTTGGTTAAGCAATTAACAGATGCAGCAAATGTATTGCCTGTTAATTACAAGCAAAATACAATTTATGGCACAAATGATGTGGCACGTGCAACTAAAGGTGCTGCACTTACTTTATTAGCAAAACTTTACTTGCGCAATCACGACTGGCAAAAAGTTGCAACGCTTACACAACAGGTAATGGCTTTAAACGAATACCGTCTTTTTCCATCTTACTTAGGTTTGTTTAAAGAAAGCAACAAATGGTGCAGCGAAAATATTTTCTCTTCTTTGAGTGATGCGAACACAAACGGAACTGAATTATTAAATCATTTTGGTCCTGTTGATCACCCGGTTGTTCAAAATAGATGGCAGTATTATACTGTAAACTGGGATTTCTACAACACTTTTGGCGATGAAGATGAAAGAAAACAATGTTTCTTCCCAGAATTTATGGGAACGGATGGTCTTCTTCATAAACAAGCACCTTCATTAGGAGCTGAACCACCATCTGGCGAATTTTATATGCCAGACGTTTCAACTAGAAAATATGCCGATGATGAAACAACAACGTATTATGACGGACATAGTGTGAATATTTTACGTTATGCTGATGTTTTGTTGAGCAGAGCTGAAGCATTAAACGAAATTAGTGGTCCAACTCAAGAAGCTATCGACTTAATTAATCAAGTTAAAGGAAGATCACATGCAAAACTTTTGGTTTTGGCAGGATTGACAAAAGAGACGCTTAGAGATGCTATTTTGCAAGAAAGAGGTTGGGAACTTTTCTACGAAGGAAAACGTCGCGCCGATTTGATCAGAATGAACAAATATGATGTTCTTGTAAATGCATATCATCTTAGAGTTGGAGAAGCTGCTCTTGTTAAGATGCCACAAAACAAATATTACACATACCCACAAAGTCAGGTTGATCTTAACCCAAAATTAAGCAACGCCGACAGACAATAATAAATACCTAATCAAGAATAGACAGTTAAAATTGTCTGTCTATTCTTGATTTTTTAAACAAAAAAAGTACTTTTCTGTTTCACAAAGAAAACCTTTAAGATGATCAAAAAATTAGTATTAAAATGGAGTTTTATTTTGGTTTTGCTTGTTTTTGCAAGCTGTTCCAAAAATCATAACACTAGTATCACAAATATCAATATTGGGACTCATAGCAACAACGAACTGAAAATTCAGATCGATGTTACTACGAAGGACGATGTTCAGGTATATGCAGAATATTGGGCAGATGAAAAAGGAACGGAACATAAAATAACTTCTCCTATATCAAAAACTGGTTTTAAGCACTCTTTGGTTCTTTGCAATATCAGTCCGGAAACTAATTATAATTATCAATTGGTTACGATTCAGGACGGTGAAAAAAATACGAGCAAAATATATACTTTCAAATCAAGAAAATTGCCAGAATGGCTTCAAAAGCAATTCAAAGCAAATTGCCCAAAACCAGAATTATTGCCTGAAAATTTCAAAAAAGGCTTTATGCTTTTGGCAAAAAGAGAAACTCCAGGAACAGCTTATATAGTGGATTACAAAGGAAATTTAAGATGGTATCACACTGTTGAAGGAACTGGATTTAAAGTAGCTCATTTTACTAAAGATCAAACGATTCTTTCCATTTTAGGAACAAACGACGAACCTACAAGCTACGGAAGCGAGATCTTAGAAATCAATCTTCAAGGCGATACATTGACACACATTAAAAAAGGACAAGGCGATTTGAAACAAAGTATTCATCATGAAATTTTAAAGAAATCGGCTAATGAAATTGTTACAATAACGGTCGATCAAAAAATTATGGATTTGACTTCTATTGGAGGCAAAAAAAGAGATACAATTAATGGTGACGGAATTTTGATATTGGATAAAAAAGGAAAAAAAATCTGGAAATGGAGTGTTTTTGACGAATTGGATCCAATGAAAGACAAAGATTTGCTGAAAACAAAAAAAGACTGGACACACGCCAACAGTTTGAATTATGATACCGACGGAAATTTTCTGCTTTCCTTTTACAACAACGGACAAATTTGGAAAATTGACTCTAAAACAGGAAAAGTAATTTGGAAATTAGGCAAAGGCGGCACAATGAAAATGGCGCCAGATTCTAATTTTTCTCAGGCGCACGCTGCGCACATCAATCAAGAGGGAAGTTTGTTATTTTTTGATAACGGCGTTGACAAAAAGCAATCTTCTGTTTTTGCTTTAAAAATAAATGAAAAAGACAATTCAGTAAATCTGGATTACCAAATAAAATTACCAAAAGATATTTATAATGACAGAATGGGGAGCGCTTACATGATCAATAAAGATCTTTTTTTAGTTTGCTGTTCAAAAAGACATATAACAGTATTAATAAATAAAAAAGGAGTTTTGCTTTGGGCTTTAGAGTCTGAAATTCCGCCCTACAGAACACAGTTTATTGAAGAAGAAAAGATGAAGCCTTTTCTTCTAAATTAAAAAAACAATTAACATGAAAAAAGTAATTCTTCTCGGTCTCTTTTCAGCGTTGCCAATTATTGTTTTCAATTCTTGCACGAAATCTAATTCTCAAACATTAGCTGCAAATTCTGCCGATGATGAGGCATACATTACCATTGATACTTCAAAAATTCCTAACGACCAATTTGGGGAGTCGGTTCGTTATGGAAGAGAATTAATGATGAAAACGGCATATTATATTGGTCCAGACGGAATCAAAGGAAAATATCTGGGCAATAAAATGAATTGTACAAACTGCCATCAAGATGCTGGAACAAAACCGTATGCCTTCAACTTAATGTCATCTCATGATAATTATCCGCAGTATAGAGGCCGAGAAAATAAAGTATTAACACTTGCAGAACGTGTAAACAACTGCATAATGCGTCCGCATTCAGGAAAACCGCTTCCGTGGGACAGCAAAGAAATGGTAGCTTTTTTATCTTATTTTAAATGGATCAGCAAATTTGTTCCAAAAGATGGTAATTTTAAAGGAGCAAAAAATTTAGAAATTGAGTTTCCAGATGTTGCTGCAAGTCCGGAAAGAGGAAAAGCATTATTTATCGAAAATTGTGCAAGATGCCATGGAAATAATGGCGAAGGACAATACAACGCTGATAAATCGGGTTACACTTATCCGCCGCTTTGGGGCGAATATGGATATCAGCCGGGTTCAAGCATGCACCGCGTTATCAAACAGGCGCAATGGCTAAAAAGCAATATGCCGTATGATAAAGTAACCTTGGGGAAACCGTATCTTACAGACAAAGAAGCTCTTGACATTGCAGCATTTGTAAATGATGATTCACAACATTCACGACCAAACCCAAAAACTTTTGATTATCCTGATAAAATGGGCAAACCGATAGATTACTCACACAGTCCTTTTCAAGATAATTTTACCGAAGAACAACACAAATACGGTCCTTACAAACCAATTATCGCATACTGGAAAAAGAATGGTTGGAAAGCTGTTTATTAATCTGAAAATCGTACTACACTATTATAATCTGAACAAAAAATAAAATGAAACTAAACCTTAACAAACAACTCCTAAATAAAATATTGATTGCGTGTCTTTTCGTTTTCAGTATTTCATTATCGGCACAAATAAAATATTCAGACGGAAACGACAGCTGGAATCCTAATCAATTTGGGAACCACCGCGCTGTAATTGCTTTTTCTGGTTCTGGAAATATTGCTAAAACAACGATCGAATGGCGAAGAAGAGATCAGAATCCTGAACTTAAAAAGATCATTGTTCAAGATGCATCCGGAAAGGAAATTCAGAACGTAAAAACGGAAAATATCAATAGAGAAAACGGAACTATTTTCTTTGAACCAATTTCAGGAAAAGGAACGTATTACGTTTATTATATGCCATATGTTGACGAAGGAACTGCAAATTATCCGAAAGGAATTTATCAGAAACCTGAGAACAAAGCTGATGCACAGTGGCTTTCTAAAATAAAAACGAATATAAAAGACAATGCTTCTGTAAGCGAAATTCAGAGCGTGAATGCGTTCAATAGTTTTTATCCGATGGAAGTAATTGCAACTGCTGCAGAAACTTCGGCATTAGTTGTAAAAAGCAAAGAAAATTCATTTATAGTGTTCCCAGAAGACAGAGAACATTCGATTAAAATGAAAACGGATTTGCCACAAAGATGGATTCAAAAAGGAATTCAAAACAGTTTTGCAGACACTGCAATGAAAGGAGAATATCTGGCTTTTCAATTGGGAGTTTATGCTCTTGAAGATCTAAAAAATTTAAAAGTTGCTTTTTCAAATTTAGTAGGTCCAACTGGAACGATCGACGCAAAAGATATTAACTGTATCAATACTGATGGAACGAGATACGACGGATCTGTTTTTACAAATACGGTTTCGGTTTCGAAAGGAAATATTCAAGCAATGTGGTGCGGTATTGACGTTCCGCAAACTGTAGCGGCCGGAATCTACAAAGGAAAAGCGACGGTTACAGCTGATGGAAAATCAAAAGAAATCGAACTTCAAATTACAGTTTCTAACGAAGTAACTAAAAATGGAGGAATCGACAGTCCTGAAAAAATGACACGTTTGAAATGGTTGAATTCTACTTTAGTTCAAGAAAATACTGTTATCGCGCCTTATACTCCGCTTGCTGTAAAAGATTCTGAAATTTCTTTATTAGGAAGAAAATTGGTTTTGGCTCAAAACGGATTTCCAGCACAAATTCAGACTTTCTTTACTCCAGAAATGACAACTACAAGTACAAAACCAAATGACATTTTAAGTTCGCCAATTGATTTTCATTTTGTTGACGTATCAGGAAAAGAAGTTCAATGGAAAAATAGCGGTATTAAATTCACTAAAAAAGAAGCGGGAACTGTTTCTTGGGAAAATACCTCGACTTCAAACTCGGTTCAAATGGATGTAAATGCTTCTATTGAATTTGATGGTTTTGTTCATTATACAGTTAAAGTTACAGCTCTTGAAGATTTTGCTTTCAATGATATTAATTTCCAAATGCCTTTTCAGCCTACATCTGCAAAATACATGATGGGATTAGGCCAAAAAGGAGGCGTTCGCCCTGCCACTTTTGACTGGAAATGGGACGTTGCACATAAAAATCAAGATGGTGCCTGGATTGGTGCTGTAAATTCTGGATTGCAGTTTTCTTTAAGAGATGAAAAATACAGCCGTCCTTTAAACACAAATTTCTATCTTCAAAAACCTTTATTATTGCCAACTTCTTGGGGTAATGATAATAAAGGAGGAATTACAATTGCACCAAACGAAAAATCTGTTCTAGTTAACGCTTACAGTGGCGCCAGATCAATGAAAAAAGGTGACGTATTATATTATAATTTCAACTTATTAATTACGCCTTTTCATACAATCAATACTAACTTTCAGTGGGATACTAAATTTTACCACAAATACAGTCCAATCGATTCAATTGCTAAAACTGGCGCAACTGTAATCAATATTCACCATGCTAATGCTATAAATCCGTATATCAATTATCCTTTCATCGAATTTAAAAAGATGAAATCTTACATTGATGAAGCGCATGAAAAAGGTTTAAAAGTAAAAATCTATAATACGGTTAGAGAGGTTTCAAACAAAGCTTACGAAACGTTTGCTCTTAGAAGTTTAGGCCACGAAATTTATTCTCCTGGAAAAGGCGGCGGATTCTCTTGGCTTCAAGAACACGTTGGTGATGATTATATCGCTGCTTGGTTTGTACCTGAAATTAAAGATGCTGCGATCGTAAACAGCGGTATGAACCGTTGGCATAATTATTATGTTGAAGGCATGAATTGGTTGACTCAAAACGTTGGTATTGACGGAATTTATTTGGATGATGTTGCTTTTGACAGAATCACAATGAAGCGTATTAAAAGAGTTTTGACTAAAGATGGTCATCCGGGAATTATCGATTTGCATAGTGCAAACCAATACAATAAAAGCGACGGATTTAATAATAGTGCCAATTTATATATGGAACATTTCCCGTATATCAATAAATTATGGTTTGGAGAATATTTTGATTATGAGAAAAACCCATCAGACTTTTTCTTGACTGAAGTAAGCGGAATTCCGTTTGGATTAATGGGAGAAATGCTTCAAGGTGGAGGAAATCCTTGGAGAGGAATGGTTTACGGAATGACAAACAGATTGCCTTGGAGCGATGGTGCAGATACAAGAAATATCTGGAAATTATGGGATTCTTTCGGAATTAAAGGTTCTGAAATGATTGGTTACTGGAGTGAAAATTGTCCGGTAAAAACAAACAACGAAAAAGTTTTAGCAACAGTTTACAAAAAGAACGGGACAGCTTTAATTTCAATCGCAAGCTGGGCAGACACTGATGTAAACGTAAAACTGAATATCGACTGGAAAAAATTAGGAATCAATCCTTCAAAAGCAACTATTACGGCTCCAGAAGTTGCGAATTTCCAACCAGCAAGAACATTTACAGCAAAAGACGAAATTCCGGTTTCAAAAGGAAAAGGCTGGTTGTTGATTGTTAAGTAATAATTTGATTCAAGAATCGAATATATATTTTTCGTGCCGTTAGGCACTAGATATTGGTAGAAACCAGGTTTAAAATACATTGGCGTGCCGTAGGTACGCAACAAGACAATAATTATTGCGTACCTACGGCACGCTAAACCTTTTCTAATTCATGTTTTCTACCAATATCCAGTGCCTAGCGGCACATTTAGCAGAAATTTCATCATTAATACATATTAAATCATTGAAATCTATTTAATCTGTGGCAAAAAAAAAACACAAATAACCAGCTCTCCATCATGAAATTTAGACCAATATTATCCCTTATACTCTTTGGAAGCCTTTTCATAAATGCACAAAATAAACCCACTGTAAAAGAGTTTAAAAAAGTATTCACGACCTACCCTTTTTCAGATCCTGACCCGATTCCGAAACCTGACACCAAGTTTTATCCTTATTTCCGTTTTGACGGTTTTACTGATAAGTCGGTGCAGAAAGAATGGAAAGTAATCGAAATTGAAAACGATTATATCAAGCTTATGATTTTGCCAGAAATTGGCGGAAAAGTGTGGTCGGCGGTTGAAAAATCAACAGGAAAAGATTTTGTTTACAACAATCATGTGATCAAATTTAGAGATATCGCCATGCGCGGACCGTGGACAAGCGGCGGTGTTGAAGGCAATTACGGAATTATTGGGCATACGCCAAATTGCGCCACTCCCGTTGATTATAAAATCATAACTAGAGAAGATGGAAGCATTAGCTGTGTTATTGGAGTTTTGGATTTATTGACCAGAACTTCTTGGAAATTAGACATCAATCTACCAAAAGACAAAGCTTATTTTACAACAAATTCGTTTTGGTCAAATACAACAGAATTCGAACAACCGTATTATACTTGGATGAATACCGGAATAAAAGCGGCCGGAAATCTTCAATTTATTTATCCGGGACAAACTTATATTGGGCATAACGGCGAATATAATTCTTGGCCACTTGATAAAGAAAACGGAAAAGACTTATCGTATTATAAAAACAATGATTTTGGAGGATACAAGTCGTATCATGTTTTTGGAAAATACAATGATTTCTTTGGCGGATATTGGCATGACGAAGATTTCGGAATGGCGAGATACGGCAATCGCGATGACAAACCAGGAAAAAAAATATGGATTTGGGGATTGTCGCAACAAGGCATGATTTGGGAAAAATTATTAACTGATACTGACGGACAATATACTGAGGTTCAAAGCGGAAGATTATTTAATCAGGCGAGTGAAGGCAGCAATTTAACGCCTTTCAAACAACGTTCGTTTGCGCCTTACCAAACCGATACTTGGACAGAATACTGGTTTCCTGTAAAACAGACAAAAGGTTTTGTAAAAGCCAATAATTATGGCGCCGTTAATATTAAAAATGAAAATGGCTGGTTGAAAATCTATCTTTCTCCGCTTCAAAAATTAAATGAAAAAATAGAAGTTTTTGAAGGCGAAAAGAAAATCTATTCAAAAGATATTGCTGTAAATACAATGCAGTTATTCAAGGATTCGATTCAAGTAAAAGCCGATTCTAATAAACTGAAATTTGTTCTTGGCCAAAATAAATTAGTTTGGAATAGCGCGCCAGAAGATGGAAATATCAATCGTCCGGTAGAAATCCCAAAAGATTTTGACCACAATTCGGTTTATGGATTGTATCTGCAGGGAAAAAATTATATCAGTTTTAAAGATTATGTTTTAGCTGAACAAAAACTGAATGCCTGTTTAGAAAAAGATTCAAACTTCGCTCCTGCTCTTTCGGCTTTAGCATCATTACAAATTAGAAAATTAGATTATAAAGAAGCTGTCGAAACTGCCAAAAAAGCGCTGTCAATTGATACTTATGATGCTTCTGCCAATTATTTTTATGCCTTGGCAAACCAGCATTTAGGAAACACAACCGACGCAAAAGATGGTTTTGATATTGCAGCTGCCAGCGTTGAATTCCGCAGTCCGGCTTACACTTCATTAAGCAAAATTTATTTGGCTGAAAACAATGTGCCAAAAGCGGTTGAATATGCCGAAAAAAGCTTAGTGTACAATCAGTACAACATAGAAGGTTTGCAGACATTGGCGGTTTTATATCGTCTTCAAAATAATTCGGATAAAGCAAATTCAGTTCTAAAAACAATTTCTTCACTTGATCCGTTAAATCATTTTGTTGATTTTGAAAAATACCTTTGGAACAATTCAAATGAAACAAAGCAAAATTTCACAGCTGCAATTCGAAATGAAATGCCAGAGCAAACTTTCCTTGAATTAGGAATTTGGTATTACAATTTAAGTCGTAAAGAAGATGCTTTGAAAGTATTTTCAATCGCTGAACCAAGTGCTGAAATCAATTATTGGAAAGCATTTTTAGAAAATAAACCAGTCGATTTAAGCAAAATCAAGCCATCAACAAGTTTTGCTTTCCGAAATGAAACAGCCGAAATTCTGAAAAAATTGATTCAGACCAACGATCAATATCAATTAAAATATCATTTGGGATTAATTGAGTGGAACCGAAATGCTACTTCTAAAGCGAAAGAATTATTCTCGCAATGTGGCACAAAACCAAATGATCCGGCGTTTTATGCAGCAAAAGCTTCATTATTTAAAGATGATACCGCAATTGTAAACGCAAGTTTGCAGCAGGCTTTAAAATTAGATCCGCAAGGCTGGAGATATCATAAATTATTGATTGAATATTATATCGTTCAAAAACAATTTGACAAAGCGCTTTCAACAGCAGAATCGTTTTACAAAGCACACAAAGACAATTATTTAATTGGAATGCTCTATGCTAAAACTTTATTATTAAATAAAAAATACGCTGAAGCAGATGCCTTTTTAACCAAATTGCAAATTCTTCCTTTTGAAGGCGCAACGGCCGGAAGATTATTGTATCACGAAGCTAAATTGATGCAGGCTTTAGCAGAAATCAAAAACAAGCAATATAAAAAAGCATTACAATTTATTGCCGATGCCAAACTGTTTCCAGAAAATTTAGGTGTTGGAAAACCTTATGATGAAAACATCGATGAACGACTAGAAAATTGGCTGGATTATCAATGCTATATTGGTCTTGGCAATAAAGATATGGCGTCAAAATCATTGCAGAAAATAGTTGCTTTTAGTCCAAAAGTTGATAATACGGTAATGAACTTTTTGCCAGCAAATGATCTCGTTTCGGCTTGGGCAATCGAAAAAACTTCTTCTTCGCAAGAAGCGGAAAAATGGTTGCAAAATCAGGCAACTTTATATCCTGCAAACAAAATTGTTCAGTGGACTTTACTTGTTTACACTAAAAAACCATCGAATATTCTAAGTGAAGATGAAAAAGACGGCGAAGTCAGAATAATCGAAAAATTGTAAAAGAACTTTTTAAAATACTAAAAATGAAAAAGCATTTTTTAAAATATACTTTTTTAGGACTTATTTTTATCGCAAGTCCCAAAATTGAAGCACAAAACAAACAGGAAAAGCCCGATGAATTAAGTGTTTATAGAGCTACGCCGCTAAAAACACATGATCTGATTCATACCAAACTTGAAGTTTCTTTTGATTATGGAAAGCGCTATTTGTACGGAAAAGAATGGATTACATTAAAACCTCATTTCTACGATGTGGATTCACTTAAGTTGGATGCAAAAGGAATGGATTTTAAAGAAATTTCCATTATTGACGGCAAAAAAAGCATTCCGCTAAAATACAAGTACGATAAAGAAGAACTTTCGATTGCATTGAACCGAAAATACAAAAGAACTGAAAAGTACATTATTTTCATTGACTACACCGCAAAACCAGAAGAGCTGAAAAGCAAAAACGGCGAATCGATCACGGATTCTAAAGGACTTTATTTTATAAATCCCGACGGAAAAGGAGACAAACCAACTCAAATTTGGACGCAGGGTGAAACAGAAGCTTCATCGTGCTGGTTTCCAACAATTGACAAGCCAAACCAGAAAACAACTTCTGAAATTGCAATGACAGTTCAGTCAAAATATGTGACGCTTTCAAACGGAAAATTAACGTCGCAAAAAGTAAATAAAGACGGAACAAGAACGGATATCTGGAAAATGGAACAGCCAAATGCTCCGTATTTATTTATGATGGCCGTTGGAGATTTCAAAATCTACAAAGATTCGTATAACGGAAAAGAAGTAAGCTATTATTTAGAGCCAAAATATGCGCCGTACGCCAAACAGATTTTTTATAAAACGCCAGATATGATGAATTTTTATGGCAAAATGCTGGGTGTGGAATATCCGTGGGCTAAATATTCACAAATTGTTGTAAAAGATTATTTTGGCGGCGCGATGGAAAACACTTCTGCAACCGTACATGGCGAATATGTTCAAAAAACAGAGCGCGAATTACTTGATGACAATCAGGAAAGTACTGTTGCTCATGAGCTTTTTCATCAATGGTTTGGCGATTTGGTAACTGCTGAATCTTGGTCAAACTTAACAATGAATGAATCTTTTGCCACTTTTGGTGAAGTTCTTTGGCACGGTCATGATGCTGGACAAGATGCAGAAGACAGATCACGTTATGAGAAACTGATGAATTATCTTCGTTCTCAAAAAAATGGCAACAGCCCTATCTTAGCGCGTTTTCATTACAAAAATGCAGACGATATGTTTGATAATATCAGCTATTCAAAAGGTTCTATCATTTTATATGCGATGAAAAACCAACTGGGCGACGAAGCATTTTTTAAAGGATTAAATCATTATTTGACAACAAATGCTTATAAATCTGGTGAACCGCATCAACTGCGTTTATCAATGGAAGAAGTGACTGGAAAAGACTTGCTGCCGTATTTTGATCAATGGTATTATCATGCTGGAAGTCCGATTCTAGATGTGACTTACAAATATGCAAACGGGAAAACCACCATTACAATAAATCAATCTCAAGACAGTGAAGTTCAGACCTTTACATTGCCTTTAAAAGTTGATTTTTACGTAAACGGAACTAAACTAAGAAAAGAAATCCTAATTAATAAAAGAGAACAAAGTTTCAGTTTTGATCTTCCTTCAAAACCTGAATTTATAGATTTAGATCCCGATAAAATCCTAGTTGGCGAAGTTAATGTAGATAAAAAAACTGCTGCCGATTACCTTTTTCAATACAAAAATGCGCCATCGTATTACAATAGAATCGAAGCTATAAAATTTGCCTCAAAAGACAGAAGTCAAGAGTCACAACTTATTTTACTGGAAGGTCTAAAAGATCAGCAAGAAGATTTGAGAGTGATGAGCATTAAGGCAATTGATGTAAATGACACTCAAACAAAAGAGCAGGTTTTAAAATCTCTTCTGGATATCGCTAAAAACGATAAAAAGACAATTGCAAGAGCAATAGCTATTGTAAAATTAGCTTCTACAAATGATGCTTCTTATAAAAGTTTGATGGAAGAAAGCATTAAAGAACAATCATACAACGTGATTGCTGCAGGATTAACAGGATTAACAAAATATGCACCAGCCGAAGCAGATAAAGCATTGGCTTCATTAGATGACGACACTAAAAAACATGTAACCTTATTAATGAAAAGATTTAATAGTCAAAAATAATTAGCAAGATCCATTTGAATTGTTTTGTTTTTGAAAACCTCTCTAATCTGGTTCATTAGAGAGGTTGCTTTTAAAAAATAACCGAAATCACTGCAAAATGAAAAATTTATTTTACCTGTTTTTTGTTCTCTGTTTAAGCAGCCCTTCTCACGCACAAGATGCTAAAACTGTGGTTTCAATTCCTCTTGCGGGAAATGCTTTCAGCTCTAAACACGTTGACAAAAGCAATACCATAACTGAAAACGGCATCGAAAACTGGAACGATCCTAAAGAGTTTTTTACTGTTTATTTTAAAATTTCAAAACCAGGAACTTTTAAAGTTTTAGTGGAAGAATCTGTCGAAGTTTTTGGAAAATCAGAAGTCGAATTCTCTATTGGAAATGAAGCTAAAAAAGTAACTTTTGAAACCTCAAAAAAAACTGTTTTAGTTGGAAATTGGAAAATCAATCACGAAGGTTATGTTGCTATAAAAATTAAAGGAATCAGTAAAAAAGGTAATCAATTTCCATCTATTAACCGATTAACAATATCAAGTTCCGATTTTGATGGAAAAATTTCTTTTGTTCCAAATAATGAAGGCAATTTTTATCATTGGGGACGACGCGGGCCGTCTGTACACCTAAATTATCAAGTTCCTGAAAATATCAACGCCGAATGGTATTATAATGAAGTCACAGTTCCGGAAAACGAAGACAAAATTGGTTCTTATTTTATGGCAAATGGTTTTGGCGAAGGCTATTTTGGTATTCAAGTAAACTCAGCTTCAGAAAGAAGAGTATTATTTTCAGTTTGGAGTCCATTCAATACCGATGATCCAAAAAGTATTCCAGAATCTCAAAAAATTAAAATGCTCAAAAAAGGGGAAAATGTTCATACAGGCGAATTTGGAAGCGAAGGTTCTGGCGGACAGAGTTATTTGAAATACAATTGGAAGGCTGGAACAACTTATAAATTTTTATTGAGAGGAACACCTCAAAACAATAATTCAACTATTTATACAGCTTATTTTTATGCTCCAGAATTAAAAAAATGGCTTTTGATTGCTAGCTTCAATCGCCCTCAAACAAATACTTATTTAAAGAGATTTCATTCGTTTTTAGAGAATTTTATTCCAGAACAGGGTAATCTGTCGCGTCGTGTTTTATTTAATAATCAATGGGTTTGCGATGAAAAGGGGGTTTGGACAGAAATTAATTCAGCACGATTTACAACAGATAACACTGGAGCTAAAGGTTACAGAATGGATTTTGCGAGCGGACTCGAAAAAGATTCTTTTTACTTAAAAGATGGTGGCTTTTTCGACAATTTCACCGAACCAAAAACGGTTTTCACAAGGCCTTTAAATAACAAAAAACCGGAAATAGAATTTAATGCTTTGCCTTAAGACATAAATAGTGTCATGTATTTTATTAAATAATATTTCTGCTGGCATTGAAAAACAGAAGAAAAATAATTTTTTATTGGTTAGTTAAAGTGAGAAAGGGCATCCTATTATTTTGGATGCCCTTTCTTTATTTTATCGGTAAGAATTACTGATTAACCCCAGTTAAAAGTAATTTTCTTTTCAATTTCACTGCTTAAACTCAAGAATACTGGGCAAGTCATTGCTGCACGTTCTAAAATTGTTCTGCTTTTTTCATCGGCATTGCTTTTCATGTCAAAAACAATTTCAATTGCTCCAATTCGTCTTGGCTCTGCGTTCATGATTTTTGTTACTTCGGCTGTAGAACCAACAAAATCAACTTGTAAATCACGAGCTTTTATTCCCATAATAGTCATCATACAACTTGCTAGAGCATTAGCAACTGTATCTGTTGGAGAAAAAGCCTCGCCTTTTCCGTTATTATCTAATGGTGCATCTGAGATAATTTCGCTTCCAGATTGCACGTGAATTGAACTTGTTCTTAAATCGCCTAAATAGGTTACTTTTGATGTCATTAATTTGCTGCTTTTAAAGTTAAATCGGTGTCGTAATATAAAATGTAAACACCTTTGTTTGCGTGTCCGCCATCTTCTTTTTTGTAATATTGAAATTTATTATCCACTTGTTCTGTGGTCATTAAATCTGCCGTTTCTTGATATGTTTTCCCTTGAACCAAGCGCATCATGGTATCAAAAGTAACATCAAATCCTTTCGTTGCATACGTACTCGGATTTACCTTGTTTTTTAATCTATATGCTTTTTTGAAAATCAAAGCACCTGCTTCGTCGCTTTCACGCGTTATTGACGGATACATCAACTTCAGTTTAATTAAATTATCAAAACTGATTTCGTCTGTGTCTAAAGTGCTGTTTGGTTCTAAAATAACTAATTGCACTTGACACGTTTTCTGAGAATCAAGCAATGCTTTTATCGTATTTTTTACCATTGCCGTATTTCCGGTTTCCATCACCACATAATTCATTCTATTTGGCAAAAGCAGACTTTTTAAATTGGCAACATCTAATCCGCCAGTTTCTGTCAAAGCAGCAAAAACTACTCCTTTTTGATTTTGTTTAATATAATTAATCACCGATTCTTTTTTCTTATCGACAACCGCGACAATATTTCCATTTTTTGCTCGCATGTAATCAAAAACAGCATTACGAATTACATCATTTGACGGAATCGCTTGATACAAATTATCAATTGGGTTTGCCGCATCTTTTGATAATGGCGAAATTACCGGTACACTATCTGCACGAAGCATGTTTGCTGTCGCTTCGGCATTGTTTTGATAAAATGGTCCAATTATTGCACTTGCATTCTGTAATTTATTCTGAGCAATCAAACTTGAAATATTTGATGACGTTTTGGTTTCCTGTGAATCATAAATAGCAACATCAATTGGCAGTTTTAAAGTTTTAGCCGAATCAATTGCCATCATCGCTCCCGAATAAAAATCAAGTGTCATGTTCAAAAATTTATCGTTTTTAATCTTCGTTGCCATACTTGTCGTATCGCTTTGAAGTTTTGCCAAATTAAAAGGCAACAACAAAACTACTTTTTGACGATCTGTTTGACCTCTTTTTTTAGTCAATTCCACCACTTCAGGATCCGCCGAAACGGTTTCCGATTTTACTTTATCTACAATTTTAATTCCGCTTGGCGTATCAGCAGCTTTTTCAATTGGTTTCTCAACTGTTTTTTCAACCAACTGTGGCTGTGCTTGCTGAATAATTGGCTGTGGTGCTAAATATCCTGTCGGAACTTTTAAAACCATTCCTTCTTTTACGCCTTCAGAAAGCGCCGGATTTAATGCCGTCAACTCTTCTTGGCTCAAATGAAATGTTCTTCCCAAGCTGTAAAAAGTTTCCTTTGGTTTTACTTGATATTCCATATAAGAAACTACTTTTTTAGAAGTTTCAGCTTTTTTAGTTTCTTGAGGTTTCACCGTATTTGCAATTGGCGCAGCGTCAGTTTTTGGTGCAGTTCCTTTTATTGTCAATCTATAACCAATTGGCAAATTCTGAACAATTTCAGGATTACGTTTTTCTAATTCTGCAACAGAAATACCATATTTATTTGCGATGCCAAATTTCGTTTCTTTAGGCAAAACATCATGATAAACATACTTTTCTTGTGCTGTACTTTTCACCGTTTTTGCACTTGCAGATGCAGTTTTTGGTGCAGCGCCTTTTGCAGGAATTACCAATTTTTGTCCAGTCTGAACGCCGTCTTTTTCTAAAAATGGATTGGCAGCTTTCAGCGCTTCATCCGAAATTCCATATTTATTCTCAATACTCCAAAAAGTCTCTTTTGGCTGTACTTCATGAACAATTTCTTTCGAATTACTTTGCGTTTTCGCCACAGTTGCTTCTGATTTTGCTACTGCTTTTCCTCCACTTGCAGGAATCAACAATACTGTATTTGGTTTTACTCCATTTCTAGCATCTGGATTCAGCGCATAAATATCATAAGGCGTAACTTTAAATTTTACCGCAATCTGGTTTATCGTTTCGCCGCCTGTAACTGTATATTTCACGACTTTTTCTTGCGAAAAAGCAGAGCAGGTTACCAAAAAAACGAGAGACAATAATGTTGAATAATACTTCATAATATGCTTAAAACAATTTAATTTTTAATTCAAAACAAGTTACTAAATTCTTGCTAGAGCAAGATTCGGGCCATTGTTAATTTCGGCCTAAAAATTATCTAAGATCAATTTCAGCTTTAACAATGACAACCTCTTTATATAACTCATCATCTTCCTTTTTCTTGCATTTATATAAAACTTCTTCCATGTTTTCGAACTTATCTGAGTACACATAATACGAAAGACTGTTTATATTGAAAAAGAAACTTGCGTTAAAATCACCAGAATCAATAAGTTTCATAATGAAGTTATCGCGCAATGTTGCGTCTGTAAATATACCTAAAACTAAGTAATACCCATTTGAAACTTCTTTAAGATTATCAAAAACTTCAACCTTTACTGTTTTATCCGTTCTTAGCGGATTTTCTTTTAATTCTTGCTTCATTTCTTCTAATGAAAGCGTTTTTGTGTTTTCATTTGAAGTTGCTTTTTTCTGATTTTTAATCGCCTCATCCTGATACTTTTTCAGCTTTACCAAAGCCAGTTTATCATCAAATTTTCTGGCTTCCATGCTATAATAAGAGGCTTTGCTGATGTGGCGTTTTATCTCAATTTTCTTTTGAACGTCGAGCGAATCAATTTTTGCAATTAACAATTGATTTTGTGCATCGCCTTGCTCCTGCTCAATTTTATAACGTTTTATTTCTTCTAACGAAAGTCGCTGCTGAATGGAATTAACGTTATTATTTTTTTCGCTTTCGCGGATTTTCTTCTTGTATTCCTGATTTTCTTCAACGGCAATTTTCTCCACTTTATTCATCAAACCAGCGTATGCTTTTCGGTTTTCGGCCAATTCTTTTTTCAGTTGAGAAGATAATTCGCTCGTTTTTCCGATACTTTCATAGGATTGTTTTTCCAATCGTTTTGATTCATCAACATTCAAAATATCCATGCGTTTCAGTTCCACTAAATCATTGTTCATTGTATTGACTAATGAATCTAATTTAGCCATTAAAATATCTTGAACATTTTTGTTTGCTTCTAAAACCAATCGTAGTTTTTCAACTGAATTTTCTTTAGAACCATTCATGTCATTCAGATTCACTTTGAGATCATTAATTTTTATAATCTTCTGATTCATCTCTTTCTGAATAACCAATCGATCTTTTAAATCTTCAATCTCAACTGTTTTGGCCTTAGTTTTTTCAACTACAACTTGTTTTTCGGCAAGAACCAGCATCAATTCTTCGCTTTCATTTGTTGGTTTGATTTCTTTGGTATTGATAGCCAATTTATTTCCAACAATTAATCCGTTTACAATTTCAGGATTTTGAGATTCCAGCTGATCAATTGAAATTCCGTATTTTTTAGAAATCGAAAATTTAGTTTCTTTAGGTTCAACTACATGAAAAATTGTTTCCTGATTAATCACGCGAACTCTTCCGTCAACGGTTTTCCTTTTATTCGGAATTGCAATGGTCTGTCCAATCTGCAATCCGTTTTGCAATAAATCCTTATTTTGATTTTCTAAATCCTGAACGGAGACATTATATTGTCTTGCAATACTGAACAACGATTCTTTAGCAACAACAAGATGCGTTGCCTTTGCAGAGTTTGTAATTTCTGTTTTGGGAAGATTTGAATTCGTTTGCGGAATAATTAATTCCTGACCAACTTGAAGTCCGCCGGCAAGAATTTCTTTATTAGCTTCCTGAAGAGCTTCTTGAGAAACTTGGTATTTTTTTGACAAACCGTAAAGCGTTTCCTTTTCGCCTACAATATGCGTAATTTTTTGATCTGATTTTGGTTTTTCTGAAGAATGAACTGGAATCTTTATAATTTGATTGTCTTTGATTCCGTTTTGTGATTCGGGGTTGAATTTGTAGATTTCATCAACCGAAACCTTATATTTTTGGGCTATAAAATAAGCGGTTTCTCCCTTTTGAATTTTGTGCTCGATAAATGAATCTTGTGCAGTTATTCTGTTAAAAGACAAAATAAAGACAAGAAAAAACGTTAAAAATTCTCTCATAAATAGTAGGTTTTAAAAAATTAAGGCATTACAAATGTAACGCCTTAATTTGAAAAATCTTACTATTCCCACTCAATTGTTGCAGGTGGTTTTGAACTTATATCGTAAACAACGCGATTCACGCCTTTTACCTTGTTTATAATGTCGTTTGATACTTTCATCAAGAAATCGTAAGGCAAATGAACCCAGTCAGCAGTCATACCGTCTGTAGATTCAACGGCTCTAAGCGCTACTACTTTTTCGTATGTACGCTCGTCGCCCATTACACCTACGCTGTTTACAGGAAGCAAAATTGCTCCAGCCTGCCAAACTTTATCGTACAATCCCCAAGATTTTAATCCTTCGATGAAAACAGAATCTACATCTTGTAAAATTTGTACTTTCTCTGGAGTAATATCTCCTAAAATCCTGATTGATAATCCAGGTCCTGGGAAAGGGTGTCTTCCTAATAATTCAGGATCAATTCCTAAAGTAGCACCAACTCTACGAACTTCGTCTTTAAACAACATTCTAAGTGGTTCTACAATTTTTAATTTCATATAATCTGGCAATCCACCAACATTATGGTGCGATTTGATTGTAGCCGATGGTCCTTTTACCGAAACCGATTCGATTACGTCAGGATAAATAGTTCCTTGAGCCAACCATTTTACGTCTTCGATCAAGTGTGATTCATCATCAAAAACTTCGATAAATACACGCCCGATTGTTTTACGTTTGGTTTCAGGATCGCTGATTCCTGCTAATTCACCAAGGAAACGGTCTCCAGCATCAACTCCTTTAACGTTCAATCCCATTCCTTTGTATTGATCTAATACATTTTGGAATTCGTTTTTACGCAAAAGTCCGTTGTTAACGAAAATACAGTATAAATTTTGTCCGATTGCTTTGTTTAATAAAACCGCCGCTACTGTTGAATCAACTCCTCCAGATAAACCAAGAACTACTTTGTCGTTTCCTATTTTCTGTTTTAACTCTTCAACAATCTCTTCAACGAAAGCATTTGGAGTAAAGTTTTGAGGAACTTCAGCAATTTTAACTAAGAAGTTTTCCAACATTTTCTTCCCATCTGTTGAATGATAAACCTCTGGATGGTACTGAATTGCGTAAGTTGTTTCGCCTTCAATTTTGTAAGCAGCAAATTCTACATCATGCGTGCTTGCTAATTTTACAGCATTTGTTGGAAGCGCTTTGATACTATCGCTATGGCTCATCCAAACTTGGCTGTTTTCTGAAACTCCTTCAAAAAAAGTTTCTCCTTCTTTAATATATGACAAGTTTGCTCTTCCGTATTCTCTTGTGTTTGAAGCTGCTACTTCTCCACCGCTGAAATGAGCTAAATATTGCGCTCCATAGCAAACAGCTAATAAAGGCATTTTACCTCTAATTTGCGATAAATCAGGATGCGGTGCATCTTCTCCTCTAACAGAGAAAGGGCTTCCTCCTAAAATTACGGCTTTATAACTTGATAAATCACTCGGAATGTGATTGTAAGGGAAAATTTCGCAGAATATATTTAATTCGCGAACTCTACGCGCAATAAGCTGTGTATATTGCGATCCGAAATCTAAAATAAGTACGTTGTGTTGCATGCGCAAAAATACTTTTTATATTCCAAAATGAAAAATCGAAGATGTGAAAAAAAAATATTTTTTTTTTCACATCTTCGATTTTAGGTGCAAAGGTTCAAAGTGGCAAAGGTTCTAAGGTTTTTTCTTCTTTGTCCCTTTGTCCCTTTGTCCCTTTGTCCCTTTGTCCCTTTGCCCCTTTGCAACTCTGAACCTAAAAAAAAGAAAAATCCAAACTTTAAAATATTTCGTATCTAACGAAAAACCCAATTTAAATTAACTATGAAATCAAAATTTATTGCCCTGACGCTTGTGCTGTCAATATTTTTAACTTCTTGTGATGCTGTTGATGACTTGTTGACTTTCAGTATTTCTAATGAAACTTCGATAAAAATCAAGAGCACTTCGCCAATAAATCTGCCTTCGGAAATAATCACTCCAGAAGTAACAACAAATTCATCTGCTGAATTTGAAAACAATAAAACTAAAGCCAGTTTGGTAAAAGATGTCAAATTAAGATCACTTCAATTATCGATTTCAGATCCTTCTGACAAGACTTTTACTTTTCTAAAATCGGTTCATTTGTATATTTCAACCGCAAATTCTGATGAAATTGAATTGGCGTATCAAGATAATATCATGTCAGCAAGCAACACTATTGATTTGATTTGTACCGATAAAAAACTGGATCAATACATAAAAGCAGACAGCTACAAAATAAGAACCCAAGTAACTTTGAAAGAAACTTTAACAAAAGATGTTACTGTTAAAGCAAATATGAAGTTTAAGGTGACTGCGGATCCATTCTAAAAGGAACAAAGTGACAAAGCGACAAAGGTTCAAAGGTTAACGAAGTGAAAAACTTTGTCCCTTTGAACCTTTGTCGCTTTGCTCCTAGCGCTAGCTACGTTATTCTTTCGTCACAACTATCGACGCTTTAAATCCGGCGGCTAAATTATCCCAATAGTCATTTGTAACTAATTGTCCTTTATCGTCAAACACTTGAATTTCGGCAGTATTTCCTCCAAGAGTTCCTATGTTCAAAGCTTCAAAATCTAGTTTATTGAATCCGTCAGCAAGATCTATTCTTATGTCTTTGAAATTAGCATTCAAAAATATCTGGTCCTGAATTACTCTATCATTATTTGAAACTTTTACTAGGTCGCCGTCGATTGCTCCAAAATCACGAAGCTTTACCGTAAAATATTTTGATTTTGTTCTGAAATCACCTAACGAAATATTGTGTTTTACCAATGTTCCTCTGCCTTCGCGAAGTCCGGCGTCTTTTAAAGCTTTATCAACATCTTTCTCCATTTTCGCCACATAACGATCGCCAGGATTTGCAAAATCGGTTTCAGTTGACATTGTAAATTTGCTTTTTTCTTCGCCTACCTGAAATTTAGATTTTGTGGTTAATTTGTTATTATCGTAAACATTTGGAGTTTTGATACTCGGAATTTCAGAAGTTGGAGCGGCAGGATCATTAAGATCCGGCATCGCTGGATCAGGCATTTTTTTTGGCTTTGCACCAAACTTTGGAGCTGGAATGCTCTTGAATTTAGTACTAAACTCGGTTTGGGCTGATACTGTTGCAGCGGTAAAAAATAATATGAAAAATAAAATATGCTTCATTGAAAAAGTTTTATCGATCTCGCCTTTTAATTTTATAAAATATATAGTATAGCTAAGCAAAAATAATATAATTTACTTACGCACTTTAACTTTAAGGATTTTATAACAATAATTTGGGCTAATTTTTAGAATCAAAAAACTTGCCAATATTCCTTTAAAAAATTTTCAATAGACAAAATCCAAATTCCAAGTGGCTACAGAAAATACAATTCATTTTCCTTCAAAAAGAGCTTCATATTTTGATAGTTAACAACTTATTCTTAAATTCAAGGTTTTAATTCACGTTTATAAAAAATCAAAAAGATGGATTATATCGATTACTATAAAACTTTAGACGTAACAAAAGCTGCAACTGAGGCCGAAATAAAAAAAGCCTACAGGAAATTAGCTCGAAAATACCACCCCGATCTGAATCCGAATGATAAAGAAGCGGAGAAAAAATTCAAGGAAATAAACGAAGCCAACGAGGTTTTGAGCAATCCGGAAAATCGTAAAAAATACGACAAATACGGAAAAGACTGGAAGCATGCTGATGAATTTGAAAAAGCTCGTTATGACCCAAATCAGCAACAACAGCAATATTCAAGACAGCAAAGCGGACAAGATTTTTCTGGTTTTGGAGGTGATTTTTCAGGAAGTGATTTCTCAGAATTCTTCAATTCGATGTATGGTTCTGGCCGAAGTTCCAGAAGCCAGTCAAAATATAGAGGTCAGGATTTCAATGCCGAATTACAATTGGATTTAGCATCGGCATACACGACGCACAAACAAAGTTTGACCGTAAACGGCAAGAATATCCGAATTACAATTCCGGCCGGAGTCGAAAATGGACAGGTCATAAAAATTCCGGGGCACGGTGGCGCTGGTGTCAATGGTGGTCCAAATGGAGATTTGTACATTACGTTTTCGATTTCAAATAATTCCGATTTTAAAAGAGAAGGAAATAACTTGTATTCAAATGTTGATTTGGATTTGTACACTGCAATTTTGGGTGGCGAAATCAGCATCAAGACTTTCGACGGAAAAGTAAAAATCAAAGTTCCAGCCGAAACACAAACAGGAACTAAAGTCAAATTAAAAGGAAAAGGTTTTCCTGTTTATAAAAAAGAGAATCAATTTGGCGATTTGTACGTGACGTACAATTTGAAAATTCCGACCAAATTATCCGAAAAAGAAAAAGAATTATTTGCCGAATTATCTAAACTAAGAAATCATGAGCAGTAAAAATTTAATCCAAATAAAACAATTTTGTCTGTATCACGAAATTGAAAATACGTTTATAAAAGAACTAAATAATTACGGTTTAGTCGAAATTATTTTTGAAGAAAATGACGAATTTCTCGAGCCGGAACAATTGCCAGCGATCGAGAAAATGATGCGAATGCATTATGACCTTAATATCAATTTAGAAGGAATTGATGCGATTTATCATTTGCTTAATAAGATTGAAGCATTGCAGCATCATTTGACAACAACACAAAACAAACTCCGAATTTACGAAGAACAGGAAAATCGCTAAAAGAAAAACTGATTTCAAAATATCACAAAAAAGACCAATTTTAACAGGGATTTCAAGCTAAAACAATTCCATTTGACGCTCGTATTTCATAAATTGCTGCGCATTAATTAACCTGAATTTGTTTTTTAAAACTGTCAAAAACAATTCAAAAAAACTCATAAAATGAAAAGAGAAAACATCTTAACAGGATCACCGTGGGAAGACAAAATGGGATACTGCCGTGCTGTAAGAATTGGCAACATCATTGAAGTTTCTGGGACTGTAGCAATCGTTGACGGCGACAAAGTAAAAGCTGACGATGCTTATGCTCAGACTTATAACATAATCGAACGCGTTGAAAAAGTTTTGGAGGACTTGAATGTGGGAATTAAAGACGTGATCAGAACTAGAATTTTTACAACAGATGTTTCTACTTTTGAAGAAGTTGCGAGAGCACACTCAGCTTTCTTTAAAGATGTAAAACCTACAACAGGATTTTATGGAATCAGTAAATTAGTCGCTCCAGAATATTTGGTTGAAATCGAATTTACTGCTGTAGTACAATAAATGTTTTTCCGCCACGAATTGCACAAATTTGCACTAATTATTTTTCTTTTGCCACAGATAAAAAAGATTAAAAATGATTTTTTCTATTTTAATTCGTGGAAATTCGTGAAATTCGTGGCAGAAAAAAATCAAACATTTAATGACCTCTCAAAACATTAAACAATTCCTTCTTTCTCTTCCAAAATGGATTCTTATCTGTGCTTTAATTGGTATTTTATCAGGATCTGCATCCGCATTTTTTCTTGTTTCTTTAGAGTGGGCAACGCAATTTAGAATGCAGCATGACTGGATTATCTGGCTTTTGCCTTTCGGCGGATTATTGGTTGGATTGAGTTATTATTACTGGGGAGAATCTGTTGTGAAAGGGAATAATTTATTGTTGGAAGAATACGAAAATCCGCAAAAAGTGATTCCGTTTAAAATGGCACCTTTGGTTCTTTTAGGAACTTTGTTGACGCATTTATTTGGAGGTTCAGCGGGACGTGAAGGAACTGCAGTACAAATGGGAGGAGCAATTGCCGATCAATTCACCAAAATTTTCAAACTCGACAATTCTGAACGCAAAATTTTAATCATCCTCGGAATCAGTGCCGGTTTTGCATCGGTTTTTGGAACTCCGTTGGCAGGCGCAATTTTTGCTTTAGAAGTTTTATATTTCAGCAAAATCAATTTCAAAAGCATTTTGCTTTCCTTTTTAGTTGCTTACGCAGCGTATTTCACAGTAGAATTTTGGCAAATAAAACATACACATTACAACATTCCAATTGTTCCTGAATTCAGCCTAAACAACTTAATATTTACTATAATTCTTGGAACTTTATCTGGTTTTGCAGCTTCATTATTTGCACGAAGCACTCATTTTTGGAGTTCTCTTTTTTCAAAAAACATAAAATACCCGCCACTTCGCCCGGTTATTGGCGGCGTAGTTTTGGCGATTGCCATTGCAGGTTTTGGATTCACAAAATTCTCAGGACTTGGTGTTCCGGTCATTGTTGATTCTTTTTCGAATGCAACTCAATGGTACGACTTTTTGCTGAAGATCCTTTTCACCGGATTTACACTTGGAGCCGGATTTAAAGGCGGTGAAGTAACACCTTTATTTTTTGTAGGCGCAACTTTAGGAAGTGCCTTATCAATTGTAATTCCAATGCCAATAGCACTTTTGGCCGGAATTGGATTTGTTTCCGTTTTCTCTGGCGCGACCCACACTCCTATCGCTTGCACGATTATGGGAATGGAATTATTCGGAATTCAGCCGGGGCTCTTTATCGCAATTGGCTGTACAATAGCTTATTTTTCTTCGGGTTCTATTGGGATTTACAAATCACAAATCGTAAAAGGAGCAAAATATAAATTGTACCAGCGATTTAAAAAAGAAGAATTGGAACATCTTTAACCGAAATTCCAAAATTCACATTTCACAATTCACAATTCACATTTCACAATTCACATTTCACAATTCACATTTCACAATTAAAACCTCATTACTTAAAAGTGTGTTAATCTCTAAAATGATTGCAACATTACATTAAAAAAATGTAAATTCGCACACTATGAAAATACAAGATATTCAGGCAATACAGTTGCTTCTTTCTGCCCCAAAGAAAATTGCAATAATCCCACACAGAGGACCAGATGGCGATGCTATGGGTTCAACTTTAGCATTATACCATTTTTTACTTAAAAATAATCATCAGGCAACAGTAATTGCGCCAAATGATTTTCCTGATTTTTTAGCTTGGCTTCCAGGTTCTGAAACAGTAAAAATATTTGAAAAAGATACTGAAAACTGCACCAAAATATTAGAAGAAGCAGAGCTGATTTTCACCCTTGATTTTAATGCTTTTCATCGTACTGGCGAAATCATGGAACAAGCTTTAGACAAACTAACAGTTCCGTTTATCATGATCGATCATCATCAAAAACCTGATGATTATGCGACATACATGTATTCTGACACTTCATTTGGGTCAACTTGCGAAATGATTTACAACTTTATTTCTTTTTTAAACAAAAAAGGAGATATCGACAAAACAATCGCAACCTGCATTTACACAGGAATTTTGACCGATTCTGGTTCATTTCGTTTTCCAGGAACAACAGGCGACACGCACAGAATTATTGCCGAATTAATAGATTTGGGAGTTGAAAACACTCAAATTCCGGTTTTATTATTTGACAATAGCTCCTACAGCCGTCTTCAATTGCTTGGACGCGCACTGCAGAATATGAAAGTTCTTGAAGCGCATAAAACTTCGTACACTTCACTTACTCAGGATGAATTAGATTCCTTTGATTATGTTAAAGGCGACACAGAAGGAATTGTAAATTATGGCTTAAGTATAAAAGGTATTGTTTTTACTGCTATTTTTATCGAAAATAAAGAAGAGAAAATCATCAAAATATCGTTCCGCTCACAAGGCGGATTTGATGTAAATCAATTTGCAAGAGATCATTTCAATGGTGGCGGACACAGTAATGCTGCTGGCGGAAAATCGCTATTGTCGATGGAAGAAACACTAAATAAATTTGAAGATTTAGTAACTAAACTAACCATATAACCGAATATGAAATATTTAAAAATCAGTATTTACACACTTCTTTTTACTATTTTATTAGCTAGCTGCAAACAGCATGAAGAAGCCAGAAGACCGCTTTCTAGGGCTTCGGGAACTTTCATGAAAAAATCGGCCGACCGAAATAAAAAATTAGTAGCCAATGAAGAAGAAGTCATCAAAAAAATCATAAAAAGCAATCCGAAAGTAAAATATTACGCCACTAGAAAAGGATATTGGTTCTTTTATGATGAGAAAAACCCAAATGAAACTTTAGCGCCAAAAAAAGGTGATATTGCTTATTACAATTTAGAAATAAAAGATATTCAAGGCAAAATAATTTACTCAGAAGCTGATCTTGGTCCACAAACCTATTATGTAGACAAGCAAGATATTATGATGGGATTGCGCGACGGTATCAAGTATATGCACAAAAATGAAACCGTTACGTTTTTATTTCCGTCACACATTGCATACGGATATCATGGCGACAACAACAAAATTGGTCCAAATGAATCTTTAATGTGCACCGTAACGCTTCGCAATTTTGTTCCAGATCCTGCAGCGCCAAAAACGGCAGTTCCAGCGGCACAAACCAATACTGCACAAGCTCCGGCAGGACAAACACCAAAACCTGCTGCACCAAAACCTATTGCTGTAAAACCAGCCTCACAAATCAAAAAAGATACAGTAAACCCTTAAAAAAACATTTTAGAAATGAAAAAAAGTATTTTAGTATTACTATTAGCCGTAACCTCGCTTTACTCTTGTAAAGATGAGCATAGTAACTTGCCTGATGGTTTATATGCCGATATTGAAACAAATAAAGGACACATCATTGTTGAATTAGATTATAAAAAAGCACCTGTTACTGTAGCAAACTTTGTGACTTTGGCAGAAGGAAAAAATGAATTTGTAACCAAAGACTACAAAAAAGACAAACCTTTTTATGACGGATTGAAATTCCACAGAGTTATTGAAGATTTCATGATTCAGTCTGGAGATCCTGAAGGAACTGGTTCTGGTGATACAGGATATAAATTTAAAGACGAAATCACAGATTTGAAATTTGACAAAGCTGGTGTTTTGGCTATGGCAAATAATGGTCCTGGCACAAACAGCAGCCAGTTTTTCATCACACACGTTGAAACGCCTTGGCTAACAGGAAAACACACCATTTTTGGTCATGTTGTTGAAAAAGGGCAAGAAGTTGTAAACCAAGTAAAACAAGGCGATACAATTGTAAAAGTTACTATTATCAGAAATGGTGAAGCCGCTAAAAAATTTGATGCTGTAAAAGTATTCCATGACTATTTCACAGAAGTTGAAAAAGAAAAAAGCAAATATGCAGGCGTTCAAAAAGAAAAAGTTGCTTATTATGCTTCTATCAGACCAAAAGCTACTAAAACAAGTACAGGTCTAGAGTATGTTATTACTGAAAAAGGATCTGGCAAAAAACCTGCTATTGGAACTCATATTTACATTCACTATTCAGGTTTTCTAGAAGACGGAACTTTATTTGATTCAAGTGTTGCTGAAGTTGCAAAAGCTTTCGGAAAATATGATGCGACAAGAGCAGAACAAAATGGTTATCAGCCAATCCCGTTTCAAGCAGGAAAAAAAGACGGTATGATTCCGGGATTTATTGAAGGAATTGAGCAGCTTTCTTTTGGAGACAAAGCCGTTCTTTTTATTCCGTCTCATTTAGCTTATGGTGCAACTGGTGCTGGAGGAGTTATTCCGCCAAATGCAAACATCATTTTCGAAATTCAATTATTAGAAAAACCACAATAATAAATTAGTACGCAGACTTAAACTTGACACGAGATGAAATTTAAATTTCTATTATTATTCTGTTTGGCAGTTGTAAATCTTCAAGCACAAACAAAAAAACCGGCAGCAAAACCAAAAGCTGCTCCTGCTAAAACTACAGCTGCAAAACCAGTTGTTCCAGCTGATCCTAACGATGGTATTTTTGCAACAATTTCAACTACAAAAGGAGATATCGTTGTAAAATTGGAATATGTAAAAGCGCCAGTTACGGTGGCAAACTTCATTTCTTTGGCAGAAGGAACAAACCCAAATGTTAAAGTAGAAAAACTAAAAGGAAAACCATTTTATGACGGTTTAAAATTTCACCGCGTAATTAATGATTTTATGATTCAGGGGGGAGATCCTGACGGAAATGGTTCTGGAGGTCCTGGTTATGCATTTAAAGATGAATTTACCGAAGAATTAAAATTTGATAAAGGCGGAATTTTGGCAATGGCAAATTCTGGCCCAGCTACAAATGGAAGCCAATTTTTCATTACCCATAAAGATACGCCTTGGTTAAACGGAAAACACACCATTTTTGGTCATGTAGTTTCTGGAATGGATAATGTAAACAAAATTGTTCAAGATGATATCATGAACAAAATCACCATTACGCGAAAAGGCGCTGCAGCTAAAAAATTTGATGCTGTAAAAGTTTTGGCTGATGATGCAAAAAAAGAAGATGTTAAAAAAGAAGAAGCTAAAAAAGTAGTCACACAAAAAGCGGCTTATTTTGCAGCAACAAAAGCAAAAGCAACTACAACTGCATCTGGCTTAAAATATGTAGTTACACAAAAAGGAACTGGTGTAAAAGGTGCTGAAGGATCTACAATTTATTTCCACTATGCAGGCTATTTTGAAGACGGAAATCTTTTTGACAGCAGTATGGCTAAAGTTGCACAAGCTTATGGCAAATATGACGCAAGCAGAGATGCTGCAGGAGGTTATAAAGCTTTCCCTTTTACAGTTGGAAAAAAAGACGGTATGATTCCGGGATTTATTGAAGCTTTAGATATGATGACAGACGGAGAAAAAGCAATTTTCTTTCTTCCTTCAAACTTAGCTTATGGCGAAAAAGGTGCCGGAGGTGTAATTCCGCCAAACGCTACTTTAATTTTCGAAATTGAAACTTATAAAAATCAGCCAGTCAAATAATCAATCTGACAGATTTATTTAAAATAGAAACCATCAAAGCAAAAGTTTTGATGGTTTTTTCTTTTTACCGAGTTTGATTCTTTTGAAAAATAAGCAATTTACAAATGCAAAATAGTCTCAAAACAGCATTAAAACCAATGTTTACTGTATTTTTCTGCCAAATCATAAACAAAATAACTTACCTTTGCCGGCCTTAATTTTTAAAACAGGAATTTCAGATGTCACAAAACAATGTATTAAAAGGAGTTTTTTTAGTCGCTTTAGGAGCTACAACTTACGGAATGTTAGCCACTTTTGTAAAAATGGCCTATTCTGAAGGTTATACAACTGCCGAAGTCACTACTTCACAATTTGTTTTGGGTATTATTGGAATTTTGATAATCAATGCTTTTCAAAAAATAAAACATAAAGGCAAAACCGTAAAAGCATCATCAAAAAATATTTTCAGTTTGATGCTTGCTGGAACTTCTTTAGGAATGACAAGTTTGTTTTATTACTTGGCTGTAAAATATATTCCAGTTTCAATTGGAATCGTTTTATTAATGCAGACCGTGTGGATGGGGGTTTTATTAGAAATGATTTTAGAGAAAAAACTTCCCTCATTACAAAAAGTAATTGCCGTTTTTATTGTACTTATTGGAACCGCTTTGGCAACAAATCTTATCCATGCTGATTTTAAACTAGACTGGCGAGGAATTATGTGGGGATTATTAGCCGCTGCTTCTTTTACTACAACTATGTTTACAGCAAATAGTGTTGCTACAGAAATTTCTTCTGCACAGCGCAGTTTATATATGCTTTTAGGCGGTGCGGTAATTGTATTTTCTTTTGCATTTGCCACGCAAACCGAAACCTTTAACCTTGCAATTTTCTTAAAATGGGGAATTGTTTTGTCTTTATTCGGAACTATAATTCCGCCAATGCTTATGACTGCAGGTTTCCCGTTAACCGGAATTGGTTTAGGAAGTATCGTTTCAGCCCTTGAACTTCCGGTTTCTGTTACGATGGCTTTTATTTTATTGAATGAAAAAGTAATCTTTCTGCAATGGGTTGGAATTGTTTTAATCATTCTTGCCATAATTATTATGAATATAAATTTTAAGGCAAAAAAATAGTCAATTTTGCATAGCTTTAAAAAAAAGAGCCTTGTAATGCAATAATTGTTAATTTTTTTATAAATTCGTGATAAACAATAAGATATCATGAAACAACCTTGGCATTTATATCTAATGGCTTTTTTATATATACTTGCTGGTATTAATCATTTTAGAAAACCTGGAATGTACATCAGAATCATTCCTCCTGTTTTTAAAAACCCCAAATTAATAAATAATTTAAGTGGAGCTGCCGAAATTGTACTAGGCTGCCTCCTATTGCTTCCTTTTACAAAAAATTTTGCTGCATGGGGCTTTATTGCATTATTGATTGCAATATTTCCTGCAAATTTGTACATGCTTCAAAATAAAAAAGCAAGTTTTAATTTACCAAGATGGATTTTATTTGTACGTTTGCCCTTACAAATTGTTTTGATTTTTTGGGCATACCAATATACTCTTTAACAATCAGAATCTATTAATTTAAAATTACTTAATTATGAAAAAATTATTTGCAGAGTTTTTTGGAACTTTTTGGTTAGTTTTCGGAGGTTGCGGAAGCGCTATTTTTGCAGCAGGAATTCCAGATTTAGGAATTGGATTTGCTGGAGTTGCTTTAGCTTTTGGTTTAACGGTATTAACAATGGCATATGCTGTTGGACACATTTCTGGCGGACATTTCAACCCAGCCGTTTCATTTGGATTATGGGCTGGTGGCAGATTTTCTGCAAAAGACCTTATTCCCTACATTATCGCTCAATGTATTGGCGCAATTGCCGCAGCGGGAACCCTGTACACGATTGCTTCCGGAAAAGCTGGTTTTGTGATCGATAATACAAAAGCCGGTGCCTTTGCATCAAACGGTTTTGGCGCTTTTTCGCCTGATGGTTATTCTTTACAATCGGCTTTTATTGCTGAATTTGTATTGACGTTGTTTTTCCTTTTGGTTATTTTAGGTGCGACTGATAAGTTTGCAAACGGAAGATTTGCAGGTATTGCAATTGGTTTGGCTTTAACTTTAATTCACTTGATTAGTATTCCAATCACAAACACTTCTGTAAATCCTGCAAGATCTTTGTCTCAGGCTATCTTTACAGGCGGCGAGCCATTATCTCAGGTTTGGCTGTTTTGGGTCGCTCCAATTTTAGGTGCAATCGTTGCCGGATTTATCTATAAAAATCTGCTTCAAAATCATGATGAAGCTTAATTTCTAAAAAGCTTACTTACAAACTAAAAAACGAATCTATGGAATTTTTATATTTCTTACTTATAGGAGCCATTTCTGGATGGCTTGCGGGTCAAATCTGGAAAGGTGCCGGCTTTGGATTAATTGGCAATATTATCGTCGGAATTATTGGCGGTATAATTGGAGGCTGGATTGCCGGAAAACTTGGAATTGGCGGAGGAGGACTTCTTTGGCAAATTCTTATCGCCGTTGGTGGTGCTTGGGTTTTACTGTTTATCATCAGTCTTATCAAAAAAGCTTAAATTGAAAACATCAAAATAAATTAGTTACCTAATAACTTATAAAGAGAAAAAAGCAGTTTTACTGGTCTTTTTTCTCTTTTTTTATCTAAAGAAATGCACCCGTTAAACAATAAACACTGAAACAAGTATAAAGATCTATATTTCTTAAAATAAATGTTATTATTTCATCAATTTTATTACATTTGAAAAAATACATTATAGAATTATGAATGATATTATTGCTTATTTCAGTACCATTCCGTCTTCGCATCGAAGCCTAATTTTAATTGGAGGAATCACTATTTTTTGGCTGATAGAAAATGCTTTTCCGCTTTTTCAGATGCACTATAAAAAATGGCACCACGCAGGAATAAATATATTTTTTACCGTTACAACGATTATCGTAAATTTTGTTCTGGCTTTTATTCTGATAAAAACTGCAGCTTGGACAACCGAAAATCATTTCGGAATTTTGCAATGGCTTCCAGAAATGCCGCTTTGGATTTATGCTATAATTGGATTGCTTCTGCTTGATTTAATTGGTGCTTATTTGGCACATTTTGTACAACATAAAGTGAAATTTTTGTGGCGTTTTCACCTCATTCATCACACCGATACTTGGGTTGATACAACATCGGCAAACCGACATCATCCAGGCGAAAGTGTCATCCGATTTTTATTTACAACTTTGGGCGTTTTAATTGTTGGAAGCCCAATGTGGATGGTTTTCTTATACCAATCGTTATCTGTAATCACTTCGCAATTCAATCATGCCAATATTTCGCTTCCAAAAAAGCTGGATACCGCTTTAAGTTATGTTATCGTTTCACCAAATATGCATAAAGTTCATCATCATTACATGCTCCCTTATACGGATAGCAATTATGGAAATATTTTCTCTATTTGGGATCGCCTTTTCAGCACTTTTACAACTTTACCAAAAGAACAGATAATTTATGGAGTCGATACGCACCCAGAGCCCGAAGAACATAACAAATTGAAAAATTTATTGCAAATTCCGTTTCAAAAATCAAGATCGGCAAAAAACAGTTAAATTCAATAAAAAAATATAGTTCAGCGTACCAACTAATTATTTTTTTTATTAATATTGATATATAAAATGAAAATCAATCTATTAATCATTAACCTCTATTTTGAATTAATTTTCACGAGATGAAAAAGAGTAACCGCAAAGAATTGAATTGGGAACAAACGGAAAGACTTGTTTCGTTAGCTTTAGAAGAAAGAAATCCATTTGAAATTATAAAAAAAGAATTTGGATTAGCAGAAAAAGAAGTTCTGGAAATCATGAAAAAGAAGATGCCTCTGGAAAAATTTGAGATGTGGAAAAAGAAGGCAATTGCTAATAAACCAAAGCCAAAACCTGTCAAAATAGATGACTTTGATGAAGATTTGGACGGTAAATATTACATAAAAAATAAACTAGACTAAAAGAAAACTCCTGAAATTCAGGAGTTTTTTTTATATTTATATAACATGTGTAACAATTTGATAATTTATAAGTCAAATACACAAAACTAAACGCGAACAAATGAAAAAAATAATCTACACGCTAGCTCTTGCTGTAACATTATGGAGCTGCAAAACAGGTAGTTCCTCTGGAGATGCCAAAAGTAAAACTGTTGATGTCAACATTAATCTTGTTGATGTAAAAGACGATAAAGTCCTAGTAACAGTAACACCTCCTGCAATTAAAACGGACGAAATTATTTATAGTATCCCAAAAACAGTTCCTGGAACCTACTCCACAGATAATTATGGTAAATATTCAGACGGTTTTAAAGCTTATGATGCTAAAGGAAATGAATTGGCAGTAAAAAGAATTGACGACAACTCTTGGTCGATTTCGAATGCAAAAACGCTTAAAAAAATCACATATTTAGTTGGAGATACTTTTGATACTGAAAAAGGAACAGGCTTTGGAAATGATGATGTATTTTCACCAGCTGGAACCAACATCAACGCTGGAATAAATTTCATGATTAACACACATGGTTTTGTAGGTTATTTTCAAGATAAACTAGATGTTCCTTACAAAGTTACAATCACGCATCCTGAAACACTTTGGGGCGCAACTTCAATGACGGATGAAGATGCAAGCAAAACTAGCGATGTTTTTATAACGCCGCGTTATGCTGTTTTGGTTGAAAACCCAATTATGTACTCTAAACCAGATTACACATCCTTCAATGTTAATGGAATGGATATTCAGATTGCTGTATATTCTCCAACAGGAAAATTTACTGCAGAAAGCATCACGCCGGAAATGAAAACGATGATGACAGCGCAGAAAAACTTTTTAGGAAAAATCAATTCGACTAAAAAATATACGGTTTTATTGTATTTATCAACCTTAGCAAAAGATGATGCACATGGTTTTGGAGCTCTAGAACATCCTACTGCAACAACAGTGGTTTTGCCGGAATCGATGCCGAAAGAAAAACTGGTTGAATCAATGAAAGATGTGGTTTCTCACGAGTTTTTCCATATTGTGACTCCGTTGACAATTCACTCAAAAGAAATTCAGTTTTTTGATTACAATGCTCCCAAAATGTCTGAACATTTGTGGATGTATGAAGGTGTAACAGAATATTTTGCAAATCTTTTCCAAATCAACCAAGGTTTGATCGACGAAGCAGAATTTTACAGACGTATCGCAGAAAAAATCGAGCAGTCTAAATCTTTAGACGATACAATGTCATTTACTGTGATGAGCAAAAATGTATTGCAAGAACCTTATAAAGATCAATACTTAAATGTGTATCAAAAAGGTGCTCTTATTGGTATGTGTATTGATATTATTATTAGAGAAAAAAGCAATGGTGAAAGAGGAATTCTTGATTTAATGCATAAATTATCAAATGAATACGGAATCGAAAAACCATTTAATGACGATGAGCTTTTTGCAAAAATTACACAGTTGACTTATCCTGAAGTTGGTGAATTCTTAAACAAATATGTGGCAGGAACTACACCAATTCCTTACGACGTTTATTTGGCAAAAGTTGGTGTGACTAAAGCAGTTGAGAAAAAAACAAGTCCAATTTTCCTTAAAGGACAAACTCCGTATATTTCTGTAAGTAAACAGACTCAAGAAATTGCGGTTCGTTCTGATATTGAGCCAAATGATTTTTTCAAAAATCTTAATCTTAAAGGCGGAGATGTTATTGTCGCAATAAACAACAAACCTTACTCACTTGAGAATATTTACAGCTTAATTACAGAAAGTGAAAACTGGAAAGATAACGATCCTATCACTGTAAAAATTAAACGTGCAGGAAAAGAAGAGACTATAAAAGGAACTGTAAAACTTCCTTTTGAAGAATCAGAAACTTTTAAAGCTACAGATGCTTCAAAAGAGCAACTTAAAAATGCATGGTTGAAAGGTTAATTTCTTTTAATTCACAAAAAAAACCGACAAGTGATTGTCGGTTTTTTTTTGATTGTCATTGCGAGGAACGAAGCAATCTCATCTCGAATATATTATTATAGAACTTATTTTAGTGCGGTTGCTTCGTTCCTCGCAATGACCTTGAATGCGTTTAAATCTGCTTATTTTTTCACCGGAAATTTCCAGTCGAACTCGTCTTTATTATTGATAATGGCTCCAATTTCAAACTTAACTACCTCATCAAATTCTGTTTGAAGGATAAACCAATTGTCTTCATTAAAATAATTTTCGAAAGTATCAAAAGTCTCCTGATTGTATTTTGTAATTCCTTTTGCAGCAAAATCTTTCTTTACATCAGCAATTTTTCTTCCAATTATTTTAAATCCGAAAACTTCTAAATCGTTGCTTGAGGCCACAAGATATCCTAATTTCAAATCTTCTTCTTCATAAAATGTCAATCTGATTTTGTGTGCATTATATACAAAAATCACATTGTCATCTTCGTCTTTATAGTTTTTATCAGGTTTTCCGAAAACGGCAATAACATCGTTTTGCTTCATTCCGAAAAGCAATTTATCAATTCCTGATTTTAGATTTATTTTCATATTTATCTTTCTTTGTTTGAAGTGCAAATTTCGTGAAGTTTTTTGTTGTTTAGCCACGAATTGCACAAATTTTCTCGAATTTTAATGTTACTTTTTTGTCAGGCTGAGCGAAGTCGAAGCCCTTTTCAACACAAAAGCCCTTCGACTTCGCTCAGGGTGACAAAAGAATAAACCAGTGTAAATCTGTGTCACCAGTGTAATCAGTGGCCAAACTTAATTTTGATACTGTTTTTTATTCGGTTTATTACTCATATAAAACGTAATTTTTCCGCCATTCATAACATCTGAATGTTTTAAAAATGGTTTTGAAAGTTCTTTTCCGTTCAATAAAACTTTGCTCACAAAAACATTTTTATCGGATTGATTTACGGTTTCAACTTCGAAATTTTTTCCGTTTTCTAAATTAAAAATAGCATTTTTTACGAGCGGGCTTCCTAATGCATATTCGTCTGAACCCGGAGCAACTGGATAAAATCCTAAACTGCTGAAAATATACCAAGCACTCATTTGTCCGAAATCGTCATTTCCTCCTAAACCGTCTGCCCCATTTCGGTACATTTTTTTCAAAATCATTCTAATTTTGTCCTGCGCTTTCCAAGGCGAATCTGTCCAATTGTATAAATACACCACGTGGTGAGAAGGCTCATTTCCATGAACATAATTTCCTATGATTCCATCACGCGTAATATCTTCGGTATTTTCGAAATATTTATCCGGCAAATGCATATTAAATAATGAATCTAAACGCACTTTGAATTTATCATTTCCTCCCATCATTTTAATCATGTCAGCAGGATCTTGGGGAACATATAAACTGTAATTCCATGAATTTCCTTCAATAAAACCTTGTCCATGTGTATCAAGCGGATCGAATTCTTTTTTGAAAGTTCCGTCGTTTAATTTTGGACGCATGAAGCCAGTTTTTGCATCATAAACGTTTTTATAGTTCTTTGATCTTTCGATGAATTCATTATAGATTTCGGTTTTACCTAATTTCTTTGCAGCTTGCGCTATCGCCCAATCATCATAAGCATATTCTAATGTTTTTGAAACCGAAGCACCGTTTTTGTCTTCAGGAACGTAGCCCATTTTCATATAATATTCCAGTCCGTCGTAATAAGGAACTTTTGCTGTATTTACACAGGCTTGAAGCGCTTTTTCGGCATCAAATTTTATATTTCCCTTTACAATCGCATCTGCAACTACTGAAACAGAGTGATAACCAATCATACACCAATTTTCATTTGCATAATGCGACCAAACTGGAAGCATTTTATGAACGCTTTGATCTGAATGTGCCAGCATGGAACTCACCATATCGGCATTTCGTGTTGGCTGAATAATGTTAAAAAACGGGTGCAATGCGCGATAAGTATCCCAAAGTGAATAACTTGTATAATTGGTAAAATTATCGGCTTTATGTACGTTCATGTCCAAACCTTTATAATTATGATCTAAATCCATATATTCTGTTGGACCTAAAAAGGCATGATACATTGCTGTGTAAAAATTCACATAGTCATCTTTCTGAATAGCTTCAATTTGAATTTTATTCAACTCGTTGTTCCAAACCTCCTGACTTTGCTTTTTTACTTTTTCGAAATCCCAACCCGGAACTTCTTTTTTCATATTTTCTAATGCACCAGCTGAACTTACTGGCGATAATGCCATTTTTATTTTGATCTTCTCGCCTTCTTCGGTATTAAAATCAAAAAATAATTTCAGGTTTTGTCCTGCCATTTCTGGGAAATTTTTCGTTTGATCAAATTTTCCCCAAAAACCTCGGTAAACACTTTTTTCCTGCGCTGCTTGGCCGTAGCTTTTTATTGGTTTGCTGAAAGACATTGCAAAATAAACGGTTCTAGTTCTTGCCCAGCCGTTTGTTTGGCGATAACCGGTTATTAAGGTATCATTTTCAACACGTACAAATGTCCAAACATTTTTCTTGTCGTAATTATAGATTCCTGATGTCAAATCCAGAATAATATGTGCCTGATCTGACTTCGGAAATGTATATTGATGCATTCCAACTCTGGTTGTGGCAGTCAATTCGGCTTTAATTTTGTGATCTTCTAAAAAAACGCTGTAATATGCAGGTTCTGCTTTTTCTGTCGTATGCGAAAATGCTGAACGATATCCTGATTCTGGTTTTGATGCTATACCGGGATTCAATTGTAATTTTCCAGTTGTTGGCATAATTAAAAAATCTCCTAAATCAGAATGGCCTGTCCCGCTGAAATGTGTGTGGCTGAAACCTACAATTGTTTTGTCTTCATATTGATAACCGGCGCAATATTTATAAACGTCTCCATTATATTTTCCGTTTAAGCCGTAGGCAATTGTATCGGTTTCTGGGCTCAGTTGCACGCTTCCAAATGGTACTGTTGCTCCGGGATAAGTATGTCCCATTCTTGCCGTTCCGATCATGGGATCTACGTACTGAATCAAATTTCGTTTTTCAGTTGTTTTTTTCTGTGCGTTTGAAGTGACTCCAAGCATCAAAAATGAAAATCCGAAAAGAAGGCTCTTGCAATTTATTTTATTCATTGGGTATTTTTTAATCGTTGTATTTTTTTATCTAAAAACAGATCAGGCAATTAGTAAAATATTTTAGCTATTTTTTTAGTTTAGAAAATTACAACTAAATATGCTTTTAAAAAATATAAAATTTGGATGTTCTTATTTATTATAACTGGGCTGATCCCGAAGTTTCGGGACAGCCCTACAATATTTGTCGAGCCTTTGACTCTTTTTAAAGCTTGCGTTTTAAGTTTTCTTTTACCTCATCAAACCATTCATTTTTAAGAATACTTAAAACGATCGAGTCACGTCTCACATCGCTGTCTCTTGTTGGCATATTGCTTCTTAAAACTCCTTCGACTTTACAGCCAATACTTTTCATCGCGGCGATGCTTCGTTCGTTATTATTATCTGCACGAAATTCAACTCTCTCCAGTCCAAGTGTTTCAAAAGCGAACTGAAGCAATAAGTATTTACAGTGTTTGTTTAAACCCGTTCCTCTAAATGCGGAACCGTACCAAGTGTATCCTAGTTGCAAGGTTTTAAATTCTAAGTTTATATCATAGAAACGTGTTGAACCAGCATATTTTTGAGATTTTTTATCAAAAACGATAAAAGGAAATTCTTTTTGGTTTTCTCTGGCTTGTATGGCCAATTGAATATAATTGGTCAAATTTTCTTTTCCTTCTGCGCCTACTAATGAATATTTCCAAGTTTCTGGTTCGTTGATTGAAATATCCAATAAGTTTTCGACATCTGATTCTTGAAGCGGGCGCAGTAAAACAAAATCGTCTTCTAAAATGATATTGTCTGTGAAATTAAAATTTGATGAATTCATAATCCGTTTTTTGGTTGTTAAATTATTTTTTGGCTATAAATATAAAGTCCCTACGGGACAAATTCTGAATGCTCATTTTTTTTTCTACCAATATATAATCTCTACGAGATATTATTTTATAATTCGCTTACTTCAAAAGAAGTAATATATCGGTAGGAAAAACACTGGTTTATAATCTCTACGAGATATTGTTTTAGTATAAAATTCACATCAAATAAAATTGATTTCTGTCCTATGCTCCGCTAGGAGCAAAATATCGGTAGAAAAAAAACGCCTAAATAAAAAAAGTCCCGTTAGGGACTTTACTTTTTTCTATTTATTTGTTGACGTCCGAAACTTCTTTTAAATATTACTCGTTCATTTCGTCATAACGTTCGGGAACTTGCGGGTCGTACAACGGACATTTGAATTCTTCCATTACAGAAACCAATTGATTCATCGTTTTGCCTTCGGTGCCGTAACAATCGATTTTTACGCTTTGTGACGTTGTAATTACTTGAAAAGCGCCTTTTCCTGCATTGTTTTTCCAACTGTTTTCATCGACTCTTTCCCATTTTGAGAATACCGGATTGATTCGGTTGATGATTACATCTACAGGAAGAACTGCAAGTCCTTGAACTTCTTCTTTCTCAACAAGCGCTTCATAAACTTCCTGATTGTTCAGGTAAATTTCATCTAAATATCTCCAAAAAAGCAGTTCGTACATAATCTGATGTTTTTTTAGCCCCGATAGTAGTGAAAATCCTTTTGTTTTTTTCTTTAAAAAACAAAAGATTGTAACGGATAGCGGGATTAGCTCCTAAAAACTATAATTTATAAAAAAATCTATTTAAAGGCTTTAGTAAAAAACCTTAGTACCTCAGCACCTTTGAACCTCTGTTCCTAAAAAATTAATATTCGAATGTTCCGTATTCGCTAGAAATAGTAAGCTTTTTAGCATCTGAAGCTTCTACTCTTCCTACGATTTGTGCATCAACATTGAATGATTTCGAAATTTCGATAATATCCTGAGCAATATTTTCTGGAACATAAATTTCCATACGGTGTCCGCAGTTGAAAACCTGATACATTTCTTTCCAATCTGTTTTTGATTGTTCCTGAATTAACTTGAACAATGGCGGAACCGGAAATAAATTATCTTTTATAATATGTAAATTTTGAACAAAATGAAGAATCTTAGTTTGCGCTCCTCCACTGCAATGTACCATTCCGTGGATGTCTTCTGGAGTATATTTATCTAATATTTTCTTGATGATTGGCGCGTAAGTTCTTGTTGGCGAAAGCACTAACTGACCTGCATTTATTGGACTGTTTTCAACTTCATCAGTTAAATTTACTTGCCCTGAATAAATTAATTCTTCTGGAACGGCTGCATCATAGCTTTCTGGATATTTTTTGGCTAAATATTTTCCGAAAACGTCGTGACGTGCAGAAGTAAGTCCGTTGCTGCCCATTCCACCGTTATAGCTTTTTTCGTAAGTTGCTTGACCAAAAGAAGCCAAACCAACAATTACGTCGCCAGCTTTAATATTTGCATTATTTACGACATCAGAACGTTTCATTCTAGCAGTTACTGTAGAATCTACAATAATGGTACGTACAACATCTCCAACATCGGCAGTTTCTCCACCTGTTGAGTGAATTGTTACGCCAAAAGATTTTAATTCGTTGATTAATTCTTCTGTTCCATTAATAATTGCAGAAATAACTTCGGCCGGAATTAAATTTTTATTTCTTCCAATAGTTGATGAAAGCAAAATATTATCTGTTGCTCCAACACATAATAAATCATCAATATTCATGATTAAAGCATCTTGAGCAATTCCTTTCCAAACTGAAAGATCTCCAGTTTCTTTCCAATACATGTATGCTAATGACGATTTTGTACCGGCGCCGTCAGCATGCATAATCAAGCAATGATCTGAATCTTGGGTAAGATAATCAGGGACAATTTTACAAAATGCTTGAGGAAATAAACCTTTATCGATGTTTTTTATGGCGTTGTGTACGTCTTCTTTTGATGCCGAAACACCTCTTTGTGCGTACCTTTTGCTAGAATCTGAACTCATGAAACTTAGTTTGTGTTGATGTGCTGCAAAGATAACCAGTTTTTTTTATTCTTTGGTTTCTCGCCAATTTAAAATTAGATTTTATTAAGGCTTGGTATTTCATTTTAAAAAATGAATAAAAAAATCGGCAATGGGAATATTGCCGATTTTTTGAATTCAAATTATTTGAAACATCATTATTTTATTTCCAGTCTGGCATTGAGGCATTTTGAAACAAGGTTGTTCTTGAACTAGTGCCACTACTAGTGTCTGATAAACTGACGGTTTGAATATTCTTGGCCGATAATCCATCATTTGATGTATTGACAAAAATGACTTTTGCTTCATTTGGAGAAAATTTCACGTCAAGATCATTAAAACCATTTTCTTTGTTAGATGCTAATTCTGCCGATGTATTTGTTGCTACAGTATAAATATATATTCGGGAATCCAATTGCCTGTAATTTGAGTTTTCGAATCCAGAAGCATCGCGAGTATATACAACTTTCTTATTATCAACAGAAATATCAATTCCGCTTGCTGCGCCTGTCACTCCAGAAAGCACTGTGTATAAAACATTTCCGCTCATATTTATGGCATAAATTTCGACATTATATCCTGAAACGTCATTTACTTTTAAGATAATCTGGCTTCCGTCACGACTCCATTCACATTCTGAAATGAATTTTCCATTTGGAGTTTTAAACAACTGCACCAAGCCGGATCCGTCCGCTTCAATACGATACAGTTTGTCAAAATTTGGATAAATAAGCTGTTTCCCGTTTGTACTCCAAGCGTAGCTTACATTATCCATGTTGAAACCGGCAATTGGAACAAAATTGGTTATTTTTTTGACATCTGTTCCGTCTGGTTTCATGCTGAAAATTTGATACAATGATCCATCTGAACTGATATAAGCAATTCTGTTAATGCTCAGATTTTTTCTTGGCCTGAAACTGTTCACCTGAGCCGAAGACAGCTGAAGTTCATTTCCTGCATCATCTGCGGTATAAATAACGTTGTTGCTGTTTACTTTTTTAACGTACATATATCTCGGATTCGGGAAAGCCAATGTTCTAAACGAATTTGTCACACTGTTAACAGGCTTGTTGATTCCGTCATCTACCGTAACCTGCCAATAGTATTTGGTACTAAAACTTAAATCCTTAATATTTAAAGTTGTGGTTTTAAGATCAGAATAAGTTTTAACTTCATCTGTAGTTCCGTTTTTCACGGTCACGGTATAAGTCAGCGGATCTCCTTCGGGATCTGTGGCGGTCCAAGTTAGATTCAGACTTTGGGCTTGACCCTCTGCATTATCTGCAGGAGCAGTAAGCGTAGGAACTTCTGGCGGTTTATTAGTAGCTGTTGATACTTCTAACTCAAAGATTACTTCGGTTTCAATATCTTTTTCAATCGTGGCAGGAACAAATCTTGTGATAAAGCCGTCTTTTTGAGCCTGAAAAGCATATTTGCCAGCTGTAACTTTATCGATTGTAAAATACCCATCCTTATCTGTATAAACTGTGCTCGTTGTAGGGTTAGACGACACGCGGGCATTTTCGATGCCTTTATAGCCGCGCACATCCACAACTCGTCCTTTAATAGATCCTGTTCCTGTTACGTCAAGTGGTTCTTCACTACAAGAAATTAAAAGAAAAAAGCACGCCAAAATTTTTAATCTTATTTTCATTTGAGACTGAATTTTATTAAACTTATATTGAACCTAATCCTTTAACCATTAGTTATTACAGATTTAAAGCTGCCTATTTTTTCTTGTATTTCGGATTTTTAGGGAAATAATACGTCATTCCAAAACCAAACCGGTAGAAATAATCATCCCGGATTCCCGCTATCATATGGTCGACATTATCACTGAATGCTGCATTAAATTCGCCGTATAATTTGAGTCCTACGTGTGGCGAGACGAGATATTCGACTCCTGCTCCAGCTTGGACTTTTGTATGAAAGTTTTCCCGATGGTGATCGAACTCGAATCCGGTTCCGGCAAAAACGAAAGGACTAAATACGTCCTTGGGCAGTACGATGCATTCTAAATTTAGATCGAGAGACAGATAGCCATAATCCATATAATTTCTATTTGCTACCTGAAAAGCATTTGATGAAGCACTCAGGTTAAATGCGGGCGAGAAAAAGAACTTGACGGCTCCTCTTATCATTGGCATCGGCTTTGGATTTGGATAATCGCCTTGCATCATGGTTGTTCCCCCAACAGCTTCAATTCCAAAACGGGCTCTTCTTTCATTGCTTAAATTTCTATTGTATAGTTGTGCTAAATCGGCTTCGCTTCTTTCTTTATCGTATTCGGCTACAAAATCGTCAACTTGTTTTTGCGGTGCGTTTACTTCCCAAAGTTTGTCTTTGATTCCGTCAACGATCAGTCCTTCGACTGCTTTTTCGATTGCTTCGGTAACCGCCATCTGAATTGGTTCGTTTCGAGTAAAACCAGTTTCAACCTCCAGAAGTCGGTTTAAATTCACATATCTAAACAAACTCGCATCGACACTTTGTGATAGAATAGTTTTTGATACATAAACCGTATTTAAAATTTTTCCGTTTGAAGTAGAGACCAATCGCAAATAAACGGTAACGCGATCTTGTCTGTATTGTGTTGAGCCTCCAGCACCAAAATATCTGGCACCAAAACCTCCTGTAATAATATTAGTATCATAAGAAATAATTCCCCCTTCTAGCAACACTCCCGCAAATAAAAGAGGCGTTAAGACTGCTTCATTAGGATCTGTTTTAGAAGCATATTCCTGACGAGTAGAACGAATAATGTTTCGCTCGTTTAAAAGGTTCCCTAGATTTTCACGTTCGATAGGTACAAACCATTTTGAATCCTGAAGTGCTTTAATTAAAATGGATGTTGCACCTTGTGTAACAGCCGTACTAAATGTACTTCCTAGTTCGGTAGGCTTATATTGACCCGTTTGGTCCTTAAATTTATATACACCTACAACGATCTGTTCTTTGGGCTTTGGCATGTCTACCAATTTTGCAGTTGCAGGAGTATTTTCTCCATAAACTGCTTTTTGCACCCCAACAGGCTGATTAAAATATGCTCCACATCCTGAGAATAGGCAAATTAATAAAAATAGAAAAAGGGGACTTTTATTCATAATCTAAATTATTTACAATACTACATGAACTTAACTATCTCAAATACAAACCTATTGACCAGGCAAAATTACTTGTGTCTGTTCTCCTGTATCGGTATCAAGTACATCGACGACAAGTCCTAGATTAGAATGATAAATATCGACAGACAACGTTCCAAATACGTAAGTTCCAGGCGAAAGCGTTCCATTTCCGGTGCCAGTTCCTGTTCCTGTACCCGTTCCCGTTCCGGTGCCAGTTCCTGTTCCACCTGTACTTGTTCCGAATTGATTATCAAATAAGGAATTTGAAAGTTTGTTAAGCAATTGATTGTTCAAATTACTTTTAAAACGCTCCAAATCGGTTTGCTGTTTGTAGCCTGTATTTGTTGCTTCCTTATAATCATTTTGAGCCTGTGCCGAGCTTAAAAGCCAAGCATAGTTGAAAGTGTCTCCTCCAAAATTTGGGTTTGCTGGCTTGTATGCAAGGTTCTGAGCAATAGATATTGTCGTAAAACCACATAGGCAAACGAGTAAGGCTATAGTTTTCATATAGATACTTTTTTAATTATTTTTGAACACTAAATAGTAAACTTTTTATCGAAAAAAGACTCTCAAAAACCAATTTTAGTATTGAGTAATCATTTTAGTTTGCTTTTCTTGATCTTTAAAATACTTGAATATTTTTGATGCGGCTGATTCAGCCATGTATTTTAAAAAATCTTCGTCAGGACGTGAAATAAACTCCTCTATAACATCACTATCAACTAATATTGTAATTTTTGTTGTACGCCCGAAAGTCAATTCTTCCTGAACAGTTACAATTTTAGTGGTATGAACTTTTAGCTTAGAATATTGCGCGTAAAACATATCATAAAAATCATTTCCTAGTTTTGTTTTGGCATCATTGGCCACAATTCCGACCATTTCGATACCATCAACAGGGACAGATTTTCCTGCGTCAGATTCTGTTTCTTCATTAAAAACAATTCGGTCTTTGCCTATTATGGCATTGCTTTCATCATAAATCAACAACATTACAATTACTTCATCTTGTTTGGTATAATTGACCTGTGTTTTAGACAATTCTACTTTTTGAATAGGTTCTAATGTTACTCTTCCGTCTTGAGCGTTTGTTGATTTGTTTGAATTTGATTTGTTTTTCTTGAATACGCTTAGTTTATATGAAATATTCTTAAACTCTGATTTTAGATTTTCTACAGTTCCGGTTATGAACAACATATTTTCTACTTCCTTAACTTCTATTTTCGCTTTCACCTCTTTATTGTACTCGGTTTGCGAAAATCCGTTTTCAGAAAAAAAAATTAAAAAAACTGCAACAATTATGTTTAAATACCTTTTCATGATCTTATCGATTGAATACATAAACTACTCCAGAATTTCCAGATTGATTAATGATCATATCCTTAGAAATCGAATTTGATCCCGTACTGAAAACCGTTAAATTATTGCCTTCCTGATTGACTTTCATTGCTTCGGCGTTGCGAGAGTACAATGAAACATCACTTATATAATTGTTGTTGCCTGACTGTATATAGGATTGGTTTATTTCGTCTGCTTTTTTGTAGACATTCATGTAGTTGTTGTTACCAGTTTGCCGTGCAGTTACATTGGCATTATTACTGATGATGGTTAAATTGGCCTGATTGTAATTGCCAATTTGTGTGATATTGACTATATTATGACTAATAATATATTGATTGGTATTTTGATTTTGATTGCGATTGTTGGTTTCATTTAAAGCGATAGCATAATCATTAATATTCCCATCAATAGTTTGCGAGAATACCATTCCTGTAAATAGAAAAAATATGACTAGTATTGCTTTCATAATTTTTTTGAATAAGAAAAAAAAGGAAGAACTGAATTAATCAAGTCCTTCCTTTTTCTGGTTTATTTAGTTTGCTTGGATTACAACACTTCCGTTTAAGAATCCAGTTTGTGAAACTGTGCTTAAATTTAAGATTCCTAATTGTGTAGTACTAGCATAGTTTGCAATTCCATCTTGTTCGATGCTTGAAATGTTAAACCATCCTGCTTGTGTAGTAGAAGCATTGTTGAACCAACCGTCTTGATCAGTAAATGCAAAATTCAACACTCCAGCTTGAGTTGTTGAAGCATCATTGAACAATCCTGTTTGTGTAGTAGATGCAAAGTTAGCATCGCCATACTGAACTGTTGAAGCATCATTACCCCATCCTGCTTGAGTTGTAGTTGCTGAATTGAAATTACCTACTTGCAATACATCAGATCCATTATCTACTCCAATTTGTGTAGTTGTAGCAGAATTTCCAACCCAAATTCCTTGAGCAATATTTGATGTATTGTTAGCTCCAACTTGTGCTACTGTCGAAACGTTACCTGCACCTAATTGATAAACAGTTGATTTGTTTCCAGATCCAACTTGTCCTACTATTGCAATGTTTGCAATACCAATTTGATCAACATCTGAATTGTTTGATCCAACTTGAACCACTAATGCGCCATTTAATGCGCCTGTTTGGTCCACATCACTAACATTTTGAGCAAATGCTACACCTGCAAACAGCATCGCGGAGATGCTTAGAATTACTTTTTTCATAATAAATATATTTAATTGGTTATTAATACAAATTATTATGCAGGTTGTAATTTGGGGAGAAAAATTTGGGCTTTTTCTATATGAAATCGATACCGAAATTTAGGCTTATTTCTTGATTTCTATTTCAAAATTAGAAAACTTATCGAAATTCAAATCAGGTATAAATACGTATTTTACAAGATCTTAACGTCTTTTCGATGAAATGTGAAACTATCTCGATGAACTGCTGTTTTAGTTTTTTTTGTTAGTAAGAAAATACTTATTTGTTTCAATTTCTTTACATTAACCGCTAAACAGACGTTAAAAAAAAGTTATAAAGGGCTTATTTTAACATATTCGCAAAAAAAAGCCTGTCTTTTTGAGACAGGCTTTAAGCAAATGTTTATTCAACGTTATTTGGTAAATAACAATTCTCTGTATTTTGTCAAAGTCCAAGTTTCATCATCGACTAGTAATTCTAATTTATCAGAATGTGTACGAATGTCTTCAAAATAAGGCTTTACTTTATTGCAATATGCCTCGGCCATTTTTTGAGCATCTGTCAATTGATTAGCTTTCTTTCTTTCATTTGTCATTGCCAATACTTTAGAATTGATTCCTTCAATATGACCTGAAATTTCTTTGATTAAAGTAATCTGCTCTTTTGCAATCGTTTCAAATTCTTTCCCGAAGATTTCTTTTAATCCTTTTACATTTTCAATTAAAGTATTTTGATAACGAATTGCCGTCGGGATAACATGATTTCTTGCAATATCACCTAAAACTCTTCCTTCAATTTGGATTTTCTTAGTATATTCCTCTAATTCAATTTCGTAACGCGCTTCCGCTTCTACGTGATTGAAAATACCAAGTTCTTCAAATAAATCCAAAGCTTGTTTTGAAACTTTAGCTTTAATAGCTTCTGGAGTAGTTTTAAAATTGCTTAATCCTCTTTTTGCTGCTTCTTTTTCCCAAGCTTCGCTATAACCGTCACCTTCAAAAAGAATCTTTTTAGATTGTTTGATGTATTCTCTTAGAACATTAAAAATAGCATCATCCTTTTTCATGTCTTTCGACTCGATCAGGTTTTCTACTTCGTTTTTAAAATCCTTTAATTGTTTTGCAACAATTGCATTTAAAGTTGTCATTGCATTTGAACAGTTTGAATTTGAACCAACGGCTCTAAACTCAAATTTATTTCCTGTAAATGCAAAAGGCGAAGTTCTGTTTCTATCTGTATTATCTAACAATACGTCTGGAATTTTTCCGACAACATTTAATTTAAGATCTGTTTTTTCTTCTGGCGAAAGTTTTCCTGTTGTTACGCTTTCTAATTCAGATAAAACTTTTGTCAACTGCGCACCAATAAATACCGACATAATTGCTGGCGGTGCTTCGTTTGCTCCTAATCTATGGTCGTTGCTTGCTGTTGCGATAGAAGCTCTTAATAAAGTTTCGTTATCGTTTACTGCTTTTATTGTATTAATAAAGAAAGTCAAAAACTGCAAATTGCTCATTGGCGTTTTACTCGGACTCAATAAATTAACTCCTGTATCAGTTGCCAACGACCAGTTATTGTGCTTTCCTGAACCGTTTACTCCTTTAAATGGTTTTTCATGGAATAATACTTTAAAGTCATGACGTTCAGCTACTCTTTGCATCACATCCATTAATAAAGAGTTATGATCTACGGCTAGATTGGTCTCTTCAAAAATCGGCGCTAACTCAAACTGATTTGGTGCAACTTCATTATGACGCGTTTTTACGGGAATTCCCAACAACATACATTCCTGCTCTAAATCTCTCATATAAGTAAGCGCACGAGTTGGAATCGATCCGAAATAATGGTCGTCTAACTGTTGTCCTTTTGCAGATGTATGTCCTAATAAAGTTCTTCCTGTCATCATTAAATCAGGACGAGAATTTGCCAAAGCTTTGTCGATTAAGAAATATTCCTGTTCCCATCCTAAAGTTGCTGTAACTTTTTTTACGTTTTTGTCAAAATATTTACAAACTTCTGTCGCCGCTTCGTCAATTGCAGATAATGCTCTTAATAAAGGTATTTTATTATCTAAAGCCTCACCTGTGTAGGCAATAAAAACTGTCGGAATACATAAAGTTGTACCATATATAAAAGCAGGTGAAGTTGGGTCCCAGGCTGTATAACCTCTTGCTTCAAAAGTATTTCTGATTCCTCCATTCGGAAAACTTGAAGCATCTGGCTCTTGTTGTACTAATTGTGCTCCGCCAAATTTCTCTACAACATCACTTCCATCATAAGATGTTTCAAAAAATGCATCATGTTTCTCAGCAGTTGTTCCTGTCAATGGCTGAAACCAGTGTGTATAATGCGTAACGCCTTTAGACAAAGCCCATTCTTTCATTCCCATGGCAATATAATCTGCCAGTTTTCTTTCTATTTTAGTTCCATGCTGAATCGCATCTCTAACTCCTTTTAAAGCATCTGAAGTCAAGTACTGCTTCATCGCTTTTTCATTAAACACATTTGAACCAAAAAGATTTGATTTTCTATCAATTTCCTCAAATTGTACTGGCTTTCTTGTAGAAGCTTCTTTTAAAGCTTGAAAACGTAATGTTGACATGTATTTTGATTTTAAGAATTCGTAATAATTTTCACAGAAAAACGAAGAACAAATATAAACAATAAAAATGCCTGTTCAGAATATAAGTTTTAGATTTTTGACCCACAATTATGCAACATATCATGCTTTTTACAAAGAATAAACAAACACAATCAAGAAATGTAACAAAATACTTCAATAATCATCATTAAATAAACATTTTTTCATAATTCCTTAACCCAAAAAATCAAAAATAGTCCTTAATTATTACGAATTTATTTTTTATAGCGCACTAAAATTGCTTTTTTAAAAATATACCCCTGCCAAAATTACGCTTCTCTAAAAAATAATACTCTGCAAAACAAAATAGCCCCCTAATTTTTAGGAGTAAAAAAATAAATCTATATTTGACCCAGCGAAAAAACAAAAAAAATAAATTTATATTATTATGGCTAAAATTAAGTTAGAGTACATTTGGTTAGACGGATACGAGCCAACTCAAAATCTTAGAAGTAAAACTAAAGTTGAAGAACATGACAACTTCAAAGGAACATTAGAGGAACTTGGAAACTGGTCATTTGATGGTTCATCAACAAAACAAGCAGAAGGCGGATCTTCTGACTGTCTTTTAGTTCCAGTTGCAATCTATCCAGATCCAACTCGTATCAATGGATGGTTAGTAATGTCTGAAGTTATGTATGCTGACGGAACTCCACACCCATCTAACGGAAGAGCTACAATTGATGATGAAGATGATGATTTTTGGTTTGGTTTCGAACAAGAGTATTTCATCATGGATACTAAAACTCAACTTCCACTTGGTTTCCCTGTTGGAGGTTACCCTGCTCCACAAGGGATGTACTACTGTTCAGTAGGTGGAAAAAACACACACGGAAGAAAATTAGTTGAAGAGCATGCTGATTTATGTATCGCTGCTGGAATCAACTTTGAAGGAATCAACCAAGAGGTTGCTTGCGGACAATGGGAATTCCAATTATTCGCTAAAGGAGCTAAAAAAGCTGGAGATGAAATCTGGGTTGCTCGTTACTTATTAGATCGTTTGACTGAAAAATACGGTTACTATATTGAATATCACCCAAAACCTCTAGGAGATACTGACTGGAATGGTTCTGGAATGCACGCTAACTTCTCTAACAATGTATTGAGAACATGTGGAGACCAAGCAACTTACGAAAGAATCTGTGAGGCTTTCCGTCCTGTTACTGCTGAGCACATCGCAGTTTACGGAGCTTACAACGATCAACGTTTAACTGGTAAGCACGAAACTGCTTCTATCCACGATTTCTCTTATGGAGTTTCAGACAGAGGATGTTCTATCAGAATTCCTTTGATGACTGTTCAAAAAGGATGGAAAGGATGGTTGGAAGACAGAAGACCAGCTTCAAACGGAGACCCATACAAAATTGCAGCAAGAATTATCAAAACTGTTAAATCAGCGCTATAATTCAAAGCTTAAATTATATTCTAAAAGTGCCAGTTTCATTACTGGCACTTTTTTTTGTATTTTATTAATATCAGAGTTGAAATGTCCATGTATTTGTCATTTCGAGGCACGAGAAATCTCCGCAAGAAACTCTACAATCAAAATCGCCAATCTTTGTCCCGCCACTTACGGAGATTCCTCATTCCTCGGAATGACAAGACTGTGTTAAACTTTGACAAAGTTCTAATAAACAACACTTGTCACATTGAGCGAAGTCGAAATGCTTTTTACCTTTCACATCTAGCATTTTACAAAAACCCCTTAATTTTAAAAGTAAGTTTCTTATAAAATTAATTTTAAAGTTGAACTTCAAAACTTATCTTTGTATCTCACTTAAAAAATCATCATAATGGTCTGGACTCTATTTTTAATAGCTGTTGTTTTAATTCTTGCTTTAGATTTAGGAGTTTTCAACAAAACCCCGCATATCATCAGCACCAAAGAAGCCAGTAAATGGACATTGATCTGGGTTACTTTATCTTTCCTGTTTTCTGGAGTAATATATTGGCTCTACACCACCGATTATATCGCAAATCCTGATAAACTGTTGCCAATGGCGGCTTCAATGAAGTTTATTACAGGTTATTTGATTGAACTTTCGCTTAGCGTTGATAATATATTTGTAATTGCAATCATTTTTGCATCATTCAAGATTCCGCAAAAATACCAGCACCGTGTTTTATTCTGGGGAATTCTAGGCGCAATTGTTTTCCGTGGCTTGATGATTTTCTTCGGAGTGATGTTGATCAATAAATTCACTTGGACAACCTATTTATTTGGCGCTTTCTTGATTTTTACGGCTATAAAAATGCTTTTTTCTGGCGAAGACGAAGATTTCCACCCAAAAGATTCTTTCATATATAAGGTACTAGGAAAAGTTATTCCGATTACATCTGAAATGGATGGCGAGAAATTTTTCATTGTAACCAAAGCTGCAAAAAAAGCTGCAACTCCGTTATTTGTCGCTTTGATTGTAATTGAAGTTATGGACGTTTTATTTGCCGTAGATAGTGTTCCGGCGATTCTTGCGATTACTAAAGATCCGTTTTTAGTATTCAGTTCTAATATTTTTGCTATCCTTGGATTACGTTCTATGTATTTCTTTTTGGCAAATATGTTGGCGAAATTCAGTTATTTGGAATACAGTTTAGTTGCGATCCTAGCTTTCGTTGGATTAAAAATGCTTCTTCACGATTGGATTCAGGTTCCAGAATGGGCTTCTTTGGGATTTATCGCCTTGTCGCTTTTAGTTGGAGTTTTAGTTTCACTTAAATTTGGAAAAGAAAAACTATTAACAGATTCAGATTCTACGGAACAATAATTATTATAAAACATATAATTATAAAAAAAAAAAGGAAATCTTACGATTTCCTTTTTTTTATTTCTCTTTACTAGTTTAACTTTTTAACATTACTATCATCAATGTTGTAACGTTTAATGACAGCATTGTAATCTGAATAATCGGGTTTATTAACCGATTTAGATGAAAAATCTCCCGGCACAATTACGATTCTAAATGTTTGATTTTTTAGTAATTCTGGCGTTAATGATAAATCATAATTTCCACCTGCATAAATCGTAAAATCTTCTTTGCTAAAATCAAAATCATAATCAAGCTCCCCTTTTGCAGTATATAAAGTTCTTGGGATTTGTTGCCAAACCGGAGTATTTGCATCGATAGTTCCAGTTAATCTATAAATCAAAATAACGTCAGAACTAAAAATATTTGGCGTTAATTTTCTATAAATGTAATAACCATCTTTAGCAGTGTAATCAAAATTCACATTTGGAAGCTCAAAGACTTCAGCGATTAATCCATCTTGTCCCGGAGGACCCGGAGGCCCTTCTGGTCCTTCACAGCTTGAAAACACGATTAATCCAACAAGGGCAAATAAGGTAAGTATCTTTTTCATAATATTTTGTTTTTTAAAGTTTATAAAAGCATTCCAAAAACCAAACCAAAAAATTTGCTAAACCGGTCTTTGAATAAAATTTCCAATTATTTTTTAGCAACAACCTGATTTTTAAGTAAGATTTTGTTGAAAAATAATACATGGTAAGGTAGTGAATTTTCCCAATAATCCCAAGTATGCGCGCCAGGACGTTCGGTATAATCGTGTTCTACTTTATTATAAACTAATCTTCGGTGCAATTCTCTGTTTGGTTCAATTAAAAAATCATCAACGCCACAATCTATAATTAATGGCAATTTGTTTGCTTTTATTTTATCCAACATATTCATAACCGCATATTGCTCATACATTTCGGTACTGCCACTTTTATCGCCAAAAACCGGCTGCATCAATTTTACGACTTGAGCTGCTGAATCTCTATTAAGCATCGTACTCATATCTACAGCACCGCTCATACTTCCTGCCGCACAAAATAAATCGGGATGTTTTGCTGAAAGATACAAAGCACCGTGACCTCCCATCGAAAGTCCGGTAATTACTCTTCCGCTTTTATTGCTGATGGTTCGGTAAGTTTTATCTACTTTCTGAATTACTTCTTGAGTTACAAAAGTCTCAAACTGGCTTTCTTTATTTACTGGACTGTCTAAATAGAAGCTAAAAACTTCGCCTTCTGGCATTACAATAATTATATTGTATTGATCTGACAATGTCTGAACTAATTTTTTATTTGGTGTATTTTTTAGCCAATCGCTAAAATGTCCGTAGGCGCCATGCAAAAGATACATAACTGGAAAAGCCGATTTGCTTTTAGCATAAGAATTTGGTAAAACTACCGCTGCTTTATAGGTTTTTCCCATTGCGGTACTGGCAACTTGCAAAGTGTCAACTTTTGCTGCATAGGTTATCGTAGTCAAGCAAAGCAAAAACAGCGACAATAGCATTTTAAATTTCTTCATTGTGATATTTTTTTTCTGATTAGGGATTGTAAATATACCTTTTTCAAAATAAAATATATGAAAAATCCGACTGCTTTTATTCAAAAAAGAATTAGCCACGAATTCACGAATTTTATTATTATTGATTCGTGAATTCGTGGCTAAAAAATTATTTAACCAGCAATATAAAAAAAAACTAACTAATTATAGTCTTGTGTTCTAAACGGTATTGCGACGCGCTTTTACCCGTGTATTGTTTAAAAGATTTGCTGAAATGACTGAAATTATTAAAACCGCTTTCGTAACAAACTTCATTAATACTCAGCTGTTTTTCGGCTAATAGTTTCGAAGCATGAACTAGGCGATATTCATTTACAAATTCAGTAAATGTTTTATTCGAAATCTTTTTAAAATAACGGCAAAACGAAGGCGTAGTCATACTAACCAGATTCGAAATCTCGTCAATGGCTATAGATTCCTGAAAATGATCTTTAACATAATTAAAAACCATATTCATACGATCTGTGTCTTGTGTCTGCAATTCCAACGAAAATCCGTCAGCATTTAAAACCGTATATTCTTCAGATGATTCCAATTCATCTAAAATACTCAAAAGTGTCAGCAAGCGCTCAAAAGGAAGCTGGTGCTCCATCATTTCGATTTTTTTGCCAAAATGTTTTTTAGTCTCTCCGTTAAAAGCAATTCCGGCTTTTGACTGACTAAGAATATTTTGCACCCTTTTCATTTCGGGAGCAACAAAAAAATCGTTTCCTAAAAATTCTGGTTTTATATGAATAACAGTTTCTTTTTTGTTTCCCGTTTGTTCATTTGTAAAACCGCAATGTGGCAAATTTGCACCTATTAATATCAAATCTCCATTCGTGTAATAAGAAACATGGCTTCCTATTTGTCTTTTTCCCGCACCTCCATTAATATAAACCAACTCAATTTCTGGATGATAATGCCATAAATGGGCTTTACTGTTGGTCTTTTCGGCATGTTTAGTGTAGGTAAAAGAACTTCCGTATGAGTTTGATATCACTTCAAGAGCTGGGGCGACTGTTTTCATGATAATATCTTTAAAAAATAATAGCAAATTTAACAAAAACACCTAAAATAATTCAAATTTTAACCTATAACGGTTTCGTAACTGAGAATTTTTCATAAAAATCAACACATTACCCTTGCTTATTTTACACCAAAACAGCCAATTTTTTCAGGTCTCATTTTTTTATCAATGATTTTTTTCAAATATCATATTTAAAACCGCTTTTTTATACAGATATAGCATTTCTGTAAGAAAACCAGAAGATTTTAACAAACGTAATTTTCATCAAAACATTGAAAAATAATTGCCCAATTAACAAAAACACCTAAAATAATTCAAATTTTAACCTATATCGGTTTCGTAAATGAGAATATAGCATAGAAATTGGAAAATAGAGTTGTGTTTAAAAAGCAACTGCTGCAGTAATTTTACATCAGAAAAATGAACTAAAAATTTAAACATAAAGAAATATGAAAACGATTTTAAAATTAAGTTTAGTAGTAGCAGTATTATTATCAGGATTAAATACTTATGCAATTAATGGTGAAGGAGAATTTGGTCTTCACGTATTAAAAGGAAATGGTAAACTAATGACGTTTGCTTTGAACCAGACAAAAAAAGCTAATTTGTCAATCTACGATAAAGCAGGTACTTTATTATATACTGAATATGCATCTGGAAAAGATGGTATCTTAAGAACTTTCAGTTTAGAAGAATTCCCAGCTGGAACTTATTATTTAGAAGTTGAAGACAGCGTTAAAAAAGTAAGACACGAAATTACTATTACTGATGATGCAACTGTTTTATCATCAAAAGCAATTTCATCTGTTTACAAAACAAATGCTGCAAAAAATACTAGCGTAGCAGTACGCTAAAAAATTTATACTCGAACACAGTATAAAAATGAGGTTAGATAGTTAGTAAAGTTTAAAAACCGAAAGGTTTTAGAAACAGCTCTTTGTGGTTATTGAGCTGTTTTTTTTTGCTTTTTATTTAACCACAATTTTTAACCGCAAAGACGCAAAGGTTTCGCAAGGCTCGCAAAGTTTAATATAGGTTTGCGAACCTTGCGTTTTTTCTTTGCGTCTTTGCGGTTAAAAAAACCTCTCTTTTGTAAAGAAATCATCAACTCAAAATCACCAAAACATTAAAAAATAATTACCCAATTAACATAATCATTAAATATAATTCAAAATTTAACTTATAACGGTTTCGTAAATGAGAATATAGCATAGAAATCTGCAAATAGAGTTGTGTATTTTCTTATATATCATAAGTAATTTAGCATCAGAGAATTAGATCTATTAATTTAAAAACTAATGCTATGAAAAATTTAAAATTAAGTTTAGTGTGTGCAGTGCTTTTCACAGGAATGAGCGCTTTTGCAATTGACGGGAACGACAATTTGAATGTTCACGTGTTGAAAACAAATGGTAAACTGATCACGTTTGCACTTAATCAAGTTAAAAAAGCAAACGTAGCAATTTATGACAAAGATGGAACGCTTCTTTATTCAGAAAGTGCTTCTGGTAAAGATGGAATTTTGAGAACCTTCGACTTGACAGAATTCCCAGAAGGAACTTATTATTTAGAAGTAGAAGATAATGTGAAAAAAGTAAAACATGAAATTACGATTACTGACGAAAAAACAGTTTTGTCATCAAAAGCAATTTCATCAGTTTACAAATCAGGATTTTCTAAAAATACAAGTGTCGCAGCACGTTAATGAAGATGTTTGTATTGAAAAACAAAATTAGATTTTATATTCTTTAAGACAGCTTTCTTTTATCAAAGGAAGCTGTTTTTTTTTTTGCGACTTTCAAACATCTTAATTTAAAAACTAGGATTTAGAATCAAAAATCCCCTTATTCTGAGACAGTTAAAAACATTGAAGAATAACATGCAATTTAACAAAAACACAAATTATAATTCAAACTTTAACCTATATCGGTTTCGTAAATGAGAATATAGCATAGAAATCTGCAAATAGAGTTGTGTTCAAATACCTATTTGAGGAGTAATTTAGCATCAGATAATTAGAACTATTAATTTAATAACTAAGATTATGAAAAAGATTTTAAAATTAAGTTTAGTATGTGTACTACTTTTCGCAGGAAGCAATGCTTTTGCAATTGACGGGAATGACAATTTGAATGTTCACGTTTTGAAAGGAAATGGAAAACTAATTACGTTCGCTCTTAATCAGGTTAAGAAAGCCAATTTGGCGATTTATGACAAAAACGGAGAATTGATCTATTCTGAAACTGCTTCTGGCAAAGACGGAATCTTGAGAACTTTTAGCTTAGAAGAGTTTCCAGCAGGAACTTACTATTTAGAAGTTGAGGACAGTACAAAAAAAGTAAGACACGAAATTACGATTACTGATAATGCATCGGTTTTATCAACAAAAGCAATTTCGTCAATTTATAAAGCAGGTAACGCTGCTCAAAATACTAGCGTAGCAGTGCGCTAAAAAAGTTATACTTCTCATAATAGTATAAGGTTAGATAGTTAGTAAAAACGTGATTGTTTTACAAACAGCTCTTTGTGGTTATTGAGCTGTTTTTTTTATGTCTTTTTTTTTCCTGAATTTTGTGTTCTTTTATTTTTTCACAAAACAATTCTTAATAATTTTAAAAGTCTGATTTCTACACTTTTAAAAAATTTCATCAAAATAAATCCAAAAGTACCGTTTTTTCGTAAATACTGTAAGAAAAATACAGAAACATCTTTAATTCAGCAACTTAACCGTTTGAAAACGGCTATTTTTTGCACAAAATTAAATTTCTTTTGTAGTTTTGCTGTTCCACTATTTAGTATAAACCTTTAAAAAACGATTAAAAAAAACATGACAAAATTTACCAAAATGGGCTTAGCTGCAGCCTTTTTATTTACAACAATTTTTACACAAGCATTTAATGGAAAAGGAGACTATATTTTGAATATAGTTACAGGAAACGGAAAAGTAGTAAGCTTTACTTTAGACACTGTTGAAAACAGCTCTTTCTCTATTTATGATGAAAACCACAATTTAGTTTATGCTGGAGAATCTGCAGCAAATAAACTAGAAATTTCAAAAACCATAAGCTTAGAAGGTCATCCAGCCGGAACTTATGTTTTAGAAGTTACCGAAAACGGTAAAATTGCGAAACACGAGATTAAAGTTGCAGCTAAAAAAGTGAAAGCTGTCAAGTTAGACGAATCAGTGAACCAAAGCCCGTCTTTCCGTCGCTAACCCTTTTTGTCCCCAACAAAAACTAAGCAGCTCGTTCCAGGGGCTGCTTTTTTTTATGTTTCGTTTTTCCGAATTTGGTTGCCTATTTTTACCAGATTCCAAAAATAATCAACATTTGGAGGCATTATAATTTTTTGAGTTTCTTTATAAAAAGATGAATTTGCGAAAGCATATGTGTAATCTAAAAAATCGAATAATCTGAAACTTTGCCTAAACTCTGATCTTACTTCATTGCTGTCTGCGTAACAAACATTTCCTGTTTCTTCTTCTAAAAACAACAAACCGCAATGATTTGAAAATTGCTTTATAATTTGTGAATTTATCTCAATTCTACCAGAAACTGATTTCTTAAGAAAAGAATCAAGCATAAAATAGTTTTCAGTACTATCTGAAGATATTTTTAAAACAAAATTTTCCAATTCAGCATTTTTAAAAAAAGCATTTCCATTTTTCTTTTTCTGAAAAAGATCTAGTTTAGCCAAATATTCTTGTATTGTCATGATAATGATTACTTTATAATTATAAAGTTAAATTATAATTATCGAATACATCGAAAATAGTTTTTAGGAAACCTTTTTTATTCTCGTACATACTAAAATCAAAAAATAGCAGTTATAGTCAGTATATAAAAATCGATAAAACGAAAAAAATAATCGTTCAATTACACGTTATGTTATTGATTTAGATATATTTGCAAAACAAAATTAACAGTTCAGAATAAAATTATTAGAGAAAAAGTGACTATCAAAACCAATCTTATAAACTAATACTTATGCAAAAGAAACTTATTGTTTTAGTATTATTGATTGTTTTTTCATTTGGTGCTGCTGCTCAAAATGAAAATGTTTATATTACTGATAAAATAAGCGATAAATATGCTTACGTTGATGTGATAAAAACCTACGAAAAAATTGCTGCAAAAGGCTACAAATCTGTAGACTTGTTTCAAAAACTGGGAGATTCCTCTTATCGACATGACAAACTAGACCAAGCCGCCGATTGGTACGATCAACTTTTTGCCATGACCTCCGACTTAGACCCCGTTTATTATTATCGCTATGCCGAATCGCTGCGCTTCATTTGCCAAAATGAAAAAGCAGATGCAATTATTGAGAAATTGAATAGGAAATCTAAAACGATCGTTAAGAAAAAAGTTTAAATATTTTACAATTTTCAGAAAACTAGAAAAACCTCTCATTCCTGAGAGGTTTTTCTAATTTTAGTTATTCTTTTCTAAAAACTAAACGCAATATTTTCATTTCGACCGGAGGGAGAAATCACACTCGAAACTCGACATGGCATATCGCCAATCTTTGCGGAGTTACTCGTGTGATTTCTCCCTCCGGTCGAAATGACAAACTTTATGGAATTTTTAAAGTAAACTCATTTTTTTTCAGTAACAATTTTATACAATTCCTGACAATAAGCAAACTTGTCATTTTGATGATCCCTTTTATACTCCTGACCCATTTCATAAACCATAATCTGAAGCCAATTTAATATTCTGAAAGCCATATTCTGGTTTAAAGGATTTTTGTCATCAAACTTCATTGCATTCAAACTCTTAATTTCCGTTTTCCAAAACTTAAAATCGGCATCACCTTTAGCGGACTTTAATTCTTCATTAAAACGAACCGAAAGCTTATCTATAATTTTATTTTCCGAAGCCTTTATTTCTTCCATTTTTGTTGTCTCCTCTTTATAGACTTTAGATTTTTTAATTTCGGCAATTTGGGCTCTCAGAAAATTATCTTCGTTGGTATTAAAAAAAGTAATTCCTTTTTCATAAGCATTTACAGAAGGCATCATTTTGTTATTTGCTTTTAAACTATCAGCGATTCGCAAATTCTTATCATAAATTCTTTTAATAATAGAATCGTTCTTTGGTTTTATATTTTTTCTGTACGCCTGAATTTCCAGCCAATCAAATGCACGAAGCATTTCAGATTGTTTAGGCCAAACATGATCTTCATGCGCAATAAAAAGTGTATTTATAATTTTTGCTTTATCCAGCCAATTTTTATTTTCAATCATTTCCCGATAATTCATATCCCGATCCCCAACCATTCCAACGTAGGAAAAATTATTAGACGGCGGAATAAACTTATCCATTCCATTAAAAGAAGCGCCACAAGCAATAACACCTTGAAAAGAACCGGTTGAGATTCCGAAAAAACTCGCTAATCGTGCGCCACCCGAAAAACCTGCTACGTAAAGTTGGGAAGTATCAACAGCGTAAGTTTGCAACACATCATCAAATAATCTGCTAGCAATTGCAACATTCTTTTCGACTGATCCATTTTTTGAAGTATTGGAACAAACCAAAATATACTGATACGTTTCTGCCGCCAAAATAAAGGGCTCAATTCCTTTTTTGCCCCTCGCAGCCGGATCAAAAATAAAAACCAACGGCAATGGCGTTTTAGCATCATATTTTTTAGGAAAATATATGGCATACGATTCTGTTGGAACTGTTGCAATTTTCACTGAATCGATAATAACTCCTGTTTTTAATGATTGCTTGTTTTGGGTATAACCAAAAATCGTAATAAAAAGAAACAGAATATAATAGAGTGTGTTTTTCATGACACTAAAATTAAGAAAATTACGCATAATCTTGTCATTTCGACCGAAGGGAGAAATCACAATAGAAACTCGACATGGCATGTCGCCAATCTTAGTGGAATTACTTGTGTGATTTCTCCCTTCGGTCGAAATGACAAACTTTATGGAGCTTTGTCGTTTTGCTGGCGGAGCGTCTCGCTCGTGCATTACTTTGTGTTCACGAGTGAGACACTCGCGCTAGCGAGGGAGCAGAAAAATCGACCTCAATATTGTCATTTCGACGGAGGAGAAATCTCCACAAGTAACTCCGCAACAGTGCGTGCTCAGCATACGAAGATTTCTCCTCCGTCGAAAAGACAAACTATATGGAATGCTATTGTTTCAAGACTTACAAGTAATATTTTTCTTTAAAAATTAAAATCAATCTTTTCCTGATGCGGAAAACTGCCATCATTCCATTCTAAGGTTATAAATTTAGAAGTATGTTCTTTCATATCTTCAAAACTATCAAGTAATATTGCTGAACCTCCATTACTTACGGCTTCTTCTACTAATTTAAATATTAACACAGCCCCATTAGAATCCAAACCTGCTACGTCAAACACTATATTGTTTGTTTTTGAAAACGTTTCATATAGACTTAATAACTTTCGTTGAGTCCCTTCTAATTTATTGATTTTAGTTTTTCTTTGTCTTCAAACAATTTTACAAGAAAAGGATTCGTAAGCTCTTTATCTTTTCTAAGATATCTACTAACTGTTGAAGGAAAAAAAATATCCCTAAATTTCGACTCTTTAAAAAAATTAACAAAAGACATTTTTCTATTTACAATAACATTTTCATTTTTTATAGCCCCGCAAAAGATATCTTTTAGATACATTTCGGTATCATAAAAATGTTTTCCATTATATAAATACAAAACAATTATTTCGCCTTCATGTAAAACAAAAGGCGGTATATAAAAAGTATCTGTTTTGATGCCCTTATTTTCTATTACTATTTTCATAAAAATGAGTTTCCATTTTAGAAATTTCTTTTCTATATCAAACACTAAAAATAATCACTTTATTTAATAAAAAAGCGCATTTAGTAAAAAACCAAATGCGCTTTCATATTATAAAAAATTGAAATTTCTACATATTCCTTCTATACTGCCCACCAACTTCAAACAAAGCCGAAGTAATCTGACCTAAAGAACAAACTTTTATAGCTTCCATTAAATGGTCGAATAAGTTTTCGTTTTTAATAGCGGCTTGTTGTAATGTATTTAAATGCTCGTTTACTTTTTCTTCGTGGAATTTATGCAAGTTATCCAGCATTGTGATTTGATATTGTTTTTCTTCTTCGGTTGCGCGAATAACTTCTGCCGGAATTACCGTTGGTGAACCTTTTGAACTCAAGAACGTATTTACACCCACAATTGGGAAATCGCCATTGTGTTTTAAAGTTTCATAATACAAACTTTCTTCCTGAATTTTAGATCTTTGGTACATGGTTTCCATTGCACCAAGAACGCCGCCTCTTTCTGTAATTCTGTCAAATTCTTGAAGAACCGCAGCTTCAACTAAATCGGTTAATTCTTCGATGATGAAAGAACCTTGAATTGGGTTTTCGTTTTTGGCTAAACCTAATTCTTTATTAATAATCAACTGAATTGCCATTGCACGACGTACAGATTCCTCTGTTGGCGTTGTAATCGCTTCGTCGTAAGCGTTTGTGTGAAGCGAATTACAGTTGTCATAAATCGCGTATAAAGCCTGCAAAGTCGTTCTAATATCGTTAAAATCAATTTCCTGCGCATGTAGTGAACGCCCAGATGTCTGAATATGATATTTAAGCATTTGTGCTCTTTCGTTGGCTCCGTATTTGTTTTTCATGGCTTTTGCCCAAATTTTACGCGCCACACGACCAATTACTGAATATTCTGGATCTACTCCATTTGAGAAGAAGAACGATAAATTCGGACCAAAATCATTGATGTTCATTCCTCGGCTCAAATAATATTCCACGTAAGTGAAACCATTTGAAAGCGTAAATGCCAATTGCGTAATTGGGTTTGCTCCTGCCTCTGCAATATGGTATCCAGAAATTGAAACCGAATAGAAATTACGAACGTTTTTAGTAATAAAATATTCCTGAACGTCGCCCATTAAACGCAAAGCAAATTCGGGTGAGAAAATACAAGTATTTTGTGCCTGATCTTCTTTTAAAATATCGGCTTGAACCGTTCCTCTAACTTGCGATAATGTTTTGATTTTTATTTCGTTGTAAACATCTAAAGGTAAAACCTCATCTCCGGTAACACCCAAAAGCATTAAACCTAAACCGTTGTTTCCGTCTGGCAAATCGCCTTGGTATTTCGGTCTTTCGATTCCTTTTTCTTTGTATAATTTGTTGATTTTGGCTTCAACTTCTTTTTCTAAATCATTTGCTTTAATGTAAATCTCACATTGCTGATCGATAGCCGCATTCATAAAGAAGCCTAAAAGCATCGGCGCAGGCCCGTTGATTGTCATACTTACCGAAGTCAATGCATGAACCAAATCGAAACCTGAATATAGTTTTTTGGCATCGTCCAAACAGCAGATTGAAACTCCTGCATTTCCAATTTTTCCGTAAATATCCGGACGTAAATCTGGATCGTTTCCGTATAAAGTTACGCTATCAAAAGCTGTTGAAAGACGTTTTGCAGGCATTCCGGCGCTTACGTAATGAAAACGTTTATTGGTTCTTTCTGGTCCGCCTTCGCCCGCAAACATTCTTGACGGATCTTCGCCTTCTCGTTTAAAAGGATATAATCCAGACGCAAAAGGAAACTCTCCTGGAACATTTTCCTGTAAATTCCAACGCAAGATATCGCCCCAGCCTTCATATTTAGGTAAAGCAATTTTCGGAATCTGTAAATGTGATAAACTTTCAGAATGCGTTGCAATCTTGATTTCTTTATCACGAACTTTAAATGAGTAAACTGGATTTTTATATTTAGCTACTTTTTCATCCCAATTCAGAATAATTTCCCAATTGTACGGATCTAAGTCCATTTTTACTTTATCGAATTGATTTAGTAAAAGATTTAAAAAGATTCGGTTTTCGTCGTGCTCTTGAATTCCACTTGGTAGAACAGTCGAATCATCAATTCCAGCTTTATTGATTTGTGGCACTTTTCCAGAAACCGATTCTATCGTTTTGAAAATTCCGTATAATTTCTGCGCTACTTTTTGTTGCGAAATCGCTGTTTCATCATAACTTCTATTATTCTCTGCAATTTCAGATAAATAACGTGTTCTGTGTGGCGGAATCACGAAGATTTTTTCGCTCATTTCTTTCGTAATGGTGAAAGTTGATTTCAAATCTGAAGCCGTTTTTTCAACCACTTTATCCATAATCGCTTTGTAAAGCGTATTCATTCCTGGATCGTTGAACTGTGAAGCGATAGTTCCAAAAACCGGCATTTCATCAGGATTTTTATCCCAAAGATTATGGTTTCTTTGATATTGTTTTTTTACATCGCGCAAAGCGTCTAAAGCGCCGCGTTTATCAAATTTGTTCAATGCCACTAAATCGGCAAAATCAAGCATGTCGATTTTTTCCAATTGTGTTGCAGCTCCAAACTCTGGCGTCATTACATATAAGGATACATCTGAATGATCCATTATTTCAGTATCGGACTGACCAATTCCTGAAGTTTCCAGAATAATCAAATCGTATTTTGCTGCTTTCAAAACCTGAATCGCTTCGGCTACATATTTAGACAAAGCCAAATTCGACTGACGTGTCGCCAGCGAACGCATATATACACGAGGATTATTAATCGCATTCATTCGGATTCTGTCTCCTAAAAGTGCTCCTCCTGTTTTTCTCTTCGAAGGATCGACAGAAATTAATCCGATTGTCTTCTCAGGAAAATCAATTAAAAAGCGGCGAACCAATTCGTCAACCAAAGAAGATTTTCCCGCACCGCCCGTTCCAGTAATTCCTAAAACCGGAATTTTTGAACTTGCATTGCTATCGTGGATTTTATCAAAAACAGGTTTTGCAATTTCCGGGAAATTCTCAGCTGCCGAAATTAAACGCGCAATTGCCGTTGGCACTTTATTTTCGATATGATCGATTTCTCCATTCAATTTATCTCCAATAGGAAAATCGGCACGTTGTACCAAATCATTAATCATTCCTTGAAGTCCTAAAGAACGTCCGTCGTCTGGAGAATAAATTCTTGTAATTCCGTATTCATGCAATTCTGAAATTTCGCTTGGCAGAATTACACCGCCTCCGCCTCCAAAAATCTTAATATGCCCTGCTCCTTTTTCATGAAGCAAATCATACATATATTTAAAGTATTCATTGTGGCCACCTTGATAAGATGTCATCGCAATCGCATTTGCATCTTCCTGAATTGCGGTATTTACAACTTCTTCAACACTTCGGTCATGACCTAAATGTATTACTTCAACTCCAGTTGACTGAATTATACGACGCATAATATTGATCGCGGCATCATGTCCGTCAAAAAGCGAAGCTGCAGTGACAATTCTTACTTTATTTTTAGGAATATATGGTATTTGTGGTTCCATTTTATGAATATGATAATTTTAAGCGACCAATGTACAAATTATTTTAATATTTGATTACGAGAATAGCTTTATGTTAACAAAAAAATGAAAAATGTTTTTTTTCGATTAGAAAGACATTATTTAAAGATACGCCTCTTAAAGTTAAAGAAAGCTTAAAGACATGGCAATTTCGCAACATTTAAATAAAATCTAAAAACGTGTTTCGTGCTCTATGATAGTAATTTAGCATTGTAGAAAGCCCCAAATTTTTACCAAAAACTTACGATTGAAAAGTAACAACGTAAAAATTTAAAAAAATGAAAACACTATATTCATTCACCGTAATTTTAGGTTTGAGTTTTTTTGTATCATCTTATAACAAAATTGAAAGCACAAATTTTTTATATACAAAAACTCCAAACACTACCGCCGTCAATATTAACCCCAATGATGACGAAAATGAGATTTCAAATGATTTCTTCAAAAGATATTCTGATTTGAAAAAATATAAATCTGATGTAATGTCATTGTATAAAAACAGATCTTTAGGAACGATTTGGTATGATGAAGATCAAGTAAGTGAATTTGCAACTGCTTTATATGAAAAAGCTAAAAAAACTGATTTGGTAATTCCTTACCAAAAAGAAATTGATCAGCTATTTGATTCATCTGCTTCAACAAATCTTTCAAAAACAGACGCAGACATGCTTTTGAGCTCACTATATATTATGTATGCTAAAAAAAGCAATGCTGATACTTCAAAAAAATTGTCTTATGATGCGATGCTGAAAGACTTTATGAATTACAGCACAATTGAAGAATCTAGCGCTGCTCCCGAAGACAGCAAAGTGACTTTTGATCAATATTATAAACTTCAAGGTGTTTTAAAACAATACAAAAAAATCGAAAGATCAAACAAATGGAAACCAATTGTTCCTGCCGAAACTCCTTACAAAGATCTACGTCCTGATGCAGTTTCAAACACCATTGCGCAAGTTAGAACTCGTTTGTATTTATTAGGAGATTTAAAAACAGATTCTAAAAGCGATGTTTATGATCGTGAATTGATGGATGCTGTGATGAAATACAAAGTCCGTAACGGATTTAAACCGAACTATATTCTTGCAGAAGAACATATTAAAGAAATGAACGTATCACTTGCAGATAAAATAAAAACTTTAGAATTGAATATGGAAAGATGTCGTGCAATTTCGGCTCAAATGGTTGGAAATGACGAATATGTTTTAGTAAATGTTCCTTCATATGAATTGGTTTACGTTAAAAATGGAAAAGTTGTTTTACGATCTAATGTATTCGTTGGTTCACCTTTAACTAAAACTGCCATTTTTAATGGAGAAATTGATAGAATTGTTTTCAGCCCTTATTGGACAGTACCACAAAGTATTGTGCAAAACGAGCTGAAATCTAAAATCGCTGCCGATCCAAATTATCTTGCTGATCATAATATGGAAATGGTTAACGGACAAGTTAGACAAAAACCGGGTCCAGATAACTCTTTAGGTCTAGTGAAATTTATGTTTCCGAATCCAGATGATATTTACATGCACGATACGCCAGCAAAAACATTGTTCGATTTTGAAAAAAGAACTTTCAGCCATGGTTGCATCAATGTAAAAATGGCAAAAGAACTTGCTGTCGCAATGCTTAAAGATTATCCAGAATGGACGCCAGACAAAATAGACAAAGCTATGGCTGGAAAAACAGAAAATAGTTTTAAACTGTCTAAAAAAGTGCCTATCTACATTTGCTACTTTACTTCATTGGTGAATGAAAATGGCGAAATTGGTTTCTTCCCTGATGTTTATGAAAAAGACAATGAAATAAATAACCAATTATCTGTTACTTCAAATTAATATTTCAATTACTAGGAATTGTAAATCGGGAATTCATCGTTTTGAATTCCCGATTTTTGATTTAAAAAAGACCTAAAACACTATTTTTTAGTCTTTTATGCTTAAAATTAACTTCTATATTTTTTGAAATTTGCATCATAATAATACCACTATTTAATTAAAATAATTATGACAGCAAATAACACCGAAGGACTTACAGCATTCGAAATTAATCTATTGGTACAACAAGGAGGCAAATTTGTTCAATTTCCTTATACATCTGGATTGATTAAAAAAATCAAAAATTCAAACATTTACTTTGTGCGTCCTGAGGAACATATTTTTAAATACGCTTGGAAACATTTCTTTTCCAATTTGAATCTGAGTCTGCAAACTGCATTTCCAAATACTCCAATTTATATGCTGAAATCGCTATATCTTTTAGCGCAAGGTGGAAAAGACTACACTTTTACAATGTTGGAAAAACTGAACAGAACAAATTTTGTCTATAATTCAAATTTATATGACTTATACGACCTAAATAGCCTTCAGGAATTATAACCAAAAATTAAATTGAAATTTATTAAGAAATTCCATATTTTAGCTTTGATATTCAACCAATTAAAGCAAATATAAATTATGGAAGATTCAAACGAATTAATTCAAGACAAAAGAAGCTGGTGGAACCGCAACTGGAAATGGTTTGTTCCAACGGGCTGTGTGAGTCTTATTGTATTATTTGCTTTATTTATATTTGGAGTTTTTTTTGAAGTAACTTCGATCATTAAAGATTCTGACGCTTATATCGAATCGATGGAACTTGTTCAACACAATAAAATTCTTGTTGAAAAACTTGGTTCGCCAATAGAAACTGACGGAATGGTTTCTGGAACGGTCAGCACAACAAACGATGTTAGAAAATGTGATGTTCAAGTACCGCTAAAAGGTCCAAAAGGCAAAGCAACGCTGTTTGTTGTTGGCGAAAAAAGAGGAAAATGGAAATACAGCGAAATGTCTGTGTATATTAAAAAAACAGATGAGAAAATTGATCTTCTGAAAAAGTAATTTATGCAGAAATATTTTTTGCTCAAATATTCAAAACTGTAAAGTTTTTTCTAGTTTTCGGCGTACATAATTTATTCTACACGTTTCTAAAATTTAAAATCTTAGAATCTCAGCACCTAAGAATCTTAAAAAAGTTATTTATGAAACAAAATCTTTCTGCTCCCCAAATAAATTTGTGGCGTTGTTTTTGAATAAGTAGTATTTTTGAAACTTAAACAAAAACCCCAAATGAAAAAGATTTTATTATTCGCCGTTACATTTTCACTCGTTTCATGTGCAGAAATGCAGCAGACTTTAAATCAGTTGCCACAAATATCATCACAAATTCCTGTTGGAGGTATTGATATTTCGGCTGGATTAAAAGAAGCCTTAAATAAAGGAATTACACAACAGGTAAGCAAGTTGACTGCGGTTGATGGATTTTATAAAAATGAAGCGGTAAAAATTTTATTGCCTGAAGAATTGCAAAAAGTAGATGCAACTTTAAGAAAAGTTGGTTTAGGCTCGTTGGCCGATGACGGAATCAAAATGCTGAATCGTGCTGCAGAAGATGCTGTGAAAGAAGCGACTCCAATATTTGTTTCGGCTGTAAAAAATATGTCGTTTACAGATGCTAAAAATATTTTGCTAGGAAATGACAGCGCTGCAACAACCTACTTGCAAGGAAGCACGACAACGGCTTTGTATGGAAAATTTAATCCGGTGATAAAAAATTCATTTGCAAAAGTGGGTGCCGATGTAGTTTGGACAAAGATTATAACGAAATACAATACAATTCCGCTAGTTAAAAAAGTAAATCCAGATTTGACTGATTATACAACGAATCAAGCTTTGTCTGGTGTTTTTAAAATGATTGCTGTTGAAGAAAAAGAAATCCGAAATAATATCAGTGCAAGAACAACGCCTTTGCTAAAAAGTGTTTTTGCCATGCAAGACGGAAAATAGTTTTTTTTAACTGTTTAATCGGTTAATCGTTTGATTGTTTAACCGTCAATTCGATTATAAGATTAAAAAATTCTAAGATCAAACGATTAAACAAATCAACGATTAACCGATTAACCAAAAAAGATGCAAAAAATTACCATTCTTATTCACTGTAAAGACCAAAAGGGAATTATTGCGGCAGTGACTACTTTTATTGCTAAAGTCGAAGGAAATATTACGTATATCGATCAACATGTTGATGTTGAGCAAAATGTTTTTTTTATGCGATTGGAATGTGAATTGACCAATCACAAAATTACAATCGATAGCTTTAAAGAAGATTTCGACAAAACCCTTGCATCCGACTTTAATATGTCATGGGATTTATACAATCAAGAGCAAAAACCAAAAATGGCCTTGTTTGTTTCTAAGTATGATCATTGCCTTTTTGACATTTTAGGTCGTTACAGCGCCGGCGAATTAAACGTTGAAATTCCTGTTATTATAAGCAATCACAACGATTTGAGATCTGTTGCGGAACGATTCAATATTCCGTATCACTGTGTGCCTTTTACAAAAGATAATAAAGAAGAAGGCGAAGCCAAACAAATTGAGCTTTTACAAAGATATGAGATCAATTTTATCGTTTTGGCGCGCTATATGCAGATTGTGACTCCAAAATTGATTTCGCTTTACGAGAATAAAATCATCAACATTCACCATTCGTTTTTGCCTGCTTTTCCGGGTGCAAAACCCTATCATTCGGCTTTTAAGCGCGGTGTAAAAATTATTGGAGCAACAAGCCATTATGTTACCGAAGAATTAGACGAAGGTCCAATCATCGAACAGGATATTGCGAGAGTTTCGCATATTCACTCGGTTGAAGATTTTATTATGAAAGGACGCGACTTAGAAAGAATTGTTTTGGCACGAGCTATAAAACTACACGCTGAACGTAAAACAATGGTTTACAGTAATAAGACGGTGGTTTTTTCCTAATCTTAAAAAAGGTTCTAAGATGCAAAGGAGCAAAGGTTCAAAGGTTTTTGAAAACGAATAAACCGGAAACCTTTTTTTTTGCAACTCCTTGTCTGAAAACGGCGATTTTTACAGTAGATGTTAATTTTCCATCCAAACATATCTTACTGACTTTTAAACATTTAACAAGTAATACAAACTAATCATTAACACATTGATAATCATTACTGATTGTTATTATATTTTAGTAATAAAAAATTATTTAATGTTGCAGAAACCTCAGAAATAGGTTTTTATAAATCTTAACTTATGGTCAACAAAGTAATAACAAAACCTTAACAGCAAAAGATTGATATATGTCGGACATTTGTAAAGTAATAAACTGGTTATTTATTATTTTGGTTTTGGTTAGTTAAATGATGCCGGCGTCTTCGAGATGCCGGCATTCTTTTTTTATAAAAATTTTGTTTCAGGTTTCAGGTTTTCTTAGTTTCAAGTTACTTTACTTTGAATACAATTTAACCGCAAAGACCGCAAGGTTTTTTTATGAACTCTTATATAAAGCGCAAAGTTCGCAAAGCTTTATGTAAAAAACTTTCCTCCCGATAGCTATCGGGATTGCGTAATTCTTAGCGTTCGTTGCGGTTAAAAAATACAATCTTTTGAACATTAACTTATATCCAACAAAGTAATAACAAGATCTTAACAGCAGTACATTGATATATGTCGGATCTTTGTAATGTAATAAACTGGTTATTTATTATTTTGGTTTTGGTTAGTTAAACAATGCCGACGTCTTTGAGATGTCGGCATTTTTTTTGTTTCAAGTTGATTTATTTGTTTCAGGTTTCTCCCGAGGCTTCGGGATCAGGTTGCTTTACTTTGAACATAATTTAACCGCAAAGAACGCAAAAGTATTTTTATTTAGGAGGCTATGTATTAAACGCAAAGGTCGCAAAGCTTTGTCTAAAAAACTTTGCGTACTTTGCGTAATTCTTAGCGTCCTTTGCGGTTAAATTATGTTCAAAGTAAAGCAACCTGATCCCGAAGCCTCGGGAGAAACTTGAAACAAAAGAATACTAATTTTTTAATCTTTCATGCAGTAATTTGAAGTAAGCAAAAGCCTTTAATAATCGGCTGCCGTGCCAAGAAAACATTTCGCCGTCGACGAAAATAGTTTTTGCGTGATGCGTGAATCTTCCTATTTCAAAAGCATCTTCTTCTTTAAAAGGATAAGGTTCTGAGGAAAGAAAAACGATATCTGGATCGCCTTCTAAACGTAATTTCTTAAGTTCGATTTCAGGATAACGCCCTTTATCTTCGTAGATGTTTTTAAAATGATTCAGTTTTAAAAGTTCGTTTATATAAGTGTCATTTCCGGCCACCATATACGGATTCTTCCAAATAAAATAGGCCGCTTTTTTGACTTCAATATTCTCAATATACTTTTTGAAATCGCTCAAGGCGAAAGCCAATTTGTCGTTCCATTTTTGAGCTTCGGTTCGGCAATTGAAGATTTGGCCAAAATCGGAAATCATCTGAAAATTATCTTCAATAGAAACAATATTTGTAACCCAAACTGGACAAATTTCCTGTAGCTGGTTTACAATCTCCTCGGTATTTTCTTCTTTATTACAGATGATAATATCGGGTTGAAGTAGTTTTATTTTTTCAAAATGAATTTTCTTTGTCCCACCGACAATCTTTTTGGTAGATTTTAAATGATACGGATGAACGCAAAACTTTGTGATTCCGATGATTTTTTCTTCTAAACCCAAATCATAAAGCAATTCTGTCTGAGAAGGTACCAAAGAAATAATTCGTTTTGGAGCCGTTTCAAAAGAGTGAACAGTACCAAGTTGGTCTTTTATTTGTTTCATGTTTCTGTTTTATTGGAATGTCAAATTTAACGCAGAGTGCGCTAAGTTTTTTCGCAAAGTTCGCGAAGGCTTATAATTTTAAATAAAAGTTTTTTAAGTTCTCTAAGCTTAGACAAAGTAAAACTTACACTCTTCTTTGAGAACTTAAAAAACTTTTACAAGACTGTAAATAACTTCTTTGTGCACTTTGCGAAAAAACTTAGCGCACTCTGCGTTAAAAAATTATGTTCAAAACAAAGCAACTTGAAACTTTAAACCTGAAACTTTAAACGAATAATTTCTTCCATTTCCTGCTGTACTTTCAAAGCTTCTTCTCTAGCCTTTTCAGCAAAATCAGTTCCTTTTGAAGCGTATATAATAGCTCTTGCCGAGTTTACCAACAAACCAATTTTATCGTTCATTCCGTATTTACACACTTCAGACAAGCTTCCGCCTTGCGCGCCAATTCCTGGAACTAATAAAAAACTGTCTGGAACAATTTTTCTGATATCGGCAAAATATTCGGCTTTTGTTGCGCCTACAACGTACATTAAATTTTCACTGTTTTTCCATGTTTTAGAAGTTTCTAAAACCTGTTTGTACAATTCTGTTCCGTTTGTATTTAAAGTCTGAAAATCGAAAGCGCCTTCATTAGATGTTAAAGCCAACATTATTGTGTGCTTATTCTCAAAAGCCAAAAAAGGCTCAACCGAATCTTTTCCCATATATGGCGCAACCGTAACGCTATCAAAATTCAAATCTTCAAAAAATGCTTTGGCATACATACTTGAAGTATTTCCGATATCACCACGTTTTGCATCGGCAATTGTAAAAATTTCAGGATAATTCTCATTGATGTAATTGATCGTTTTTTGCAGCGACATCCAGCCTTTAATTCCGTAAGCTTCAAAAAAAGCGGTATTTGGTTTGTAACCAACCGTTAAATCGTGAGTCGCATCGATTATCGCTTTATTAAATTCGAAAATTGGGTCTTCAGTTTCTAATAAATGCGGTGGAAGTTTGCTTAAATCTGGATCTAAACCAACGCATAAAAATGTTTTTTTTTGAAGAATTTGTTCGTGAAGCTGTTGTGTTGTCATAGTGTGTTTTAATAGTGGCGCAAAATTACGAATTATAATTGTGAATTGTAAATGGTGAATTGTGAATTGTTGTCAGGCTGAGCATCTCGAGACTTTGGGATCGCTCAGGGTGACATCGTAGCTATTTTAGTTTTTTTCTTTTTTCTTGTTTTGGCTTTCGACTTTCGATTAAAACATTGAATTCCTATAACAACTTCTTAAAATTGTGTAAGAAAAAACGAAGTTGTCTTTTCTAATTTTGGAAAGAACCCAAAAATCAGACAGTTATGACGCCACATATTGGAATATCGACGAAAAATTTAAAGAAAAGCACTAGCATATTAGCCACGATTTTATCAAATGAAATGACATTGTACGTGAAAACAAGAAAATTTCATTGGAACATTTCTGGAAACAGTTTTATGGAACTTCATAAATTGTTTGAGGAACAATACCGAGTTTTAGAAGCTCAAATTGATGAGGTTGCCGAAAGAATCAGCCAACTTGGTGAAAAAACCATTGGAACCATGAAGGAATTTATTGAGAATTCTACATTAAAAGAATCACCAAAAGAATACGCTTCGCAGAAACATATGCTGGAAGAACTTCTTGAAAATCACGAACAATTAGTAACCGAATTTCGAGATTATATTCCGGTTTTTGAAAACGAGGCAAATGACGCGGGTTCTGCCGACTTTGTTACGGGACTTTTGCAGGAGCACGAAAAAATGGCTTGGATTCTGCGCCGCTATCAAGTTTAAAAATGTGAATTATGCAACGATGCCAGAAATTGATGTAACACACTTTTCTAACTTAAATTGCAATTTTACATTACAATAATAACAACAAAAATCTGACTATCATGAATACTACCGAAATAAAAGGAAACTGGAATGAGTTAAAAGGAAAATTAAAACAAAAATACGCAGATCTGACTGACGATGATTTGATGTATGCTGAAGGAAAAGAAGACGAAATGTATGGTAAACTTCAGCAAAAACTGGGAAAAACTAAAGAAGAATTTCATCAAATCCTTGCAGATTTGTAAAACCTTTGAACTCAATCAGGGAATACCGTCTAGTACAAGTATTAGACGGTATTTTTTTGAAAATTTTATTTACTTTTCTTGCAATTTCTGCATTTCTAACAACCGATAAACACAATAACCAAAAATAAATTAAGTATCTTTAACCAAATTTTTATAAAATGAAACTATTTATAAAGTTCGACATTAATACCATTTGTTCTCTTTATCTAAAACACAACCTTGACAAACAAAATATTAATTTTACGAGTTTGGGGTTTGGTGAGATCGAGATTGCTGACAACCTTGATGCTGATGCACTCGAAACTTTAAAAAATAATTTGAGTCCGTGCGGTTTTGAAATCGTAGAGAACCAAAAAAGTGTTTTAGTTCAAAAAATTAAAGATGCAATAATTGAACTGGTTTTCATGGAGGACAGCAACAACTATAAAAGTTCTGTTTTTCTGGCTGAGAAGCTTAACCACAGTTATGGCTATTTATCTAACGTTTTTTCGGAAGTAACCTACTCTTCTATTGAAAATTTTATCATTTTACAAAAAATTGAAAGAGCAAAACAACTCATCATTATCAACGAAATGAGCTTGACCGAAATTGCTTTTTTATTAAATTATTCAAGCGTTGCCCACTTGAGCACACAATTTAAGAATACGACCGGAATTACACCGTCGGCCTTTCAGCGAATAATTAAGAAACGAAGAGAAAATTTAAAATAAAAACCTAAATACCACACTAAAATGCAAAAAAACGCATTATATATTTTACTGGCTGATGATGATGAAGACGATCGCCTTTTTTTTAAGGACGCATTTGAAGAAATAAAAATTCAGACAAATGTCGATTTTGTTCACGACGGAATGCAGTTGATGGATCATTTAAACAATCTTGACAACAAACTTCCGGATATTTTGTTTCTGGATTTGAACATGCCAAAGAAAACCGGTAAAGAATGTTTGATCGAAATCAAAAAAACAGAGCGCCTCAAAAACATTATTATTGCCATCTATTCAACTTCATCATCTGAAGAAGATATTGAAGACACATTTATTCAAGGTGCCAATATTTACATCAAAAAGCCGAGCGATTTTAACACGCTCAAAAAAATAATTAATGAAGTCGTGACCGTAAACTGGCACTATCATACCTCTGGGTTAAACCGTGATAATTTCCTGCTGCGACTAAAATAGTATAAGCCTGTCACATGAAATGGATACCAAATTTTAATTCTTCAAACTCTTTGAGAGTTATTTTTGTAATCGCAGTTTTCATTCTGTTATTTCTTTCATCCATTGCTTACAAACACAATCAAGACTTGAATGAGTCGAGTAAGCTTGTGATGCATACTTATGAAATCAACATTCAGCTAGAACGTTTAATGTCGGCGATTAAAGATGCTGAAACAGGCCAGCGCGGGTATATCATTACTCGCAATGGCCGTTTTTTAGCGCCCTATCTTTACTCGCGCGACAAAGTAAATGCTTCTTTTATTACCTTAAAAAAACTGACTGCCGATAATCCGATACAGCAGCAGAATCTCGAAAATTTATTCAAACTGATCATTCAGCGATTTGTCTCTTTTGAAAATTGCCTGAAATACAGCGATCCCAAAACGTACGATAAACGAAAACTCGACAATCATATGTTTGGCGGCCGAATTTTAATGGAAAATATTCGGTTTCAGGTTGACAAAATGAATGATATTGAGAAAAAATATCTTGAAAACAGACAAAAAATCTACGATCAAGAAATTTCATTAAGTCCGCTTTTTTCTGTTTCGCTTTTTTTAACTGCACTAACTTTTATTTTATTGGCTTATAGACAAATCAGCCGCGATTTTGAGCGTTTGAAAGTATTCAATAAAAGACTTTTGATTTCAAGCGGTTTGATGGCCGAATCTGAAATCATTGGAAAATTCAGCACTTGGCAATGGGATTTGGATGCTAATAAAATTGATTATTCAGACAATCAATACCGAATTTTAGGAGTTGCGCCCAACTCTTTTGTTCCAGAAAAAGAAACTTTTCTTGATTTTGTACATCCAGATGACAAAGAAGCTGTTGCGGTATCAATGCAGGGAATTATCGAGAAAAAAAATCTCCCATTTATTTATTACAAAATCATTCGTCGGGATCACGAAATCAGACATTTTAAATCGACTGGAAAATTATTGACCGATCAACAAGGAAGCAAAATCTTGCTCGGAATCAATTTTGATATCACAGATGAGCATCTTTTAAATATTGAACTTCAAGAACGAAACAGAGAATTGGAAAAAAGCAATAAAGAATTGGCTTCTTTCAATCACGTTGCGAGTCATGATTTGCAGGAACCGCTCCGCAAAATACAAACCTTTATTTCAAGAGTTTCTGATGCTGATAAAGCTGTCATGTCTGAAAGCGCACGTGAATATCTTTCTAAAATTGAAAGTTCGGCAAAAAGAATGCGTGTTTTAATTGACGATCTTCTTTTGTTTTCAAGAACCAATACAACCAAAAAAGAGTTCATCAAATCGAATTTAAATGAATTGCTTGAAAACGCCGAATCTGATTTAACCGAAATAATTCATGAAAAAAAAGCAGTTATTACAGCTTCAAAATTGCCAAAATTAGATGTTATTCCGTATCAAATAGAACAGCTTTTCATCAACTTGATTGGAAACTCATTAAAATACAGCCAACCTGACCGAATTCCGGAAATTATCATTGAAAGCGAAAAAGTACTTTCGGCGAGTTATCCCGATTTATTGGAGCAAAGCATAAAGAAATACCATAAAATCACTTTTTCAGACAACGGAATGGGATTTGATCCGCAGTTTAAAGAAACCATTTTTGTTCTTTTTCAGCGTCTGCATTCTAAAACCGATTATCCGGGAACCGGAATTGGTTTAGCGATCTGCAAAAAAATTGTCGAAAATCATAAAGGTTATATTTTAGCCGACAGCGTTCCAGGAAAAGGTTCTCTGTTTACAGTTTTTCTTCCGGATTAAAAAATCTGCAAAATCTTACAAAGAGCGTTTACCGCAAATAATCATTTATTTGCAGTAAACGCTCTTTTTTTTATTCTAAAAAACGCCTTAAAGCCTTTATATAAACCGATTATGGGAATTATATAACGTTTCTTTTTTATGCTGTAAAGCAAAACAAGTCATTCCTTAGCAACTTTGTAATGTAATACTTTATGAAGTAAAAATGAAAGCAATGCCCCTTATAAAAGCTGCTATTTTAAAAGTCTTTTTTTTATTGATTGTAACTTCTTTTTCAGCATGCGGAAAAAAAGAACATCAAAAACCAAATTCTTTTAGAGAGGAAGTTTTTAGCCAAAACAATAAACAGCAAATTGATAAAGAGCAAGTCGAAACTTCTTTTTTTATCGCTGCGGCAAATGTGAGTAATGCGCTTATTTCAAAAAGTCAATTTGCACAAAAACGTTCCGAAATTCCGATACAGGAATTGAGCAAAAAAATTGAAGAAAATCAAAATCAATTGCTGCAGAGAATATCAGAAATGGCAAATAAAAAGCTGATTATAATTACTGATATCAATGTAACTCATAAAAGAGATTTATATGAATTGATTGATACTGATGAAAACTCGTTCAGTAGAACGTATCTGAATTCCATTTCAGAGTCGTTATCAGAACAGATTAATTTGTTTGAAAAAATTTCATCAGAAACAAATGATGAAAAGATTTTGAAACTCGTTCTTCAATATTTGCCAGACCAGTATCAGCTTTTAAGGGAAACACAAAGATTAAAAACAGAATTTATTTAAACGCCTTAAGATCTATTATTAACTAAATTTTTTACTATGAAAATGCACTCAAATTTTTTATGCGCCTTAGCCCTATTTTTCTCAGCTTCATTTGGAATGCTACAAGCTCAAAATAACGAAAATGTTACTACCGAGTTTGGTGTAAAAGGAGGATTTAACATGTCGAATTTATATAACAATAATGCTGACGACGAAAATATCATATACGGATTTAATGCCGGTGTTTATGCAACATTGCCAATTTCAGATTTTATTGCAATCCAGCCCGAAATTTTGTTTACAACAAAAGGTGCTGAACTTGAATATAATAATGCCTTTGTTAGCGGAACCGGAAAATTTAAATTGAATTACATCGAAGTTCCTTTGTTAGTGAGAGTTAATGTTACCAAAAATTTCAACATTCATGCCGGTGGATACGCATCGTATCTGGTAAGTTCAAAAGTTTCTGGTGACGGTGATTTCAACTTTGACCAAAATATCAACGAAGATGATCTAAACAGATTTGATGCTGGTTTATCAGCCGGTGTTGGAGTCGATTTTAGTCCGATAAGTATTGGTTTACGATACAACTATGGATTAACAACGATAGGAAAAGAAAGAACAATTGCAGGAACAACATACACGGTTCCAGATGCTAAAAACAGCAATTTATCATTATACCTTTCGTACAAACTGAATTAGTAAAACGAATTAATTAACCCTCTAAAAAATAAAAACCATGTCAAATTTATTATATACAATCGCAGTAATATTAGTTATTCTGTGGGCTCTTGGGTTCTTTGTTTACAGCTTCGGAAGCGTTATTCACATTTTATTAGTGATCGCCATAATTGCTGTATTGCTAAGACTTATTAAAGGAAGAGAAGTTTAAAAACAAATTATATTAACAATTACATATTAATCATTAAAAATCAAATATTATGAAAGCAAGTAACACCATTTTAGGAATTGTTGGAGCCGCAGCTGCGGGAGCATTATTAGGAGTTTTATTCGCACCAGACAAAGGTTCTGAAACTCGCAAAAAAATCAAAGATAAATCGAAAGATTACGGAGATAACTTAAAAACAAAATTTGATGGAATTGTTGACACAATCAAATCAAACGGAAAAGAATTGGTAGATGAAGGAAAATCAAAATTCAATCAAGTGAAAGATGATTACAATTCATTAAAAGACGAGGCAAAAACTGTAAAATCAAACTACTAGTCGCTAGTACACAGTGAGATTTTTAAACCATAAATACCTTATATCATGGAACCAAATGCAACAACAAACGAGGATTTAAATCTTTATGAAAAAGCGGAAAATTATGCTAAAACGAGTTTAGAATTACTCAAACTCAAAACAGTGTGTTCAGTCGCCGATGTGGTATCAACCTTAACATCAAAGATTGCAGTTGGCGTTGTTGTTGCATTTTTTACCCTGTTCCTTAATATCGGGATCAGTTTATGGCTCGGAAAAGAACTTGGAGAGTATTACTACGGTTTTTTTATCATGGCGCTTTTTTACTTAATTGTCGCCATTGTGATTCATAAAACGCATCACAGCTTGATAAAAACACCTATTGGAAATACCATCATCTCCAGTATTTTAAAAGAAGATAAAAACTGATTTAAACGAATTAATAACTAAAAAAGACTACACAATGGAGCCTATTTCAAATATTGGTGAATTAAATCAGCGAATAAAGCTTTTAGAAAATCGTCAGGACGCCGAGTGGTGTTCTATAAAAGATGAAATTGACGATATAAAAGAGAATTTAAAACCTATAAACCTGATTCGCAATACCGTTGAAGAAATCAACGAAACGATTGGTTTTAAGAGCCATATGGCGCAGTCTGCCATCAGTATCGGAATTGGATATTTGGCAAAAAGATTCATCGTCGGGAAAGGCGATTCAATGTTTAAAGGGATTTTAGGCTCAATCGTTCAGCTGGTTGTTACCAATCTGGTTTCGAAACCAAAGCACGAATCATCAGATGCATCTTCAGAAGAAGAAACATCACAATACGAACCATCTTAAAGAGTAATCTGTTTAACTTAAATTTTATATATCATGGAAAAGTTAAGCCATATCGTAATAAAAAACGGAGTTTACATGTACTCTAATCTATATAAATGTTTTGAATACACAAGAGTATTTCTAGGTATCTAACTTGCTTATACGTTTCTTTTTATTTAATCAAACGGTTAAGTGGTTAATACACAATATATTTTAAGGTTCTGAGGGACTAAGGTTCTAAGGGACTAAGGTTTTGTTAAAAGCTGACGCTTTTCTTAACCAAAAAAGGTGCTGTTTCACAAAGTGAAACAGCACCTTTTTCATTAAAAACCTCAGAACCTTAGTCCCTTAGTCCCTTAGAACCTCTAATTATAATTTTGATAAATCGGCAATTTCAAGCCCACATACAAATTACAGGCTTTAGAAGTATTTGAAAATAAATTCGAAATCAAAGATCCTGAACCTACAAACAGCGGACCAGCCCTAAAACCTGTTCCTATTTGCGTGCCGCTGTATTCCATATACGTTACCGGAACATAAAAACTGAATTGTCTGGTTTCATAACGAGGTGTAAAGGTTACCGAACTAGGAAGTGCTGTTCCGTTGATATTTTTTGCATTTACTAGACTTAAATCAGTGCTTAGATTTAAGTAAAATTTATTGTCGATATTCCAATCGAAATTCGTGTGAAGCGCTGTTGGCAAATTAGCCTTTACGCCAGTTCTTGAGGAAACTTTGGTATAATGCTTGTCAAAGAATTCAAAAATATTTTCGGCATTGTCAATATCGTCCTGCGTAACTCTTCCAGCTAAATTATAAGTGTTTTCGACGATGTTTTTGTAATTGATTTTTCCGATATCTGTTATAGAAGCTGCTGCTTTAAGCTTATATCGGTTTCCAATACAAGTATGGCAATTGGTGCGGTATTCGTATGTAAACCCCAAATCTAACCCAACGCCAGCTGAAGCGCCACTGAATTTTGGATCATTTCCGTTTTGATAATCATAACTTGCAGCCGTTCTTAATGTTCCAGTCGAATAATATTCGCTCAACGCCGGATTTGCATTGTTTTTATTGAAAGCAACACTCAAATCATTTCCGTTGATATAACCGTTTACGCCAGCCATTAGATATTTTACTGTTAGCCCTCCTTTAATAAAATGATCTTCTTCGTCTAAAAATATTGTGGCATAACTGGCGCCAATTTCTGCCCAAGAATTACTCACACCATTTGGGCTTCCGCCTTTAATCAAAAAGCTGTTTGAAACATCGATGTCTTTGTTCATCTCGTCAATAAGTTGTCCATTGACATCAACTAAGCCTGTAACGCTGCGAACGCGCGTATAAAGTGCAATACTGTGTTGAGGTGTAATATTCATCATAAACGACGGGCCAAGAATATCAAAATTTACATTTCCTCTGTTGTTCGTCTTGATGTTTTTGCTCGCATCTTTATTGATGTCGTAATTTCCGTCGAGAACCTCGGCAAAATTAAATCCGTACAAATCATTTTGTCCGGTTGCGCTGGCAGAGAAAATAGTAACATCGGCTCTGTACTTTGAATCCACAATAACCGACGGATTAAATAAAGCCGACTGGATTCCGGCATAATTATCATCTCTAAATCCGAAATACGATTGCGATCGCGCATAAAAAAAGCTTCCAAAGAAGCAAAATAATAGTAAAGTTCTCTTCATAGATTTTTTTTAAGGGGTTGGTTAGTTGTGCCTTTTTCATTAAAAAGCACACAAATATTAACAAAAAAATGGCAAAAAAAAACTTCCCAAATCTAATCGATTTGGGAAGTTTTTTTTAGACGCTAAGATTCTAAGTTGCTAAGATTCCAAGATTTATTTAAAAATATTATTAATCTTACTTAACCACTACATCTTGTAGTAATGCTCTTAATTTAAAATTAAGAGCTTAAGAAATTTCCTTAAACACACATTAACAGATTTATCTCATAAATTTAACATTGAAATGAAGAAAAAATTAAAAAAATCAAAAATCTAAGAAGGTTCTTGCAATTTTTTTTAAGATGCTAAGGGACTAAGACGCTAAGATTCTGAGTTTTTATTATCAAAAAAAAAAGCCGAACATGAGTTCGGCTTTTAATATATTTTAAGTTCAAAGAGAAAAACCTTAGAATCTTAGTATCTTAGAATCTCAGCATCTAAGAAGTTTAAGTTAGTAAACTTCTGAAGCTTCCTTCAATTTCTCCATATTGTTCACCAACTGTAATTCGGCAACAATTTTTTGGATATCACCATTCATGATGTTTCCTAAATCGTAAAGCGTTAAACCAACACGGTGATCGGTTACACGACCTTGTGCGTAGTTGTAGGTACGAATCTTAGCCGAACGGTCTCCAGAACTTACTTGAGAACTACGTTTTGTAGCATCTTCTTCCTGTTTTTTCGCCAATTCCATTTCGTATAAACGAGAACGTAAAACGATCAAGGCTTTATCTTTATTTTTATGCTGCGATTTCTGATCCTGACATTGCGCCACTAATCCAGTTGGAATGTGCGTTAAACGTACAGCCGATTTCGTAGTATTTACCGATTGTCCTCCAGGTCCTGATGAACAGAAGAAATCTACACGAACCTCGTTCATATCGATTTGAACATCAAACTCTTCTGCTTCTGGCAAAACCATAACAGTCGCTGCCGATGTATGCACACGACCTTGCGTTTCAGTTTGCGGAACACGTTGTACACGGTGAACACCCGCTTCAAATTTCAAAGTTCCGTAAACATCCTCTCCCGAAACCTCAAAAATAACCTCTTTGAAACCTCCAGAAGTACCTTCGTTCATATCCACCACAGATGTTCTCCATCCTTGTGACTCACAGTATTTAGTATACATTCTAAATAAATCCCCTGCAAAAATACTCGCTTCGTCTCCACCCGTTCCGGCGCGAATCTCCACCATAACATTTTTAGCATCTTCAGGATCTTTAGGAATCAACATAAATTTGATTTCCTCCTCTAGTTGAGGCAAGCGCTCTTTAGCTTCGTCAAGCTGCATTTTGGCCATTTCGACCATATCAGCATCGCTTCCGTCAGCAATAATTTCGTTTGCTTCGTCAATATTTGCTAAAACAAGAATGTATTCTTCTCTCTTTTCAACCAAAGCTTTAATGCTTTTATATTCTTGGTTGAGTTGCACATAACGTTTTTGATCAGCAATAACATCCGGCTGAATAATCAAATCCGAAATCTCATCAAAACGCTGCTTTACATATTGAAGTCTATCTAACATTTTCTAATTCCTTTTATTGGACTGCAAAATTACAAAATATTTATTGATTATTCTAGCGTTGTTTTTTTGGGAATTTTAAGGAGAAATTTTAGTGGAATTAGGATGGTTTTTTGGATCCCGATAGCTATCGGGACTGTCTATTCGCTATATCTTTTTAGGCAGAATACCATGGTTTATAAGCTCTTTTTCGTTTGCCTAAAAAGGATGCCGCTTCTATCAGGGCTAGAACATTTGTTTTCAAAAGAAGTTTTACGGATTTCCGTAATGCTTTTAAATTCTGAGAAATTACTTTTGAAATCAACAAACCAATAACCTAAACCATATAATGAAAAAGCAACTAACTATACTTTTTTTACTTTTTGTAACCTCATTTACTTATTCTCAAAAAAAGAATTCTGAAACCCGCCAATTTATTGAGAATGCAGAAATTACTCAAATTAACAAAGATTGGAATGTCAAAGCAGAATTTAAATCAGGAATTGGCGAAATAGTTTCCTTCTTTCCTGTTGAAGCAATTGATTTGAAATCAGACAACAAAATAAAATCATTACAAATGGATATGAGTGTAACGTCTCAATTTCTAGGAAAAGGCGGTAATTATTTTAAATCTTCATGGATTGATTTAAGCGAAGTCGATGAATTTATACTATTTATTGAAGAATATGTTATTCCAAATCTTAAAGACAAAACTGAAAAAAATCAGTCAGTAACCTACATTTTCAATTCAAGAGAAATAACATTTAGTTTTTATATTGAAAAAACTTCAAGAAGAATATCAATCTATCTTAAAGATAATGGTGTGACTGATAACGAGCATTATTTTTGGACAGACACAAGTAGGTAAAATTCCAGATTTACTTGCGATGTTGAAGCAAATTAAATAATTTTTTAAAAAAGTTTTATGAAATATTTTCCATTGATAATTTTAATTGGAATTAATTCAAATGCACAAGATTGTCCAATCAGAATTGGCGACTTTGAAATAAATACTACAAAACCACCTGCTAGCGCGAGTGTCCCGCTCGTGAATACAATCTAAATCAATTTTAAAAACTGCACAGGCACTAGCGTGCCGCTCGCGATAGCCGAGAGTTTTGTATTTGGGAAATTTGCTTTACTTGTTCGTTATCGTTCGGGTGGCAAATCCAAAAAATCGGTTTAATTTAATCCCAAACCCGTTGTAGTGCCAAGACGTTAGTCGCAAGCAACAAGAAAGTAACCAATAAAAAAAAAAAACATATGAAATTCACAAAAAACCTTTGCACAATCCTTTTGTGCATATCGTCTATTACAATCTCTTGTGCACAGACTGATTTAAAAGAAAAAGAAAAAAGTAACGCAGAAAAATTTTCAGATAAATCAGGAACTCTAATTCAAAAAGAATTTATTGATGTTGGTGATTTGAAAAAGTGTAAAATTCAAATTGCAAAATTTACAGATTTGGTTAGCAATCAAAAAACAAGTGCGGTTAGATTTGAATATAGTTATGTAAGTTCGTATTCAAGCGACACAAAACTTGCCTTACTAGATTCTGACGAAATTGATGGCTTAATCAAATCTTTGAAATTAGTTCAGGAAAAAATTCTTCCAACGACCGCGACAAGCTATACAGAAGTTTCGTTTAGAAGTAGAAGTGGTTTTGAAGCCGGTTGTTTTTCAAAAAAGAATAGTTGGGATTTTTACATGAAACTCGAAAGATATGATGGAAAATCTTATGTGTTCTTAGATAAAGAAGATTTACCTAAACTGTTATCAATTTTAGAACAAGCGAAAGCCAGTTTGTAAAGTTGTTCCCCGCTGGCGCGAGCGTCCCGCTCGTGAACACAATCTAAATCAATTCAAAAACTGCACAGGCACGAGCGAGACGCTCGCGCTAGCGGACACAAAGTCTTTTCTTACAAATAAAAGTTTTTCTTACATTAGCTCAAAATTTAATAAATGAGCAGAAAATATAAGTTTGGAGAAAAAACGGGAGCATATTTTATAAGTTTTGCAATTGTTTATTGGATTGATGTTTTTACAAGAGAGGAATATTTTGGAAACATTGTAGAATCATTAGATTACTGCAGAAAGAAGAAAGGGATGGAGATTTATGGCTATTGTATTATGCCAAGTCATATTCATTTGATTTTTAGATCTGAAAATGGAGATCCTTCTGGCCTTATAAGAGATTTCAAAGGTTTCACGTCTAAAAAAATGCTTAAAGTAATTGAAGATAATCCGCAAGAAAGTAGAAAAGAATGGATGCTTTGGATGTTTGAAAGAGCTGGAAAGAAAAACAGCAATGTTAAATTCAGACAATTTTGGCAACAAAACAACCAACCTATCGAAATTTGGTCCTTTAAAGTTTTCGAGCAAAAGTTAAATTATATTCATAATAATCCTCTTGAAACTGGTTTTGTTACCAATCCTGTTGATTGGAAATACAGTTCTGCAAGAAATTATGGTGATAATGATCAAACCGTTTTAGAAATTGACATTAATTGATCTTCTTTGCGGGCACGAGCGAGACGCTCGCGCTAGCAGTCCAGCGTGTACAAACCAATTTTTACGGACACAGATTACAAACCATTTAAAATCAAAAAGCTACAATATCATGTAGCTTTTGTTCTATATTTACATAGCGCAAACCAGCCTTTGCGCACACAGATTGCAAATCTTTGCAAAAGTGACAAAAGAAATGCACGAACCAAAACCTAATATCCTAAATAAAAACCAAAAACCATGAGCAAATTCACCTCAATTGTAGTTCTGTTTTTCTTCTTGCCAAATTTCATATTTTGCCAAGCCACAACAGATTTCTCGAATGTAAAAACACCTACGGGCGACGTGAAAATTCCGGGAAGCTGGGAACAAATGAACACGACGAACGACTCTGGCCAAACATTTTTAAAAAACAGCGAAGGTGTCATAATTGCCGTTGCTCAAAACCCTAAAAAAGCGTATTCGTTTTTTAAAAGCAATAAATCAGATTTTGAAAATGTAAAATTATTTTACGTCTGGGATTCTGATTACATGAAAGAAAGCAAATTCAAAACCGATAAAATCAAAGAGAATTCTAAATCAGAATACATCATCTGGAAATACAATGACGGAAAATTGGATAATGTTTTTCTATTCGGTTCGACTAAAGATAATTTTCTAAATCTGCTCGTTTGCACGAATGCTTGGGATGAAGATAAAAAGGTGCTTTTTTTGGAAAATCTATATCAATTAAATAAATTATAGTAAACTTTGTCTCGCTAGCGCGAGCGTCTCGCTCGTGTACGCAATCCAGAAATTATTCCTTTTAATGACGTTTAAACAAGTCATTTAGTGGCTTTCATTTCATCCTCAAACAACAGTTTTAATCCAATTTCAAGGAACGTCAATATACTGCCATATTTATCTTTTGTAGCATTAGACAAGCCTTTAGAAGCATTATCAAGAAGAAGAATACTTGCTTCTAGCAAATCTGAAACCATTAAATTTAATTCGTTGCTTGCAGGTTCTTCAAACGATTTCATATTTAAATTATCTTTTTCATTTTTTGGTTTCAGCTTAGCAAAATACCCTTCGCTATACATCAATTCTAACAATTCTACGGCTCTTTCCTTATTTCTCATTTTGAAAATTATATAAGATTTAATTTACAATTAAAGACAAATATATAATTTTTCGGTTGAAAACAATCGATTTTTAACAATCACATCAAAACAATCAGTTACTTGTACTTTCATTTCTATGAAAAGAGGAAGAAAAACTGAAATTCCAGAGGTTGTAAAAAAACTGGGAATCAAGATAAAAGATATAATTAAAACCAAACAACTAAAACCAAGAGATGTCGCTCATGATGCCGAAATGGATGTAGAAAACTTAAGAAAATACATGAAAGGCACACAAGAAATGAAAATAAGCACTATGTTTAAAATAGCACAGGCTTTAAAAATTCATCCTAGTGAATTGATTAAGGATTTGTAGTGTTTTGATTTTTTGCATTCCCTCTCTTGCTTGTGCCTGAACAGTCTCTAAAATTAATCTAGATTGTTTTCACGAGCGGGACGCTCGCGCTAGCCGGAGAACATTGCGCAAATTGGGAGATATTTGCACAACATCAACAAAAATCTTTCATAACCGTTTTTTCATAACAAAACAAAACCTACAGTTAATCAATACATTATGAATTAATTTATATATTTGATAGTTGCCAAAATCTATTCTTTAATCATTTTTTCTAACTAAACCACTAATGGAAAAACTCATTAAACTTGGCCGTTTCTTTTATGGAATTGGCGTTGTTGCTTTAGGAATTCATCAACTTATCATCAAAGACTTTCGTTCAGAAATTTTATCTCCATTTCCTGCTTGGGCGCATAGCACTAGCATCTTCCCTATTCTTGTCGGAATTGCTTTAATACTTGCAGGAATTATTATTTCTGGAATATTCGCAATTAAATCTATTGACATCAAAAAAGTCTGTCTTTATTTGGGTTTTGCTTTTCTTGCCAGTGTTATCACATCTCATTTGCCGTATATCATCATGCTCAGCGCCGAAAAAACTCCCGATTTTCAAGTTTGGATAAATGCGCTCGAAGCATTAACGTATAGTGGCGGAGCATTTGTAATGGCGGGATCATTTCCAAAAAACAACTCTGTTGCGGTCGAAAAGAATTTCGCTGCATTTTTAGAAAAATTTATTCCGTGCGGTCGTGTTTTTTATTCGATTTTGATGATCGTATTTGGATTGAGCCATTTTGCTTTTGCCAATTTTATCGCTACCATGGTTCCGAAATGGTTGCCAGCACCAATGTTTTGGACTTATTTTTTTGGCGTGGTCATCGTTGTTTCTGGCGTATCTATTATTTTTAAAATATTGATAAAACCAATTGCGCTACTTTTTGCACTTACGCTTTTTCTGTTTTTTCTATTCTTTCATATTCCTGATGCCGTTGCAAATCCGTCAGCAGGTGGCGGAAACGAAATTGTACGTGCAATTGTATGCTTGCTTTTCTGTGGTATTGCGTTAGTAATTGCATTGACAAATGATTGTAAAAAACAGATTTAATTTAAATTATATGAAAAACTTCTTTCTCTATTTCTCAACAATATTTCTCTTTGGCTTTAGCACTAATTTATTGGCACAGACACAACTTGAAATGAATCAAATCGCTATTGATAATTTAAAAAAAGCAGACAATAAACTTAATCAGGTATATCAAAATCTAATGAAAAAATTAGATGAAAAAGAGAAAAACTTATTAATCGCAGCGCAGAAAAACTGGATTAAGTTTAGAGATTCAAAATGCGATTTTGAAAAACAGCAATATGACGGAGGAAGTATTCAGCCATCGATTTATTATACCTGCCTAGCTGAATGCACAGAAGATCGAATTAAAGATCTGAAAAGAAATTTAGAAGATTATAACAAGTAAAAAACAATTTATCATGGAAAATTTCGACTGGACTTCTTTCACAAAAAAAATAGCGATTAGAGCTAGCTTAAGCGACATTTATAATGCTTGGACAATTGCTGCCGATTTAGAAAAATGGTTTCTAGAGAAAGTGTCTTTTTTTGATGCAAATCAGGAATTAATCAGCAAAGATCAAAATGTTTCTGAAGGCGATACGTATGAATGGCTTTGGCATTTGTACAAAGATGCGATGAAAGGAAAAATAATTGCTGCAAACGGAAAAGATCATTTGCAATTTACATTTGAAGGCAATTGCCTTGTTGATATTAATTTGAGTGAAAGTAACGGCTACACGATCGTCGAACTTCGTCAGCATAATATTCCTACTGATGATTCTTCAAAGCAATATATCAGGCTTGGCTGTTCAAACGGGTGGCATTTTTATTTGACCAATCTTAAATCGGTTTATGAAGGTGGCTTGGATTTACGTAATAAGGATGAAAATTTGAATCCGATGATTAATAATTAGGAAATTTTAAAATGTCTATTCATTCGTAATTTATATTTTTGGCAAAATAATTAAGAGCTCAAATCTTTTTAATGAAAAACAAATTTATTCGTCGTTCCAAATTAACCAATTGGAATATTATTACTATTAGTTTTTATGTCGTGCTTTCTTTTTTCTTGTTGAGTTATGTCTCAATAAACAAAAACTGCCAAGATATACTATTTTTATACGGACTTTTTACACAATTCTTTCTTTATAGTTTTCAATATCGAGCACTTCGAAATTTCAATTATTTTTTAATCTGGGTATTAATTGGCGTGCTTCATTTTTGTGCTTTTCTTGCATTTAAAAATTTACCAGAAAATGTTTTTGAACAAAGTAACATACACGCTGTTAAAGTATTAAGAAGTACTTTAATCTCGTTATTCCTTTTTCAATTATTACGATTTATAAGTTTACAAATTCAGAACAAAGAACTAATTATGCCTGCAAAAAACGGCGCAACAGATCTTTATGACAATCGAAAAGGCACAATACTCGATGTAATTTGTTTTTTTGTGTTTCTAGGCGTAACTGTATTTGCCATGACAATATGAGGATGAAATTCTGTATCTGATCACTTTTAAAGCCCCAAATTAATTTAAATCCTAAAAAGAAAACTTTTTGTGACATAACGAAACTTTCAAAACAACACAAGTTATCTCATTAAAAATCAATAACTTTACACTTTCAAGTTAGCATTTCTCCAAAACTTGACAACTTACCTACCACATTAAAATAAATCATCGACCCCAAGGAAAATTATGAACCTCAGAAAACTATTTTACATAGTGTTCTGATTATTTCCTGTTTGTCTTCTCATGCGCTTCGATCAGGAAAAATAGGCTGCGTTTTTAAAACTTTGTATGTAAAACAATTAAATCTACAAAAATGAAAAAATTTATTTTTTTAGTATTGTTCTTTTCATGCTCCAATAATTTTTATTGCCAAAATCTAACCTTGGATGAATTAATCGATTTAAGAAAATGTGATGTGGCAGAAGTTGAAGAATTTGTTACCCAAAAAGACTGGACATTCCTTTCCGCAAATGCGCCTCAACACAACGAAATGGCAAGCGCCACATTTACTTACAATAAAAGTGATACTAATGATTTAGCCGAAAGTTTTTTGACTTACGCCTATTCTGACACCACAAATCGGCTGAATTTGCAATTTGCGAACAAGGATCAATACAATTCTTATGTAAACCGACTTAAAATTTTGGGATATGATTTTATAGTATCTAAAGTTCAAAATGATGCTATTATCAAATTGTATCTTGGCAAAGGACTGACTATTGAGCTAACTGTATTTTCAAAAAATGAAAATAATATCACCACAACAACTTACAATCTATTAATGACCAGTTCAAACGATTATCTGATTTCTTTTGTAGAAAAATAATTTTTTATTCTTCAAGTTCAGCGCTGTATATTCTGCTCATTTCTTGTGTGTTCCCACAATATTCCAATAAAATAAAACCTTACGGCATTAATCAATATTAGAAACTTTTTCTTACTTTTGAAATTATAAAAACCACATTTTCAATAGTATACAATAATAAAAATTGTATTTTTCAGAATCCTTTATAATTCCAAAAACACCAAAAAAAGCAAAATATGATTAGAAAATCCGTTTTATCCGTTTTAGTTGTTTTGGCGACACTTTTTATTTCCTGCAAACAGGAGCCAAAAGAAACTCCTGCCCCATTAATTGATGTGAAAACTTTCTTCAAAAATGGAGAAAAAAGCTCCTTCAGAATTTCTCCCGATGGAAATTACTTCAGCTATCGTGCCGATTATAAAGGAAAAACCAACATTTTTGTTCAAAAAGTGGGTGAAGAAAAATCGGTTCGCGTGACTAATGACACGCTGAGAAGTATTTTCAACTATTTCTGGAAAGGCGACAGAATTGTGTATGCGCAGGATATTGGCGGCGATGAAAATTTTCAGCTTTTTTCGGTTAAAGCAGATGGAACAGATTTAAAAAAATTAACTCCTTTTCCGGGCATCAGAAGCGATATTACCGACGCACTGATTGACATTAAAGGAAAAGAAAAAGAACTGATTGTACAGATCAACAAACGAGTTAAGGAATATTTTGATCCGTATCTTTTAAATGTAGAAACTGGAACTTTGACGCTGCTTTATGACAATAAAGAAAATTTTGACGGCTGGGTTACAGACAATAATGGCGTTATTCGCCTTGCTTCAAAAACTGACGGTGTAAACATTACATGGAATTACAGAAATTCAGACAAAGAACCTTTTACACCTTTGATTACAACGACTTTCAAAGATATTTTTACGCCTTCGTCTTTCGATAAAGACAATAAAAATATTTATGCTTTGAGCAACATCGGAAAAGACAAAGTGGTTTTGGTTGAATACGATCCCATTGGCAAAAAAAATGTAAAAGAACTTTTTGGCGACAGCAAATACGATTTAGACGGCATCAATTACGACAGAAAAAAGCAAACTTTGGTTTCGGTTGATTGGGAAGCTGAAAAACAAGAAAAACATTTTTTTGATAAAGAATGGGAAGAAATCAACAATAATCTGAAAAAACAAATTGAAGGTTATGAAACAGATATCGTAAGTTATGACGATGCCCGAACTAAAGCAATTGTCTGGGCTGGAAATGACAGAACGCCAGGAAAATTCTATTTATATGATTTTAAATCTGCGCAAATCAAAGAAGTTGCAGATCCGTATCCGTGGATTAAGGAGAACCAAATGAGCCATATCAAACCAATTACGTATAAATCTAGAGACGGTTTGGAAATTCACGGTTATTTGACACTTCCACTCGGAATTGAACCAAAAAATCTGCCCGTGATTATTAATCCGCATGGCGGACCTTGGGCAAGAGATGGCTGGTATTATAATCCAGAAGTTCAATTTTTGGCCAATCGCGGTTATGCTGTTTTGCAAATGAATTACAGAGGAAGTACCGGTTACGGAAAGAAATTCTGGGAATTGAGTTTCAAACAATGGGGAAAAACCATGCAGGACGATGTTACTGACGGCGCCGAATGGCTGAAAAAAGAAGGTATTGCCGATGAAAACCGAATTGCAATTTATGGAGGAAGCTACGGCGGTTATGCCACACTTGCCGGAATCACTTTTACTCCAGATTTATACGCAGCAGCTGTTGATTATGTAGGCGTTAGCAATTTGTTTACGTTTATGAATACCATTCCGCCTTACTGGAAACCATACTTGGATCAATTTCACGAAATGGTGGGCGATCCTAAAAAAGACAGTTTATTGCTTGCATCATCATCACCAGCTCTGCACGCTGACAAAATTAAAACGCCGCTTTTTATTGCTCAGGGCGCAAATGACCCAAGAGTAAACAAAGCCGAAAGCGACCAAATGGTTGAAGCGTTAAAAAAACGTGGCGTTGTGGTAGAATATATGGTGAAAAATGATGAAGGACACGGTTTTAGAAATCAAGATAATCGTTTTGATTTTTACTCGGCTATGGAGAAATTCCTTGACAAACATTTGAAACAGAAAGCAAAATAAAACTGAGTTTTATATTAAAAACAAAAAAGCTGCAAAGTCGATTTCTTGCAGCTTTTCTGTTTTATAAACATCATTATAAAAATGTCTTATTTTGGTGCATATCGATTATGATCATACAGTTTTTTCTCTGCAATATGTTGCAAAACAAGATTCTTGATTTGATCTTCGTTTAATTTCTGCGTGTATTTTTTCGCCACCACAATTTCTAGTCGGTTTAATTCGTCTTTTGATAGGTTTTCAAAATAAGAAAGTACCAATTCTTTATCTTCAAGCGCATTGATATCAAGATTCGGAATGACTTCTGGTTCTGGCGCAACTACTTTGGCTTTCTTTAAAACATTTATTTTTTCAGTTCTTTCTACAACATTTTGAGATGCAGGTTGAGCGTTTACTTTGGAAAAAACATTCTTTTTTTCAGGCTCTCGCGAAACAGGCAAATCAGCATAATTCATTTGTGAAACCTCTTTTAAAATATAACCTAAAACCGCCGCAGAAAGCGCTTTCAGCAAAAACACAACCGCCTCAGTGCCAGGAATAGTTGCAATTTGAAGTGCGGAAAATACGCCAAGCAATATAAGCGAGAAACCTAGAATTGGGAAAATATCTTTTAAAACAACATCAATAGTTCTGATTCGGATTCCTAACAAAATAGTCGTGATAATCAATCCAATACCCGCAAGTATCAGCAATATTGCACTCGAAATGGAACTCGATGCAAACGCCATTACTGAATTAATATCTTGCTCACCATCAAGCGCCATATAGATTTGAACTGACTTGAAAACAACTAAAGCTACTGAATAAAGTGCAATTAATGAGAGTACTAGATAAACATTTATCAACGAATCGGCTTTTTTGTAGTTCAATATTCGGTTTAAAAATAATTTAAAAACAAACAAAATTCCCATCCAAACCAAAGTGCTTACGAGAGACAAGCCGTTTGCTGTCAGGCCATGAAACCAAGTTCCATCGACATAAAAAAATAGTTTATAAATGCCAAAGAGAATGGTAAAACCCGCATAAATAAAAGCAATTAATGCGGTAGTGCTGTAGAATTTTGGTAAACTTGTTTGGGTAGTAGTTTCGCTCATAAAAAGTAATGGTTTCTAATTTGGTGATTTGGTTGTTGATTATGCAAATTGGTCTTTAAACCAAAAATATATAAAATTTGATTACAAATCATAAGAGGATTTTTACTTATTTTTATTTTTTCTATAAAACACAAAAGACAAAAATGATTACCCAAAACCCAACAATTCAACCAACCGACAATTCGACTACTCCAATTATAAAAACAAAACAACATTTTGAAATCCTAGACGGTTTAAGAGGCATCGCCGCTTTAGCCATTGTCGTTTTTCATTTTATGGAAATCGTTTATCCTCCAAAAGAAAATTTCATTGCACATGGATTTTTAGCGGTTGACTTTTTCTTCTGCCTTTCTGGGTTTGTTATTGCTTATGCGTATCATGATCGAATTGGCAAAATGACGTTGACTGAATTCTTTAAATTGAGATTAATCCGATTGCATCCTTTGGTTATTTTTGGTTCGATTTTAGGTTTGCTGACTTTTCTTTTTGATCCTTTCAGCAGTCATTCTGAAACTTATGAAACTGGCAAATTAATCCTAGTAATTGTTAGTTCGCTCCTCCTTATTCCGTTTCCCACAATGGCTGATCGTTATTTCAATAATTTTGGCTTAAATGCGCCGGCTTGGTCTTTGTTTTGGGAATATATTGCGAATATTTTTTATGCGCTGTTCCTTCATAAACTGAGCCGTCGCGTACTCTTTATATTAACCCTTTTTGCTGCAGCAGGAATCTGTTTTATCAGTAATCGCGCGGGCGGTTCACTAATGGGAGGCTGGAGTGGCGAAACCTTTTGGGACGGATTTGGCCGTATTTCCTACTCTTTTTTAGCCGGAATGCTTATTTATCGTTCAAACTGGATTATTACGTCAAAACTGGGTTTTGTTGGTTTATCAATATTGCTATTATTAGCACTTTTATTGCCTTTTACAAATTGGAATTGGCTAACTGAACCTGTTATCGTATTGCTTTATTTTCCTTTATTAATTGTTTTAGGAGCCGGAGCGAAACTATCAGAAAGCTTTAGAAAACTATGCATCTTCTTCGGAAAAATATCATATCCGTTATACATGACGCATTATTCCGTAATGTGGATATTTGCAGGTTATTATGCGAAATACAAACCAGATGCCGGACAACTGACTTTTATTATAATTTTTGGAACGCTACTTCTTCTTGGTTTTGCTTATTTAACAATGACTTTTTACGATACGCCAATTAGAAATTATTTAACTGAGAGAAGAAAAAAGGTTTAATACTTTTCATTTATGTAAATGTGCATTGTATTATCCTGAGGAACAAAGGATGACAAAAAAAGAGTAAAACCTTAGTGTCTTAGTATCTTAGAACCTTAGCAACTTTCTTATAAAAAATTCCTAATTTCGCTCTCAAATCAAATGAAGTAAATGAAGGTCTGTATTGCTGAAAAACCAAGTGTAGCACGTGAAATTGCATCCGTTTTGGGCGCTAATACCAAGCACGACGGATATTATGAAGGCAACGGTTATGCCGTGACCTACACTTTTGGGCATTTATGTACCTTGAAAGAACCCAACGATTACAAACCACATTGGAAAAGCTGGGATCTCAATAATCTTCCTATGCTTCCCGAAAAATTTGAAACCAAAGTGGTTCAGAATTCAGGAATACAGAAACAGTTTAAAATCATCAAAACACTTTTCGACAAAGCAGAATTAGTCATAAACTGCGGGGATGCTGGACAAGAAGGAGAATTGATTCAGCGCTGGGTGATGAACGAAGCGCATTACAAAGGCGAAATAAAACGCTTGTGGATTTCGTCATTAACGACTGAAGCTATCAAAGAAGGTTTTGATAATTTAAAACCATCTGAAAACTACGATAATTTATTCTACGCTGGATTTTCAAGAGCCATTGGCGATTGGCTTCTCGGAATGAATGCAACACGTTTGTACACCGTAAAACATGGCGGCTACAAACAAGTTTTGTCTATAGGACGCGTGCAAACGCCAACATTGGCAATGGTTGTTGACCGATTTAAAGAAATCGAAAATTTCAAACCACAGCCGTATTGGGAGTTACAGACTTTATATAGAGAAACACTTTTTAGTTATGAAGAAGGTCGTTTCTTAAACAAAGAAGATGGTGAAATCTTGGCTGAAAAAGTCAAAGAAAGTGATTTCGAAATTGTTTCTGTGGACAAAAAGAACGGAAATGAATACGCACCAAAACTGTTTGACTTGACAGGTTTGCAAGTTTATTGCAATCAAAAATTCGGATTCTCGGCAGAAGAAACGCTTAAAATTGCACAAACATTATACGAGCAAAAAGCAATTACGTATCCGAGAGTTGATACGACATTTCTTCCTGGAGATATTTATCCGAAAGTGCAGGGAATTCTGCAAAAACTGACCAATTATAGTCATTTGACAGAACCGCTTTTAGGAAAGAAAATTAAAAAATCTCCAAAGGTATTCAACGATAAAAAAGTAACCGATCACCACGCGATAATTCCAACTGGAATCGAAATTAATTTGCCATACAATCAGCAGCAAGTTTATGATATTATTGTAAAACGTTTTATTGCTGTTTTTTATGATGATTGTTTGGTTGCCAATACAACAGTAATAGGAAAAGCAGCCGATGTAACTTTTAAAGCAACAGGAAAAGAGATCCTAAAAAAAGGTTTCAGAATTGTTTTTGAAGATCCGAATGCAAAAGAAAAAGAACCTGATTTGCTTCCGAGTTTTGTTGTGGGCGAAAAAGGTCCACACGAACCTTCTTTTCTTCAAAAAGAAACGAAACCGCCGAATCATTTTACCGAAGCGACTTTACTGCGCGCGATGGAAACCGCCGGAAAACAAGTTGATGACGAAGATTTGCGTGAATTGATGAAAGAAAACGGTATTGGGCGTCCGTCAACGCGTGCGAATATTATCGAAACGCTTTTTAAACGTCAATATATTATTCGAAATAAAAAACAGGTTTTGCCAACAACTACCGGAATCCAGTTGATTGATACGATTCAGAATGAATTGATAAAATCAGCTGAGCTTACTGGTTCTTGGGAGAAACAATTGAAAGATATTGAAAAAGGAACTTTTACGGCTTCTGCTTTTATCAGAAACATGAAACGTATGGTTGAAGCCTTAGTTACAGAAGTCCGAAGCGAAACGAGACACGCTAATATTTCGCATGCCGCTACAATTCAAAAACCTGTCGCAAAACCAGAAAAAAAGAAAGTTGCTGGAGGAATTTTAGCAGAAACTTGTCCGAAATGCCAAAAAGGGAATCTGATAAAAGGAAAATCGGCTTTTGGATGCAGTGAATATAAATCGGGTTGTGATTTTGTGCTTCCTTTTGTTTTTTCAGATAAAAAAATTACTGAAGCTCAATATTTAAGATTGGTTCAAAAAGGTTCAACGGTAAACATAAAAGGCTTTAAAACCGATGCTGGAACGGTTGAAGGCTTGATTCGTTTTGAAGAAAATTACAAACTCAAATTAGAACCAAAGAAAACTGAAGCAAAAAAGGCAACGCAAGAAACATCAGATTCTTTAGTGTGTCCGAAATGTCAAAAAGGAACAATTTTGAAAGGAAAAACAGCTTATGGCTGCGCCGAATACAAATCGGGTTGTGATTTTAAAGTCACTTTTGATGAGGTTCGAGCTAAACTTAAAGATCAAAAACCTACTAAAGAATTAGTTTATTCTATTTTACAGGAAAGCGTTTAAGTTTTTTTGCCACAGATTAAAAGGATTAGCAAAGATTCTTTATTTTTTCCGCCGCGAATTACACCAATTTTCGCTAATTTTTTTCTCCCGCAGATTTAGCTGATTTAGGTGATTTTTTCAGCTTCTAATTATAAATTAAATCTGCCATATTTGCTAGATCTGCGGGAGACAAAATCATTTTAATCTTGTAATCTGTGGCAAACATTTTTTTCATACTTTAGTACAACCAAAACCTATAAATTATGTTTCAGAAAATTATTCTTATCGCACTTATAATCACTTTTGTTTCTTGCCAGAAAAAAGAATCTGTTGAAAAAGATAAAATCAAAGTTGCCGATTGGCTTATTGGAAACTGGGAAAATACGTCTCCAGAAGGTGTTTTGACTGAAAACTGGATAAAACTTAACGATAGTACATTTAGCGCTTCTTCATATTTTATAAAAGAAAAAGACACCATTCATTTTGAGAGTATTGTTTTGGCACAGCTTGGCGAAACGCTTACTTATAAAGCGACAGTAAAAGGACAAAATGATGACAAGCCGGTTTCATTTCCATCGACTTCTGAAACAGCTCAAAAATTGGTTTTCGAGAATCCAAAACACGATTATCCTCAAAAAATCACGTATACAAAAGGTGCAAATAATACTTTGACTGCTGAAATTTCTGGAAATTTGAATGGGAAGCCGAGTTCTGAGAAGTTTGTTATGACGAAGAAGTAGTTTATAAGTTCTAATTAGTATTAAAATAAAAATATGAGTTACGATTTATACTTTTTTAAAAGCAAAGAAAATCAAATAACTACTAACGAAATCGAGGATTATTTATCTCTTAATTTAGTTCCCGAAGAAAACAATCAATGGTTCTTTCAAAATCCTGATACTGAAGTATATTATAGTTTTGAAAAAACAGAAAATAAAGATAATTTTGAAAGTTTTGAGACTCTAAATATTTCTTTCAATCTAAATTTTCTTCGCCCAAGTTTTTTCGGAATTGAGGCATTTGAATTTGTAGAAAAGTTGGTATTAGATCTAGATTTATACGTTCTAAATCCTCAATCTGAAAATGAAGAACCGTACAAACCGACAAGTACTGAGCTTTATGAAAATTGGAATAAAACAAATCTAAAAGTTAGCTCCGTACATTTTCACGAGCAAAGCAATTATTTAGAAATTGAAAAATCCAATTCCATTTGGAATTACAACTTTAATCGAAATTCAATTCAGGAAAAGTTAGGAGATTCCTATTTCGTTCCTAAAATGTTCTTTTTCAAAACAAAGAAAAATAATGAAGTAATAACCGTTTCTAGTTGGACAGAACATATTCCGAATATTATTCCTTCTGCTGATTATTTTTTATTGACTAAAGTTCAAAAAAAATGGTTCAAGACCAAAACCGAAAATGCACTAATTTCAAGAGAGGAATTACTAAATACTTTTGGTGAGTACTTAGAAAATCATGATTTTAAAGGTTGCAAAATAATTCATCCCGAAAATGCGCAAAAAGTTAAAACGATTTTCAACAATGTAACTTCAAATATTAAACTTGAGAATTTTGCTGAAAGAATGCAAATTGAAAATTTGTTTAATGCAAAGCAAGAATTACAATAGAACGGAAAGACAAATTATCTGAAATTGGACAATCGTAATCAAATGAGAAAAAGCCTCTCTGTTTTTCTAATTCTATTTATGCTATTGAGCTGTAATTATAAATCTGAAAATATTATTGATGATATTTTTGATAATTATTCATTTAATTCAACGCTTTCAAACAGTTCCCAAATAATTATAAAAGCTTACGATTCAACTGTAACACACAAAAGAAGCAGCGGTGTTGAAGTTTTTATTCCAACAAAGGAATTTAAAACAACAACTAAAAAGCAAATTGAGGATTTTGACACAATATTTTTGAATGCTGAAAAGACAGGTTATTGTTGTTGTCCGATAAGTTCTTATTCTGTTCATTTTTTTAATCAGAAAGAGCAACTTGCTTTATTTTATGTTGATACTCTTGAATTCAAAAATAAAATACGAATCTTTGAGAGTAGCTTTCAATATTCATACATTATTGAGAAACAAAAGTGGAAAGATTATCTTAATGAACTAGAGAAATAATCTGCTTTCGAAAAAAAAGAATCAAAGGTTCAAAAATTCTGTAGAGCTGGTCCGAAGCTTCGAGATCAGTCCAGTTTACACAGAATTATCCGCACCAAATAAAAACCTCAGCACCTTAGAACCTTAGCATCTTCAAAGAAACTATTCGTTTTCTCCGATTTTATTCACCATAAAAATCATCAGAATACCTAAAAGCGCCATTACCAAAAATGCCCATTTCATGCTAAGATATTCAGAGATGAAACCTACCATTGGCGGTACTAGTAAAAATCCTAAATAACCAATTGTCGAAATCGAAGTCAATGCAGAACCGCTGCTTAATTTTGAAGATCTTCCGGCAATGCTGAATACTAAAGGAACGACACACGAAACCCCGAACCCGATTAACATATAACCAAAAATAGTTGGATATGCGTACGGCAGAATAAAACAAATACCAAAACCTACTGTGATTAATATACCGCTGTAAAGCAGGATTTTTTTAGTTCCAAATTTCATTACTCCGTAATCGCCAAAAATTCGTCCTAGCGTTACTGCTGTTGCAAAAAACACAAAAGCCGCACTTGTTAATTTTGGAGAAGCTTTTAGAATATTTTCGAAATAAATTCCGCTCCAATCGTACATTGTGTTTTCGCAAGCCATTGAAACAAAACAAATCAAGGCAAACTTAACTAAGTTTTTTTCAGGCATTGAAAAGAATTTCTTCTTCACCGGAACTGGCTCATTATGAATACTCATTGGATAAAAACAAGCCGTAAGCGCCATCATAAAAACACTTACGCCCAATAAATGGTGCGATGGTGCAACGTGTTGTGTCACCATTACATAACCCAATCCAGCACCTGAGAAAACAGCAATACTCCAAACTGCATGGAAACGTGTTATAATTGATTTTGGATATAATTTCTGTACTTCAAGAGACTGCGCATTAATGGACAAATTGAAAATATTTCGAGAAGCTCCAAAAATCAACAGCACAATAACGAGTTGCCAAACAAAAGCAACCAAACCAGGCAAAGCCAAAACGATATTAAACATAACTGCTCCTAAAAGCATGATGTAGCGACTGCTGTATTTATTTAAAAGCTTTCCTGTAAAAGGCATTGTAAGCATCAAACCAATTGGAAAAGCAAATAAAACGGCTCCAAATTGCGCTTCGGACAAATGCAATTGTGCTTGTATGTGCGGAATTCTAGAAACCCAAGACGAATATCCGATTCCAGAGAGAAAGAAAAAAACCGTGTTAGCAATACGATATCCTTTTGGGGTATTTTGGTACTTTTTTAAGAAAGGTAAAATCATGAAGTCATTTTTCTGACTGCAAAATTAAGGCTTTTAAAATGAACTTCTTCCTTTTTGCATTGTACTAAATCTTAAAAAAAATGAAAAACTTCACCAATCTTCTTATTGTTTTATTTTTAATTATTCTAAATAAACTTTAAGTTTGCAACATAATTCTATTTTAATAAACTTAAACTTCCTATTATGAAATCGAAAACCTTTAAAACAATTACGTTTATACTTTTAATGTTAGTTGCAAGCCCGAAATTATTTGCACACGCACTTTGGATCGAGACAAAAGCAACTGGAGTTAAAGGAAAAGCACAAGAAATTTCAGTTTATTTTGGAGAATTTTCAGAAAACGATATTACAAAAGCAGACAAATGGTTTTCGGATCTCAAAGATTTCTCATTAGTTGTTGTTAGTCCGTCAAAAAAGGAAACTACATTGACTGCGAAAGCATCAGACAATAAATATCAAGCGTTTTTTACGCCAGATGAAGATGGAGTTTATACGATTGTAATGCATCATACCGTTCGAGATGTTTACGGAACAATGAAATTAGATTATAATTCGAGTGCAACTGTAGTTGTTGGCAATAAAACTACGGGAAATACTATAGAGGCAAATAAAAACCGGATCAGTTTATTTTCTGAAAATGCTGATACAACAAAAAAAGATGCAAAAATAACTGGGGTTGCTGCTTATGAAGGCGCTTTGGCAAAAAAGACAAAAATCAAAGTAATCGCGCCAAATGGCTGGGAAAAAGAATTATTGACAAACGATAAAGGCGAATTCTCCTTTACTCCTATTTGGTCAGGAAATTATATGGTTGAATATGCACACACAGATAAATCGACGGGAGAGCATAATGGTAAAAAATACAATGAAATTTGGAAGATGGCTACTTATCAGATTACTGTAAAATAATAATACCCCTTCATTTTTAAATAAATTAGTCTTAGTAAAAAACCTTGTTCGGCAGAGCAAGGTTTTTTTGTTTTAAATCATTCTTTTAATTCATTCTTTTAATTCATTCTTTTAATTCATTCTTTTAATTCATTCTTTTAATTCATTCTTTTAATTCATTCTAAATAAACAAATATACTTTAAAAACCAAAATCTTAAGCAAATCTTAAGATAAAAATAACTTAAGTTTAAGTAAGAAAACCCTTTTGTAAATTTTGTTAAACGAGAAATGAAGACTTATATTTGCACAGAAAATTATTTTTATTAAATCTAAATAAATCACATGAAACATAGTTTACTACTTGCTTTATCTTTGATAAGTTTCGGTGCTTATAGCCAAGAATTTACAAGTGCAGAAAATACCACAACTGTTAGTGATACCGTTAAAAACAAAAAAGGAGAAATCCTAAATGAGGTAATTATTACCAAAAACAAAGAGCCAAAACCTGTAACTGCAGTTCGTTCTGGATTAAAACCAATGGATAATCCACAAGCGATACAAGTTATTGGATCTGAAGTTATCGAGCAACAACAAGCGATCAGATTAAGCGAAGTTCTTAAAAATGCAAATGGTGTATATGTTGGTTCTGCCAGAGGTGGTGCACAGGAATCTTTTTTCTCAAGAGGTTATGACTTGTCAACTAACAATATGTTCAAAAATGGATTTCGTTACAATGCAGGTTCTATTCCAGATGTTTCAGGTTTAGATAAAGTAGAATTCCTAAAAGGTGGTTCTGCATTATTATTTGGAAATGTTGCGCCTGGTGGAATCGTGAACCTTGTAACAAAAACGCCTCAATTTAAATCTGGTGGAGAAGTATCAATGCAAATAGGAAGTTTTTCTTATTATAAGCCTTCTTTTGATTTTTATGGAGGCCTTACGAAATCAATTGCTTTCAGAATTAATGGTTCTTACGAAAATTCAGAAAGCTTTAGAGATGTTGTAAAAAATGAGCGTTTGTATGTAAACCCGTCGTTGCTTTTTCTTGTTAGTCCAAAAACGCAAATTACAGTACAAGGGGATTATTTAACAGCAGACTGGACTCCAGATTTTGGAACCGGAATCATTGGTACACAAATCCTTGATTTACCTCGTAATGCTTTTTACGGATCGCTTTGGTCTAATGGAAATACAAAATCTGCTAGTGCTTCTGCGTTATTAAATCATGATTTTAATAAAAACTGGAAACTTAACTTTAACAGTTCTTATCAAACCTATAATAGAGCTTCAAAATCTACTGCTCAATTATCTACAATTAAACCTAACGGTGACTGGACAAGACCTTTAGTTCAAAACGAAAACTTAGAACAAATATTAGGTGATCAATTAAGTCTTCAAGGGAATTTCAATACAGGATCAGTAAAACATCAAATTTTTACAGGTTCAGACTGGGAAAACTCATTTGCAACAGCTTATACTTTTGCGTTTAATCCTGCAAATTATGACACAATTAATCTTTTCAACTTTGATCCGTCAACGCAAAGAAATGATATTCCTGATGCAAGAACGACTCAAATAGCAAAAACAGAAACGAACCGTTTTGGTGTCTATTTTCAGGATTTGATCTCAATTACAGAAAAACTTAAAGTTTTAGCGGGTGTACGTTGGTCTTGGCAAGAAGCTCAAGTTACGACTTACAAAGAAACTTTGGTAAACGGAAAACAAACTGTAGCTCCAGAAAATTCAGTACCGACAGTTGGTGATAAAAAATTAGATAATGCATTTTCTCCGAAATTTGGATTGATATACCAACCAAGAAAAGACATTTCTATTTTTGGTAGCTATTCTACTTCATTTACTCCAAACACAGGAACGACTGCAGATTTAAAACCAATTGCGCCATCAATTATTGATCAATATGAAGCAGGTGTTAAAACTGATTTCTTAGAAGGAATGTTAAGCACGAATGTTACGGTTTATCAAATCGTAAACAGCAATTTGGCTCAAACAGCTGAATTTAAAGCTGACGGAAGCTTAAACACTGACACAAACGTAAAAGTTTTGAGTGGTGAAACTAAAAGTAAAGGTATCGAAATTGATGTTACTGCAAGACCTATTGAAGGTTTAAATATTATTGCGGGTTACAGCTATAATGACATGCGTTACACTAAAACATCTGGTTTAAACGGAAGTTTTATTGAAGGTGATCGTCTTGTGAGAACTCCTGCAAACACAGCAAACTTAAGTTTCTTTTACACAGTTTCAGAAGGCTTTTTTAAAGGAGTATCTTTAGGAGCAATTGGAAATTACATTGGTGACCGTTTAGGTGGATGGAACGATCAATACAGTACAGACACTGTGACGTATCCTGATGGTATCTACCACAGAGAAATTCCGTTAAAAGGTTATACTACAATTGATGTTTCAGCTGGTTACACTTGGAAAAAAATCTCAATTTTATGTAAATTATCAAACATTACAAACGAGTTAAATTATACTGTTCACGAAAATTATAGTGTGAACCCAATTCCGCCTCGTCAAATCATGACAAGCTTACGTTACAAATTCTAATTTTTTGAATTGGATTTTAATTTGTCCAGACTTTTTCTGCTTTGAAAACAAAAAAAGTTTTAATTCAAATTTCATCAAAAACCTCATTTAGCAATAAATGAGGTTTTTTGTTTTTTCTATAAATCACTCATTTTTTAATTACATTTACTCAACAACAATAAAACCAAATTCTATGTCGGATTCCACGAAAAACCAATTAAAAAAAACGCTCGGATTAAGCTTTAACATTGCAGTATTAATTGGCGGAACAATTGGAGTCGGGATTTTGCGAACACCTGGATCGATTGCAGAATTATTAAATAATTACTGGCTTATTCTTGCTTCGTGGATTTTTGGAGGATTATATGTTTTATTAGGAGCCAATTCCTATGCTGAATTAGCGACAATGCTCCCAAAAGCTGGCGGATCTTATAATTATATCAAACGAGCTTTTGGCGAATATGCAGGTTTCTTATCAGGTTGGTATGATTATATCTGCAATGCAATTCCGCCCGCTTTTTATTGTATTGTAATAAGCGAATACACGATTATTTTATTCCCAGAATTGGCCAATTATTCGAGTGTAATTTCAATTTCTTTACTGGTGGCTTTTGTATTGCTTCATTTGAGCGGAGTTAAAAACGGAAGCGTAATTCAGCAAATTACCAGCTTCTTAAAAGTGATTTGTTTTGTCGCTTTGGTTGTGGCTTGTTTTATGTACACTGGAACTGAAATTCCGCCAATTAGGACTGATAATACGATCTTTCAAATTGGACTTGTGTTTGGCTTTTTTAAATCCCTGCAATTAATTATAGGGACTTACAATGGCTGGAATTCTGTTTGTTTTTTTGCTGAAGAAAATGATGATCCAAACAAAAATATTCCAAAATCATTATACAGCGGCGTTTTAATGGTTGTGGCAATTTATGTTTTAGTAAACGCTGCCTTTTTTCATGTGTTGCCAATTGAAACTTTGGCAAAATCTAATTTGGCTGCTGCCGATGTTGCCAAGATTCTTTTCGGAGAAAGTGGTGCTAAAATTGTAACGGTGATTTCTATTTTCTCCTTAATCAGCATTTTGAACGCTTTTATGATGATTCCCCCAAGGATTCTATACGGATTAAGCCGCGATGGATTTTTTATCGAAAAAGGAATGCAAGTTAATAAAGGCGGAACACCAATTGTAGCGCTTTTGGTTTCGTCTCTTTTCAGCTTGTTTTTAATTTGTATTGGCTCGTTCGAGTTTCTGTTTTCATTTGCAGCTTTTATCTCGATTATTGTTTGGGGATTGGCCTATTATTCCCTTTTAAGATTAAGAACCAAAGAACCTGATTTGCCAAGACCTTATCATTCTTTTTGGTATCCATGGACAACTATAATTGCGATTGTTGCTTCAATTGCATTATTAATTGGATTTATTTATAGCGACCCAAAAGGTTTTGCAATCATTATCGGATTTACGATTGTTTCTTATCCTTTGTTTTTAGTTTTGAAGAGAAGAAAGTAGCACGTTTTTTATTTTCAGAAGAGAACAACACAATCTTGTCATTTCGAGGCACGAGAAATCTTCGCGAGAAGCTCGACATAGATTGGTATTTTTCGTTGCGGAATTACTCACGAAGATTCCTCGTTCCTCGAATGACAAACTGTATATAAAAACAACAAACCCGACAGGTTTTAAAAACCTGTCGGGTTTGATTTTATAAACTCAGTTTGATTCTTATTTCAAACCAGCCAAACTTTGCTCGATTGTAGCAATTTTCGCTAAAGCATCAGCTTGTTTTTGTTTTTCAATATTAAGAACTTTTTCCGGAGCTCCGTTTACGAATTTCTCGTTTGAAAGTTTCGCTTCTACTGATTTCAAGAAACCTTTTGTGTAATTCAATTCCTCTGTCAATTTTGCAATTTCAGCTTCAACATCGATATTTCCAGTAATCGGAATGAAATATTCATTTGATTTTACACGGAATGACAATGCGCCGTCTACTTTTTCAGAAACATATTCGAATGCTGAAACGTTTCCTAATTTCGTTACAACTGAATCGAAATAAGTTGAAACATTTTCGCTGTTGATTCCTTTTAATTCGATAGCATCTTTAAACGGAATATTTTTGTCTTTTCTAATGGTTCTAATTCCAGAAATTACCTCAATTGAATTTTCAAAATCAGCAATCAATTTAGCATCAAATGGTTTTAATTCTGGCCAAGTTGAAACGATTAAAGCTTCTTCCGGAGTTCTGTCAGCAATTAATTGCCAAATTTCTTCCGTCAAGAACGGCATAAATGGGTGAAGCAATTTCAAGTTGCTTTCTAACATTTCGATTGCTTTATCAAACGTCGCTTTATCAATTGGCTGTTGATAAGCCGGTTTGATCATTTCTAAGAACCATGAACAGAAATCATCCCAAACCAATTTATAAATTGCCATCAATGAATCTGAAATTCTGTATTTCTCAAAATTATCTTCAATATCAACAAGAGTCTGTTGCAACTTCGCTTCGTACCATTCGATTGCCACTTTTGACGATTCTGGCTGTGCGATTGTTTCTGAAACTTCCCAACCTTTGATCAATTTAAAGGCGTTCCAAATTTTATTCGAAAACGCTTTTCCTTGATTACATAATTCTTCATCAAACATAATATCGTTTCCTGCAGAAGCACTTAAAAGCAATCCTACACGAACACCATCGGCACCAAACTTATCGATCAAGTCTAAAGGATCAGGAGAATTTCCTAATGATTTAGACATTTTACGACGTTGTTTATCACGAACTAAACCTGTCAAATATACGTTTGTAAATGGTTTTTCACCTGCATATTCGTAACCTGCGATAATCATTCTGGCAACCCAGAAAAACAAAATATCCGGACCTGTTACCAAGTCATTTGTAGGATAATAATATTTATAATCTGGACTTTCTGGATCCATTATTCCGCCAAAAACAGACATCGGCCACAACCAAGATGAAAACCAAGTATCTAAAGCATCAACATCTTGTTTTAAGTTGTCGGTTGTTAGTTGTTGGTTGTTGGTTTTTTCCTTTGCTAATTTTAAAGCATCTTCGATGTTTTCAGCAACTACAAAATCTTCTTTTCCGTCTCCGTAATAATATGCCGGGATTTGTTGTCCCCACCATAATTGACGAGAAATATTCCAATCACGGATATTGTTCAACCAATGCGCATAAGTGTTTTCGAAACGTTTTGGATGCAATTTAATATCTCCCGTTTCTAAAACCGACTTAATTGCTGGCTTTACCAAATCTTCCATTTTCAAGAACCATTGATCCGATAATCTTGGTTCGATTACCGCTTTTGTTCTTTCAGATGTTCCTACTTTATTTAAATGGATTTCAGTCTTCGCCAAAGCTCCAATTTCTTCTAACTCTTTTGCGATTTCAGTACGAACCACAAAACGGTCTTTTCCTTGATAATGCAATCCGAAGCTGTTTAAAGTCGCATCTTCATTAAAAATATCAACGATTTCAAGATTGTGTTTTTCTCCTAGCGTTTTGTCATTCATGTCATGCGCCGGAGTAACTTTCAAACATCCTGTTCCGAATTCTACATCTACATATTCGTCTTCAATAATTGGAATTACACGACCGCAAATTGGAACGATAGCTTTCTTTCCTTTTAAATGTGCAAAACGCTCATCATTTGGATTGATACAAATTGCAGTATCTCCAAAAATGGTTTCTGGACGTGTTGTAGCAATCGTCAAGAAATCTTCTGAACCTTCAATTTTATATTTTAAGAAAAATAGCTTTCCTTGTTGTTCTTCATAAATAACTTCTTCGTCAGAAAGAGTCGTTTTTGCTTCAGGATCCCAGTTTACCATTCGGTAACCTCTGTAGATTAATCCTTTATTGTATAAATCAACAAACGATTTAATTACAGAAGCTGACATATCAGGATCCATAGTAAATTTAGTGCGTTCCCAATCGCATGAAGCACCTAGTTTTTTAAGTTGCTCTAAGATTGTTCCGCCATATTTATCGGTCCATTCCCAAGCGTGTTTTAGGAATTCTTCGCGAGTCAAATCATTTTTATTGATTCCTTCTGCTTTTAATTTAGCAACAACTTTTGCTTCGGTAGCAATAGACGCGTGATCTGTTCCCGGAACCCAGCAAGCATTGAAGCCTTTTAAACGTGCACGACGAATTAAAACATCTTGAATTGTATTATTCAGCATATGTCCCATGTGCAGGACACCTGTGACGTTTGGCGGCGGAATTACAATAGTATATGGCGTTCTATGATCTGGCTCTGAATGAAAGTAATTGTTTTTCATCCAGTAATCATACCATTTATTCTCAATCGTCTTAGCGTCAAATTGTGCTGGAATTGTCATTTATATATGTTTAATCGTTTATTTGTTTAACCGTTTAATCGGCTTTGATCATTATAATTAAATTGACTTTTTAATTGCTTTTCTGCTCAATAACAATATTCGTAAAATCAATCCAAACGATTAAACAAATAAACGATTAAACAGTTAAACAAAAAATTGGTTCAATTTTTGTAATTATAACTGACAGCAAAAGTAAATAATTAAAGACACTATAAAAAGCGAATTATTAATTTGTGTGTTAATTAAAAGAATGTATATTTACTTACAATTTAAAATAATTTCAAATGAAAAATGTTGCCTCATTTATTGCAGTCGTATTGTTTAGCGCAATCGGTTATGCACAAAACGGCCCGAAAATTGAATTTTCGGCTCAGGACAATACGATTGATTATGGAAAAATTTCGAAAGGTGATAATGGAGTCCGCTCTTTTGAATTCACTAATACTGGCGATGCTCCGCTGTTAATTATTGGCGCAGAATCAACAGTTAGTTCGATTGTAGTTACTAAGCCAGCCGCTGCTATTGAGCCTGGAAAAAAAGGAAAAATTGATGTAAAATATAATATGGCTTCAGGGCCAATTCGTAAAACAATTACCGTTGAAACCAATGCTGTCAATTATCCTGACGGAAGGGTTGCCTTGAAAATCAAAGGTGAAGTTTTATAAAAAATTAAAATCTCAAAATACAAAAAGCCGTTTCTGAATTTAGAAACGGCTTTTTTATTTTTTTAATCGTTATAAGAATTAAACCCGACAGGTTTTTGAAACCTGTCGGGTTTGCATCAGAATATCTTATTTTTTATCAGCACATTCTGCGCTTTCGAATTTATATTTTACGCGATCAAAATCAATTGGCTTGTCTTTTACTAAATATGTAACTCCCATTGTAGTCTGCATCTCTCCTTTTCCTAAAATAAGCTGTTTGTCTCGTTTTAAAAACGCCATCGGATTTTTAAAAGTTTTGTTTTTATTGGTTACTTCAACAAAAGTATAGTCGGCAAATAAAGTATCTCCGTGAAATTCTCCTGCAATTTCTCCAGTCGTTTCTGTAGCTTGCGCCACTCTCATGTTCATATTACCTGATATTTTTCCGTTTTTCAGCGTATTCAATTTTAAATCAAGAGTATCTTTTTCATAAACTGCTCGATAACATTGCGTGCTTACAACTTTTTCGCCTTCGGCTTTTGCTGCTTCAATTTCTTTTTGTTTTTCTTCGTTTTTACAGCTTTGCAATCCAATGCAGGTAATAAGCAAACATGATAAGGCTATTTTTTTCATAATTTGATATTTTATTTGATACGGTTATTTTATAAAATTAAATAAAAAAGAATTCAACAAAAAGTGTTTTGCTAAATATTGATCATAAAAAGTAAACCCGACAGGTTTTTGAAACCTGTCGGGTTTATATAATGTTCCAAATCGTTTTTATAATTTCTTAATTACAAACTCAGATCTTCGGTTTAATTCGTGATCTTCTTCTGAGCAGGCATCATCAGTTTTGCATTTTATAATTGGCACCGATTCACCATAACCTTTAGCCGAAACTCTGCTTGCATTTATTCCCGACTGAATTATGAATTCTCTGGTAGAATTTGCTCTTTTTTGAGACAATTCTTCATTAAATTTAGCATTTCCTCGCGAGTCTGTATGAGAACCAATTTCGATTACCATTCCCGGATATTTGTTCATCAAAGCCACAACTCTGCCTAAAACCACTTTTGATTCTTTTCGGATGTACCACATATTGTAATCAAAATAAATAGGATCGGTTTTGATGACCAATCGATCTTTATTGTCTTTTACAACATCTTTTTCCTGTTTTAAAATCTCGGTTTCTTTCTCTTTTTTCTTGATTTGTTCGGCTTTTATTTCGTCATCTTTGGCTTTTTTAGCCGCTTCATTTAAAGCAATAATCGCTAGTGCTTCTTTTTTCTTCTTTTCTTCCTCTAAAAGAAGTTCTTGTTTTCTTTTGTTTTCAGCAATTTGTTTCTCTTCGAGTTTTATTGCTTCTAAAGATTTAAGTGCCAATGAACCATCGTTGGTAACATTCCTAGTTTTATCGATTGTTAATGTTCTAGATTCATTGGTATATTTTTCTTTAAAAGCAACAATCGTATATGAATTTTCGCAGGCAACTGTAAAACTGAATTTCCCATCGGCCGAAGTTGTAATTGTATTTAAAGTCTTTTTATCAGCATCTTGAAGCATTACAGTTGCATTTTCTAAAACTAATTTAGTATCAACATCTGTAATTGTTCCGGCGATAAACTGTTTACAATCTTCAACAATTAAATCTTTTGTTTCTTTAAATTGATAAATATCATCGCTTCCTTTTCCGCCATCACGATTTGATGCAAAAAAACCTTCTTTGGTATTGGCATCAATATTAAATGAAAAATCATCCAAATTTGAATTTAAAGGCAAACCGATATTTACTGGTTCTGAATATTCATTTCCTTTAATTTCTGAAACAAAAACGTCAAGCGATCCGTAACCCAAATGCCCGTCTGAAGAAAAATAAAGTTTATTATCAGAAGACACAAAAGGAAATTGCTCTCTTTTATCCGTATTAATTTCTGGACCCAAATTTTTAGGTGTATCAAATGCTCCTTTATTGATGTTTACCGAATAAATATCAAAAGAACCAACAGATCCCGGCATATCCGAAGAAAAATACAGTACTTTTTCATCTGCACTTAAAGCTGGATGCTCAACTGAATAATTTGGGCTGTTGAATGGAAGCGACACTATATTTGTCCATTTTCCGTCAACTAATTCGGCTTTGAAAATCTGCAGATTCGATACTTTTTGATCGTTTGTTTTTCTTGTTTTATTTTTAGAATTATTACGCGTGAAATAAACCGTTTTGCCATCTTTTGTAAAAACAGCATTTGATTCGTGCATTCCCGTTTTTAATTCTTCTGCAAAATAAGTTACGTTTGGTTCGGGCGCATTTACATCACTTAAAGGAACCGAAACTAAGTTTAAATACGTTTCATTGTCCCATTTGAATTTCTTGTCGAATAATCCTGGCTTCAATTTAACGGCTGCAAAAACCAAATTGTTTTTATACTTAACCGCTCCAAACTCCGAATTTGGTGTGTTTATTCCAAGATTTTTTATTTCGAATCGGTTACCAATTGCCGAAACATTCTCAAGCTCTTTCAGCTCTTTTTGAAAATAAACAGAATCTTTACTAGTCGTTGAAGACGCATAATATTTTTTCAGTGCTTCATTTGCATCATCATAACTATTTGTTGCTTTTAAAGTTTGAGCGTATCTAAAATAATATTCGCGATTCAAATCTTTATTATAATTCTTAAGCAGCAATCTGTAATAACGCTGTGCTTTTACTAGATTATTAGTGTAATAATAAGAGTCTGCCAAGTTTTTAATGACTTCCTGCGAAGGTTTTTCTTCGGCTAATTTTTCATATAAAGTTATGGCTTCGCTATAATAGGTCTTATCAAAAAAGCGTTTGGCTCTTGCCAATTCTTTATCTTGGGCGTTTATAAATTGTATTGAAAATACGAATATAATAACAAGCAGTTTTTTCATATTTTTCATTTTAAAAGAATCTAGGTGATTTATCATATCCTTTTCCTAATAAATCTAAATCGAACAGAAGCATAATTTCATGCGTCCCAGAATTAAACTGACCTAAATTTGAAAGTGTATAATCGTAGGCATAACCCACTCTAAGCGATGGCGTAACATTAAAATTAAATAAAGCACTCACCGAATCATCGATTCTATAAGCTGCACCAAATTCGAACTTTTCGTTGTACAAAACATTTGCAGTCAAATCAATAGACATAGGAGCCGCTTTTACAAATCTTGTCATAAAAGCTGGTTTCAACTTTAAATTATTGTTGATTTGAAAAACATAACCTCCGGTGAAAAACATATGAATTTCTTCTGCACCAAAAGCATTAACACCTGATTTTTCTTCGATATATTTCGACTTAATTAAATTAGGAGCCGAAAATCCGACATATAAATTATCTCTAAAATAATAAGCACCAACACCAATATTAGGTTTTGTAGCATTTATGTTTTGCGAAAAAGCAAAATCAGTTGCAGGATCGCTGAATTTGAACCCGTTGAAGTTTGTCTGCATTGATGACACTCCTGCTTTTAAACCTAGCGATAGTTTATTGTTTCCGCCTAAGTTCAATACATAAGCAAAATCAGCATAAATATTATTTTCTTTTTTTGCTCCATCTCCAATATCATCAGAAATAAAGGAAAGACCAACTTCAACTTTTTCAGATAAAGCAGTATGTCCAAAAAATGTAAATGTCTTTGGCGCTCCTACTGCCCCAACCCATTGTGTTCTATATAGCCCTCCAAAATTCATCATCAAAGGAGTTCCAGTTGCATAAGCCGGATTTACCACACTCATATTATACATATAATGCGTGTATTCAGGATCCTGCTGCGCTGAAACAGTCGTAAAGCAAAAGAGAAAAGTTATAAAGAGTATTATTTTTTTCATTTGAATCATTTTAAAATATTGCAAAATGGAATTATCGGTTTAAATAAAGGCGTCCTTGTATTGGCGGTTTATTGCCTTTATTAAACTGGAGTGTGTAAAAATAAACTCCGTTTGGCGCTATTCCATGAGCAAATCCGTCTGTTTGCCAGTTGGTTCCATCCCAGCCTGCTTTGTCTTTAAATCCTTCATACATTCTATTTCCATATCTATTGAAAATTTGCAGATAATAGTCCGGAAATAAAAAGTCAATATTAGGTATTACAAAAGTGTCGTTTACGCCATCACCATTTGGAGAAAATCCGTCAGGAATAAAAAAGTCAGGCGGAACGACGTCGCAATCTGTTAGTGAAACTACAACTTCAAGACTATCGTAAGAGAGACAATTTTCGGTTGTCGAAAAATCAAACCCATAATATTTCTTTTGATCAACTAAAGGCGTTGACGCAGGCAAAAGGTATCCGTTTTTAGGCGCATCATACCAAACCACAGACGATGGCACATTTGTATTATTTGATAAATCAGCAATTGTTGGAGCGTTTAAACCACAAAAATTCTGGCCATTTGTATTTAATTCAGGAGCAGGCGTGTCTCTTATGATAACCTTAAACATTGTTGCTGTCGAAGTACATGATAATGTCGTTTCGGTAACATAGTAGGTTTCACTTTTAAGCACATAAGTATTAGCGAGGGGCGTTGTCAATGTTGGTGAATTATACCACTTAAACTGTGTTCCGTTTGGTACCAAATTACCAATTGTAGCATTCTCCGACTTACAAAAAGACTGATCTGACACTGTTGGCGCAACCGGAATCGGATTTATAGAAAATATTGCTGCTGTACCATTTACGGCTATTTCGCAACCCGTAATATTATTTTTCAAATTAGAAACCGTAATTGTTGTTGAACCCGTATTTGCAAGCAAAGCAGCAGGAATAACAAAACTTGCATTACCGCTCACAGGTTTCAAAACAACCATTTGTACAGTTGCAACATTTGCACCGGAAAGTGAATATGACACCGTAACATCAGTTAAGGTTCCTAATCCTGAAACTGAAGCCGTAACAGCGCTTCCAAAACATACTGTTGTGGCTTGTATTCTGACATTTGAAGCGTTAGGTAAAGGATTCACAACAATAGTTCCCTGCACATTGGCGTTATTTGTACAGCCCGAAATTGTATGAGTAATCTTAACAATTTGAATCGTTCCATTTCCGCTTTGAGCGTTTAGAATGGCTGGTACTGAAAATGTTGCATTTCCGCCAGCAAAAGTGGCTGTCGCGGTTTGCGATGATGCATTATTGACACCCGAAATATTATAAAGAATGGTATATGTTCCATCTACAATCTTTACAGCATCAGTTATATTAACTGGAGTATCAGTATTTTGACAAGTATTTACAGGCGTAATTTTTGCACCTGCCAAATCGGGAATTGGGAATATATTTACAACTTCTGAAAGATTAAAAATGTTTTGGCAAGCTCTTTCACTATTTGTCGCATAAAGATTTGTAATAACGACATTGTAGCTGCCCACTTTCTGAAAATATTCTGATTTTAATGGAAAAACGAAAACACCATTAATAAAGTTTCCCGGTAAAGTTTCACTTCCGCCATTTGGACCAGAAACAGTGAATGATACATTGTAATCGCCATTAGGGATTACGGCAGGCCCTTTTGTAATAGTTGCCGTATAAGTTGCCGTAGGTATTTCGGTTTCGCAGATATTATTGGCGTCGATTTTAAGTTTTGCTCCGGTAAAATCGAGTTTTTGTTCTAAGGTAATTCGAACAGTTGTAGCTACATCTGAACATATTGGATTTTTGGATTTAACGGTATAAGTAAAAAAATAATTTCCTAAGCCGCGCGTATTATAAATTCTTTGAACATTAACATTATGATCTCCCACAAATGTCAACTCGCCAGTATTATTGACATCTGTCCATGTTCCTCCTGGGTCTTGATTCGAAAGCAAATTATTTAAATCATAATCGGTATAACCCGTCAAACCGTCGGTCGCACATAATCCTAAATTAGAACCTTTTCCTGATTTTGGTGCTTTAAAAATTGTTACTACTGCCGTTGATGACATTGCGGAACATGTACCTATTGCGGGCATGGTATAAGTGTATTGAAAAGTTCCTTCGGTATCCGTAACATTTATAACTGGATCTACATATTGATTTGTGGTATCGTTGTGCCACTTCCCGTTTGATTGAGGTCCTAAATATAATCCGTTGAAAGCAGAAAAAAGATTAAACTGTTGCACAGCACTACACACAGAAACATTTGGAGAAGTTACTCCAGAATAGCCGCCAATTGTCACAGTAACAATAGCCTCATTATCACGGCAAAGCCCAATTCCATCAACTGTATAAAGATATCTAAACTTTCCGCTTTGTGTAATCAACTGTGCATTTAAAATTCCCGTATCAGAATCTAAGCCACCAGAACCATCAAGATCTGTCCAAACACCTCCCGAAAGCGGAGATCCTGTCAATTGCGCAAATAAGTTGATTGTTTTACTGCTCGCCGCCGGAATATCGCAAACCGTCAACGCTCCATCATCACCTGCACATTGCGCGTAAATAGTATTAGGGATTACCAATAAAAAAAGAAAAAAGAGACTAATTCTTAGGAAATTAATGTAATTTTTGACCATAAATTTGTTTTTGGCTAAACATTATAATTTGAGGCAATATGAAAAGAATAAAACAATTTAACAATTATTTTATCACAAATTTACACTTGCGTTTCAAAAATAGTGATTCTATTGTTTATGACCCAAAAAACTTTCTAAAATGTCTTATTAAAGTTCGTCCTCAAGTTTAAATCTAAACTTAAGTATCAAGCTGTTGCGCTCTACTTCAAGCGTTATCCAGACATCATCCTCCGATTTTAAAAGATTATTTATTTGCTGCAAAGAATATTTGTATGGAACCGCGTTATTTATGCTGACAATTATATCGCCTTTTTGCAGACCACATTTTTCAGCTGCAGAATTTTTACGAATGTTTACAATCTCGTAAACTGGTTTCAATGAAAATTTATATTTGAAATTATCATCTTTTTTGCCTTCATAATTTACATCAGATAGTGAATTTGCGACTTGTACAGTCTCTAGATGCACCGTTTCCTGAACCCACTGCAATCCGTTGTGTTGTACCGTTATACCACTTTTATTGTAAGTAAATGGTTCAGAGAATTTACTATTTTTTTTGAGGTAAAGTTTCTGATTTGCATAATCTAAAACTACTGTAAAGCGTTTTAAAACCTCACCTCCTATAGAACCGATACGTCCTGGAACCATCTTCACATTTCGAATGGAAGTGGAATCAGGAAAGGAAACAATCGGGTTTTTAAAATCAAATTCGTCAACAGAAAATTTAGCAATTTTAGCACGATGCCCTTCAATATCACCACTAAAGCCTTTTCCTAAAAAGTCGGGGAAATTTTTCTTAGGCAACTTGATTTTATCATTTTGAAAAATCCAAAAAGCATCACTGTTGCCAATGTCAATGAGCAGTTTGGCGGGAACTTCAACACTATCAACAACAGCTTTTGTTGTAATATAAGGCTTGGATCGTTCTATAGAAATTGGAATTTCTTTAAATTTTTTATCTAATTTTTCTCTAACCTGATTATTATTCTGATAAACATATACTTTTTTCTTTGCGTAATTGATTTCAACTAAATTATTTCTGAAAAACTTGTATCCAATAATACCATTTACAGGAATCCCAATATGTGACGACAAATTAAAACTCTGATCTAAAATAATATAAACCAAATGATTGCTGGATTTTATTCCATGCGTTTCTAAAATATTGTTAGTCGATTTCAGTCCTTCAATTTCCTCTTCGCTTCCTAAACCTCTCAATTTGACTTTTACGACATTATTAAAACTGACTCCCTTTTGCTCTTCCATACTAAACAAAATGGTTTCTTCTACACCTGAATCCAATAGGAAATTCAATTCTACTCCGTTTACTTTTATCGGAATAAAAACAAGGTTATTTATCAGTTTAAATGGGATTGTGACCTTAGTGGTGTGACCCTGAATCAAAAAATCATCTTGAGCCCAAATGTTAAAAGATGCCAAAAGCCCAAAAAACAACATGAAATATTTTTTCATTGCTAATATTTTCATATAAAATTAATAAAAATATTGATAATTGTTACATTTCACTAAGACCTCATAATGTTTACGTTAAATTGGAAAAAAAAATGCAAATTTGCACTTCAATAATTTATACTCATGCCAACAATTTCACACAAAGGCAGAAACATGCCTGAATCTCCGATACGCAAGCTGGCTCCTTTTGCAGATTTAGCAAAGAAAAAAGGACACAAGGTGTATCACTTAAACATTGGTCAACCGGATATCAAGACACCCGAAGTGGCCATCGAGGCGGTAAAAAATATTGATTTAACTCTTATAGAATACAGTCCCTCTGCAGGATATGAAAGCTATAGAAAAAAATTAGCAAAATTTTACCAGCGCCAAAATGTAAACGTTAACTCAGAAGACATCATTGTAACAACTGGTGGCTCTGAAGCCTTACTTTTTGCACTGGCCACAATTACAGATCCAGGAGATGAAATTATTATTCCTGAGCCTTTTTATGCTAATTACCACGCATTTGCATCTTCAACGAGTGCAACTGTAGTGCCTCTCGTTTCTACAATCGAAACGGCATTTGCATTGCCAAGCATTGAAGAAGTCGAGAAATTGATTACACCTAAAACAAAAGCCATTCTGATTTGCAATCCTGGAAATCCGACTGGATATTTATATTCTGAAACAGAAATCAAACAACTGGCAAGCTTGATCAAAAAACATGACTTGTATTTAATTGCTGATGAAGTATATCGTGAATTTCTTTATGACGGAGATGATGTGCATTTTTCTGTAATGAATCTTGAAGATGTACAGCAAAATGTCATCATGGTTGATTCTGTTTCAAAACGTTACAGTATGTGTGGCGCAAGAATTGGCTGTTTGGTTACTAAAAACAAAGAGGTTTTAGCAACAGTAATGAAATTTGCTCAAGCACGTTTAAGTCCGCCAACAATAGAGCAGATTGCTTGTGAAGCTGCAATTGACACGCCTCAAAGTTATTTTGACGAAGTAATTGCCGAATATAAAGAACGTCGCAACACTTTAATTTCAGAATTAAATAAAATCGATGGTGTTATTGTAACGAAGCCAAAAGGTGCTTTCTACTGCATTGTTCAACTGCCAATTGCAGATTCTGATGATTTTGCGCAATGGCTTTTAGAAAGTTACAATCTAAACGGAGAAACGGTTATGATTGCTCCTGCAAAAGGATTTTATTCAACTCCAGGAATGGGCTTGAATCAAGTTCGAATTGCTTATGTTTTAAACAAAAAAGATCTAATTACGGCTGTAGGCATTTTAAAAGAAGCTTTGCAGGTGTACAACAATAGATAAACAAACTAAACTTAAACTTTCAAAAGACAATAACTATTTCTGTTATTGTCTTTTGTTTTTTGATCAATTTTAAATTATCTACAAAAAGGATCGATTAAATAATAAAAACCATAGAAAAGGTTTCCCATTTATTAATTATCTTTACCGCCTTAAAAAGATATACCCATTATAATAGTAGTTTTTAATGATAAACAACGAAGATTTTTTAGACGAAATAGGTGACAGTCATTTCAGCAGTAATGCAAAAAACCCTCTAAGAGCGGACGCTTTTGACATAACTGATGAAGAAAAAATAGAAAAAATTAAAAAAGATGTTGAAAACATTCTGCAAACACTTGGAATGGATTTGACGGATGACAGCATAAAAGGCACTCCAAACCGTGTGGCTAAAATGTTTGTAAAAGAAATTTTTGGTGGTCTAAACCCTGCAAAGCAGCCAAAAGCTTCGACTTTCGACAATAATTACAAATATGGCGAAATGTTGGTAGAAAAAAACATTACTGTTTATTCTACTTGCGAACACCATTTACTGCCAATTATCGGGCGCGCTCACGTTGCTTATATTTCAAGCGGAAGAGTTATTGGCTTATCAAAAATGAACCGTATTGTTGAATATTATGCTAAAAGACCTCAAGTACAAGAGCGTTTAACCATGCAGATTGTTCAAGAACTTCAAAAAGCTTTAGGAACTGAAGACGTAGCTTGCGTTATTGACGCAAAACATCTTTGTGTAAACTCAAGAGGAATTAAAGATATCGAAAGCAGCACTGTAACATCTGAATTCGGCGGAAAATTCAAAGATCCTCAAACTAAGAGAGAATTTCTTGATTACATCAAACTTGAAACACAATTCTAGTTTAATCGGTAAATCGTTAATTTGTTTAATCGGTTCATTGAACTTATTTTTTCGATTAAACGATTAAACAAATCAACAATTAAACAGAAAAGAATGTACATTTTTTCATTCGAAAAACTAGAAGTTTGGCAAAATGCTAGAATGTTTATTTTGGATATTTATAAATTAACTAGTAAATTTCCATCAAATGAATTATTCGGAATAACATCTCAAATAAAAAGAAGTTCATCATCTATTGCAACAAACATTGCAGAAGGAACTTCAAGAAATACAAATAAAGATAAAGCACATTTTTTAACGATATCTTATTCATCTGCAATGGAAACTTTGAATCATTTAATTATTTCAAAAGATTTAAATTATGTTTCTGAAGCGGAATATGTAGAATCTCGTGAAAAAATTGAAAAAATCTGCAATCAGATAAACAGTTTAAAAAAATACTATCTTTCTAAAGAATAAGACGAAGTAAATTAAAACGATCAAACGTTTACACGATTAAACAAATCAACAGTTAAACGATTAAACGGTTAAACATTAATTTTATGCCATTATATACAACACAGCCCTTAAAAATATACAACTCACTTTCGGGTGAAAAAGAAAATTTCAAACCAATCCATGAAGGAAATGTTGGAATGTATGTTTGCGGTCCAACGGTTTATAGCAATGTGCATTTAGGAAACGTGAGAACTTTCATGTCTTTTGACATTATTTTCAGATACTTTTTACATCTGGATTACAAAGTTCGCTACGTTCGTAATATTACCGATGTTGGCCATATTGTAGATGATGTTGACGAGGGTGAAGACAAAATTGCAAAAAAAGCACGATTAGAACAATTAGAACCGATGGAAGTTGTACAGCGCTATACTGTAGATTTTCACGATATTTTAAAAGCGTTCAACTTTTTACCTCCAAGCATCGAGCCAACTGCAACTGGACATATAATTGAACAGATCGAAATCATCAAAAAAATTATCGACAAAGGAATTGGCTATGTTGCCAATGGATCAGTTTATTTTGATGTTGTAAAATATAACGAAACCAATAATTACGGAATTTTGAGCGGTAGAAATATCGAAGATATGCTGGCAAATACTCGTGATCTTGATGGACAATCAGATAAAAGAAATCCGCAGGATTTTGCACTTTGGAAAAAAGCAGAACCAGAACATATCATGAGATGGCCTTCACCTTGGAGCGATGGTTTTCCGGGCTGGCACTTAGAATGTACTGCAATGAGTACAAAATACTTAGGCAATCATTTTGATATTCACGGTGGCGGAATGGATTTGAAATTCCCACACCACGAATGTGAAATTGCTCAAAACGAAGCTTGCACAGGACAGTCACCAGTAAATTACTGGATGCACGCCAATATGCTTACTTTAAACGGTAAGAAAATGGCAAAATCTACCGGAAATAATATTTTGCCAGGCGAAATTCTAAGTGGCGACAATACCATTTTAAGCAAAGCATTTTCTGCATCGGTAACAAGATTTTTCATGCTTCAAGCGCACTACAGAAGTATTTTAGACTTTTCTGATGATGCTATTACAGCAGCCGAAAAAGGTTATAAAAGATTAATGGAAGCTCTAGATGCTTTGCCAGCAATCAACGCAGGCAAAACAAGCTCTATTGATTTCAATGCATGGAAACAGTCATGTTATGATGCAATGAACGACGACTTTAACACGCCAATTTTAATTGCGCAGTTATTTGAAAGCGTTCGCTATATCAATTTGCTTAAAGACGGAAAAGAAACCATTTCTGCCGAAGATCTAAAAACATTTACAGCCGCAATTAATGCTTTTGTATTTGACGTTTTAGGACTAAGTGATGAAAAAGGTGCTGACAGCAACAACGACAAATTAGAAGGTGTTGTAAACATGCTTATCGGAATGAGAAATCAAGCCAGAGCCGATAAAAATTTCGCCCTTTCAGATCAAATTCGTGATCAGTTGATCGCTTTAGGAATTCAGCTGAAGGACGGCAAAGAGGGAACTTCTTTTAGTATCTAATAAAAAGTGTTCAGTAATCAGTTCAAAGTTGACAGATTAAATACTTTAACTGATTACTAAATACTGATCACTGAGCACTAACGATCACTGAACACTAAAAAATATGTTTTCAAAAATTCTGATATATCCATTTGTAATGCTCGTGCGCTTTTATCAAACCGCTATTTCGCCGTTTACACCAGCGTCATGCCGCTTTGAGCCAACATGCTCCAGCTATATGATTGAAGCATTGCAAAAACATGGATTATTTTATGGAGGATATTTAGGAATCAAACGTATTTTGAGCTGTCATCCGTGGGGAAGAACCGGCTACGATCCTGTTCCAGAAAAGAAATGTTCACACAAACATTAACTTTTTATAAATAGGAACTCTGCTTTAAATATTTATTTTTACAATTAATAAAAAACACAATATTACATGACACACGCCTTAAACATGGTTTGGAATCCTTCTGAAGGAATAAATCTGGGATTTTTTATGATTCGTTATTACAGTTTAATGTTCGTAATTGCTTTTGGATTGGGTTGGTTCCTAATGAAAAAGATTTTCGAACGCGAAAATGAATCGCTTGACAAACTGGATTCTTTATTTGTTTGGACCGTTTTAGCCACTTTAGCTGGTGCTCGTTTAGGACATGTTTTCTTTTATGACTGGGAATATTTCAGAAATCATTTGCTTGAAATTTTCTTGCCATTCCGTTTTGAACCAAAATTTGAATTTACAGGATATCAAGGTTTAGCAAGCCATGGAGCAGCGATTTCAATTATTGTTGCAATGTATTTTTACAGCAAAATGGTTTTAAAACGTCCGTTATTATGGATTTTAGACCGCGTTGTTATTCCAGTTGCTAGTGGCGCGATATTCGTTCGTTTAGGAAATTTTTTCAATTCTGAAATTATTGGGCACGAAACAACTTCGCCATTCGGAATTCGTTTTTTGCATGATACATTCAGTAAATCAGAAGCTGCTAACGCAACCCGTATTGCCGATCCAAAAGAAGCATACAACGCAATCGCACATGACCCAAAATTTGCCGATTTATTAGCTCAGGTTCCTGCAAAACACCCAACACAATTATATGAAGCATTCTGCTATATTTTTGTATTCGCGATTTTATACTTTTTATATTGGAAAACAAATGCAAGACTTAAATCTGGATTATTATTCGGATTATTCCTTGTTCTTCTATTCGTAGTACGTTTCATCGTTGAATTTGTAAAAGAAAGCCAAGGTGGTTTTGAAAGCGAGTTAGGTTATTTTTCAACAGGACAATGGTTAAGCATACCATTTATAATCATCGGTCTTTTCTTTATCATTAGAGCACAAAGAAATCCGCTAGCTACATCATAAAAAAAAAAATTAAAAATATATAAACGCCCAATATTAAATTATTGGGCGTTTTTTTTATATACACATTTCTAAGATTCATATTTGGCTTTAGAAGCAGAAATAAATTTTTCCAAAACAACTTTCAGTCCCGCTGTCCGCTATATCTTTTTATCCGCAAAAAAGCAGATAAAAAGGATACCGCTCCCATCGGGGCTAGAATAGACTTTCTTGTTTTCGAAAGACCTTTTAGCAAAACTGCAAAAAAAAACTTAGTATCACGCTAATAAACAAAATTACGCCACAAGCAAATCACTCAAACAAATTGGCAAAACCCACTCTATGAGCACTTAAAACTTAAATACAGCTTCTTTTCTTGCTTTTGCAAATCTTCATAAAAACTCAAAAAATATCTACTCTTAAAATTAAATTAGCAATAAAAAAGATCACACTTAAATTTCCAACAAAAAGCTTGGCTTTAAAACCAAAGAAATTCAAAAATCAATTCCTATAAAACAAAAAAGATCCAGCTTTCGCTGGATCTTTTTCTATAGTAACTAAGGTTCTAATTAAGCCTTGTTATGTTTTTCTTCGATTGTATGTTTATCATCTTTAGAAATCGTGTCAACCAATACTGGCGTCGCGATAAATAATGAAGAATAAGTACCTACAACAATACCAATTAACATCGCGAAGATAAATCCTCTGATTGATTCACCACCAAAGATAAACATCGTTAATAATACGATAATCATCATTAATGAAGTATTCAATGTTCTTGATAATGTAGTGTTAATAGATGCATTTACAATATCTTCAAAACTACCTTTACGGTTTCCAATGATAAACTCTCTAATTCTATCAAATACAATTACAGTATCGTTCATTGAGTAACCAATTACGGTAAGAATTGCAGCGATAAAGTGCTGATCCATTTCCATGTGGAAAGGCATGAATTTATAGCATAAAGAGTAGATTCCTAATACAAAGATAACGTCGTGCGCAACAGCTGCAATCGCACCTAATGAATATTGCCATTTACGGAAAGAGATCATTAAGTATAAGAAGATAACTGCCATAGCACCAAGAACTGCCCAGTATGAGTTAGTTTTGATATCTTCAGAGATAGAAGCTCCAACTTTAGAAGCTTGCAATACCCCTACTTTTTTACCATCATAAGAGTTGATGAATTTATCGTAAGTAGTATTTGGGTAGTACTTCTGTAAAGCTTGATATAATTTTTGGTTTACTTCCTCATCGATAGCAACACCATCTTCTTTAATTTTATATTTAGTTGTAATTTTCAACTGATCATCATCACCTAAAACTTTAGCCTCAACTGGAGTTCCAAAAGCAGCCGATAATTCATCTGAAATTACAGTAGCATCGATTGGTTTTTCAAATTTAACTTGGAAAGTTCTACCTCCAACAAAATCTACACCTTCATCTAATCCGTTAACGAAGAAGATAGAAACTAAACTCACTACAACTACAATTGAAGAGAAGATATAAGTGAATTTTTTGATTTTAATAAAGTCAAAGTGGAAATTAGTAAACCAGTTTTTAGTAATGTTTGTAGAGAAAGTCAAATCTGCTTTTCCTGCAATATTTCTGTCGATAAAAATTCTAGCAATAAAAATTGATGTAAACAAAGAAGTTACAATACCAATTAATAATGTTAATGCGAAACCTTTAATTGGTCCTGTTCCAAAAATAAACAAGATAGCTCCAGTTAAAACGTGAGTTACGTTTGCATCAATAATAGAACGCATTGCACCGTGCCATCCGTAAGAAGTTACAACCGCCTCAGATAAAGATTTACCTTCACGCAATTCCTCTTTTGCTCTTTCAAATATAATAATGTTGGCATCTACCGCAGTACCCAATGTTAATACGATACCTGCAATACCTGGCAATGTCAATACAAAACCAAAACTTGCCATAATTCCGAACAAGAATAGTAAGTTCAATAATAATGCAAGGTTAGCGTACCATCCTGCTTTACCATAATAGAATACCATCCATAAACAAACTAATAAAAACCCAATTACAGATGAAATAGTACCTGCATCAATTGCAGCTTGACCTAAAGATGGTCCAACAACAGTTGACTGAATAATATCTGCAGAAGCTGGTAATTTACCTGCATTTAATACGTTAGCTAAATCTTTAGTTTCTGCTACATCAAAAGAACCCGTAATTTCAGATCTTCCTCCAGCGATTGGTCCGCTTGTAACTCCAGGAGCAGAATAAACAATATCATCTAAAACAATAGCAATATAACCTTTTTGATTGAAAGCTCTTCCTGTCAATTCTTCCCAAACTTTCGCACCTTGGCTGTTCATTTGCATAGAAACAGCTGGTTTTCCTAATTGATCAAAAGTATCTTTTGCATCAGTAACAACACCACCGCTCATAGCAGGAACGTTATCTCTGTTACCTTTTAAAGCATATAATTCTACTGCTTCAACTTCTTTTCCTTTAGCATCTTTTAATGTAGTTGGCTTACTCCAAACAAATTTTGCATTGTGTTGGTCAGCACCCAATAAAATTCTGATATCTGCTCTTTTGAAGTAAGCATTAACAGTTGCAGTATCTTTAGGAGCAAAGTATCCTAAAACTGGTCCACCACCTTGACCAATCATTTTGTCAAATAATGGATTGTTTCCTTTTTTAGTATCAACAGAATCTTTAGCATCAGTCAATAAAGCATTCAATGAATCTTTAGCAACAGTTTTAGTTTCAGTTTTCTTAACTTCAGTTTTTTTCAAAGCCTCATTAGAAGCTACTAAGAAGTTTCCGATTTCCTCAATTTTAAAAGTTTCCCAAAACTCTAATTGAGCTTTTCCACCTAATAATTTTTTGATTCTATCAACATCTTTAGCACCTGGAAGCTCTACTAAGATTCTTCCTGTTTCTCCTAATTTCTGGATATTTGGCTGTGTTACACCAAATTTGTCGATACGCTCTCTTAATACTTTGTAAGCACTCTCAACAGATTCGTCAACTTTTCTTTTAATTACTTTTTGAGCTTGCGCATCAGTCATTTGAAAATCAATTCCACCTTCTCCTTGTAAACTTCTGTTTGCAAAAATATCTGGTGAAGCTAATTTTGTAGTTCCGTTTGAATTTGCTTCAAAAGCTTCGAAGAACTTATTTAAATACGTTTTGTTTCCTTCTAAATTTGCAGTTGCATCAGCTAATGATTTATTAAATACTGGATTTTTAGAATTATTTGCTAAACCTTTTAAAACGTCTTTAATAGAAATTTGAAGAATTACGTTGATTCCTCCTTCTAAGTCAAGACCTTTATTCAGTTGCTTGTTTTTTACTTCATTATAAGTAAAATCCGTAAAACCAAGATCAAATACTTTCTCTTTACCAATAGAATCTAAATATTTTAGCTCTTTATCAGGATTATCTCCTGCAAAAGCTTTAGCCTCACCTTTGACATTATTTGCCACAAAAGTGAATGAAAGTTGGTAAATACTTACCAATGCAAATAGAATTGCGAAAAATTTAATAAGTCCTTTATTCTGCATTATTACTAAAAATTAATTATGTTTTATTGTTTGTTTTTGGTTCTAAATTCCCTAAAAATAAGCCCTGACATGAGATTTTAAAACTAAAAAATCGAGATCACGAATTACAACATTTTTTTTAAACCGAGCAAATATATAATTCTCGAAATGATTAAGCAATTTATTTATTAATTAATCTCAAAAAAAAGACTGCAAAAGTGCAGCCTTTTCTTTTTTTTACTGTTTTTATTATACTAAAATCGACTTTAGAGCATCATTCATGTTACGAACTGCATCTGCACTTTTCGAAAATAATGCCTTCTCCTGGTCGTTTAAATCAATATCTACAATTTCTTCAACCCCGTTTTTACCGATTATACACGGCACTCCAATACAGATATCGCTCTGTCCATATTCGCCTTCAACAAAAACTGAACAAGCAATCATTTTTTTCTGATCGTTCAAAATACTATCCACTAAATACGCTACAGAAGCTCCTGGAGCATACCAAGCCGATGTCCCCAAAAGACCCGTCAAAGTTGCACCACCAACCATTGTATCGGCAGCTACTTTTTGAAGCACTTCTTCTGAAAGAAATTGCGTAACCGGAATACCATTATAAGATGCTAAACGCGTTAACGGAATCATAGTCGTATCGCCATGACCTCCAATTACCATTGCTGAAATATCATTTGCAGGTTTATCCAGCGCCAATGAAAGATACGTTCTAAAACGTGAGCTGTCTAATGCGCCGCCCATACCTATTATTCTGTTTTTTGGAAGACCTGTTGCTTTTAAGGCCAAATATGTCATTGTATCCATCGGATTCGAAACAACAACAATTATTGTATTGGGAGAATATTTAAGTACATTTTCGGCAACTGTTTTTACAATTCCCGCATTGATACCAATTAATTCTTCTCTTGTCATTCCTGGTTTTCTTGGAATTCCAGATGTAATTACTACTACATCACTTCCAGCAGTTTTAGAATAATCGTTGGTCACACCAGACACTTTGGTATTAAAACCTGTGTTTGTGGCACATTGCATAATATCCAACGCTTTACCTTCGGCAAAACCTTCTTTAATATCCAACAATACTACCTCGCTGGCAATTCCTCTATAAGAAATAACATCTGCACAAGTAGCTCCAACATTTCCTGCTCCTACAATGGTAACTTTCATATTTTATACTTTATCGGTTATTAATTTGTCTATTCCTTAAACAGACAATTCGTTTAATTGTCTAGTAAATTTAAACAATTAAACGAATTGGAATTATTAAATTTTCATTTTATGCGTCAATATTTGCGTAAACCGCATTTTTCTCGATAAATTCTCTACGAGGCGGTACTTCATCCCCCATTAACATTGAGAAAACACGGTCAGCTTCAGCAAGACTATCGATTGTTACTTGGCGCAAAGTTCTGAATTCTGGATCCATTGTAGTTTCCCATAATTGCTCCGCGTTCATCTCTCCAAGACCTTTATAACGCTGAATATTAGCACTTCCGCCCATTCTTTCATTTGCTTGATCACGTTGAACATCGTTCCAAGCATATTCTTTTTTATTTCCTTTTTTAACTAAGTATAAAGGTGGCGCCGCAATATATACGTGTCCTTCTTCAATAAGCTCTTTCATGAAACGGAAGAAGAACGTTAATATTAAGGTAGAAATGTGGCTACCATCGACATCGGCATCACACATGATGATTACCTTATGATATCTTAGTTTTTCAATATTTAATGCTTTACTGTCTTCTGCTGTACCAACTGTTACTCCTAAAGCTGTAAAGATGTTTCTAATCTCTTCGTTTTCGAACACTTTATGGTGCATCGCTTTTTCAACATTCAAAATCTTACCTCTCAATGGCAAAATAGCTTGAAAGTTACGGTCACGTCCTTGTTTTGCAGTTCCACCCGCCGAATCTCCCTCGACCAAGTAAACCTCACATCTTGCAGGATCTTGCTCAGAACAATCTGATAATTTTCCTGGCAATCCTCCACCGCCCATAACGGTTTTACGCTGTACCATTTCACGCGCTTTTTTAGCAGCGTGGCGAGCTTGTGCAGCCAAGATTACTTTTTGGATGATAACACGAGCATCATTTGGATTTTCCTCCAAATAATTTTCAAGCATTTCTCCAACTGCTTGAGAAACTGGAGAAACTACTTCTCTGTTTCCAAGTTTTGTTTTTGTCTGTCCTTCAAACTGAGGCTCTGCTACTTTTACCGAAATAATCGCTGTCAAACCTTCACGGAAGTCATCTCCAGAAATTTCAAATTTCAGTTTATCCAACATTCCAGAAGCATCTGCATATTTTTTAAGTGTTCTTGTCAAACCACTTCTAAAACCTTGTAAATGCGTTCCTCCTTCGTGTGTATTGATATTATTTACATAAGAGAAAATATTCTCTGTGTAACTTGTATTATAGATCAAAGCAACTTCAACCGGGATTTCACCTTTTTCGTGATCCATACTGATTACGTGAGAAATAATTGGCTCACGGTTACCATCTAAATAACGGATATATTCTTTTAATCCTTCATCAGAATGGAAAACTTCGCTTTTGAATTCGCCTTTTTCATTAACTTCTCTTTTGTCTGTAAAAGTAATGGTGATTCCTTTGTTTAAGAAAGAAAGCTCACGCATACGAGCCGACAAAGTATCATAAGAGAACTCTGTAGTTTGTGTAAAAATGGTATTATCAGGGTAAAATGTCTGACGAGTACCTCTTTTATCTGTTTCTCCGATTTGTTTTACCGGATATAATGATTTTCCTCTTTCATATTCCTGTTCGTAGATTTTTCCATCTCTAAAAACAGTCGATTTCATATGAACCGAAAGTGCGTTTACAACCGAAACCCCAACACCGTGAAGACCTCCAGAAACTTTATATGAATCTTTATCAAATTTACCTCCGGCACCAATTTTAGTCATTACAACCTCAAGTGCAGAAACGCCTTCTTTTTTATGTAAATCTACTGGAATACCACGACCGTTGTCCTCAACTGTAATCGAACCGTCTTCATTAATAGCAACTCCAATTGTGTCGCAATGACCTCCCATCGCCTCATCAATAGAGTTGTCAACTACTTCATAAACCAAATGATGAAGCCCTCGAACCCCCACATCTCCAATATACATCGATGGACGCATTCTTACGTGCTCCATTCCTTCTAATGCCTGAATACTATCTGCTGAATAATTGTTCTTCTTGATTTCTTCGCTCATATAATTTATTCTAAAAAAATGTAATTATTGTCTAACACGCAAATATATAAAAACGCGGATTATATATCCGTTAAAATAGCATTTAAAGCGCTTAAGTTATTAACATATTATCAAAAAAAGGCAATAAAAAAAAGAACATTCAATTTAAATTCTTATTATTTCTTCGTGAAGCATCGCGACCAAAACTCAAAAAAACAAAATGCCATAAAAAACGATATCCGAAATAACATTTAAGTCATTCCGGATATGATGTTTTTACAACTGAATTCTCAATTGGAATTTAAATTTTTATTATTTTTTATTGAAATCTCCTGCGTAAACTGAACTCATTTTATCAAGAGAAAGATATTTTTTCAAAACAGTGTTTACTTCTTCCACTTTTAGCGCTTTTACTTTAGCTTCAAGATCATCATAATCTTCTAACGGAATTCCGTATTGAAGATACGTATTTGTCAAATCCATCAAAGTATAATCCGTTCCTAATCTTGTTTTTCTTTCGTTTTGCCAGCTCACTAAATTTGATTTTAATTCTTCAGCTGTAAATCCATCTTTTAACGCTTTAGCAATTTCCTCTTTTGCGGCGGTTTCAACTGCATTTTTTTTCGTCGGATTCAAAAATGCAAAATACGACCAGGCTGCAACATCGTTTGTAATTGGCACGTCAATAAAAGAACCCGCACCATAACTGATTCCTTCTTTTTCTCTTAATCGCATCGGAATTCTAGCACTCAAAAATCCGCCGCTTCCTAGCATTTCATTCGCCATTATAAAAGCCGGATAATCTGGACTTTTTCTGTCCATTTTAAAACTGATTCTTCCTATAGCAACAGCATTTTCTTTGTCTGGTGTAACTATATCTCTATCTTCTTTTTGTGTATCAAAATAAGTTGGCTTAATTAGCTCATATTTCGATTTAGAATTCCATTTTCCAAATGTTTTCTCTAAAATATCACCTGTAGTTTTAGGATCCAAATCTCCTACAACGCTTCCAATACCATTATTTCCACCCAATATATTGCTATAAAAATCAACAATTTGTGATTGTTTTATTTTTTTGAAGGCATCAATTTGCTCTTGAATAGTTGGTGTATAAAAAACGCTTTCTTTAGGATATTTTGTAGTCTGTCTATTAATTTCTGTAAACGCAACAGACTGCGGATCGTTAAGACTAGATTCTAAAGAGGTGTTGTAATCGCTGATTGTTTTTGTCAATTCATTTTCTGGGAAAGTAGAATTAGCCAACAAATCTCCCACAATTTCCATCACTTCTTTAAAGTTTTCCTTATAAGTGCTGATGCTGACAGATAAAGTTTGTCTTGAAAAATTAAAATTAACAGATGATTTCAGTTTATCTAAACGATCTTGAATTTGCTCTTTAGTTTGCGTTTTTGTTCCGGTTTTTAGCAATTGAGCAAGAATTCCGGCTACATCAGTTTTGCCTTCCAACTCTTTTTCGTTGCTTACTGGAAATTTAAAACTCGCATTGACTTTGCCACCTTTGATTTCTTTTTTGATCAATCCGTATTTTATTCCGTTTGATAATTTCCCTTCAACTAAATTCTGTTTTAGATTTTTAATCGACGCTTCAAATGGCGCAGCTTCTTTTTCTAAAGCTTTTCCTTTGTAATCTTTGGTGAAAGCAACTAACTGCTCATCTGTATATTCATTTGGTTTTACACGTACTTCATCTTTTGACGGAATAAATACACCAACTGTTCTATTATTTGCTTTAAAATATTTCTCTGCAACTCTCTGAATATCTTCTTTTGTTAATTTTTCGATTGCATCTCTGTATAAAAATCCAAGTCGGTAATCACCCGCTCCAATAATCTCGGTCATGTTTATAGCATACGAAATCGTATTGTTTTTTACAGCATCAAGTTGTTTCATGATTTTTGCCTGTGCTCTGCTTACATCCTGATCTGTGTATTGTGTTGTCGCGATTTTATCAAGTTCCGTTCTAACAATTTCTTTGGTTTCCATTACATCTTTGTTATTAGGAATTGCAATTCCAAAATAAATATAACCAGCATCTCTTACAGTAGGCTGCCAAAAATAAAAGCTAGATGCTTTTTGTGTTTCAATTAAACTTTTATACAAATAGCCAGATGGATCTGCTGTCAAGATTTCGCCCAAAGCATCAATTGCGGCATAATCTTTATCAGCATAAGATGCCGTATGATACACCGCACCAACATTTTTGCTGTCTCCAGCTCTTTTTAATTCTACGTATTTTTCTCCGTCTTGAGCAGGTTCAATTGTATAGGTTTTATCAAGAACTCGTTTTGGCCTCGGAATCGCGCCAAAATACTGTCCAACATACTGCAATGCTTTTTTCTCATCAAATTTACCTGCCACAATCACAGTTGCATTATCTGGCTGGTAATATTTCTCATAAAAAAGTCGAAGCCTGTTTGCTTTTACTCGTTCAATATCTTCTTTACTTCCAATTGTGCTGTTTCCGTAATTATGCCACAAATAAGCAGTTGAAAGAATACGTTCTTGCAAAACTCCATCAGGATTATTTTCTCCAATTTCAAACTCATTTCGCACTACCGAAAATTCTTTATCAAGATCAGCCTGTAAAATGGTGGAGTTCACCATTCTGTCGGCTTCCATTTCAATACTCCATTTTAGATTTTCATCATTTGACGGAAAAATTTCATAATAATTAGTTCGGTCAAGCCAAGTCGTCCCGTTCGCATTTCCTCCTTTATCTGAAAGCATTTTTTTAATATCTCCAAGATTTTTTGTGCTTTTAAAAAGCATATGTTCCAGCAAATGCGCCATCCCTTTTTCACCATAACCTTCGTTTCGAGAACCTACACTATAAACAATATTGACAATCATATTGCTTTGTGATGCATCTGGAATTAAAAGCAATTTTAATCCATTGTTTAAAGAATACTCTTTGACACCTTCGACATTGGTAATAAATTTAGGTGTCTCTTTAGGCGCCGCCGATTTTTGTGCACAAACTGAACTCACGGAAATCAATGAACAGCATAGAATTCCGCTTAGTAATAGGTTTCTCATAGATTATTTAGTGGTTTAATGTTAATTTATTCTTGGTAACCAAATATAATATTTTTCCAAGACAGAAAACCCTTATTAACTTACTTTTAATATTTTACGGAATGCCGTAAAGGAATGTAATTAACCCTTTTAAACTAAAAACAAAAAAAACCGAAACAGCTTTTAAAATGCCGTTTCGGGTTTTATAATTTATAATTTTAAAGACGCTCTTAAACTGTAATTCCAGATTTTGGAAGTTCAACACCTGGCACTTTTACATGTGCCGCATTTGCTCTTCCGCTTGGGTCAAGATTATCCTGCCATTTCGGAATCCATTTGCGAACCGTATGCGCCGCGCTTACCTGCGGATAATATTTATGGAAAATACTTCTGTATAAATATGCTTCTTTTGTTGTTGGTGAATTGTATGGGAATTCTGCACTTGCGCCCGCCAATTGCTCGTCTGTTACTTGTGTTGCACAATATTCAATCAACTCATCAACCCATTTATAGCCAACTCCATCAGAGAACTGTTCTTTTTGACGCCATAAAACTTCTGCTGGCAAATACGGATCTTCTGGCGTATCAAATGCTTTTCTTAAAATATATTTTTCAATTCCGTCGTATGTTTTCGGCTGTTTTTCTTCTGGCTTGATTCGGATCGCAACATCTAAAAATGAAGTATCTAAAAATGGAACTCTGGCTTCTAAACCATGCGCCATTGTAGTTTTGTCCACACGAAGCAAATCGGCCGTAAACAATTTTTGAACCCTCTCTATAGTTTCATCCTGAAATGCTTCTCTTGAAGGCGCATTTCTAAAATATAAATGTCCACCAAAAATCTCATCGGCACCTTCTCCTGAAAGGACCACTTTTATTCCGGCATCAGCAATTGCTTTTGACAACAAGTACATTGGAACTCCAGATCTCACAGAAATAATATCATATGTTTCAATATGATAAATTACTTGCTCTAAAACCTTAACACCTTCTTCTACAGAAAAGTGAATTTCATGATGTTCCGTTCCTAAAAACGCTGCTGCTTTTCGAGCCGCTATATTATCTGGCGCATCGGCATTTAAACCGATAGAAAATGTATGCAGTTTTTGTCCGTTTTCTTTTAAAAGTCTTGAAGTAATAGACGAAATCAACGAGGTATCTAAACCACCAGACAATACAGATCCTAAAGGCACATTGCTCAATAAACGCTTGCGAGTTGCCTCAATTAAGCTTTCGCGAATTAAATCTAAATCAAGATTTTCGATCGCTTTTTTATGATCTTCGCATTCTGGCTGATAGTATTTTACAAAGCCGGTTTTTGCAGTGTAATAATGTCCCGGAGGAAAAGTTGAAAACGATTTGCATTGATCTGCAATTGATTTCATTTCAGAAGAAAAATAAATTCTTCCTCTTTCATCAAGTCCGTAATAAAGTGGCTTTACACCAATTGGATCTCTTCCTGCGATATAATCGTCTCCGTCGATTATAACGAAAGCAAAATCTCCATCTAGTTTATTGCAGAAATTATATCCAAATTCTTCATATAAATGAACAATTACCTCTGAATCTGAATTGGTTCTGAATGTATGATCCTTTAAAATGGTATTCTTTAATTCCTCATAATTGTAGATTTCACCATCATGAATCATCCACGCTCTATTTGTTCCTTGAATAGGCTGTTTGCCAGTCTTTAAGTCAACAATTGATAAGCTTTCGTGGCAAAGCACACTTCCATTATCCATAATGTGCAGGTCACTCTCATCAGGACCGCGATGAGACATTCTTGCTGAAAGCTCTTGTACAAGTTTAGGGTCTTTTCCTTTGCCTATTACGGCTAATAATCCAGACATATTCTACTTTTTTTACTTATTATTTTCTTCAAACACACTATATGAAGCCAATTAGCTGCAAAAACGATTATAATTTATAATCTGCAGCAAAACTAAATATTATTTTCTGCTTTTCCTTGATAATCTTAATTATAATATAAGGGATTTAACTTTATTTCGTTAAATGTCAAATATAAAAAAGAAAGTCAAATTATCGTCTAAAACACATTACAACTATCTAAAAACAAACAATTTAACAACTTTAGACAAGAAAAACGTCCTCAATTAAGAGAACGTTTTTCTGCAATATATATACTAATTCTAAAATTATACTTGTTTATGCTTTAACATAAGCGTCGTCGTGAACGTTTGCCACAGCTCTTCCAGAAGGATCGTTCATGTTTTTGAAAGCTTCGTCCCACTCCAAAGCAATTTTTGTACTGCACGCCACACTTGCTTCTTGCGGAACACATAATGCTGCAGCATCACTTGGGAAATGTTCTGTAAAAATTGAACGGTAGTAGTATTCTTCTTTTGAAGTTGGTGTCTGCAATGGGAATTTGTATTTCGCATTTGCCAATTGCTCGTCCGAAACTTCTCTTGCTACAACTTCTTTCAAAGTATCAATCCAGCTGTATCCTACTCCATCAGAAAATTGTTCTTTTTGTCTCCATGCAACACTTTCAGGAAGCATGTCTTCAAAAGCTTTACGAACTACCCATTTTTCCATAGGGTGTTCTTTGTTGATCATTTTATCTTGTGGATTGATGCGCATTGCAACATCCATAAATTCTTTATCCAAGAACGGAACACGACCTTCAATTCCCCATGCTGCTAAACTTTTGTTTGCACGTAAACAATCGTACATATGAAGTTTTCCTAATTTACGAACGTTTTCTTCGTGGAATTCTCTTGCGTTTGGCGCTTTGTGGAAATATAAATACCCTCCAAACAACTCATCTGCACCTTCACCTGAAAGCACCATTTTGATTCCCATTGATTTGATCACTCTCGCCATCAACCACATTGGAGTCGAAGCTCTTACTGTAGTTACATCATAAGTTTCAAGGTTGTAAATTACATCACGAACAGCATCTAAACCTTCTTGAATTGTGAATTTGATTTCGTGATGAATAGTCCCAATATGATCTGCTACTTTTCTTGCAGCCGCTAAATCTGGCGAACCCTCTAAACCAACTGAAAACGAGTGCAATTGCGGGTACCAAGCTTCTGTAGTATCATCAGACTCGATTCTGTTTTTTGCATATTTTTTGGCTACAGCCGAAGTAATAGACGAATCTAGACCTCCTGAAAGTAAAACTCCATAAGGAACGTCACTCATCAATTGTCTGTGAACCGCTGCTTCAAGCGCTTTTTTGATTTCTGGAATACTTGTTTCATTGTCTTTTACTGCATCATATTCTGTCCAGTCTCTTTTGTACCATTGTACAAATTCACCGTCTTTGCTAGACAAATAATGCCCTGGAGGAAATAATTCAATTTTTGTACAATATCCTTCTAAAGCTTTTAATTCTGAAGCTACATAAAAAGTTCCGTGTTGATCCCAACCAATATACAATGGAATAATTCCCATATGGTCACGAGCTACGAAATACTCATCTTTATCCACATCATAAATTGCGAATCCGAAGATTCCGTTCATTTCATCAACAAAATGAGGTCCTTTTTCTTTATAAAGTGCCAAAATAACTTCGCAGTCACTTTCTGTTTGAAAGTTATATTTCCCTTCAAATTGCTTGCGAAGATCTCTGTGATTGTAAATTTCACCATTTGCAGCCAAAACCAACTTTTTATCTTCTGTAAATAAAGGTTGTTTTCCTGAAGCTGGATCGACAATCGCCAAACGCTCGTGAGAAAGAATTGCTTTATCATTACTGTAAATCCCGCTCCAGTCTGGTCCGCGGTGACGAATGATTTTAGACATTTCTAATACTTGAGGTCTTAAAGTTTCGGCTTTTTGTTTTAGATCAAAGGCACATACAATTCCGCACATAATTCTATATTTTTATTTTGTAATTTTTAATTTGATAAGGCAAAGATGCGGTAATGGTTATAATTGAAAAACACAAATAGTTATTTAAGTTGTAATTTAAAACCAATAATTAAATTTTACATATAAAATGTAAAATTTTAACATCAAAAAATGACCTAAACTTAAAAATTTCAATTTTGAAGATAAAATGCGCGTAAAATTTAAGGTTTTACAGAAATGTTTGAATTAAATTTTAAGATGTTAAAATATTGATGAAAGATTCGCAAAGAGGAAGTATAAAACTATTCAGAAACTATTTTTTACTCAATCTTGTCATTCGACCGAAGGGAGACTCGAGCGACAGCAAACCGATGAAGTAAATCACAATAGAATTCTACAAAGATTGGCGATTTTCTTCGCGGAATAGCTTATGTTATTTAGTCCCTACGGGACAAATTAATGATTCACACTAATTTCCTTTCTACCAATATTTAATCTCTCCGAGATTTACTCCGATAGGAGTTTGATATTGGTAGAAAAATATATTCACAGCTAAAATTGTCCCGTAGGGACTTCACATTATAACGTTAATTACTCAATACTCTGAATAGTATAATGCGTCTTATTAATCTCAAACTCAAACCCAACTTTATTTCCCATTAAATGATTTCCAAGAGGAGATTGAGGAGAAAGCGCAATAACATTGATTCCGTCTATTGCAATTTTTGGAAGTGCAACACTAACATATAAATAGATTCCGTTTGCTTTTACTAAACTTCCAGAAATAATGTTTTCAGTATTTCTGGAAGCGTCAATTTTATCTAAAATCGCTTTTTGAGCGATTGCTTCTTTTAGTTTATTGGTCAGTTTTTCCTGCTCGATATGCATCATCGACAAAGCCGTTTCATGTTTATCGCCAGCTGAACCTTTTGCATCGTTTTTAGAATCTTCGGTTAATCCCGAAATCATGTCTTTAAAAACATCAATTCGGTCTTGAACCATTTGTAAATAATGCGAATGTATTTTTTGTTTGAAAGTCATTTTTAAAGGTTCTGAGGTTCTGAGACGCAAAGGTGCAAAGGTTTTTTGTTGGTGCAAAAAAAATAGCCATGAATTCACGAATCTACTCCAAAAAATTCATGAACCCATGGCTAAAAGACGTCAAAAAAACTCAACGTCCTACTGTCTTCGTATTGAAAACTTAAAAATCGAATTTATAATTACCTCCTACTAAAACCTGAAAACCTTGAACTGGATAATTCAGCCATCTTTGGTAGGCTTGATTTCCAATATTGTTCAGTTTTAAGAAGAAAGTTAAACGCTCATTGTATTTATATCCAAGATGTGCATTGGCATCAAAATAACTTTTTAAAGTAACTGGAACTCCAAGTGTTGCCACGTCAAAATTAGTCTGCATGTCTTTACGCTCTCCAACAAAGAAAACATTCAACCCAGCATACCATTGTTTCGTGATAGTGACATCTAAATTTGAACTTATTTTCATAGACGGCAAGTTCCAAGCTTCTAAACCATCTGTTTTGTAACTGTTAAAAGTTCCGTTGATTCCGAAAGATACATTTTGAGAAAAATCTGCTTTTAATTCTCCGTAAAAACGAAGCGTTCTTACATCGTCATAAACAACTCCAAAAGAGTTCCCAAAAGCATAATTCTGGTTCGAGAAATCCTCTGTATAATCATTGCTTTTAAACAAGGCTTTTTCTTTTTCATTTAGGAACGAACCTGTCAAATTATAACTAATATTATTTGCTAATTTACCTTTTAACCCTGCAAAAACATTGTATTGCGTACTGCTAGGTCTCATCTCTAAAGTTGGCGACAAAAACGGATTTTCGGTCACAAAATCAGCATAAGAATTCTGATTTAAACTACCGTTAACACCTGTATAGAAAATCATCAAATCACCCACTAATTTGTACGAAGCATTCACTTTTGGATAAATATAAAACTTGTTGCCGCTGTTTTCAGAATCTAAAGCATAATATAAACCAGCGCCCAATTCAAGTGTCCAATCATTTTCATGAACCACAAAACTTGGCTCAATTCCAAAATTGGTCAAGCTATATTTTACAGGTTCTGTATTCGTTAAAGTGTAGTTATTTTCGAAAGAACCACTTACATGATCAACAACAACATTGGTATGAATTGCCTGATCCATTATATCAACATTGAACGAGGGTTTCACATAAAAACGATTTTCTGAAGATGAAAAACTATCTGAAAAATGCGTAAATCTGGTTGAAATCTTATCAAATATTCCTTCTGTAAATTCGATATTTCCTCCAAGAGAAATGGTATTATAAGAATGATTCGGATTGATTCCTCTGATTAAATCTTCTTGCGTATCTGGCGGTAGATTCATCCCAAAATCAGCTGGAAGACCGTACCAATTATAAAGCTGATTTTGATATCCTAAATCAACGCCCCAAGACATATCACGATTGATTACGCCGTAACCAACATTTAATGCTGTATCATAAAATTCATCGTTCAAGTTGACATCTTTTATACCGCCTTGTGAAGAATGATGACGAAGCATTCCGGCAACATAATCATTGTTTCCCAAATCCTGAGTTACAAATAATTCAGCATTTAATGTCCCATAATTTCCAACTCCTACAGTGGCGTAGTTATTGAAAAGTCTTTCTTTTTTAGATTTATCAACAGCTTGTGCATTTCCTTTTGACGGGGTAAAAGTCGATGCCACAGGAACAGACAAAATACTGTATTTAATTGTTTCCTTAGGTTGGTTTCCAGAATCGTCCAAAGAAGGGGTTTCCTTTACTTTAAAAGCATCTGATATTGTTGGTGAATAAGGCTTTACTACGTTTACCGTTTCGGTTCCAATGGTTTCATTTTTCTTAACTTGCGAAAACGAAAGCTGGCAGGCAAATAATACTAGCAAAACAATTATTTTATTTCGGCACTTAATTTTCATATTTCTTTCTTTTTTAGAGAAAAGATGCAAGAATAAAGAAGAAAAACTTCTTCTTTATTCTTATTTTTCTCTATCTTTTCTACTTTCTAATATCTTAATGTTTCTTCTTGTTTCTTTCTTCTCGCTTCTTTCTTCTTTTCTCAATCTAAACTTCCCAATCTCCTTTTGCAATAAACTGCGCTTTTCCTCCAATATTAATATCGAAATTATTATCGCTTAATTTTCCTTTGAAATAAATCTCAGACGGACGTCCCATATAATCTCCCTGATGATTTACTATTTCAATTTCAGGCAAATGATTTTTTAATAAAGAAGCTTGCAAACAAGTGCTTGCGCTTCCTGTCGCTGCATCTTCCATAAGCTGGTTGTGTTGCACATATAAAAGTCGGCTAAATACTTTTGAACCTTCCAAATAATAAAAATAAAGTCCTCTATGATCTGTTTTGCAATGATTTTTCATCCATTGATCGGCTTTATCTTTATCTAAAACCAGATTTTCTAATGCTTTTTTACTGCTCAACGGTACTAGTACAAACGCGCTCCCTGTGGTAACTTCCTGAATTGGAAATTGATTTTCAAAATCACTCACAACTAGGTTACTAAACGATGTAAAATCTTCTTTCGAGAAAACATCCCAAAATTTTGGCTGTGCCGCTTTCAACCAGATCAAACCTTCTGACTGATTAATTTGGATTGGTCCAATTGGAACATTTAAAGTGATATTTTCAGGCGAATTTCCGAACACTTTATTCATCAAAACCCATGAAGTCCCAATTATTGGATGACCTGCAAACTGCATTTCCTGAGCCGGCGTAAATATTTTAATCTCTGCTTTATTATTTTCTTGGTCAAGTTTGGTTACAAAAGTGCTTTCGGCAAAATTAATTTCGCGCGCAATTTGCTGCATTTCCTGTGAACTCAAATTTCCTGCATCCAAAAAAACTGCCAATTGATTTCCAGCATATTTTTTATCAGCAAAAACATCAACTATATAAAAAGGTAAACTCATAATTTGTGAAATGTATTTTGTGAAATGTAAAATGTAATTCTGTTATCTTTCATTTTACAGATAACATATTACTTCTCACTTATAAAATTATTTACTGATAGACGAATTCGTTTTGGACTCTTCTAACTTAATTGCACTTAATTCAGTCTTAGCTTCTTCGACAACATCCGGATAATCTGTAAAGTTGTTGATTACATTATCCAAAATATAAGTTGCTTGATAACTGTCTTTCAATCCGTAGAAGTTTTTCGCCATTAAAACCAAGCCTTTCGCTCCGTAATATTTGTAAGCTGAATAGCTTTTTGCTAGTTTTTGTACAGCAACATTCGAAGCGTCAAATTTTCCTTCTTTCGTTTTAAAATACGCATCATAATACAACGCTTCGGCAGCTAATTCTCCTTTTGAAGATGCCGAAAGTTTTGCATAAGCTGCTTTTGCTTTGTCTTCGTTTCTTGTCTGCATGGCCGCGCGGGCAACAATAATCTGCGCATCAGCTTTTACACCTGCATCTGATTTTGGGTTCTCCAAAACTTTCTCTGCAGCAATAACCGAATTGTCATAATCTTTCTTGTCATAATAACATTTCATCAAGTTTGCTTGCGCAAAGGTTTTATTCTGAGGAAAATCGGCTTCTTTTTCTAAACGAACCAAAACTGGAATTGCTTTATCACAATCTTTTGCTTTTAAATAAATTTGTGCCAATCTATTCAAAGCTTGTTCTGTAAATTCATTTCTAGGCTGATCAATTACATATTGATAATTTGGAGTCGATTTATTTTCAGAACCGTCTGCATAATACAATTGCGCCAAATAAAAATTAGCTTCCAAAGCATGTAATCCTGTCGGAAACTTGCCCACATAACCCGCAAAACCTGTAATTGCCGCTTTGCTGTTATTTTGGCTGTATTGTTTGAAAGCCGCATCGTAAGTATCATTATCCAGCTCAGCATCGGTAACCGAAACGAAATCTAAAGTTCTAACCCATGTCGCATATTCATCTACTTTTCCTGAATCAACATAAATTAATCTCGCTGTCGAAACTGCTTCTAAAGCTTCTGGGCTTTTTGGAAATTCAGCCGCTACTTTTTTAAATTTCGCCAAAGCCAATTCATCACGATCAGAATTATAATAAATCAAACCTTGTTTTAAAATCGCTTTTGAAGTAAATGACCCGTCTTTAAACTCTGAAATTAACTGATCGTATGTTTTTATTGCCAGATCATTTTTCTTTTCTGCAACGTACGTATTTCCTAATTCGAATAAAGCATCATCGCGATACGATGATTTTTTATACATCTGAATAAAGTTGTTCAATTCATCAACTTTCTTTGCGTTATTTGACATGAATCCGTACGAAAGTGCTTTTTGAAATTGTGCATAATCAGCATCAACACCTTTTGCCGCAATCGCTTTTGCATAAGCTTCGTTTGCTTGAGCATATTTTGAAGTCACAAAACGACAATCTCCCAAACGCAAATAAGAATCGTTCAAACGAACTTTATCTGAAGGTGAATTGTCAATTTGCGCCTGAAACGAATTCGCCGCCTGATCATAATCTTTCAGTTTAAAATACGTGTAACCAATATTATAATTGATGTTTTTATACTCTTCTGTCGATTTTGCAGCAGCTTGACCTGCAAATTGTTTGTAAGTCAATAAAGCATTCTGAAAATCATCATTTAGATATTCTGTTTCTGCTTTCCAAAAAGTGGCACGTGCAGTAAATTCAGGCGTTTTTTGTTCGCTGATGGCACTTTTGAACATTTTTCCAGCTTCGGCATAATTAGATTCATTGTACAATTCCAATCCTCTGTAAAAAAGCACTTTTTGATAAGCAGCTTTGTTTTCAGCAGACTTATTTTTTTCCAATAAAACTAAAGCTTCTTTGTAGTTTTTAGTCGAAATATAAGAATCAACTAATAATTTCTCAACCTCAGAACGGCTAGAATTATTTGGATATTTTTTTAAGAAATCAAGCAAAATTCCTGGAACAGTTTGGTACGCATTTCCAATATCATAACTCAATTTAGCATAATTCAAAGCCGCATCTTCCTGAATTTGAGCATTGAATTCCATTTCAGAAGCATTTTTGAAAGCATTCAGCGCTTCTTGTTTTTTGCCTGTATTCAAGTAGCTTAAACCTAAATGATAATAAGCATTTTGAGCAACGAAATCTTTTCCTTCAATGATTTTATTGAATTGAGAAATCGCTTTTTCGTAGTCTTTCTGCTCGTAATATGCGTAACCTAATTGGTAAAAATCGGTATTGTTCCATTTTCCTTTTTTACCAGCATATTTCTCTAAAAACGGAATCGCCTTGTCGTATTGTTTTAAATTAAAATAACTTTCTCCAATGATTTTATTCAATTCTGATTTTTCAATTTCATTTGATTTTGCCATTGCCTTTTGGCCCAAATCAATTGCCTTTTGGAAATTTCCAAGTTTGAAATTCATATCAGCTTGATAATACGAAAGCTTCTCTTTGTATTTTTCTTCACCAGAAACTTCATCAAAATATTTAGTCGCTTCTTTGTAATCGTCGCCCTCATACGCCATAAATCCTAAATAATATTTGGCTTGTGAACCATATTCAGGAGAGTTCACCACTTTGTTGAAATACGTTGTAGCTTCTTTTTTCTTTTTGGCATTGAAATAACTGTACCCTTTCTGAAAATTAAATTTATCAGAATCCGATTTGCTCATATAAGTTTCATCCACTTTATCAAACCATTGCAACGCTTTTGGGTAATTTCCTTGTTCGAAGAAATATTGCGCCACTTCAATATAAGCCTGATTTTGTTTGGTGCTTGTTGGATAATCGTCAACAAATTTCTCCATCAAAGCATCAGCATTTGGCTGATTGGTTCTAATGGCGCAGTTTGCGATATAATAAGCGCAATCTGATTTTACCTCCTCAGTTGGTGCCACATTATTTTTTACATATTCAAAAATATGTTGTGCCGAAGCGTATTGCTTGTCATTGTATAAAGCCACTGCTTTATCAAAATCCTTTAAATCGTAAGTGTATATAGCTGATTTTTGTGCCGAAACCGTGGTCGAAATAAGAATAATTTGGAGTAAAAAGAACCAGGAAAGTCTACGCATTTTAGTTTTATTTAGTATTCAAATTTATCATTTTATACCGTTTATAACGAAACGTTTCTGGCTTTTATTATAAACAAATCTTCAACCGAAGACATTTTAACGCACAATAAAAACCGTTTTTTCAACTTATAAGTTATATAAGTAATTATAAGCTAGGATGTTTTAGCAGATGAACTAAAACGAACTTACATCACTTATACGGTTTAAATTTTCATTTCATTTTCTAGAATTTTTCTTAAGAAATGATTGAAATTTATTTTGAATCCAATCGTTATCTTATTACTTTTACCAATCAAATCAATTTTATTATGTCACAAACCGTACTGTCGCTTAAAGAAGTCACTATATATCAAGAAGGAAGAAAAATTATATCTCATATTAATTTAGATGTTCAACATGGTGAGTTTATCTACATCATTGGAAAAACAGGTTCTGGAAAAAGTAGTTTCTTAAAAACTTTGTACGCAGATTTGCCTTTAACTGAAGGCGAAGGACATATTGTTGAATTTGATTTGGCAACTTTAAAAGAAAATGATATTCCGTATTTAAGACGTAAAATCGGGATTGTGTTTCAGGATTTCAAATTGCTTCCAGACCGTTCTGTAAAAGACAACATGCTTTTTGTTCTAAAAGCAACTGGCTGGACAGAAAAAGAAGCAATGGAACATAAAATCGATGAAGTTTTAAACAAAGTAGGAATGATCAATTTCCTAAACAAAATGCCTCACCAACTTTCGGGTGGTGAACAACAACGTGTTGCAATTGCAAGAGCTTTGCTTAACGATCCTGAATTTATTTTGGCCGATGAACCAACAGGAAACCTTGATCCTCAGACAAGTTCAGAAGTTTTAGAGGTTTTAAAAAACATCAACGCCAATGGCAAAACAGTTATCATGGCAACTCATGATTATGCTTTATTGATGAAATTCCCTTCTAAAACATTGAAATGCGAGGATGAAAGAATCTTTGAAGTGGTGCAAAGAAGCGTGTAATGCTTTCCATTTTAATTCCGGTTTATGATTATGATGCTTTTTCGCTTGTTGAAGAACTCGTAAAGCAATGCAATTTATGCGGAATTACTTTTGAAATTCTTTGTCAGGACGACGCATCCAACTCCAACAAAAACATTCAAAATCAAGAAATTAATTCTTTTTCTAATTGTTCCTTTTTTATAAATGAAAACAATTTCGGAAGAGGAAAAAACATCAATTCTTTAGCTCAAAAAGCAAAATATGATTGGTTGCTGATTCTGGATTGCGATACTTTTCCGGCAGAAGATAATTTTATCCAAAGCTACATTTCTGCAATTTCAAATTCTGAACAAAAAATTGTTTTTGGTGGCATTGTTTATGGAGATAAAAAGCCTCAAAAAGAAAAGCTTTTACGTTGGATTTATGGTCAGAAAAGAGAAACTGTTGCAATCTTAACTTCTAATTTATTAATCAAAAAAGAAGTTTTTCTACAATTTCCATTTGATGAATTTATCACAAAATATGGCTATGAAGATTTGCTTTTCTTTTCAGTTTTAGAAAAAAATCATTTTCAAATTTCCGAAATACAAAATCCAACTTTTCATCTGAATTTAGAAACTTCTGAAGTGTTTTTAGCCAAAACAAAAACAGCGCTTGAAAATCTAGTTTTTCTTTATAATTCTGGAAAAATTTCTTCAGATGAAAGTAAAATAATTAAAGCTTTTGAAGCACTTAAAAAATTAAAGTTGGTTCATTTTGCTATTTCTATTTTCAAAAAAAGTCAAATAAAAATCGAAAGAAATTTACTTTCCGAAAAACCTTCTTTATTCTTTTTTGATCTTTATAAATTGGGACATTTCTCCTGCAAGGTTTTCAAAACCTTGTAGGTATTACTTTTCCACATTTAACTTAACTAAAACCTACAAGGTTTTGAAAACCTTGCAGGATAGCGGAACTAAAGCTTCTCAAAAAACTGCCTCCACTTCCCCATTATTTTCTCAACCGAGTAATTTTCAGAAGTCTCTTTTGCATCACGTCCAAACTTCAATCTAACTTCTTCATTTTCCATTAAAAAGGAAAGTTTTTCAACATACATTTCAATATTATTGTCTGGAATCAAAAAACCATTTTCGGCGTTTGTGATTATGGATCGTGGACCTGTCGGGCAGTCAAAAGCAATGCAAGGCAAACCACAAGCCATTGCTTCCAACAAAACCATCGGAAAACCTTCTGATCTAGATGTCATGGCGTAAATTGAAGCTTCGACATATTTTTCTTTAATATTTTTCTGAAAAGAAAAAATATTTGTGTTTGATTTTATTCCTAAATCGGTAATTATATTTTCTAAAGAAATAACATCATCCGTATAAATATCTAAAGTCCAATCTGGATATTTTTTGATTACTTTTTCCCAAATCAACAACAATCGATCTAATCCTTTTTCATAAGAATTCCGAGCAATCGCGATTACTTTTTTATGTTTTAAATTAGAAACCGTTTCCGTTTGAATCCAAGACGGATTCGGAATCACAATTCCATTTTCAACATTCCATTCTTTTCTATTTTCTTCAGATAAAACTACAATTTTGGTAAATTTTTCAATTGCAAAATCTTTAAAACGATACTTAACTTTTGTAAATGTCTTTGAGAGAAAATCATTTCCAAACGGTTTTTCTTCAATAAATTTAGAACCATGAGATTCGAAAACAATCGGGATTTTTGTTTTGATCAAAAAAGGAAAAACAAACGCTTTTAAACCGTTGTCTGCAACTAAAATAACATCAGGCTGAATCTCTTTAATTTTCTGTTTTACTTGCGATTGATAGGATTTCAGGAAAACAACTGCATTTCCTTCTAAAGAAATATCATGAAAGTGTATTTTAGAATTGAAGCTGTAAAACGGCGGTTTGCCATTTTCATTTTGAGATAAAATATGAATTTCATATCCAAAATTTTCTACAAAATAATTGGTTTTTATTGACAAAACCCGAGCAACTCCTCCAGCGTTTTTTATCTTTGGAACAATATACAGCAACTTCATTTTTTAGAATTTAAAATGGTTATTCGCTATATAAGCCAAATTTCTACTTAAGACTTCTTCAACAAGAATTTTTAACACTTCTATATTTTGAATTGTTACCATATTTCTAATGTACTTCTAACAAATCTAACCATTGTTTTCCAATTTTTTCTAATAAAAAAGGTTCAATGCTTTTTAAAGTATTTTGTTTCAATTTCTGACGCAAAGCATCATCTGAAATCAATAAATTCAAAGCTTCCGTTAGTTTTTCCCAATTCTGGTTTTCTACTAAAATTCCATTTTCAAAATCAGCAATCATATCTCTCGGCCCAAAATCACAATCAAAAGAAACAACAGGAATTTCACACGCTAAAGCTTCTAAAATAACATTTGGAAAACCTTCATTTTTACTGCTTAAAACTAGAAATTTTGCTTTTCGAAGATATTTAAAAGGATTGTTTTGATAACCTAAAAGATGAACAAATTCTGAAATATTATTCTCCAAAATTGCTTTTTTAAGTTTTGATTCGTCACCATTTCCAACAATCACTAAATGAATATTCTTTTGAGACAAATCGGACTTCGCATAACTTGAAATCAATTGATCAAACTGTTTTATTTCATTTTCATATTGACCAACGGCGATTATAAAATCAAATTCGAGATCTATTTTTTCATTTTGCTTTTTTACAATTTCTTCCAAATAAACTGGATTATGAATCTTAACTACATTTTGTAATTGATGTTTCTCTTCAATCAAGGTTTTCATTTCATCTGTAATTGCGACATTCGCCAAACAATGATTGTATATCAAACGTGTCAACCACGAATTATTTGGCATATAATGATCGATCAAAAAGCTGTGAACCGTGAAAATCGTTTTGGTATTATAAATAAATCGGGACAAAATAAGTTCCTGAATTATCTTGGTTCGGAAACGAAAATCAATAATAAAATCGAATTTATTTTGTCTCAAGTAAGTGTTTAAAGCCTTTAAGCGCTTAATTTTATTGAAAACTCCATTTGTTTTATTTTTCAGCAAACCCAAATTCACTAATTTCCCGGAATACGGAAAACCTACTTCGTCTAAAACAATAATAATATCGACTTCAGAACCTTGTTGCTCAAAAAAGATCGACAAATTTGCCATCACTTTATCGCTTCCACCTCCGCTCAGACGGTAACCAATTAAAGCAATTTTCTTTTTTTTGTGAGTCGATATCATTCGTGTTTTCTTATTTTCGTATCAAATATAACTCTTTAAAATAAAATAAGATTTAGAACCATTAAGACATTAAGCTGTATAAGGCTTTGGACTTAATTTTCTTAACGGAGAAAAGAAAATTAAGCTCATGCCTACTTAATTTCCTTAATATCTTAATGGTAAAACAAAAAAACATGAAGGATAATCCATTAGTAACCATTATTTGCTTGTGCTATAATCAGGAAAAATTTGTTGCCGAAAGCTTAACTTCGGCAATAAATCAGGATTATCCGTTTATTGAAGTGATTATTGTTGACGATTTTAGCACTGATAATTCTAAAGAAACAATTGAAAACTGGCTGAAAGACTATCCCGAAATTCAATTCATTGCAAACAAAAAAAATATAGGAAGCACAAAATCTTTCAATAAAGCGTTGAAACTTGCGAAAGGCGATTTTGTAATAGACTTGGCTTGCGATGATATTTTATTGCCAAATTGTGTTTCTCTTCAAATAAATGCTTTTCAAAAAAGCAAATACAAAAATCTCGGAATTGTCTACGGAAACACTGAATTAATTTCTGAAAACAACGAACATCAATCGTATTATTTTCCAGTAAATTCATCAAAAAAAACAATCGAAAAAAGACAAACCGGCAATATTTATTTAAGCGTAATTTCTGGAGGAAACAGTATTTGTTCGGTTTCTTCAATGGTGAAAAAGTCGGCTTTTGATGACTTAAAAGGTTATGATGAAAATCTGGCTTATGAAGATTTAGACCTTTGGATTAGGGCTTCAAGAAAATATGAGGTTGATTTTATTGACGAAATTTTAATCAAAAAAAGAATTTCGACGAATTCATTGGGAACGCATTTCTTTCTCAAAAACGATGAGAGATCCAGAAAAATAAATTATTCTACTTGTTTGATTATCAAAAAAGCAATTGCTTTAAATAAAACAAAAGAAGAACATAAAGCCATTTTGAAACGAATACATTTTGAAATGATTCTTGCGTTCAAAACTTCGAATTTTAAGTTGTTGTTGAAATATATTTTATTGGAAATTAAACAAAGAATTAAAATTGTTTTCGCTAAATCTTTTAAACACATAGAAACATAGATTTTTTCTTGCTTAAAGAAGAGAATCAAGAAAATCTCAATTTTCACACATAGCTTAGCTTATGTTTTTTATTTTGAGTGAAACGCCTTTTTAACATTTTTTAATCTATGTCTCTATGTGTTTAAAATTTTAGATTGTTAAAAAATCTTCTAATTGTTGTTTTTCACCTTGCCAATCTCGGGAAATATTAGACTTAATTAATTTTGCGGGAATTCCTCCAATCAAAATATTTTCACCCAAAGCTTTGTAATCTTTAGTACACACACTATTTGATGCAACGGTAGAAAAATCGGGCGTCTGCGTCCCTTTTAAGACCGACACTCTGTTGCTCATAAAATTATAATTTCCGATAATAATTGGAGCCGATTTTTCTAGCTTTTCTCCAGTTTGTGTATCGATTAAATCATGAAAATTGGTGTCGATAATTTGGGATTCAGAACCAAAACGAGCGTAATTGCCGAGGATAATTTTTTCGGTACAAATTAATTTTCCACTCGAAGCCATTGAGGACATATTTCCCAATTCGCAAACGGCATTTTCTCCAACAAAAAGAAAGTAATCTTTTCCAAATTGAAATTTTCCTTTAAAGATTAATTTTCCTTGAATATTGATTTCTGCAATGCCTCGATGAACGGTATTCAATTCATAAGGTTGACCAAAACCGATCATTCCTCTTTTGATTTCACCATCAATTTGAATTTCTCCAGAAATCGAAGCAAACTTTACTCTTTTATAAAAGAAAACAGGCAGTTTTTTAGCGGTTTCAAAAGGCAATTTCTTAAAATTAAAATATAGCGTTTTTGTCCAGTTTACCGACCAGTAAAACTTGATTTTATGATAAAACGAACGACATTTTCTGTAACTATTTTTAATCATTTTTATCTTTTTTTCGCTGAACAAATGACGTAAAAATTTCGTTTAAATTCATTTTTTTATTGATTTCGAATAAACTAATTCCTAAAGACGATAAAATCAGTACAGCATATAAAACATATTTTAAAATTGGATTTTCGACGAACTGCACCAAAAAAGAAAGTCCACAAATAACAAAACAAATGAAATATAACCTATAAAATTCGCTTTCAAAATAAAAATTATAGCGGTTTTTAGTTATGATTTTCATTCCGATAAAATGACACAAAAAATACAGGCAAAAACTAAAACCCAGACCTTCTAAACCATAAAAATAATACGCTGCAATATTCATTAGCAAAGACAAAAGATTGAAACCAATTGCCGTTTTAATAAAAATTTTTGAATCGCCTTTTGCAATTAAAATAAATCCCATTGACCAGGAAACGGCGCGAAAAAGCATTCCTAAAATTCCGGCGCTAATCATGGGCAAAATCGCATCAAATTTTGCTGTATAAATTACTTTTACAATTATTGGACTGAAAGCCAAAAATAAAACGATTATTGGCATTATAATTAAAACCGAAATAAAAGCTTGTTGCTGAACGCTTTTTCTAACTTTTTCATTATCAGAATTAATAGCAGAAAGTTTTGGAAAATAATCGGTGCTCATGACTGTGAAAATAATTCCGACATAGGAATTCAGCAAGGTAAATCCGGCGTTATAAAACCCAACTTGTTCTAGACCTCCTATTTTTCCAACAAAAACCTGAACAAAATATGTTGACAAAAGCGTCAAAACACTGCTGATTGTCAACATAAAACCGAGTTTTACAATGGCTTTGCTTTCCAACAGAAAAACGGAATTATCAATTTTCTCTTTTTCAGTTTTTATTTTATTGGAATAATAAAATGAAAAAATCAAAGCCGAAAAAGATGCAATTATAATTGTGGGCAGAATAGCATCAATACTTAAAAAATAATATAGCGGAATCGAAAAAAGAAGCCCGAAAAGATTTCCGTACAAATTGGCTTTCGCCAAAAAACGAAATGAACGCAATCCTTGCAAAACCGCCAATTGTCCCGAACTTAATTGTTTAAACAAAACAGTTACAGAAAGAACCGCAAAAGCAAATGTCTGGCTGGAATCACCAAAAGTCATTATGCTCAAAGCTTTGGAAAACACAAAAGTCAAAACCATTCCAAATATTCCCGTAAAAAAAACAATTTTCTTTACAATTTGAATGGTCTTTGAAACGGTCTTCAAATCTTCATTTTTATAATTTTCGGAGATATTTTTTACCGAACTCGTTTCTATTCCGAAACCCGAAATACTGCTCAAAACACCTAAAGTCGAGTTCAATAAAGCAATAATTCCCATTCCGGCGGGACCGATAAAAACAGCAATTAATTTGGTTCGGATAATGGAAATCAAAATCGAGAAAAACTGAACTCCGCCAAAAAGTGAAGTTGTTTTAAGAATCTGTTGATATGATTTTTTATCCGTCAAGAATTAGAAATTATTTAAAATTTTGATAATCGCTTTAACTTTCACAACCTTTATTTTTGAGTGAATTTCGGCAATTGCATTAAATCAATCTTATAAAAATCCTGATTGTAAACCGCACAGCCCAACTCTTCTTTTTGTTTCAAAAGCCCAGGATGATAACCGCTTTCATTATCCTCATTTACAATTCCCATATCAAAAAAATGTTTGCCTTTTCGTTTGTATTTATGAATCAAGTTAATGAATAAAAAATCAAGCGCTCTCACTTCTTCTCCTTTTTTTGATGTTGCTCCGTATTGTGATTTTATCACATTTTCAGTTTCAAAAATGGTAATTCCAGCAATTATTTCGTCGTTTTGGTAAACCGAATATTGTCTGATATTCTGCGGAAATTTTTGTTTTAAATGAGCAATTTCAGCTTTTGTATGAACTGGTTTTACATTGAATTTCTCTAATAATCTCGGTTCCAAAATTTGATCCCAAAAAGGCTCAAAATCATATTCTTCGACAATATCCAAATCCAAGTTTTCAATTCGTCTGAAATGCTTCATTTTGCTTTTTGAAATCTTTAAAGGCAATTGCAGATTAACAGCCATGTTCATTTCTTTTCGCTCTGAAATGGCATTTCTTTTAAATAGAAAAAAGTCTAACTCTCTATTTCCTTTCGAAAAATAAAAATCAGGAATTGGCTTATAATAAAAAGTTTCGATCTGGTTTTCTTTCAAAAAAGACAAGATTTCATCTAAAATAACTTCAGCTTTTTCTGCTTTTAATTTTGATAAAAAAATCAATCCTCCGTAAGTAAGTCCCTCGTGTGAGTGAACCGATTTTCCTTTTATATTGGCTGGAAGAACAGCCTTTAATTTTTCATCCTCAAATATTAAAAGCGAAAAATCTTCAAAACGATCTTTGTGATATTCCATAAAATCGCGATGAAATAAAAACGTAGCATTTTTAGCCAGAGCGATAAAATCGTTCCAAGTTTTATAATCGTTTTGGTCGTATTTTTTTACAGTAAATGCCATATTTAAAATCATTTATGATCAAATGCCTTTAAATGCCATTTGTATTTAACCGCCATTAATCGAACTACGATAATGACTACAGAAGTTACAAGATAGAGTACATCAACATTTAAGTTTAATTTTCGCAAAACAAAGAAAACGACGCCTCCCAAAATACAGATCGTTGCATAGATTTCTTCTCTAAAAACATTGGGGATTTCGTTGCACAAAATATCACGCAAAACACCGCCAAAACAGGCTGTCATAGTTCCCAATGCAATGCAAATAACGGGATGAAGACCAATTGTAATTCCCTTTTCAAGTCCGATTAAAGTAAAAACTCCAAGTCCAATTGTATCAAACAAAAACAAAGATCGTCTCAATTTATCAAACTTTTTTCGGAACAAAATAGCCAGAAAAAAACCTAAAATAATCACATATACATATTGCATATCGCGCATCCAGCCAACGGGAGTTCTGCCAATCAAAACATCACGAAGCGTTCCGCCACCAACGGCAGTTACAAATGCAATAATAAAAACTCCAAAAGGATCAAGTTTTTTATGCATTGCCGTTAAAGCGCCGGACATAGCAAAAGCCATTGTCCCAATAATATCTAGTAAATGAAACATTCTTTTTTTAGGTGCAAAGGTTCAGAGCTACAAAGGTGCAAAGGTTATCCTTAATTCTGCTTATTTTTTAACACTATTTCTACTTCAGGGTTTATTTTTTTTATTGCTTCAAAAAATTTTATTTTCTCTTTTGGCGAAATAATTATCGTATCAAACTCATTAAATAATATTTCGAGTCTATCAAAAGAAAGTGCAGGTGCGCTCATTATACTATTTGTTTCCGAAATTTTCTTAATACTCAAAATATTAATGGAACTGTTAATCAAAAAACTGCTTTTTATAATCAATCTTTGATCCTCAATACTATAATAAGTATTTAAAAACATGTGTACAACAAAGCCAATAGTAAAACATAAAATTATACTTGCGCCCCAAACTCTATTATAAAGCATATTTATTAGAGCACCACCAAGAGCGACACTTAAAAAAAGAACAAGCCAAATATCAATTTTAGATCTAAATTTTTCCATTAAAGTGCTTTTACTTTCTAACATAAATCGGGCTTCTTTTCAATAAATATTGGACAGACTCCATCCAGCTGTCTTTTACCGCAAGGAAAGGTTTACGCGTTTGAGAGTATATTTTTGCAGCATTTTTGTACATGTCAAAATAAACGGTGTAGTAATAATATTGCTGATTATTTGCTGTTGTAGTCGAATAATCATTTGTGGTAACTTTTTTATTATTGTCGCTCACTTTTGCATTGCCACTATTGTAGGTCGTTGCAGTTGTAGCGGTTCCAATCGTATACGAAACCTTCGCTGCGACAATATTATCGACGCCCAATATTTTTTCAAGATCTTCAATAGGAGTTGAATCGATATTGCGATAATCAATTCCGGCTTTGCTTAACAAACTATTCGTTGTTCTCAAATCCTGAACGGTCAGCGGTGCAATATTTCCCGATTTATCCAACAATTTATTGTACATATCATTTTGAGCAAATTTTGCCATTTCCTCAGAACTTTGCTGATTGTCTGCATTTAAAAACGGAACCGGAAGCACTGCGATTGTATTCTGTTTTATTTCTGCCGCAGCAACATATCCTGAACTTGGCGACGGCGATGTAGAACTGCTTCCCTGACTTACATCAAATGTTTGGGAGCGCCCGCTGGCAAAATCGATTCGGGCAATTTGCGAAACATCTAGAACGATTTGAACTGTTTCGCCTGGCAAAGAATATTCCACAGTTTGATCAGATACTTTAGAAACGGTACACTCAATAATTGTGTAATCTCGTTTAATGATTTTATCCAATTTTTTTCCGCCTTGAGCGAAAGAAAAAACAGAAACAAAAAATAATAGTAATAACGCGGCAGCTCTTTTGATTTTCATGGTATTTACGCTTAGATTTTCCTACTCTTTGGCTTTTCGGTATACTCCTTTTCTAAATATTAAACTTGTTAAATTTAAAAAATTAAATCCAAAACATTGCGAATAAACCTTTTAAACTAAAAAACACTAACTAAAAAATCACGCGAAGTCGCAGAGTCGCAAAGTTTTAAAAATCAAATACTTTACAAAAAAATCAGAAACTTTAGTGTCTTAGTCCCGAGGCTTCGGAATAGCAACTTTAAAAAAATCCAAAACATTGCAAATAAACCTTTTAAACTAAAAAACACTAACTAAAAAATCACGCGAAGTCGCAGAGTCGCAAAGTTTTAAAAATCAAA